>NZ_JNWV01000023.1 GCF_000716535.1 Streptomyces flaveolus | reverse complement strand
GGAGGAACAGCCCTGGCCCCGGACCGACCGTCCGCGCCGGGCCGGTGTGTCCTCCTTCGGCATCAGCGGCACCAACGCCCACGCCATCATCGAGGAGGCCCCGGCCGAGGAGCCCGCGCCGGACACGGACGCGACACCGGCCCCGCTGCTGCCCCTCGTGATCTCCGGCGCCACCCCCGAGGCACTGGCCGCGCAGGCCGCACGGCTGCGCGCGGTCGCCGACCGGCCCCTTTCCGACCTCGCCCGCTCCCTGGCCACGGGCCGCGCCGCCCTCACCCACCGGGCCGCCGTCGTCGCCCGGGACCGGGACGAACTCCTCGCCGGACTCGCCGCGCTGACCGACGGCACGGCCTCCGACACCGTGGTCCGCGGCCGTACCGCCGACGGCAAGGTCGCCTTCCTCTTCACCGGCCAGGGCGCCCAGCGCCCCGGCATGGGCCGCGCCCTGTACGCCGCCCACCCGGCCTTCCGGCAGGCCCTCGACGAGGCCTGCCAGGCGCTCGACGCCCACCTCGACCGCCCGCTGCGGGACGTGATGTGGGCCGAGCCCGGCACCGAGGACGCGGGCCTGCTCGACCACACCCTCTACACGCAGTGCGCCCTGTTCGCCGTCGAGACCGCTCTGTACCGGCTGCTGGAGTCCTCCGGCGTACGGCCCGACTGGCTCGCCGGGCACTCCATCGGCGAACTGACGGCCGCGCACGTCGCCGGCGTCTGGGACCTGGCGGACGCCGCCCGGCTGGTCGCCGCGCGCGGTCGGCTGATGCAGGCGCTGCCCGCCGGCGGCGCGATGCTGGCCGTCGACGCCACCGAGGAGGAGGTGCTCGCGCACCTCGGCCCCGAGGTGTCCGTCGCCGCCGTCAACGGGCCCCGCGCCGTCGTCGTCTCGGGCACCGAGACCGCCGTCACCGCCGTCGCGGAGGCCTTCTCCGGCCGGCGCACCAAGCGGCTGCGGGTCAGCCACGCCTTCCACTCCCCGCTGATGGACCCGATGCTGGCGGAGTTCGAGAAGACGGCCCGCGAGCTGCGGTACGCGCCGCCCGCGATCCCCGTCGTCTCCAACGTGACCGGCGTACGCGCGGGCGAGGACGAGCTGTGCGCGCCCGAGTACTGGGTCCGGCACGTCCGCGAGGCGGTCCGCTTCGGCGACGGCGTCCGGGCGCTGGAGGCCGACGGCGTGCGCACCTTCCTCGAACTCGGCCCCGACGCCGTCCTGACGGCCATGGGCGCGCAGGCCGTCGCCGACGCCGAACGGTCGGCGTTCGTCCCCGCGCTGCGCCGTGACCGCGACGAGGAGCAGACCTTCGCGACGCTGCTCGGCGCCGCCCACGTGCGGGGCGTGACCGTGGACTGGCAGCGGGTCTTCGCCGGTACCGGCGCCCGCCGCACCGATCTGCCGACCTACCCCTTCCAGCGGCGGCGGCTGTGGCTGGACGACGAGCCCGGCGCGGTCACCGACGCCGGGGGACTGGGCCAGGCACCGGCCGGGCACCCGATGCTCGGCGCCGCCCTGGATCTGGCCGGCGACGACCGGGTGGCCCTGACCGGCCGGCTGTCCCTCGCCACCCACCCGTGGCTCGCGGACCACGCCGTGGCCGGTGTCGTCCTCGTCCCGGGCAGCGCCTTCGTCGAACTGGCCGTCCAGGCCGGCGACCGCACACACTGCCCGCGCGTGGAGGAACTCACCCTGGAACGCCCGCTGGTCCTGCCCGAGCGGGGCGCCGTCCACCTCCAGGTGGCCACCGCGGCCCCCGACGACGACGGGCGCCGGCGGCTGACCGTGCACGCCCGGCCCGAGGGCGCGGACGGGGAGTGGACCCGGCACGCCACCGGCGTCCTCGCCCCGCACACCGCCCCGGAACCGGCCCCGGTCACCGACTGGCCGCCCGCCGGAGCCGTACCCGTGGACGTCACCGGCACCTACGACCACCTCGCCGAACAGGGCTACCACTACGGCCCCTCCTTCCGCTGCCTGCGCGGCGCGTGGCGGCTCGGCGAGGAGGTCTGGGCCGAACTCGCCCTGCCCGACGCCGGCGCGGCCGACGGCTTCGGACTGCACCCGGCGCTGCTCGACTCCACGCTGCACGCCATCGACCTGTTCGACGGCCAGGACCCGACCGTGATGACCCTGCCCTTCTCCTGGGAGGGCGTCACCCTGCACGCCACCGGCGCCACGGCCGTCCGACTGCGCCTAACCCCGCACGGCACCGACCACATGACCCTGCGCCTGTACGACGGTACGGGCGCCCCCGTCGCCGAGGTGACCGCGCTGCGCGTCCGTCAGGTCACCACCGAACAGCTCAACGCGGCCACCCCCGCCCCCGGTGACCTCTTCCGAATCCGCTGGACCGGACTACCGCTCACCCTCACCGGCCCGGCACCCGCGCCACGCACCCTCACCGTGACCGCGGACGGAACCTTCGGCACCGACCCGGCGCACGGTTCCACGCCCGCGCCGCGCCCGGTCACCTCGACGGCGGACGGCGAGCCCGGCGCCGACCCGGCGGACGGTTCCGCGTCCCCCACCGCGACCACGGACGGCGGACCCGGCGGCGAGCTGCCCACGCTGGCCCGCCGGACCGCCGCGCAGGCCCTCGCCGCACTGCGGCGGGACCTCGCCGACGTGCCGGACGGCGCGCCGCTGGTGGTGGTGACCCGGTCCGCCGTCGCCGTCCACGCCGACGCCGTGCCCGATCCGGCGCAGGCCGTGCTCTGGGGCATGGTGCGGGCGGCGGCGGTCGAGCACCCCGGCCGGTTCGTGCTCGTCGACACCGACGACGATCCGGCCTCGGCCGCCGTCCTCCCGGCCGCCGTCGCCACCGGCGCACCCGAACTCGCCCTGCGGGCGGGCACGGTGTACGTGCCGGAGCTGGCCGAGGCCACGGACGCGGAACCCGGCCCGGCGACCGCGCTGGATCCGGACGGCACCGTGCTCGTCACCGGCGGTACCGGCAGCCTCGGCCGGCTGCTGGCCCGGCACCTGGTCACCCGGCACGGCGTACGCCACCTGCTGCTGACCGGCCGGGGCGGCCGGCTGCCCGACCCCGGCACCCTGGAGGACCTGGCCGCCCTCGGCGCGACGGTGACCGTCGCCGCCTGCGACGCCACCGACCGGGCCGCCCTCGACGCCCTGCTGGCGTCCGTGCCGGCCGAGCACCCGCTGACCGCTGTGGTGCACGCCGCCGGCGTCCTGGACGACGGCCTGCTCACCGACCTCACCCCCGAGCGGCTGGAGGCGGTGATGCGCCCGAAGACGGACGCCGCCTGGCACCTGCACGAGCTGACCCGCGACCTCGGCCTCGCCGCGTTCGTCCTCTTCTCCTCCGCCGCCGGCACCCTCGGCGCGGCGGGGCAGTCCAACTACGCCGCAGGGAACGCCTTCCTGGACGCCCTCGCCGCGCGGCGCCGCGCCGAGGGGCTGCCGGCCCTCTCGCTGGGCTGGGGACTGTGGGACACCGGGGAGGGCATGGCGGCCGGTCTCGGTGAGACGGAGCTGCGCCGGCTGGCCCGCGACGGCATCCTGCCGCTGCCCGCCGACCGCGCGCTGGACCTGTTCGACCGGGCTCTCACCGAGGCGGGCGCCCCGGCCACCGACCGCGCCCTGCTGCTCCCGGTCCGGGTCCATGTCACCGCCGACGCCCCCGCCCTGGTTCGAGGCCTCGCCCCGGCGGCCGCACGCCGCACCGCCCGGGCGGCGGTCACCGAGGCACCGGCGGCCGTCGAGCCGCTGCCGCGGCGGCTGGACCGGCTGGGCACCGCCGACGCCTTGCGACTGCTCGTGGAGACGGTGTGCGGGCACGTCGCCGACGTCCTCGGGCACGGCTCCGGCAGCGCGGTCGACCCGCAGCGCTCCCTGGGCGACCTGGGCGTGGACTCGCTCGCCGCCCTGGACCTGCGCAACCGGCTCAGCGCCGACACCGGCCTGCGGCTGTCCACCACCCTCACCTTCGACTACCCGACCTCCGAGGCCCTCGCCCGGCACCTCTTCGAGGAACTGGGCGGGGACACCTCCGGCGACCTGGTCGACCTCGAGGCCGAAGTGGTGCGCCTGGAGACGCTGTTGGGCGCGGCGCTGGACTCGGCCGCGCTGGACGAGGAGCAGCGGGCCCGGGTGGCCGCCCGGCTGCGCACCCTGAGCGCGCGCTGGGACGGCACCGGCGAGTGGCGGGAGAACGGCACCGGCCCCACCGGGGAGACGGGACTGGAGACGGCCACGGCCGACGAGCTGTTCGGCATCCTGGACGACGAACTGGGCAGCTTCAGCTGAGGCACAGGGCATGAGCTGAAGGCACGTGCCCGACAGGACGCGGCCCCACCGGAGATCTCTTCGGTGGGGCCGCGTTCGGTTGCGGTGATCCGTGGACGAGAGGCGCCCGGACGGCTCAGCCGGCGGACGAGTGGGTGCTGGCCCAGCGGTCCGACAGCTTCGGTATGCGGTGGTCCAGCATCTTCGACGGCAGCTCCGAACGGTTGGCCACGTTCAGCTTGCGGTAGACCCGGGTGAGGTGCTGCTCCACCGTGCTGATCGTGACGTGCAGGCGGGCGCTTATCTCGCGGTTGGTGTACCCGAGCGCGGCCAGTCCGGCGACCCGGCACTCCGCGTCGCTCAGGATGGCCGGGCCGGCGTCGGACTCGGCGCCGTCGGTCCGTACCGGGTCCTCCAGCAGGTGCGCGTCGACCGGTGACTCGATGCGGCAGGCCTCGGCCTCCCGTGCCGCCTGCCGTGCCACCAGCCGGGCCCGGGCGTACTCGCCGAGTTCGTAGTGCGCCGCGGACAGGTCGGCGTACGCCTGGGCCAGCGCGTACCGGTCGCCGCACGCCTTGAGCAGGTCGATCGACTCGCGCAGCAGGGAGGCCCGGCGGTGCGGCTTGCAGGTCGCGGCCAGCAGGCGAAGCGCCATCGCCCGGGCCCTGGAACTGTGTCCTCCGGGCAGCCGCAGCTGTTCCTCGGCCCACTCCCGGGCGGTGCGGGCCTTCCCGATCCGCAGGTTGGCCAGGGCCAGGTCGGACCGCCAGGGAATGCCCTTCTGCAGGCTGGGGTTGCCTTCCCGGAGCAGCCGTCCGCAGGTCTCGAAGTCGCCCAGCGCCGCGAAGGGCCGGTCGGTGGCGAGGAAGTGGTGACCGCGGGCGCGCAGGTACTGGATGCCGAACACGGTGCGGAACATCGGTTCGGGCACGTCCTGTTTGAGCAGTTCCTCGGCCTCGTCGTAGGAGCCCATGGCGGTGTGCGCGGAGACCGCCGTCGACAGCGGGAGGCCGATGAGAACCCCCCAGCTCTCGGCGCGCAGGGTGCCGAGCGCGGCGAGCGCGCCCTGCGACGCGGTGGTCACGTCCCCCTGGAGCAGGGCGATCTCCGCCCGGATGCTGCCGAGCAGGGCCTGCCAGGTCGTCGCCCGGCGTTCGACGGCGCGCTCGAGCAGCGCGTCGCAGGCCTCGGCGGCGATCGCGGGCCGGTCCGCGTGGGCGACCGCGAGCAGCGACATGGCGACCAACTCCAGATTGAGATGGTCCAGTTGGTGGCCCTGGAGGGCCTGGGCGACGGCCGCCGCGGAGTCGTCGGTGGCCTCACCGCCGATCAGCGCGGCCACCCGGGCGGCCAGTCCGCCGGCACCGGTGTGCGGCTGCCGGCGGCGCGGGTCGAGACCGGCCACGGGGGAGCCCTTGCCGGGGAGCGCCACGCCGTAGAACCACTGCCGGACGAACTCCACCTCGGCGACGATCTGGGCGTCGGCGGGCGACTGTGCGTGGACGAGGGTGGCGACGGCCTGGGCGGCCAGTTCGGTGTCGCCCTGCCAGAGCAGGTACCGCAGGACGGTGGCGGTGTCCCGCATGCTCAGTTCGCCGGCGAGCGCGGCCTCGCGCAACGGCTCCAAGTGGGGGGCGGCGGCCGCCGGGTTGGTGCGCCACTCCGCGCGGGCGAGTGCCACCGACAGCGCGTGGCGTTCCCGCTCGTCGGTGCAGTCGCGCAGGACCAGACCGAGGTAGTCGGTGCAGCGCTCCACGTCGTCCGCCGCCAGCGCCTGTTCCGCGGCGGTGCGCAGGATGCCCGCGCCCCAG
Organism: Streptomyces flaveolus; assembly: GCF_000716535.1. Taxonomy (GTDB): domain Bacteria; phylum Actinomycetota; class Actinomycetes; order Streptomycetales; family Streptomycetaceae; genus Streptomyces; species Streptomyces flaveolus_A. The sequence goes on along the minus strand of NZ_JNWV01000023.1, from coordinate 218,473 downwards.
CCCGCCGGGACGAGGTCCGCGAGTCGGAGGTTGCGCGCCACGTCGACGACGGGCGCGCCGGAACGGTACAGCAGGTGGGCGATCCGGCCGTGCAGCCGGGTGCGGGCGACGACGTCCATGTCCTCCAGCACCGCGGCGGCGGCGGTCGGGTGCCGGAAGACGTGACCGTCCAGCAGGCCCGAGGAGTTGAGGGCGTCGACGGCTTCCTGGGTGCCGGCCGGTGTGGTGCCGGTCAGCTCTCCCACGGGGACGGTCGCCGCGAGGGAGCCGAGCGCGGCCAGTGCCCGGGCCACCCCGACGTGGCCGGGCTCGCCGCGGTGCAGCAGGGACAGCACCGCCTGGCGGTAGGCGGCGCCGGCGACGGGCGGGCCGATCTCGGGGGCGAAGTGGGTGCTGTCGTCCAGCAGGGCGTGGACGAGGAGCGGGCTGCCCGCGGTGGCCCGGTGGTAGGCGTCGCGGATGTGTCCGGGCAGGGCCCGGCCGGCCTGTGCGGCGAGCAGTTCGCCGACGCTCGCCTCCGACAGGGGCGCCAGGCGTACGCGTCGGTGCGGTTGGCGCAGCAGCTCCGTGTGCGCGGGCGAGCGGGTCTCGCCTAAGTGCCCTGACGTGGCGCACACCACGAGCATGCGCCGGAAGCGGCTGCGGTGCAGCAGGTGGACGATCGTCTGCAGTGAGGCCCGGTCCATGGCGTGGGCGTCGTCCACGGCGATGACCAGAGGCCGGTCGCCACCGGCGAGACGCAGGAGCGTTTCGACCGTGGTCTCGTGGTCGGGGGCCGCGCCGACGGGCCAGTGCCCGGGGGCGGCGGGACGTCGGACGTGCGCCGAGGCGTGCTCCGCCGACGGGGCATGGTGTGATATCGCGCACTCCGCCTCGGCGTTGCGCAGCAATTGCCCGGCCAGGCTCATCGGCTGATCTCGTTCGGCCGAACCGGCAGTACCGGTCAGTATGCGCGCGCCGGTGCTGTTCAGCGTGGTGAGGAATTCATGCAGCAGCTGGGTCTTGCCGGATCCGGGGCCACCCGTGATGATCACGAGACGGCCGTTCCCCCGCGCGCTGTCAGTGAACGCCTCACCCAAGGCCTGCAGTTCTCGCGTACGGCCGAAAAGGTGCATCGAGGTTCCCCCTAGATTCATTTTTTCGAGCGAGGTGGCGCCCCGTTTCCCCATGGCGAGGCGACGTCGTACGACGTTGAGTGGAGAGTTTGTAATGCGACGGCACTGTCACAAAGGCGGCGCGCCGGGTCGGCCCAGACTCGGACAGAATGGCCTCTGACCGGCGGCGAGGAGTATCGCATCGATGTACCCGAATGATTTCGGCCAATTTTATGGCTGAGTTTGGCTCGGATGTTCGCGTCTTTGCTTGTAAGTACCGAATAAAGATTAGGTGCCCATAGCAGGCAGAAACGCTATCTGTCCAGGTCCAACGTTGTCAACCATCGCCCCGGATGGCCTCTCGCCCTACTGTGTGGATGGCCCAGCGAGGCGTCCTTTTACAGTCTGTTAATTTACCGGCCGGTTAAAGAAAGGGGCCGGACACGGTCAATCGTGACATCGGTCACGCGAAAGCGCTTCCGTTGCCCGTTCGGGCAACCCAATGCCGCCGGGGAAGCCGCTGAGCGGCCTTTCGGAATCCGCCGGGGCCACCAGCCCGGGACCTCGTCGCACAAGCCCGCGCCCAGGGAGTGTGCCGGTGCGGGAGCCGGTGTACGACCGGCGAGCACGGTTGCCCACCGCTCCTCCCCCCGCTGGTCATACACGGTTTCCCGCCCACGGAAGCGATGGGCGACGGGAAACCCGTCGACCCCGACCGGCCGGGGCGGGAACGTGATGCCGTCAACACCAGGCACGACCTGCGACGACGCAGGAGAATCGCAAGGGGGAACCATGCGCAAGATGATTCGCGGAGCCGCCGCGTTCGCGACCGCCGCGGCGGCGGTGCTGGCGGTGAGCGGCGCGGCCCACGCCGAGCCGGCCGCCGACCCCTGGGCCGGCTGCCCGGACGGGGCGGTGTGCGTCTACCCGCAGAACCAGGACCCGGCGCAGTCGCCGAGCCTGGCCCTCTACAGCTACGGACCGCACAACCTCCGCAACCAGGTCGGCTGGCACTGGGTCCTCAACAACCAGTACGGCGGCGCGACCGCGAGCCTGTGCACGGGCTACAACGGCACCGGCTGCGGCGACCGCATCCCCGCGGGGACCGGCGTCTACGCCGACCTCACGCCGATCAACTCCATCGTCCTCTACCGGCCGTGACCCGGAGCCGGCCGTCCGGCGACGACCGGCGCGCGAGGCCACGGACCCCGGCCCGCCGTCGCTCCACCCACGGCTGACCGGGCAACACACGGGGGAAGCTTCCGGAACCGCGCCCGCGGTTCCGGAAGCTCGTTTTCGGCCAGTCCGCACACATGGCTGGGCCACCTGTCACACCCCGGCAGTAGCCTGGGCTCCCGCCGTCTCACGGCCTGGGCACGCTTGCCATGGGGGACGCCTTGGGGGAGCCGCACGAGGGAGCCGACACCGGCAACCGGAACGAGAACGACGGGGAGCGGACGGTGCCGACCACACCGTCCTTCCCCGCACAACTACGCCGACTGAGGCAGCAGCGCGGTCTGTCGCTCGCCGACCTGGCCAGACAGACCCACTACAGCAAGGGGTACTTGAGCAAGATCGAGACCGGCGCGAAGCGCGCCACCGTCGACGTCGCCCGCCGCTGCGACCAGATCCTGCGCGCCGACGGCGAGTTGCTGCGCCTGGTGGCATCACCGCGCACGGCGGAACCCGGCGCCGCCGATGCGATCGGCCGCGTCCCCGCCGTCACCGGCCGCGCACCCGATGACACCGGCCCCGCCTGCCCCTACCCGGGCCTGTCGCCGTTCACCACGCAGGACGCCGGCCGCTTCTTCGGCCGGGAGCGGGCCACGGCGGCGCTCGTGGAGCGGGTCTTCGGCAGGGTCGGCGAGGGGCCGCTGCTGCTCGTCGCCCCCTCGGGCGCCGGCAAGTCGTCCCTGCTCAACGCCGGTCTCGTGCCCGCTCTCCGGCGGCCCGGCGGCTTCCCGATGGCGGGTGCCGACCGCTGGCCGGTCGTCACCTGCACACCGACCGCCCACCCGTTGGACGAGCTGCTGGAACGCACCGCCAAGGTCCTCGGCGGCGACCTGGACCTCACCGCCGAACGGCTGGGCGAGCGGCCCGAGACCCTGCTCACCGCCGTCCGGACCCGCGCGGACACGGCCCCGGCCGGACGCCGGCCACCCCCACCGCCCCGGCTCGTGCTGCTCGTCGACCAGTTGGAGGAACTGTTCACCCTCTGCGCCGACCAGACACAGCGCCGTACCTTCGCCCGCGTGCTGTGCGCGCTCGCCGCGCCCGCGCCGTCCCCCGGCCACGATCCCGCGGTGGTCGTCCTCGGCCTGCGCGCCGACTTCTCCGGCCGATGTCTCGACCTGCCGGAACTCGCCCCCGTCTTCACCGAAGGCCTCCACGTCCTGCCTCCGATGACCACGGCGGAGCTGACCGAGTCCATCACCCGCCCCGCCGAACTCGCCGGTGTCACCCTGGAACCCGGCCTGGTCCCGCTGCTGCTGCGGGACGCCGGACTGACCGGCGCACCCGGCGCGCAAGCCGTCCCCTCCGGCGCGCTCCCCCTCATCTCCCACGCCCTGCTGGCCACTTGGCGGCACCGCGAGACGGACACGCTGACCGTCGCCGGGTACGAGAGCACGGGCGGCATCCAGGGAGCCGTGGCCCGCACCGCCGAGGACGCCTTCGCCCAGCTCTACCCCGCCGAGCAGCGGACCATCCGGCGCATCCTGTCCCGGCTGGTGCAGGTCTCCGACGGCACCGGCGCCACCCGCCGCCGGGTCGGCCGTGCCGCCCTCATGACGCAACTGGCCGGCGCCGAGGGCGCCGACACCGCGCTCGACGTCTTCGTCCGCGCCCGGCTCGTCACCGTCGACAGCGACACCGTCGAGATCACGCACGAGGCCCTGCTGCACAGCTGGCCCCGGCTGCGGGAGTGGATCAGCGCCGACCGGGCCGGCCTGCTCGCCCGCCAGCAACTCGCCCTCGCCGCCGCCGCGTGGGAACGCGAGGGCCGCGACCCGTCGGCGCTCTACCGCGGCACACGACTGGACACCGTACGGTCCTGGGCCGAGGAGCCGGACGGCCTCGGCCCGCCGGACCCCGTCGAAGAGGCGTTCCTGCGCGCCGGCGAGGCGGAGGAGGAAGCCCGGCGGCGTCAGGCACGACGTCAGACCCGGCTGCGGCAGACGATGGTGGCCGCCCTCGTCGTCCTGCTCGGCTGCGCCCTGGCCGCCGGCGGCGTCGCCCACCGGCAACGCGCCGACGCGCTCGCCCAGGAACGCCTCGCCCGCTCCCAGGCCCTCGCCGTCCGGTCCACCCTGCTCGCCGGCGGCCGCCCCGAGGCCTCCATGCTGCTCGCCGCCGAGGCCTACCGCACCGAACCCACCGCCATGACCCGCGGCGCCCTGCTGAGCACCCAGGCCGAACCGTTCGCGGCACGGCTCGGCGGCCACCGCGGACCGGTCAACACGGTCGCCTTCGCGCCCGGCGGACGATCGCTGGCCACCGGCAGCTCGGACGGCACGGTCCGGCTGCGGCGCCTGACCGACCGCCGCACGACCGCGACGCTCGCCGTCCCCGGCCGGATCCGCGCCCTCGCCTTCGGCCCGGACGGCCGTACCCTCGCCGTCACGTCGACCGGCGGACCGGTACGGCTGTGGTCACCGGGCCGCCCCGGCCGCACCAGCCTCCTCCCGGGCACCGGCGCGGCCCGCGCGGTCGCCTTCGACCCGCGCGGCCACACCCTGGCCGTGGCCGCCGCCGACGGAGCCGTCCAGCTCTGGGACACCGCCGGGAGCCCGCGCCGGACGGCCCGCCTCACCGGACACTCCGGCCAGGTCGACGCGCTCGCGTTCGCCCCGGACGGCAGGACGCTCGCCTCGGCCGGCACCGACCGGACCGTACGGCTGTGGGACCCCGGCCGGGGCGAGCGACTGGCCGTCCTGCGCGGTCACACCGACGGCGTGCTCGGCCTGGCGTTCGCCCCCGACGGCCACGGCCTGGCCAGTGGGGGAGTGGACCGCACGGTCAGGCTGTGGGACGTCGGCCGCCGCCGGCTCACCGCGACGCTCACCGGACACAGCGACGACGTCAACGCCGTCGCCTACACCCCCGACGGCACCACCGTGATCAGCGCGAGCGGGGACGGCACCACCAGGCTCTGGGACGTCCGTGCCGGCCGGCTCGTCACCACCCTCACCGGACACACCGACTACGTGATGTCCGTGGCCGTCGACAGCACCGGCACCCTGCTCGCCACCGGCGGGTTCGACCAGTCCGTGGTCCTGTGGGACCTGCGCCGCCGCATCCTGGCCGCCCGCCCGTTCACGGAGGTCTCCGCCGTCGCCTACCGCCCGGACGGGCGGCTGCTGGCCACCGCGGACGCCGACCACACCGTACGGCTGTGGGACCCGGCCCGGCGCCGCGGCACCCCCGTGACGCTGACGGCACCCCACGGCAGCGTCACCACCGTGGCGTTCGCCCCGGACGGCACCGCCCTCGCCTCGGCCGGCTCCGACGGCACGGTGACGCTGTGGGACCTGGCCGCCCGCCGCCCGCGCACCCTGCCCGGCGGCCACCAGGGAGCCGTGTTCGCGGTGGCGTTCGCGCCCGACGGCCGCACCCTCGCCTCCGCGGGCGCCGACCGCACCCTGCGCCTCCAGGACGTCACCGGTCACCACCGGCCCGCCGTCCTCACCGGCCACACCGACTACGTCAACGACGTCGCCTTCAGCCCCGACGGGCGCGTCCTGGCCAGCGCCGGCGACGACCTGACGGTCCGTCTGTGGGACGCGGGCACCCACCGTCCGCTGGCCGACCTCACCGGCCACACCGGCGCCGTCCGCAGCGTCGCCTTCAGCCCCGACGGCCGCACCCTCGCCAGCTCCGGCAACGACGGCACCGTACGGCTCTGGGACGTGGCACGGCACCGGCTCCTCGACTCCCTGACGGGCCACACCGGTTCGGTGCGCGGCCTGGCGTTCTCACCGGACGGCCGGCTGCTCGCCAGCAGCGGCACCGACCGCACGGTGCGGCTGTGGGACGTGCCCGGACGACGGCTGTGGGCCACGCTCACCGGGCACACCGACGCCGTGTGGGGCGTGACCTTCGCACCCGACGGGCGGACGGTGGCGAGCAGCGGAACCGACGGCACGGTACGCCTGTGGAACCTCGACACCGGAGCCCGGCTCGCCCAGATCTGCCGCCTGGACCGGGCGACGGACCCGGCGACCCGCCGCGCCCTGCTCCCCGGCGAGCCCGAGCCCGTCGCCTCCGCCTGCCCGGAACACTGAACAACCCCCCAGCTCAACAGGGGTTTCCCGAGCGTTTCCCGTTGCCCGTCGCAGGAGGCCCGCGCGGCATCCTTCCCGGGCCCACCGCGCCCGGGAAGGCTGTGCACCGCACCACCTCTCACGACCAGACCAGGAAACGGGGGTCCCGGTATGCTGCGGCGAACCGGCGTCATCGGCACACTCATCGCCCTGCTGACAACTCTCCTCCTCACCGCCTCGGCGAACGCCGCCGACCGGCAATCACGGCCGGCCGGGGCGGCGGACGGCACCTGCGGCGTCCTCGCCCCGGGCGCCTCGGCCGCGGCCGAACGGGCCGTCGACACCGCCTGCGCACAGGTCGCGGCCGGTGTCTGGTACACCTGGGGCGGCGGCCACGGCACCCGGCCCGGCCCCACCTACGGCCAGAAGGACCCGACCGACCCGGCCAGCGAACACGACCCCGAACGCCTCGGCTTCGACTGCTCCGGACTCGTCCGCTACGCCTACGCCCAGGCCACCGGCGCCGACATCCTCAACGGCGACGCCAGCGCCCAGTACTACACCCACCGCACCGCCGCCCGCTTCACCGCCGCCGACGGCCTCGCCCCGCTGCGCCCCGGTGACCTGCTCGCCTACGGCACCTCCGCGCACCTGCACCACATCACCATCTACCTCGGCGCCGGGAAGATGGTGGAGGCCCGGCAGTCCGGCACCAAGCTGATGGTCAGTGACGTCCGGCTCGGGGGCGACTACTTCGGCGCCGTCCGCGTCAACACCGGTACCGTCGAAGGCCCGGTCTTCCGCACCTGGGGCACCGGCGTCTGGACCAAGGCCCAGCCCTCCCTCCGGGCCGCCCGCGTCTACGCCTTCCCCGGCCCGACGACCGTCCGCGTCGCCTGCCAGAAGCACGCGGAAGTCGTCACCGCCGAGGGCTACACCAACGACGCCTGGTCCTACCTCCCCGACTACCGCGCCTGGGTGACCAACATCTACATCCAGGGCCCGGCCTGGCTGGACGGCGTACCGACCTGCGCCGACTGACGTCAGGGGCTCGTGAGGACGACCAGTTGCCGGGTGGCCCGGGTCATCGCGACATAGTGGTCGACCGCTCCTTCGACGCCCTCGCCGAACCTGTCCGGGTCGACGAGGACGACCAGGTCGAATTCGAGTCCCTTCGACAGCTCCGGCGTCAGGGAGCGGACGCGGGCGGTCGGCCGGAACGCGGGATCGCCGATGACACAGGCGGTCCCGTCGGCGTGTGCGGCGAGCCAGGTGTCGAGGATCGAGCGCAGGTCCGTAACGGACCCGTGGACGACGGGGACGCCGTTGCTGCGGATGGACGTCGGCACGTTGGCGTCCGGCAGCACCGCCCGGATGACCGGCTCGGCCTCCGTCATGATCTCCTCCGGGGTGCGGTAGTTGACCGTCAGGGACGCAAGGCGGATCCGGTCGAACCCCACCCGGGCCAGCCGCTCCTGCCACGACTCGGTGAACCCGTGCCGGGCCTGGGCGCGGTCCCCGACGATGGTGAAGCTCCGGGACGGGCACCGCAGGAGCAGCATCTGCCACTCCGCGTCGGTCAGTTCCTGCGCCTCGTCCACCACGACGTGCGCGAACGGCCCGGCGAGCAGGTCGGGGTCGGCGGTGGGCAGGGCATTGTCGTCGACCAGGGAGTTGCGCATGTCCTGCCCGTGCAGCATGACCAGCACACCTTCGCCGTCGTCGTAGGTGTGGGCTTGCAGCAGGTTGTCGACGACCCTGTCCATGCGCTCGCGTTCGGCGGCTACGGCGGCAGCGTGGCGGCGCTTGCGCCGGGCCGTCTCCGGGTCGCCGAGCCGCTGCCGTGCCGCGTCCAGGAGCGGCAGGTCGGACACCGTCCAGGCCTGGGCCTCCGCGCGCTGCAACAGCCGCACCTCCTCGCGGCCGAGCCACGGAGCGCACATCCGCAGGTAGGCCGGTACCGACCACAGGTCTCCGACGAGGTCGGCCGCCTCCAGCAGCGGCCAGGCGCGGCCGAAGGCCGTGCGCAGCTCCCTGTTCCGCAGCAGCGACCTGCGCAGCAGCTCGGGCGGGGCGTCACCGTCGTGCTTGTCCACCAGGATCGTGAGCAGTTCCTCCCACACCTGCTCGCGCGCCTCGTTGTGCGGGGTTCCGGGTTCCGCCGCGTCGAACGCCACGGCCCAGTCGTCGGCGGTCAGCCGGATGCCGGACCAGTGGGTGGTGACCGTCATCCCCTCGGCGGGCGGCTCCTCGTAGAACCTGACGGCCTTCTCGATCGCCTTGACCATGTCCGCGGACGACTTCAGCCGGGCCACCTCGGGATCGGCCTCGGCCACGGCCGCGGCACCCTCGGCGACCAGGTCCCGCAGGATGCAGGTCTGCACGCCCTCCTCGCCGAGGCTGGGCAGGACATCGGCGACGTAGGCCAGGTACGGCCGGTGCGGACCGACGAACAGGACACCGCCCCGGCGGTGCCCCAGCCGCGGGTCGGAGTGCAGCAGGTAGGCGGAGCGGTGCAGGGCGACCACGGTCTTCCCCGTGCCCGGACCGCCGTCCACGACGAGTGCGCCGCGCGAACCCGCCCGGATCACGGCGTCCTGGTCGGCCTGGATGGTGCCGAGCACGTCCCGCATCCGCGGCGACCGGCTGCCGCCCAGACTGGCGATGAACGCGGACTGGTCGTCCAGCGCGGCGTGCCCGACCAGCCCGTCCGGGGTGAACACCTCGTCCCAGTAGTCGGTGATCCGGCCGTCGGTCCAGCGGTACCTGCGGCGGCTCACCAGACCCATCGGGTTGGCGTGGGTGGCGCCGAAGAACGGCTCGGCCGCCGGGGAGCGCCAGTCGACCAGCAGCCGGCGGCCCGCGCTGTCGGTGAGCCCGAGCCGGCCGACGTAGACGGGCTCCTGGCTGTCCGCGCCGACCATGCGTCCGAGGCACAGGTCCAGTCCGTGGCGGCGCAGGGCGCGCAGGCGACTGGTCAGCCGGTGGATCTCGGCGTCCCGGTCCATCGCCTGCCGGCCCTTGCCGCCCGGCGCCCTGCGCTCGGCGTCGACACGGTCGGAGAGGTCGGCGATGGACTCCTCGAGGCACTCCGCGATGGCCGCGAAGTGCCGTTCGTCGTCGGCGATCAGCGTCGGATCGGCCTTCGCGGCGAGACGGTCGGGGAGGTCGAAGGCACGGGTGGGCAGGGGAAGTTTCACGTCAGGGGCTCCTTGTGAGGCCGGTTGCGGCCGTGGCACGCGGCAGGGCGGTGGGACGGGGCGAGGAATGCGGCGGCGCGGCGCTCCGCGTGCCGCGTGGCCGCTCTCCCGGTTCCGGTCGACGGGCTCAGCCGTGCGCGTCGAGCAGCAGCCGCGCGGCCACCGACGCCCCGTCGGTGCGGACGCGGCCGGCCACGCCCGCCGCTCGAGCGCGGGTCTCCGGGGCGAGGGCCGTGCGGAGAGCGGCCGACAGGGACGCGAACGTCGGCGCGGGACCGTCGTGCGCCGCGCCGATGCCCAACTCCGCCACCCGGGCCGCCCAGTACGGCTGGTCCGCGAGCTGGGGCACGACCACCTGGGGAGCGCCGGCCCGCGCCGCGGTCGTCGTCGTACCGGCGCCGCCGTGGTGCACGACGGCGGCCACCCGGCCGAACAGCGCCTGCTGGTTGACCTCGCCGACGACGAAGCAGTCGTCCCGGTCGTCGACCGGGGACAGACCGGCCCAGCCCCGGGCCAGCACCGCGCGCCGCCCCTGCGCGCGGACCGCCTCGACGGCGACCTCGCCGATGTCCGCCGCCGCGTGCAGCGGCATGCTGCCGAAACCCACGTACACCGGTGGCGTGCCGGCCTCCAGGAACTCCACCAGGCCGGCCGGCAGCGGGCGTTCGTCGGGCAGGAGCCACGCGCCGGTCTGGACGACGTCGAGGTCCGGGCTCTTCCGCCAGGGGTCCAGCACCGGGTCCGTCGCCAGCCACGGCCGGTCGCCGATGACGTAGTCGCGCACGTTCTTCACCGGGGGCAGGCCGGCCGACGCCCGGTTCGTGTTGAGGGCCTCACCGAACAGCGCGTCGACGCTCTGGGCGTCCAGGTCCCACAGCACCTCGTTGTCGGTCACCTCCGGCGGGAGCGGGCGGCCCGGGTACGCCAGCGGCCGGCGGTGCGGCGCGGGCAGTGTGAGCTGCTGGAAGGTCACGGACACCGCACGGACACCGAGCTTCTCCGCCACCGACAGCGCGCCGGCCGCGGCGGGCAGCACGCCGGTCGCCACCAGCACGTCGCAGCCCTCCGCCGCCGCGGTGACCGTCTCCCGCTGACCGGCGATCAGCTCGGCCGCGCGCCGGGGCAGGGACGAGGCCGGGGGCGCCGCCTTCGTCAGCGCGCGCGCCGACGGGCCGACCGGGATCAGCGGGACGCCGACGTCGGCCAGCCGCTGCGCGAAGTCCTCGTCCGGCGGCGCGCACACCCGCACCTCCGCGCCGAGCCCCCGCAACCGCGCCGCGAGTCCCGCCAGGGGTTCCACGTCCCCGCGCGACCCATACGTCGACAAAAGAACACGCACTTGGTCAATCACCCATTTCCGCAGCTTCCTGGCCTCGGCCGGCAATTCTGCGGTACGACGGGGGCCTTGCCGCAAGCCCCCCGGTGCGCTATAAGTTGAGAGTGGCGAGGAGCGCATACTCCTTGCCTTTGTTTTTGCATCTCTGTTTCGCGCCTCTGTTTTCGCGTCCTTGTTCTCGCGGCCCCGGCTGACTCGGTGCGCTGTCCACCCGGGCGCCGGAGACCGTCCGGCGCTGCCGCCGGGCACTGATCCCCCCCGCGTCGCCGCCTGACCACAAAGGTGCCGGATGCCCTGCGGTGGGTGATTCTGTAGGGGTGTGGGGTGAGCGAGGTGCCCGGCTCCCGGCGGCCTACGCCGCCTCCGGCCGTCGTGCGCTGCGGGTGACACTCGTGGCCGCGGCCGGCTTCTACGCCTTCCGCTACGGCTTCGACCGCCCCGTGGCGGCCACCTACGCGCTGTTCACCGTCGTCGCGCTCGGCGGACTGGCCAGGATCCCCGGCAACGGGCGGCAGCGCGCGGCGGTGCTGGCGCGCCTGCTGCCGGTGTGCTGGGTGCTGGTGGCCGCCGGTACCTATCTGTCGGTGCGTACCTGGAGCGCGGTCGTCGGCATGCTGGTGGTCGGCTTCGCGCTGGCCTTCGCCGCCGTCGGCGGACCCCGCCCGGCGGGCGCGGCGCCGGGCCTCCAACTCCTCTACATCCTCCCCTCCTTCCCGCCGTACGACCCCGGCTCGCTCGGCGATCGGCTGATCGGTACGACGACGGGGCTGGCCCTGTTCGTCGCGGCCGAGGCGCTGCTCTTCCGGGAGCCCGCCCCGCCGTCGTACCGGGAGCGGGTCGCCCGGGCGGCCGTGGTCGCCGAGCGGTGCGCGGCGAAGCTCGCGGCACACCGGGGCGCCCTGTCCGGCACCGACATCCTGGCGGCCCTGGAGACGAGCCAGTCGCTGCGGTCGCTCAGCGTGCCCGAGGCGGAGCGGCCGGCGGGCCCCGGGGTACGTGATCGCGCGCTGGCCCACACCGGCCTGGCCACCCGCACCCTGCTCGGCAGACTGGCCGAGCTGCCCGCCCTGCCGGAGCGGGGCACGGCACCCGAGGTGACCGCCGTACTGGGGGCGGTGGCGCGCACGGCCACGGCGACCACGAGCTGTCTGCGGACCGGGACGTCCCCCGCGGCACAGCAGAAGGAGCTGACCGCGGCACGCGCCGAGCTGTCCGCCGTGTCCGCGGGCCCACCTGCCACCCCGGCCGACGCCTGCCTCCCGCCCGCCGTCCTGCGCTGCCACGCCGCCGTGCTGGAGATCGCCGACGCGGCGCTGGCCATGGGCACGGCGGCCGATCTGGCGGTGCGGGGCCGGCACACCTCGGTGGAACTGCAGCCCGACCGGTTCTGGTACGCCACCGCCTGGGCCCCCGTCCTGTGGTGGCACCGGCTGCGCGGCCATGCCGGGCGCCGCTCGGTGTTCTTCCAGAACGCGGTGCGCATCGCCCTCGCCCTGACGGCGGCCCGGCTCGTGGCCGGGGTGGACACACTGCCGCACGGGTTCTGGGCGATGCTGGCGACCCTCACCCTGACCCGCACCACCATGGGCGAGACCTGGAGCACCATCCGCCTCGCGCTCGCCGGCACGCTGGCCGGGGCCCTGCTGAGCGCCGGGGTCCTGGTGTTCGCGGGCTCCGACACGACCGTGTACGCCGTCCTCCTGCCGCTGTGGATGCTGCTCGGCTTCACGGTGGGGCCGGTCAGGGGGGTGGGCTGGGCGCAGGGACTGTTCACCGTGCTCGTGGCGCTGGTCTTCGCGCAGCTCGCGCCGCCGACCTGGCGGCTGGCGGAGGTCCGCGTGCTGAACGTGCTCATCGGCAGTGCGATCGGCGCGGTCTTCGGCGTGCTGGCCTGGCCCCGGGGCGGCCACGAGGAGCTGCGCCGCACGGCCGCGGAACTGCTGCGCAGGGCCGCGGAGATCGTCGTCGCCACCAGCGCCTCGGTGGCGTGCGGCACGGTGTCGCCGCCGCTGTCCAGGGCGTCCCATCACCGGTGCCTGCAACGGGCCATCGTCCTCGCCGAGTCGGCGTACGCGCAGGTGCAGAGCGAGCCGACGCCGCCCTTCGGGGGCAGCGGGCGCCGCGTGCGGCCCCCCGTCGTGGACTGGCAGGCGACACTGATCGCCGGGCATCACACCCTGTGGGGCTCGGCACGGCTGCTGGAGCCGCCGCTCACCCCGCTGAGTCCGGCGGCGGCCCAGTCGGCCGGCATGCTGGGGGAGCGGGTGGCGGGCCGGATGCTGCTGGTCTCGGCGGCACTGGACCCGGGGGACGACACCCCCGTCGCGGCGACACCGCTGATCGATCCGGCCCTCCCCGGCCTCACCGCCGAGCCGCCCGGCGCCCCCCGCCGCTACTACGCGACCGTGGCCTGGCTGGACTCCCTCATGACCGACCTGACACGCATCACGTACACCGTCCCGTGGAACGTGTCGGCGAAGTCGACGGCGGACACCTCCTGAGCCGGGCTCCTGACGGGGCGCCCGGCTCAGGGGGAGCCGTGCGCCGGCTCGCTCGGCTCGTGCGGCACCGAGGCCGTCATGCCGTACGACCCGCGGGACCTCGCCGGCCGCGGACGGCCCGAGTCACTGGCCCACCCGTCCGTCGACGCACTCGCGCAGCAGATCGGCGTGCCCGCAGTGACGGGCGTACTCCTCGATCCTGTGCACCAGCAGCTCGCGCACCGCGATCCTGTCCTTCCCCAGCCGCTCGCCCAGATCCGGGTGCTCGGCCAGCGCGGCGTCGGTCGCCGCCTGCTCGCGCGCCAGATCGGCGTACGCGGCGTCGACCACGGCCTGTTCGGCGACGGCTCCGTGGAAGTCCCCGTCAGGCTCGCCGTACAGCTTCGGCAATGGATCACCGTCGCTGATCCAGCCCCGCCAGTCCCGCTCCACCTCCGCCAGGTGGCGCAGCAGGCCGAGCAGCGACATCGTCGACGGCGGGACCGACCGGCGGGCGAGCTGCTCCGGGTCGAGGCCCTCGCATTTCATGCGCAGGGTCGTGCGGTACCCCGTCAGGAAGTCCTCCAGCGTCGCGAGCTCCCCCTCCGGACCCGATCCTTCGCTGTGTCGGGGATCGTCCGCGGGGTCGACCCACATGTCGGGGTAGACGGTTGCCTGGCTCCAGCGTGCGGGTTGATCACTCATGCGTGCCATGGTCGTCCGACAGGGCCCGGGTCCGCCAGTGCCAGGTCGTGTTTCTCCCGGGCGGGCCCGTGCTTTTCCCGGGCGGCGCCGGAGCGGTACCCGTCGGACGCCCGCCGCCTCCCCGGAACCGGCCGGGGAGGCGGCGGGCCGTATGCGTCAGGTGGTGCCTTGTGACGTGACGCAGCCGATGGAGCCGGCGGGGACGTTGTTGCCGGTCGATGTGGCGGTGAAGCCGAAGGTGACACTGCCGTCGGCGGGTACGACCCGGTTGTGGTCCGCGTTGCGGACCGTGACCGTGCCGTCGGTACCGGTGGACAGCGTGCCGTTCCACAGGCTGCTGATCCTGGTGCCGGCCCCGGGCTGCCAGGCCACGGCCCACCCGTCGAGCGGCGCCGTGCCGTGGTTCATGACCTCGACGGAGGCCTGGAAGCCACCGCTCCAGGAGTTCACGACGGAGTACGTGGCCATGCAGGAACCGGTGTGCGGGTCCGTGGGTGTCGGCGTGGGCGTGGGCGTCGGCGTACCGCCGGAGGTGCGGATGCCGGTGACCTCGCCGTGGCCGCCGTCGAAGACGATGTCCGAGCAGGAGAAGAAGTTCTCCTGGCTGTCCGAGCGGACCCACTGGATGAACAGCAGGGCGTCACCGGACCGCCCGGAGGGCAGCTTCAGGTCCCAGTAGTAGTGGCCGCCGTCCGTGCCCGGCGACCCCTGCTGCGGCGGATTGGTGACCGTCTGGATCAGGTCCAGGTCCGCCCAGCGCAGCACGGACGTGGGCGACCAGCCCTGCTTGGTCACGTAGACCCGGAAGTCGCCCGGGTGCGCCGCCCAGTTGCTGTACTGCGCCTGGATCGTCGCCCCGCTGGTCAGATGGGTCCTCGGCCAGTCGGAGCGGGCCGCGTTGTAGGCGCGGAAGTCGTACGGCGACCGGTCACCCGCACTGCACAGGGTGCCGTCCGGGACGTAACCCGCGCCCCGGCCACCGGCGTTGGAGTCGAGGACGGCGAACCAGTTGTACAGCGCCGTCGCACCGCTCTTCGCCAGCGCGTCCCGGCACGCCGGGTTGGTCGGGTCCAGCCCGCCGGTCGTCGTGTGCGCGTCGAGGTAGCACAGGTAGGTGCGGGATCCGGGCAGCATCGCCACGCCGTGCGCCCGGGCGCTGGTCTGCCCCAGGAGGGTGAGGGCGAGTGCCGCCAGCAGCGTCGACAGAGCCGCTGCCACCGACATCAGTCTGTTGCGTCGAGCCACGTTCAGCTCCTTTCGATTCGGATCAGACGGGCGGTAAACCCCGGGCGGGCGTCGTACCGGAGTACGCCGGGACCGCCGGGGCGTCGGTGTACGTCACGCCGGTGCCGTGGCTGTGTCCGGCGGACGGGTCGTCGGCACCGGTCTCGAGGGCGGGGTGCGCGGTGAGCTGCCCGGTGAGCCCCAGCGCCAGGGCGGCGAACGTCGCGCCCAGCGAGGCCGCCCGGCGCCGTCGGTGCCCCGGTGGTCCCAGCCGGTGCGCGGGTGTCCGGGGGGTGGGGTGTGTCATGCGTCCTCCTCGTGGGGGGCTGCGGGTGGTACCGGGCTGGTGCGGTCGACGGGCGCGTACTCGGCTCCCGGCGCGGTGCGGGCGCGGGGTCACCGCGTCCGGGTGGGCCTTTCCCGGAGCGGTCGGGAGCGGAGCGGCGCGGGGTGGAGCCGGGACCCGCCCGATCGGCGGGTGCGGGACGAGCGGGTCCCGGAGCGGGTGGGTTACACGGGCGGTGCGCCGGGGGTGCGGGTCACGCGGTGGTGCAGGCGGCCCCGTTCAGACTGAATCCGGAGGGCTTGGCGAAGGTGCCGCCGTAGCTGCCCTGGAATCCGAAGGTCACCTGACCGCCGGGCGCGATCTGCGCGTTGTAGGCGAGACCGCTCGCCGTGACCGCACCCGAGGACGGCGTCACGGCGGCGCCCCAGGCGCTGGTGATCCGCTGCCCCGCGGGCAGGGTGAAGGCGAGTTGCCAGCCGCTGACGGGGGAGGAGCCGGTGTTGGTGACGGTGACCTCGGCGGTGAAGCCGCCCTGCCAGACGTTCGTCCCGTACGCCACCTTGCAGGCCGTCGGGCTCCCGGGGCCGCCCGGGCCACCGCTGCCGGTGTCGACCGTGGAGGAGAAGGAGGTCACGGCCAGGCCGGTGCCGTTCTGCCAGGGCTCGAAGCCCGCCTGCACGCTGGTCAGGTACCAGCTGTCCTGCGCGAGCCCGCGGGACACGGCCTGCCGGACGAAGTCCATGACGTCGAAGCTCCAGCTGGTGATCGCCGACGGCGCGACGAAGGACAGCACGTCGTTGCCGCCGTTGTTGCCGGACCACACCTGCCACTGACGCCCGGCGACGGTCGCGGTGCCGACCTGGGAGCCCACCGGCTGGATGGAGCCCACCTTGTTGAACCACACCATGATCTCGGTCTTGTTGACCCCGTCGGTGCGGGGCGTGGGGTCGAGCCAGATGTCGTACGCGGCGTCGTACACCGCGTTGCTCACATAGCCGTAGGAAATGCTGGTCGGTGCGCGGGAGATGCTGCTGAGCCGGGCCGGAAGGTTCGTTCCGGGCGAGCAGTTGGTGTAGTGACAGCCGTTGTAGACGGACGGGTAGGACTTCGGGGCGCCGTTCGTCGGTACCGAGCCGTCGGCCTGGGTGACGCGGAAGCCGGAGTCCGTGACGCCGATGCACTGGGTCTCGGTGGTGCCCCAGCGGTTGTTCTGGACGACGTAGCGGCCCTGGATCGTCGTCGAGCCGTACTGTTCGCAGATCGTGGTGTCGGCCTGGGCCGCCGGAGCCACGGTGAGCAGCGCCGCCAGGGCGGCGAGCGCGGTGAGCAGTGCGCCCAGCAGGCCGCGCGCTCCACGGACAGGGTGCTTGTACGGTCGCATGCGGGTCCTCTCCATGACGGTGAGGGGAGTTGGGGAGCGCTCCCGGGCGCAGCTGGATGGGAGCGCTCCCATTCCCTCCGTTGGGCAGGGACTGTAGGGAGAGTTCATGTCCCTGACAAGGCTCCGTGCGGGGTGGGTGTCGAAGAAGTCTCGAAACCGCACGTCGGGACGGCCCTGTCGGCACGCCCCCTTTTCCCTGGGAGCGCTCCCGAACACGCACCGCCCACCGCCCCCGACCCGGTGATGCCCGCCGCCGGGCTCTCAGCCCGGGGTGACCCGGTGGAGCGCCAGCGCGTCCAGGCGGTGCGTTCTCGCGTCGGAGGGCGCACACGCCAGGCGTCCGTACGCGGGGGGAGGGCCGGGCAGCGGGTCCTGGCCGCGCAGCGCGGCCTCGACGAACAGGCGCAGCCGTGCGGCACACCTGCGGTAGAAGCGCAGTTGGGTGCGGCGGCCGAAAAGGCGCCATCCGAGGGAGGTGACCCGGTCCAGGGTCGGGGCGCCCTGCGAATGGCACGTGACGACGAACGACACCTCGCCGGTGTCCTGCCGCTTCACCACCTCGTACCTGGCCTTGCCGCGTTCCAGGTGGCCCTCCAGGGTCTCGTAGGCCCATCCCCAGACGCGGCCGGTACCCTCACGGGTCTCGTCCACCACCTCGGTGACGCGCACACCGCAGTAGAAGTGGATGCCGTGGAAGCGTGCCTCCAGCAGCATGTCGCGGCCGAGCAGCGGCGAGGCGGGGTCGTACAGCGCTCGCACGATCTCCGGCGGCGAGAACTCGTAGTCGCGGACCAGGCGGCAGGCCTGTTCCCACGGCCCTCCCGGTTCCGGCGGGCCCGGTCGTTCCTTAGGCAGCGCGGTGCGGTGGACGTCGATGTTCCAGGCCGGCCGGCGTACCTCGTCGGCCGAGTAGTTCACGCGCGCGTCCGCGAGGTCCCGCCACACCTGTGTGGCGTCGAGCCGTCCGAAGACCCAGTCACCCGAGGAGCTCACTCGGAACCTTCGAGCGAGTCGCCGATCAGCCACAGCGTCGGGGGCCACAGGCCCACGAAGAGCGCGCGCCGCTCGGCGTTCCCCCGTTGCTCCTGGTCGACCGTTTTCGAGCGCACCCACAACGTCACGCACAGACCGACGGAGGCGAGGGAGACGAGGTGCAGATGAGCACCCCGCACCCCCGCGCGGTGCAGGAGCCGGACCACCATGGGGCGCCTCCCAGATCGCTTGCTTGCGCATTGTGCCGTTTTGAGTACCCCTTTCGATGGTTATACACGTTTTGATGCGATTAACAGGTTTTCGCCGGTCTAGGGGGCACGGATGACGCGTCCACACTGCCCGCGGATTCTCGCCGTGCTCGCGCGGTGGATGCTCGGCACGGGTCTGGTCACGTGGCGTTATCTGTGGGAGACGACACCCCTGCACCGGGGCGGCGAGTGCCGGGGTGACGAGACGGACCTTCCACCGCAGCTGCCGGCCGAAGCGGTCGACAGCCGGGTGCAACGGGCACAGGACGGCTGGGGCCCCCTGTTCCACCGCCTTTTCCGCGTGCGCATCGCCGACGCCGACGTCGGTCCCGACCGACTCGTCGAATGGGTCTGCTGCGACTTCAAGCGCTTCGTGCCGTCCGAGGTGGTCGACATCCACACCGGTGAGCTCGCCGACCACGGCCTGGACGTCGGGGACGAACTGCTGGTGGAGATGCCAGGACCGTGGAACGGACCCGTCAGGGTCGTTCACCGCGACGTCGACCGGCTGCACCTGGTGACCCTGCGCGGTCACATGGAGGCCGGTCAGGTGCAGTTCCGCGCGCGCGAGGACGACGGCCTGCTGGTGTTCGAGATCGAGCTCTGGGCATGCGCCAGCAGCCGCCTGGTGCACCACCTGTACTCGCACCTGCGTCTGGCGAAGGAGATCCAGCTCAACATGTGGGTCCGGTTCTGCCTGGCTGCCGCGGCCGCGGCGGGGGGCCGGCTGGTCGACGGTGTGCACATCTCCACCCGCTGGCTCGAACTGCCCGAAGAGGCCGCCGGGAAGAGGTCCACGGGCGGGGCCCCCAGCCGGGAGGCACTGTCGTCGGAAGCGTCCGGTGAGCCGGGCGTGAGCCGGGCCCACCGGCGAAGGGCCGGCGGATGAGGGCCGGCCCGCTCCAGGACCGGACCGTCGTGATCACCGGAGCCGCACGCGGGCTGGGAGCGGCACTGGCGCGCGAACTGGCCCGGCGCGGGGCGCGCCTCGCACTTCTCGGCCATGAGGGGCCGGAACTGGACGCCCTGGCGGCATCCCTGCCGACCGCGGCGCTGGCGGTCGAGGTCGACGTCACGGACCACTCCGCGCTGGACGATGCGGCGGGCAGGGTCCGCGGACACCTCGGTCGGCCGTCGGCGGTCGTGGCGAACGCGGGAATCGCCGAAGGAGGCCCTTTCGCGACGTCGGATCCTGCCTCTTGGCGCCGTGTCATCGACGTGAACCTGACCGGCAGTGCCCACACGGCTCGTGCGTTCCTGCCCGATCTGACGGCGACGGCGGGCTACTTCCTGCAGGTGGCGTCGCTCGCGTCACTCGGAGCCACCCCGATGATGACCGCCTACTGTGCCTCCAAGACAGGTGTGGAAGCCTTCGCCCACGCCCTGCAGGCGGAGGTGGCACACGAGGGGATCGCGGTGGGCGTCGCCTATCCCGCCTGGGCGGACACCGACATGATCCGGGAGGCCGAACACTTCACGGCCCTGCACGAACTGCGCGTGCGCATGCCCCCCGGGGTCCGGAACATCCGTCCGGCGGACGTGGTCGCCGTCCGGCTGGCGCGCGCCGTCGAGCGCCGCAGCACCGCTGTCTACGTCCCGGCCTGGCTGCGTCTCGTCCAGCCGCTGCGCTGGGCCCTGCCGCCCGTGGTCCTACGGCTGGCCCGCCGCGATCTGCCCCGCTGGGACGCCGGGCGGCCGCTGCGTGCCACGGGCACGCTGGGCGCCGGCGGACGGGCCGACCGCGCCGCGGCCGCACCGGACGACGGCCGACCGGACTGACCCAGCTACGGCGCCGGACGGACCGCGAGCGCCGCACCGGGCGGGGAGGGCCCCGCGTCGCCGAACAGGCCGGGAACCCCCACGCTGGAAGAGGGGGAGCAGACCGCTGACCAAGGTGCCAAGGAGAGTCGGCATGACGAAGAAGCGCGATGCGAGCAAGACACTGAAGAAGGGCGATCACGTCACTTGGCGCAGTCACGGAAGCGAGACCGAGGGCGAGGTGGAAAAGGAGATCACCGAGCGGACCGAGGCCGCGGGCCGCACGGTGGACGCCTCGCCGGACGACCCGCAGTACCAGGTACGCAGCGAGAAGTCCGGCAGGACCGCGGTGCACAAGCCGTCCGCGCTGAAGAAGAAGTGAGCCCGGCGTGGACGACGACGAGCGTGAAGAGGTCCGCGGGGCGTTCCGTGAGCTGGTGAACATGTCACCGGCCGGACTGGAGAAGTGGCTCGCCACCGACGAGTCACGCGGCGCGGGGCAGCACAAGGACGGAGGCGAGTCCACCGGCCACGCCTCCGGCCGCCGGATCGTGGAGATCCTGCGCACGAAGAAGGGTGACCTCTCCGACGACGACTACCGGCACATGCGCACGGTCGTCGGCTACATCCGCCGGCATGTGGCCCAGCGACCATCCGGCGACGTACGGGCGACCAGATGGCGGCACTCCCTGATGAACTGGGGCCACGATCCGCTGGCGTGACGGCGACGTCGGCCGACGAGCCGGCGGACCGGCACGGTCGGCAACGTGCACGCCAGGACCCACGACGATCCGACGCTCGTACCAGGTGCACCTCCAGCGACCGAAGGAGTCCGCAGATGAACGCCCCTCCGCAACCCCGCGCACTCCGACGCCACCCCGCCGGACAGGGTGTGGACGCGAAGTTGCTCGGCATCTATCTCAACGACCACCTGGCCGTCGCGGTCGTCGGCGCCGAACGCGCCGCCAGTCTGGTGCGCACCGCCCGGGCGTCCGCGCTCGGCCGCGCGCTCGGCCCCGTGGCGGCACAGATCGCCCAGGACCGGACAACGCTGGTGGCCATCATGCGGGATCTCGGTGTTCCCGTTCGCCGCTACAAGGTGTGCGCGGGCTGGGCCGGCGAGAAGATGGGCCGGCTGAAGCCCAACGGCCGCCTGGTACGCCCCTCCCCCTTGGGCGCCGTGCTGGATCTGGAAGCGCTGCGGCTGGCTGTCGAGGGCAACGTCGCCCTGTGGCAGAGCCTGAGCCGGCTCAGCGCGACCGACGAGCGCCTGGACAGCGCACGGCTCGCGACACTGGTGGAGCGTGCCCGGCGGCAGCAGGACACCATCGAGGAGTGGCGCGTCCGCCAGGTCGAGCAGGCGCTGGGCGCGACGGCCGGCTGATCCGCTGCCGCCGGCAGGTGCGCTTCCCGGTGTGCCGCCTAGGCCGATTCGCGCACCACCAGCTCCGTACGGAGGATCACGTGCCGCCAGGCCACGGACGACTCCTCCATCTCCTCCAGCAGCAGCCGCACCATGGCCCGCCCGATCTCCTCCAGCGGCTGCCGTACCGTGGTCAGCCGCGGCTCGGTCCGCTCGGCCAGCGGGAAGTCGTCGAAACCGATGACGGCGACGTCCTGGGGCACCCGGCGTCCCGCCGCGCGCAGCGCCTGCAGGGCGCCGGCGGCCGTGGTGTCCGAAGCGGCGAGCACGCCGTCGATCTCCGGGTGGCGCTCGATCAGCCGGGCCATGGCCAGTCGGCCGCTCTCCGCGGTGAAATCACCCTCCGCGACCCACGACGCCGGGGCGTCCAGCCCGGCCTGGGCCAGGGCCTCGCGGTAGCCGCGCAGCCGGCACTGGGTGACGTACATGTCGAGCGGACCGGTGATCGTGGCGATCGTCCGCCGGCCCTTGTCCAGCAGATGGGTGACCGCGCCGCGGGCGCCGCCGACGTTGTCCGCGTCGACGTAGCTGACGTGCTCGTCGGCCGAGCGGCGGCCCAGCAGGACGGTGGGCAGCCGGGCCTCGGCGAGCATGTCGGGCAGCGGGTCGTCGGCGTGCACGGACATCACCAGCACCCCGTCGACCCGGCCGCCGCGGGCGTACTCCAGGAACCGCTCCCGCTCGGTGTCCGACCGGACCAGGGTCAGCAGCAGTTGCATCCCGGTGTCGGTCAGGGCGTCGCCGAGCGAACGGACGATCTCGGAGAAGAAGGGCTCCGCGAACTTCCGCCAGTCCGGCTCCGTCATGACGAGCGCGACGGCGTCGGCCCGCCGCCCGGCGAGTGAACGGGCCGCGAGATTGGGCACGTAGCCCAGTTCCGCGATGGCCTGCTGCACGGCCCGGCGTGTCGACTCCTTCACGCCGGCCGCGTTGTTGACGACGCGGGAGACCGTGCCCCGGCCCACTCCGGCGTGAGCGGCCACCTCCTCCAGCGTCGGCGAGCCAGGGCGCCGCTTGCCCATGACCACCTCCCCCAAGAGATCACCGATATTACGGGCCCGGCGACGGCGGGCCCACGGAAAGTTTCGAACGGAGTGCCGGGCAGGCGTCGTAACCGGTCACCCCGCCGCCCCGCCCGCTCTCCCACCCCGCGCCCCGCCGCATGACATATGCCATATTTCGGGTAATCCCGAAGAAAGGTGTGTCATGAAGGTCGCAGTCATCGGCGGTACCGGGCTGATCGGGTCGCAGGTCGTCAAGAATCTGAACGCGGCGGGACACCAGGCGGTACCGCACTCGCACTCCACCGGAGTCGACGTCGTCAGCGGCCAGGGGCTGGACGCGGCCGTGGGGGGAGCCGACGTGGTGGTCAACACGACGAACTCCCCGACCTTCGACGCGGACTCCATGGCGTTCTTCCAGTCCTCGATGGACAACCTCCTGGCCTCGGCCCGCAAGGGCGGCGTCGGCCACATCGTCGTCCTCTCGATCGTCGGCGTGGACCGGGTGCCGGAGCTGGACTACTACCGGGCCAAGGTGCTCCAGGAGAACATCCTCGCGGCCGGTCCCGTCCCGTACTCGATCGTCCGGGCCACGCAGTTCATGGAGTTCATGGACGACGTCCTGTCCTGGACCACCGACGGCGACACCGTCCGGCTGCCCGCCACGCCGATCCAGCCGATCGCCGCCAAGGACGTGGCCGACGCGGTGGCGGAGGTCGCCGTGGGTGCCCCGCTGAACGGCATCCGCAACATCGCGGGCCCCGAGACCTTCACCCTGGACGAGCTGGGCCGCATGACCCTGTCCCGCAAGGGCGACAACCGCAGCGTCGTCACCGATCCGACCGCCGGCATGTTCGCCGTCGTCAAGGGGGACGTGCTCACCGACCCGCACGCCAGGCTCGCCCCCACCCGCTACGAGGACTGGCTCTCCTGACCCGCCCCCGGCGCCGGACCCTGACGTCAGATGCCCAGCACGTCCAGGAGGGCCGAGGGGTCCGGTTCCCGGGCGCCCTCCAGCCGCTGCTCCGCCCAGATGACCTTGCCCCGCGGCGCGTAGCGCGTGCCCCACATGTCCGCGAACTGGGAGACCAGGAACAGACCGCGGCCCCCTTCGTCGGTGGTGGCCGCGCGCCGCAGCCGGGGTGAGGTGTTGCTGCCGTCCGCCACCTCGCACACCAGGGTGCGGCCCAGCAGCAGCCTCACCCGTACGGGCGGAGCGCCGTAGCGGATCGCGTTGGTGAGGAGTTCGCTGAGGATCAGCTCCGTGCCGAACGCCGCCTCCTCCAGGCCCCAGTCGGCGAGCCGCCGGCTCACCTCGCCGCGCACCCGGGGCACGGCCTCCACATCGAACGGGACGTCCCAGGTCGCGACGCACGCGGGGTCGAGCAGCCGGGTCCGGGCGACCAGCAGCGCCACGTCGTCGCTGGGATGCCCGGGCAGCATCGTCTCCACGAGGGCACGGCAGGTCTCCTCCGGCGTCCGGTCCGCGTCCGCGACGGCCGAGACCAGCATCGCCAGTCCCTCGTCGATGTCCCGTCCGCGGTTCTCGATCAACCCGTCGGTGAACAGGACGAGACGGCTGCCCTCGGGCAGCTCCAGCTCCCCGGCCTCGAAGGGGTGACCGCCCACGCCCAGAGGCGGCGACAGCGGAAGGTCGGGGAAGGACACCCTGCCCTGCGGATCCACCACCGCGGGTGCGAGGTGCCCGGCGCGGGAGAGGGTGCAGTGCCCGCCGACCGGGTCGTAGATGGCGTAGAGGCAGGTGGCGCCGGTGAGCGGTACCTGGTCGTCGTCGGCGGCGGTCGCGGTCTGGGTGTCCAGCCGGGTCACCATCTCGTCGAGATGCCCGAGCAGTTCGTCCGGGGCCAGGTCCAGCGAGGAGAAGTTCAGCACGGCCGTGCGCAGCCGTCCCATGGTGACCGCGGCCTGCAGCCCGTGTCCCACGATGTCCCCGACCACCAGCGCGACCCGGAAACCCGGCAGCGGGATGACGTCGAACCAGTCGCCTCCCACGCCGGACTCCGCCGGCAGATAACGTGAGGCGACCTCCAGTGCGCCCTGGTCCGGCAGGCCCAGCGGCAGCAGATTGCGCTGCAGCGTCACGGCCAGCGCGTGCTCACGGGAGTAGCGGCGGGCGTTGTCGATGGCGACGGCGGCGCGGGCCACCAGTTCCTCGGCCACGGCGACGTCCTCCTCCTCGAACCGGGAGGTGCCCGCACCACGCCAGAAGTTCACCATGCCGAGGACCACCCCGCGCGCCCGGAGCGGCACCGTGATCAGCGAGTGGATGCCGTAGTCCAGCGCCCGCCGCGCTCCCTCGGGGTCCTGCGCCCGCCAGTCCTCGGCGGTGTGCAGGTCCGAGACCAGGACGGCCTTGCCCCGCCGCAGCGCCGCCGCCATCGGCGTGTCCGCCTCCAGGAACCGGATCACCTCGCCAACCGCCTGCAAGGGGTGCTCGCCCTGCGAGGCGCGCAGCGCGGTACGGCGCATCTCGCGAACCGCCCTCGTGGGCTCCTCGCCGCGCAGCACGGAGTCGAGGAGTTCCACGGTGACGAAGTCGGCCATGCGGGGGACCGCCACCTCGGACAGCTCCTCCGCCGTACGCCGTACGTCGAGTGTGGTGCCGATCCGCACGCCCGCCTCGTACAGGAACGAGAGCCGGCTCCGTGCCACCTCGGCCTGCCCGGAGAGCGCCCTCAGCTCGGTGGTGTCACGGAAGGTGGCGACCAGCCCCTGAGCACCGCCGTACGGGGCCGTGGGCCGGGTGTTCACCGCCAGCAGCCGGTCCCCGGCCGGGACGACCTCGTCGGACGCCGTCTCGGCGGACAGCAGCAGCCGCGCCAGGCCCGGCCGCAGCCCCAGCTCCCGCACGTACCGCTGGTCGGCGTCCCCGGGCAGGTCCAGCAGCCGGCGCGCCTCGTCGTTGGCGAGCAGGACGCGTCCGTCGCCGCCGACGATCAGCACACCCTCGCGCACCGCGTGCAACACGGCGTCGTGATGTTCGTACATCCGGGTCATCTCGGCCGGGCCGAGACCGTGGGTCTGCCGCAGCAGCCGGCGGCTGACCAGCGCCGCGCCGCCGGTCGCCAGCAGCAGCGCACCCCCCGCCATGCCGAGCAGCATCGGCACCTGCTGGTTCAGCACCTGGCCCACGTTGCCGTACTTGATCCCGGCGGCGACCATGCCGATCACGCGCCTGCCGGGGTCCGTCACCGGTACGACCGCCCGCACGGCGTCGCCGGGCCGTCCGTGGAAGGTCTCGGTGAACATCTCGCCCATGGCGGCCCGGCCGACGCCCTCGGCCTTCGTGCCGATCAGGGTGGGGTCGGTGTCGACGATCCGGATCCCGCGCCGGTCGAGGACGCTGACGAAGTCGACGCCGGAACCCTTCTGGACCTGCTCCGCCGCCGGCTGCAAGCGGGCGGTCGGATCCGGGGACCGCAGGGCGAGCGCCGTTCCGGGCGCGTGCGCGAACGTCTCCGCCACGGCCAGGGAACGGTCCTCGGCGGTGCGCTGGGCGTCGTACCGGCCCTGCACCACCAGGGCGGCGGCCCCCGCCACGACCAGGATCAGCATGATCAGCGCCTGGAGCAGGAAGACCTGCGCGGCGAGCGTGCGGACGCTCAGGGACGGCGAAAGACGGCGTCTGCGTGGCGGCCAGAGCCTGCGGCCACGGGACGGATCGGAAGACCCCCGTGAGCCGGGCGGCGGCGCCGCGCCCGCCCATGGCCAGCGGGAACGTCCGCTCATCTCCCTTTTCTAGCACTGCGCCTCGGTGATCGGCGACCGGTGTGTCCGCCGTTGGGTGCGGGCGGGGCGTGCCATGTCCGGTCGGCGGGCACGTGGGCGTGTGCGTCGGGTGAGGTTGGTTCTGCGACTGGGGGATCGGCTGCCGGTGGGTGCGGGTGCGGGTGCGGGTGCGGGTGCGGGGCGGCGGGCACGTGGGCCTGTGGGTCGGGTGTGGGTGGTCCTGCGACTGAGGGATCGGCTGCCGCTGGTGCGGGGAGGGCAGGGCACGGGCGGCGCGGGGTTGTGGGGCCGGGACGGTTCCGTGGCCTGCCTGGCCTCGTCGGGCAGGCTCGCGGACACGCTGGACCCGGGCATCGGGCGCGCCGCCCGTCGGCCGGGGACCGTCAGCCGGCCCGCGTCACGAGACGCCGGGTGACGGCCAGGGCCGCTGCCATGATGCTCAGCTGGGGGTTCACCTCCGGACAACTCGGCAGGACGGAACCATCGGCGATCACCACACCGTGAACACCGCGCAACCGCCCCTCCGGGTCGGCCGGCGACCACTCGGGGTCGGCGCCGGCCGCCACCGTACCGGTGGGGTGGAACGCTGAGACGTGCAGGTGACGCGCGCTCACCGTGTCGAGCAGGGCCTCCAGCTGGGCAGGGGTGCGGGCGCGCGGGGCCCTGGGGACGCCCGTCAGCACCTCCTCGGCGCCGGCGGCGAACAGCAGACGCCCCATGGCCCGCTGGGCCCGCAGCAGCCGACCCGCGTCACGCGCCGCGAGGTCGTAGCGCGGCAGCGGGCGGCCGCGGCCGAGGACACGGCCCGAGGGACGGTCGGCGATCATCGCGCCGAGGGTCGCCAGCCGTTCCGTCTGTTCGAGTTCCTGCCGCAGTTCACGGCCTGTCCCCGGCGGCACGAAGGAACTCATGCCCGGGGGCGCCGCGGTCGCCTCGATGAGGATGCCGTCGGCCCGCAGGTGTTCCACGCCGACGCTCTGCAGGACGCCCTGCCAGGCGGTGACCGGTTGGCCGAAGCGGCCCGCGACGCTGATGGCGGGGTGCACGCTGAGGTTGCGGCCGAGCCGCGGGTGCCCGCCCAGGCCCGAGCGGCGCAGCAGCGGCGGGGTGTGGAGGGCCCCGGCGGCGACCACGACCAAGGGGCTGAGGATCTCCAGTTCGCTGCCGTCCGGACGGCGGGCCAGCACCCCGGCGGCCCGTGGACCGGCCGGTCCGTCGCGGTCGGTGAGGATCCGCCGTACCCGGGCGCCCGTCACGATGCGCGCGCCGGCCGCGCACGCCTCGGGAAGCACGGACAGCTGGACGCTCTGCTTGGCGCCGGTGGGACAGCCGACGACACACTGGCAGGAGCCCCGGCAGCCCGGGGCGTTGCGCCGCAGGGGCGCGGCGGTCCAGCCGAGTTCCCGGGCGCCGGCCAGGGCGAGCCGCCCGTTGGCGCCCAGGACGTCCAGTGGCTGCGGTGCCACCCGCAGGGCGCGTTCCACCTCGTCCAGATGTGCGGCGAAGCCCTCGGCGGCGGCGAACCCGTGGTGGCCCAGCCAGCGGGCGACGACGTGTTCCGGTGTCCGGTAGCACGTGCCCGAGTTGACGACGGTGGTGCCGCCGACCGCACGGCCCACGGGCAGGACCACCGGTGGGTTCCCCACGGCGACGGTCGCGCCGCCGTCCCGGTAGAGGCTCATGAAGCGGTCGAGCGGCGCCCGCCGGCCGAACGACGCGGTGGAATGATGCTCGCCCTCTTCCACGACGACCACGCGCATCCCGGCGGCGGCGAGCGTCCGCGCGGCCATCGCGCCGCCCGCGCCCGACCCGACGACGACCGCGTCGGCGGTGGACCGCGCGGGCCAGTCCGGGGAGGGAGTGCAGTCGAGCGGGGGGTCCTCGGGAGCGGACATCGAAGACGTGGGGCCCGGGGGCGTAGGGCCCGGATGTGCGGCGCGGCCCGAGGGCGTGGGGCCCGGGGGCTTGGCGCCCGAAGACGTGGGGCCCGGGGGCGTGCCGCCCCTAGGCGTGCGGGCCGAAGGCGTGGGGCCCGAGGGCGTGGCGCCCGAAGACGTGCGGCCCGGGTGTATGGCGCCCAAAGGCGTGCGGCCCGAAGGCCTGGCGCCCGAAGACGTGCCGTCGAGCGGTGGATGCCCAGGCGCGGACCCCGCAGGGGTGGGGCCATGGTGCAGCATGCGTTCGGTGCCGGCGGCCAGCAGGAGCGGTACCTTGACCGCGTCCAGCAGCGGCAGCAGCGCCGGGTGCGCGGCGAGCGACGTCATGACGTGCTCTCGTTCCTCCGCGCCGAGCGCGGACAGCCGCCTGCCGGTACGGGCGACGGCGTACGCGTCGATCGCCACGGCGGCGCCGCGCACCGCCGCGCGGACCGGGGCCGGCATGACGTCGAGCAGGGCCGCGACGCGCCGGGGTACGGCCTTGGTCCACGCGGCAGTGCCGTCGTCGGCGAGAACCGCGGCCACGAGCCCGGTCAGAGCCGGGGGAGTCGTGCTCATCGGCCCCCGACCTCCGCGTGCGCGGTGCCCGACAGCCGCCACTCCGCCTCCGGGCGCCATCGGCCCCACCAGCGCTCCACGCGCACCTCCGCGTCGGCCCGCTCACTGTTGCGGCAGACGGCGGTGGAGCCGTCCGGGTCGGTGTAGTCGAGGGCGAGCGTGCCCTCGGGCGGCTGGGTCACCGTCACCCGGATGCGCCGCAGGCCCGCGCGGCCCTCGACCCGCCAGCGCGGCAGGCCGATGTCCGCGCGGAACCGGCCGATGCCCGCCCAGCCCACGGCGGTCCGCTCCGCCCGCCGGGGCCAGGTGCGGCCGTTGCGGTACAGGCGCAGGAACACCAGGGGCGGCAGCCGGTCGAGCCCGCGCCGCATCGACACGGCGGCGACGACCTCCAGGACGTCACCGCCCCCGAGGTCCGCGTGGAGCCAGGCCCAGCGGCGGGCGTTTCCGTGGCCGAAGATGCGGGCGCTCGCGCCGGGCGCGTCCGTGAGCCGCAGTTCGCGGGTGCCGTGGCGGACGGTTCCGCTGTAGCGGGCACGGGTGGCGGGCAGCAGGTGCGTGGCCGGCAGCCAGGAGCGCCGCCAGGACCAGCGGGGAAACGTGTGCAGCGGCGGGCCCTGGAACTCCTCGGTGAGCGCCCAGGTGAACGGTCCGGCCGAACCGGTCATCCGGCCGGGCGCGACACCGACGTCCCCGGCGACGAAGCCGTCGGCCCGACCGGTCGGGGTGCCGGTCCGGTCGGTGGAGCCGTCGGTGTCGGTGCGGCCTCCGGGGCTGACCTCCCGGCCCGCCCAGGGAACGGGTCCGAACCGGGCGTGTTCCACCGGGCCCTCCTTGGGGAACACGGCGATCCAGCCGTGCGCGTAGGCGGGCGCGCCGTCGCGTGGGGCGACGAGTTCGTGGTGCAGCCAGACTCCGCTGCCGGTCGCCGGATCGGTCAGAGTCGTGTACCAGACCTCCGTCCGACCCGGCGTGCCGTTCCAACGCGGCGTCAGGTACCGGTCGGCGGCGGGCTCGGCCGCCCGCGGGAAGCGGAACCCGGCGAGGAAGGGCAGCAGGCCGGTGGCGAGCGGGAAGCGCAGGGTGCCCTCGCCGACGCGTGCGCCGTCCTCGTAGAGCGTGTACGGCAGGACGGTCATCGAGGACAGGGGACGCCTGGGCGACACCGACTTCCAGCCGTCCAGCAGCAGCCGTCGGCCCTCCAGGTCGAAGCCGAGCCGGTAGCGGATCCTGCGGCGTGCCACCGGAGAGATCTCCAACTCGCCCTCGGCCGCGGCGTCGTCGGCCCGCCCCGCTATCCGGATCCGTCCCGTCAGCCGCGCCCGGGTCGTGCGGTGGGGCAGCATCAGGCTGTCTGCACGGGCCAGCAGGTCCAGCCGGACCGGGCGGTCGGCCGCGTCGTCGGCAAGACGGACCCGGCCCAGCATCGTCTCCCGGAACATCGTTCCGCGCGGGCTCACGAGGCCTCCCCGCGGCGCTCGCCGGGGCGCGCGAGCCCTTCGAGCATGATGCGCTCGGTCGCCGACAGGTAGTGCCCGGCGGCGGTGCGTGCCGCGTCCGGGTCGCCGGCCGCCACGGCGTCCACGACCGGTGCCAGGCGGTCGTGCGCGGCCCGGGCGTCCTCGAACGGTCCGGCGAGCGCGGCGCGCACCGGCAGGTACGCGTTGAACAGGGTGTTGGTCAGCAGCACGTAGACGCGGTTGCCCGTGGCCCGGGCCAGGGCCCGGTGCACCTCGGCGTCCGCGAGCTGCGCCGGGTCGCCGCCGTCCGCGTCGGCGACGGCCGCCAGCAGCCGGTGCAGTTCGGTGACGTCGGCAGCTGTGGCGCGGGTCGCGGCACGTTCCGCGATCAACGCACCGATACTGCGGCGGACCTCGAAGATCTCACCGATCCAGTCGGGGCTGTGGCGCACGAGCATGGGCAGCAGATCGGCTCCGCCCAGGCGCAGGAAGTCCCGCACGCGTGTCCCCACCCCATGGCGGGTCTCCAGCAGACCGGATTGCACCAGTCGGCCGAAGGCGTGCTTGAGGGTGGTGCGGGTGACCCCGAACCCGTCGGCGAGTTCACGCTCGGGCGGCAGATAGCTCCCGGCCGGGTGGCGCCCGGCGAGGATGTCCTCGCGCAGCCTCCTCTCCAGTACGTCGACGATCGTCTCGCGTGGCAGTGCTTCCACCCGGGCCTCCAGCGACACAGTGGTTCTGCGATGAGTTGTTCATTGGTTCAGTGGCTGAGCCACTGAACCAATGTGCGCCTCTGGAGTCAATGCCCGTGACGGAACATGCCGTTGAGTGGAGCAATCCCGGCGCGCCGTGGCCCCGCGCACCAGGCTGGACGTCTTGTCGAGTTCCTGTGACAGGAGTCCGTGTGCGAAGACCACGTATGCCGAAACCTGGACATACAGGTCGGGATCCGGAGGGTGGAGCCGGTGCGCGGACGCAGTTGTCGGCCCCTCCGGCATGGATGCGGTGGCTACCCGTCCTGTACGTCGCGGCCCTTCTGCTGCTGGAACCCGCGACACCCGTGGAGTGGCCGGTCAGCTTCGTGCTGATCGCCCTGCCGCTCGTGGCCGCCTTCGCCCACGGCCCGGTCGTCGTCGGCGGCGCCACCGTGTTCGCCGCCGTCCTGGAAGGGGTCCTGGCCGGTACCCCGTGCTGCGCGGGCCGCGAGGTCGGCTATCTGTGGGACCGCCACTACGTGGCCTCCTACGTCTGCACCGGCCTGGTCGGCGTCCTCGGCATGATCCTGGCCGCCCACCGCGTCCACCGCGAGCGCACACTGGCCGACGTACGCTTCGTGGCCGACATCGCCCAGCGGGTCCTGCTCCGACCGGTTCCGCACCGGATCGGCAGCCTCCACCTGGAGAGTCTCTACCGGTCCGCCGCCGCGGAGGCACGCATCGGCGGCGACCTGTACGAGGCCGTCCCCACCCGGTACGGGGTCCGGCTCCTCATCGGCGACGTCCGGGGCAAGGGGCTGCTCGCGGTGGAGACCGCGGCGGCCCTGCTCGGCGCGTTCCGCGAGGCGGCGCACGACGAACCCGCGCTGCCCGCCCTGGCCGACCGGGTGGAGACGAGCATGAACCGCAGGGCCGTGCTGCTCGGCGGCAGCGAGGTGGGCGAGCGGTTCGTCACCGCCGTCTTCGCCGAGATCCCCCTCGGCGAGCCGCTGGTCCGCGTCGTCAACTGCGGCCACCCGCCCCCGGTCCGCATCCGCTCCGGCGAGGTGCGCGAACTCGACAGGGGGCGGTCGGCGCCGCCGCTGAACCTCGGGGTGCTGCTGGGGGAGCCGTACCACGTCGACGTCTACTCCTTCCGCCCCGGTGACCAGCTCCTGCTGTACACGGACGGCATCACGGAGACGCGCGACCCGGCCGGCTCCTTCTACCCCCTGCTGGAACGCCTCCGTTCCTGGTCCTCCCTGCCGCCCCGGGAGCTTCTCGAACGGCTCAACCAGGACCTGCTGGCCTACAGCGGCGACCGTCCGCAGGACGACATCGCGGCGCTCGCCGTCCGCCTCCCGGCCGACGAACCGCTGCTGCCGCTTCCCGCACCGCCGGGATGAGCGCGGCGCGCGGCGCCCCGGGCGGCAACCGGGTCAGAAGGCCGTGTGCGCGAACCAGCGATCGAGGACCGTGACGTCTCCCGAGACGTCGAAGACCGGCTCCTGGTACGACCGCCGCCTGAAGAGCAGCAGCAGAAGATCCGCCGCCTCCCCGCGCACCGCCGCCGTCTCCGGCTCGGACGCGGCACCGTCCGGCGGCAGCAGCCGGAAGCCGTCCGCGTCCAGCCGTACCCGCCACTCCTCGCCGGCCGCGCCACCGGGACCCGCGGACCGGAACGCGACGATCTCGCCGTCGCCGCGCAGCTTCGTCACACCGGGGGCGAAGAGCCCCGCGTAGGGCAGGTTGACGAGGAACTCGTCCGCACAGTCCGCCGCCAGTACGGGGTCGAGGACCGGCTCCCGGCCGACGGCGAGTTCGGCGTCCACCCGGTGGACCAGCGTCTCGCAGAGCATCCGGCGGGCCCAGAACCGCGCGTGCTGGTCTTCCCCCCACGCCCACATCGCCGCGTCGGGATCCGTGTCCCGCAGTACGGCCGCCACCGCGGGCACCCCGGCCGCCACCCAGTCGGCGTACTCCCGCGGATCGTCCGGGAGCCCCAGTTCCACGTCACGGCCGCGCGGAGGCTCCTGCACGCGCCGGCTCAACAGCATGCCGAACCAGCGCTGCAACGTCCCCACGTGCCGGACGAGATCGGCCAGCGTCCAGTCGGGGCAGGAGGGCACGGCGCTCGCCGGGTCGGCGCCCCGCACCACCTCCGCGAACCGCCGGGTCTCCCGCTCGATCGCCTCACGGTAGGTGTCGTACGGCAGGGGATGCCCCGCACCGCTCGTCGTTGCCATCTGCTGCCGCCGTTCTGCCCTGGCACGGATGCCGGCCTTCTCGTCGCGATCAGTGTGGACGCTGGAGCCCACTCGAAGGCAACTCGACGCGGCGGGGAGGCGCAGCCCGCCGGACCTGGGCCGGAGTCAGGGAATGCGGGCCACCGCCGCGTAGATCCCGCTCCCCTCCGGCACCGTGTCCGTACCCGACACGCCCCACTCCGTGGCGGTCACCAGGCCGGGCGGCACGAGATCCAGGCCGTCGAAGAAGCGCTCCACCTCCGGACGCGACCGGAAACCGAGCTGGATGCCGCCCTTGGCGTACTCGGCGGTGACCTGCGCGGCGAGTTCCGGATAGAGGTCGGACGCGGCGTGCGTCAGCACCAGGTGACTGCCCGGAGGCAGCGTGGCGACCAGGTTGCGGACTATCCCGTGGGCGTCCTGCTCGTCGGTGACGAAGTGCATCAGCGCGATCAGCGACAGCGCGATCGGCCGGTCGAAGTCCAGGATCCGGCGGGCGTGCCGGACGATGGAGTCCGGCTCCCGCACATCGGCCTGGATGTAGTCGGTGACACCTTCCTCGCTGCTGATCAGCAGCGCCTCGGCGTGGCGCAGGACGATCGGGTCGTTGTCGGTGTAGACGACCTTCGCCGTCGGCACGATCCCCTGGACGATCTGGTGGAGATTGGGCTGGGTGGGGATGCCCGTGCCGATGTCCAGGAACTGGTCGATCCCCTGCCCGGCGAGCCAGGCGGCGGCTCGGTGCATGAACTGGCGGTTCTGCCGCGCCGCGTCTCGCGCCTCGGCGGGCAGCCGCTCTCCCACGGCCTCGTCGACCGGGTAGTTGTCCTTGCCGCCCAACAGCCAGTCGTAGACCCGCGCGGGATGCGCCCTGCTGGTGTCGATCTCCAGGGGCGGCGGTGAGTCGGTCGTCATAGCAGCTCCGTTGCGCGGGTGAGCGGTTCAGGCCATGTGTTCGATCATCCTACTCGCGCACGGAGGGCGCCTCGCGCCGCACGGGGTACGGAAGTTGAAGCGGAAGCGCGACACGGTCACCCGTGTCGCTCGCCCGGCCGTGAAGCAGCGGGGCAGCCCCCCGGCGCGTACACCCCTTCCCCAACTCACCGGCGGCCCCCGGCTCGTGTGCGCAAAGGTGGGACTCGGAAGGTCGTGGCGCGATAGCCTCGGGGGGTGACGGTGCGGTACTACCTGTACATCAGCGACTCCAAGGTCGACATGCTGCTCTCCCAGATCGACCCCGCTTTCGGCCGCAGGAGCACCACCGAAGCCGGCCTGAGCGTCAAGCTGTTCAACGTCAGGCGCAGCGTCGAAGCACCCGCGCCGGACCGGACGGCCAAGCTGGAGCGGGTCCTGCGCCACCTGGAGGAGACCGGGCAGATCGGATCGGTGGACGACCCGGCGCCGTACTTCCGCGGCAGCCTGCCCATGCAGTGGGGGCCCCTGCAGGGCGACAACGGCGGTGCGCTGGTGTACTTCGGCGGCCGGACCGAACGGACGATCCTCGGCCTCGGCGGTGCCAGCGGCCATGTGCTGGGCGCGAGCGCGCCGCAGTCCCAGGAGTTCGCACCGTCCTCGGTGCCGACGCTCCTGGCCGGCCTGGCCTCGGCGTTCGCAGCCGACAGCGTCGAACTGCCCGCCGAGGAGTCGTCCCTGGCCTGGGTGCACACCGCCGGGCGACTGCTGCGTGGCCCCCGGCAGCCCGTGGAGTTCGTCGCCCGGCGCCTGCTGGCCGGCCCGAGCCCCTACCCCGAACTCGACGCCCGCCCCGGCATGCGGGTGCTGCTGGGCAGCCCCCTGTACGTGGCCATGGCCGACTGATGGCATGACGACGGCCTTCGGCACCTGGCGGCCCGGCGAGGTGGTCCTCGATCTGTACGAGGTACTCGACGACGTGCGCGGCGGCGGGATGGGGGTGGTCCACCGCGTCCGGCACCGCGGCTGGAACGTGGACCTCGCGGTCAAGACGCCCCGCCCGGAGCTGGTCGCCTCCGAGGCGGGCAGACGCCGGTTCGAAGCCGAAGCCGGCACCTGGGTGGGCCTGGGCCTGCACCCGCACACCGTCAACTGCGCCTACGTCCGCACGGTCGACGGCCTGCCCCGAGTGTTCGCCGAGTGGGTCGACGGCGGCAGCCTCGCCGAGGCGATCACCGGCGGCGGCCTCTACGACGGCGGCCCGCGGGCGGCCCTCGCACGCGTGCTGGACGTCGCCGTCCAGACCGCGTGGGGCCTGCAACACGCCCACGACACCGGGCTGGTCCACCAGGACGTCAAGCCCGCCAACGTCATGCTCGAACCCGACGGAACCGCCAAGGTCACCGACTTCGGGCTGGCCGGAGCGCGTCCGGCCGACACCGACGGGGCACCCGCCGCCGCATCCTCCGTCACCTTCGGCGGTATGACGCCGGCCTACTGCTCCCCCGAGCAGGCCCTCGCCGCGGCCGGACGCCGGGAGATCCGGCTGACCCCCGCGACAGACGTGTGGTCGTGGGCGCTGACCGTGCTGGAGATGTTCACCGGCCGCCGTCCGACCCGGTACGGCCAAGCCGCCGCGGAGGTGCTCGAAGCGCTGCTGGACGCCGGTCCGGCCGACCCCCGGGTGCCGCCCATGCCGGCCGCGGTCGTGGGACTGCTGCGCCAGTGCTTCATGACCGACGCGGCGGCGCGGCCGGCCCGGCTGGACGACGCCGCCGGCGTCCTGTGCGACGTGTACGGCGACCTCACCGGCACTCCGTTCCCGCGGCGAGCTCCGGAGGCGGCCGCCCTGCTGGCGGACGGGCTCTCCAACCAGGCGCTGTCCCTGCTCGACCTCGGGCGCACGGAGGAGGCCGAGGCGCGGTGGCGGGAGGCGATGACGGCTGAACCCCACCATCTGATCGCGACCTTCAACTTCGGCCTGCACCGGTGGCGCACCGCGCAGAAGACCGATCTCGACCTCGTCGCCGAGTTGGAGACCGCCCGTGAGATCGGCGGGGACCACGCCCTGGGCACGCGGCTGATCGGTCTGGTCCACCTCGAACGCGACGACCGCGAGCGCGCCGCCGAACTGCTCCGCCCGGCGGCCCCGGGGGAACCGGAGCCGGCCGAGACCGCCGGTGCGCTGGCGGAGTTGACACGCGATCCGGGAAGGCGCCCCGACTTCCTCGCCGGCCACGAGGCCGGCGTGCGCTGCGTGTCGGTGACGGCCGACGGGGGCCTGGTGCTGTCCGGCGACCACCAAGGCGGTCTGCGACTGTGGGACACGGTGAGCGGCCGCTGCCTGCGGGAGCTGACCTCGGAGGGTCCGGGCGTCGTGGCGACCGCCATGGACGCCGGGGGACGGATCGGCCTGGTCGGCCGCGAGCAGGGTCCGCCGGAGGCGTGGGACCTCGCTCGGGGCGAGCGGCTTCCCCTGCCCCAGGGCCCCGTCGCCCCAGGCGTCACGGCGGTCGCGCTCAGCGGTGACGGATCGGTCGGCGCCACCGCTCACGCGGACGGCGCCCTCTGGTTCTGGCACCTGGCCACGGGAGGACTCCTGGGGCCGGTGCAGAGCCAGGTGGAGCGGATGACCGTGCTGCAGCTCAGCGACGACGGCGCCGTCGCCCTGACCGCAGGCGACCTGCGGGACGACAAGATCCGCCTGTGGGACGTCGCCACAGGCGTGTGCGGGGCAGTCCTCACCGAGGCCCGGACCAATCCCCTCCACTCGGCCTGGGGCGGCTTCGTGAGAAGAGCCGCCGTGGCCCCGGGTGCGCGGTACGCCCTGCAGGTGTGGGGCGGGCCGATGGTGCTGTGGGACGTGTGGACGGGCCGGGTCGTCACCCAGGTGCCCCACACCCTGACCGACGTCACGGCGCTCGCCCTCACGCCCGACGGCTCCCTGGCCGTTGTCGGGGGCGACAACCCGCTCCGCGTGGTGCAGACGGCGACCGGCCGCTGCCTGCACACGCTCGACGACGACGAGGCACGGTACCTGCACCACCTGGCGGTGAGCGCCGACGGCCGCCACGCCGTGCTGCCGGTGAGAGGCAGCGGGCAGATCAGGGTGCAACCCCTGCCGGTCCCGGGCTACCGTGCGCCGTGGGCCTACGCCCGGCCCCGGGCCGCCGGTGAACTGTCCGACCACGCGGGGCGGTTCCGGGCGGCGATGCGCCAGGCGGAACGACTCGCGGACGAGGGCCGCCACGCACAGTCGGCCGCGTGTCTGCGCACCGCGCGGGCGGTGCCCGGCCACGCACGGCATCCCGACCTGCTGCACGCGTGGAACGCGCTGGGCCGGCACGGGCGCCGTACCGGACTGCTCGGTGCCTGGCAGACGTTCGACTTCAACGGGCGCGTCGCTCGCCCCTCGGCGTTGGCGTTCGTCGGGGACACGAGCCTGTTCCTCGCCGCGCTGCACGGGGACAGGTTCCTGCTGTGTGACGCCGCCAACGCACGGCAGTACCGTGTGATCGCCTCGACGGCCTCGGCCGACATGGCCCTTCTGATGACCGGCGACGGCACCCGAGCCGTCCTCCACGGCGTCGGAGAGGCCGCCCTGCTCGACCTGCGGGACGACAGGACCGTCACGCTGCTGCACGACGGGATCGAGGCCGTGGCACTGGCCGATGACAGCCCCTGGCTGCTGACCGGTGACGACAGCGGCCATCTGTGCCGCTGGGACATCGAGGACGTGGCGATGCGCCACGACCACGCGATGCCCTCCTTCGCGTTCCGCGCCCACCAGGCGCAGGTGGGTTCGGTCGCGATCAGCCCCGATGGCCGGTACGGCGCGTCGAACGCCTTCGCCGGCGCCGAAGAGGACCGCCGGCGGCGCTACGACCAGGACGAACTGTGCGCGTGGGACCTGGCCTCGGGGGAGTGTCTGTGGCGGCACACCGGGCGCCCGGACCGAGCCCGCCTGCGGTTCACCCCGGACGGCCGGACCCTGCTGGAGTACGACCACTCCGGCGTGCACACCTACGACGCCGCGACCGGCCGCCGGATCCACACGGTGGACGGCCACTACAGCATCAACGCGCTGGTCACCTCCACCGACGGCCGGCGCGCGGTGATCGCCGGATACGGGACCCTGGCCGTCCTCGACCTGGCCACGGGCCGCGTGCTCCAGGAAATGCCCGACCCCGGTCCCATCAACGCCCTCACGCTCACCTCCGACGGCAGGTACGCCCTCGCCGGCCTCGCGCACCAGGAGGTGCACGTGTGGGACCTGGACCAGGCGCGGCGACTGCGCGTCCTGGCAGGACACCGGGAGCAGGTCTTCGGCCTGGCTCTCAGCGCCGACGCCCGCCATCTGCTGGCGGTCGGAGTCGACTCCATGCGCTGCTGGGAACTCGACTGGGACTACGGCTGGTGACATGCCGTCCTCCGTCACCCTGACCCCTCGCGGCGCGCCCGCGGCCTCGGCGCACGTCTTCACCCACCGCACCACCTGCCTGGTCGGCCGGGCGAGCGAGTGCGGGATCCGGCTGGCCCGCACCGAGACGAAAGCCTCCCGGCACCACTGTCTGCTCGACATCAACCCCCCGTACCTGAGCGTGCGGGACCTCGGCAGCCGCAACGGCACCTACGTCAACGGCGAACGGCTGGCACCGGGAGCGGCCGGACGGGACCTGGCCGACGGCGACGAGATCCGCTTCGGCGGCGCCGTACTGCGCGTCTCCGTCCGGGCGGAGGGGCCCGCGGCCTCGCACGCCGACGAGCGGGACCCCGTCGACGCCCTGCACACGCTGCTCGACGCGGCCGACGCCGGAGAGCCGGAACTCACCGGTATCCGCGGCTACCGGCTGCTCCAGGAACTCGGTCGCGGCGGACAGGGCGTCGTCCACCTCGCCCGGAACGAGGAAACCGGTGAACTCCTCGCCCTCAAGACCCTGTTGGCCCACCATGCCGTCGACCCCTCCGCCCGCGACGGCTTCCTGCGCGAGTTCGCCTGTACGCGCGCCCTGCGCCACCCCCACGTCGTCGCCTTCCACGGCGGCGGTGTGCACGGCAGCACCTTCTACTTCACCTGCGAGTTCTGCCGACTGGGCAGCGTCGCCGACCTCGTGGCCCGGGCCGGTGGCAGACTGAGCGTCGACCAGGCGGTGGGTGTGACCCTCCAGGCGCTGCGCGGACTGCACTACGCGCACACGGCGGAGGTGCCGGTACGGCTGGCCGACGGGACCTCGGCGACGCACCGGGGACTGGTGCACCGTGACATCAAACCGCAGAACCTCCTGCTCACGGGGGCCAGGGACCACGCGACCGTCAAGGTCGCCGACTTCGGCCTGTCCAAGGCGTTCGACAGCGCCGGTTTGTCCGGTCACACCCTCACCGGTGCGATGGGCGGCAGCCTGGCCTTCATGCCGCGCGGCCAGGTCGTCGACTTCAAGTACGCGCTGCCGGAAGTCGATCTGTGGGCGATGACGGCCTGTCTGTACTGGATGCTCACCCGTTCGCCCCCACGCGACTTCCCGGCCGGTGCCGATCCGGTCGCCGTCGTCCTGCGCGAGCCGGTCGTGCCCATACGCGACCGGCTGCCGACGCTGCCTCGCCGACTCGCCGCTCTCGTCGACACCGCTCTCGTCGACTCCCCCCGTATCGCCCTCACCACCGCGGCCGACTTGGCGAGCGCCCTCCGCCAAGCGGTCTGAGCGGGTCACCGGGCGCCGCCGGTGCCGCCCCGATGCCGTGTCCGCAGTCGCGCGGCGGACTCGGCATCGGGGCGGCGCTCTCCAGCCGAGGGGCTGGGTGGCCGAGTGGTCAGGGCTGGGCGGCCAGTTGGAAGCTCTGGGCGCCGGAGCCGTCACACGTCCGCTGGGTGAGCTGGACGCTGTCGGCGGCCGTGCCGGACGCGGTCAGGCACTTTCCGCTGTGCCGGGCGGTGAAGTGGTACCGCCCGGTCGCCTCTTTCACCGGCAGCCACTGCTGGTTGGTGCCACCGACGTAGGACCACAGCTGCAACGGCGCGTTGTCGGCTGTGGAACGGTCGACGACGTCGATGACCTGCTGCGGATTGCCCCGAGCGGCGATGCGCGTGTAGCCGCTGTCGGTGGACCGGAACTGGAACTGCTGTGCCGTGGTGGAGTTGCAGGTGTACTGCTGAACGACGGTCCCGTTGGCCGTGCCGGCGGCACGGGCGTCGACACACGTCCCGTTCCCGGCGTTGCGCAGTGTGTACCAGGCGGTCTCGGAGATGCCGTCCGCGGGCGGCTGGGACGATGCCGCTCCGCCCAGCCACTTCAGCCCGTCCAGGATGAACTGGTTCTGCGTGGCGCTGGCGAAGGTGGACGACAGGGCCGTGTTGGTGTCGTAGTTCATCGCGTTGTGGCCGAAGTTCGCGTACAGCATCTTGTACTTGGTGTTCGTCCACAGGATCGGGTAATAGCCGCTGTACCAGGTCTGGTTGGGGTCGGTGCCGAGCGGGAAGCTGCTGGGGTCGATGGAGGCCAGGATCTTGATGTCGGGATTCTGGCGCAGGTCGTTGGACCAGCTGTACCACTCGCTCACCGACGACGTGAAGGTGGCGGGCAGGTTCCGCGTCGAGGGGTGCGTACGGTCCTCCACGCGCAGGACGGCCGTGGTCGGCCCCCAGGTGTTCGAGCGGAAGTTCCCGCTGCCCAGGAACTGGTTGTGGTACCACGGCCAGCTCTGTGCGTCGGTGGTGAAGGCCGAGACGTGGAAGCCCATCCAGGCACCGCCGCCCCGCATGTACTGCTCGAAGCCCGCTCGTTGGGCGGCCGACTGCGGCAGGTCGTCGAGGAAGAGGACCACCTGGTAGTTGTTGACACCACCGTTCGCCAGGAGATCCCAGTTGTTGCTGGCGGTGTAGGTGAAGCCGTTCGCGGCTGCCTGCTGGGGGAACCACTGGTTGGCTTCGCGGACGAAGCTGATGTGCGCGGCATCCCATGTGCCGTTGTACAGAGCCAGTACGCGGAACGGCTCCGCCGCTGCCGCGGCCTGGGCGGGTGGCTGCGCTGTCAGGCTGACCAGCGCCGCGAGGAGAAATGCCAGCCACATGGGGATGCGCGCCGCGCCGGATCTCACCTGTTGCATCCGATGCTCCCTTCTCGGCCGGGCCCGGGACGGGGGCCAGGCATGGACGAAGGCGTTCATGAACGTGAGTGCTGGTCGTATGCGTAGATGCTGTTGGCCCGTGAACCTAAAGGTCTGGACCACAGTCGTCAAGAGTCGGCGGCGCTGCCACGGCCGCCGCGACCCGGTCTTCACCTGAATCCGGAGTCATGGCGGACAGCGCTGGATAGGCTCCTCGAACTCCACCACTCAGGAGGTCACGTGACGGATCGTAAGGATCGCGCCGAGTCGGTCGAATCGATGGAGCAGCTCGCCGTGGTCTGGCGCGCCATGGTGCTCGACCGCGACCCGGATGCCGATGTGCGGGACCTCCCGGGCATCGCCGTCCGCTGGGCGGACTGCCGGTTCGCCTTCTGGAACTGCGTCACCCTGACGGAGGTCGACGCGGACGCGGCGCTGGTCGAGGAGCGCCTGCGTCAGGCGGCGGACATCATGCGCGCGAAGCGGCACCCGGGATTCCTGTGGCTCTTCGAGGACCTCCTCGGCGACGAGGCGCGTGCGGGCGTGCGGACCGCGGCCGAGGGGGCGGGCCTCGAGTACGCCTTCCCCGGCACCGGAATGGCCGGCGATCTCCTCCCCATCCCCGAGCCGACCCACCCGGACCTGACGTTCGTACGCGTGACCACCGAGGAACACCTGCGGGCGTACGCGGACCTGAACTCACGCGCGTACGGCTTCCCGCTGGAGGACGGCCGCGACGGACTCCAGGGATCCGTGCTGTGGAAGCGCCGGGTGTACGCCTACCTGGGGCTGCGGGACGGTGTCCCGGTGGCGTGCGCCGGAACCGTGGAGGCGGCGGGTCGCCTGTTCGTCGTGCTGGTCGCCACCTCGCCGGACTGGCAGCGCAGGGGCTACGGGGAGGCGGTGACGCGAAAGGCCCTGTACGAGGGCTCCCGGGCCACCGGTCTGACCCGCGCGACGCTGCACGCGACCGCCGCGGGAGCGCCGGTGTACCCCCGCATCGGCTTCCAGCCGAACTCGCCGGTGCACTTCTACGCCCTGAAGCGGTGACCGGCCGACCGGGCCGTGTGTCCGCCGCCGGGCGTCAGTCCAGTGCGTCGAGGGCCGTGATGATGTCGGCCGGCTCGGCGCGGGTGGTGTAGTCGGTGTCCACGAAGGCCCAGCGGATGGTGCCCGACCGGTCGATCACGTACGTCGCGGGCAGCGGCAGGGTGCGCGGGTGGCCGTCGTTGACGCGCTGGAGGTCGAAGCCGAGCCTGTCGTAGACGGCGGCGAGGTCGTCGGGGAGGTCGAAGGCGAGGTCGTGCTTCTCGGCGAGGCTGAGGGACTCGTCGGGGATCAGCGGGGATACGGCGACCAGCCGGGCGCCGACGCCCGGGCGCTGAAGAAGACGGTGACCGCCGCACTGGACTCGATCGGCCGGCGACCCGCAGCGTGAGGAGAGCCGCCCCCCCTGTCGGCGTGGGGCGGTTCCGGGCGTGCGTCCAGACGCGTGACCCGGATGGCGTACCGAGGAAATGATTCGGCGGGTGAAATCGGGAGCTGGGCGGCGTATCGGGCCACCGCGATCCGTGAACATGGGCGCGTGCCCGACCGAGCGGACCCGCCGCCCCGGCGGCACAGCTTCTTCCCTCCCGCACCCCACGAGGAGTTCGTCGTGCGTGTCCGTCGTCAGCTCACCAGTGCCCTCGGTTCCTTCGCCCTCGCGTTCGCCTTCCTGGGCGCCGGCACCGCCACCGCGACCCCGGCGGCCGCCGATCCGTGCGGCTTCTACGAGACCGGCTCCGACGCCTACTACAACCACTGCACCTCCGACGGCTCCCACGTGGTGATCAAGGTCGAGGTGGCCCTGGCGCCCGACTACGAGCGGTGCGTGGCCCCGGGCAGGAGCTGGCTGGGCTCCGCCGACAAGATCCAGGGCGCCCACTACGTGGGCCGTACCTGCTGACCGCTGGGCGTCACTCCCGCAGCCGACCGGGGCCGCCCCTTCGTTCCGGGGCGTCCCGGTGTTCTCCGAGTGCACCGGCATTGTCCTGTGCGTGCACTCTTGCGCGGGTACCGGCGGACGTGCCACGGCAAGGACGGCAGCCCTTCCGTGCGCCCGGGGACCAGGGCGGTGCGCTGTGAGGCAATCGCCCCGGCGTTTTCCCGCCTCCGCGGGCCGCCGACACGTCCGTACCGCCCTCTCCAGGCAGCTCCCGAGGCCTCCGGCCGGGCCGTCCGCATCTTGTCGAACATTTGAGCCGCCCCTTCCACGGCTTGTAGAAAGGCCGAGTCAGAGGGAGGGAGACGCCATGGCCGAGCGGCGACTGCGAGTCCGGGTGGGCAGCGACGCGCTGCAGGAACTGATCGAGGAACTCGCGGAACGGCTGGAGCGGTCCGTGGTCGTCGACGACCCCCTGGTGCGGCTCATCTGCTCCAGCCAGCACTTCGGCGACGAGGACCCGGTCCGGATACGCAGCCTGCTGCGGGGCCGGGCCGACGACGAGATCATCCGGTACGTCCTCGACCAGGGCGTGGCCGGCTGGCCGAAACCCGGCTTCATCGAGGGCCGCGACGACCTGGGGCTGCTCACCCGCTACTGCGTTCCGCTGCGCGACCGCGGCGAACTGCTCGGCCTGCTGATGGTCGTCGCGCCCGAGGGAACGCTCACCCGCGAGGAGACCGACACTGTCGCGGGGGCAGTGCCGGCGATCACCGCCCAGCTCCGCGCGGACCAACTCGCCGCCACCGCCGGCCAGGCGGACCTGCACGAGACACTGCACTCGCTCTTCGGCACCGGTGAGGCGGCCCGCGCCACGGCGCGTCGGCAGATCCTGGACGGAGGCGTTCTGCCCGACGCCCCGCACGCGGTGGTGAGCGTCGTCCAGGTCTCCCGCTCGGTGGAGCCGCCAGGGCAGGTGGAGATCGCGCTGCGCGCGTCCCTGGAGCGGTTCGTGCACACCCGCTCGGCGGACGGCGTCATGGCCGCCACGCCGGACGGCGCGGTCCTCCTCCAGGTCTCGGCCCGGCCGTTGACCGCGCAGGAACTGGAGGACCAGGCCACGGCCGTCCGGGAGGCCCTCGCCGCCTACCTGGACGCCTCCGCCGCCCCCGTCCTCGGCATCGGCGGCACCCACGACGGCCTGGCCGACGCCTGGACCTCGCACGCGCAGGCCCTGGTCGCGGCACGTGCCGCGCGCAGGCTGCCCCACCTCAAGGGCGTCGGCGCATGGGAATCGCTGGGCGAACTCGCCGTACTCCTCCAGGTGCCCGACCACGCCCTGACCCCGTCACTCCTGCCCACGCCGCTG
Organism: Streptomyces flaveolus; assembly: GCF_000716535.1. Lineage (GTDB taxonomy): Bacteria > Actinomycetota > Actinomycetes > Streptomycetales > Streptomycetaceae > Streptomyces > Streptomyces flaveolus_A. The sequence goes on along the minus strand of NZ_JNWV01000023.1, from coordinate 174,131 downwards.
CGCCGGCTGCTGGACGGCCCCGGCGGACAGCGCCTGGAGGAGACGCTGCGGTGCTTCCTCGAACACGCCGGGTCGATCCCGCGCACGGCCGAAGCCCTGCAGATCCACCGCACCTCGCTCTACTACCGGCTGCGTCAGATCCAGGAGATCACCGGCCTCGACCTGGACAGCGGCGGTGACCGGCTGGTCCTGCACCTGGGCCTGCGCACCCTGGAACTGCTCCAGGCGGATACCGAGCCCCTGCCCGCCGTATGACCGGGTCGCCCGCCGGCGCACGAGAGCGCGGGACGGCGCCGGTGCCGGGCCGATCCGGGCCCGCCCTACAGAGTGACGGAACGCGCGCCGGCCGATTACTACGCGGCGCCGGGGTGCGGTAGCGGCCCCCTACAGAATGACGAAGAATTCGCCGGCCGATCACTACGGAGCGCGGTGGTGCGCGAGGTGTCGGCCGACACAGAATTTCCGTATGCGGGAGCCGGTCCTGAGGCCGGCCCCGTGAAACAAAGCCGTAACCCGCCGCCGCGGAGCACGTCGTGGCGCGGAGTGCGAGAAGGAGTTGACGTGGGGGCCGTGGACCAGCTGACGACCGGCGACGGAGTACGCCTGGTGTACCAGGACAGCGGGGGAGAGGGATTCCCTCTGGTCATGCTGCACGGCTGGGGCCAGACGCAGGAGATGTTCCGTCATCAGGTACGCGGACTTTCCCCCGCGCACCGCGTCATCACTCTGGACTTCCGGGGACACGGGGTGTCCGACAAGCCGTACCACGGTTATCGCATCGCTCGTTTCGCGGCCGATGTGCTGCACCTCGTCGACCACTTGGGACTCGACCGGTTCGACGCCCTGGGCTGGTCGATGGGGGCCTCGGTGTGGTGGAGCTTCGTCGACCAGTACGGCACCGGTCGTATCCGGAGTCTCGTCGCCGTGGACCAGCCCGCGGCCGTCGCCGCGGTGCCGTGGATGTCGGCCGAGGAGCAACAGCAGTCGGGTGCCATCTTCGACGTGGCCGGTCTTGTCGCCCTCGGCGCGGAGCTCGCCGGTCCGGGCGGTGAACAGGCACGATACGAGTTCGTCCGCGGCATGTTCTCCGGCGACCCCGACCCCGCGATCCTCGCCTTCGTGGCCGAGCAGATCCGGGCCACCCCCGCCCACGCGGGAGTGCCCCTGCTCTTCGACCACTGTGCCCAGGACTGGCGGGACGTGCTGCCCCGTATCGATGTGCCGACGCTGGTCATCGGATGCGACGGCAGCCATGTCCACCCGCGGTCGCAGCAGTTCGTCGCCCAGCGGATCCCGGGCGCGCGGCTGCATGTCTTCCCGACCACGGTGGCCAACTCGCACTTTCCCTTCCTGGAGAATCCGCCGGCCTTCAACGACGTCGTCGGCGCATTCCTCTCCGAGCAGCCGGATCCGGTGGATCACGCTGCCGTGAATGTCTGAATCCGCTCTTCTCCCCGAAGAACTGAACAATGAAAAGGAAACGACGGGAGCCCGATGTGACCCGGTCGATCACCCCTGCCATGCCCGAAACCCCCGAACGCCAGTCGTCCATCACGTCCCCGGGAAATGATTCAGGCCCTTTCATCAACCTGCCCTGGCCGACCGCCGGCGACGACGACCACCTTTACCTGGCCGTCAACGTCTCCGACGAGACGGTGATTCTCCCGCATGACTCCCTCCTGCAACTGGAGCCCGGTGACATCGTCATCGGCGCCGCCCCCCGACCCGACCTCCTTTCCCGTGGCGAGAACCTGGCCCTCTTCCGGATCCCCCTGTGCCTGCTCGACGCGTCGGCGGCCGACCTGGGTGCGGTCGCGCACACCCACCTCAGCGGTGGGAGCGGCCTGGCGTCGCTGGTCTCGCAGTTCCTGACCGCCCTCGCCCGAACGCCGCGCCACCAGCGCCTGACCGGCGGCCGGCGCCTGGCTCTGAACACGGCCGACCTCGTGGCCCTCCTCGTCGGGGACGTCCTTCGGACGCGCGGACCGCGCTCCGCCCCCGGGAGCCACGAGATGCTGGCGCGGATCCAGCGGCACATCCAGGACAACCTCATGGACCCGGACCTCGCGCCCGAATCGATCGCCCGGGCACACCACATCTCGGTGCGCTACCTGCACAAGCTCTTCCAGTCCGGCGGCACCACCGTGAGCGCCTGGATACGGCAGCGCAGGCTCGACGCCTGCCGCGCCGAACTGCGCGCGCGGCGCCGTACCGTGGCCGCCGTGGCCCACAGCTGGGGCTTCGCCAGCCCCTCCCACTTCAGCCGCCTCTTCCGGCAGACCTACGGCATCACCCCCAAGGAGTGGCAGGCCACCGCGTCCTCCGACGCCTGAGCCCCACCAGCCACGGCCCCACGCACCCGCGGCCCGCCTTTAGGCACCTCCCGCCGCCGACGCCCCCGGATCCCCCCACCGCCCACGAGGCCACCATGCGAAGCCGTCGAGGCCGCCGGGCACGCCGGCGCCCCCCCTCGCCGGCACACCCGTGAACCGGGAAGGAACCCCGCCATGCCCCCCACCCCCACCGTCGTCCTGGTCCACGGAGCCTTCGCCGACACGGCGATCTGGTTCGGCGTCGTCGCCGAGCTGCACAGCCGCGGCATCCCGGTCGTCGCGCCGCCGAATCCACTGCGCGGCCTCGCCGCCGACGCCGCGCACATCGCGTCGGTCGCCGCTCAGATCGACGGTCCTGTCGTCCTGGTCGGGCATTCCTACGGCGGTGCGGTGATCACCGTCGCGGGCACCACCGACAACGTCGTCGCCCTGGTCTACGTGGCCGCCTATGTGGTGGAGGAGGGGGAGAGCCTCGGCGAACTGCGGGACCGTTTCCCGGACACCGCACCGGCGGGCGACCTCCAGCGGTGGAGCTACCCCGCCCCCGACGGTGGTGAGGGCGTCGAGGTCACCCTCAGCGTGGAGGCGTTCGCGACGGTGTTCGCCGCCGATGTCTCCGCCCGGGTCGCCGAGGTGCTGGCCTCCTGTCAACCTCCGCTGGCCCTGGCCGCCTTCGAGGAGAGGGCCACTGCCGCCGCGTGGCGGACCAAGCCCTCGTGGGCCTTGGTGGCCGGCGCGGACCAGGTGATCGCTCCGGAGGTGGAGCGCTTCGGTGCCGCGCGGGCCGGAGCGAAGGTGGTCGAGATCGACGGTGCCTCGCACGCCGTCACGCTCTCGCAGCCCACGGCCGTGGCCCGGCTCATCCGCGACGCCGTCCACGCGGTGAGCTGACCCCGTACGCATCCGCTGACCCCCCCGCGCGCACCCCCCGCACGAGACCGCAGCCGAAAGGAAGGACCAGTCGATGACGACGCAGCTCAAGCCGCTTCTGCGGACGTGGGAATGGCAGGCCGAGGGGGCCTGCCGGGGCATGGACAGCTCGGTGTTCTTCTCACCGCCCGGTGAGCGGGGATCCGCGCGGCGCCGGCGTGAACAGAGAGCGCAGGAGATCTGCCGCTACTGCCCGGTGCGCGTTCCGTGCGCCGGCTTCGCCGCGGCGTCCGACCAGCGGTACGGCGTGTGGGGCGGTCGCACGGAGGCCGAACGCCGCGCCGGCCCCGGGTCCCCGGACGCCGCGAACCCCTGAACCCCTCGACCTCAGTGCCCCCTTCTCGTCGGCGCCGGGAGCGGCCTCGACCGGCCGGGGTGCCCGGGAAGCCCCGGGCACCCCGGCGGTGGGTCAGATCACCGGACGACGACCGAGGTGCCGGCCGTGACACCGCCGGCGGTCACCGAGACGGTGACGGTGCCGGGGCGGTGGGCGGTCAGGGCGCCGGTGGCGGGATCCACCGAGGCGACCTTGGGGTCGCTCGACGTCCAGACGTGGGAGGCCGGGTCCGCGATCGGGATCGTGAGCGGTGCGATGTTGTCGCCGCCGATCTGCTCGCCCGTGGCGGTCAGGGTGATGTGGTCGCCCTTGGCGACAGGGTCCTTCGGACCGTGGACCGTGATCGACGCGAGCGCGGGCTCCACGGTGTACTGAAGGTCACCGTCGTCACCGATCCGGATCAGACCGAAGTGGTAGATGCCGCCCTGGTCGGCCGGGGCGTAGGCCGGCATGCCGAGGTCGGCGAAGGTGAACTGCGGGATGCCGCCCTCCTCGGTGGTCACGCTCCGGCCCTCGGGATCGAGGATCTGCTCGGCGAAGCCGCGGGCGTGACCGTACATCATGATCACGTGCTGCTTCGGGTGCGTCTGCTGGTAGCGCTGCACCAGCCGCAGATACATGCGGGCCTCCCAGCGGTCCGTGAACTGGCTGTTCGCGGCCGGGTGCGGGTCGTAGGCGGGCATGTGCGTGACGACCAGTACGTCCTTGGCGGTGGTGTCCGTCAACTGCTGGACCAGCCAGGGGTACTGGGCGCCCTCCGGGTCCTGGAACGGGTCCGAGGACTGCAGGCTTCCGTGCGAGTTGTCCGTGACGATCAGCCGCGCCGCGCCCTGGGTGTAGGCGTAGTGGGTGTCGCCGAAGGTGTCACTGTAGTTGCCGTTCTCGGCGTCGGCGCCCTGGGTGATCTCGTGGTTGCCGACGATGTCACGCTCGGGAACGCCGAGCGCGTCCATCTTCGACTTGGCGAACCGCAGATCCGCGAGCTTGCCGTCGTCCGCCATGTCGCCCAGGAACTGGGCGGCGTCCGGCCGGGCCTGCGGGGTGAGCTCGGGCAGCCGCTCGGCGACGGAGTCCATCACGTTGCTGCTCACCGACCCGGGGTCGGAGGCGAGCAGATGGGCGTCGTCACCGGTGAGGAGAGTGGTGCCGCGCTTCGCGAAGTCCGCGGAGTCCTCCTCGAAGGACAGCCACTCGGGGTTCTTCGGGACGGCGTGGTACTCGGGCGCTGTGACGGGCCGCGGAGAGTACAGGGCCTGCAGACCCGCGACGTTGAGCGAGCCGCTGTAGGCGGTGCTCGGGCTGATGGCCAGGAAGTCGATGAAGCTGATGGTCAGCGGGAACTGCATGCCGGCGGGCAGCTGGGCCACCGCCAGGTGCCAGTCCTTCCAGGTGACGTACGTCGGGTAGAGCGTGGTCGAGGATCCGTTGACGCCGATGTACTTCTCGGCGAGCTCGATGCCGTTGCCGTCACCCTTGATCCACACACCGATGCCGGTGGGGACCTGGCCGTTGTTCGTGTCGGTCTTCAGGGTGGTCTTCGGGGAGAGCACCAACTGCTTCACGCCGGACCCGGCCGGCATCGAGTAGTCCAGCCTCAGCGATCCCGACTCGTCGGACCCCGGCGGGACGACGCCCGGGTCGGCGGTCAGGGTGGCGGGCTTGCCGGTGGAGTTGTTGCTGAGCCGCCAGACGTCCAGGCTGGTCATCGGGTCGATGACCTTGTGGACGCTGCCGACGGCGATCGACGCGGTGCTGGTGGCGCCCGCGACCGTCGCGGTCACCTCGGCGAGCCCGCCCTCGTCGGCGTCGGCGGTGAACAGGCCGTGGGCGTCGACGCTGCCGAGGCCCGCCGGGTTCACCTTCCAGGTCGCCGCCTCGGCGGGGATCCGCACCTGGTCGCCGTCCTTGTCGGTGGCCGACAGGGTGAGCTGCTGGGTGGCGCCGTTGTCGAGGTCGGCCTTGTCGGGCGAGACCGTGAGGGTCTTCAGCTTGCCGACGACCTCCAGCTTCGCGGAGGCGGAGGCCGTGCCGTCGGAGGCGATGATCCGGCCCGTGCCGGTGCGGCGCGGGGTCAGCACGCCGTTGTCGTACGTGGCGAGGTCTGAGGGTTCGACGCGGACCCGCACGTGCCCGGCCGCCGGGTTGGCGAACCGGTCGACGGCGTACACCGGCAGCGGGACGGAGCCGCCGGCGACGGTGGTGAGCGTCTTGCCGCCGTTGACGACGACCTTGTCGGCCGGTCCGGGCTGCTTGGCGGTGGAGTAGAAGAAGATGCCGTTGGCGACCGGGCGTTCGGTGTTGCCGGGCAGGTCGGACGGCGTGTTGACGACCTCGGCCCGGCCGGCCCCGGGGGCACGGCTGACCATGGTGGTGGAGCCACCGCCGTCGAACAGCATGGCGGTCCAGGCGCCGTGGGCGACCATGTAACCGGCGACCTCGTCCCGCGTCACGCCGAAGGCCGTGGCAGCGCCGCCATGGCCGTCGACGGCGACGACGACCGCGTGCTTGCCGTCCTTGGTGATGCCGACGGCCGTCTCCGGGTTGGCGCCGCTCGGCGGGGTGCCGGTCGGGTCCCGGTAGACCTTGCCGTCCTTGACCAGGGTGTCGACACCGCTGATCAGCTCGGTGACATCGTTGTCGGGAGAGAGGTGGGTGGCGATGCCCACCTTGTCACCGGAGTGCAGGCTGTCGGTGAGCCACTGCCCGCCGTCGCCGGCGCCGAGCAGGCCGAGCCGGCCGGAGGTCAACCGCGGCACGGTGGTCACCCCGGTCTGCACACTGTCGACGACGAAGCCGCCGTCCGTGGCCCGGCCGAGCACCAGCGTGGACGGCTTGGCCAGGTCCGGGGTCTCGCCGAGATCGGGGGTGACCTCGGTGATGCCACCGGTCGACACGTCGTTCACCGTGTTCACCGAGGCGAGCGAGCGGGTCGCGGAGCCGGCGGTGATCGTTCCGGAGAACGTCTCCGGGCCCATCACCATGGTGCCGTCGGGCTTCACGCCCAACTGGGAGGCGAAACCCGGCTTGGGGCTCTTCAGCACGCGCCCGTCGGAGACGATGCCGCCGAGCGGGCGTCCACTGGCGTGGATCTCGAAGTAGTCGCCGTTGACGCCGGCCACCGCGCCGGTGCGACGGGCCATCGAGGACGGCGTCTCGTCCGCCGGGTTGGTGAGGGTGTCGCCGGCCTCCACCATCCCGACCCGGAGGTTCGGATCGGTCAGGTCGGCCGTGAGCACCTGCATGTGCTGGCGACCGCCGACGGTGTCGTAGGTCTCGCTGTAGTGCCGCAGACCACGGGTGACGGTCTCGTCCGGCGTACGGGTGTGGTCCACCACCACGGGCCAGTTCTGCGGTGTGTCCGGCAGCCAGTCAGGCTGGGCCGTGTGCCGGGGCGCCGCCGTGTCGTCGGCGGAACCGAAGGCGGTTCCCGCCCCGCCCACGGCGCCGGCGAGCGTCAGCGCCAGCGCCGCCGCCACCGCGGTACGGCGTGAGCCGGCCGCCAGGGGTCTCTTGTTACGAAGTGTCATCACGCGTTTCCTAGAGGAGTGCGCCGATGGTCATCGACGCCCACGACCACCGCACACCGGCTCGGCGGAGCACAGGTGTCCGGACCCCGTGGCGAAGATGACCATCAGGAGCGCGTCCACGGACCGGCGGTCACGCGGCGTTCACCATCGACGTGCGTGGGCGCTGTCGTCCCGTGTGGCATGAGCGTGTAGACGGTGGGCCTGTCGGTGTTTCGGCCGGGATCGTTGTTGCCGTCGGGCATACTCCGCGCTCTCCGCACCGCGCAGGGGGCAGCTCCGACCCACAGGCCCGGCTGTCGGAACCGCCCCGCCGTACCCACCCGGCGACGGCTCTCCCAGATGCACGACGCGGTCCGCACCGCAAGGATCGCTTGTGAGGCGTGCGTGCTCCGTGAGGCTGTGCGGCGCGCGCACCCACCCGTCATCGGTTGCTCGGCGGCTGTCCGAGCTGGGGGTAACGCCCGTTTCGGCGCTCCAATCGGATCATTGCCATGTTGATCAAACGCATCCTGAACCGTTCGCCTCATTCCACGCAATCGGCGGCGCACCCCACCGCCACGGCGCCCACGGCGGCCGCCACCGGGCCGGTGGTGACCGCGGCCGACTGCGGCCTGCTGCTCCTCCGACTGACCTTCGGCCTGTTCATGGCCGCGCACGGAGCTCAGAAAGTCTTCGGTCTCTTCGGAGGCGGTGGTCTGACCGCGACCGGCAGGGCCTTCGAAGCCCTGGGTTATCGCCCGGGGAAGATTTTCGCCGTGATCGGGGGTCTGTCGGAGCTTCTCGGCGGTCTCGGTCTGGCCCTGGGGCTGCTGACCCCGCTCGCGGCTGCCGCCCTGATCGGCGTCATGATCAACGCGATGGTCACGGTGACCGCCGCCCACGGAGTGTGGGACTCGGACGGCGGTGTGGAGTACAACGTGGCGATCGCCGTCGCCGCCCTGGCCGTCGCCGCCATCGGACCCGGCCGGCTGTCCGCCGACCGCTTCTTCCCCTGGGGCAGGGGCGGCTGGGCGGAGGCCGCCGTCGCCCTCGGCCTGGGCGGTGTCGGCGCTGCGCTCTCTCTCAGCGTCTAGGCCGATACGGCCGCGTGGACCGCCTCTGCCGGGGGTGAACAGGCCATGCGGGCGCAGCGCAGACCTTTCCGGTCCCTGCCCCGGACAGGAAAACGGACCGGCAGCCGGACGCCCGAAGGCACGGGCGCCCCAGACCGCCGTCCGGCAGGCGAAGACGGGCAAGGCGGCAGCCGCACATAGACCCTGCGGACGTGACGACGACATACGTGGCGGACGGTATGAAGATCACAACGTTGGTGGACTTCTGGCGGATCATCGGCGAGGCGGCCAACGGCCACGAGGCGTCCCGCACACACCTGGGCCATGCGGAGACCGCTCGCCAACTGGAGATCCGTCTCTCGCGCCGCCATCCCGGGAGCCGTCCGTCCGTCAGCGCCGACCTGGCTGCGGCCCGTGAAGGCCGGGGGCCAACCGTCTGCGACTGGCTGCTCGAGATCTTCGCGGACCGCCCCCCGGGACCTTGCGGCTCCGGTGACGGCCGCCGCCCGCCGCCGCCCCGGACTCCCGAGCCTCCTGGATCGCGGCCGCGTGGGTGGGCGAGACGGCGACGCCGAGGTCCCGTACCCGTCCGAAGACGGCTCGGCTGCCGAGCCGACCGCACCGCCAACACCGAGCACGCGGCGCATTGCCGCAGGAGTCCCAGGACACGGCTTGATCGCGAACCTCCTTGCGGACAGACTGCCCACCATGCGATCAAGAGGCATGGCCATCGAGCCGCGGATCGAGAAGCGGCGATGAACGCCGGCCTGCCCTTCTTCCGCTACCACCCGGACCCCCTCGCCAGCGGCTCCATCCGCGCGGCCGCCGATACGTGCGCCTGCTGCGAGCGAAGCACCGGCTGGATCTACACGGCGACCTTCTACACCGCCCAGGAAATCGAAGGACGTTTCTGCCCATGGTGCATCGCGGACGGGAGCGCGGCTGAACGCTTCGAGGGTGAATTCGCCGACTCCTACGGACTCGACGGTGTCAGCGAGGACGTCCTGTACGAGGTGACCCGTCGCACCCCTGGCTTCCACGCCTGGCAGGATCCGCACTGGCTCGTCCACTGCCAGGACGCGGCCGCCTTCCTGGGCGAAGTCGGATACACCGAGTTGGCGGCCCACCCCGAAGCCCTCGACCAGGTGCGGGCAGACATGCGCATCGCCGGCCGGCACGATGAAGACCAGCTCGAGTACTTCCTGACGCATCTGGGCGAGGGGGCGACCGCCATGCTCTTCCGGTGCACCGTCTGCGCCACTCACCTCGCCTATGCGGACGCGTCCTGAGACTGGGGGCGCCGACGCCACACCGGTCGCCGCGCCGCGGACCGTGTGAAATTCGGGGACAGGGCGTCAGCGGTGTGGTTACGATGCCGGAGATGAAGAACTTCTCCTCGTACGGATTGGGGGAATCGTACGTGCAAGGTGAGTGCTGATGGCACATCACTTCGCGAACGACATCCCGTCCCGCCTGTTGATGTGGCAACGCGTGCGTGAGTACGCCGTGCCACCGTCCATGATCGAGACCGCGACCGCGCGTCGTGAGGTCGGTGACTGGTCGGGGGCCTGCGCCGCCGCCCGCATCGACATCGATCTCGATCTGCGCGCCGTGCGCAAGCGCCACGGCACCGATGTCGCCACTCTGCTCCGTGCGGACCTGCGCCGGCTGGCGCCGGATCTGCTCCGCTGGCACATGCCCCGGATCGCGCCCGACGGGCGGCTCCGGCCCGGCCTCACCATCTCCCTGGCCCGTTACGGCGGTTCGGGCGGCCCACCGCTGCAACTGGTGGTGCGCACACCACCGACCAGCGCGGACGCCGGCCAGCGCATGTCGCTGGCCCTGTGGGAGGGACCAGGACGCAGTGTGCCGGGGCACCACCCGCACCCCCATTCCGACCGGCGTCACCGCCTCGACCTGCACCGGCACCTCTGGGACTCCGGACGAAGCGGCGAACTCGCGCGGCGATGCGGGGCGGACGCGGCACCGCCGATGGTGCCGGTCGACCGCTCCGACGGCTCCCGCCGTCCAGCCCTTCCGGATCCTCCAGGTCACCTGGACCACGCGGATCACCCAGATCACCCGGATCCTGTGGAGCGGGCCGCCGCAGATGCCTCGTGGGCGGTCTCCCGCTGGGCCGCCGAGGCGGAGCTGCTGTTGCGGGCCGAGGGACGCCCTCGCGGCGCCTTCACCGTGCGGCTCGGTGCGCGCAGCCGTGCCGTCCTCGAACTCGTCGCGCCCGACGACAGCCATGCCCCGACGTTCAGACCCCTGCCCCGCGAGGAGTTGCCGCCGCAGCAGGTCGCCGCGCTCCCGGTGCTGCCGGAGGCGGCGGCCCGGATCCTGCCCGATCTGGAGCTGCTGCGGGCCGGGCTCGTCGCGGCCGATCGCCTGCATCCGCTCGTCGCCGCGGCACTGGCGGAGCCGAGCCCGGCGGCAGCGGCCGGACCGGCCCCCGAGCCCCATGATCCGCACCGGGTGCGGTGCCGGGGCGAGGTCCACCGGATCGCGCTGCGGGACGGGGTGCTGACGGCGATCGATCACGATCCGGCCGAACTACGGCGGGAGGAACTGCTGGTGGCGCTCGGGGGGCCGGCGCTGCCCTGCGTCCGGGCCATCGACGCGGTGCACCGCAGCCCGGAGGCACTGCCCGCCGTCCGGGAGCGGCTCCTCCACGGTGACGTCATCGGCGCGCTGGCCGTGGTCGAGGGACTCCTCGGCCCCGGCGCCCTCCTGCCCGACGGGCCGCTCCGGCGGGAACTGGAGTCGGCCGCGACCCGACGCATCGACCACGGTCTCTTCCGCTCGGGCCTGGTCGCCGTGCACCCCGCTGCCCGCGCCGCAGGAGGCGGGAGCGCCTCGGACGCGGCACACGCCGACGCGAGTCACCGTCCCCGGCTGGATCGCCGTACCCCGCACTCCATGGTCCGCAAGCGGAGCAGCCGGGCCCGGCCACGCACCGGCCTCGCGGGCTGACCACCCCTTCCGCCCAACTCGCCCACCAGCGCCACGCGTTAGGCGCCGCATGCCCTCACGACATCCGGACGGGCCGTCCCGTTCCCTCATCCCACCCAGGTGATGCCCATGACCTCCAGCACCCTCCCGCGGACCGCGGTCCCTGCCGTCGGCGCGCCCGCACCCCTCCCCGCCGGACCGTCCGACACCCGCACCCAACTCGCCCTCGCCGACCACCTCCTGGCCGCCCTGCGGAACACCACCACCGAGCCCCGCCCCGATGAGCAGCTCGAAGCACTCACCCTGGCCGTCGCGGCCGACCTGCCCGTACTGCTCTGGGGCGAACCGGGCATCGGCAAGACCGCCGCCCTGACACAGCTCGCCGGCTCCCTCGGCCTGCCGCTGACCACCGTGATCGCCAGCGTCCACGAGCCGTCCGACTTCTCCGGGCTGCCCATCGTGGGCGACGACCCGGCGGCACAGGGCGTGCCGATGGCGCCGCCGCAGTGGGCCGTGGAGCTGGTGCGGGCCGGCCGGGGGCTGCTCTTCCTGGACGAACTCTCCACCGCCACCCCCGCCGTCCAGGCCGCACTGCTCCGGGTCGTCCTCGAACGGAAGGTGGGTGCCCTCCAACTACCGCGGGGCGTAAGGATCGTGGCCGCCGCCAACCCGCGCGCTTCCGCGGCGGACGGGTGGGAACTGAGCCCGCCGCTCGCCAACCGGTTCGTCCATCTGCACTGGGTGCACGACCCGGAGGTGGTGGTGCGCGGGCTGGGCGGGGTCTGGCCCCGGGCGGAGCTGCCCCGGCTGGCGCCCGAGCGGCTGCCGGAAGCGGTGGCCCACGCCCGGCGCGCGGTCTGCGGCTTCCTGCGAGCCCGGCCGACGCTGATCCACCGGCTGCCGAGTACGGAGACACGACGCGGCGGCGCCTGGCCCTCGCCCCGCAGCTGGGACGCCGCGCTGACCCTGCTGGCGTTCGGCACGGCGGCCTCCGTCTCCCGGGAGGTGCTGGCGTTGCTGGTGCGGGGCGCGGTGGGGGACGGCCCAGGGCTCGAACTCCTCGCCCACCTGGACCGGATGGACCTGCCGGACCCGGAGTCGCTGCTGGCCGATCCCGCCTCCGCCGAACTGCCCGTGCGGGGCGATCTGCGGCAGGCGACGCTGGAGGCGGTGGTGGCCGCCGTCGGAGCGCGCCCCGAGCGGCGGCGGTGGGAGGCGGGCTGGGCGGTACTGGTCCGGGCACTGGAGACCGGCGCCCCGGACCTGCTGGTGGCCCCGGCGACGACACTGGCGGCGCTGCGGCGCGACGACTGGGAGGTGCCCGCGGCGGTGGAACGGCTGGCCGGGGTGATCGGCCTCGCCCGACGGGCGGAGCAGTCGGTGGGACGGGCCACGGCGGCCGGCGCCGGGCGTACGACGGGGCCGCGCCGATGACGGAGCCCGCGAAGCGCCCGAGGCCGCTGCCACACCCCATGCGCCCGCTCGCGCGGCCGGCACGCCCGGTATGGGCCACGGCACCGAGGCCGACCGCCTCCGGTGGGTCGTACGACCGTCCCGGCCTGCGGCTGGACCAGGAGAAGTTGCTGGCCGCCCGGCTGCACGCGGTGAAGGTCCGCCCCTACCTGGCCGCCGCCCTCTTCGCGCTGCACGTGGTGGAGGACCGCTCGGTGCCGACGATGGCGGTGGACGCGCACTGGCGCTGCTACGTCTCACCCGGCTTCGTGGCGCGCACCCCGGTGGAGGAGCTGGCGGGCGTCTGGGTGCACGAGGTCTCCCACCTGCTCCGCGACCACCACGCGCGGGGCGAGCGGTACGCGCGGGAGCACGAGAAGCACGGTCCCGGCGAACGAAGCGGGACGGGGGGTTCCTCGACCGGGGGTCGGGGGAGGCTACGGCGCAACATCGCCGCCGACTTCGAGATCAACGACGACATCTACGGCGACGGCCTGCCCCGGCCTGCCGGAGCGGTACGCCCGTCCATGCTGCGGCTGCCCGACGGTCTCCTCATGGAGGAGTACCTGCGCACGGCGTCCCTGTCCGGCCTCACCGCGGACCTGGCCTGGCTGGACTGCGGCAGCGGCGCCGACGGACAGGCCCGGCCGTGGGAGCTGGGACCCGACGGGGCACACGGGCTGAGCAGGCAACAGCGGGACGCGGTCCGCTTCCGGGTCGCCGAGGGCATCAAAGGCCGGCCCGGCCACGCGCCGGAGGGGTGGCGCCGGTGGGCCGAGGAGGTGTTCCATCCCCCGCAGCCCTGGCGGCAGTTGCTCGGAGCGGCGGTCCGCTCGGCGGCGGGCGCGCCCGGCACGGGCGAGGACCACAGCTACCGGCGTCCGTCCCGGCGCTCGGCCGGCGTCCCCGGAGTACTGCTGCCGAGCCTGCGCCGCAAGCCGCCCCGGGTCTGCGTGGTGATCGACACGTCCGCGTCGGTGAGCGACGCCGAACTGGGCAGCGCGCTGCTGGAGGTCGCGGCGATCTCGCGGGCGGTGGGCGGACGGCGCGACCTGGTCTCGGTGATCTCCTGCGACGCGGCGGCCGGGATCGCCGTCCCCCTCTGCCGCGCCGAGAACATCGCACTGGTCGGCGGCGGCGGAACCGATCTGCGCTCCGGCTTCACCCGGGCGCTGCGCTCCCGGCCAGGCCCGGACGTCATCGTCGCCCTCACGGACGGACAGACCCCGTGGCCCTCGGCCCAGCCGCCCTGTCGCACCGTCGTCGGGCTCTTCCCACGCCCCGCCCACGCCGTGAACGAGGCAGACCCCGACTATGTCCCGGACACCCCACCGCCCTGGGCACGGGTCGTGACGATCGGCTGAGACGGAGACCGGCAACGGGCGCCGCAAGGGGCCTGGGTACGACGTCCTCCCGGCCCCCTCCGGTCCGGGCCGCGCCCGGAGGTCACATACGGGGATCCAGAAGCTTCTCGGGCGTGATCGGCAGGTCCCGCACGCGCCGCCCCGTCGCGTCGAACACCGCGTTGGCCACCGCCGCCGCGATGCCGGTGGCGGACAGCTCCCCGATCCCCTTGGCGCCGAGCGGCCCGGCGTGCGGGTCGAACTCGTCGACGAAGGACATGTCGATGTGGGGTGGGATGTCTGCGTTCACGGGCAGCGGCACCCCGGCGAGGTCCTGGGACAGCCAGCGCCCCAGGTGCGGCTCGAAGTGGCTGGCCTCCATCGCGGCCATGCCCCACCCCCACACCAGGCCGCCGATCAGCTGCGAGCGCGCGGTGCGCTCGTTGACGACCGCGCCGACGCTGTAGACGCCCGTCGCGCGGCGCAGCCGCAGCAGCCCGAGGTCCGGGTCGACGCCGACCTCCACGAACATGGCGCCGAACGTGCGGGACGAGACACCCGGCGCGCCCGCGTCGGCGGACGCGCCACCGGGCAGGACCATCTCCCCGTCGCCGACCACCTCGTCGAGCCGCGCCGCGCCCAGGATGTCGCCGTACGGCCGGCGCCGGCCGCGCCAGGTCAGGGCGCCGGAGTCGGCGCGCACCTCCTCGGCCGGCCAGGACAGCACGTCGGCGAGCCGGCGCAGCACGTCGCGGGCGGCCAGGTGCACCGCGGTGCCCATGGCGAGTGTCGTCCCCGAGCCGTAGGTGGGGCCCGCGTAGGGCAGGTCGGTGTCGCCGGACACCCCCTCGACGGCACCGATGTCGATGCCCAGGGTCTCGGCCGCGATCTGCGGGAAGATCGTGGTGGAACCCGCGCCGATGTCGGTGTACCCGGCCTCGACGGTCGCGGTGCCGTCGGCCCGCAGCCTGACCCGGGCCCGCGAGGTGAACCTGAACTGGCCCTGGGTGCAGTCGGCCATGCCGCAGCCGATGAGCCGGTGTCCGTCCCGGGTGCCTCCCTTGGGCCGCTCCCACCAGCCGAACCGCCGTGCCCCCTCCTCGTAGGCCTCCCTGAGCTTCTTCGAGGACCAGGGCGTGCCGTCGGCGGGATCGTTCTCCGCGTAGTTGGTGAGGCGGAGCGTCAGCGGGTCCACGGACAGGGCGTGGGCCAGCTCGTCCATGGCGGAACCGAGCGCCCAGGTGCCGGGGCCGTCGATGGGGGAGCGCATGAACGACGACAGGTTGACGTTGCCGCGCCGCACCCGCTGGCTCGTGGAGATGTTCGGGGAGGCGTACAGCGCCTTGGAGGGCACCGACCCGAACTCCACGTAGTCGTCGGTGACCGCCGTGACGTTGTCGACCTCGTGGACGATGGCCCGCAACGCGCCGCGCTCGTCCGTGCCCAGGGACACGCGGTGCTCCATCAGCGGCTGGTAGCCGACGATGCTGTACATGTCCTGGCGGGTGAGGACCAGCTTCACCGGACGGCCGACGGCCTTGGCGGCCATGGCGGCGAGGATCTCGTGCGGCCAGACGAACGCCTTCGTGCCGAAGCCCCCGCCGGTGTGCGGGGCGATCACCCGTACCCTGTCGGCCGGGATGCCGAAGGCGGCGGCCAGGGTGTCCCGCACCGCGTACACGTGCTGCACCGAGTCGTGGACGGTGAGCCGGCCGTCGTGCCACTCGGCGACGATCGCGCTCGGTTCCATGGGGTTGCCGTGCCGCGACGGCTGTGTGTAGGTGCCCGCCACGCGTACGGGCGCGGACGCGAGGGCGCCGGCCGCGTCCCCCTTGCGGAACTCCAGGTCGCTGAGCATGCCGTAACCGCTCTCCGGCGACGGCGGGACGCCCGCGGCCGTGTCCGGGTCGACGAAGGGCTCCCGCTCGTACGACACCCGCACGCGCGTCGCGGCACCCTCGGCCGCCTCCAGGGACTCGGCCAGGACCATGGCCACCGGCTGGCCGAAGTAGTGCACGACCTCCGACTGCATGGGCAGGAAACGGGTCGCCAGCGGAGGGCTCGGCAGCTCCGCGAACGCCTTGTCCACGGCCGGCAGCTCGGTCAGCACACGCACCACGCCCGGCTCACGCCGCGCCTCCTCGACGTCGTAGCCGCTGACCCGGCCGGCGGGGACCGTCGCACCGACCAGGACCGCGTGGAGCTGCTCGGCGACGTTGTGATCGGCCGCGTACACCGCCGCTCCGGTGACCTTGGCGGGGCCGTCCTGCCTGGTCACGCCACGCATTCCAGTCATCACGCCTCCAGGGCCAGTTCGAGGGCACGCAGTGCCGTGTTGCGGGCGAGCGGGATCTTGTACGCGTTCGAGGAGAGGGCGCGGCCGGCCGCGAAGCCCGAGGTGACGGCGTCCCGTACGCCCGGGCTGCCGGGGCGCAGACCCACCAGTGCCCGCTCCGCGTCGTACAGGCGCCAGGGCCGCAGCGCCACGGAACCGAGGGCCAGGCGCGCGCGGGAGATCAGGCCGTCCCGTACCTCGACGGCGGCGGCGGCGGAGACGAGCGCGAACTCGTAGCTCTCCCGCTCGCGCACCTTCACGTACGCGGATCCCGGCGCGGGCGCCCCCAGCTCGATGCCGGTGATCAGCTCACCGGGGCGCAGCACGTTGTGCGCGGCCGGGTCCTCGGCGGGCAGGGTGTGGAACCGCGTCGCCGGGATCCTGCGACCGCCGTCGGCGTGCTCGGTGACGATCTCCGCGTCGAGGCAGGCGAGGGCGACGGCCGGGTCCGAGGGCTGTACGGCCACGCAGTCCTCGGTCCAGCCGAAGATGGCCAGCCGCTCGTTGGCCCCGTGCAGGGCCGCGCAGCCGGAGCCGGGGACGCGTTTGTTGCAGGCGACCGGATCCTGCGAGCGGAAGTAGGGGCAGCGGGTGCGCTGCACCGGGTTGCCGCCGATGGTGGCCAGGTTCCGCAACTGCGCCGAGGCCGCCTTCAGGATCGACTGGGACAGCACGGGGTACGACGCCTCGACGCGTGGGTCCTGGGCCACGTCGTTGAGCCGGGCGAGCGCGCCGATGCGCAGGCCGTCACCGCGTGACGTGATCTCGTGGAGGCCGGGCAGCCGGCCGATGTCGACCAGGCGGTCCGGCGCCTCGATGCCGATCCGTGCCCAGTTCAGCAGTTCGGTGCCGCCGGCGAGGAACATGGTGCCGGCGGCGCGCCCGCTGTCCAGGGCGTCGGTGACGGACTCGGCTCGGGCATAGGTGAACGGGCGCATGTCACCGCTCCTTCCCGGCGGCGGCCTCGACGGCGGCGGCGATCTGCGGGTACGCGGAACACCGGCAGATGTTCCCGCTCATCCATTCGCGGATCTCGTCGTTCGAGCCGGTGTGTCCCTCCCGGATACAGCCGAGGGCCGACATGATCTGGCCGGGCGTGCAGAACCCGCACTGGAAGGCGTCCGCCTCGATGAAGGCCTGCTGGACAGGGTGCAGTTCGCCGTCCCGGGCGAGCCCTTCGACCGTCGTCACCTCGCCGCCCTCGGCGCTCGCGGCCAGCACCATGCAGGCGTTGACCCGGCGCCCGTCGAGATGGACCGTGCAGGCACCGCACTCGCCCCGGTTGCATCCCTTCTTCGTTCCGGTCAGCCGCAGCCGCTCGCGGAGGAGGTCGAGAAGGGTCGTACGCACATCGCACGTCACCTGGGTCGTCGTCCCGTTGACCCGCAAGGTCACTGTCGTCTCTGGGATGAGGCTCTCGTCCGGCATGGCATCGCTCCTGGGAAGGCCGGCAGATCGTGGAAAGGCGGTGGTCGGACCGGGTGAGCGGTCACCTCCCTGCACCGCACCTGCTGCCCGTGCGAGCGTCGGCGCCCGTGGGGGCAGCGCATGAAGTCAAGCCTCACGCGGCCGTCGGCCGCTGACAACCGTCATGTGACGGGGGGAGCCGACGGCGGTGGCGCGGAGCCGGACGCGGTGAGCGCCCGCAGTACGCCCTCGACGCTCTCGCGCCGCCCGAAGACGGCGAGCGCGGCGTACTGCGGGTCACGGGCGTGCGTGCTCCGCACCGCCCGCGCCGGATCTCCGTACCCGGGGCACTCGCAGATGCCGAGCTCGCCCCGGACCGCCGCTGCCCGCAGCGCGACCAGGCCGGCCTGTGAGGTGGGCAGGACGGCGACTCGCGACCTCAGCGTTCCCGCGTGCGCCCAGGGCCCGGTGTCCGGGAGGTCGAGTCCCCGCACGCCGGACATCCGCGCCCCGGCGGCCAGGCTCACCACGGCGGCGGCGTTCACCCGCTCTTCGGGGCCCAGCTCCTCGTGGACGGCTATGACCATGTGCTCGACGGGCAGCGGCCCGCGACGACGGTAGGGACGTTCGCCGACCGGAGTACTGGTGGCCACATAGATCGTCATCGTGCTCTCCGTGCGCCTGAAGGGTCCGTCCAGCCTGCCCGGCGGCCTGCGGCGAGGGGAGCGGCGAAACCGAAACGTCCGGCGGCCCGACCTTGTGCATTCCACAGGGGCCTGGGGACCTGGTTGTCGGCGAGCAGGCCTACACCTCGAGCGGGCGGACTTCCTGCGGTACGGGTGGCTGGACGTCCTCAAGCAACGTGCGGCATGCCGCTGACGGCCAGTCGGCGGCTCACGGCTCCGGGCGGCGCGGCAGGTTCAGGCCGACCATGCTGGCGCTCAGGCCGGCCCACGTCCGCACGTCCCAGCCGGTCAGTTCCTGCCACCGGTCCAGCCGGTACCGGACGGTGTTGGGATGGATGTGCAGCGCACGCCCGGTGCCGGTGAGCGAGAACCCGTGTGCCGCGAACGCGCGGATCGTCTCCGCGAGGTCGGGATGTTCCCGGGCCGCCGCTCCGCCCGGGCCGAGCAGCGCCGCGAGCCGGCCGGTCTGCGGCCGGACGATCGCGGTCAGCCAGTCCTCCTCGAAGCTCGCCACGCCCGTGCCCCCGGCGGGGAGCACCTCCCTCGCGTCCAGGAGGCTCACGCCCGCTCCGGTCAGCCCCTCCCGGGCCAGGCCGACCCCCACCGGCGCGTGCGGGCGGAGGCCGTGCAGCGCGTCGAGGAAATCGCCGGCCGGCACACCCTGGAGGATCCCGACCAGCACGTTGTCCCGGTGGGCGCACAGCACCACCCCACGGTGGCGACGCATCCGCTTCCCCAGCGCCGTCGCGTCCTCCTCCGACCACGCCTCCCCGGGCGAGCAGACGGCCTGGAACGTGCCCGAGGGGTCGAAGCCGAGCGCCTGCGCCAGGTGCGCGTGCTCCGCCGTGGGCGGCCCGCCCGCCGTCAGCGCGCCCAGGAACCGGTGCGTGAGGGCGAGCCGGGCGGCGTCCTCCGCGCGTACGGTCTCCCCGTACGCGTCCGCCGCCGCGCTGCTCGCCTGCTCGATCCACATCCACACCGTCCCGACCAGCCCGGCCAGTTCGGAGCGCATGGCCTGGTCCTGGGGGCCGGCCCGGTGCAGCAGGATGTTCCACATCTCGCGGTAGCCGACGTGGTAGGCGCTGACCACGGACTCCAGCGCCAGCCCCTGCTGCGCCCGGCGGCGCCCGAGTTGCCGCGCCCGCCGGCTCTCCTCGGGCGACGGTGGCCGCCGCGTGATCAGCCCGGTGAGCAGCCCCTCGTACTGCAGGGTCACCGCCTGCTCGTGCTCGGCGCGCCCCACCACCGCGTAACCCGGGATCTCACGGCGGATGCGGTCCACGATGCCCGGCACCAAGGCGTGGAGATCGTCCCTCACCGCGCGGCACAGGGCGGCGACCGTCTCGCCGTTCCGCCCGGGTGAATGCGCTGACACCTGATACGACCCCTTCGCCGGACCGCCTTCGTGTCACCAGGTTAGGCGTGCCCTTCGTGTTTTCCACAGTTTTCCCATCGGGGACTTCTCCGATCGCTCTCTGTGAGGGCCACGCCCGCGCGACCATGCTGGAGCCCATGAGCACGTTCGAGCCACCCCCGACCGTCACGGTCGCGGAGTACCTGCTGCACCGCCTCGCCGCCCTGCGCGTGAACCACCTCTTCGGTGTGCCCGGCGACTACAACCTCGCGATTCTCGACACCGTCCTCGCCTCTTCCGAGGTCGAGTGGGTGGGTACCGCCAACGAACTCGGCGCCGCGTACGCCGCCGACGGCTACGCCCGCACCCGGGGATTCGGCGCCCTGCTGACCACCTTCGGCGTCGGGGAGCTGAGCGCGGTCAACGGGATCGCCGGCAGCTATGCCGAGCGGGTGCCCTTGGTGCACATCACAGTGAGCCCGCCCCAGGCGGCGGAGCGGACCGGGGCCGTCCTCCACCACACCGCGGCCGACGGCGAATACGACCGCTTCGCCCGCGCCCACGTCCCCGTGGTCTGCGCGTCGGCCGTCCTCCGCCCGCCGACCGCGGCCCGTGAGATCGACCGGGTGCTCACCACCGCTCTGCGGGACAGCCGCCCCGGCTACCTGCGCCTGCCCTCGGACGTCGCGGCCGCGCCGGTCGGGGCTCCGGTGGGAGCGCTCGGGAGGCCGGCCGAGGTGAACGAGGAGAGCCGGACCGCCTTCCGCGCCGCGGCCGAGGCCCGGATCGCGCGATCCCGGAGCGTCGCGGTGCTCACCGACTTCCTGGCCGACCGGTTCCGCGCGCAGGACGCCCTGGCGGCGCTGATCAACGCGGCCGACCTGCCCTGGGCGGCCCTGGCGTCGGGCAAGACCGTGCTCCCGGAGGACACCCCGGGCTTCGCGGGCGTGTACTGCGGGGCGCTCGCCGTACCGGAGGCGCGTGCCGCCGTCGAGGGCGCGGACCTGTTGATACGGGTGGGCGTGGTCCTGGCGGACACGACGACCGGCGGCTTCACCCACGGCTTCGACCCCGGAGCCGGGATCGACGTCGCGCCGTACTCCGCGACCGTGGACGGCAAGACCTTCGACGGGCTGCCCATGGCCGCCACGCTCGACGTACTCACCGACCTCTTCGCACACCGGCCCGGTGGCGTCCGGCGGTCATCGCGCCCCGCGCCCTCCGCGGTGCCCCGGACGCCGGCCGACCCGGCGGGACCGCTGACCCAGGCACACCTGTGGCGGGCCCTGGCCTCCTGGACGCGCCCGGACACCACCGTGGTGGCGGAGCAGGGCACCTCGTTCTTCGGCATGTGCACCGAACGCCTGCCCGGCGGGGCGAAGTTCATCGCCCAGCCGCTGTGGGGCTCGATCGGCTACACGCTGCCCGCACTGCTCGGCGCCCAGCTCGCCGACCCCACCCGGCGCGGCCTGCTGCTGATCGGCGACGGCTCGGCCCAGATGACCATCCAGGAACTGGGCACCCTCGCCCGGCAGCGCCTCACCCCCGTGATCGTTCTGGTCAACAACGACGGCTACACCGTCGAGCGGGCGATCCACGGGCCGCGCGCCGCCTACCACGACATCGCCGCCTGGGACTGGCAGGCGGTGCCCGCCGCGCTCGGCGTCCCCGACGCACTGGCTCTGCGGGCGGCCACGCCCGCCGAACTCGCCACCGCTCTGGAGGCGGCCGAGCGCACCACCGACCGCATGGTCTTCATCGAAGTCCGCACCGGCCTGGACGACACGCCCGAACTGCTGCACCGGCTCGCCGACAACGTGCGGGCCCGAAACGGAGGAGAAGCATGACCCGGACCTTTGAGCCCGCCCAGGCCCCCGAGCGTTCGCGAGCCCCCGAGCCCGTCGAGAGGCTCGTCATCGTCGTCGACCAGGACCTGCCGCTCGGCCATCTGGCCAACGCGGTGGCCGTGGCCGGACTCATCGTCGGCGCGACCATGCCGCACCTGCTCGGTGCCGAACTGAAGGACGCCGACGGCCGGACGCACACCGGCACCTACACGACCGGCCTGCCCGTCCTGCGCGCCGACCGCGAGGAACTCGGCCGGATCTGCGCCCGCGCCGTCGAGCGCGGCCTGGGGCTGTGCGAGTTCCCGGCGGTCGCCCAGACGACCAACAGCTACGACGAACTCACCGAACTGGTCGCCGCGCTGCCCACCGAGAAGCTGGAGCGGGCCGCCATCGCGGTCTACGGCACCCGGAAGACCGTCAACAGCCTCACGGGCAGCTTGCCGTTGCTGCGCTGAGCGACGCGGGCCGGCCGGGGGGCGTCACTCGGCCGGCTGGGGGAGAGGCGTGTCAGTCGCCCGGCATCAGCCGCCCGGCCAGTGCCTCGACCGAGGCGACGACGGCCGCGCGGTGCCGCTTGAGCCGGGCCGTCTCGTCGTCGTCGGTGGGGTTGCGGATGGCGGGGGGCGTGAAGAGCCATGCCTGGGCGGCGGCGAGGGCGATCATGAGGGCGTCCATGCCGGTTTCCAGGTCGGTGCCGTGGGCGTCGGCGACGGCCTGGGCCTTGCTGAGATGTGCCTCCAGCTCGGCCGTCGATGCCTCGGGCCGCTCCAGCGTCTTCCACTGGGTGAGCCGGATGAGGTCCGGGTCGGCCACGAAGGCGTCGAAGAGAGCACCGGCGTAGGCCGCGAGGTCGTCCGGCGTGAAGGGGACGACGTCGGCCAGGACGCGGACGCGGGCTTCCAGGACGGCGTCGAAGAGGGCGTCCTTGGACCCGAAGTAGGCGTAGATGGCCTGCTTGTTGGCGGGCGCGTTCTTGGCGATGCGTTCGACGCGTGCTCCGGCGAGTCCATGTGCGACGAACTCCTCGTGCGCGGCCTCCAGCAGCCGGGCACGCGTCGCGGAAGAGTCATAGCCCATGGCAGCAGCCTAAAATACAAACGTCTGGATAGAAAAAGGCATCCTCT
Organism: Streptomyces flaveolus; assembly: GCF_000716535.1. Taxonomy (GTDB): domain Bacteria; phylum Actinomycetota; class Actinomycetes; order Streptomycetales; family Streptomycetaceae; genus Streptomyces; species Streptomyces flaveolus_A. The sequence goes on along the minus strand of NZ_JNWV01000023.1, from coordinate 151,449 downwards.
TGTGCCAGGCCGGTCCGGCAAGCAAGGGCGACGACCGTGCCGGCCGTATGGCGCGAGCGAGCGGGTCCGGCCGTATGGCGCGAGCGACCGTGTCCGGCCGTATGGCGCGAGCGACCGCCCCACGGCCGGCCGTGAGGAGGGTCAGTCCCCCACGGTCACGACGACCTTGCCGCGGGTGCCGCCCGCGGCCAGCACCCGCTGGGCGTCGGCGGCGCGTTCCAGAGGAAACGTGGCGCCCACCCGCACGCGCAGCTTGCCGGTGTCGGCCAGCTCGGCCACGGCCTCGAGATCGTCGCCGTCGAGCCGGCAGAAGACCGGGATGACGCCCGGCAGCCCGGTCTCCGCGACAGAGGCGACACGGCCACCCGGCCGGACGGTGCCCGCGGCCGACACCAGCGTCCCGCCTCCGGCCGTGTCCAGGACGGCGTCCGCACCGGCGGGCACCAGGTCGAGGACGCGCTGGGCGACCCCGTCCCCGTAGGCGACCGGGAGGACGCCGAGGGACCGCAGGTGGTCGTGGTCACGCGGCGAGGCGGTCCCGACGACCTGGGCGCCGCGTGCGCGGCCCATCTGGGCGGCGAGCGAGCCGACGCCGCCGGCCGCGCCGTGCACGAGCAGCGTCTCACCCGGCCGGACGCGCAAGGCGCGCACCACGGCCCGGTGGGCGGTGAGGCCGGCGAGGGGCAGCCCGGCGGCCTCGGCGAAGCTCATGGTGCGGGGCTTGCGCACCAGCGTGCGCACATCGGCCGAGACCAGCTCGGCCAGTCCGCCGTGCGCGCGCTGCACGTCACCGCGGACGTACCCGATGACCTCGTCACCGGGGGAGAACTCGGTGGCGGCGGGCCCGGCGTCCTCCACCACCCCGGCCACGTCCCAGCCGGGGATCACGGGGAAGTAGGTGTCGACGGCACCGTCCAGCGCACCGCGCTGCAGTGCCAGGTCGGCCGGGTTGAGCGCCGCCGCCCGCACCCGGACCAGCACGGAGTCGACATGAGTCCTGGGCCGCGGAAGCTCCGCGAGTTCCAGTACTTCGGGGCCGCCGTACCTGCGGTAGACCATGGCCTTCACGGTCACACCCCCGGAACTGCCATCGGCATGTCCAGCAGGACGTCGTGGCGTACGATCTTCCACTCCCCGTCGATCCGGCGCAGATCGGTGTCGTAGTAGCCCGACTCGTACGGCTCCACGGTGCCCTGAGCGCCGGGGGCGCCCTCCGGCCGGCCGGTCTCCGGACGGCGCCCGGCACGCACCCGGAACACGATGAACTGCGCGTTCAGGTGGGCGCGGTCACCGTCGACCTCGATGATGTGGTCCGAGGTCGTGTGGTGGCTGAAGCCGCCCTCCGGGTGCGGTTCCATGAAGTGCGTGACCGCGTACTCCACCGCCGCACCACCGATCAGGGGCTCGCCGAACGGCTCGTGGCTGCCCGGGCCGGTCCTGGTGTGGACCCGCACGATCGCGTCGTGTGTGAAGAGGGCGCCCTGGGCCTTCCCGTCGCGCGCGTCCGTGGCGCGGACGTAACGGGCGAGCACCTCCTGCACTTCGCGTTCCTCGCTCATGATTCGGCTCTCCTGATGTTCTGGTCGTGTTCTGCGTGATCTGACGCGTGCCGCGGCATCGCGCGGCACGGAATCCGGGAGGCCGGCCCGGTCGGACCGCGCCCCCGCACACTCAGTCGACCAGAGGGTGGGGCCAGGAGCCATGACCAATGTGACATGGGCCGATACCCTGAAAGCATGGATCGACTGGAGACCCGGGAACTGGTGTACTTCGCGGCCGTGGCCGACCAGCTCCACTTCGGCCGCGCAGCGGAGGACCTGGGCATCACCCAGCCGGTGCTCTCCCGCGCCGTAGCCCGTCTGGAGCGGCGGATGGGCGTCCGTCTCCTGAACCGCACGAGCCGGAAGGTGGAGCTGACGGACGCGGGCCGCACCTTCCGCGACGAGTGCCGGAGCCTACTGCGCCGGCTCGACCTGGCGGTCCGGCGCACCCAGCGGTCCGCGGGCGCGCCCCGCCTCGTCATCGCCGTGCGCCCCGGAACGGGCAGCGGCTTGCTCGCGCAGGTGCTGCACCGCCATTCCGGGCCCGAACCCGAGCTGGTCTTCACGCACGACCCGGCCGGCGCGGTCCGCGACGGGGCCGCGGATGCCGCCCTGCTCTGCGTCGGCAGCGACGACCTGGCCGGGCTGCGGGGCGTCGAGGTGGGGGAGGAGAACCCGGTCGCGCTGCTGCGACACGACCACGCGCTGGCCGGCCGCGCCGCCGTCACCGTCACCGACGTCCAGGGCGAGCCGGGCTACCGCTCGCACTGCCCCGAGGTGGGGCTCGACGAGCTGATGGACCGGGTCGCGCTGGGTCGCCTCGTCACCGTGGTCGGCTCGGCGGTGGTGGACCGCATGCCGAGCACGGTGGCCGCCGTGCCGGTCACCGACCTGCCGCCCACCACGCTCGCCCTCTGCTGGTCCCCGACGACCGCTGCTCCTGGCCTGCCGGCCCTGGCGGACAGCCTGGCGGCAGGGGCGTCGCCCGTGCGCTCGGTGCCGTCGTAGGGCGTACGGCGGGAGTCCCCGGCGGGCATGGCTCCCCGCGCCGCACCCGGTTCGCCGGCCGGTACCTGGTGGAACCGTCGGCCCCCTCGGTCCGGTCAAGCGGTTGCTTCGAGGGATCCGTGCCGGCACGAGGGCCACGGCGATCAGCTGTCGCACCGTCAGCGTCCCGCCGAGCGCGAGGAAGCCGATGAGCGCGCCGACCGCCGGGCCCAGTGCGAGCAGCACCCCGAAGGCGCGCGTGTCGATGCGTCGCAGCAGGGTCATGTCGAGTGAGTAGGGATCACCGCGGACAGCACGGCCACACCGCATCCCGGGCCCGCGAGCGGTGCGGCCTCGCCCTCGTCGACACCTCGCGCGACGGCCGGCGCCGCTACCGCACGGTGCGCTACGCCCACAACGACGCGGTGGCCCGGCACCGCAGGCGGGCCACCGGCGCGTGAGGCCACGCCCGGCATCAGCCCTCCGAGGAGGGTTCTCCTGTGTGGTCCTCAGCGCTGCGGCGGCTGTTCCCCGGTCCGCGGCCCGCCAAGGGTCTCCGTCGCGGCCTCGGCGAAGTCGTGGACGAGGGGGGAGCGGCGGGACGCCACCCATGCCAGGGCCACCTCGTTGGGGCCGATGTCCTCCACGGGCAGCGGCACCACATCCGGGCGGGTGTAGAAGTTGGCGGTGGACAACGGGAGCACGCAGATGCCCGCACCGGAGGCCACCAGTTCCAGCTTCTCCTCCACCTGGTGGATCGTGGGCACCTCGTGGCGCCGCCGCTCACGCAACTCCAGTGCCACGTCACGCCATTCGGGTACGGCGTCCGGGTCCTGGAGCAGATGCTCGGGGGCGAGGTCGTGGACGGTCACCGACGCCCTGTCCGCCAGCCGGTGCCCCGCCGGCAGCATGACGACCCGGGGCTCCCGGAACAGCGGCCGCACCTGAAGGTCCCGCTGGTCGATGGGCAGCCGTACGACGCCGATGTCCGCCCGGCCGTCCAGCAGCACCTCCACCTGGTTGTCCCAACTGGTGCGCAGCAGACGCACGCTGACGCCGGGGCGGCGGGTGGAGAAGAGGGCCGTGGCCGGGGTGACCGTGATGCCGGGCATGAACCCGATGGTCAGCGTGGGCGTGCCCCGCGCCGCCGTCTTCACCCGTCGGAGCAGCGCCTCGGCCGAGGCGAGCAGCGGAACGGCGTCCTCCAGCAACTGCTCCCCGGCCGGTGTGAGCAGCGTGCCGCGCCGGTCCCGTGCGAAGACCTCGGTGCCCAGCTCGTCCTCCAGGCTCCGGATCTGCCGGGACAGCACCGGCTGGGCGATGTGCAGCCGCTCGGCCGCGCGTCCGAAGTGGAGTTCCTCGGCCACTGCCACGAAATACCGAAGCTTCCGCAGGTCAAGATCCACCCGGACTCACCGCTCACTCTCTGCGAGGCGACCACCCGGCTGGGCGGTCGGCCCTCCTGGAACGACTCCTCGATCGCCCCCGCGGACGACCGAGGCAGTTGTTCCCGAATCTACCCGTCCCGGCCACGGTGAGCCGTCGCGGACGCTGCCCGCCGCCGTCACGGACGGTCCCCGCCCTGTCCCTGATCCGTCACTTCTCGCCGGCGAGGACGGCCAGCGGGTCGGTGTGCGCGGGGGTCCAGCCCAGCTCGGCCTCGGCGCGCGCCGGGGTGAGCTGCTGGTCCAAGGCGAAGGCGTCCGCGACCGGGCCCATCTGCTCGCGGGCCTGCTTCAGCGTGATGGAGGCGACCTTGCCGTCCAGGCCGACCGAGCGGGCGACGGCCAGCGCGCACTCCTTGGCGGTGGGGTTCACCCCGCCCACGCCGACGTACACCGAACCGGGCTTCGCCCTCAGGGCGGCGACGTACAGCTCCGCGATGTCGTCGATGTGCACCAGCGCCCAGTGGTTCGAACCGTCGCCGATGTAGGGAACGGCACCCGCTTCCTTGCCCGGGACGGTGTAGAAGAGGTCGATCAGGCGGTTCTCACCGCCGTACAGCAGGCCGGGCTGCACCACGACGGGACGGCCACCCTGCTGCGCGCGCCGCAGGACGGCGTACTCCACCGGCTTGCGCCAGGCGACCAGGGACGGCGGGTTCCAGGGGGCGGTCTCGTCCACGACCCCCTCCGTGTCGCCGTAGACCCAGGTGCCGCCGGTGTGCACATAGGTGCCGGTGCCGATGCCGTCCTGCATGGCGGTGGCGGCCGCGAGGTCCTCGTCCCCGGTCTCGGCCTGCGCCAGGTGGACGACCGCCTCCGCGCGGGCCGCCGCCGCGTTCAGCACGTCCAGATCGCCCAGCCCGCCGCGCACCGGAGTCGCCCCGACGGAGGCGACGGTCTCGGCGGCGCGGTCGTTGCGGGCCAGCGCCTCGACGGTGTGTCCGTGGCGGACCAGCGCGCTGATGGTGGCCTTGCCGATGTAGCCGGATCCGCCGGTGAGGAAGATCTTCATGGTCGTGGCTCCTGTCTCCGTGTGACCGGTCTCCGTAGACCGGTGACGTCGCTGACCAGCCTGCGCTGGGGGACGGATCCCCGTCCAAGACCTGTTCTGCCGCCTGTGATACCCGCAGGGCATGAGCCGGCCCGAGGTGTCGTCGCCGACGAACGGCTGATGCCCGGCAGGCATCACGGGCGCCGAAAGAGGTCTTGGACATGCGCCCGTCCCCGCCCGGACCTTGGGACGCACACCCCCGCCGTGCCTCACCAGCCAGGAGGATGCCCCATGTCCCAGACCGACGCGGCGCGGCCCGCCACCCCGGCGGCTCCCGCGCACCCCGGCATATCGCGCGCCCTGACCCTGCTCCTCGCGGTGGCCACCGGTGCGATCGCCGCCAACGTGTACTACGCCCAGCCGCTGCTCGCCGTGATCGCGCGCTCCCTGGGCACCTCCACCGGCGCCGCCGGTGCCGTCATCACCGTCACCCAACTCGGTTTCGCCGTGGGCCTGGTGTGCGTGCTCCCGCTGGCCGACATCGTCAAGCGCCGTTCCCTGGTGAGCGTTCTGCTGCTGCTCGACGCCGCCGCGCTCGCCGCGGTGGGCTTCGCGCCCCGACTGGCCGTCGCGCTCGTCGCCTTCGCCGCGCTCGGCCTCGCGAACGTCGCCGCCCAGGTTCTCGTGCCCGCGGCGGCGCACCTCGCCGACGACACCCAGCGCGGGCGCACCGTGGCGACCGTCATCAGCGGTCTGCTCACCGGCATGCTCCTCGCTCGGACGGTCGCCGGCATCGTGACCGAACTCGTCGGCTGGCGCCCGCTGTTCCTCGGCGCCGCGGTGCTGATGATCCTCGTCAACGTCGTCCTGCGCCGCGCTCTGCACGGCATCGACGCCGCCCCGGGCCGGCCCGTCGGCTATGGCGAGGTACTGCGCTCCACCGTCCGCGTCTACCGAGCCGAAGCCGCGGTCCGCGTCCGCTCCGCCTACGGCGCCCTGGGCTTCGCCGCGTTCAGCGTCTTCTGGTCCACCGCCGCCCTGCACCTCAGCCGGGCCCCGTTCGGCTACTCGCCCGCCGTCATCGGCCTGTTCGGCCTGCTCGGCGCCGCCGGCGCGACGGCCGCCAATCTCACCGGCCGTGTCCGGCGGCACACCCACCCCATGCCCACCGCCGCCGCGATCGCCCTCATCGCCGTCGCCTACGCGGTGCTCCTGGCCGCGGGCAACACGCTGGGCGGCATCATCGCGGGCGTGCTGATCCTGGACATCGGCGTCCAGGGGCTGCACGTGCTGAACCAGCGTGTCATCTACGACGTCGACGCGGCTGCCCGCAACCGGGTCAACAGCGTCTACATGACGTTCTACTTCCTGGGCGGCGCCCTCGGCTCCGCTCTGGCGTCCTTCGTATGGCCGAGGGCCGGCTGGACCGGCATCTGCCTGACCGGCCTCGGCGTCACCGCACTGGCGACCGCGCTGTGGGCCCGCACCTCCGGCCGGGTGCACCGCGCCGCCCGGCACACGCGATAGCACAGCTCACCGCGTGCGGACATCGTGCGACAGCCCGACACCTTCCCGAACGCCATGCACATCGCCGCGGTCAGGGCGGTGCACGAGCACCTGCTGCCCAGCGTGCGGGCCCTCCAGCAGGCCGTCGCCGCCGAAGCGGAGCGGGGGCACGACGTGGCGAAGGTCGGCCGCACCCACCCGGGGGACGTCCCGCTCAACGTCGGCCGGGGGTGGTCCGGTTACGCCCACCAGCTTGAGCAGGCGTGCGAACGCGTCGTCCACTCCTTCGCGGGGCCGCTCGAAATCGCCCGGGTGCCTCGGCCAGGCTGCGCGCGCCGGCGACCCAGTGCGAAGCCCGCGGCGTCCAGGGCTCCGACCTCGACCGGGAGCGGATCGGCGAGTACGTCGACCGGTCGCTCATGCTGCTCACCGCCCCCTCGCCGGTCAGCGGCCACGACAAGACCTCCGCCATCGCCCACAAGGCGAACGACGAGGGAACCGCCCTGCCGGCGGCCGCGCCGGCCTCCGGTCACGTCAGCGCCGAGGAGTTTGACCGGATCGCCGGGCCGGCTGCCGTGGTCGGGCCGACGCCGCGGCACGCGTGAGCCGTGCCGGACACGTGGCCGCCGCCCGGACCCGGTGCTCACCGGGTCCGGGCGGCGGCCCGGGGCGTGGAGCGGCTCAGCCGCGCAGCGTCGCGACCGGGCTGTTGTACGCCTCCGCCGTCAGCACCGGGCGCCGTGCCGAGCCGGCCCCCGCCGGCCAGGACAGCCGGACGGTCCGGGACTCGCCGGGCAGCAGCCACAGGTAGTTGTCGCTGTACAGCGTCGGCAGCACCCGGCGGCCGTGCGCGTCCTCCAGCAGCGACAGCCGGACCATGGCGGCCACCGCCGACCCCTGGTTGCGGATCACCGCCGTCAGCTCCTGACGGTCACCGGAGCGCGACCACCGGGTGATCGCACCCGTGAGCTTCACCTGCTTCGCCTTGTTCAGCCCCCGCAGCGCGGCGGGCTCCCGGTAGCGCCAGTAGGTGTTCCGCGACAGCTCCCTGCCCCGGGAGTCCTGCAGGGTCAGTCGCAGCAGGTGCAGGTCCGGGAGGCCGTCCGTCCACGCGGCGGTGAACGCCTCGGCGGTGGCCGCCCGTTCCACGTCCACCCGGGCCGTCCTGCTCCCGCCGAGCTGCCGGCCGGACAGGTCGTACAGCCGGGCGGTGACCGTGGCGCCCCGCAGGTCCGCCGACGTGTGGTTCACCGCGATGACCCGCCACTTCACCGGATCGGCCTGCACGTGCAGCGGCTCGCAGGCCGAACGGGCTCCGTAGTAGGTGCCGTTGACGTCGAAGTCGTAGTCGTACGTCTGCCAGACCGTGCTGTGCCAGGCGGGGTGGGACATCCACAGCATCAGACCCGAGGCGTTGTCCCACAGGTTGGCGTTCCACGCCTCGAACATGGCGCGCGTGTTCTCGTAGTTGACGAACTGCGCCTTGCGGGCGAAGTCGTCCAGATCGCCGGACTCGCCCAGGCGGGCCTCGATGGCGGCCTTGTAGTTCTGCGGCGCCTGGTTCCCGCGCTCGCTCCAGTCGTGGTAGTACCACGCACCGCGGATCGGCCACTCCGGCTCGTCGCCCGTCATGTTGCGGATGCTCGCCGCGGTGGAGACGACGGGCATGCCGATCTCGGTGTGGAAGCCGAAGTCATGGCTGCCGTACGTCATCGGGTCGAAGTACTTCTCCGGTTCGACCCAGCCGTAGGGGCCGCCGCCCGTGATGATGCCGCCCGCCGAGTTGTTCTGGTAGAGCACGCCGGGCACCTGCTGCTCCACCGCCTCGCGCATCCCCTTGTCGATGGCGGCCGGGGGATTGCCCTCGTTCGCGCCGCACCAGACCACCACGGACGGGTGGATGCGGTAGCGCAGCACGGTGTCCCGCGCGATCGCGTTGAAGGCGTCGTGGTCCGGCGGGTCCATGCCCCACGCGTTGGGGAAGTCGTTCCACACCAGGATGCCGTGCCGGTCGCAGGCGGCGAAGAACTCCTCCCGGTCACTGCTGCCGACCCAGTTGCGGATCATGGTGAAGTTCATGTCCCGGTGCATCCGCACCGCCGCGTCCATGCGCTCCGCCGGCATCCGGCGCAGCAGTTCGTCCCAGCCCCAGTTGCCGCCGCGCGCCAGCACACGCACGCCGTTGACGCTGATCTTCAGCGGGTCCGGAGTGTTCGACACGGACTTGACGTCGGTCCACGTGTCGCCGTCGTCGGACACCTGGATGGTGTACGACTTCGGGTACGCGGTCTCCCAGACGACGGCCACGCGGTCGAACGTCCGCGAGGAGCCGAGGTCCACCCGGATCCACTGGTGGTCCTCGTAGGCGGAGGACCAGCGGGTGTTCGGGTCTCCGTCCGTGGCGTGCGACGCCGGATGGTCGGACTCCTCCGTGGAGGCGGTGGCCGTCCGGTGCAGGGCGAGGTCGGTGCCCGGGTCACTGCGGTCGACGACCCCGAACGACCACAGCGAGTTGCCCCAACTGGTGTTGCGCAAACCGCAGTTCAGGCGGACGTAGCGTGCGGTCTGCCGGTCGAAGTCCTCGACCTGCAGGCTGGCGTTGCCGTTGTTGAACGGCAGCGGCACCGCCCCGTTGTCCACCGACTTCACGTCGGTCCAGTCCGAGCCGTTCGAGGAGACCTGGACCACGAAGCTCTTCGCGTACGCCTGTTCCCAGGTGAGGTCGACCCGGTCGAACGACTCGGGGGAGCCTAGGTCGACGCTGATCCACTGGTCGTCCTCGTAGTCGGAGGACCAACGGGTGTTCGGGTTTCCGTCGGTGGCATTGGCCGCGCCGTTGCTGTCCTGGTCGGTGCTGGACGCGTCGGCGTGGGCGTGCAGGGCGAGGTCGGTGCCCGGCCGGGTGCTGTCCCGGACGGACAGGGTCCACAGGGAGCTGCCCCAGGAGGTGGCCCGCGTCAGGCAGCGGATGCGGACGTGCTGGGCCTGCTGCCGGTCGAAGGTCACGGTCTGCGTGTAGGAGTCGCCGGACGCGGTGAACGCGAGCGGTACGTCGTACTCGTAGCCGAACTGGCGGATGCCGAAGCGGGTGGTGCGCCGGTCGCTTTCCTGGCCGCCCACCGAGGCGGTGAGCGTGAGGTCGTGCAGGTGGGCCTCGCCCAGACCGTTCGGCCACCACAGCCGGGGGTCGCGCAGCCTCAACTGGCCGAAGGCCTCCGGCGCGAAGACGACGTCCATGCTCTCGCCCGCCTTCACGGTGACCGTCTTCGACACCCGCACCCCGTCGAAGGCGGCCGTGACCGTCGCCTGGTGGTCGGCGGTGTCCGCGTTGCGCACCGGCACGACGATGGTCAGCTCGGCCACCGACACATCCGGCAGCGAGGGCAGCACGGTGTCCACGCGCGGGTCGCCGATGACGACGTGACCGGTCGATCTCAGCCGGACGTGGTTCCAGATGCCCGCCGCGCGGTCGCGTACGGCCGGCATCCAGTCCCAGCCGGAGGAGGCCAAGTACGTCGGGGAGTTGAGGTTCATCTGCTGCGCGCCGGCGTCCACCCAGGACTCGCCCAGCGGACCCTTGTCACCGGGGCTGCCGGGGACCGGCATCGGCGTGATCTTCACCGCGAGCGCGTTCTCACCGCTCTCGGCGAGCTGCCGGGTGACGTCGAAGGCGGCACGGGCGAACGGGTACGTCAGGTCGCCCACCCGCGTGCCGTTGAGCCACACGTCGGCCTTGTGGTTGACGCCGTCGAACTCCAGCCAGACGTGCCGGCCGGCGCCGGTGCGCAGCCCGCGCGGGAGCGCGAAGTCCCGCTTGTACCACCAGGAGTGGCGCGACAACGCCTCCGGTATGTGCAGGTTGTTCAGACCCGCCACCGGGTCGGGCAGCTTGCCCTGCTCCACGAGCGAGCCCAGCACCGTGCCGGGAACGGTCGCGGGCAGCCAGCCGCTGGTGTCCACGGATGTCTTCGACAGGCCGGCACCGTCCGTTCCGGCCCAGTCGTCCATGGTGAGCCGCCAGCCCGACTCCACGGGCACGGTCCCGTCGTCGGCGACCTTGAGCGCCGGTCCCTCGTCGTGCTGGACACCCCAGTCGGTCCAACCGGTGGCCGAGGGGCGGTGGCCCTTGGCGGAGCCGTACACCTCGAAGCCGTTGAGGCCGAGGGGCAGCGGGCTGGAGCGCTTCCGCGAGGTCATGCGAACCCAGCGCGCGGACACCGGGCGGGGAAGCTGGACGTCCACGACGCCACCGGTTCCGGCCGTGGTGCTGTACACCGTCGTCCAGGACTCGTGGTCCACGGACGTCTCGACCACGAAGACCAGGGAGAAGCTCGACTGGATCTCGTCGCCGGTGGTACCGCTGTGCACATTGCCGGTGGTGGGCGGCGTGTACACCGGATCGGAGGCGTCGGCTTCGAAGGTGAGGCGGACCCGCGTGACCTCGCAGGCCGCCTGGAGGTCGACGGCTATCCACTGGGGATCGCCGCCCTCGGCACGCCAGCCGCTGCCCTTGACACCGGGGGAGGAGAGGCGGTCGACCACGAAGGAGCCGGGGGTGGCGGCGTAAGCCGTCGAAGAGACCGAGACCGGCCGGTAGAGCGCCAGCTCACCGGGGGCGCCGGAGGTGGTGACCGGAGCGCCGTCGGGCGCGGCGGCGGCGGTCGCCGCCGGAAGCACGGAACCGAGACCGAACCCGGCCAGCAGGGTGGTACCCGTGGTGACGATGGCCCGTCGCGACGGATGGCGCGACGGATCCGACTGATCTGTCATGAGCGTGACGTCCCATCAAAAAAGCGGTGCAGTCCGGACCGCTCCCGGTCTGGCGCAGTAGGAATGACAACGTTGCCAAAGGCTCTGCGGCGCAGCGGCTCATGTCAACCCCTGATACGTGGATCGGTCTCTGACCGATCCGGTCGTCTTGTGACGGCCTCCGCCGGCTCGTGGCTGTAGCGAACGAGGAAAGCGTGCGGTCGCCGGTCCGCGTGCGTACGTGTGACTCGGGGTGTGCGGTGCGGGAATCGGCTCGGGGTGTGGGTGCTTGACCGGGTTCCTACCGCGTTGAATGCCTGCCATGCCGCCTTCCGAGTCGTAGGGGTCTCACGTCGGCCGACCGCGACGAGGAGGCACGGTCACTCACCCTGAATCCGCCGGACAGTTGCAGATGTGATCGGTGTCCGGACGACGCCGAGGCGGACGTGACGCATCCGCGCCGACAAATCCGCTGCCACACCAGCGGGGGCCCTGGCCCGGCGGCCGCAGAAGGAGCCCCATGAGCAACCTCCCTGCCCTCCTGCCCGTACACGGCGCGTGGCACGGCCCCTGGTGCCGGCAGCCGTTGGACGAGCAGGTCCCCGACGTCGATGTGCGCATGGTCGCGCTGCCGGCAGTGGCTCGGACCTCGCGTCCCTGGGGTACCCAGCACCGACATCCTGTTGCGAGGCCGGTATCGCCATCCCGCCGCCCCTTCGGGAACACATGGCGAGGCACGCCCGGCGGGTGCGCCGCATGCACTCCTCCCACGCTCCGTTCCTCGGCCGCCCGGCCGAGGCCGGCCCGTCTGCTGAGGGAGGAACCTGCCCAGTGAGCGGTGAGATTCCGGTCCGGCGGTTCTCGTGCGGCTGTCCGGGTACGCCCGTTCACGCCGGCTCGTCCGCCTGAGGTCGTTCGGTCCGGCGAGGTGCTGGGCGTTTCGCCGCAGCCGGGTGAGCCGTCGATCGGTGCAGGAGCCGGCCCGCCGCGGATGACGCTCACGTGTCGGTGAGGCGCCACGGGGCGCCGGCCGCCGTGGGACGGGCCTTGGCCGAGAGCCGGAGGGCGTACACAGGGCGGTCGTCATCGGGGGCGGGGCCGAGGTAGTGGTGTCCGGTCATGTGACACCAGGCGGGCAGGTCGAGCGGGGCTGCCGGATCGGTGTCGACGACGTGGACCACGGTGCCCGGCTCGGCACCGTCGATTTCCCCGCGCAGGCGCATCAGGAGGGTGACACAGAGCAGGCCGGTGTCGTCGACGGTGATGTCCGGCGCTGGGATCTCCTGGTTCGCCAGGCTCATCGACGGTAGGCGGTGGCGGCGACGGCGGGAAGGAGAGCGAGCGAGAGGACGCCGCCGGTGAGGGCGAGGGCGGGGTAACTGGTGGCGGCCACCATGATGCCGGAGGCCATGCCGCCGGTGGCACCGGCGATGGCGACGGAGACGTCGACCACGCCCTGGGTCCGCGCGCGGGTGGCCAGCGGCACGGTGTCGGTGATGATCGCCGTACCGGAGACGAGGCCGAAGTTCCAGCCCAGCCCCAGCAGGGCCAGGGCGAGCGCGAGGAGGGCGACGGAGTCACCGGGCGCCGCGGCGGCGAGGAGACCGGCGGCCAGCAGGGTGATGCCGGACGCGGCTGCGATCTTCATGCCGGTGTAGCGGTCGACGAGCCAGCCGGTCAGCGGCGACGGCAGGTACATCGCGCCGATGTGGAGGGCGATGACGAGGCCGGACGCGGCGGTGCCGTGCCCGTGGTCGTGCATGTGGACCGGCGTCATCGTCATGATCGCGACCATGACGAGCTGGGACAGGACCATGACCAGTGCGCCGAGGACGACGCCTCCGCGCCCCTCGCCCCTGCCGACGACTTCGGAGACGGCGGGGTGCGAGGTCGCGTCGGCCTCCTCGGCCTCGGCGACCGTACGGGCCAGGAGCAGAGGGTCGGGGCGCAGCCAGAGGGCGAGGACGAGCGCCGCCAGCGCGTAGGCGGCGCCGGACAGCATGAAGGGGCCAGCGAGGTTCGGTATGCCGAGGCGTTCGGCCAAAGTGCCGGTCGGCGCGGCGAGGTTGGGGCCGGCGACACCGCCGAGCGTGGTCGCGACCAGGACCGTGGCTACGGCGCGGGCCCGGTGACCGGGGTGGGCGAGATCGGCTCCTGCGTAGCGGGCTTGGAGGTTGGTGGCGGAGCCCGCGCCGTAGACGAAGAGGGCGATGAACAGCAGGACGGGGTTGTCCAGGGCAGCGGCGGTGATGACGCCCGCCGAGCCGACGGCACCGGTGAGGTACCCGGCGGCGAGACCGGGACGGCGGCCGCGATGCTGGGAGATGCGGCCGACGGCGACCGCGGTCAGCGCCGATCCGGCGGTGAGCAGGGCACTGGGAAGACCGGCGAGGCTCGTCGAGCCCAGCATGTCCTGCGCGAGGAGCGCGCCTACGGTCACCCCGGCGGCCAGGCCCGCGCCGCTGAGGACCTGGGAGGCGACCAGCACGCGCAGGATGCGGCGCTGCGCCTGCGCGGGGTCGCATATGTGGGGCGTCGTACCGGCGGGTGCGGTGCTGGTCATGTCTCTCCCGGGGCGGTGGTGTCGCCGTGCACGGGGGGAGCCGAGCACGGTTGGGACCTTCGTACGGTGCGTCCGAAGGGATTCATACTGTGCTTTCGAAGGGCCTCGTACGGTGCCGTCCGAAGTGGCTTCCTACTAAGGCGACTTCGTACGGTGTGTGGAGTGGTTTCGTGCGGAGCCGTCCGAAAGGGGCTCGTATGGAGGCGACTTCCTGCGGAGTGTCGTGACGCGCCGGTGCGCCGGCCCACAACCTTCCGTTGCGGGTCGGCGCACGAGACGGAGCGAACTAGGTGCCGGCGCTGATGACGTCGATGCCGGGCTCGTTCGCGGCGGACGACGCTGCCAGGACGGCCAGGGCCGCGCGCTCCCCGGAGGCGAGGGCGCCTTCGATGTGTCCGGCATGCTCGGTGGCCGTCTCGGTCGATGCCCAGTGCAGCCGGCCGTGGAGCGTCGGGCGTTGATAGAGGCGGTGACCGAAGAGGGAGTGGTCGTCCAGGCGCTGGACGGAGGAGGGGGAGGTCCACCGCTCCGCGCTCCAGTCCTGCACGTACAGGGCGTCAGGGGTGGCCGCGGCGGGGCCGAAGAGCTGAGCGAGCTGTGCGCGGACGGCCTGGTCGAAGCCCGGGCGGAAGGTGCGCGTTGGCGAATCCGAGCAGCGCGCCAGGCCGCCCGTCGGGCCCTGACATGTCGTCAACCCTCTGCATCGGTCAGGTCCTGCTGAACGCGGCACCGTCCAGTCCCCTCTCCCGCCAGCACGCGAAGGGGTACGGGGCGACGACCTTGGCGACGGCGCCCATCCAGACCGACGTGGCCCGGGCAAGACGCAGGAGACCGGCGGGAAACGTGTTCCCGAAGTCGATGTACTCCACGGCCAGCGCGGGCGGCAGGGCCAGCACGACGTGCTCGGCGCGGAGGGTGCCGTCCGGCGTCTGCACGGCAAGCCCTCCGCGGCCGTCGGGGTGGATGGCGGTCGCGGGGCTGTTCAGTCGCACCGTGCCGGTGGGCAGCGCGGCCGTGAGGGCGGAGGCGAGGCTCTGCGGTCACGGCGGGGTCCGACATGCGGCGCTCTTCCTGCGGAGAGGAAGGGTTCCGGACGTCGACTCCGCGCTCGACGGGTTCAACACCTTCCACCCCCTCGGCCGCACCGGCACCCCCGACGACGTCGCCGCCACCGTCGCCTTCCTCCTGTCGGACCAGGCCGGCTGGGTCACCGGCGCCGTCTGGGACGTCGACGGCGGCGTCATGGCCGGACGCAACTGACCCGCCCCAGCACTCCGCCCACACTTCGGACGGCGCCGCCCGGGGTGACACCGCCCACTGCCCAGGCCGAGCGGGCACCCCTGGGCGCTGGAGCCGCACGGCGGTCGCGGGCCGGGCGGTCACCCGGCCCGCCGCACGTCCGCCGGACGGCCGCACGGGTTCCTCAGACCGGGTGACCGGTCTGCGCGATGTCCTCGGCCAGACCGGCGAGTTCGACCTCCGGGTTGAGCAGGGCGACGATCTGCGGCGTCATCGGGCGCCCCGCCAGGACATGGCGGACGGCCGCGACGTCGACGGGGGTCTCGTAGTACTCGGACGCCCACTGTGCGTAGGCCTCCGGTGAACGGTCGACGAGGAGTTCGAAGAGGACGTCGGCGCCGTCCGGGTCGCCGTCGGCCTTCTCGGGGAAGACGATGGCGCCGGTCCGCCAGGCGGGGTCGGTCGCCCGCCGCCACAGACACCAGGTGACGGAGGGGACCCCGTGCTCGTCACGGAACGCGGGCTCCGTGACGTACCGGTGGAAGACCTCAGGCACGTCGTCGAGCACGCCGGGCCACACCGCGGGGACGTCCATGCGGGCCCAGGGACTCATGGGCGACGTGTGGTCGAAGCCCCGGACGTACGCCCCGGCGCCCGAGAACACGATCGTGTACTCGCTCCCGAGCCCGTCCCGCATCGACGCCCTCCGCTCGCCCTCCTTCCCGTGCGCGTCGAAGGAGTGGAACCGCCCGTCCAGCTCCGGGCTGAGCACGGCGTCCAGCATGGCGAGCCCACGGCAGTGGTCTCGCAGTTCCTCGATGCCCGGCAGCGCCCGGGCCACGTCGTGTACGGTCACGCGGCCGCTCCGTCCCGCTCCGCTGTCAGACGAGCCATTCGAAGATGTCGTCCCAGAAGGCTGAGTCGTCCACATACGGCTCCGGGCCGATCATGCGCTCCCGAAGATCGGCGACGGCGGCCGCGCGCACCGCGTCGTCGTCCGATTCCAGGGCGTCGCTCGACTCGGCGATCAGCCCGAGGAGCACGGCGAGCACAGGGAGCGAATCGGCGGCCAGTCCCTTCCAGCCGGCACCGTGGTCCCACCCGTTGGGGTCGTAGTGGGTGATGCCGCCGTCCGCCGCTCCGAGCATCAGGTGCTGATCGCCCCAGAGGGCCACGGTGAAGCAGAAGTTCGTGGGCGGGGAGTCGTCGTCGGGGTAGCGTTTCCCGTAGATCTCGTCGGCATCGAGCGGCTCCCACTCGTCCTGGTCCCGCAAGTGCCTCGTGTCGATCCCCGCGACATCCAGGTCGACGGCGGGGAATCCGACCGTGAGCAGGAACTCCCTGGACTGGGCATGCGTCAACTCGGCCGGCAGGGCGGCCTCGTCCGGTCGCCAGAGCGAGCCCTCGCCCAGCCGTTCCTCCAGCCACGCCGCATCCGGCATCAGTGGAATGTCGTTGCTCTTCACCGCATGGCCCCCATGGATCCCGCATCGTTCGATCAGTGCGGGCCCCAGTCAACCGCACAGCCGCTCGGCGGACGCCAGGGAGTGCCACCCAGTGCGCTGAGCTCGTGGGTTCGCCGGGTCGGAGGCCGTGGCGGTCGCATGGATCGCGACGCCGAGCTCGACCGCATGGAGCAGGTACTGGTACGCGTCCCCGACCGGGGCTTCGCCTTCTACGAGTTCAGGCCGCTGGCGATCGGGGGCCACCACGGCCACCCCGCGCAGCCGCAGGCCCTGCACCGCCACCCGAGCCGGCGCAGCGCCAACGCCCGGCCCCCCGACGGACTCGCCGCCCAGCGCGAGGAGCGCGCCCGCATCCGCGGTGAGGGGGCATCCGCCGGGGCGGACGCCCCCTCGCCGTGGCAGCCGGAACCCGAGTGGGTCCTCGCGTCACCTTCGCCAGAACAGGTGGTGCGTCACGCCGCTCGGGCTGGGTACGACCTCCAGGTGGAACCGGTCGAGCAGCTCGTCCGGGGACTCCCAGAGTCGCAGACCGGACCCCAGCTTCACCGGCGAGACCGCCACGTGCATGGTGTCGACGAGGTCGGCATCAAGGAACTGCCGGATGGTGGTGACCCCGCCGCCGAGCCGGACGTCCTGGCCCCGCGCCGCTTCCCGCGCCCGTGCGAGGACCGTGGCCGGGTCGTCGTCGACGAAGTGGAACGTGGTGTCGGAGAGCGTGAACGACGGACGCTTGTGATGGGTCATGACGAACACCGGCGTGCGGAACGGGGGCTCCTCGCCCCACCAGCCGCGCCACTCATGATCCGGCCAGGGCCCGCGCTGCGGCCCGAACTTGTTGCGGCCCATGATCTCGGCGCCGATGTTGCGTGCGAAGTCTCGCGTGAAGTAGTCGTCGAGCCCCCGGCTCCCCCCGGGATCCGTGCGCATGGGCCAGCTCGCCGTGGCTCCGGCCCAGGCGAAGAGCCTCTCGGGACGGTCAAGGCCGAACGGTCTCTCGAGACTCTGTTGCTCACCGGCACCGATCCCATCACTCGAGACGTTGAAGTTCATGACTCTCAGTAGCTGATCCACGTGTTTCCTCGCAGGTCCCGTCATGTCATCGTGCGGCAAGGCGCCGCACATCATGACGTCGAACGGGACGCGGCCGGATCGACAGGGGCCCGCGACTTTTTTCCGGCGCGTCGCCAAGCGGTCCCGTCGGCGGTGTGCCGGGGCGGACACGGACAGCATCGAGGTGGCCGCCGCGACCACTCGGGTCAGCGTGCTAGCCGGGCGTGGGCGAGGCGTCGGTGAGGGACATCCAGTGCCGCACGGTCTCCTGGTGGGAGCCGGTCGCCGTGCCTGCGGCCACTGCCTGCGCGTCGGCCATGGAGCAGGGCGCCCCTGCGCGGGTCAGCAGCACGAGCGGCCACTCGGGGCCTGCGCCGGCCCCCGCTCCGTCGAAGGCGGTCCACTCCCACGGCCCGTGGAAGAGCCAGGCCCGCCCCGCGGCGTCGGCGACCTCGTCGCCCGGCCGGAGAAAGGCGTACGGCCGTATCAACAACTCGAAGGAGAACGGGATACCGTCGCCCGGGTTGATGCTGTATCCCGAGCCGTCGAGGTGGCTCTCGTCCGGGAACTCCCGGTAGGACAGGCCACGGCGCAGCACGGTCACGGACAGCCCGGGACGCGGAAGCCAACCCGTCTCCAGCGGGGGATCGTGGTGGTCGACGGAGGTGACGTGCACCACGGTCGGCGGCACTCCGACCCGGCAGACGTCCCCCGCCTTCAGGTGCTCGGGTGGCGGGTCGGTCCGGAACAACTCGGACTCGACCTCGGGGCCCACGTACCCGCCCGTGTCCACACCCAGGGCGACGATCCCGTTCCAGTGGAAGAACGCGCTGTCGGTGTCGATGCGCCACCATGGCCACCGCACCGAGACGTGCTCCCACGTGAGGCCCCGTTCGACTCTGGCCGGCGTGAAGGGGCAGGCGACCGACAGCACGTCACCGACCCGGAAGTCCCCCGCATGCGCCATGGGACCAGGCTAGTGCCGGCACCGCTCACGGTGCTCGCGGGCCCCCGGCCACGGCGTCTCACCGGCTGGGGCCCGCCTGCCTGTCGGTTCAGGGCCATGGACGTCCCCGCCGTCGGGCCGGTGTCAGTGGGCCGTCCTAAGGTCGTCACCACAGGCAGGGGGGTTCCGTTCGTCGGAGACGGGGAGGGCGTGTGAGCGACGGTCTTCAGTGGATGGTCGGCGTGACGACGAGTTCCGGGTGGATGCTGGCTGTGCACTTCGCCCGCGGCATCGACGCCGAGGAACTGGCGTGTCGCATGGGGGCGTCGCGCGGGGCGGCGGCGGAACCGATGACCGACGCGCAGATGGCCGGCCTCGACATCGACGGCTACCCCGACCGTGGGCCGAGCAGCGCCGTGGTCCGCGTCGGTGAGCACGCAGGCTGGGCGTTCGCCCTCGCGTACGGCCCCTACCTCGACCGTCTGGAGGAGGTCTCACGCGATGGCGTGGAAGCCCTCCACTACCACCACAACTCGGAGCACCCGCCCACCAACGTCCTGTACGCGCGCGACGGCCGGACCGTCTGCGGATTCGGGCTGTGCGAGGAGCGCCGCCGCTATGGCCATGAGCCCGATCTGCTCCTGCCCGACCTCGTGGCCGCGGGGATCCTGCACCCCGACGGGGAGACCTACCGCGATCGCTACATCGACGACTACGACGAGCGCAAGCGCCTCGGCCTGGCCGTCTTCGAGGAACGCTTCGGCCTCTCCCTGCCCCGCGCCGTACTCGCGGAAGAGCCCCTCCCGGTGTACGCGGTCATGGGATCACCGGCCCCCGACTTCGAGGAGATCTCCGCGTGGGCCGCGGCCAACGGCAGACCTTCCCCCGACGAACGCCTGCGCCTGATCCCCGCCGGCCTGCGCAGGGACTACGAGCGGGCCACCGATCCCCAGTGGTGGGAACGCCGGACACGCCACCTCGCCGCAGGCATCGGCGGGAGCCCCGTCATCGGCACCTTCCACGCCGGCGGGGAACCCGGCCCCTGACCCGGAGCCGTAGCCGCCGTCAGGAGAACCGTCGGCAGGCGCAGCCGGGCGTCGGTGCACCACCAGCGCCGGAGACCATGGCGGCCGGGTACGAGGCGGTGGACCGGAAGGTGATCACCACGGCCACGACACCGGCACCGGCGATCGCCCGGCCGTACCGGCCAACCAGGAGGCCGTGCTCCCGGTGGCCTGACGCCCGCCGGGGGCCGATCCGAGCGGCACGTACGGCTTCGCGGCGCCAACCGTCGGGCGTAGTACGATCTTCAACCGTTGGATTCCACGATTCCGGGAGGCGTCCGTGGCGCTGGAGGCGGCTGGAGTCTCGCCCGAGGAGGAATCCCTCTACCAGATGCTCGTGACGTCCGGCCGGGCCACCGAGGGGGACATCGCCGAGCGGGCCGGCCTGACCGACGCGGAGACCGGGCGGATCCTGGACTCACTGGTCTCCAAGGGCCTCGCCACCCATACGGACGGGACACCCCGCGTGTTCCGTCCGGCTCCGCCGGAGGCGGCGCTGCTGCCCCGGTTGAAGCGCAGCGCCGACGCGCTCGATCTGGCCCGGTTCGAGGCCGCACGTCTCATCGAGTCCTATCGGGAGACGATGCGCAGGCATGACGCCGGCCAGTTGCTGGAGGTGATCACCGGGGCGGAGGCCCTGCGCCAGCAGCTCCGGCAGATCCAGTCGAGCGCGCGCCACGAGATGCTGTGGTTCTGCAAGGCCCAGTACGTGGCCATGCCGTCGGGCACCAACGCCGAGGAGTTCGAGGCGCTGGCCCGCGGCGTGCGCTACCGGGTGCTGTACGAGAAGGCGTTCTTCGACGACGAGGGCGCCTTGGAGAACGTGGTGGCGGGTGTCCGGGCCGGTGAGGTGGCTCGTGCCGTACCGCACCTGCCGCTGCGTCTGGCCGTCGCCGACCGCTCCGTCGCCGTCTTCCCCCTCGTGGCCGGCGGACCGCACGGCAGCCCGGAAGAGCCGACCACGGCGCTGGTCAGGGACAGCAATCTGCTCGCGGCCCTGATCGCCCTCTTCGAGTGCTACTGGGAGGACGCCGTCCCCCTGGACATCGACGGCACCGGCGTACTCGCGGTGAGCGACGGCGTCGGTCCGGCCGACTCGCTCTCGGCCACCGACCGCAAGCTGTTGTCGCTGCTCGTGGCGGGGGTCGCCGACAAGGCGGTCGCCTCGCAGATGGGGCTGAGCCGGCGGACGGTCCAGCGCCGGATCCAGGGGATGATGGAACGCGTCGGCGCGGTGACCCGCATGCAGCTCGCCTGGCAGGCGTCGCGACGCGGCTGGCTGTGAACGGGCTCGCCCCGCGGCCCGGCACGCCTGTGCCGTACGCCACGGGCACCGGCGATTGCGAGGGGTGTGCCGGACGCCGCCACGCTGACGTCGTCCCGCGTTCGCACGGACGCGGCGGGTACCGGGCCCTCCATGGCCGTGGTACCCGCCGCGCCGAGTGACGGCACGAGCGCGTCAGCGCCGTCCGCGCGTCACGCCGTACCGGGGTGCAGGTACGCCCGCTCCACGGTCTGTCGCACGCTGTTGCCGGCGGAGTCCGTGGCGGTCACGCGGAGCGTCACGTAGGCGTCGCCGCGCACCTTCGACGGCCGTTCCACGGTGGCCGTGAACCGCGGGCCGCCGTCGTGCCGCCCCGTGCGCGCCGTGGTCCAGGTCTTCCCGCCGTCGTACGACGCCTCCGCCTTCAGGCGCACGCCGCGCGGGGCGGCCATGCCGTCCTGCATGCGGACGGTGAGGGCCAGGCGGTGTGCGCGTGCCCGGCTCACGGCGCCCTGCGCGTCGACCGGTACGTCGTAGTCGAGCTGGAGCAGCGGCAGCGGCAGCGGGGCGGTTTCGGCCGTGGTGTCCGAGCGGAACGTCCACGAGGTGTGCGTGCGCACCCCGAGGTGCCAGTCGTCCGACACCCGGGCGGTCGTCAGGTCCAGCCGGAACCGGGCCTTGCCCGGGGCCACTTCGAAGGTGCCCCACGCGCCGTTGTCGGAGACCGCCGTCTGCTCCTCGTTCCGGTACAGCACCGCCGATGCCACGTCGTCGGCAGCGGTCGCCCGGCCGGTGCCGAAGCCACCCGCCTCCGCGAACGACCAGTGACCGGCGTCGGAATCGGTGAACTCAGGGACGTACAGGGACAGGGTGTCGCCGGTGCGGACCGACGGCCGGGTCCAGCCGCGGGGGATGGAGGGGCGGACCGGCGCTCCGAACCACCGCTCCGCGGTGCGCTGGCCGGGGCGGTAGGCACGCGGCGCGTTCCGCATGCCGGCCGCCAACGGCAGGTCGGGGACGTCGACGACGTTGTGGTGCACGACGTGGTTCCACAGAGTGTCCCCGCCGGTCACGTACTCGACGCGCTCCCGGCCCACCGGGACGTAGCGGCTGTACTGGTTCCACGCGGTCTCTTGGTACGGCCGCCACCCGAAACGCTGCTCGCTGGCCCAGAGCGAGGCACCGGTGCGGGTGTACGTGCTGCGCACCACCGCGCTCTCCCGCTCCGAGACTGTGTGCACGACCTGCTTGGGGACGAAGTCCTTCGACACCTGCATCACGTCGTACAGATAGGGACTGCGCACCGTGCCGGAAAACGTCACCGTCGTGGTGCCCTTCTTGACGCGTTCCAGCAGGGCGGTGCCGTCCTTCCAGGAGGCTCGCATGCTGGGCAGGGCCGTCCGGTCACCCGTCGGCTGCCACCGGGTCCAGGCGCTGCCCTGCTCCTGCGGCCACACCATCAGCAGCGCCTCGGCCCCCGCCTTCGCGGCGGACAGGGCGAGTTCGGGCTCGGTGACGGAGAAGTCGTACCGCACGACGGCGAGTTTCCCGCGTGCGCGGCGGAAGTCGGGCGCCGACGAGGAGCCTGCGTCCACGGCGGTCAGCCGCGCGCCGCGGTCCGGGAAGGCAGGGGAGTGGGAGTCGTAGTACGGGACGAACTCCTCGGAGCTGCCGGAGACCTTCGCCCGCAGTTGCGGGGCCACCATCTGCCAGCGCGAGGTGAACTCGAAGGCGCCGTCGGTCACCCGGGAGGTCGGGCTGACGTAGAGGCGCTTGACGTCGTCGAAGTACATGACGCCCTGGATCAGCCCGCGGCCGTCGATCCGGCGGTACACGGTGGTGCTGAGGATGCCGTGCTGCTCGGCGGGGCGCGGTGTGCGGATGTGCACCTGGGTGGCCTCGGCGGCGTTCAGCGTCACCGTCCGGTCCTCGGTGACCTTGACCTCGGGGGCGACGACGGTGCCCGCCTCGCCGCCGTGATCGGTCATGCCGTAGAAGGCCGAACTGACGTAGTACGTGCCCTCCTCCACGAGGGCGACGTGGGCCTGCCTGTCCGCGTAGTCCACGAACCCGTCCGGGCCCCATATCGTGGGCAGCCAGTCCGGCTCCACCTTGCCGTCGCGGCCGCGGTAGAACACGGTCAGCCGGTGTTGCGGGGCGTGTACCGCGAGGGAGACGGTGGTGTGGGCGAGCACGGTACCGTCCGCGGACTTCGCGGTGAGGTACCCGTAGAAGTTGCCGCGGACCGCGTGCCGGGCGTCGGTGCTCAGCGGCACCTCGGCCGTGGCGCCGGGGGCGAGCCGCACGGTGTCGGAGCCGAGGCCGACCACCCCGTCCGGGAGCGTGCGCCCGGATTCGGTGGCCAGGCCGAGGGCCAGGGAGAGCGTGACCGGACGGTCGCCGGAGTTGGTGTAGCGAACGGTGGCCGCCTGCTGCCGTCCCTCCGAGCCGCCGGTCCGCAGCGGGCCGAGGGAGACGGAACCGCTGGCCCTGACGGCGCCCATGGCCGTGGCCACGTCGATCCGGCCGCCGCCCTGTTCGGTCACCTGGGTGTGGGGCACGGTGTGCGCGGTGCTGATCAGCGCGTCCTTGAGCTGCTGGGCGTCCCAGTCCGGGTGCCGCTGGGCCAGGAGCGCGGCGGCGCCGGCGACGTGCGGGGTGGCCATGGACGTCCCCGACAGCGCGACGTAGTGGGCGTCGACCGGGTCGCCCAGGGTGGTGCCGGACGCGCGCGCGGCGGTGATGCCGACCCCGGGGGCGGTCACGTCGGGCTTGACCGCGCCGTCGCCCAGGCGCGGGCCGCGGCTGGAGAACGGGGCGAGTGAGTCGTCACGGTCGACGGCCCCCACGGTCAGCGCCGCCTCGGCCGCACCCGGCGAGCTGACACTGGACGGACCCGACTCCCCCTCGTTGCCGGCCGCGACGACGAAGAGTGTGCCGGTGGACGCGGTCAGGGAGTCGACCGCCTGGCTGAGCGGATCGGTGCCGTCGGTCGGAGACCCCGACCCGAGGCTCATGTTGACGATCTTGGCGTGCTCGCGCGTCGCCCACTGCATGCCGTCGATGACGGCCGACTCGGTGCCGTAGCCGTCGTCGCCCAGGACCTTCCCGATGAGCAGGTCGGCCCGGGGCGCCACGCCCCGGCGGGTCCCGCCCGACGCGGCACCGCTGCCGCCGACGATCGAGGCGACGTGCGTGCCGTGACCGAAGTGGTCGTCCGTGTTGGAACTCTGGGAGAAGTCCTGGGCTTCCGTGATACGACCGGCCAGGTCGGGATGGCTCGCGTCGACACCCGTGTCGAGCACGGCCACCTTGACTCCCTGGCCCTCGTCACCCGCCTTCCAGGCGCTGGGGGCGTTGATCTGCGCGGTGCTGCGGTCGAGCAGGGCCTTCACCCTGCCGTCCAGCGACACCCGGGGCGTCAGCGCGGCACGGGCGACGCCGGCCTTGCCACCAGGGTTCAACGTCTCCCAGAAAGTCCCCAGTTGGCGTTCGGCGACCCGGAGCGATCGTGCGTGGATGCTCGGCAGGTTCCGGGAGGGAGTCCCCGGCGTGTTGAGCGCCGCGAGCCGGTCGGCGGTGGCGGCTGCGGCCCGTGCCGCCTCAGCGGTGACCCTGGTCCCCTTCCGAGACGGCTCGGAGGAGACGATCAGCGGGAGCGCGGAGGTGTGTGCCTCGTCGTAGCCCTGGGAGATCAGGGCGGTCACGTCGAACAGCCGGCGGTCCAGCGTGCCCGCGGAGACCAGGGACTCGGCGTCCCACGGGAGCACGGTCAGCGACTTGTCGTCCTCCTCGAGCGTCTCGAAGGGGATGTGCTCGCGACCGGGGCCGGGCCGCACCGACGCGGTGCGCCGTCCGCCGGGCAGCGATGTCACGGTCACCTGGTCGCCGGTGATCAGCCGTACGGTCGTGGAGCGCGCCCCCGGCTCGGCCGCGGAACGAGTGACGGTACCGCTGGTCGCCGCCCCCGCCACGGCGGTGGTGGATACGGCTCCGGCAACCAGTATCAATCCTGTTGATATCGCCGCCATAAGGCGGATCTTTGCCATCAGGGAAACACCTTTCGAACAGCCGTGGAACACAACTGTCCGAAATCATTTGGCGAGAAGGCCGGGCCTGTCACTGGCGCGAGCTGTCACAGCTGCGACATGTCTCAACGGCGACACCGCGGTGGCTTCTTGAGGGCACACGTCGTGTCGTGCCGGAGCGGTCGCGCCGACGGACGGGGACGGCGGCGTTTGCTTCAGGCCGTACGGAACCGGAAGGCGCCGGTCCCGCTGCCCAGGGTCAGCCAGATGTGGTCTTCTTCCCTGACCAGGCGCAGCGCGACGTAGGCGCACCCCGGGCAGCGAGCGGTCAGCCCTGGTTCGGGTCCGTAGATGTGCAGTTGCGCCAGAGGCCCGGATTGCCGGCAGTTCGGGCATCGCCACCAGGCCGTGGTGGGCTCCACGGAGAGGATCTCCGACAACGGACCGGCGAGGCTGTTGCCGTCGAGGAAGGCGGCGGGGTCTCCCATGAGAATCTCCCCTGTCAGAACAGAAGGGTCAGCCGAAGCGTTCGGTGCGGATGGTCGCGGGTTCCTTCCCCTGGCCGGCGAACAGCTCGACGAGCAGGTCACTGACGGTTTCCACGAATCCGGTGGAACCGCAGACGTAGACGGGACTCACCGGATCCAGGCGGGCCGCCGGCTCCCGCAGATCCGCTGCCGTGATGCGGCCGGGCGCGCGGGAAGCGCCGTCCGGGACGCGACGGGTATGGATGAACCGGATGTCGAGGAACGGGCCCCCGTCGGTGAGCTCCTCCCGGTACCAGATGTCCAGGGGATCGCGCACGGAGTACACCAACTGGAAGAGACTGCGCGAGCCGGCCGAGCGGTGGGCGCGGATCATGGCCATGAGCGGTACGACACCGGAGCCGCCCGCCACCGAGAGCACCGGTTCGGTCTGCTCCGGGTGCCACACGAACCAGTTGCCGAGCGGTCCGCGTACCTCGACCTCCTCGCCCGGCGGCAGTTGGTCGGCCAGGTAGGGCGAGACCTCACCGTCGGCCACGGCCTGGACGCCCAGCTCCAGCCGGTCGTCGTTGGCGGGCGCGGCCAGGGAGTAGCTGCGGACGGCCTGGTAACCGTCGTCGGCCGTGAGACGCACGTCGACGTGCTGACCGGGCAGGTGACCGGGCCAGCCGGGCACGCTGAACACCAGGCTGCGGGCGGTTGCGCTCTCCGCGCGGCGCCCGACCAGCCGTGCCGGCAGCCAGGCGAGAGCCATGGTCAGTCACCCCAGTGACGCTGCTCGCGCCAGGGGTCGCCGTAGTTGTGGTAACCCGCCGACTCCCAGAACCCCGGGTCGTCCTCGTGCGTGAGCCGCAGTCCGCGCACCCACTTCGCCGACTTCCAGAAGTACAGGTGCGGGACCAGCAACCGCGCCGGCCCGCCGTGCTCCGGGGAGAGCGCGTAGCCGTCGTAGGCGTGGGCGATCCATGCCTTGCCGCCGAGGAGGTCCGCGAGCGGAAGGTTGGTGGTGTAGCCGCCGTAGCTGTCGACCACCACGTATGCCGCGGTCGTCTCCAGTCCTTCGAAGAAGGCGTCGAGTGACACACCGCGCCAGCGCGTGTCGAACTTGGACCAGCGGGTGACGCAGTGGATGTCCGCCACCGTCTCCTGCTGGGGCAGGGCCATCATCTGGTCCCAGGTCCAGCTCCGCGTCTCGCCGAGCTCCGTGGTGAGGGTGAAGGACCAGGCCTCGGTCGGCACCCGCGGAGTGGGACCGGCCGACAGGACGGGGAACGACTCGGTCGGATACTGTCCGGGCGGCAGCCGCTCCGTCAACGAGTGGGGTCGTCCTCGGAAACCGGGTGAGAAGGAAGTCAACGTCATCTCCCGCGCGCTATGACCCGCCGCTGGAGGAGCAAGGGGGTTCCCTCCCCAGTCTCGGACCATGGCGGTGGCTTGACCACTCGGGCCGGGGCCGGGGGGAGCCAGCGCCAGGTGGTGCCCCGGACGGGCGGCAGCGCATATCGAGGATTCCTGGCGGCTCCGGGGTGGACTTTCCAGCCACCAGGCGTAAGGGTGGGCCCAATGCCGGCCACAGCCTCCTGCTCACCGCACGAATTGTGGAGGAAGATCGATGCCCGTCATTCTGTCCACTGCGGAGCTGTCCGCCGCCGACCGGGCGGAACGCTGGCACGCGGCGGTGACGAACACCTTCATACCGCTCGGTGTCGATCTCCTCGAGGAGGAGCCCTCACCTGGCGACATCGTCAGCGAGCGGCTCGGCGTCCTGCGGATCTCCCGTGTCCAGGCGGGGCCGCAGACGGTGACGCGGAGCAGACACCTGATAACCGGCGACGATCAGGAATTCATCATCCTCACTCTCCAGGAGCGAGGTACCGCGATGAAAGAACAGGACGGGCGGCAATGCGTGATCCGGCCCGGCCAGTTCTCCCTCTCGGATTCCTCTCGCGCGTTCAGGAAAACGCTCCATGAAAGATTTGCTTTCACATCCTTCCATTTCCCCCGCGAAGTGCTTTCCGTGCGGCCCGAGGACCTGCGGTCGCTGACCGCGACCACCTTCAGCGGCAGCGAGGGGAGTTCGGCCGTCCTGGCCCAGTATTTCGCGGGCCTGGCACGCGTGGCAGCCGACGTCGACGACGCCGTCGGCCGTCAGCTCGCCGTCACCGCGCTGGATCTGCTGGCGCTGCTCATCGACGAGCGAGGCGGCCGGCTGTCCGGCCCGCCCTCGACGACGACCGCTGCCACCCTGGTGCGCGTCAAGGACCACATCATGAGGAACCTCGGCGACCCCGACCTCTCACCACGCACGATCGCCGCCGTTCACTTCATGTCGGTGCGCTACCTGCACAAGATCTTCGAGCAGGAGGGAACCACGGTGGCCGGATGGATCCGAGCTCAGCGCCTGGAGCGGTGCCGCCGTGACCTTCTCCACCCCCGGGCACTGGAGACCGGAGTGGCGGTCATCGCGCGACGGTGGGGTTTCGTGAGCGCGGCCCACTTCAGCCGGGCCTTCCGCGACGCCTACGGCATGACACCCCGCGAATGGCTGGCGCACGGGCTCTCGGACGCACGGCGGCCAGGGACGGACATGGCCGCCTGAGGCGCCTGACGATCGACGGCCACCCGGTCGCCCCCTCCGCAGCGCCACGGCCCGCGACCTCGCCCCCCTGCTCCCGCGCACCCGGGACGGACGACGTCCACCAGACCGCACGGATCACCCACCCACCACGCGCGCTGGCCACCCGCCCGGTGGCGCAAGGCGGGCCGTGAGGCTCGGCGATCGAATAATCGGTTGCCGGTCGATGACGGCGGCGGATGCAATGTCCGGCATGATCACCCGGGTGCGCCCGCCAGGCGAGACGCGACGAACGCGCGCTGCCGGGCCCTGCCGCTCCGCGACCCGGGCGAGACGCAACCGAATCCTCGGACGGGAGACGCCCTCGCATGAACGCGCCACCATCGCCACGCGGAGCGGAACGGATCGACAGCACCTCCCTCCGGATCGGCGCGCTCGTCCCGCTGACTCGGCCCGGCTGGGTGGAGGCGGGCCGGCACCTGCTCGCCGGCCTGGAGCTGGCCGTGCGCGATGTCAATGAAGCCGGCGGGATCGTCGGAAGACCACTGGAGCTGGTGGTCCGAGACACCGCGGCCGACCCTCGGAGGGCTGCCGCGGCCGTGGACGAACTGGCTCGCCTGGGCGTGGCCGCCGTGGCCGGGGAGTACCACAGCGTCGTCGCCCGCGAGGCCGCCGCCAGGGCCGACGCCCTCGGCCTGCCGTTCCTCTGCTCGTCGGCGGTCCTGGACGCGCTCACCGAACGGCCGACGGAATGGGTCGCGCGGCTCGCCCCGCCGCAGTCCCGCGGCTGGCGGATCTACGCGGACTTCCTTCTCGGCGCCGGCCACAGCCGCATCGCCGTGGCAACCCAGCCGAGTGTCTACTGAGCGTCCGGGGCGCGCGTCCTGCGGGACCACCTCGCTCCCTACGGCGGCACCGTCATCGAACTCGACATGCGCGCGATCACCCCTACGGACGTGTGCGAGGAACTCGTCGACAACCGTGCGACAGCCCTCCTCCTCCTGGTCGGCCACCCGGAGCCGGCGGTGCCGATCGTCAGGTCCGTCCGCCGCGACGAGCGCCTCGCCGAGATCATGATCGGCGCTCCGGCCGGGCAACCGGAGTTCGCCGGATGGGCGACATCGCTGGGCGACGACGGCACGGGGATCCCGTTCTTGCGCTACCTGCCCGAGCGCCTGACCCCACTGGGCGCACGAGTGGACACGGCCCTCCGCGAGCGGCTCACCGAAGCACCCTCCTTCGTCGCCTTCGAGGGCTACGACACAGTCGCCGTTCTCGCCGATGTCCTGCGCTCTCACGGCGCGGACGGTACCCACGGCGCGGGCCGCGCGCGCATCGCCGATTCCTGGCCGCGCGTCGCTGTCGAAGGCACCCGCGGGCCGATCCAGTTCTCCCGCATGCCGGGCATCAGCGTGTGGCAATGGGGTGGGGCGCCCATCCAAGTCGTCGACCGGGACCCGGCGCACCCTGATCGCCGCCGGATCCTTCACACCGGCTGAAGAACGGACAGCCTCGGCCCATTCCGCGGGCGGGGCTTCCGCTGACCGGCCCCTCGAATTCCCGCGGCAGGTCTACAACGTGGGACTCGTGCTCGACGGCCGGTCCGACCACTCGCCCTTCATCGCCGCCGGAACCCCGGCGGGCGGTGCTCGACCCTGCTACCACCAGGCATACGACACGCCGTCAGATGTCAACGCGACCAACGCGAAGGGACACCGACGCAGTCTTCAGGGGCTCACATCGTGCTGATCGCAGGCTGGGCTGCTGTTCTCCCGGTAGAGGACGAGGTGTTCGTGGTAGAGGACGCCGTCGCGGACGTCGCCCGTGGCGGTGAAGCCGGTGTCGTCTACGTAGTCGATGTGGTTACCGGTGACGGTGTAGCTGCCGGTGTAGGCGCTCTTGCGGTTGCCTCGGGCTTCGTCGTAGCGGCCGGTCGGCAGGAGTTCTTGCCGAATGTGACCGTCGGCGGTGACCCACATGCCGACAAAGGGGTGGGGTGGATGGGTGTTCATGCCTCCACGGTCGCCTGTGGGGCGAGCGACAACCAGGCCACGGATTTCCTGGGTGTCCCGCACCCACCCTGTCCCCGTACGAGCGGGACGCCTTCGGCCGTGCTCGGCGACGACCGCCGCCGGGTCACGGCTACAACTCGCTGACCGCGGGATCGGTCCGGGGCTCAGCAGCCGGGGCCCGCTGGGAGGTCGCGGCCATGTCCCGCAGTCTTTCGAAGGCGGCGGCTGTCGGACTGGCAGGCTCGGCCTGGTAGACGACCAACTGCTGATGCGGAGCACCGTTCACGGTGAACGCCGCCGACTTGATGTGCAGGTCGCCGACCTGGGGATGCCTGAGGTGCTTGCCCTCCTGGGACTTGCTCTTCACCTCGTGCATCTGCCAGATCCGGGCGAACTCCTCGCTGAGAAGGGACAGTTCGTCGACCACCTCGGCGATCCTCTCCGAGTCGGGATCGTAACCGTAGGCGGCACGGATCTCGGCGACGCAGGAGTGCGCGGCCCGCTCCCATTCCTGATAGAAGTCGCGTCCCGCCGGGTCGGCGAAAACCATCCGCGCGAGGTTGTCGAACTGGTCGAACCCCGCGTGCAGGACCCGGGCCATGGAGTTGCCCGCCAGTACGTCGAGGGCCGGACCCAGTACGAAGGCGGGAGTGTGCTCCCAGCCGTCCAGCAGCTCCAGCAACTGCCGGCTGACCTGCTCCTGGCTGCCCCAGCGGCGCTGCCGCTGCGAAGCGGCGAGGCACAACCGATGGAGATGGTCGGTGGCCTCCTCGTTCAGGTTCAGCGCCTGCGCCACGGCCTCGACGACCTGCGGGGACGGGCTGCGCTCACGTCCCTGCTCCAGCCTGATGTAGTAGTCGGAACTGACCCCGGCCAGCAGCGCGACCTCTTCCCTGCGCAGCCCCGGGACCCGACGACGTCCTTGCTCAGGCAGACCGACGTCATGCGGCTTCAGGGCCTCTCGGCGGGCTCGGAGGAAATCACCCAACGGCGTCCCGTTAGTCATGTCAGTAAGACTAGTCGCCTTCCGGTCTTTGCATCAGCGGCCTCCGGGCGCTGTGGGCCCCTGAGTACACCCTGGTGCCTCCGTACCTCCGTAGTGGGCGCGCCCCTGCCGGGGGTTTCCTGGGTGCAGTACTCCCAGGAAGAGCGCGGCCTTCATGCGGCGACGGATCAGAGAGCACACTGAATTCGTAAGCAGAAAACCCCCGGAAACGGGGAAGCAACGAAAGAGGATTTCCTCTCATGGCTACTTGGTTCATCACCGGCGCTTCCCGGGGACTCGGCGCGGAAATCGCTCGATCCGCCGTGGCGGCGGGAAACAACGCCGTCCTCGCCGTCCGAAATCCGGAGCGCGTTCCGGAGGACTTGAAGAACTCCGAGAACGTCCTCGCGGTCGCACTCGACGTCACGGACGACCTCGGCATCCCGCAGGCCGTCCAGGCGGCCGTCGACGAGTTCGGCGGTATCGACGTCCTGGTCAACAACGCCGGCCGCGGCCTGCTGGGGGCGCTGGAAGAGATCACCGACGCCGAAGCCCGTTCCTTGTTCGACCTGAACGTATTCGGCCTCATCAACGTCACCCGCGCCGTCCTTCCCCTCATGCGCGAGCAGGGCGCGGGCAAGCTGGTGCACATCGGGTCCCGCTCCGGCTTCGAGGGCGAGCCCGGGGTCAGCCTGTACTCGGCATCGAAGTTCGCCGTCGCCGGCATCAGCGAAGCGCTGTCGGCCGAGATGGCGCCGTTCGGCATCCAGTCGATGGTGGTCGAGCCGGGCGTGTTCCGCACCGATTTCCTCGACGCCAGTTCCCTGTCGGTCGCCGCGAACCGCATCGCCGATTACGACGGCACCCCCGCGCACATGACACTCGACTGGATCGACGAGGCCAACCACGCTCAGCTCGGCGACCCGGTCAAGGGCGCGGCCCTGATCGTCGAGGTGGCCTCCGGCGAGAAGCTGCCCACCCACCTCTACCTGGGCCGGGACACGATCGAGCGTCTCGAGGTCAAGATCCAGCAGATCCGCGACGACCTGGAACCGTGGCGTGAGAAGTCCGCCGCCACCGGTCACGACGACGCCTGAGAACGAGGTCTTCCTGATGTCTGCTCTGCTCACCGGAACTCCTCTGGCCCATCGTGTCGCCGTCGTATCCGGCGCCTCCAGCGGCATGGGCGCCGCCACCGCCGAACGACTCGCCCAACTCGGCGCCACGGTGGTGGTCCTTGCCCGGCGCAAGGAGCGCCTGGACGGTGTCGTGAAGAACATCGAAGCGGGCGGCGGTACGGCCCTCGCCATCGCTGTCGACGTCACGAACCGTGAGGCCGTCCAGGCGGCCGCGGCGCGGGTCGCCGACCGGTTCGGCAAGGCCGACCTGGTGTTCAACAACGCCGGCGTCCAGCTCATCTCGGGCATCGAGGAGCTCAAGGTCGACGACTGGCAGCGCCAGATCGACCTCAACATCACCGGTTTGATGAACGTCATCGCCGCCTTCCTGCCCCACCTCACCGGCGCCGCCGACGAAGGCAGACCCTCCGACCTGATCAACACCTCCTCCATCGCGGCGACCCGGATCCTGGAGAAGTTCTCCGTCTACTCCGGCACCAAGGCCTACATCAGCCACCTCACGCGCCTGCTCCGCGTCGAACTGGGCCGCAAGATGGTCCGCGTCGCCACCATCGAGCCCGGCATGGTCGACACCGAGCTGCCCGACCACGTGACCGACCCGGACGCCTCCAAGCTGATGGCCGACCTCATCCGCGACATCGACGTTCTCCAGGGCGCCGACGTGGCCGAGACCGTGGCCTTCATGGCCGCCGTTCCCCGCCATGTGAACCTCACCGAGATCACCATCCTTCCCACCGCCCAGACGGTGTGAGCAGGTGCCGGGCTCCTGTAGTGCGTCGCTGCCCACCCGGACACGTCGTCTTCGACGTGCGGTCAGAGGACGGTTGTGCGATGCCGAAGTACACCGTGTCGTAGCGCCGCGGCGGCTGCCAGGCGAACAGATCGGCCTGCCCGCACTGAACGTTGGGGAAGGGAGCGCGCCCACGAGTGATGGCCGGCACCTCGGGTGCCGCGTCGAGAAGGGCCAGGTCTGCCCCTGAGGCAAGGTCGACGCGACGAGCGTGTGTCATCGCGGTGTCGAATGGCGGTGGATCACTGGGGATCAGGGGCGTCGTGCCAGGAAGACGAACTCCTTGCCTGGCCGGTCGGGTGCATCGCGCACGTCTTGCACCACGTAGCCGTGTGCGACCAGGTCCGTCTCGACCTCTTCCCGATCTCGGAAGCGCAGGGTCGAATCCGACGTCAGCACCTGCCCGTCCGCCGCGAAGACGTAGGTCCAGCGGAAGGTCACGAGAGGCAGGCTCACCTCGATCAGCTCGACCCAGTTCTCGACGGGGCCGACACCCGGGACCTCCGTCACGCGGTAGGAGTTCTCGCGGGTCCACTTCTCCCAGGCGCGTTTGGCCGGATCACGTGTCTCGAAGACCAGGTGCCCGCCGGGCCGCAGCGCTTCGTAGGCTCCCCGCAGCGTCTTCTGCCATGCGTGCGGATCGACGATCGCTTGAGCGACGTTCGCTGTCATCGTCGCCAGGTCGGCCCGCAACGGCGGGAGGGCTGTCGCGTCACCGCGGATCCAGCGAACTCGGTCACCGCCCGGTTTGGCCCGGGCGACGTCGACGGATGCCCGGGCGGGATCGATGCCGACGACGTCGATCTCGCGGTCGGCCAGGAGAAGGGCGAACACCCCTGTGCCACAGCCGATGTCCAGAACTCGGCGCGCCCCGACCTCTGCCACGATCCGGAGGTAGGCATCGAGATCGCTGCGGTCGGTGTCGAGCGGATCGTAGATCGCGGCGAGTCGTGGATGCGCGAAGCATTCGTCGGCCATGCGGCCGAACGTATGCGGAGCCGGCCCCGCAGGGCTACCGAGTTTCCCCGGGTTCAGCCGACTGGGGTTCCCGGGCGGGGACGACAGGTGCGTCGAGGCCAAAGGAAATCGGAGTTTGATCGCCGCGGGGTGGCCGATGGCCAGGGCGCGGTGCGTCAGGCCCGGGGGCGCGGGGCTGTGTCCGACATGCGGCTCCGCCACGCGCGTGCGGGACGTGATCCGGCTCGTCGGTGAGGAGCGGGACGTGACGGTCGTACGTCACCACGTCGTGCCCGTGACCGTGGACGGCGGTGGAGCGGCGGGGTGTGCGTCGAGGTCCCCGGCATCAGCTCCGTACCCGACTCGATGCGCGGCACGCGGGCGACCGGGCTGCGGGGGGGGGGTGACGTACGAGAGGAATTACGTTACAGTCATTGCTCGTAACGAAAGTTGGTGCCGGTGAACCGGCTGCCGACACTTCTATGGCGGAGGACGGTCATGGCAAGTGACTACGAACGCGGTCGAGTGGGGCTGCTTCTCGTCGACCCGGTCAACGAGAACTTCTCCGAGGACGGCAAGGCCTACTCGATCTACGCCCCGGAGTACGAACGGCTGGGCACGATCGAGCACCTGAAGGAGCTCATCGCCGGGGTGCGGCGGCACGGGAACATCCCCCTCTTCTACTCGACGACCGCCTACACCGACGCCGACTACTCGTCGTGGAAGCACGTCTCCGGAATCCACCGGCAGATGTTCGACAACCGGCTGTTCGAGGCCGGAACCTGGAACACCCAGTTCCACGAGGACCTGGCACCCCAGCCGGGCGACGTGGTCCTCGCGCCCCACAAGGGCCTCGACGTCTTCCACCACACCGACCTGGACTTCCAGTTGCGGCACCGCAACGTCGAGTACCTGGCCATCGCCGGGGTTTCCGGGATCATGGCCGTCGAGTCGACGGCCCGCACGGCCATGGAACGCGCCTACCACGTCACGACCTTCACCGACGCGATCGCCGCGCCCGGTGGCCTGGTCACCTACCAGGCGATGATGCGGGGACTGAACATGGTCTCCCACAGCGTGGTCAGCGTGGCCGACTTCCTGGCCTCGCTCGACAAGGCGCCGGCGTAACGCTGCCTGATCGCCCGGGTGTGAAGGAGCAGCGGGTCATGGAGCGAGGACGGCCGGGATGGGCGGGCTTCCGGGAACGGTTCGTGGCATCCGATCCCGGACTGATCCGGCTGCTGTCAGCGCTGAGCACGGTCTGCGCGGTCCTGCTGACCCTCGGCGTCCTCGCCGTGCCGCACGCCCCGGTGCCGATCCTCGTGACAGGCGCCCTCACGGCGATGGTCAGCACGGTCGCGGTCACCGAACCCCGCCCACGCGACCAGGCGCTCACCCTCGCGGCCGGAGTGCCCGTCTCACTGGCGATCGTGGCTGTCGGGAGCACGCTGACGCCGTACCGGGTCGTCGCGGACGTGGTGTTCGTCCTGCTGATCTTCGCCGCCATCTACATCCGGCGGCTGGGCCCGCGCGCGACCACGCTGGGCGTTTTCGCCTTCCAGCTCTTCTTCGTGACCCAGTTCGTCGGCACCCGGGTGGAGCAGTTGCCGCAGCTGGTCCTCGCCGTGACGGTGGCCTTCGGCAGCTCGGCGCTGGTCCGGTTCGCCGTTCTGCGTTCACCGCCGGAGCGGACGCCGACGAAGCTGGACCGGGCCTTCCGGCTGCGGCTGGCGCTGGTGCTGGACGCGCTGATCGAGGTGGCCGAGGGCGGCCCGGAGGCACCGCGGGCCGAGCGGGCGGTCGACGACCTGCGCCGGCGAACCGCCCGTCTGCACGCCGGCGCGTTGCTGATTCAACGCCGACTGGGAACCGGCGCGCCCGACCGTCGCACCGACGCGACCCTCCAGCACAGCGTGGCGCAGGCGGAGACGGCGGTGGAGCGGCTGGCCATCACCGTGCTGCGGCTCTTGTGGCCTGGTGCCGACATCGACACCCTGACCCGGCACCGGGCGAAGCTCCCCCTCATCGGATCCGCCCTCGCCGCCCGCGACGCGGAGGTGCTGCCCACCCTCATCGCAGAGCTTCGTGCGCTGCGCTTGGCCGTCACCTCCGGGCCGCTGCCGGCCGGCGCCGACACCGGCGACGTGTGCCACCGGCTGCTCGGCCTGCGCGGCGACGACGAGCGTTCGCCCGACGTGTCCCCGGCGATGCGGGACGCCTTCCGGTGCTCCTCGGAGTTGGCCCGTGCCCTGCGCCGCCCGCGCCCGGACGCCGCCGGACGCACCTCGACGCCCTCCGGGCGCATGAACGCGGAGCCTGGACCGGCGGTCGACGCCGTGCCGGGGCAGGTGGGCGCGGGCGTCCGTCCCACCACAAGGACCGCCCTCCAGGTCGCCACCGGATCGGCGCTGGCGATCGTCGGCGGCGAGCTGCTGTCGCCGCAGCGCTGGTACTGGGCCGTGTTCACATGCTGGGTGGTCTACATCAGCACCGCCTCGACGGGTGACGTCCTGGTCAGGGGGTACCGGCGGCTGGTCGGCACGGTGGCGGGCGTGGTCGCCGGCCTCGCCCTCGCGGCCCTGATCGGCGACGCCCCCTGGCCGGCCTTCGCCTTGGCGATCCTCAGCGTGTTCGGGATGTACTACACGACCGCGGTGTCCTACACGCTGATGTCCTTCTTCGTCACCACGATGATCGGCATGCTCTACACGCTGCTCCACGCCCTGACCCCGGGCGTGCTGGTGGTGCGGATCGAGGAGACCGCTCTGGGAATCGCCTGCGGGCTGGCCGCCGCGGCGCTCGTGCTGCCGGTGGGCACCCGTCGACACACGGACCGCTTGCTGCGCGAGGTCCTGGAGCGGCTGCACGTGGTGCTCACCCAGTCGCTGGCCCGGTTGTACGGCGGACCCGGCGGGAGCCTGCTCGGTCCGGCCCGCGCGCTGGACTCGGCGTTGGACGACCTCCGCGTCGCGATGCAGCCGCTGATCACCCCGGCCAGCCCCTTCAGGTCCCGGCGGCGCACCGCGCTCGCGGTGCTGGGGCTGCTGGAGACAGCCGCCTTCCACACCCGCGGTCTGGCCACCGCCGACGAACTGGCGCCGGCCGGTGTCCACATCGGCGCCGATCCGCGCGTCGAGGAGGAGGCCCGCCGCATCGGCCGTAACCTCGCCGCCCTGATCGGCCAAGCGGCCGACGGTGCCCCGCCGGAACGCGGCTCCGGGAGCGCCGTCCAGCCGCGAGTGGGGGAGAGCGGGGAACGTGCCGAGGACGCCATCGCGACGCTGCGGGCGCTGCGGCACCTGCGAAGCGTGGACGCGAGCATCCAGGGCCTCGCTCGAACCCTCAACACGCCCGTGAACGGCGGCTCGTGAGACGGGTACGCCTCAGCCCGTGCCATGTCCGTTCACGGCGACTTCTGACGCGTGTGCCTCCGCCCCAGGCCGACACGTCCACCCGACGTGAACTGGGGAGGGGTACGTCCTTACCACCGACGTCCTCGACTGGTACGCCGAGTGCTACGTGCCGGACGTGGCCGACCGCACCGACCCGCGTGCGGCACCGGGCACTGACGGCCGACCTGAGCGGCCTGCCGGCCGCGACCGTGATCACCGCGGGACTGGACCCGCTGCGTGACGAGGGCGAGCAGTACGTCCGGGCCATGAGCGCCGCCGGCGTGGACGTACGCGCGTACCGCCTGCGGGGCGCCATTCAGCTGTTGTGGCTGGCCACGAAGCTCGCGCCCGCCGTGCAGACCGAGGTGCTTGACCTGCTCCGGGAGCGCCTCGGCGAGGACTGAGGAGCGGGAAACCGCCCCACACCTGGTCCGCGTCGCGCCGGCCGCGGAACTGTAAGCCTTCTTCCGGAACCGTCCTACGCGGCGGCACCGGCGGACCGGGAAGGACGGATGTCGTAGGAGATGCGTCCGGCGGGGAGGTAGAAGAGGGCGATCAGCGCGCCTCCGCGCACCTCGGGGTAGTGGTGGCTGCCCGGGGCGGGCGCGGTCCAGCCCGGTCCCTGCCAGCCGTTCGGTCCCGCCAGTTCGGCTCCGGGGTCGATCGGGACGACCAGGTTCAGCTCGCCGTAGGGGTGCGCGTGGTACTGGCCCCGGTAGCGCTCGACGCTGTCCATGTACACGGCGGTGATGCTGAAGTAGTGCGTCTCCTCGGTCGGTTCGGCGATGCGGCTGCGGCGGTAGCGAGGACCGTCGACCTCGACGTTCGCCGCCCAGCCCTCCAGCAGGACACCGATCCTGATCAGGCGCGCCAAGTCCTGGTAGAGCTCGCTCGCGGGACCGTAGGTGGTGTTCAGCCAGCTCTCCAGGTCCTTGCCGGCCGTGCGGTTCCTCACCTCGGCCAGGAACGGGATGCTGCGCTCGATCAGCGCCTTGCGGCTGTCCTCGCTCATGCGTGGGGTCCTCTCGTGTCGCCACGGGCTCTGACTCGACAACCATCTCTCCCGCTTTGATTACAGTCAATAGCTGTAATGAAAGCTGCTACGGCGGAGCTCAGCCGGGA
Source organism: Streptomyces flaveolus (assembly GCF_000716535.1). Lineage (GTDB taxonomy): Bacteria > Actinomycetota > Actinomycetes > Streptomycetales > Streptomycetaceae > Streptomyces > Streptomyces flaveolus_A. The sequence continues at coordinate 113,153 of NZ_JNWV01000023.1, read as the reverse complement.
GACACCGAAAGATCTTCCTCAGGCGGAGTGATTCTCCCCGTCCACGGCGAGCGTGGGCCAGATCGCTGCGACGACCCGCTCGGCGAAGTCGGCCGGCACGTCCCGGCCGGTCCGCAGGTAGTCGGCGAAGTAGCCACCGAAACACAGGGTGACGACCATGTCCAGGTCGACGTCCTCGCGCACGGCTCCCCGGCGCTGCAGCGAGACGAGCGTCATCAGCAGTTCCTCGCAGCGCGGCCGTACGCCGTGTTCCCGGAGCTGCTCCAGCAGACCCGGCACCCGTTCCACCTCGGCCATGAAGTTGCCGTGCAGGGCCATGGCCCGTTCGTTGTGATAGCGCGGGTCGAGACGGCGCACCGCCTCGACGAGCGCCTCGCGCGGGGCCAACTGGTCCATGTCCAGCGGGGGGTAGGCCTCGCGCTGCTTGCGCAGACCATATTCCAGGGCGTCGATGACGAGGTCGTACTTGTTGGCCCAACGCCGGTACAGGGTCGGCCGGGTGACACCGGCGTCGGCGACGATGTCCCCGATCGTCATGGACGCGTAGCCATCCGTGGCCAGTCGCTTGCGCGTGGCCTGGATGATCGCCTCCTCGATCGCCGGATCCCGGGGCCGGCCGCTCGCAGGCGCCGCCTGCTCCGCGCGCGAGCGCCCTCCGCGCTCGTCGGCTCGCCCATCGGAACGCGTCGTCCTCGCCTTCGCCATTTCATCCCTTCCCGACACACAGGGCCAGTCGGAGCCGGGTCGCGTATCCGCACCCCGCCGCACCAGCACCCTACGCGAAGTCGGGGGAGCGCCCCCCGGGGTGGACCGGGGATGCACGGCACTCCCGAGTCAGGGACCACCAGGGACGTCACGGCGGTGACCGCTCGTACGCCGGTCGGCCGCGGCGGAGACTGGACGGCACCGTGGCCCGGGGCCCACCCGTACCGGCGTCCGGGAGCGCAACGACGAGCGCGACCACGAGCGCAACGACGAGCGCGGCGCTCGGGCGTGCGTGCTCGCACCGGCCCACGCTCCGCGACCGACGCCTGATCGCCGCGGCTCAACGCGAGAGACCACCGTCCGGCAAACCTGCCGCAGGCGGCACGGCGGCGCGTGTTCACTCCCACGCGCCGTACAACAGGCAGAGATCACAACGTGCGGGCGTTCCTTCCGGAACATCTCCGGAAGGAACGCCCGGTCGCGCGCGGCACTCACACCTGGCGAGCCGCGCGTCAGGTGTGTCAGGCGAGGCCGGCCTTCAGGGCGGCGGCGACCTGGACCACGCGCTCGGCCTGGTGACGGGCCGCGTTGCGGGTCTGCTCGCCGACCGGGTTGTTGCCCTGGGCGTCGACGTGCGAGGTGCCGTACGGGTTGCCGTCGATGAACTTGACGGGGTCGGTGTAGCCGGGGGACACGATGATCCCGCCGAAGTGGTGGATGGAGTTGTACAGGGCGAGCAGCGTGGACTCCTGGCCGCCGTGCGCGGTGGCGGTGGTCACGAAGCCGCTGTAGACCTTGTTGGCCAGCTTGCCCTGCGCCCACAGGCCGCCGAGGGTGTCGATGAACTGCTTGAGCTGGGACGAGATGTTGCCGAAGCGGGTCGGGGTGCCGAAGACGATCGCGTCCGCCCACTCGACGTCGGCGGTCGTGGCCTCGGGCACGCCCGCGCTCTCCGCGGCGTGGGCCGCCCACGCCTCGTTGGACGCGATGGCGGCCTCCGGAGCCAGCTCGGCGGCCTTCAGCAGGCGCACCTCGGCGCCCGCCTTCTCGGCCGCATCCGAGATCTCCTTGGCGATCTCGGCCGAGAAGCCGGTGGAGGAGTAGTAGATGACGGCGAGGCGGACAGGGGTGGTCATGGAGTCGTCTCCGATCCTGAGTATGCGTGTGGTGCGCCGTGGCGGACGCAGCTCACCTGGGTACAGGTGCCGTGCGGGCGCGCCGTCCGACGCGGTAGGTGAATCTTAAACGACTTTGTTCAATCGTCAACCACATGGGTGTCTCGCCCCTCAGGGTCGACGACCACCGACTGGGCACGGCGACCGCGATGCGCCGCCTGGACACCCCCGTCGGCACCACCGGCCCCCCGCCGGCGCCGCCGGGGGCATCTCCACCGGGCCCCCGCCAGCGTCGCCGGGCCGCCTCCACCGGCGTCGCCCGGCGGACGCTACTCGGCCTGCGCGCGGCGGGCGGTGGCGAACCGGCGCTGGTAGGCGGCAGGGGAGATGGACAACTCCCGTGTGAAGACGCGGCGGAGACTCTCGTAACTGGGGAAGCCGGCCAAGGACGCCGCCTGCGTCGCGGTGTACCCCTGGTCGAGCAGCGACTTCGCGATGTCGAACCGGATCGACTCGACGTACCGGGCCGGCGTGGTGCCCAGTTCCTCCCGGAACAGCCTGGTGAGGTGACGCGTACTGAGGTTGAGATGCCTGGCGAGTTCGGTGAGGGAGTGGTTGCCGGCGGGATCCGCGGTGACCAGGTCGACGACCCTGCGCAGGGCGGGCGACCGGGGCGGCGGCCCCTGCAGGGGAGCGGAGAACTGCGACTGGCCGCCCGCCCGTTGCAGGTAGACCACCAGGGACCGGGCCACCTCCCGGCTGACGTCGGGGCCGTGGTCCTCCTCGACGAGAGCGAGCGCCAGGTCGATGCCGGCGGTGACTCCCGCCGAGGTGTACGTCGTGCCGTCCCGGACGTAGATGGCGTCGGGTTCGACGCGGGTCTTCGGGTGCCGGGCGGCGAGTTGGTTCGCGATCTTCCAGTGGGTGGTCGCCCGTTTGCCGTCGAGGAGGCCCGTCGCGCCCAGGACGAAGGCACCGGAGCACACGGAGGCGACCCGGCCGGAACGGGCCGCCAGATCCCTGGCGGCTTCGACCAGATCGCGCGTGACCGGGGTTCTGGGGTAGACGTCTCCACCCGGCACCAGGAAAGTGTCAGGGTCCGGCTCCGTGGCGGCGCTGCCGTCGACGGCGATCCGCATGCCCATCGAGGAGACGACGTCCGCACCCGTCGTCGACACCAGGGCGATGCCGTAGTCGGCACCGAGGAGGTTCGCTTCCCCGAAAACCTCGGCGGGGCCGACGACGTCCAGCAGTTTGACCCCGTCGTAGACGAGGATCGCTACGCGATGCGTGTCGGAGCTCACAGAGCCATCCTGAGGTGACTGGATTCGAGTGGTTCATGGCCGTACCGAGGCGGCGCCGGAGGCCGCATGGTCGGCACCGTGGAGAACGGACACACGGTCCACTCGTAGCACAACGCACCGGAAAGCACGGACATCATGACCGACATCATCGCAGGCGTGGAAATACCCGAGACCTCGGCTGTCGCGGAGGCGACGGAATTTCTCCGGGAACGGACGAATCCGCTGATCTTCCACCACTCCCGGCGGGTATTCCTCTTCGGCACCCTCCACGCCCGTGCGCTGGACCTCCGGCCCGATCCCGAGCTGCTCTACATCTCCGCGATGTTCCACGACGCGGGCCTTCTGATCCCGTTCTCCGAAACGGAACAGCGTTTCGAGGTGGACGGCGCCGACCACGCCCGCAAGTTCCTGCTCGACCGCGGATTCTCCGAGAGCGCCGCCGAGGTGGTCTGGATGGCGATCGCCCTGCACACCACGCCGGGGATCCCCGGACGGCTGGGCCCCGAGATCGCTGCCACGACCTACGGCGTGCTGACGGACGCGATCGGCTGGGGGATGGACAGACTGGAAGGCGATCAGATGGACGAAATCGTCGCCGCGCATCCGCGAGGGGATTTCAAGAAGGAGTTCCTTCAGGCATTCCTCGACGGTCTCAAGGACCGTCCGGACACCACCTACGGCACCATGAACGCGGACATCCTGGAACACTTCGTCCCCGGCTTCCGCCGTGTTTCCATGGTCGAGCGCATCAACAATGCTGCCTGGCCGCGGTGACCCCGCAGCGGCCGGGGACGAACCGACGCAGCCGCCGCGTACTCGCCGCACCCCGCGTCGTCTGAGCCGACGCGCCGCCTTCAGCGTGCTGACGGTCACCACCGTCGTACTGATGGCGACCGCGAGCGCACCCTCACCGATCTACCCGCTGTACCGGGAACGCTGGGACTTCTCCGTCACCATGGTGACGGTCGTCTTCGCCGTGTACGTCGTGGGGCTCCTCGGAGCCCTGCTGACCCTGGGGCCGGTGAGCGACCGTCTGGGACGCCGTCCGGTGCTGCTCGCCGCGCTCCTGCTGGCGGCGGCCAGTACGGCGATCTTCTGGACGGCCGGCGGTGTCCTGTCCCTGGTGATCGCACGGACGGTGCAGGGCGTCGCCACCGGAACCGCCATCGGCGGGCTGGCCGCCGGGCTGGTCGACTTCTCCTCGGCGAGACGCCCGCATGCGGGGACCACGGTGACGGCGGTGGGGACGAGCGTGGGCCTGGCCGCCGGCGCCGCTGTCGTCGGACTGCTGGTCCAGTCGGTCGCCCACCCGGACACGTACGTCTTCTCGGCCCTCACTTGCGTCTTCCTGCTCCTCGCGGTGGCGGTGTGGTACATGCCCGAGACGGTCGCACCGCCGGCCGGCGAGCCGATCCGGCTCCGCCCGCGGGTGCGGATCCCGTACGGCTCCCGGCACCGGTTCCTGGCCGCCGTACCCGCCCTCGTGGCGGGCTGGTCCGTCACAGGGCTGTTCCTCGCCCTGACCCCGTCCGTCGTCGCAGGTGTCCTCCACGTCACCTGGGGAGCCGCAGGCGGGCTCGACATCGCCGCCCTGTTCCTCGCCGGTGGTGTGGGCGGCATGTGGTCCGCCCGGCACACGGTGCGGCGGGCCACACTGCTGGGCGCGGTCCTCCTGACCCTGGGATCGGCAGGACTGGCCGTGGCCATCGCCCTGCCTTCCCCGGTCGTCTACGCGTGCGGGGCCGTCGTGGCGGGGGCGGGGGTCGGCCTGACGTACAACGGAAATCTCCGCGCCATCGGCGAGGTCACCACCGCGCGGTCACGCTCGGAGGTCTTCTCCGCCGTGTACGTCGTCAGCTACGCGGCGCTGAGTCTTCCCGCCCTCGCGGCCGGCCTCCTGGCACCGGCATGGGGTTTGAGGACCACAAGTTTTCTCTACGTCGCGTTCGTCGGCTCCCTGTCGCTGCTCGCACTGGTCCACACGGCCCGGTCACGGACCGGCGGGCCCACGGGGCGCGACGCCGGATCCCCGCGCGGTGCCGACGCTCTCACCGCCTGCGCCGGCCGGTCCGGTCAGGCGGGGCCGGCCGTCGCACATCGCTCACCCCCGAACGGCGACGGTTCCCCGCCGAGGATTGGCTGACGTCCTCCACCACTCACCACACACCACGAAGGGATTGCTCGTGCGAGCCATCACCGTCCGGGACCGCGAAGCCGGGATCACAGGACTGACCCTGGAAGACCTGCCCCATCCCCACGCCGCCGAGAACGACGTCATCCTGCGGGTGCACGCCGCGGGATTCACCCGAGGAGAGCTCGACTGGCCCGCGAGCTGGACCGACCGCGCCGGCCGCGACCGCACCCCGAGCGTGCCCGGCCACGAGGTATCGGGCGTGGTGACGGAACTCGGCTACGGAACGACCGGCCTCACCGTCGGACAGCGCGTCTTCGGACTGACCGACTGGACCCGCGACGGCTCGCTCGCCGAGTACGTCGCCGTGGAAGCCCGCAACCTCGCCCCGCTCCCCGCCGACGTCGACCACACGGCGGCAGCCGCACTGCCGATCTCCGGACTGACCGCCTGGCAGGGCCTGTTCGACCACGCCGACCTCGTCACCGGGCAGACCGTCCTGATCCACGGCGCCGCCGGCGCGGTCGGCTCGATCGCCGTCCAGCTCGCACACGAGGCGGGAGCCCGCGTGGTCGGCTCCGGCCGCTCCGCGGACCGGGACACCGTCCTCGGCCTGGGCGCGCACGCGTTCCTCGACCTGGAGGCCGACCGGTGGGGGGACATCGGACAGGTCGACGTCGTGTTCGACGTGATCGGCGGCGACATCCTCGACCGCTCGGCCGCGCTGGTACGCGCCGGCGGCACGCTCGTCACCATCGCCCACCCGCCCACCGTGCGCCCCGACGACGGGCGAGCCCTCTTCTTCGTCGTGGAACCCGACCGCGCACGCCTCGCCGACCTCGCCCAGCGAGTGCGGGACGGCCGGCTCAAAATACGGGTCGGCGAGGTCCGTCCGCTGGCCGAGGCAGTCGCCGCCTTCACCTCGAAACAGCGCATCGCCGGCCGCACGATCATCCGCGTCACCGAGGACCGAGGGTGAGGAGACCGGCTGTCACGGCACCCCGCTGGAGTCGCGTGCCACGCCGCGTCCCGCTGTGCACCCGGGCGACATCGATCTCGACCTCCACGCCGCCCGGAAGGCCGGGAGCCGCGTCCGCGGCAAGCTCGATCGCCCGCCGCCCTGTCCGGTGCTAGCTTCGCGGCACGTCCTTGACGAAGACGACGCCGTCGGTGCTCGCCAGGTGGGCCGGATCGAGGGGGGAGTAGCCGAACCAGGGGGACACGCGGGGCGCGGGTCGCGTGTCGCCGAGGGCGGTGCCCAGCCGTGGGCCGTCGATGACGCACCGGTCCTCCGGAAGCACGTACAGGAGCCCTTCGAGGGTGTCCGGCGGCGGGGTGTCCACTCCCTGGTGCCGGATCGTGCCGAGGGCCGTGGCCACGAAGGCGTACTCCTCGCCGAGCTGGGCGCTCACCAACGCACCGGCGCCCCACCACTCCACCGGTCCCTCCCACATCCGCATCGTGCTCTTCTCCCGCTGGAGATGGGAGTTGTGGGCGTGGAGGAGCGCCGGGCCCCGAGCGGCGAGGGCGAGGAGGTTGTGGGCCATCATCACGTCCCGCAGCGCGCACAGCCGCGTCATGCGGGCCGGTGAGGTGTCGGCCATCCAGTAGTGGTAGCGCAGCAGGCCGGTGGCGGTGCGCCCGTACAGACGCGCCCGGTCCCACTCGTCCCGCGAGGTCGCCGTGATCAGGTGCGGCGTCTGCGCGTCGAGCAGCGCCACCAGATCGTCGGCGAGCAGCCGCAGCCGACCGGCCTCGGCCGACTGCCCCACGGACCGAGCCGGGTCCGTCATCGCGGCGGGATCGGTCCACCGGTCGTCGGCGCCGAGCAGGCGGTCGAGCGTTTCCGCGGTGCAAGGGAGCAGTTCCGCGCCCACCCCGGCCGCGAGGTACTCGTGGAGTGCGGTGAGGGCCTGCCGGGGACTCGCGGCTCCGGTGATCTCCAGCGGGCCGTCGAAACCGGCGAAGCGGATCCGCTCGGACGCGGGCCGGCCGTCGTTGTGGGCGCGCATCCAGCGAACGAGCTCCCGGTTGGCCGCGGACGTGCCCCAGCCGTGGCTGAATCCGCGCTCCATGACCTCGTCGAGAGTGCCCTTGCCCGAGGTGACGTACTCGTCCACCACCAGACCCGTCATGCAGTCGCTCTCGATCGCGATCGTCCGGTAGCCCTCCTCCTCGACGAGCTGCCGGAAGAGCTCGTTGCGCAGGTCGAGCAGAGCGTCTTCACCGTGCGTGGGCTCGCCCAGGGCGAGCAGCCGCGGCCGGGCCGGGAGCAGTCTCATGACGGCGGCAGCCTCGACGGCATGGGCGATGCCCTTGATGTCAGTAACCATGGATTCAACGGTATCTTTGAACCTTCGGTGGAAACTTCTCCGCGATACCGGCAGGCTGATGGGGCAAAACCTTCAAAGACACGAGAGGCTTCGGCCGGTCGATCTGGCCCGCGCGAACGGTCTGTCCACACAGGCGATCAGGAACTACGAGGAGGCCGGCATCCTTCCGGCCGCCGGTCGCACACCCCACGGCTACCGCCTCTACACCTCGCTGCACGCCCAGGCCCTGCGCGCGTTCCTCGCCCTGGTGCCGGGCCACGGCCACCAGACGGCGACGTCGATCATGCGAGCGGTGAACCAGGACGCGGTCGACGAGGCGTTCCGCGTCATCGACGAGAGCCACGCCCAACTCCTCGACGACCGGCGGACCCTCCACGCCGTGCAGAGCGCCCTGCGCGAACTGGAGTCCACCACGGCGCCCGCGCCTGATGCGAAGTCCGAGCCGATCGCGGAGTCAGTGCCCGGCGGCACGTTCATCGGGCCACTGGCGGTGAAGCTCGGACTCCGGCCCGCGACGCTGCGCAAGTGGGAGCGCGCCGGACTGCTGCGCCCGCGCCGCGACCCACGGACCGGATACCGCGTCTACGACGAGGCCGACGTACGGGACGCCCGGCTGGCCCACCAGCTCAGACGGGGCGGCTACCTGCTGGAACAGATCGCCCCGCTGATCGCCGAGGTGCGGGCGGCAGGTGGGCTGGAGCCACTGGAGGCCGCACTGTCCGACTGGCACGGCCGGCTGTCCGCCCGCGGGCGCGCGATGCTGGCCGGGGCCACCGAGTTGGCGGCCTACCTCCGAGAGCGCGAATCACCCACGGCCTGACCTGCGCCTGTGATGTCGCGACCGAGGCGACGACGGTCCTGTCGTCGTTGCGGAGCGGACGCTTAGGATCGCCGGCATGGCACTGCGACCCGTGATGGTGAACATAAAGGCTTGCGACGCCTCGGCGGTCGGCCGGTTCTGGGCGGAGGCGCTCGGCTGGACTGCTTACAGCCCCGGCGTCACCACCTACGTCGGCCCCGCCGGCGGCCTCGTCTGGCCCGACCCGGTCGCCGTCTGCGTCGACGTCGTTCCCGTCCCGGAGCCAAAGACAACGACGAAGAACCGTGTGCACCTCGACATCGCCACCACCTCTTCGGCCCATCAGAGGGAGTTGGTCGCGCGCCTGAAGGCTCTCGGTGCGACGCCCGTCGACGTGGGCCAGGGCGACGTGCCATGGACGGTCCTCGCCGATCCTGAGGGCAACGAGTTCTGCGTGCTGGAGCCTCGGGAGCACTACCGGGACACCGGACCGATCGCCCGGGTGGTGGCCGACTGCGCGGATCCGCGGGCCATGGCTCGGTTCTGGGGTGAGGCGATGGACTGGACCCTGCACGAGGTGACCGACGACCGTGCGGTGCTGCGCTCCGCCAAGGGTGTCGGTGCGTATCTCGAATTCCTCCGCACGCCCGGCGCGAAGACCGTGCCGGACCGCGTCCATCTCGACCTGCTGCCGTACCCCGGTGACGACAAAGCAGCGGAGGTGACCCGGCTGCGCGCTCTCGGCGCCACCGACCTCGACCTCGGCCAGGGCGACGTCCCGTGGACCTGCCTGGCCGACCCGGAGGGCCACGAGTTCTGCGTCCTCGCACTGTCCTGACGCGCAGGCTTGGGTGCGGTGCGGTGCGGTTGTGGTCCGGCGAGCGTCGTAGTCGGCCACTCCGCGTACCACCGCTGCGCGGGCCGCGGCGGAGGCTCGGCAGGTACGACCGGCGCCGTGGGTGCGGTCTCGGGCCGGTGGCAAGCCCGGACGCGTGGCGATCGCGGTGTCCGCACTGGCGGCGGTTGCGACGGGACTCGTGGCCGGACTCGGTGTGGGGCAGGCCGACAAGTGGGCGGTCCTCCCCGGAACCACGGTGCGCTGACCGTTGTGAGCGCCCTCACGGTGCCCGGGCGCCGTTTGGACGCGGGGCCGGATGGGCTGAGGTTCCGCACGGTACTGCGGTGGCGCCGGCTGGAGTGGGACGAGATCGTCGGCTTCGAGGATGTGCGCCAGCAGCGGTCCCCGCCTCCGCAGCACCAGTCTCCGTGTCGCGGCCAGGCTCGGTGCCGTACGTCGGCGCCACCGAGGTGCGCCCCTTCGAGGAGCGGGTGGCCGAGCCGCGCGCCCTGCGGCGCCGCTACTCGCGCGACACCACGGCGCGGTGGCCAGGGGCGTTCGGCATCGCCGCGTTCCTCATCGTCGCCCGGTGCGCCGCGACGGAGCGGCGGCTCCCACTGATCCCTTTCAACTCGGTCGAACCGCGCCCTGCCCAGGCTCCCTTCCCGCCCCTCTCAGCGCACGGGTACGCCACGCATGGCGAGCCGCAGCTCCTCGAACAGGTCACGCAGTTCGCTCGGCATACGGGGCGCCACCTCCGCGCCCACCTCCAGCAGGAGCCGGACGCCGCGCCGGAACTCCTTGTCGCCGATGGGCTCGTCCAGCATCCTCGCCACCTCGATCAACGGAGTACCGATGGAGACCTCGACCTCGTCCGGAAGACCGTCGAGGTAGACGTCGTCCTCGGTGAGCACGAGATCCACGATGCGGCGGGCGGCTTCCCTGACGGATGGCGAGCCGGTTTCGGACGGCACGGTTCCCCCTCATCTCAGGGCTGACAGCGGAAAGCACACCTGCGGGGTACCCGGATGACTGCGCCGTCGACGGCCTACAACCCGGGGCTGCGGAAGGGGAGTTCACGTCGAGCCTCATTCCCGGAGGGGATAGCCGATCTGGGCGATGTCCTCTCCAAGGGCGGCAAGGTCGACGTCGGGGTTCAGCGATGACACGACGCTCGGTGTGAGAGGCCGCAAGGCATAGACGTGACGCACGGCCTCAAGGCTTACCGACACCTCGTAGTACTCCTCCGCGAACTGCTGGTAGGCCTCGGGCCGGCCGTCAAGGAGTACGTCGAAGAGCCACTCCGCGCTGCCGTCGTCCTCCATTCCCTCCGGCAGAGCCTCGACGGCACCGCACCTCCAGTCGGTGTCCGCCTGCTCGCGCCAGAAGCACACCGTCGCCCGCGGCGTCCCGTCGGCTTCGCTGAAGGCGGGCTCCGTGACCTGAGGGAGAAAGGCTTCGGGCACTCCGTCGAACAGGCCGGGCCAAGGCGCTGGGGGCGTCGACCGGTGAGGACTCATCGGCGACTCGTGATCAAAGCCCCGGACATAGGCGCCCGCCGCTGAGAAGACGATCGAGTACTCATTGCCGCAGCCGTCGCGCATGGACGCCATCTCCTCCGCCGGCGACCAGCGGGAGTCGAACGAGTAGAACCGATGCCCCCAGTCCGGGCTCATGATGGCATCCACCATGGCCATGGCGCGGGAGCGATCCCGCACGATCGGAATCTCGGGCAGCCGGCGGATTACTTCGTACACAGACACAGCCACATCCAAGCATTCCCTGGCGGGGCTGTACTTGCCGTCCTCGACCGTACCGAAGGACGCCCCCAGGATCAGCGTTGCTCATTCCAGCGGGGCCATGCGCAAGGTGCTGGACACGCGTCGACGTTGCGCTCCGCGATAGGTTGCCCGCCATGGCTGAACTCGGACCCGTCGCCTGGCCACCCGCCCCGTTGAGGACCGAACGGCTCGTGCTCCGCGAGTCCGAGGCCCGGGACCGTACGGCGTTCATCGAGCTGTTCGCATCGCCGGAGGTGGGGACCTACATCGGTGGCCCTCGGCCGCGTGACGAGCTCGAGCGCGCGGTGCCTGAGGTGCCCGGGCGGCGCCCCGGCCTCTTCGTGGTCGATCTGGGCGGAGCGATGATCGGCATGGTCACGCTCGATCGGCGCGACGCAGAGCGCCCGGGTCACGTCCGTCCCGATGCCGGGGAGGCCGAGCTCGGCTACATGTTCCTGCCGGAGGCGTGGGGACGCGGGTACGCCGCAGAGGCGTGCGCAGCGGTGCTCGACTGGTTCGCCGACGCGTTTCCCGGCGAGCCGGTGGTGCTCTGCACCCAGACCGCCAACGACCGCGCGATGCGCCTCGCGGCGAAGCTGGGGTTCACCGAGGTGGAGCGGTTCGAGGAGTACGGCGCCGAGCAGTGGTTCGGTGTGTGGTCCCCGGTCGTGCACACATGCTGATCGCACTCGTTACCGGGGCTGCCATGAGGCTGAACACCTATTCGCCGGCGCGGGCCACGAGCAGCGGCTGGAAGAAGCCTGTCTCCTGCGGCATCCGCCACTCAGGGTCGACGAACCCGGCCTTGGCCACGAGGTCGGCAAGCCGCCCCTGGCCGAGTGCCCAGTAGGTGGTCCAGCGGACCTTGACGCGCCACTCCCCGCCTGCCGGAAGGAGTTGGAAATGCTCCAAGTCGTAGTGCTCGCCGTCGTCGTGCCAGTGCCATAGCTGAAAGGTGACGGTCCGTTCCCCGTCGGCGGCGGCCCGGTGCACGTGTGGAGGTGTCGAAGTGGGGCGGTCGCGCAGCAGATCTTCGTAGGGTCGTGTGCTGACCAGCAGCAGGCCGGCGGGACGCAACACGCGGCGCATCTCCGTCAAGGCGGCGCGGACATCCTGCTCTGTCAGCAGGTGAGGCAGCGAGTTGTCGGCGCAGACGACGCTGTCGAACCGGCCATCGGGAAACGGGAGGCGTCGCATGTCGGCGGCCGCCGCGGCCAAGCTCACGCCCCGGCGGGCGGCCTCACGGACAGCGCGGGCGGCGGCACGGGGGCTGAGGTCGGTGCCGGTGACGCTGTGCCCGCGCAGCGCCAGGCCGATGGCCTGCGTGCCGATGCCGCAGGAACAGTCGAGCACCGCCGTACGAGCCTGACCGATCAGGGCGTCCAGAGCGTCCCCTTGCCGACGGATGCTCGCGTCCCAGTCCGAGTAGATCAGGTGGTAGTCGTCGGCCAGTTCGTCGTAGAAGTGCGCCACTGACGCCTCGGGCATGGCCCGAGGCTACCGTGGGCCGGCCAAGGTGTGGCGGAGAAGCGCCCGCCGGTGCTCGCCACGGTTTCGCAACCGTCGCGGTGAAGGCAGCCGAGCAAATGGCACGCGACGTCGTCCCTAGGCGGTGGACGGCGTCCGCGTCCAGCGGTCAGGGTGCGTCCGGCCGGCTACGTCACCGCGGTCAGCGTCGCGTAGACCACGACGTTGCTCAGGTAGCCGGTGCGCTTGGTGTAGGCGCCGCCGCAGGTGATCAACCGGAGCTCGGGCCGGCCGGAACTGCCGTAGACCTTCTGGCTGGGGAACCTCTCTTTGTCGTAGAGCTCGACGGCGCGGACGGTGAACACCGCTGTCCGCCGGTCGGCCCGGCTGATCTCGATGGTGGCGCCCTCGGTCAGGGCACCGAGGTCGTAGAAGACACCGGGGTCGCCGGCGGGTGTGTCCACGTGCCCGGTGGCGATGGCGGTTCCTGCCGAGCCGGGAGTAGTGCCGTCGCCGTACCAGCCGACGTTGCCGGGCTCGTCAGCCGGCGGAGTCCGTAGTGCCCCTGCCGCGTCGAGGCCCACTCGTGTCACCGGGGCGTCCACTCCGATGGCGGCGATCCGGAGGCGGAGCGGATCTGCCGGGGGCATCGGGTGGAGGGTGGAGCCGGCGGGACGGGTGGGGTCCGCGGACGTGGGGAAGGCCTGGGCCGCCGATGGCCGCGGGGGTGACTTTCCGTCGTGCGCCCCACTGATCAGCAGCACCCCACCGGCCGCCATTGCCCAGGCCAGGAGGAGCACCGCGGGGCTGAACGGATCTCGGGAGCCGCTGGTGTGGTGTTTTGATGCCATAGCGGTTGAGTCTTTGCTTCACGGCGGGTGCGTTGCAGCGGGTGGTGTGGGCGTCGTGGTGGGCGGCCTCGCGGTCACCGGAACCATTCCGATCCAGGGCCGGTCACAGCTCGAACGGGGCTGGGTCGGCCGGTGGACTCGGACGGTCAGGTTCGGTTGTCGTTCGGGCGGCGGCACAACCAGACCGCACCCCCGGCGGCGGCCGTGAGGAGCAGCCCACCGCCCAGGGCGAGCACCATGCCCGTGTCCTCGGCAGGTCCGAATCCGGCGTTCACCGAGCCGCTCGGAGAACGTCCGGTGACCCGGTACGTTTCCGTGACCTTGGTCAGCGGCGGACACTTCAAGGTGACCGTGTCGCTGCCCGGCCGGGTTCCTTCCGGGATCTGGAACTCGCCCGTGAGCACGCCCTCCTCGTCGCCCGCGAAGAGGTGGAACTCTCCTCCCACCTCCGACCAGCCCTTGCCATAGTCCGCGTCGGCGTCGCAGGCCCTCGTACTGACCGTGACCGTGGACCCCGGTGGGGCATTCCAAGGTTCGATACTGACATCCGAGTCATCAGCGGCGGCAGCGGCCGGGATCTGCAGCCCGAGGGCACCGAGAACCAGGCCGATACCGGCACCCATGTGTCTGTAACGCATGCGAATCCTCCAACGGAACAGTGTCCGGCCTGCTGCGCGGCACAACTCCTGTGTTCCGCTCACGAGGCAACCGACAGTCCGTCAGTTCCGCAACCTGACGAGTCGCCCGATACGTCACCCGGTCAGACGCACCGGTGTTCCCGCTTGATCGCTTACGCAGGTCACCGACGCGGAGATCATCGGTACGCGTCACCCACCGCCCCGTCCCCATAACGGTGAAAGCCGGCCGGGCTCCCCCCTGCGGCGGCACGCGGCACGCCAGGCGCCGAGTGGGTGGATGACATCGTTGCCAACGGCCGATTTTCGCCTTTCGAATAAGTTGAAAGGTTAAGTAGCTTGATCGGCGGACCGGCCGGTTCCAACGAATTGTGGTTCCTGTATCGGACTTTCGTGGTCCCGCACACCTTGAGGTGAGTCCCATGAACGCATTCCGTACGAAGATCGCCGCACTCGCCGGCGCGGCAGCCGCCGCGTCGTTGCTCACTCTCACAACGGGCACCCCGGCCGGCGCGGACGAGCTGCCCGGCGTGCTCTTCTACACCGGTGCGAACAGTACGGGGACCGAGATGGCCGCCGACCTCGGCGATCCGGGAGTGTGCCACCAGTTGCCCCAGTCGGCCGCGTCCTACCTGGCCATATCGGACAAGAACGTCGAGGTCTACTTCAACCCCGACTGCAAGACCGGCGCCCCCGGTACCTCCGGAGACCTGTACTACGTGACGGGAACCCTCAACTCGGGCAACTTTCCCTTCCCGGCGGTGAGCTACCGGGTCCGCCCCGTGGGGGAGTGAGCAGTCGGGGGCGCCACAGTTCCCCGGGGGTGCGGACGTAGCGGCGCGACGTGGATGTCCGCGTGCGCCCGGCCTCGGCGCCGACCGGATGCCGGACCTCGCTTTCCTCGCATGCTCGGACCCGTCCCGGCTGTGCACCGGGCATGGCCGGGTCGGGCCGGGCACGGCCTGGTCCACGAGAGCCGGCCTGGCCTACGAGAGCCGAGCTTGGTGCGGGCGGTGGTGCGAGTGACCTGTCGGCGGGGGCGCGTCAGTTCGCTGTGGCGGGTGGCGCGGTGAGGCGCTGGTACAGCTCCCAGCTCGCCCGTTCGACCCAGTTGTGCAGAAGCTTGCCGTCCTCCCGGACCGCCCAGACCGCGGTCCCGGTGAAGGAGACCGGTCGCCCGTCGGCCTCGGTGCCCAGGACGCCGTTGTTCCGTCCGTGAACGCGCCAGCGCGAAGCGACCCGGCTCCCGTCATGGTTCTGGAAGGTTTCGATCACCTCCAGCCGCAGGTCGCCGACCTGGTCGAGGAAGCCCCTGATCCAGTTCTTGAAGTTGTCCCGCCCCTCGACGCGCTCGCCGCCGGTGGTGATGACGAAGTCCTCGACCACGAAGTCGTCGACCTTCTCCGGATCGTGTGCGTTCCACACGTGCGTCCAGAACGCCTCCACGATCTCGACGGAACTCGCGTAAGCCATGACGTCTCCTTCTGATCGATGAGCCATGCCACCGGGACCCGCCTGCCGGAGGTCGTGGCCGGGCAAGGCCGGGATGCCAGTCGGTGCGACGGACCGTGCCGCACTTTGCCCACCATACATAGAGGTATGTATGGTCGAAGCATGGAACGATCCTCCGACGCCAGGGAGCGCCTGATCGAAGGCGCCCGGCAACTGCTGTGGGACCGGGGTTACCTCGGCACGAGCCCGACAGCGATCCTGCACCGGTCGGGCGTGGGCCAGGGCAGCATGTATCACCACTTCAAAGGCAAACCCGATCTCGTCCTGGCCGCCGAGCGGCGCAGCGCGGAGCTGATGCAGGCGCAGATCCGCCAGATCTTCTCCGGCAGCGGCTCGGGGCTGCAACGGATCGTCGCGTACCTGCTTCTGGAACGAGACGTGCTGCGCGGATGCAGTGTCGGGCGGCTGGTGGGCGATCCGGAGATCGTCGCCGACGACGCGCTGCGTGCGCCGGTCCGGGAGACCTTCGGAGTTCTCGTCGGTTGCCTGGCCGAGGCCGTCGCCGAGGCGCAAGGGGCCGGCGAACTGGACGCACGCCTGCGGCCGGAGCAGACCGCCGCCGCTCTGGCCGCCATCGTCCAGGGCGGATACGCACTGGCTCGCGCCGAGCAGTCCGTCGACCCCTTCGACCGCGCGATCCAAGGCGCTCTGGACCTGCTCGGCGTCACCGCGGACGACGACGCCCTTGGCACCGGTCGAAGGACTTCATGACCGGCCGTCTGCCTGCGACTCACTCATGCCACGCCATCACCGGCACCCCGTGGCCCTGCTGAGTGGGTCACCAGACCGTGGCGACCCGCCCGATCCCGGTAGTGCCGCCGCCGGTTCCCACGCGGTCGCTCGTGCGGGAACCGTGCCCCGGTCGCGGTTCAGGTCCGGGAGGTGGCCTGGCCGTCGATGGGGATGTCCAGCAGGCCGGCCACGGCGGTGAGGGCTCTGCCCAGCGGGAGCGCGACGCGGGTGACGGCGTGCCGGTCACCTCGGGTCTGGTCCCGGTTGACGATGAGCACCGGCTTCCCGGCATCGGCCGCCTGGCGGACGAACCGCAGCCCGGACATCACCGTCAGCGAGGAACCGAGGACCAGTAGTGAAGCCGCCTCACGGACCAGCTTGCGGCAGTACTCGACCCGCTGCGGGGGAACCGCTTCGCCGAAGAACACGACGTCCGGTTTGAGGACGCCGCCGCAGATCACGCAGGGCAGTACGCGGAAGTCCTTGACTTGTTCGTCCGTGAGGTCCGCGTCACCGTCCGGGTTGATCCCCGCCGCCACCGGCTCGAAGCCCGGATTGGCCGCTTCCAGCCGCTGGGCGAGTTCGCCGCGCGGGCTGAAGGCGCCGCACCCGAGGCAGACGACCCGGTCCAGGCTTCCGTGGAGCTCCACGACGCCCTCGCTGCCGGCGGCCTGGTGCAGGCTGTCCACGTTCTGGGTGATCACGCCGGAAAGCAGGCCGTGCCGCCCGAACGCGGCCACGGCCCGGTGTCCCGCATTGGGGCGGGCGCGGCCGAAGGTGCGCCATCCGAGGTGGCTGCGCGCCCAGTACCGGCGCCGGGCCTGGGCGCTGCCGGTGAACTCCTGGTAGGTCATCGGGGTGTGCCGGCTCAGACTCCCGCCCTCGCCCCGGTAGTCGGGGATGCCCGACTCCGTGGAGATGCCCGCCCCACTGAGCACCAGCACCCCGCCGGCGCCCAGCGCGTCGGCGACCGGCTCCAGATCAGTGGTGCCGGGCGGCAGGTCCTCGGGAGGGGTCCAACTCAGAGTGGGGCGCATACGCATGCCGCCAGAGTACGAAACAGGCTGGCGTCGGGGTGGTCCGGTACAGCGTCCCGCACCTCTGAGGCCGACCGCGCACGGTCGCAGCGGCCGGCTCGTGCTGCGGAGGCCGGCGTGCGGGACCGGGCGGGGAGGGCTGAGCCCAGTACACCGCGGCGCACGGGCTCAGGAGCGCACCGACTCCCCGTATCCCTCAGGTCACGGGCGCTCGTCCAGGTGCATCGACCCGGACCCTCACCAGTCATTCCGACAGGAGGGGGCAATCGGATGCACAGTGGGCGGACGAACAGCAGAGCTCCGCCCACCCCACGGCACCCGACCACCGCCACCATCGGGTCATGGGTCCGAGCATGATCCACCGGACGACGGCATAGGGTTCCCCCATGGATCTGGACGAGGGGCGCAGGGCAGCCGAGGCCGGGGACTGGGTGGGCGCGGGACACGTCTTCGTCCGGGCCGCCATGGAGGGCAGTGCGGAGGGCGCCGAGCTGGCGGCTCGGGTGACCGTCGAGCTGGAACCGCTGGCGGACGGTGGGTCGGCGGAGGCCGCCGCGCTGCTCGCCGGGATCTACCTGGAGTACTTCGACGAGTCGGCCCTGCCGAGGGCCGTGCGTTATGCCCGCGCGGCAGCCGAGGCCGGGCTCCCGGCCGGTCAGCGCACCTACGGGCACATGCTGGCGACGGGCCGCGGCGTCGAGAAGGACGACGCGCGTGCTGCTGAGTTGTTCAGGTCGGCCGCCGAGGGCGGGGACGCCTACGGCATGTTCAATCTCGCCCAGCTGATCGAGGACCCCGACGAGTCCCTGCCAC
The DNA here is from genome assembly GCF_000716535.1 of Streptomyces flaveolus. GTDB lineage: Bacteria > Actinomycetota > Actinomycetes > Streptomycetales > Streptomycetaceae > Streptomyces > Streptomyces flaveolus_A. Next base: position 95,100 of record NZ_JNWV01000023.1, on the reverse strand, counting down.
TGTTCGAGGGTGCCGCGCGCGAGGGGATCGTGGCCGCCGGCGCGGTCCTCGGCGACCGGCTGTCGGCGTTGGACCGCGACGAGGAAGCGCTGGCCTGGTACGTCTGGGCGGCCGAGCGCGGGCACACGGGTGCGATGAACGCCGCGGCCTGCTGGTATCGCGACGGCTTCGGTACCGCACCCGACCCGGTGCAGGCGGTGCGCTGGTTCTTCGTCATGCTCGCGCACGGTGACGGCAACGGCATCCACGAGGCGATCCAGCTGGCGAAGGCCGCGGCCCTGAACGAGGCGCAGATCCGCGAAGCCGGGCGACTCGCCCGCGATCCCGGGTCGGCGCAGGCCCTGATCGACACGGTCCTGGGTGGCAGCCGGAGCTGAGGCAGTGTCCGGCCGGAACTGATTCGCAGCCGCGTCCTGATGCGTCGTGGAGTGGCGGTCGGTCACCGGCTGCCGGGGCTTGTGGAACGCATCGAGAGCCACTTCGGGATGTGAGCGCGCCCAACGTAACTCGCGGTCGGAAGCTTGACTTCAGCAGCTGTGGCGCGGCGGCTGCTGCTGAAGGGGCGACAGGTCCTGACGCCACGACGGTCGGCCGGACCGGCCCCGCGAGGATCGCCGGACCGGCCCGGGGGGTTGACCGGTGAGAGTGGTGAACCCGTTTACTCCGATCAGGCCACGATCGCGATGACCTTCGCGGCGTATCCGACCGCCTGGATCGTCGAGTCGACCAGAGAGCCGAGGTTCACATTCACTTTGTTGGTGCAGCGCGCATTCCACCCGCCGCCGGAATCCCGCCAGGCGTCACGGATGGCCCGCCGTGTGTTGCTTCTGCTCCAGTTGTAGTCACGGGAGCCCGACTCGAAGGTCCCGTGCATCCGGCCTGCCGTTTGGAACACGAAGGCCGTGCCGTTGGAGAAGCGCACAACGCACACACCGGCGAAGTTGTAGCTGGGCGCGCCGGAGTCGTGCATGTGGCCGGAGTAACTGTAGGACCCGCTCGGGTAGACGCTCAGCGAGTACCAGCCGCCAACCGGGACACCGCCGCCGAAGGTCACGTTCCTGCCGAGGATGACCTGTGTCGGCAGGACGGCGGGGCTCCCGGGCGCGAGGGCCGCGGTGCCGGACGACGGTGCGGGCGCTGCCTCCGCCGCGGTCGGCGCAACGATGGTTCCTGCCGCGAGCAGAGCCGTTGCGACGGCTGAGGCGCCGCGGCGCTTGAGACCGCTCACCATGACTCCGCCTCCTTCGAGTATCGGAGTTAGAGCTGATGCTGACTTCAACTGTTGAACAGCGGTGTATCACTGCTGCGGAGCACGACCGGCCGGTCTCTTCCGACCTGCCACCAGCCGTGTTGACCTGAACTCAGACGCGGGGCCCCACTTGGTCCACTCTAGTCAGTCGGCCCCCTGTGCGCTCGACGAAGAACTGGCACTGGAGCAGCGGGATCGCCGACACCTCGGTGACCACTCCAACGTGTACGTGACGACGCACGCGACCATGGGCGGCTGTCCAGTACTCCGAGGCCGATCTGAAAAGTCCATGCGTGCACACAGTTGCTCGGTAGGGAGCCATGACCGCACAACAACTTTGCGGGGCTGGATCAGATTTGATGAGAAATCACAAAACATAAGGGCTTCGGCGGCAGCAGCGGCCAGATCACCGCCCACTCAACGAGGCCGCAGACGCCGGGTCGGCGCCAGAAAAACTCGCCTGCTGACTGATCGCCCAAGCGGAAACTCGAATCAATGGTGTCAGCCGCTGCAAGGGCCTCTCGGTAAACGACAGGCTGGTCGCGGTTGCCCGCCGTGTAGGGTCCTTGGCGTGCGCCGGGTTGGACGGTGGTCCCCGCCGATGCCGAGTTCGATGATCCACTGGTCTTCTGGTACGCAAGAGGATCGTCCGGCCGCGCTCGGCTGTCGATCCGTCGGCCGCGCCAGCGTGTCTATCGCTGCTGCCTCCCTCGCCGAGCGGCCGTCGAGCCCGGTGCCGGAGTCCCACCGGTCCCCGCCTCGAATACACCCCATGCCTGCGGGTGCCGTGAACCGGTCGGTGCCGTTCCTTCCGCGCGTCACGGAGAAGCAGCCATGCGTATGCCCTGCCGTTCCACGTCTCGTTGCTCATGTCGGATCACGGCCGGCGTAGCGCGCGGCCCTGATCGGCCTCGCGCTGGCACCACCGGCTCTGGCAGGGCCGGCGGCGACCGCTGCCGGAGCGACCGCGGTCCCGGCGCACCAGCTAAAGATGGAGAGGCCATACTTGTTCAGCTACGAATACAACGACCACCAAACTGCGTCTATCTGCGTCCGCTTCGATTGATACCCCAGCAGCGTCGCCTGGCCGCGGCAGGTGACGACCAGTCATCAGCGTGGCAAGGCCAGAACCGCTGCTGGAGTGTCATTACGGTTGCCGGAAGGCGGGGTACCACTCCGGCGTGTGGTCAGCGGGTCGCGAGGAACTCCAGCGTGTCGATCACGCGGTTCGAGAAACCCCACTCGTTGTCGTACCACGCGACCACCTTGATGTGACGGCCGTCGACGCGGGTGAGGGCCGAGTCGAAGATCGACGAGGCGGGGTTGCCCGTGATGTCGGACGACACGAGCGGGTCGTCCGAGTATTCGAGGATGCCGGCGAGCGGCCCCTCCGCTGCGGCGCGGTACGCCGCCAGCACCTCGTCGCGGGTCACATCGCTGGCGACGGTCGTGTTGAGTTCCACGATCGAGCCCACCGGCACCGGCACGCGGATCGAGTCGCCCGACAGCTTACCGTCGAGGTTCGGCAGCACCAGGCCGATCGCCTTCGCGGCGCCGGTCGTCGTCGGCACGATGTTGATGCCGGCGGCCCGGGCGCGACGGGCGTCGCGGTGCGGGCCGTCCTGCAGGTTCTGCTCCTGCGTGTAGGCGTGTACCGTCGTCATGAACCCGTGCTCGATGCCCGCGAGTTCGTCGAGGACCGCGGCCAGCGGCGCGAGCGCGTTGGTGGTGCAGGAGGCGTTCGAGACGATCGTGTGCACGGCCGGGTCGTAGGCGTCGGTGTTGACCCCGAACGCGAGGGTGACGTCGGCGCCGTCCGACGGCGCGCTGACGAGGACCTTCTTCGCGCCCGCGTCGAGGTGGGCGCGCGCGGCCTTGGCCGAGGTGAAGCGGCCGGTGGCTTCCAGGACGACGTCGACACCGAGTTCCGCCCACGGCAGGTGCGCCGGTTCGCGCTCGGCCAGCACCGTGATCCGACGGCCGTCGACGACGAGGGTGTCGCCGTCGACGGTCACCGGGCGTCCGAGCCGGCCGGCCGTGCTGTCGAAGGCGAGCAGCCGGGCGAGAGTGGCGGGCTCGGTCAGATCGTTGACGGCGACGATCTCCAGGGCACTGTCGCGCTCCAGCAGTGCGCGCAGCACGTTGCGTCCGATGCGGCCGAATCCGTTGATGGCGATGCGAGTCATGAGTGATGTCCCTTCCTTTCGCCACCAGGCTCGCCCGCGGCCCGCGCCGCTGACAGTGGCGAGATCGCCACGGTTCAAAAGGATCCCGCCAGCCGCCGGTGCCGGGCGGCGTTACTCGCCCCTGGTGAAGGTGCGCCGGTACTCGCTCGGAGTGGTGCCGAGGATGCGCTGGAAGTGCAGGCGCAGGTTCGCGCCGGTGCCGAGGCCGACGTCGGCGGCGATCTGTTCGACGCTGCGCTGTGAGCGTTCCAGCAGTTCGCGGGCCAGGTCGATGCGCGCACGCATCACCCACTGCAACGGCGTGTAACCGGTCTCCTCGACGAAGCGCCGGGAGAACGTGCGTGCCGAGACCCCCGCCTGCCGCGCCAGTATGTCGAGAGTGAGGGGCTCGTCGAGCCGGCGCAGCGCCCACTCGCGGGTGGCGGCGAACCGCTCGCCGAGCGGTTCCGGGACACTGCGCGGCACGTACTGGGCCTGGCCGCCGCTGCGGTAGGGGGCGGCGACCAGACGCCGGGCCGCGTGGTTGGACGCGGCCACTCCGAGGTCGCCGCGCAGGATGTGCAGGCACAGGTCGATGCCGGAGGCGGCGCCGGCCGAGGTGAGCACGCTGCCCTCGTCGACGAACAGCACGTTCTCGTCGACCTGGACCAGCGGATGCCTGGCCACGAGTGCCCGCGTGTAGTGCCAGTGCGTGGTGGCGCGCCTGCCGTCCAGCAGGCCCGTGGCGGCGAGCGCGAAGGCGCCCGTCGAGATGGCGGCGAGCCGCGCGCCCCGGTCGTGGGCGGCGATCAGCGCGTCGACGACGGCCTGCGGCGGGTCGTCGCGGTCCGGGAACCGGTAGCCGGGGACGAAGACGATGTCGGCCCACGCGAGCGCGTCGAGGCCGTGAGCGACGTGGTACGCGAGGCCGTCACCACCGGTCACGAGACCGGGTGTCGCCCCGCACACCCGCACCTCGTACGGCATGCTCGCGCGGGTCGTGAACACCTGCGCGGGAATTCCGACATCGAGCGGCTTCGCACCCTCGAGCACGAGGACGGCGACGCGACGAAGGCGGGAGGGTGGCACAGGGAAAGGCTACGTGGGGTGTGACGTCGATACGCCACCGCGCGGTCGCCGACCCGCGCCGTCACTCCTTCCTGCCGTGCGGCGCGGCGTTCAGCCTCAGAGTTGGATGGGCAAGTGGCGGGGGCCGCGGAGCATGGCGTTCTGACGGTAGGGGGGTGGGTCCTGGACCAGCCGGGCGGTGCCGAGGTGGGGGAGCAGGGCACCGAGCGCGGAATACGCCTCGATGCGGGCCAGGGGGCCGCCGTAGCAGATGTGGATGCCGCTGCCGAAGCCGAAGTGCTGGTTGTCCGGACGGGTGGGGTCGAACCGGTCGGGCTCGTGGAACCGCTTGGGGTCGCGGCTGCCCGAGGCCAGCACCAGGATGACGGTCGAGCCTTCCGGGACGGTGGTGCCGGCGACGTCGATGTCGGCGCGCGGGAGGCGCTCGCGCATGTGGACCGGAGGCTCGTAACGCAGCAGTTCCTCCACCGCTCGGGGCAGCAGTTCCGGTTCGCGGCGCAGCAGGTCCAGCTGGTCCGGCTGGCGCAGCAGGGTGAGCACACCGTTGGTGATGAGGTTGACCGTGGTCTCGTGTCCGGCGATGAGCAGCAGGACGGCCGTTTCGGCGAGTTCCTCCCGAGTGAGCCGCAGAGCCGGGTCGGGCTCGTTGACGAAGGCGGAGAGCATGTCGTCGCTGGGCTTGCCGCGGCGCTGTTCGGCGAGGTTCACCAAGTAGCCGCCCATCTCCATCTTCGCCTGGTCACCGGCCTTGTCCGTCTCGGTGGTGTCCGTACCGGGCCTGACGTCGGCGGCGGCGACGAGGACGTCGGACCAGGCCCTGAAGAGGGGCTCGTCCTCGCGCGGCACGCCGAGCAGGCGGCAGATCACCGTGACCGGCAGCGGGTAGGCGAAGTCGTCGACGAGATCGATCTGCGCGCCTGCGCGGAAGGAGGCCAGCAGTTCCTGGGTGATCCGGTCGATCTCGCCGCGCATGCCGTCGACGCGGTGGGGGCTGTGCGGCGGACCGAAGGGCCGCATGGCCAGGGTGCGCAGTCTGTGGTGTTCGGGGTCGTCGAGCCGCAGGAACGGCAGTTGCTGCGCCTCCCCGCCGCGGGTACGGGGATCGACACTCATCCGTGGGTCGTGGAGCAGGGCGGCGACCTCGTGGTAGGTGCCGATCAGGTAGCTTCCGTCAGCTTGCTGAACCACCGGACCGGCCGCGCGGAGTTCCGCGTACAGCGGGTACGGGTCAGGACGGCTGGAGTAGTCGGTGATGCGGGCCAGCAGGGTCTCGGAGGCCATGGCGGCTCCTCGTGGTCGAGCGGGACGTGGGCTACACCACGGTCAGTCGGCGGTCGGGAAGGTGACCGGTGAGCGCGACGGTCGGACCGTGGGACAGCACCGACGGATCGGGTACGTCGGAAGGGATCGTGACGTCGGCCGCGATCGCACGGTCCGGCGCGCCGGGCGGCGGCGGGAAGGGAGCGGCCGTCTCGATCAGATGCCGGTAGTAGTCGAGCGACTTGGCCATGTCGACGGTGACGGCCGCGGTGACCCGGCCCTTGTACCCGTAGACCATGGCAAGACGGCGGGCCTCCAACGAACCTTGGGCGATGACGACGTGGTCGGAGTAGGTGGGCACGCCCACGGATTTGATGTTGAGTCCGAACTGGGTCGACCAGAAGACCGGGACGGCCAGGTGCGGGCGTTGCAGCGGACCCGGGTTGACCATGTTGTGGGCCGCCACCTCGGCCTGCTCGACCGCGTTGCCCCAGTGCTCCAGGGACAGCATCTGGTAGCCGAAGAGCGGGTGGGGGAAGCGGGAGACGTCGCCGGCCACGAAGACGTCGTCGGTGACGATCCCGTACATGTTGAAGGCGCGGCATCCGGCGTCGCACGCGATCCCGCGCGGGCCCACCGCCAGCCCCGACTCCGCCAGCCATTCGACATTGCGGATCGCTCCCAACGCCGCGACGCACACGTCCGCGTCGACCCGGCCGCCGTCGGACAGCTCCGCACCGGTGAAGGCTCCGTTGCCGTTCAGGGCGGTGACCGTCACGCCGGTGCGCAGGTCCACGCCGTGGTTGCGCTGCATGACGGCCGCGAGCTTCGACAGGGTGCCGCCGAGGGCGCCGACCAGCGGAGCGGGGCCGCGCTCGGTGACCGTGACCTGGATCCCCAACTCCCGGCAGGCCGAGGCGATCTCCGAGCCCGTGAAGCCGCCGCCGATGACCAGCACCCGCTCCGGCCTCGCGGCGAGCCGCTCGGCCAGCCCGGCGCCGTCCTCGCGGGAACGCAGGGTGAACACCCCGTCCAGCGCGGCCTCCTCCTTGTTGGGCCAAGGCCGCGCGCGGGTACCGGTGGCGATCAACACCCGGTCGTACGGCAGCGACTCCCCGTCTTCCAGCAGCACCCGCTTCTCCAGCAGGTCCAGGCCCGTGGCGCGGACCCCCAGCCGCCACTCGGCGTCCGGATCCCGGCGCATCGGCAGCTCGGTGGTCTCCGCTGTCGCCTGCCCGAGCAGCACCTGCTTGGACAGCGGCGGACGGTCGTAGGGTGCGTGGGGTTCGTCCCCGACCACGGTCAGTGAGCCGGTGAAGCCTTCCTCGCGCAGCGTCTCCGCGGCCCGCAGCCCGGCCAGCGACGCACCGACGACGACGATGCGGCCGTCCTTGAGGTCACCGGGCACCGCTGGTCACCTCTTCCCCCAGGAGTATGGCCTGTACCGGGCAGGCCGCCGCGGCCTGGCGTACGCGTTCTTCCTGGTCGTCGGGTACGGCCGTGGCGTAGAGAAGGCCTTCCTCGCCGTGCAGCTCGAACACGTCCGGCGCGAGGAACACACACTGTGCGTATCCCTGGCAGCGCGTGAGATCGACAACGGTCCGCATCTTCACTACCTCCTCGGCCGTCACACCCCCCTCACCTCCAGAATGGGTGGAGACCCGTTCGCTCGCACGGTGGCCGCCCGGGGACGCGGCCGGTGAGTCGTCGGTCGAGGGAGCGGTCGAGGTCGAGGGCGGCGCTGATCACAGCGGGGTGCGCGAACGCCGTTGGGAAATGGCCCAGTTGCTCGCTCGTGTGGCTGATCTCCTCGGCGTGCAGCCCGACATGGTCGTTCGTTGCCGAGGGCATTGAGGGCATTGAGGGCATCGAGGGCATCGAGGGCGGACAGCCACACCGGGTCGTGAGGGGTGATGAACCTGGTCAGCGGCATCACCCGCAGCGGGGCGTTCGGCAGGAGGCCTGGGAGACCGCCAACATCATCGATACGGAGTACCAGAACCGCACCGGGCCGGAGACCGGGCCGCGATCGATCATGTCGGCCGCCCGGTGGCCTCGTGCCCCATCCCTGGAAGGGATCTGCACGGGTCCGACCGCGATGTCGCTGCCCCGCCCCGGGACGTGCGCCTGTGCGCGGTCCGGGTACTGGGACGGAGTCGGCAGGAGAGCACGATGGACACACCGCAGCCGGACACGAAGACGGTCGTCGGTCTGGTCGCCGAGGCCGTGGCCGCTCCCTCCATGCACAATGCACAGCCCTGGCGCTTCCGCTTCCTGGCCAGTGAGAGGGTCCTGCTGCTGTTCGCGGACCTGGACCGCGCCATGCCCAGCTCCGACCCCGGCAACCGCGCCCTGCACATCGGCTGCGGTGCGTCACTGTTCACCTTGCGGGTCGCCGCCGCGCACGCCGGTGTCACGCCCACGGTCAGCCTGCTGCCGGACCCCGCCGAACCGCTGCGGCTCGCCGCCGTCCGGCTGGGCGGGACGGACCCGGCCGCCGCGGAGGACGATCTTGCGCGTCTGCACCCAGCCGTCCGCCGGCGGCACACCAGCCGGTACCCCTTCGACGAGAAGGACATCCCGGAGGACGTCCGGGCCGCCTTGCGCGCGGCGGCGGACCGGGAAGGGGCGGAGCTGCAGTTCCCCGGACCCTGGCACGTGGAGACGATCCTGGAGCTGGTGCACGACGCGGAGAGCCGTGACGTCCTGCACCCCGAGAACGCGGGGGACCTGCGGCGCTGGACACGGCTCGGACCGGAGGCCGACGCGGCCACCGACGGAGTCCCGGAGTACGCCTTCGGACCGCGCATGCGGGGCGGCAAGGCAGCCATGCGTGACTTCGCCGGCCGCCGCCCGGTGGCCGACCGCGGCACGACCTCGTTCGAGACGAACCCGCACCTGGCGTTGCTGAGCACACCGGGCGACACCCCAGCCGACTGGCTCCGGGCCGGCCAGGCGCTTCAGCGGGTGCTGCTGGAGGCGACCCTGGCGGGGCTCGCCACCTCCCTGACCTCCCACGCCCTGGAGAGCCGGGACCTGCGCCTGCTGACCCGTGACCCCGTGGCGGGCCGCGGCCACGTCCAGATGGTGCTCCGCCTGGGCTACGGACCACAGGGACCCGCCACGCCCCGGCGGTCCGTCCGCGAAGTCCTCGACATCGTCCAGACGGGAGGGTCGTGATGAGGGGAGGGCAGCACAGCGGCGGACCGGGCTTCGGTCGCGGCCCAGTGCCCCGGCTGCCTCCGTCGCGTCGCGGCCCAGTGACCCTGCTGTCTCCGTCGCGTCTCAGCCCAGTGCCCCGGCCGTCTCCGTCCCGGTCTCAGCCGAGGGGCCCCGCCGACCGTCGTCGCCCTGACGGCTCCTCGTCGGCCGGAGCCCTGAGGGCGCCCCGCCGCCCGACTGGCCGTACGAGTGGTCCCGATCGGGTGTCGGCCGAGGCGGTCAGGCCCTACGGGGCCGTCCGCTGCGCCGTCGGTGGCCCGAACGGCCCTGTCGGGAACCCGGCGCGTCGATGGAAGGTGGTCGTGCGGAGGCCGAGACGCAAGAAGCCCCCGAACGCTGTCCCGACACGAAAGGGATCCGGATGTCCGTCGACACGCACGCGGCGCCCGCCGAACTCTCGGACGAGGAGCTCGCCTCCCTTGACGCCCACTGGCGCGCCGCGAACTACCTCTCCGTCGGCCAGATCTATCTCATGGCCAACCCCCTGCTGGGCGAGCCGCTCCAGCCTGAACACGTCAAACCGCGGCTGCTCGGCCACTGGGGCACCTCGCCCGGCCTGAACCTGGTGCACACCCACCTCAACCGCGTCATCAAGGCCCGCGGCCTGGACGCGCTGTGCATCTGGGGGCCCGGACACGGCGGCCCGGCCGTGCTCGCCAACTCCTGGCTGGAGGGGTCGTACACCGAGACCTACCCGGACATCACCCGGGACGCGGCCGGCATGGCCCGGCTGTTCAAGCAGTTCTCCTTCCCGGGCGGGGTGCCCAGCCATGTCGCCCCCGAGACCCCCGGCTCCATTCACGAGGGCGGTGAACTCGGCTACTCCCTGTCGCACGCCTACGGCGCGGCCTTCGACAACCCGGAACTGCTGGTCGCCTGCGTGATCGGCGACGGGGAGGCGGAGACCGGCCCGCTGGCCGCCTCCTGGCACTCCAACAAGTTCCTGGATCCGGTCCGCGACGGCGCCGTGCTGCCGATCCTGCACCTGAACGGCTACAAGATCGCCAACCCGACGGTGCTGGCCCGGCTCCCGGAGACCGAACTGGACGAACTCCTGCGCGGTTACGGTCACGACCCCATCCATGTCACCGGTGACGACCCGAAGGCCGTCCACCGCGCCATGGCGGCGGCGATGGACACCGCGGTCGACCGCATCACCGGCATCCAGCGGGCCGCCCGCGAGGACCGGACCACGGACCGGCCCCGCTGGCCCGTGATCGTGCTCCGCACGCCCAAGGGCTGGACCGGACCCGCCGAGGTGGACGGACTGCCGGTCGAGGGCACCTGGCGCGCGCACCAGGTGCCGCTGGCGGCCGTGCGGGACAACCCGGAACACCTGCGGCAGCTCGAACAATGGATGCGCTCCTACCGTCCCGAGGAACTGTTCGAAGAGCACGGCGCCCCTCGTGCGCACGTATTGGCGTCCATCCCGGAGGGTGCCCGACGGCTCGGTGCCACTCCGCACGCCAACGGCGGCCTCCTCGTGCGGGAACTGCCTCTTCCGCCCCTGGAGAAGTACGCCGTCGAGGTGGACAAGCACGGCGCCACCCTGCACGAACCCACGCGTGTCCTCGGTGACATGCTCCAGGACGTCATGCAGGCGACCACCGACCGCCGCGACTTCCGCCTCGTCGGCCCCGACGAAACCGCCTCCAACCGGCTCCAGGCCGTCTACGCGGCCAGCGGCAAGGCCTGGCAGGCCGCCACCCTCGACGTGGACGAACACCTCGACCGGCACGGCCGGGTGATGGAGATCCTCTCCGAGCACACCTGCCAGGGCTGGCTGGAGGGCTACCTCCTCACCGGCCGGCACGGGTTGTTCTCCTGCTACGAGGCCTTCGTGCACATCGTGGACTCGATGGTCAACCAGCACATCAAGTGGCTGCGCACCACCCGCCGCCTGCCCTGGCGCGCCCCCATCGCCTCCCTCAACTACCTCCTCACCTCCCACGTGTGGCGGCAGGACCACAACGGCTTCTCCCACCAGGACCCCGGCTTCGTCGACCACATCCTCAACAAGAGCCCCGAGGCCGTACGGGTCTACTTCCCACCGGACGCGAACACGCTGCTGTCCGTCGCGGACCACGCCCTGCGCAGCCGCGACTACGTCAACGTCATCGTGGCGGGCAAACAGCCCTGCTTCGACTGGCTGTCGATGGAGGAGGCGAAGGTCCACTGCGCCCGGGGCGCCGGCATCTGGGAGTGGGCCGGCAGTGAGGACGGCACACGGGAACCGGACGTGGTGCTCGCGTGCGCGGGTGACGTGCCGACCCAGGAGGTGCTCGCCGCGGCCCAACTGCTGCGCCGCCACCTGCCCGCCCTGACCGTGCGCGTGGTCAACGTGGTCGACATCGCCCGGCTCCTGCCGAGCGAGGAACACCCGCACGGCATGAGCGACTTCGAGTACGACGGGCTCTTCACGGCCGACAAGCCGGTGATCTTCGCCTACCACGGCTACCCCTGGCTCATCCACCGCCTGGCCTACCGCCGTACCGGACACCGCCACCTGCACGTGCGCGGCTACAAGGAGATCGGCACGACGACCACCCCCTTCGACATGGTGGTCCGCAACGACCTGGACCGCTACCGCCTGGTCATGGACGTCATCGACCGCGTCCCCGGCCTCGCCGTCCGCGCGGCCGCCGTACGCCAGCGCATGGAGGACGCCCGGCAGCGCCACCACGTCCACATCCGGGAACACGGCATGGACCTGCCCGAGGTCGCCGACTGGACATGGGACGGCTGAACCGCCTCACCACAGCGCCCCGGCAAGCATCGCCGAGGCGCTCCTTCCGTACGTCCAGGACATCCAGTACGTGCAATACGTTCACAACAGGCGCTGACGGCCGTACGCCCGTGTTGCCCGGCGGCATCACGGGGGCGACCGTGTAGGTGGGGGAGCGAGGGAGTGAGTTCGGTGCGAGCGCTCGTCTACCACGGCCCGGCACAGACCTCCTGGGACACCGTGCCCGACCCCGTGATCGAGGAGGCGACCGACGCCGTCGTGCGCGTCGACGCGACCACCGTCTGCGGCACCGACCTGCACATCCGGCGGGGCGACTTCCCCGAGGTGAAGCCGGGGACCGTTCTCGGTCACGAGGCCGTCGGCGAGGTCGTGGAGACCGGTAGACGGGTCAACCACCTGCGCCTCGGCGACCAGGTGATCGTGTCGTCCGTCTCGGCCTGCGGGGATTGCCGGGAGTGCCACGACGGCCGGTACGGGCAGTGCCGCGGTGGCGGCGGATGGATCCTGGGGAGTCTGATCAACGGCACACAGGCCGAGCTCGTGCGCGTGCCGTTCGCCGACCACTCCACCACCCGGCGGCCCTCCGACCTCCCGCTCGATGACGCGGTGCTGCTCGCCGAACTCCTCCCGACCGCCTACGAGGTCGGGGTCCGCAACGGACACGTCGGTCCGGGAGACACCGTCGTCGTGGTGGGTGGCGGCCCCGTCGGCCTCGCCACGGTCGTTGTCGCGCGGCTCTACTCGCCCCGCAGGATCATCGTCGTCGACCTGGCCGGCTCACGGCTCGAAACCGCTGCCCGGGTGGGGGCGGATGCCGCCGAATCGCCGGGAAGGATGATCACCGAGCTGTCCGAGGGGCCGGGCGCCGACGTGGTCATCGAGGCGTCCGGTGATCCGGACGGCTTCCTGCTGTGTACGCGAGCCGTCCGGGCAGGGGGACACATCGCCAACATCGGCACACACGGCAGACCGACGGCACTGCATCTCGAGTCCCTGTGGCGCAAGAACGTGACGATCAGCATGGGGCAGGTGGACACGTCCTCCACACCGTGGCTGCTGGAGTTGATCAGGTTCGGCCAACTGGCCGTCTCCCCGCTGGTCACCCACACCTTCGGTCTCGACGCCATGGAGGACGCCTACGAGGTCTTCGCACACGGCACCGGCACGGGCGCGCTGAAAGTCGTGCTGCACCGGTGACGTCCGTCATCGGCGGTCCGGTCGCCGTGGGCGTGGACAGCTCCGCCCCCCGGTGGGGGTGTACCAGCCCACCGGCCGGGAGCCATCCGGCCCGTGACGGGCACGGCGTGCGGCGGGACGATGCGAGGGAAGGCAGGAGGTCGCCGGGCGCGCTCCGGCCACGGAGCAGGGGGCCGACGGACCGACGAGCCGGCCCGAACGCTCTCATGCTGTGCGGCGCGGCAGGCGGCCCCGGGAACGGCGGTGGTGACGATGGCACTCCCTCTGGTCGTGGGAGTCGACGGATCGGAGTCGAGCCTCGTCGCGGTCGACTGGGCCGTGGACGAAGCCGGCCGCCACGGACTTCCGCTCAGGCTGGTCCACGCCTCCCTCTGGGAGCGCTACGAGGTGGGCCTGCCCTCCCCGGGGCCGGGACGGCCCTCCGAGCAGGTGCCGGCCGAGCACATCGTGGCCTCGGCGGCCGACCGGGCGCAACGACGCAACCCGGAGGTGAAGATCACCACTGGCATCGTTTTCGAGGACGCGGCGGCCGCTCTCGTGCGGGAGGGCGGCGAAGCCTTCGCGCTGGTGACCGGTTCGCGTGGCCGCGGGCAACTGAAGGGACTCCTGCTCGGGTCGGTCGGTCTGGCCGTGGCGGCCCGAGCCCCCTGCCCGGCGGTCGTGGTCCGGGGTGACCGGGTGGGCCTGGCGGGCGGGCATGAGCGGATCCTGCTCGGCCTCGGTGCAGCCGGTACCGGCGCGGAAGCCGTGCGTTTCGCCTTCCGGGATGCCGAGGTGCGCGGCTGCGTCCTCGACGTCGTGCGTGCCTGGCGCAGGCCCGCCTTCGACAGGAACGGCAACCGGGTACGGGCCGAAGGGCCGGTCGACACGTCCGGGGAGCGACCGTCATCCGTCGTCGACGCCCCGCTCATGGCCGCGATCGACGAGTATCCGCATGTCCGGACGCGTCCGGCGACCGTCGAGGGGCCGGCCGGCAGGATCCTCGTGGACCGGTCGGCAGCCGCGGACCTCGTGATCATCGGGGCACGACGCAGAAGGGGTCACTCCGGACTCCAGCTCGGCCGCGTGGGCCTTGCCCTCCTGCACCATGCCCAGTGCCCGGTCGCGGTCGTGCCCGAACGGCAGTGAGCCGCGGTGCGGCATCTGCGGGCACGGTCGGGAGCGGTCCTGTGGGCCGCCCTCAACCGAACAGGCTTCGCACCCGGATGGTCTCGACGCGCCGCCATGTGCCGCCGGGCAGCAGCATCCGTTCGCCGTCGGCGCTGCGAGCGCTCAACCGGCTCGAGCCGGCCGGCCGGGGCCCCGCTCGCCGCCGCGTCTTCTTCGCCGATGGCAGCGCCGGGCCGCGGCAGGTCCGCTCGGCCCGCGCGTCAGCTTGAGTGCGTCGGCTCATCGGCCCTCCAATTCGCGAGTGCTGGGTCCGCTTGGGAACGCCGGGCCCTTCCGGGCGGTCGGGCCTGCCCGATGCCCGGACAGTCGCCGGCTACACACCCAGCATCCCTCCCCGTGTACCCGGGAGCAGCGCCGAATCGCACGACGGCGGGAGCAAGTGGAAGGGAACCGGCTCGGCGGCGCCCCACGAGCGCCGAGGGCACGCAGCCGTCCGTCACGCCGCCGGATGCGCATCTCTGGCGGTGCGGCGACGGGTCCCGCAGCGTGGGGGACAGGGGCGGACCGGCCCGGCGGGCACATACGCCGAAGAGAGGTGGGACGCATGGACAAGGGTGCCTCCGAGCGCCGGGTGGTGGTCGGTGTCGACGGGTCGCAGTCCTCGTACGACGCCCTGCGCTGGGCCGTGCGTTACGCCGGCCTGGTCGACGGCACCGTGGAAGCGGTCGCGGTGTGGGAGCTGCCGGGCCTGTACGGCTGGTCGGGGCCCGCCGTCGACATGGACGTCGACGAGGACGAGACGCGCCAGAAGATGAGCCATGAGCTGACCGACGTGCTCGGCGCGGACACGGCCGGCTCCGTGCGGACCCACGTGGTGCACGGCAACCCCGCCGACGTCCTGCTGCGAGCCGCCGAAGGAGCCGAGATCCTGGTCGTCGGCAGCCGGGGCAGGGGCGGCTTCGCGCGCGCCCTGCTCGGCTCCGTCAGCCAGCACGTGTCGCAGCACGCGAGCTGCCCGGTCGTGATCGTGCGCTCCGCGAAGCGGTGACCAGGGCCCGGCAGGGGGCCGGGGCCGGGATCGGGGGACGGCTTGGTGATCGCCGTCGGCCGCTGTGGCGAGCGGTGCCGTGCACGAGACTCCGTAAGCGCCTCGAAGGACGGCGCAGACACGTCCTGTCTTCCGGCACATCCTGGAAGGAGACGGACCGTCCGGCCGCGCAAAGCCCCACCGGCGTGCGTCTCGGAGAGGCCGGTCGGTTCCCGGTGGGGCCGTACGGCCCCTGATCGCGCGCCGTCCGCGGCGCCACACTGGTACCGGATTCCTCCCCGGGGAGACGGAGACGATGTCACGCACTGTCACCGTAGGTCTCGACGACTCGCCCGAGAGCCGGGCCGCAGCCGAGTGGGCGGCGCGCGAAGCCCTGCTGCGCGGCCTGCCGCTGAAGATCGTCCATGTGCGGGGGCCGACGCCCGGGCATGTGGCCCGGACACCACTGCTGGACCCGGAGAGTCACCGGAACTGGGCCCAGCGGCTGACACACGAGTCCGCGGACGGAATCCGGCTGCGCCACCCGGGCATCGAGGTGATCACCGAGCAGCTCACGGGGACCGTGACCGGTGTCCTCTGCGAGGCGGCGGGCTCCGCCGAGCTGCTGGCGCTGGGTTCGCGGGGCATGGGCGGGTTCAGCGGGTTCATGCTCGGCTCGGTGAGTCTGGGCGTCGTGGCCCGCGCCGAGCGCCCGGTCGTGCTGGTGCGTGCGGGGGAGCAGGCCGCCGACGAGCACGAGATGGACCCGTCGGGCGTACCGTCCGCCGCGGCGCCCTTCCGGCCCGTGGTGCTCGGCCTCGACATCGACCGCCCGGACGACACGCTGCTGGACTTCGCCTTCGACGCCGCCGCCCGCCGGAAGACTGCCCTGCGGGCCGTCCACGCCTGGCCCGAGCCGTCGGCCTCGTTCCACGGCTTCTCCGGTGACGCCAGGCTGCACGGCTCGCTCGAACGCGGGCAAGCCGCCCTCCTCGGCAAGGTGCTGCGCCCCTGGCGGCAGAAGTTCCCGGACGTGGAGGTGCTCGAAGCGAGCCGGTGCGGCAGCGCTCCACAGGTCCTCGTGAACGACTCCCGTGACGCCTCCCTGGTGGTCGTCGGACGACGTATCCGCCGTCACTCGTTCGGTGCGCACATCGGCCATGTCACGCACTCCGCGCTGCACCACATCGGCGCCCCCGTCGCGGTCGTCGCGCACACCTGACCCAGCACTCCGCAGGAGGACAAGCCATGAGCGCATCAGCCGCACAGCTCCACGGAGAGCATCTGGATCTGCCCCTGGTCGTCGGCGTCGACGGTTCCGAGCCGAGCATGCGGGCCGTGGACTGGGCTGCCGACGAGGCGGTCCTGCGGGGGGCGTCGCTCCGCCTGGTGTACGCCTCGCTCTGGGCGCGCTACGAAGGTGCGGCCACGGCCCAGGAGTTCGGCGAGCCCTCGGAGGAGGTGATGGCCGATGACATCATCGGGGCCGCCGAGCGGCGCGCCCGTCGTCGCCAGCCCGGGGTGAAGGCCACCACCGATGTGCTGCCCGAGGAACCGGAGCACGGCCTGATACGCGAGAGCCGCAGCGCCCTGGCGGTGGTGCTGGGCTGCCGCGGCCGCAGCGGCGTGATCGAGTCACTCCTCGGATCGGTCAGCGTCGCGGTGGCCGGACACGCGCACTGCCCGGTCATCGTGCTGCGCGGAAGCCACGACAACCAGGCGCACTCAGGGGCACGTGGTCGCATCGTCCTGGGAGTGGGTTCGAAGCCGGCGGGATCGGCCGCGGTGAGGTTCGCGATCGAGGAGGCCGTGCTGCGCGGGGTCCCGCTGGAAGCCGTCCGGGCCTGGCGCCGTCCCCTGCACGAGCCCCGTGCGCATCCGCTGATCGTCGGCCAACCGGCCCACGTGCACGAGCAACAGGCCGTCGAGGCGGTAGAGGACGCGCTGCGGGACATCCCGTCCGGCCTGCGGGTACGACGACGTACCGTCGAGGGCCACGCACGGGACGCCCTGTTGGCCGTCTCCCGTGAAGCCGACCTGCTCGTGGTCGGAGCCCGACGCCGCCGAGGCCACCACGGGCTCCAACTGGGCCGTGTCGCCCATGGCGTGCTGCACCACGCCGCCTGCCCGGTGGCGGTCGTACCCGAGCCGGCCTGAGCCCCGAAGAAGAGGCGTGACCGCCATGACCGAAGCGATCGTCTCCGGACCACCGGGGCCACACCGGCGCCGGCCGGTGGGCGCGTACTTCCGTGCCCTGCCGCCTCTGCCGTGCGCGGCAGTCGTCAGCCGGGTGCCGTCACCGTCCCGCCCCGCTCCGTCAGTCGGGCACCCGTGACCAGCTCGGGGTGGAAGCGCACCGCCTGCTCCGTGCCGTCTGTGGGTGCCAGGGCCGCAACAGCCCCCGGACGCGGGCAAGTTCCGCCGGATCGGTCACCAGTCGGTCGGCCGGTGGACGCCGGGGTGCGCTACGGGTGGATCGGCAGCGGCCTCCCGGCCATGGGGCGTGCCGACAGTCCACTCCCACGGCCCCTTGGCCCTCGTCAGTCCAGGATCGTGGCGATGCCGCGGCGGCGAAGGTCGGCCAGCCCGTTCAGCATGGCATCGATCTGTTCGGGGGAGTGCCCGACCCAGCCCTTGAGCTCCGAAACGATGCGTACGGGCTCGCGTGTGCGATAGGAGCGGGTGGGATTGCCCGGGAACTTCTTGTCGGTGACGTTGGGATCGTCCTCCAGGTCACCGGTTGGCTCCACCACGTAGATCCGCCCCGGTCCGTCGCCGGCCGCCAGCTCGGCGCCCCAGGTGGCGGCATCCAGGGTCTCGGAGACGTAGACGTGGCGGGACGTGCGCCCTTCCTCGTAGTTGGACGCGTGCCCGGGGACCAGCAGATCCCCGGGAGCGAGGTCGGCCTTCGTACCGTGCAGGTAGGTTCCCGCCTCGTACACCTGGAAGGGGACAGGGGCGCTGGTCATGGCTGCTCCTCGGGGCCTGGGCTCGGGGTAACAGGGAACCACAGCAGCTACCGGTGGATCCGCGACGAAGCCGACAACGGCTCGATCACCGCCCCTACTTGCTGGGCCGCCGCGGGCGGTACCGGAGAGCGGGACCACCTTGCCCTCGGACCGCTTCACGACAGCAGGAACACGACCAGCGAGGCCCAGCTACGCCACCCTGGGTGCCGTCCCCGACCGACCGAACGCGACCTCGCCCTGCCGGCCGGCGCTTCAGTCGAGGTCGTCGAAAAGGTCCAGCAGTGTCTGCTCGTCCGTCTCGGGCCCGGACTGCTCCGGCTGCGGAATCTGCTCGGCCCACACCGTTTTGCCCTGTGGCATGTAGCGGGCACCCCAGCTCTTGGTGAACTGCGCCACGAGGAACAGGCCGCGCCCGCCCTCCTCGGTCGTGGCCGCGCGTCTGATGCGCGGAGAGGTGTTGCTGCCGTCGGAGACCTCGCAGATCAGTGAGTCGTCGCGCAGCAGCCGCAGGCCCACCGGCCCAGGGCCGCCGTACCGCACGGCGTTGGTGACCAACTCGCTGACCACCAGCCCGGTGTTGAAGTCCAGCTCCGACATGCCCCAGGTGGCGAGCTGAGCCCGGGTCAGCGCCCTGGCCCGGGCAACGGCCGCGGGGTCGGGCGGGAATTCCCAGGACGCCACCCGGTCCTCGGGCAGCGCGTGCACACGGGCCAGCAGCAGGGCCGCGTCGTCGTACGGGCCGCTGGACAGCAGGGTGTCCGTGACCCGGTCGCAGGTGTCCTCCAGATCCGGACCGGCGAGCTTCAGGGCGGCCAGCAGTTGCGCGGTGCGCGCCTCGGTGTCCTCGTAGCCGCGGCTCTCCTTCAGCAGGCCGTCGGTGTACATCGTCAGCAGGCTGCCCGCGGGCAGGTCGACGGTGGCGGACTCGTACGGCTGGATACCGCCGAGCCCGAGCGGCGGACCGGTCGGGAGGTCGATCAGCCGCGCCTTCCCGTCCGGGGCCAGCAGGGCGGGCGGCGGATGACCGGCCGTCGCCGCCGTGCACCGGCAGGACACCGGGTCGTAGATCGCGTACAGGCAGGTCGTTCCCGTCGCCGGGTCCTGTTCGTCCACCTCTTCGTCGGGAGTGCGGCTGACCAGGTCGTCCAGGTGGGCCAGCACCTCCTCGGGCAGCAGGTCCAGACCGGCCAGCGTCCGTACCGCCGTACGCAGCCGGCCCATGGTCGCCGCCGCCTGCAGCCCGTTTCCGGGCACGTCACCGACGACCAGCGCCACGCGCATGCCCGACAGCGGGATCGCGTCGAACCAGTCCCCGCCCACACCTGACCTGGCGTCCGCGGGCAGATAGCGGGAGGCGAGGCCGACGGTGCTCAGCCGGGGCAGGGCGTGCGGCAGCAGGCTGCGTTGCAGGGTGAGGGAGGCGCGCTGCTCCCGGCCGTAGCGGCGGGCGTTGTCCATGCTGATCGCGGCACGGGCCGCCAGCTCGCCCGCCAGTGTCAGGTCGTCCTGCTCGTACGGCCTCGCCCTGCCGCGGCGGTAGAACCCCGCGAGACCGAGGACGGAGCCGCGCGCGGACAGCGGGGCGCCCAGGTAGGAGTGCTCACCCTCGCCGAGGAAGTCGACGGGGTGCACCCGGCCGGCCGGGTGCCCGGTCAGGGCCGCGGTCACCACCGAGTCCGTGACCGGCTGCCCGGCCTCCAGACAGCGGGCCTGGGGTGTGCCGGCGGGGTAGCCGGTCGGCTCGTCGGCCCCGCGGATCGGGAGGTCGCGGGAGTCCTCGCCGGCCCAGGCGGCCACCCGGCGCAGTGGTACGTCGGGGCGCAGGGGCCCGGGCGGTGGCTCTTCGCCCGCCAGGACGCTCTCGACGAGGTCGACGACGACCAGGTCGGCGAAGCGCGGAACGGTGATCTCCGCCAGTTGCTCGGCGGTACGCCGCAGGTCCAGGGTGGTGCCGAGTCGGACACCCGCCTCGTTCAGCAGGGCCAGCCGTCCGCGCGCCTCGGCGGCGAGCCGGCCGACACCGGGCTCGCCCACGAGCAGCAGCCACGCGTCGGTCGCTCCGGCGGCGTGCGGCTTCTCCGTCTTGCCGCGGCGGTCCAGGAGCGGCTCACGACGACCGGAGGCGGTCGCGGCAGCCGGACGTGCCCCACCGGTGCCGCCGGTGTCCTCGAAGCTGACCTCGACCGCCGCCCCCTCCGCGTCGCCGTGGTGCAGCTCCCGTCGGCGCAGGACGGCCACGCGACTGCCCGCGAGCGGCACCTCGGCGAATGCCTGACCGGGTGAGGAGATCAGCTCGATGGCACGTTCCAGCAGGATGAGCCGCTCCTGCGAGGCCAGCCGGGGTGGCGGTCCGCCGCGCCGGGACAGCTCTCCCGAGTCGAGGTCCAGCTCGGCGTGCCCGCCGCGCTCCATGGCCCGGCGGAAGGAGTGCGTGAGTTCGAGTTCGCGGGCCGTGCCCAGCTCCAGCAGGCGTTCCCCGATGCGATCGGTGGCGTCTTGGAGGACCATCGCCATGCCGGGGTCGGCCAGCTCCCGGGGCACGGAGAGGTTGACCGCGCCCCGCACGGTGCCGCCCACCGGGTCGCGCACCGGCGCGGCCATGCAGGTGAGCTCCTTGAGGTCGTGCAAAAAGTGTTCGTGGCCCACGACCACGAACGGCGCCCTGGTGCTCAGCACCATGCTGACGCTGCTGGTTCCCATGAACCGCTCGTCGACGTTGGCGCCCGGCACCAGGGACGCGGCGTCCATCAGTTTCAGCCCCGCCGGGTCGCCCCACCGGTCCACGATGTGCGCCCGCGAGTCGGCCAGCGCCACGGTGACCGGTACGCCCGAGAACCGTTCGTACAGTCGGGTCAGCACCGGTGCGGCGGCCCTGATCAGCCGGGAGTCGGGATCCAGGTCGCTCTCGATCGGCAGAGCCGCCCGCTCGCGGTCGATGCCGAGAGACTGCGAGCGCTGCCAGGAAGCGAGGATCTCCGGGCGCACTCCGCCGACCAGCGGTGACCGGTCGCCCGGATCGCTGCCCGAAGGAGTTGGGTACGACTCCACAGCTCCAGGATAATCGGGCAAATAGGGCGCTTGCCTCGGTTCGGCCGCTCAGGCACGCTCAACCGGCGGGTTCAGAAGCGCGCTTGCCTGCCCGTGGTGGGGGAGACGACCTGAACCGCCGCCGAGTCCGCGGCCGGCGTCGGCCGAGCGCTCCGGGTGGCCTGCTCGACGTGTGCCGGCCGCACCGCCTGGATGTGCCGGGCGGCCTCTGCCGCGGTGTATGAGGACGCGAAGGTGAACGCGCGCGGGGACGGCCCGTGCGCCCGCAGGTCCGCCAGCCGCTCCAGGGCCTCGCCGGCGGTCGGGAGGTGACCGGCGGGGATCCACCAGAGCACCAGGTGCGCCTCGACGTGCCGTTCGAACCATTCGCGGCGCCGCCGCATGACCTCCAGGTGCCCGCTGCGGTAGGTGAAGTCCCACAGGGCCTCCTGGGTCTCCCACACGGACAGGTTGACGATGACGTCCTCGCCCGCCGGGCGCAGGCCGGTGGCGTCGGCCGCCCCCTCCTCCACGAGTCGCCACACGAAGCCGGGCGCGCCGTCGGCGGCGGAGTTGACCGGGTCGAGCATCTCGACGAACGGCGTCATACGCGGGTCGTCGAAGGGGTGTCGGAGGGTGGCGACGTTGAGCTCGGCGAGGTGGGCGGCGGGCGCGGATGCGGTCATGGCCTCATCCCAGCACGCCCCCACTTTCTATGTCAATCACCGTTGTTTTTAGAAGTCTTCGACCACGACGCAGCACTCTCCTGGTCTGGCGTCCATGCGGGCGCGGACGGAACCGTCCGTGCCGAGCAAGCCCTCCAGCAGCGCGAGGTTCATGCCGCAGACGAGTGGCGGGAAGCGTTCGGCGACGGCGTGGAAGGGGCAGTTGCGCATCCGGACGACGCGTGCGGCGCCCCCGGTCGTCCCCTCGGTGCCTTCGGCGGCCTGGACACCGTCGGTACCCTCGGCGCCTTCCAGGTGCGGTTCGTAACCGCGGGCGGCCAGCACCCGCATGGCCTCCTCGAGGCTGCCGCAGGGCGCCGCCGAGCCGCGCAGGGCCTCGCCCCGGCGGCGTGCGGCCGCGCACAGCCCCGCGTCCAGCCCGGCCTGCTCGGCGGCCTCGGCGAGCAGTTCGGCGGCGGTGCGGTAGTCGCGGGCGGGCAGCGACACCGACCGCTCTACCCGGGCCCGCGTGTACACCTTGGCGGGACGGCCGGCCCCCGGCCCCGAGCGGCCCGTCAGGCGGCGGCTACCGCATTCCAGCAAGCCCGCCTCGGCCAGCTTGTCCAGATGGTGCGCGGCGAGCGTGCGTGCCACCCCGGCCGCCTCGGCGGCCTCGTTGCGGCCGACCTCGCGGCCCTGTGCCGCCACGTACTCGTACAGGCGGCGCCGCACCGGATCCTGCAACAGCGCGATCGAGTCGATGTCCTCCACCCGGCCATTCTATGAACAATCCGGCTTGGAGATAGAAAGGCGGGTCCGGTCCGGCCGGTGCCACCCGAAGAACGCCCCGGCGGGCCGGCCGCACCGGACCCGGCGACTGGCAGTCCACTGCGACGACCGTGCGCATGAAGCGTTCCGGGCAGGGGAGCCGTGAGGTCCCGGCCACAAGGAGGTCTCATGTTCGACGGGTTCACGTTGACACGTCGTGAGGGCGACGGGGTGCGGTTGCGGGTGCGCCACGGCGGCAGCGGTCCCGCGGTCCTGCTTCTGCACGGGCACCCGCGTACGCACGCCACCTGGCACCGCGTAGCCCCGTTGCTGGCCGCGGCGGGCCACACGGTCGTCTGCCCCGACCTGCGCGGTTACGGAGAGTCCGACAAGCCCCCGACCGACCCGCAGCACAGCCCGTACTCCAAGCGCGCCATGGCCGGCGACTGCCTCGCGGTCATGCGCGGCCTCGGGCACGACCGGTTCACCGTCGTCGGGCACGACCGGGGCGCCTACGTGGCCACGCGCCTCGCCCTGGACCACCCGGAAGCCGTGTCCGCCGTCAGCGTGTTGGACGCCGTCCCCATCGGGGAAGCACTACGGCGCTGTGACGCCACTTTCGCCGCCCGCTGGTGGCACTGGTTCTTCCTCGGGCAGACCGACAAGCCCGCCGAACGCGTCATCAACGCCGACCCGGACGCCTGGTACAAGGCCACCGCCGAGCCGATGGGCGCCGAAGCGTACGACGACTACCGCCGCGCCGTTCACGACCCGGCCACCGTGCACGCCATGTGCGAGGACTACCGCGCCGGCCTCGGCATCGACCGCGAACACGACGACACCGACCGGCGGACCGGCCGGCGCATCGTCTGCCCCGTGCAAGTGCTGTGGGCCACCCACGACGACATGGCCGACCTCTACGGCGACGTGCCGAGCGTCTGGCGCCCCTGGGCGGCCGGCCGACTGGAGGGCTCCCCGATCGACTCCGGACACCACATGGCCGAGGAGGCTCCGGAGTCTCTCGTCACCGCACTGCTCGCCTTCTGGGGGCGGCCTACTTCACCTTGACCGTCACCGTGGGCGAGTAGACCTTCCCGGCCGCGCTCGCGCCCGCGATCCGCAGATGCTCGGTGCCCTTGGTGTTGAGCTTGGCGATCAGGGCGTACGAGCTGCCCTTCTTGACCTTGGCGGTCGCCCTGAGCGAGGTCCACTTGCCGCCCTTCTCGTGTTGGAGCACGAGCGGGGAGCCGACCTTCAGGCCCTTGGTGCGGCCGGTGAACGTCACCTTGTCCCCGGCCTTCACCTCGGTCTTCTCGGCCTTCACGGTGATCGAGGCCATGGTGCCGGGGGTCGGGACCACGGCCAGGGCTCCGGCCGTCCCGCCGGACAGCAGCGCCACGGAGAGGGCACCGGCGCCGAGCGCACGAAGGCAGTGGTGACGGAGTACAGAGGTCATGTGCGTCTCCCGTCCTGTCGTTCGATCGACCTTTCCAGGCTGGCCCCGGGCCGTTGCTCCCGCCACTTGGGCCACTCGGGACAGCGGCCCACCAGCGCCGGCCGACGGGTGGACGCCGACGACCGGGACGAGCGCTGACGTGACGTCGGTTGGTCAAGCCGCTGTCGGGCCCTGCGGGACCTCCGCTCGCGAATACCCGTGGCTCCGCTCCACCTTCGCCACGTGCAGCGTGTAACTCTGGTACCACTCGGCTCGCCCGCGCTTCTGCGCCGCGCGGTGCTCGGCGTTGTTCCGCCACTCCGTGAGGGCGTCCGCGTCGCGGAAGTACCCGACGGTGATGCCCAGCCCGCCAGGAGTCTGCGCGTGGTCCATCCCCAGGAACCCGGGGACGTCCTTCACCAGGTCCTCCATGCGTGCGTTGGTCTCGCTGTAGCCGCTCTGGTCTTGGGTTCGCACCGTAGTGAAGACAGCCACGTAGTAGGGGGGTTCGTAGGCCTCGACGGGCATGACAGGCGCTTCCGGGTGCTCGCTCATGGCGTCACCGTACGGCGGGACGCGCCCGGCGATCCAGCGTCTTTCCCGAACGGGACACGCAGGGGCCGCTCCCGGGGCGGCGACCGGTGCCGAGGGCGACGGCGCGCCCCCGGCACCTGCGGCCCCAGGTGTCGTAGCCGGGCTGGACCGGGAAGAGGCCGATGGACGACAGGACGTTCCAGGCGGACATCGTGCCGAGGTCGTCGTTGCCGGTCATGCCGGTGGGGCTGTCGGTGAACAGGGTCAGCGCCGCGTGCACCACGTCCGTGGTCTTCCAGGGCTGGCCGGTGGAGAGGTAGGTGTAAGGGGCGATGAGGTCCGGCTCGTTCTGCGGGTTGTACTTGTCGGCGTTGTAGTACTCGTACGGGCCGTTGACCCACACCTCCCTCGCCGTCTTCGCCGGATCCTCCAGCAGCCGGTCGTAGGCGAAGAAGGAATCGAGCCGGGCGTTGGCGGCTTCCCGTCCCCCGATGAGGTCCACCACGCCGGGCAGATCCTGCGGCACGAGCCACTGGTACTGCCAGGAGGTCCCCTCGTGGAAGCCCTCGCTCTCGGCCGGATCGTCCGGTCCGGTGAAGGCGCCCGAAGCGTCGCGGGCCCGGAAGAAACCGGTCGAGGGGTCGAAGAGGGCGCGGTAGTTGCGTGAGCGGGCGGCGTAGCGGTCCGCGTCCTGCCCATGGCCGAGGTCGCGTGCCATCCGGGCCAGCATGGCGTCCGACAAGGCGTACTCCAGGGTCGCGGAGGCGCCGTGGTCGTAGTCCGAGTCGCCCGGCTTGGTGTGCGGACGGTTTTTCAGGTACGGCACGTAGCCATGGGCGAGGTACTCGCGGTTGCCCTCCCGTCCCACGGCGGGCGACGCGGCCGGCGGGACCCCGTCGGCGTTCTTGCGCAGCGCCCGGTACGCCTGTTCCTCGTAGCCCTTCAACAGGCCCTGCTGGTAGGCGTTGGTCAGGAACGGAGTGACCGGGTCACCGGTCATGATGTTCGTCTCGACGGTGCCGTAGCCCCACTTCGGCAGCCACCCCGCCTGCTCGTCGATCTTGACGACCGAGACCGCCATGTCCCGCGCCTCCCGCGGCGCGAGCAGGGAGAGCAACTGGGACTGGGTGCGGTAGGTGTCCCACAGCGACCAGTTCTGGTAGTACGTGAAACCGCGGGCGCGGTGGATCCGCTGGTCCCATCCCGTGTAGCGGCCGTCGGCGTCACTGCCGACGTTCGGGGCGAGGAACGAGCGGTAGAGCGACGAGTAGAAGGTGCGGCGCAGGCTGTCCGCACCGCCTCGTACGCGAATGTCGCCCAGGCGGTCCTCCCAGGTTCGCCGGGCCTGGTCCCGCACGGTGTCGAACGAACGCCCGCCTTCCGCACGGAGGTTGACGGCCGCCCCGCGCGCGTCGACGTACGACAGCGCGGTGGTCGCCTCGACGGTGCGGTCCTCACCGGTGTCGAACCGGACGTAGGCCCCGTCGGAGCCGGTCCGCGCCCCGTCGGTGACGGTGGACCCGTTCCAGGTGCCGTAGGCGGTGAAAGGCCGGTCGAAGCGGGTGAGGGTGTAGACGGTGTAGGGCTGGGTGTCCTGGCAGAAGCCGCGGCCGGTGATGGCGGTGCGCACGGTGTGGTCGTCGAGGATCTCGACCTTGGTTGTGACGTTCCGGTGCAACGACTGGGCGGCGTTGAGCAGCACGTTGGCCTTGTCGGTGGCCGGGAAGGTGTAGCGCTGCACGCCGGTGCGCCGGGTGGCCGTCAACTCCGCCCCGATGCCGGAGTCCAGGCGGACCCGGTAGTAGCCGGGACTCGCCTCCTCGTCGGCGTGCGAGAAGCGGGCGGCATAGCGGGCGTAATCCGTCTGCGTGACGTCGCCGGTGGTCGGCAGCACGGGCAGGTCACCGCCCAGACCGCAGCCCACGCCGGAGAGATGCACGAGGGAGAAGCCGCGGATGTGGTCGTCGGCGTAGTCGTACCCGGTGGCGTGGCCGGTGTCGGGGGAGAGCTGCACCATGCCGAACGGCACCGCCGCGCCGGGGTAGGTGTTGCCCTCGTTCTGGGTGCCGATGAACGGGTTGACGAGATCGGTCAGGGCCGTGCCGGTGCCGCGGTCGGGCCGTGCGGTGGCGGGAGCCGCCAGCAGCGTGGTCGCTGCCAGGGTTCCGGCCAGACACAGTCCGATGGTGCGCGTCCATGTCATGAGCGCCTCTGGAGTTCGGTGTGCCGGACAACGGATGTGGGACGGGCGGCACGGGGGCCGCCCTGCGTCCGCGGCCACGCGGGCACGCGCCCCCGTGACCGCGGACGGGCGTCAGCTCGCCGGGCAGCCTGCCGGGGTCGCCCGGGAGGCGTCGCGGATCAGCGCCCGGTGTGCGGTGAGCAGCCGGTCGGCGTCGGGCTTGAGCACCTGACGGTCGTACGTGAGAAGGCCGTTGAGCTCTCCTTCGACGTCCGAGATCTGCGTGTACACCGCGCCGTTGCCGCCCTCGCACGCCAGGGCGTGCACCTCGGTCAGCTTCCGCAGGTAGTCGTCGGTGTAGGCGGCCGGGTCCACGTCGACGTACGACTGCTGGACCGACCAGGCGTGGCCCGGCACCGCGAGCCCGAGACCGCCGTACTCCCCGGCTACCAGGGCCCGTTCGCCGTCGGGATGCGGCGGCAGGGCGGGACTGGGGTAGCCGTGCTCGTCCATGACGTCACCGGCTCCGCCGTCGCGGCCGAGGTTCAGCCCCGACATGCCGTTGACCAGCCGGCTCGGGTCCCAGGTCTTGGCCTGCCGGGCGATGCGCGCCTCGTCGTACTGGCCCCAGCCCTCGTTGAAGGTGACCCACATGACGATGGACGGGCTGCTGATGTGCTCGTCGATCATCCGCTTCATCTCGCGCTCGTACTCGGCGCGGGCCGCCGGGTCCGGGTCCACCCCCGCCGTGGTCGCCGGCATGTCCTGCCACACCAGCAGGCCCAGCCGGTCGGCCCAGTAGTACCAGCGGTCGGGCTCGACCTTGATGTGCTTGCGGACCGCGTTGAACCCGAGCCGCTTGTGCACCTTCAGGTCGTATGCCAACGCCTCGTCGGTCGGCGCCGTGTACAGACCGTCCGGCCAGAAGCCCTGGTCGAGGGTGGCCATCATGAAGACGGGCGCGCCGTTGAGAACGGTACGCGGGACGCCGTTCACCTTCTCGACGGCGATCGAGCGCATCCCGAAGTAGCTGCCCACCCGGTCGGCGCCCACCTTGACCCGGAGCCCGTACAGGAACGGGTCGTCGGGCGACCACAGGTGCGGGTCGGTGATCGTGAGATGCAGCGGGCCGCCGGTGCGGCCCCGCACCGTGGCGACCTTGCGGTGTCCGTCGTACGCCGTCGCCGTGACGGGTACGCCGTCCCGGACCCCTTGCGCCTCGACCGTGAGACGGTTGTGGGCCAGGTCGGGGACGAGCTTCAACGAGCCGACGTGGTCCCGGGCGACCGGTTCCATCCACACCGTCTGCCAGATGCCGGAACTGGGCGTGTACCAGATGCCGCTCGGATCCAGCCGCTGCTTGCCGACGGGCGGGTTGGGGCCGCCCGCGCCGTCGGTCGGGTCGTACACGCCGACGATCAGCTCCTGGGTTCGGCCGGGCAGCAGCGCGTCCGTGACATCGGCGCTGAACCTGTCGTAACCGCCGCGGTGTTCGGCGACCTTGTGGCCGTTGACGTACACCTCGGCCTGCCAGTCCACGGCCTGGAAGTTGAGCCGCAGCCGTGTGCCGGAGCCGATGTGCCAGTCGGCGGGAACGGTGAAGGTACGCCGGTACCACATCCGATCCTCCGGCCGCTCGAGCCCGGAGAGCTGCGACTCCACCGGGTACGGGACGAGGATCCGCTCGGGCAGCGTCCTGCCGACGGGCGGCTGCTCGCCGGCCTCGGCGGCGGCGAACTGCCAGCGGCCGTTGAGGTTGCGCCAGGCGTCCCGGGTCAGTTGGGGGCGGGGGTACTCCGGCAGTGCGTTGTCCGGCCCCACCTCGTCGGCCCACCGGGTGCGCAGTTCGTGGCGGGAGGTGTTGGGTCCGCTGCTGTAGAAGGCACTGACAACGTTGCCGTCACTCGTAGTGAGGCCGCCCTCGCCGTCGTAGCGGACGTCGGCCCTGCCGCGTGCGGTACCGGTCTTGTTGCCGACCACCGGCTCGTTGAGCGCGACGAGCAGCGCGTTCGGATCGGCCGGGTCGAGGCGCGTCGTGCCGAGCGGCCAGTCGGCGCCGCCGATCACGGCCCGCAGGTGGGTGGTGAAGTCCGCGGGCGGCGCGGCCGGCGGATGCGTGAACTCCAGTTTCAGGGTGCGTCCGTCGGCGAGGACCGCGGCGCTGGTGGCGCCGTCGTAATCGAAGCCGTCGGGCAGGAGGAACGCCGACTGCGGGACGGCCTCCTTGGTGCCGCCGGGCTCGGTCCAGCGGACGTGGAGGTTCGAACCGCCGAAGTGCTCGAAGTACTCGATCTTGAAGTCGTAGGCCGTACCGGCCGTCAGATCGATGGCAGCGGAGGTCTGTTCGCGGTCCCAGTCGTCGACCCAGTGGTCGATGGCGAGCTTGCCGCCGACCCACAGGCGGAAGCCGTTGTCCCCGCTGATCGCGAAGGTGTGCGGTCCGCTCCGCTCCGGCACCAGCTTGCCGGTCCAGCGGACACTGACGTCGTCCGACCGGCCCGTGGTGAACGTCAGGCGCGGTTCGAGGTTGTCGAAGTCGAGGTTCTGGTCGAAGCCGGTGGCCTTCAACTCGCCGAAGTCGAAGGCGCCAGGCGCGGATTGTGTGTGGTACTCGCCCTTCAGGCCGTGAACCTGTGCGGGTTCCCCGGCCGCGGCGCTCGCGTGCGGGGCGGCGATGAGGCCTGCCGCCCCAAGGGCCGCGGCCAGCAGAAGGGTGAGCCTCTCTCTGAGTCGTCCGGTGCGCACGGATCCTCCAGTGACGCGGGCGGAGGTGCTCGGGTCTCGGTGGCGACTCGGCTGTGGTGCGGTGGACGAGCCGCCAGTACAACGTTGTCAAGAGCAGCACTGAGCATGACAACACGGATTCCGATCTCCGTCCAGGGGCCGAGCGGCTTCGCCCGGCAGAACGGCGTCCCCGCAACGTCCGGCCGCGGAGCCGCCGTTGACGGCCGACGCATCCGCGTCCCACCTGGGGGGCCACCGCCCGGCATCACGGTCGACGAGGTCGAGGCCGTGGGCATCGAGGATGCCGAGCCTCAAGTGACCTGGTGCGGAACGCGGTCCGCCGGTCGCGGTGATCGTAGGGAGATCCGCCGAAGCCCACGCCGGACTCCTTGGCATGGGGTGACGCGCACGGTGAGACTGGCAGCCGGCCGGGTGAGCGTCTGCGAGACGGGCGCCGGCAGCCGAACCTCACCATTCCGTAAGGAGTTCACGTGCATCTGCGCAAGCGTGCGCTGGCCGTCGTGTTCGTGGCCACCGCGGCCTTCACCGCCCTCGGCGCGCAGGCGATGGCCGCGCCCATGCCCTGGGAGACCAGCGAGACCCCCACGGCCGTCACCCACAGCGACTCCACGGCGGCCCGCGAGAGCGGCACGATCACCGTGCGGTGCGCGCCCCCCTGCTATCAGTAGGCGGCCGTACCCTGAGCTTGTCCTTCAAGGTCTTCGTCGCCTCCCGGCCCCAGGGCCGCCTGCGGTTCGGCCCCGTCTGTCGGACCGCCTCGGTACGGTCGGTGCATGAGAGCTACGGCAACTTTCACCGTCAAAGCGTTCGTCCCGACCGAGCTGAAGCCCGAGCCTGCTGTGTCCACTGGGCTGCCGGTAGGTGTCGCGACGATGGAGAAACACTTCGAGGGAGAGGTCGTGGGGCGCTCGGCGACCCTGTTCACTGCCGCGTTCGACCAGTCGACCGGCGTCGGCACGTATGTGGCCATGGAGTCATTCGAAGGCTCGCTGCACGGACGGGAGGGGTGCTTCAACTTCGTGCACTCGGCGACAACAACCGGCAGCGACCGGACAGCGGAGTTCTTCACCATCGTGCCTTCGAGCGGCACCGGCGAGCTGACGGGGATCTCCGGGGCCGGAGGGATGGCCGTCGAGGCTGACGGCACGCATCGCATCTGGTTCGACTACCAGCTCGACTGAACGGGGGGCTTGTAGGCCTCCGACGAGGACCCGAACATGATCGCCCGAACGAGGCGTCCGGGGACGTGCAAACGGCCTTCGTCTGATCCAGTGCTCCACAAAAGACCATGTGCCGCGGTTGCGGCAGTTGCTGGCCGGGCTGCCGCGGTCCGAGGTCGCCGACGGCGCCTGGTCCCGGCGGTGGACGTCACCCACTGGCTCCGGCCGGACGCACCGACCAGTGCGGACCGATTGTGGCCGGACTTCGTCGTGCCAGATGCTGGACGCCCTGCGGCTCGACGTCGCGGAGACCACCGCGGCCAAGGTCCGCCGGGTAGTCGAGGACCTCATCGGCATGGGCCGCTGGAAGGCGGGCGACCGCGACGCGCAAGCGGGGTCTTGGCGCCGTGGAACTCACCGCCGCAAGGGGACACCCGCCCAAGCACGGCAAGGAATTCCGCTTCGCCGAGCCGGACACACCTGGGGTGAGCCTGATGCCGCGACGGCCCGGGTCACCGGCCGCTACGGCACCGCCTGCGCCACGGCCTGGGACCGCATCCCTCCTCGCCTTACCAGGCTCCGCATGGCCCCGCGAACTCCCTGTTGTGGAACGCACGTTGATCCGCCTGGATGTCGCCCACCTGCCCGGCGGACACGATCCACTTCCCGTTTGGCCGGCAGACCCCTTGACCATCGCCGAACGTGACCACGCCAGACCATGAAGATCAAGCAGAACGCCTGCCCCGGAACGCACACCGACAGCCTCACCGATCGAGTCGAGGAACGGGGCGCAGGGGTACTTCGGCACCTCATGGGTACGCGTGTGCGGCGCCCCCTTTGCAGGCGCACCTGTGGGCAGCACCTGGACAAGCAGTGGGAGATGACATGAGGCTCCGCCAGTCGGCTCTGGCGCCGTTCCGGTGTTCCGCACAAGTGCTGGGCGGGCGCTACCGCCTGGACGCGGTCATCGGCTCGGGCGGCGCCGGTGACGTCCACCGTGGCTTCGACCTGCGTCTGCGACGACCGGTGGCCGTCAAGGTCTTCCGCGTCGGCACCGGTGACGACAGGGAGGACGGCTTCCACAACGAGGCGGTGATCCTTGCCCGGTTGGGACACCCGGGCCTGGTCACCGTCTACGACGCCGGCCGGCACGACGGACGTGCCTACCTGGTGATGGAGCTGATCGACGGCCCTACGCTGAAGGCACGCATCACCGAGGGACCCCTGTCCCCCGGGGAGACCGCTGCCCTCGGGGCCGACCTCGCGCGTGCTCTGGCCCACGCGCACGACGCAGGCATCGTTCACCGCGACGTGAAACCGTCGAACATCATCCTGGACACGTCCGGCCGCCCCCACCTGACCGACTTCGGCATCTCCCGCCTGCTTGACGCCACCACCCGCACCACCACCGGCACGCTCATCGGCACGGCCGCCTACCTGTCTCCCGAGCAGGTGCTCGGCCAGTCCGTCGGCCCGTCAGCCGACGTCTACGCCCTCGGGCTGGTGCTCCTCGAATGCGTCACGAGCCGGCTCGAATACGACGGTGCTCCCCTGGAGGCCGCGATCGCGCGGCTCCACCGGCGGCCCGAACTGCCCGATTCCCTGCCGGAGGGGTTCGCGGCCCTGCTGGGTGACATGACCGCCCTGGAAGCGCAGGCCCGCCCGTCAGCCGACGACTGCGCCCGGACCCTGACCGCCCTGGCCGCCCTGGCCGAGTCGACCGGTCCCAGGCCCGTCCCACCCGCGGCCGACGTCACGAGCCTGGTTCCCGAGCAGGTACCGGCATGGGCCGACCTCACGCACCCGCATGCACCGCACGGCGCCGGAACGGTCGCACCGAAGGCCGCGTCCACGCGCGGACGCTACCTGGTCGCCGGCACGGCCGCCGCGCTGGCGGCTGCCATGGCCGCCACTGTCGCCGTATCCGACGGATCCGCGCACCACACAGCGACACGGGCGGTGAGCAGCCCCTCCGCGAAAGCCCACACGCCAGGCGCGTCCGTGCCCAGCGAAGCAGCGGGATCTAACCCTGCCGAGCCCGCCACCCGCGACGTCCCCGCCGGGCAGCTTCATGTCACCGGCCACGACCAAGCTTCGAGCCCCGCCTCCGCTGTGCCGAGCCGGACGCCCGCCACCGACACACCTACCCACGGCACCACGCCCCCGCCCGCTCACAGCACCGCACCGGTCACACCAAGCAGCGGAGTCGCGCGAACGTCCGAAACGGCGGCGCGTGGCAAGAGGGAAACGGAACCCTCCAGCGAGCGGCCCGACAAGTCCCGGAAGGCTGAAGAGGTACATCAGAAACTGCCCCGTAAGAAGAAAGAGGACTGAGAGCGGTTCGGTCAGTCGTTCGTCCGGTAGTTCATGAACCAGTGGGTGTCGAAATAGCGGGCCATCGTGAACGGGTGGTGCGGGTCGACGAGGATGCGGCAGACGAACTCCGCGGCCTGGCAGTCGAAGCGGACGTCCTGGCTGTCGAAGGACCGGACCACCACGGGCCAACGGTCGGGGTCGTCGCCGTCGGCCCTCCAGCAGTACAGGTCCTCGTGCTCCGTGCCCGCCCAGATGAGCAGCCCGTCCTCCCGGAGTCTCGTCCACGGCTCCTGGTTCAGGTCCAGGTTTCCATCGAAGGCGCCCACGCCGAACGTCTCGACCATGCGCTTGTAGTCGCTCGGCAGCACGGTGCCCAGACGTGACTCCACTTCCGCCCAGTCCACATCCGGCCGCCGGGCGGGATGCGTCCAGCCGGTGATCCGTATGAGCCGCTCCACCCAGTCGACGTCCTCGCCCTCGTCCGGAGCGACCGCCAAAGGCTCCGGCACCTCCCTGTGAGCGACCACCAGGACCGGCCGCTCGACCCCTTCGGCGTCTCGCGCCGTACCCGTGCCGACCCACTGGTCCCCGTACGCCCACGCCCGCATCGTCACGGCCCGGTCCGCGAAGGGAACCAGGAGAGCCGCGCCCCTGGAATCGTCGACCGTCGGATCGGTGAAACCGTCGAGGACGAGGGTGCGCGGGGCGCCGTACCTGTCGGCGAGCAGGTCGGCCAGGGCCTCCGGGTCCAGGTCGCCGGGCAGATACATGTGGTCGTCCCCCGGGCCGAGCCGGCCCAGCAGGTCGTTGACGGTCGATTGCGTGAGCTCCATGACGGACAGTGAAGCGCACGGCACTGACAATGGATGGGCTCGCCCTGATCTCCGGAACGCGGGTGCCATCATCACCGGGATCCCGGGTAGAGCCGCCGGTATGTGTTCGTGTGCCGACGCCTCGCCGTCCTGGAAAGGCCCGCCGCCCGCTGGGAGGTCGCGTGGGTGAGACCCTGGCGCTGGCCTCCGCCCTCTGCTTCGGCGTCACCCACTTCGCGAACGGGCTCGTCTCCCGCAGAGCCGACGGCATCACCGTGGCCCTGTACGCACAGCTCGCCGGGAGCGCCGTCGCGGTGTTGCCGGCGCTGTCGTCCTCCGGCGGCGTCGGCACGGCCGGTGATTACTGGTTCGGCGCGCTCTCGGGGGCCGGTACGGGCGTCGGGGTCGCGTTCCTGTACCGGGCGATGTCGCAGGGGCAGATGAGCGTCGTCGTACCGGTCAGTGACGTGGGGGCCGTCGCCCTCCCCGTCCTGGTGGGCGTGGCCTTCCTGGGTGAACGCCCGGCCGCTGCCGCCTGGGTCGGCATCGTGGCCGCCCTCCCCGCGCTGTGGCTCGTCACGCAGGCTTCTGGACCGGGCCGGGAGCGGGGAATCAACCTGCCAGTGACCGCTGGAGTACCCGCCGCGCTGGTCGCGAGCGCCGGGTTCGGCGTGCAGTTCCTGGCGATGGCGCAGGTGGGGGCGGACGGTGGCCTGTGGCCGGTCGTCGTCAGCCGGGTCGCGTCCGTGGTGGTGATCGCCGTCGTGCTCGTCCGGTACCGGTCTCCGGTGCGGATGCCTGGCCGGCTCGCGTCGGTGGCCGCCGTGGCCGGTGTGGTCGGCACGGTCGCCATCATCCTGTACCTCGACGCGACGCGGCACCAGTTGATGGCCGTGGCCACCGTGCTGTCCGCGCTCTACCCGGCCATCCCGGTGGTGCTGGCACTGGCCTTCCTGCACGAGCGGCTCACCCGCCGGCAGACCGCGGGACTGGTGTGCGCGGCCGCCGCCATCGCGCTCATCGCACTGCGCTGAACACGGCGGTCATGTGACGGTCCCGTGTACGAGTTGATCCAGACGATGCCGGCGTCGATGTGCTGGGCCATTGCCACCGGGGGGGTCCCGCGTCCAGACCGAGCCAGTCCGTAGCGCACGTCGGTGGCCATGCGCAGCGTTGTACTGAGAGGCCTCGCCGAGGCTCCGCGTGGCTGCGGCCAGGTCCGCGTCTGCCGCCACCACCACGGGTGCCCTTCCCTCTGCTGATGTTCCTGTGCGCAGTTCGTCGCGGTCACAGGACGTCGTAAGTCAGGTGTGTCGCGGTCGACGTCGAGGTCACGCTCCGCTGTGCCAGCGTGCGCGGCGCCCCGCCGGTGAACAGTGGTGTCCCGGCGCCCAGCACGACGGGCGCGAGGTGCAGCGTCAGCGCGTCGACCAGTCCGGCTTCGAGCGCCGAGCGGATCGTTGCGCCGCCGCCCATGAGGACGACGTCGAGGTCCTTGCCGCTGTCCGACGACGCCGCCTCGGCACGCTCGCGCGCGGTGGCGAGGGCGGCGCGCAGACCGGTGGTGACGAACGTCCAGTCGAGATCGGTGAGCCGTACCGACTTCGGCTCAGACCTCGTCACGACGACGAACGCGGGCTTGCCGACCTCGCCGGCGCCGTAGCCGGACGTGTCGTCCCAGCCGTACGGCCCGTCGACCACGTCGAAGAGCCGGCGGCCGAGGACGACGGCGCCCGACCGGGCGGTCCCTTCGCGCAGATACCTGCGGTCGTCGGGGTCATCGGAAAAGGCCCAGGTGTGCAGGGCCTCGCCGCCGGTGCCCAGTCCGTTGTCCGGGGCGGGGTCGGGGCCGGTGACGAAGCCGTCGAGGGAGACCGAGATGTCAGCGACGATGCGAGTCATGCCAGGGCAGACCCGATCCACTGCCCGAACTCATCGTTGGCGCGGAAGTGTGTGCCGGATGCGAGCCTGGTAGACCGTCTGCCGCGGCCTACGGATCGACCTTGGCATCAGACCTACCTGCGCGGGCCGGACGGCTCGGGAATGTCCGGTAGGCGGGTGCGGTTGTAGGAGGCGTGGTGGTGAAGGGGACAGTGTCCCCGGGCCTCACTTATTGCCTGCGGGGACGATCGTTCGGCTGAAGCCCCGCAGAGCCTTTCGCCGCGTAGGCGACCGCCCTTCACAACCACACGTTCCACGGGTTCAGCCCCGGCCGACGGACACGTCGGCCGGGGCTGTCTCGCGTCGGGGGCCAGGCGTGTCACCGCCGCCAGGGTCGTGGACGGTGAGGAGTACCAGGCACGCGACCCGGCGCCGGTTCGGTCCCGGACCCACGAAGTCAGGCCGTGGCCTCGACCAGTCGCTTCATGCCGGGCTGGTCGGTCACGCAGCCCACCAGGCCGAGCGTCCGGGCCAGCGTCAGGTCGCGCTCGTCGTTGACGGTCCAGGCCATCACGTCGATGCCGGCGGCGGCGCACTTCTCCACGATGGCCAGGTTCAGTTGGCGCAGATCCACGCTGACCAGGGTGGAACCCACCTTTTGGGCGCGGCCGACGAAGGTGTCGCGGTGCGCGCTGGCGCCTGCCACCAGCACGGTGCGGGCCTGCGGCAGCAGGTTGTGGATCTCGGTCAGGGCCACGTCGTGGAACGACAGCACCGAAACCCGGTCCAGCAGGTCGCGGTCGGCGATCACCTTGGCCAGCGACCGGGCGGCGGCCACGTCCTTGATCTCGGCCTGGATCGGCAGCGTCGGCCCGACGGCGTCCAGGACCTCCTCGAACGTGGGGATGCGCTCGCCGAGGCCGGCGTCGAGCTTCTTGAGCTCGCTCAACTCCTGGTCGGCGATGGGACCGGAGCCGTCCGTCGTGCGGTCCAGGGTGTCGTCGTGCATGACGACCAGCTCGCCGTCCCTGCTCAGGTGCAGGTCCAGTTCGATGCCGTCCAGACCCTCGCGTTCGGCCCGCAGAAAGGAGCGCAGGGTGTTCTCCGGCTCGGCGGCCATGACACCGCGGTGGCCGATGGTGAAGAAAGACACTCGGTTGCCCTCCCTGGGCGTGCTGTTCCGGTGCAGCCGCACGAGCGCCGTACCTCCCGCCGGGCGGCGGACGGCGGCCCGTCCGAGCGCCCAAGCCTAATTGGGGTCCCGTCCGGCCGCGCGCTCGGCCCGCCTTGACCACGCCGGAGCACGCGTCAAGGCAGGACGGGGGCATGGGACGCCGCTCGCGAGG
Source organism: Streptomyces flaveolus (assembly GCF_000716535.1). Taxonomy (GTDB): domain Bacteria; phylum Actinomycetota; class Actinomycetes; order Streptomycetales; family Streptomycetaceae; genus Streptomyces; species Streptomyces flaveolus_A. Next base: position 58,195 of record NZ_JNWV01000023.1, on the reverse strand, counting down.
AGCAGTGGCCATGCGCGGACCGTGCCGTCCCGTCACACCGTGATCACCTCACTGCACTCGCGTGTTCGATTTTCTGTTCGATAATGTGAGTGGTGGGAGGTGAGCACCGTGAACGACGACGGAAAGTCGGTCTCGACCGCGCTGGCGACGGTGATGCATGTGCGCTGCCCGGACCGGCTGCCGGAGGAGAGCTACCGGCGGGTACTGGAACTGCTGGCCGATCTGTCCCCGGTCGTGCAGGCGCTGCCGCCGTCCGCGGCCCTGGCCGAGCTGAAAGGCGCCCTGCGCTACCACGGCACGGACGCGGCTCACCTGGGCGAAATCCTGCGCGTGCGGACCCTCTCGCACCTCGGGGTCGACGTCCGGGTGGGGATCGGGCCCACGATCACCGTCGCGGCCACCGCCTCCGCCCAGATCAACGGTCCAGGCGGCGTCCTCGCCATCGCCCCTGAACAGATCTCCGACTGGCTCGCTCCGCTGCCGGTGGAGGCCCTGCACGGTATCGGCCCCCGCCAGGCGGCCGTGCTCCGCGACTACGGCATCCACTCGGTCGGCCTGCTCGCCGCTGTCTCCCCGGCCACCGTGCAGCGTCTGCTGGGGAAGAAGGCCGGCCGGCTCGCCGCCGACCGCGTCCGCGGCATCGACCCCCGCCCCGTCGTCCCCCGGGCCCTGCCGGCCTCCGCCGCAGTACGCCATCGCTTCACGAGCCACACCCTGGACGGCGCCGCCGTGCGGGCCGCCCTGCTCGACCTCGTCGTCCAGCTCGGCGTCCGGCTGCGCCATCGCGGCCAGGCCGCCCGCGCCCTCACCCTGACCCTGCGCTTCGCGGGCGGCACCGCTTGGGAGAAGACCCGCCGTCTGCCCGAACCCTCCGCCCACGACGAGGATCTGCGCGCCGTCGCCTACCAGTTGATGGACGCCGCCGGCCTGCAACGCGCCCGCCTGACCGGGATCGGCTTGCGGGCCGAGGACCTCGTCGATGCAGGTCAGGTCGCCGAGCAGATCAGCCTGGACGGCGCCCGGGAGTCCCGCCTGGCCGCCGAGCAGGCCATGGACCGCATCCGCGACAAGTTCGGCCCCGCATCCATCGGGCCGGCCACCGTCCTGCCCTTGCGCCCGGCCTCATGAACGCTCTCTTGGGGAGGCGAGACGGCGCGAGCGCGGCCCCGGACGCCCCGGAGCCGCACCGGCCACACCTGACCGCCTCCGGCCGTTACCACCTGCTGCTCGAATCCGGCGGCCGGCCGGTACAGCACGGCTGGTGGGAGCGCGAGGAGGTGGCACGGGACAAGTTCCGCCGCTGGGTAGGGGAGTACGGAAGCATGCCCGGCGCCCGCCTCACCCTCACGGACGAGCAGTCGGTCGAACCGCTGGCTGTCTGGCCCGACCAGCCATAGACCGGGACCCCGCTATGCGGCAGCCGGCCATCCTGGTCGTGCCGGCTCCTGCCCTGGCGCCCAAGACGGTTGTCACTGCCCCATGTTGAGGTTGTCAGCACCGTCGTGGGACACGCTGGGTGAGCGGGTCTTGCTGGTCGCCGTGCATTACCTCGCACGAATTTCACCATGCGGCAGCTCGCCCCGCTCTTGTCCAGGCCCGGACCGTCCGTCTGCCGCTATACGTCGAGTTGGTATTGGTGTGTCGTGTGGGTGGGTGTGTAGCCGAGACTGTCGTTGATCCGTCTCATGTGCGTGTTGCTGTCGGCGGTGTCGGTCAGGAGGCCGCCGAGGTCTGGATGACGCACATGGGCGTGTCGGATCGACTCGGCCTTCATCCATCGGCCGAGGCCGTGTCCACGGTGTTCGGGCAGTACGCCGGTGCCGTAGTGCTGGCCGTCACCTTTGCCGTCGCCGGGGACGACCAGCTCGGTGAACCCGGCGATCGACCCGTCGGCGTCGACGGCGACGACGGTGTGCAGGTGGTCGCCGCGCTGTTCGACGGCCTTCGCCGCGGCCCGGACACGGTCCACGTCCCAGGTCACCGTGCCGTGGTCGGCGTCATCCATAGGCATGTCGTCCATGGCGCGACGCGAGGCGGCGAACGTCTCGGCGAGGCTGTCCGGCACGGTTCCGTGCCATGACGTAAGCCGGTAACCGGGATGCGGACTCTCGATGATGCGGACGAGGGCGGTGGTGTCCACATCGGCCAGTGACAAGCGGGAGAACCTCAGGGTGAGGACCTTGCGGAAACCGCGCGTCGGCAGGAAGTGGTCGCCCGGCGAGCCGGCCTCGGCCTGCGCGATGACGCGGCGTCGGGCATGGGCCCGGGCAGCAGCCACGGCGGCGCCGACGAGCCGGGAACCGACGCCCTTGCGTCGTTCCGTGGGATGGACACCGAGGGTCAGCTCGGCCAGGTGCTCCTGTGCGGGATGGGCGAACAGCCGCAGGAAGGCTGTCCCGACAGGGATGGAATCGGCGTCGGACGCCAGCCATGCCAGACGCCGGCTGTTCGGCCCGTCAGCGGGGTCGGTCAGTGGGGTGATGCGAAGCGACAAGGTGTCTCCGTCGTGAGGAGGTGGCAAAGGTCGGTGCGCGGGCTCAATCGCTGGGCACTCCTGCACATGTGCGCCACACCTCCTCCTCGTCGACGGCGCCGGTCCCGAACAACATCGGACGGCTGGGAGAAGCTAGCTGACCCTCGGCTCCCCGGCAAAGGGTTAACGAGCAGCCGGTGCGAGCTTGCGGTCACAGCCATTCGCTGACGGCCGCGACCAGCTCGGTTGCCGCGCAGCGGACCGCGAGTTTGCCGCCCCTCGTGGCCAGGGCCCGGTGGCACCTGAGGCGATTGATGCCGCACTCGACCGCGTGCCGGTCCCGGTAGTCGATTTCGTCTGCCAGTCCGTCTTGACGCTGACCGAGGTCCAACGGTGACAGGCCGTCCTACAGGGGCCGGGCGTCAGTTGTCGGCCGGGCTCCCATCCTCAATCGCGGCTGAAGGCGTAGGCGCGCTCCACCCGCGCGACTTCCACGCTGTACGAGGAGTACCAGCGTTCACGTCCGAGTCGCTGTGCCTCGAGATGTTCGGGATGAGCCTTCCACGCCGCTATCGATGCCTCGTCTGCGTAGTAGATGACGACGAGGTCCCGGCCGTCCTCGTCCGTCAGCGACTCGCGGCCGAGATAGCCGGGCTGCGTTTCACCGAGTTCGGCCATGCGCTCACTCATGGCTGCGTAGCCCTCGAGGTCCGCTGCCGGCCGGGTGGTGATGATCACTGCGTAGTACGGCGGTTCGGGGCGGACGAACGAGGTTGTCATGCGGAGCCCTCCGTCGGTAAGGAGCGTACGGCGCCAAGGCTACTGACGTGATTCTTCGGTGGCTACCGCGTTGGACGACGAGCAGTCGGTGGAACGTCGGGAGCGGATCGGGGTGCCGGCGATGACGGCAGACGTCCGCGCCCGGCGACGTCGGCCGTATACGGCCCTCGACCCGGAGCGCGCCGTCAGGAGGCTGCGGCGCGCGCGGTGTTCCAGCTGGCCAGGATCGGCAGGACGCGGGCGGTGTGAGAGTCGGGCTGGGCCGTGTAGACGACGAGCCGCTGGTCCGGCTCGTGCGGCGCGCAGACGATCTCGATGTCGAAGGACAGCGGGCCGGCCGTGGGGTGCTGGATGTGCTTGGCCACCGACGTGTAGTCACGGACTGTGTGGTCGTCCCACCAGCGGGCGACATCGTCGTCGCCGGAGCGCAGCTCGGCCATGAGTGCCGCCAGACGGTTGTCGTGCGGGCGGCGAGCGGTCTCCCGGCGCATCGTGGCGACGGTGGCCGAGGCGAACTCCGCCCAGTTCACGATCCGTTCGCGGGCGGCGGGGTCCTGGAACATGTAGCGGACGAACGACGTCCCGGGCTCCAGCGGACGGCCGAGCACCTCTGTCAGCAGGGCGTTGCGGGCCAGGACCGTGCCGCGGTGCCCCAGGAGCAGCACCGGGACGTGGTCGAGGGTGTGCATCAGCCGCAGCAGCCCGGGATCGGGGCGCTGCATCGCGTGCGCGGTCGTCGCGGCGCGGTGCCGCGGCGTGGGCGCGGCGAGGTCGCGCAGATGAGCGTGCTCGACCTCGTCCAGGCGCAGTGCCCGGGCCAACGCGTCCAGCACCTCGTCGGAGATGTTGGCCTGGCGTCCCTGTTCCAGCCGGCTGTAGTAGTCCGGGCTCAGGCCGGCCAGCACGGCCAGTTCCTCCCGGCGCAGCCCCGGCACCCGTCTGGCCCCGGGAAAGGGTTCGATGCCCGCCTGGGAGGGGGTGAGGCGGTCCCGACGGGAGCGGAGGAACGCACCGAGTGCGGCGCGGTCGCGTGACATGCCTCCAGGGTAGGCGGCCCGTCGGCGCCCTGGGTGGTCCTGCCGTGCCCAGGTACGTCCTGACCTGGCCCGATGCCCTCGGGCCGACCTACAACGGGACCCATGACTTCCCTTCACACACATCACACGAAGATCGGCACCCCCCTCGCCCCCGGCTCCCGGCTGACCGGCCGTACCGCCGTCGTCACCGGCTCGACCAGCGGGATCGGCGAGGCGATCGCCCGCGTACTGGCCGGAGAGGGCGCCCACGTCGTCGTCAGCGGCCGGCAGGCGGCCCAGGGGCAGCGGATCGTCGAGGAGATCAGGCAGGCCGGCGGGCGTGCCGACTTCGTCGCGGCGGACCTGGCAGGCAGCTACGAAGAGCTCCGCGCCTTCGCCGCACAGGCCACGGGCGCGCTCGGCGGACGCGTCGACATCCTGGTCAACAACGCGGGCATCTACCCGGCCACGCTGACCGAGGACCTGCCGGATGCGGACCTGGACGCCATGCTCGCCGTCAACGTACGGGCCCCTCACGTCCTGGTCGCCGCGATGGCGCCGGCCATGGCCGAGCGGGGCCACGGCGCCATCGTCACCATCGGTTCCTGGATGGCCCGGCTCGGCAGCCCTTACGCCGCGATGTACTCCGCGACCAAGGCCGCTGACGAGCAGCTCACCCGCAGCTGGGCCGCGGAGTACGGGCCCCGCGGTGTGCGGGTGAACACCGTCGCGCCCGGGGCTACCCTCACGCCGGGCAACGAGGAAGCCCGCGCGCAGCTCGACGCGATGACCGCGACCACGCCGGCGGGGGTGGTCGTACGGCCGGACGACATCGCCAAGGGCGTCCTGTACCTCGTCAGTGACGACGCCGCCATGGTGCACGGCGTCACGCTCAACGTGGACGGCGGCCTCACCGCCACCCGCCTGGCCTGACCGGCACCCGTCCCGACCAGCCTCCGGCCTGGCCGCCTCCGCCGGGGGCGGTCAGGCCGGAGGCTCACCTACGACCCGTACCACCTGCCGACCGTGCGATCCGGCGACTGCCGGAGCTTGCTTCGTCCGGGGCAGGTGCTGTCCGTGCCATACAACCGCAGCACATCGAAAGCGACGAAGTGGGCCGGACACTCCTCGGCCTCCCGGGCCGCCCTGGCACCACGCCGGGCCAGCCGGTCCTGCGGCCGCTCGAAGTCCGGCCGACCCGTGGCGTCCCGGACGACCGGCTTGCCGCCCAGCGCGGTCGCGTCCGGTAGCTGCACGGTCCTGGCCACGACCCCGGCAAGGACACGGGTGCTGCTCCGGGTCGCACCGATCTTCGGACGGCGGGTGAAGATTTGATCATTTCTAGACTGCTCGGAGCGAAAAGCGTGAAGACCGGCTGCGTATTGTCGTCCACGCGTCCAACGGCGGGGGGCCGTGCGACGGCGTGGCGTGGCGGGGGGCCTGCGCAGTGTTCCGGCGCCAGGTGCTCACCGGATGTGATTCCGCTCGACCGCACAGCCCCAACGCTGGAACTCGGACGCGTTGTCGGGTGTGAGAGGCGCGCCCGTCCGAGACAGGAGCCGTAATGGCACTGAAGATACCGAGACCGCGGGCCACCGTTGCCGTGTGCGCGGCAGCAACGGTGACCGCACTCACGGTGGGCGCCGCTCTGCCCGCCACCGCCGCGGGATACACGGCGTCGGCCGGCCCGTTCGGTCCCGGCGTCAGCCTGACCGGCGCCGACGGCCAACAGAGCCTGATCGACGTCAAAGTGGCCGGGAACGGCACGGCCTTCGCCCTGTGGCGCGACAAAGCGGCCGGCTCCACCACCTGGGACGTCCAGGCCGCCGTCAGGCCCTCGGGCAGCGACACCTGGTCCGCTCCCCACTCCCTGTTCGCGAGTGATGACGCCACCGCCCCGGCCGTGCTGACCGTGACCGCCGACGGGCGCGCCGAGGCGGCCTGGACGACCGGCAGCGGCAACGACGGCTCGCTGGCCGCCGTCTCGGCCGGCTGGGACCCGGCGACGGGCCGGTGGTCGGAACCGATCACGCTCACGGCCTACGCCGGCCTGGACCTGTCGATGCCCCAGCTCGCCTCGGCGGCGGACGGCACCGTCACCGCCGTATGGGCCCAGGGCGACGGATTCTGGAACTACGAGGCGATGACCGCCACGCTCACCCCAGGCGCGACCGCCTGGTCGGCGCCTCACCGTCTGGGGTCCTTCTCCAACGGAGCCATCGAGCAGTTCGCGGTCGCTGTGGCCCCCGACGGAGCGGCCACCGCGGTCTGGGACGCCTTCGACAGGACCGATGACTCCCACGTTCTCTCCACCGTGACCCGTGCCGCTGCCGGCGCAGCGTGGAGCAGCCCAGCCGCCGTACCGGGCACGGACGCCAAGTCGACCGATGTGCAGGTGTCCATGGCCGCCAAGGGCACCACCACCGTGCTGTGGCAGAGCGCCTCGGCCGACGGGATCGAGAGGCTGAAGTCGATCAGCAGGCCTTCGCCGACGGGCAGTTGGGGACCCGTCCAGACCGCCGTGCCGGTCATCCAGGACAACGACGACAGCGGCCCGCTCACGGCCCCCAACGGCGACGTCACATACGTGTGGGCGGGCTGGACCGGCAGCGCCGGCATGCCGGTCGTGCAGGCCGTCACCCGAAGCGCGAGCACGGGCACCTGGTCCGCGCCGCGAACGCTGTCCACCGGCTACGTCGACTGGCAGGTCGACGCGTCCATCGGCGCGGACGGGACCGTACAGGTCGTGTGGCCGCAGACACCCGGCATCGACAACGGCAACGATTTCTACCTGGAGTGGGCCGTCCGGGCCGATGGCGCATGGAGCAAGGCCACCGCACTCGACACCACGCCGGTCGCCGACGTGCCCGACATGACCGCCCTGACGGGCGAAGTGGCGGCAGGACCGGACGGCCGGGCCACCGTGCTGGGACGGACGGCCGTCTACGCCCCCGGTTCCTCCGACCGCTACACCTCCCAGGTGTGGAGCAGATCGCAGTCCCTGCTGACCAAGCCGAACATCACCAAGAAGGCCACGGTGTCCGGGACCATCCGTACCGGTTCCAAGGTCACGTGCTCCGCGGCCTGGTCCGGCTACAACGCGACCGGCGTGTGGTCATGGCTGCGTGACGGCAAGACCATCTCCGGCGCCACCGGCAAGACCCGCACCCTCAGCTCGGACGACTACACCCACAAGATCGCGTGCAGGATCACGGTCACCAACGGCGCCGGTTCGGTCAACTCGACGGCACCAGCCGTCACGGTCGCCATCGGCCCTCCCCTCAAGGCGACCAAGGCCCCCTCCCTCAGCGGCACCGCCAAGGTCGGTCACACGCTGACGGCCGCACACGGCACCTGGTCTCCGACGGCCACGTCGTACTCCTACTCCTGGAAACGCAACGGCAAGGCCATCACCGGGGCCACCAAGCCCACTTACGTCCTGGTGAAGGCCGACAAGGGCCAGAAGGTCGCCGTGACGGTGACCGCCCACCGCTACGGCTGGACCGGCGGATCGGCATCCACCGCGTCTGTCGCGGTGCACTGAGGGAACACGCGCGTATGGGCCGGCCGGCTGAGCTCGCCTCACTTTCGGCGCGTGACTGACCGGCTATCGCCCGGACAGCACATCACCTCTGCAGCAGGCGGCGGTGGGCCGACCCGCCCGCCGCATCCTGGCCCGTCATCGCCCAGCACACCTTGGCCGTCAGCCCACCCGTGCCGGGATCGACCGCGCCGGCACGGGCGGCGCCTGGCTGCTGCCGACGGACCTCGACGCCTCCGCCCGCCCTGGGGGAGCCTGGATCATCCGCAGCGGAGCCAGTGCGTAGTGGCGGGCCTGCCATCGAGTGGGCCCTCGGCGGCGAGCGCCATCAGTGGGCGGGCCAGACACTGATCCGTGGGACCTGGACGGCAGACAGCTTCCCGCTGCTCTCGGCGCGAGGTCGACACCGCTGTCTTCCGAGTAGTTCGCCACGGTCGGGTTCGGGGAAAACGCCGAGTCCTCGAACCCCTGGCCTCGGATCTCCGCGGCGGCCGCCTACTGGTAGCAGGGGCTGCCGCACAGCACGGTGACCGTGCCGCTGCTGCCGCCGGCTGTCGTGGAGGTGGTGCCGTGGCTACTGGTCACGGGGACCTGGCTCGTCTCCCAAGGCATGGGGGCGGCCATGGCCTGTGGAGCGAGGGCGGTGAAAGCCGCGGTGGCCACGAACACGGCGGCGACCGCTCGCTTGCGCAGACGCATCTGTACTCCTTGATCGACGATCGGCCAGTGAGGGTTCGCTGCCGGAGCGCTGCCCGGACAGGCCGCCACTGCTGGTTGCCAGCTTCAAGGTTCGGGCAGCCCCAAGCCAGGTTCGCCGGGGAAATGCGGCGCATCTCCATACGATCAGCGCGAATGGCGAACTGCATTCCGGGCAGGTCGACGGCGCCTTCAAGGTGTCCCGTTGCTGGTGGTGATCAGGTGGCCGGCGACTGCCGGGCACGGGAAAGGGCGTGGCCGGCGGCACGGTGTTGCCGTGAGCGACCCCACCAGGCAACCGCACCCGGTGCGCGTGGGCACCGGGACGGCCCTGTTGGAAGCCGCAGTCGCTGACGTGTTCCCGCCCTGCCCTCCTTGAGCCCGGGTGGGAGCCCAGGCCGGCCCCTGTCCGGAGCGTGGTCGTCAGCCGGCCGTCAGGACCTCGACGCCGAGCTCCCTGACCTGTTCGACGACCGTGTCGTGGGGGTCGGCGTCGGTGATCAGGCCGCTGACCTTCTCCCAGGACAGGACGCGGAACCGCGAGGCCGTGCCGATCTTCTCCGACGAGGCGAGGATGTACGTGTCCGCGGCCCGAGCGGCCAGGGCCCGTTTCATGGCGGCCTCCTCGGCGTCGCCGGTGGTCAGACCTGCCTCGGGGTGGACGCCGGTGACGCCGAGGAGACAGAGGTCGGCGGAGACGTTCTGCGCCGCCTCGACAGCGGCCGCACCGCAGGCGACCGCCGAGTGCTTGAAGACACGGCCGCCGAGCAGGAAGAGCTCCGCCAGCGGATGGTCGAGCAGCGCCGCGGCGATCGTCGGACTGTGGGTGATCACGGTGCATGCGAGATCGTGCGGAAGTGCGCGCGCGACTTCGAGTGCGGTGGTGCCGCCGTCGAGGATCAGCGCACCGCCCGACCGCACCAGCCCGGCGGCGACCGACGCGACCTTCCGCTTGCCGTCCGGCGCCACGGTCTGCCGGGCGGCGTAGTCCACAACGGCCGGCGAAACAGGCAGCGCCCCGCCGTAAACGCGCTGGCAGAGGCCTTCGGCGGCGAGGTCGCGCAGATCGCGCCGCACGCTGTCCTCGGAGATGCCCAGTCGGGCGGCGACGTCCTTGGCGACGATCTTCCCCTCGCGGGCGAGCAGACCGAGCAGATGGTCGCGCCGTTCAGCAGCCAGCATGCACACTCTCTCCTGTTCTTGCACGTTTGTGCATGTAGTGTAGCCGTCATGACCGACAAGCCGATGCTGATCCTCATCGCCGGGCCGTACCGCTCCGGGACCGACGGCGACACGCAGGCCATGGCCGCGAACCTGGCCCGCCTCGAAGCCGCCGCCTGGCCCGTGTTCGCCGCCGGGCACCTCCCGGTGATCGGGGAGTGGATCGCCCTGCCCGTCCTCCGCTCCGCCGGCGCGGGTCCCACGGACCGGTTGGCCGACGAGGTGCTCTACCCGACCGCCGACCGCCTGCTCACCCACTGCGACGCCGTGCTCAGGCTCCCCGGCGACTCCACCGGGGCCGACCAGGATGTCGCCACCGCCCTCCGTCGCGGCCTGCCCGTCTACCACCACGTCGACGAGATCCCGCGCCGCACCCCGCAGGAACCCGCGTGACCGTCCGCCCCGGCATGGACATCCCCGACCACCGTGGCCGCACCGGACTCGACCAGGCCGGACGCGACCTGCACCGCAACCCCGACGTCGTGGTCCGCGATGTCGAGCTGACCTCCCAGGGCTGGCACGTCCTGCGCCGCACCACCTTCGACTACCGTCGCCGTGACGGACGTTGGGAGACCCAGCAGCGCGAGACCTACGACCGCGGCAACGGCGCCGTCGTCCTGCCCTACGACACCGCACGCGGTTGCGTCCTGCTCACCCGCCAGTTCCGCTACCCGGCCTACGTCAACGACCACCCCGACGGCATGCTCGTCGAAGCCGCCGCAGGACTGCTCGACGCGGACGACCCGCCCACCGCCATCCGCCGGGAGAGCACCGAGGAACTCGGCGTCACCCTGGGCCCGCTCACCCACGTCCTCGACGCCTACATGAGCCCCGGCTCCGTCACCGAGCGCCTCCACTTCTTCGCCGCTCCCTACACCCCGGCCGACCGGACCGGAACCGGCGGCGGACTGGAGGAGGACGGCGAGGATATCGAGGTCTTCGAACTGTCCTTCGCCGACGCCCTCGCCATGACCCGCGACGGACGCATCGTCGACGGCAAGACCATCCTGCTCCTGCAATGGGCAGCTCTCCACGGCCCGTTCGCTCCCGAGGCGCAGCGGTGACGGCCGCTCGGGCCGCGGGGTGGGAGGCCACCACGCACCTGCGTCCGGGCCACTCCCGAGGTATCGGCAACCGACCGGAACACCCCAGCCGATCGCGCGCCGCCCGGGGGAGGCCGCAGGCTCAGGGCACTGCTCCCGGCCGCCGCGTGTCCCCGGCCACGTGGGAACGCGGCCTGGCGACCGTGGTGGCCCTGCCCACCTGCTGGGCAGGGGCCGCGGTGGGTGGGCGGCGCCGGTGGCGCCGAGCCGTCCGCCGCCCGTCGTGGCCGGTGCCCTTACCATCGGCGTTACGGTGGGCGATCCGCGCCCGCACCCCGATGCGGCCCTGGGCGGCCGGGCGCTGCCGAGGCGCGCGTTTACGGCATGCGGCGTAACGCAGCGGACGGTGGCTGCGCCCCTGCGGCGCGGGGGCTCGTGGAGGTCTTCACCGCTGTGCACGTCTCACCTCCGCGGCTGCCGGTGTACGGCTCGCTGACGAGGTGGTCGTCGACTGGCCGCACCGGCATCTGCGCTCGGCGGCCGACGCGGGCGCCCTGGACGCCCGCACCGTGGTCTGCGTCCTGACAACGCAACGCCAATCGACCTGCCGCCGTCGGAGCTCGCGTTTCTCTGCCCGTCGGCTCCGTCGGGGCCATGGAACATCAGTGCGCTCGCCGCGGCGAGTCGGGACGGGCACCCCGTACGCCCGACGGTCCGATCCACACTTTGGAGCCTGCGGCGGCTCCGTCCCCTAGGTTTCACCCCATGGCCTCATCCGTCGATCCTGAACACCGAGTTGCCGAGGGGCGGCCGCGTCTGGTGACCCGCCCGCTGCTGTTGCGCTTTGTGACGGTCATCGGTTCCTCTGCGAGCTTCTACCTGATGCTGTCGGTCGTCCCGGCGTACGCGCAGAGTGTTCCAGGCGGGGGTAGCGACAAGGCGGGTCTGGTCACCGGTGCGCTGATGCTGGCCACAGTGGCCGGGGAGCTGATGGCCCCATGGCTGGCAGCACGCTGTGGCCACCGCGTGCTACTGGGGGCGGGGTTGTTGCTGCTGGGCGCTCCCGCACTGGTCCTGACCGCGTCGCAGAGCATGGGGTGGATCGTGGGGGTGTGCCTTGTCCGGGGGCTCGGCTTCGCGTTCACTCTGGTGGCGGGTGGGGCGCTGACGGCGTCGCTGATCCCGCCCGAACGCCGTGGGGAAGGGCTGGCCCTGATCGGCGTCATGGCCGGTGTGCCGTCGCTGGTGGGCCTGCCGCTCGGGGCCTGGCTGGCGTTGCACACGGGGTACGGGCCCGTCTGCGTGGTAGCGGCACTGATCGCCCTGGGCTCCATCGCCGCCGTTCCGGGCCTGCCCGGCCGGGAAGCGGCGGCGGGACCGCCCTTGGGGATCTTCGCAGCGGCCCGTTCCGGCACCCTCGGCCGTCCCACTGCCGTGTTCGCGGTGACGGCGGTGGGCGCGGGGATCGTCGTCACCTTTCTGCCACTGGCCGTGGCGCCCGGTCACTCCGGCGTGGTCGCCGCAGCGCTCTTCGTGCAACCGGCCGTCGCGACCGCATCCCGCTGGTCGGCCGGTCGGCGGGCCGACCGCCGTGGAGCCGCCGGACTGGTTGTGCCCGGGCTGGTCGCCTCAGCCGCCGGCATTCTCGTCGTTGCCCTCACAGCCGTCCCCGTCGCAGTCGTCGCCGGTGTGGCCGTGTTCGGGGCCGGCTTCGGCATCACCCAGAGCGCAACCCTCACGTTGATGTACTCACGGGTGCCGGCCTCCGGGTACGGGACGGTGAGCGCCCTGTGGAATGTCGCCTACGACGCGGGCATGGGCATCGGCGCGGTCGGCTTCGGCGCGATGGCCGGCTTGACCGGCTACCCCTGCGCGTTCGTCCTGACCGCGCTCATGATGCTGACAGCTGTCGTCCCGGCCTGGTGGGACCGAAAGACAACACGCAAGCAAGACGTGACGACCAGGGAGGACCGGGCAGTGACTGCGGAGGGGCAACAGTGAGGGGACTGTTCCGAAAACGGGGGAGAGTTGGCCGACCAACAGGACGACTCAAGCCTGCGTCCTCGTCCTGATCGGCGTGCACGCCGACGGCTCGCAGAAGCCGGTCGGGCTCAGGGACGGCTGCCGCGAGTCCGCCGAGTCATGGGCCGACTTGATTCTGAGGCGCCGAAGACAAACAGCAGGCTCCGGCAATGCAGCTGTGACAGCCTGCGGGCATGTCGGAGCTGCGGGTCCATGCGGGCCGTCACTACGCCATCCAGTTCCCCTACGCGTTGCCGGACGACGCCTGGTGCGTGGAGCTGAGCGAGGCCGTCCCGGCGCCGGCCGCCTGGCGCGAGATCCCTGACGCGGCTACGCACCTGCCCGGGGCCGCCTTCCTGGTGGCGATGATTCCCGACGAGGACCCGGACCGGGAGCCGACCGTCCACGTCCACAGCCACGATGAGCACGTCATCCCCTACGAGATCATGCGCTGGTTCATGGAACAGGTGGCCGAACAGGTCGACCGCTGCCGCATCGCGTTCGAGCAGGGAGAACCTGAAGCAGTGGAATGATCATGGGGTGGCTGGTGTGAGCACGGCGTCGGAGCCCTCCTGGACGGGGAGGGCGTATCCCCGGTAGGCAGTCACACTGCGGTAACCCGCCCTCTTGTTCGGGTTCTCCAAGTCCGCCAGTCGCAGGTCGGCCCAGCAGACGGCACAGTGCGTCGGCGACACGTACGGTCCGGCCGTATTCGGCGCCCATATCCGCCACGGTGGCCGAGGTGCCGGTGGGCTCCCGACGGTGCCGACGCAGTTCGGCGGAACGGAAGCGCAGGGCCGGGCTGAGCCGGCTGAGCCCTTCAGCGGGTCGAGTCGACGAATTCCTGGGTGCCGACGACCGTGAGCAGGTCGAGCAGACTGGCGCTGTCCGTGCCGACCGCGGGGGTGAACCAGAGCAGTCGTTGCCGCCCGTCCTCACTGAACAGGGTGAGGCAGTTGACCTCGATCAGGCCGAGCGTGGGGTGGTTGAGGCGCTTGCGGTCATCTCGCCGGAACGCCACGTCGTGGTCGGCCCACAGGGCGGCGAACTCGGAAGAGAAGTCGAGCAGCGCACCGATCATCGAGCGGGCTTCGACGTCCTTCGCGTCCCGCCTGGCGGCGGCTGCTCTCAGGTCGGCGACGAAGGCCCGGGACTGGGCCTCGTGGTCGGCTTCGGGGTAGAGCTGCCGGGCTTTGGGGTCGGTGAACCAGCGGTGGATGAAGCTGGCCCGGGCACCCCGGAAGCCGGACTGGTCTCCGAGCAGGGCCACCGCGAGTGGATTCTGCACCAGGGTGACGTGCAGGTCGGTGATGACCTGCGCCGGTGTCGAGGTCAGACGTTGAAGCAGGTCGAACATGCCGGGGTGGACATGGGACGCGGCCCCGCCCGGCACGGGCACCGGGCGACCGGCCAGATGGTAGAGGTGGTCGCGTTCGTCGGCGCTCAGCCGGAGCGCCCTGGCCAGGGCGGCGATCATCTGCTCCGACGGCTGGGATCCGGCTCCGCGCTCCAGCTCGTTGTAGTAGTCCACCGACGCCCCGGCGAGCTGGGCCACCTCGTCACGCCGCAGCCCGGGGACCCGGCGGCGGGGACCGGTGGGGAGGCCCACCTCGGCCGGGCGGATGCGTTCACGGCGCGAACGCAGAAAAGACCCCAGTTCGGTGTATTTCGCAGAACCCATGGGCCCCATTGTGCGCCAGCCCGGGGCGCGGACACAGGGGATGAGATCCCCTGGTTGCGCTGGTCAGGAGCGCTCACCCTGGAGACATGAACGCAAGTCCTTCCACTCGGCCGTCATCGGCCACGCGGGTCGCCGTCGTCACCGGCGGATCACGCGGCATCGGCCGGGCGATTTCCAGGGAACTGGCGCAGGACGGTCTGGCCGTCGTGGTGAACTACGCCCGTGACGCGACTGCCGCCGAGGAGACGGTGGCAGCGATCACCGCCGGCGGCGGGCAGGCGATCGCCGTCCAGGGCGACGTCGCCGACGAAGACGCGGTCGACGCGCTGTTCCGCCGGGCGGAAGAGGAGTTCGGCGGCGTGGACGCCGTCGTCAACTCCGCGGGCAGACTCGCTCTGTCCCCCATTGCCGAGCTCGATCTGGGGGTCCTCGACGCGGTGCACCGCACCAACATCCGCGGCACCTTCGTAGTCGCCCAGCAGGCCGCACGGCGGCTTCGGGCGGGCGGCTCGTTCGTAGCGTTGTCGACCTCCGTGATCGGTACGCAATTCCCCGCTTACGGGGCATATGCGGCGAGCAAGGGTGCTGTCGAGGCGATGACGCTGGTCCTCGCCCGCGAGCTGCGCGGTCGTGACATCACCGTGAACACCGTCGCCCCCGGTCCCACGGCCACGGATCTGTTCCTCGAAGGCAAGAGTGACGAGGAGGTCGACCGGCTCGCCAAGGCCCCGCCGCTGGAGAGGCTGGGGACCCCGCAGGACATCGCCCACGTGGTGGCCTTCCTCACCAGTCCGCAAGGCCACTGGGTGAACGGGCAGATCCTGCGCGCCAATGGAGGCCTGGTGTGACGGCACAGGCAAGCGTCGTCGTCACGGACGCCTCCAGCGGCTCCGGGAACCTCACCGCTTGAGCCCTGCCGAGGCCAGGCATTCACCGCCGCTCCACTCGCCGTGGCCCACGCCGGCTCGCTTGCCGACACCACCCGCGCCGCGGCGTACGAAGAGCCCTGCACCCGGCTCGGAGAGACGATGACCGAGGCCGTCGGCGCTCGCTTCCCGCACGGACGCCATGCCTCCGATCCGCACACCCCGCGCGCCAGCCCCTGACCACTCACCACATCCGAGGAACGGCCGCCGGCCGCACATTCCTCGACCAGATACTTCCCAGTTCGCGGAAGAAGCCAATCCAAGGAGAAGCACAGTGCCTTTCGCTCATTTCAAGGTCCCTGCCGGCACCATCACCGCCGAGGACAAGAAGAAGATCATCGAGCGCACCACCGACCTGTACGCCGAAATCTACGGTGAGCGGGCCCGCCCCACCACCGTCGTCCTCGTCGACGAGGTCGTCGACGGCGGCTGGGGCGTCGGCGGCAACGTTCTGACGGCCGCCATGCTCAACGGCGACGCCTGAGTACGACCACCCGTACGGGCCGGCGCCGCGCTGCCGGGCCCGTACGGGTGGCAAGGCCTGCGCCGACCGCCCCGCCGTGGCCCCGGCCCGCGGCGCGGACGGGGCCGGGGCGCCGCTGTGGATCAGGCCGGAGTGACCTCGACCGGCAGCTTCTTGATGCCGTTGACGAAGTTGGAGCGGACCCGCGGGACGTCGCCGGCCAGCTTGATGTCCGCCAGACGAGGGATCAGCTCCTCGAACATGATGCGGATCTCCGTGCGCGCCAGCAGGTTGCCCAGGCACAGGTGGGGGCTGCCCTTGCCGAACGTGATGTGGTCGTTGTTCTGCCGGGTGACGTCGAAGTCGTAGGGGTTGCCGAAGACCTCCTCGTCGCGGTTGCCGGAGGCGAACCACATGACGACCTTGTCGCCCTCCTTGATCCGCTTGCCGCCCAGTTCGACATCGCGCGTGGCGGTGCGGCGGAAGTGGTAGACGGGGGAGGCCCAGCGCAGGAACTCCTCCACCGCCGTCGGGATGAGGGAGGGGTCCTCCTGGAGGCGGGCGAGCTGTTCGGGGTGCTGGATGAGGGCCAGCATGGAGTGGGTGATGGTGTGGCGGGTGGTCTCGTTGCCGGCGACGACCAGGAGCAGGAAGTAGTTGTCGAAGTCCTGCGCGGAGAGGGGAACGCCGTCGCGGGGGGTCTCGTTGACCAGCTTGGAGATCAGGTCGGTGCCGGTGCCGCCGCGTCGCTGCCGGGCCAGCTCGCGGCCGTAGGCGAAGACCTCCAGGGAGGCGGGGGAGCGGAAGGGCAGGTCGCGGTACTTCTCGCTCTCCTCGCTGTGCAGCAGGACGTCCGCGTAGTCGGGGTCGGTGTTGCCGATGATGCGGTTGCCCCAGTCGATGAGCTGCTGGTTGTCCTCCGGGGGCACGTCCAGGAGCCGGGCGAGGACGTTGATGGGGAAGTCGGCGGAGACCTCCTTGACGAAGTCGAAGGTGCCCTTGGCGAGGGCCGCGTCCAGGGTGGTCGCGGTCAGGCCGCGCAGGAAGTCGGCGTAGCTGTTGATGACGCTCGCGCCGAACTGCCGCTGGAGCAGGCTGCGCAGGGCGCGGTGGCGGACCCCGTCCAGCTCCAGGATGGAGGCGCGCTTCTTGATCTGGTCGTCGTCGACCTCTTCGAGGTTGACGAACCTCGTCGAGGTGAAGGTCTCCGCGTCCCGGTCGACGCGGGCGATGTCGGCGTGCCGGGTGAGGGCCCAGAAACCGGAGTTGGGCGCCTCCTCGGGCTGCCAGTGGACGGGGTCCTCGTGGCGCAGGGTGTGGAACATGCGCCACGGGGTGACGCCGTCGGTGAAGTTGTCGAGGTTCGCGAGGTCGACGTCGGCCAGCGGCAGCGGCTCGGGTACGGCGTCGGTCAGGGGCCGGGCGGTGGTGGTCATGCGGTGTGCTCCTCGGTGTACCGGGCGGGCCGGCGTCACAGGTGGTAGGCGTACTCGGTGAACTCCCAGTCGGTGACGTGCCGTTGGAAGCGCGCGACCTCGTCGCGCTTGTACGCGAGGTAGGAAGTGGTGAAGTCCTTGCCGAGCACCTCGGCCAGCGCCGTGTCCGCCTCCAGGGCGTCGAGGGCCGCGGGCAGGTCCATGGGCAGCACGGCGGACTTCGCGGTGTCGTAGCCGTAGCCGTCCAGCGGTGCGGGAGGTTCCTCGCCGGCCAGTACACCCAGCAGGGCCGCCGCGAGGGTTCCCGCGATCAGCAGGTAGGGGTTGGCGCTCGCGTCGCCGAGGCGCAGTTCGAGACGGGAGCCCGAGCCGCGCTCCGGGGGGATGCGGATCATGGCGCTGCGGTTGTCCAGACCCCAGTCGATCAGCCAGGGCGCGAGGGTGTCGGGGCCGAAGCGTTTGTAGGAGTTGACCGTCGGGTTGGCCAGCGCGGCCAGTGCGGGGGCGTGGGCGAGGATGCCGGCCACGGCGTGGCGGGCGGTGGCGGAGAGGCCGTAGGGGGCGGAAGGGTCGTCGAAGACGTTGCCGTCCCGGTCGTCCACGCAGGACAGGTGGAGGTGGAAGCCCGAGCCTCCGACGCCGTTGAAGGGCTTGGCCATGAAGGTGGCGAGGCGGCCCTCTCCGCGGGCCAGTTCCTTGATCGCCGCCTTGAAGCGGAAGGCGCGGTCGGCGGCGGCCGTGGCGTCGGAGTGGGTCAGGTTGATCTCGAACTGTGAGCCGTCGAACTCGTGGTTGCCGCTGCTGACGCCGAGGTTCATGTCGCGCAGCAGGCGCAGGGTGCGCAGCAGGTGGTTGTCCCCGTCGGCGCGCAGGCCCGCCGTGTAGACGACGCCCGCGGTCTGGTCGTAGCGGCGCCAGCCGGCGGGGGTGCCGGGGGCGGCGTCGCAGAGGAAGTACTCCAGTTCCGGGCCCACCACCGGGCGCAGTCCGTGGTCGCGGCACCGGTCGACGACGGCGCGCAGCAGGTCGCGGGGTGACTCGGGGGCGGCCAGTCCGGTGGCCGGGTCGGTGACGTCGCCCAGGCAGGCGGCGACTCCGGGCTCCCACGGCAGGGGGACGAGGGTGCCGAGGTCGGGCCGCACGCAGATGTCGGGCAGGCCGGCGTCCAGGCCCCCGGGCACCGGGACCACGTCGCCCTGGGGGGTGGTGTGGTAGACGGCGCGGCAGAAGGCGAGCCCGTGGTCGCAGGCCGCGGGCAGGTGGTCGAGCAGGACGTCCCGGGCGCGTTCGGTGCCGATGAGGTCGGGATAGGTCACCCGGACCACGTCGATGCCCTCGGCGGCCAGCCGCTCCATGTGGTGGCGGACGGGTGAGGTGTCGGATGCGCTCACCGGTGTCTCCTCTAGGGGAAGGGGGCGCCTCCCAGAGCTCAGCGCGCTGGGGGAGGGGAGGGGGCGACGGCCGCGGACTGCGGCGAAGGGGCAGTGGGCCGCCGGGTTGTTTGGTGCCAAACGGTAGGGACGGGCGTCACCTTCCCGCAAGGGTCCTGTCGCAGAAATTTATCCATGCGGATAGCTATTGACCAGAGCCAGGCTCGTTCCTATGTTGTTTGAAGCCAAACGAGTTGGGGGTGTGG
This sequence comes from Streptomyces flaveolus, assembly GCF_000716535.1. Classification (GTDB taxonomy): domain Bacteria; phylum Actinomycetota; class Actinomycetes; order Streptomycetales; family Streptomycetaceae; genus Streptomyces; species Streptomyces flaveolus_A. The sequence goes on along the minus strand of NZ_JNWV01000023.1, from coordinate 39,261 downwards.
TGATCCGCACCCCTTTGGCCGGGGCCCGGCCCGCACGGTCCGGGCCCCCTCTCTCTTCTCCCCGACGCTCCCCTCAGCACCAGGAGGACCGGCCATGAAGGTCGTCGTCGACATGAACAAGTGCCAGGACCACGGCCAGTGCGTCTTCGCCGCACCCGACGTCTTCCGCTTCGACGACGCCGGACATCTGGCCTACGTCCCCGACCCCGACGAGGCGCTCCGGGACGAGGTCGAGGAGGCCGCCGACGTCTGCCCGCTCCAGGCCATCCGGATCGAGGACTGAGCCATGAGCGCGAACGTCGTCGTGGCCGGAGCGTCCATGGCCGGCCTGCGCGCGGCCGAGCAGCTCCGTGCCGCCGGCTGGGACGGGCCGATCACCCTCGTCGGGGACGAGCCCCACATGCCCTACAACCGGCCACCGCTGTCCAAGGAGGTCCTGGCCGGCAAGGCCCCCTTCGAGTCACTCGCCTTCCGGACCCGGGCCAGCGTCGCGGACGTGCGGTGGCGGCTGGGCACCAAGGTCGTCGCGGCCGACCTGGACCGGCGTGTCGCCACACTCGACAACGGCGAGTCCCTGGCCTACCGGGGGCTCGTCGCCGCCACGGGCATGCGCCCGAGGCGGCTGCGCTGCCCCGGCCCCGTCACCGGGCGGCACACGGTCCGCACGCTGACCGACGCCCAGGGACTGCGCGAGGCGCTGACCCGGCCGGGAGCGCGGGTGGTGATCGTCGGCGCGGGATTCATCGGCTGCGAGGTCGCGGCGACCGCCGTGTCACTGGGCGCCGCCGAGGTCACGGTGGTCGACCCGCTGCCGCTGCCCATGGTCGGCCCCCTGGGCGACCTGCTCGCCAAGGCGCTGCTCACGCGGCACGAGGAGCGGGGTGTCCGCTTCGCCCTCGGCACCGGGGTGACCGGGTTCGAGGGCGACGACCGGGTCACCGGGGTCGTCCTGGCCGACGGCACGGTCCTCGCCGCGGACGTCGTGGTCGAGTGCGTCGGCTCCCTCGCCAACACCGAGTGGCTCGACGGCAACGGCCTGGACCTGACCGACGGCGTGCTCACCGACGGCCACCTGCGGGCCGGCGGACGCCCCGACGTGGTCGCCGTCGGCGACGTCGCCCGCTTCCCCAACGCCCGCTACGACGGCGTACCCCGCCGTGTCGAGCACTGGTCGATCCCCACGGACACCGCCAAGCACGCCGCCCGCGTCCTCGCCGCCCACCTCACCGGCACCGACGCCGGACTCCCGCCGTTCGCACCGCTGCCGACCTTCTGGAGCGACCAGCACGACTTCCGTCTCCAGTCCTTCGGCGCCCCCGCCCTCGGCAAGGACGACGTACGCGTCCTGGACGGCGACCCGGACGGGGACGTCGTGGCCGGCTACCACGCCGGCGGCCGCCTCGTCGGCGTCGTCGCCCTCGGCGGCCCGGCCGCCGCGGCCGCCGCCTCCCGCTACCGCTCCGCACTGATCGAGCAGCCCGCCCTCACCGCGTAAGGAACCAGAAGTGATTAGCGTTCGTGGATACTTCCACCCCAAGACGGCGACGGGTGCCTCGTCGCTGATCCCCTCCCCGCCCTGGCACTACTCCGGTGACCTGCTCACCGTCGAGTACCGCACGGATCCCGCCCGGGTGCGTGAACTGCTCCCCGAGCCGCTCGAACTCGCCGACGAGGACCCGGGCGCGGTCGCCATGATCTGGGCCGACTGGCAGTCCTGCGCCGCCTCCGGCGAGGAACTGCTGGACCCGGTGCGCTCCCAGTACAAGGAGGCCTTCGCCGTCGTCCGCTGCAAGTACAAGGGGCAGACGTACAGCCGCTGCGTCCACATCTGGGTGGACAAGGACTTCGCCATCGCCCGCGGACTGCACCAGGGATACCCGAAGAAGCTCGGCTCCATCCACCAGACCCGCCCGCACCCCTACGGGCCCGCCCCCCGCATCGAGGCCGGGGCCCGCTTCGGCGCCACGCTGGCCGCGGCCGACCGGCGCCTCGCCCAGGCCGTCGTCACGCTGCGCGAGCCGTCCGAGACCAACGGCTTCGTCAACGGCCACCCGATGGCCCACCACCGCTGGCTGCCCTCCATCGAAAAGGGCAAGGGCCTGGCCCTCGACGAGCTGATCGAGTCCGGCGCCGCTTCCTTCGAGGGCGGGCAGGCCTGGGTCGGCGACGCCGACCTGGAACTGTTCGACTCGCCCACCGAGGAACTGGCCCGGCTGGAGATCCGCGAGCCGATCGCCGCGTACTACCGGCAGGTGGGCGTGGTCTGGGACGGCGGCCGACTGCTGGAGTCGAACACCTCCGGCGCCGAGTGATCCCGCACCGCACCCACCCCCAGGAGCCCAGCACCATGAGCGAACACCTCACCACCGTCGCCGGAGTCGCCGTCGACACCCGGCACTGGATCGGCGGTGAACGCGTCGCCTCCACCGACACGTTCACCGACGTCTCGCCCATCGACGGCAGCACCCTGGGCGAGATCGCCCGCGGCACCGCGATGGAGGCCGCGGCGGCCGTCTCCGCCGCCAAGGCGGCCTTCCCCGGCTGGGCCGCCACCCCGCGCGCCGAGCGCGCCCGCATCCTGCACGCCATCGCCGACGGGGTCGAGAAGCGCCTCGAAGACCTGGCCATCGTCGAGACGTACGACAACGGCGCCCTCCTGCGCTCCCACCGGCGCGGCGTGATGCCCCGGGTCGCCCACAACTTCCGCTTCTTCGCGGACTGGTTGCTGCGACTGGACCACGAGGACTTCCAGACACGGGGGCACACCAACCACGTCAGCTGGGACCCCGCCGGCCCGTGCGTCCTGATCACCCCGTGGAACGCACCGCTGATGCTGGCGACATGGAAGGTCGCCCCCGCGCTCGCGGCCGGCAACACGGTCGTCCTCAAGCCCGCCGAGTGGTCTCCCCTGACGGCTTCCCTGCTCGCGGACATCGCGGCCGAGGCCGGCCTCCCGGCCGGCGTCCTCAACGTCGTCCAGGGCTACGGCTCCGAGATCGGCGACGCGCTCACCTCGCACCCGGACGTACGGCGCATCAGCTTCACCGGCTCGGTCCCGACCGCGAAGCGCATCGCCGCCTCGGCCGCCGCGAACCTGACGCCCCTCAGCCTCGAACTCGGCGGCAAGTCCCCGCTGCTGGTCTTCGCCGACGCCGACCTCGACCTCGCCGTCGACCTCGCGGTGGAGCAGTACGACAACGCCGGCCAGGTCTGCCTCGCCGCCACCCGCATCCTGGTCGAGGACGCCGTCGCCGAGGAGTTCACCACCCGCTTCGCCGAGAAGGCGGCCCGGCTCCAGCAGGGCGACCCGCGGGACGAGGCCACCGACATCGGCCCCAACATCCACCCCCGCCAGGTCGAGAAGATCGACGGCTTCGTCCAGCGCGCCCTGGCCGCGGGCGCCCGCGTGGTCGTCGGGGGCCACCGCGGGGACGGGCTGTACTACGCGCCGACCCTGCTCACGGACGTGGCGCAGGACGCGGAGATCGTCCAGGAGGAGGTCTTCGGCCCCGTCCTGACACTGCAGACCTTCGCCACCGAGGAGGAGGCGGTCCGGCTCGCCAACGACACCCGGTTCGGCCTCGCCGCCACCGTGGCCACCGACGACCGCGAGCGTGCCGAGCGCGTCACCGCGCGGCTGGTGGCGGGCACCGTCTGGGTCAACTGCTTCTTCGTCCGCGACCTCCAGGCACCCTTCGGCGGCTCCCGCCAGTCCGGCGTCGGCCGTGAGGGCGGCACCTGGAGCTTCGACTTCTACTGCGACGTGAAGAACACCGTCACCGCGCCGAAGGGATTCAAGGACCATGGGTGAGATCGTCGGGGCGGGACTGCTCGCCCACGTCCCCACCATCGTGCTGCCGAAGGAGACGCGGCTGGAACTGAACGAGGGCAAGGAGATCACCCTCGTCACCGGCCTGGAGCAGCTCCGTGAGGACGTCTTCGAGCGCGACGACTACGACACCGTCGTCGTCCTCGACTCGCACTGGGCCACCACCGTGGAGTTCGTCGTCACCGCGCAGGCCCGCCGCGCCGGGCTGTTCACCTCCGAGGAGCTGCCGCGCGGCATGTGCCGGATGCCGTACGACTTCCCCGGAGACCCCGAACTCGCCCACAACATCGCCTCGTTCGCCGACCGGCACGGAACGTGGATCACCGCGATCGACGACGCGTACCTGCCGGTCTACTACGCCACGATCAACCTGTGGAAGTTCCTCGGCGAGGGACTGCCGGACAAGCGGTGGGTGACCATCGGCGTCTGCCAGACCGGCGACATGGAGGACCACCTTCGCCTGGGCCGCGCCCTGGCCGACGGCATCGCCGCGACGCCGGGCCGCCGGGTGCTGCTGATCGCCTCCGGCGCGCTCTCCCACACCTTCTGGCCGCTGCGCGAGCTGCGCGACCACGAGTCCAGCGACCCGGCGCACATCTTCACACCCGAGGCACGCGAGGCCGACCTCGAGCGCATCGCCTGGTTCAAGGAGGGCCGCCACGACAAGGTCCTCGACACCATGGACGAGTTCTGGAAGTACCGGCCCGAGGCGAAGTTCTTCCACTACCTGATGATGGCCGGCGCCCTCGGCGAGCAGGCGTGCGTCGCCCGGGCCCGCCAGTACGGCGCGTACGAGAACTCCATCGGCACCGGACAGGTCCACCTCTGGTTCGACCGGCCGGCCGACGGCTGGACCGGCACCGGCCTGCCCGCCCCGCGCACCCCGCACAGCCGCATCTAGCCGACGTCAGTCATCCAGGAGCACCCCCATGCCCGAATACCGCCGCATCCTCCTCGACGGCGCCGCCGTGGAAACCGTCCGGGACGGTGACGAACTGGTCGCCGGAGACGGCCGCCGCGTCAAGGCCGACGAGGCGCAGCACCTCCCTCCGGTCGTCCCCTCCAAGGTGATCGCCGTCCACCTCAACCACCGCAGCCGCGTCGAGGAGTTCGGGATCGGCCTGCCCGGCACCCCGACGTACTTCCACAAACCGACCTCGGCCCTGAACTCCCACAAGGGCGCCATCGTCCGGCCCGAGGGCTGCAAGTGGCTCAACTACGAGGGCGAGGTCGCCATCGTCATCGGCAGGACGGCACGCAACATCGACCCGGCCGAGGCGGGGCGGTACATCGCCGGGTACACCGTCGCCAACGACTACGGCCTGCACGACTTCCGCGACACCGACGCCGGCTCCATGCTCCGCGTCAAGGGCTCCGACACCCTCTGCCCGCTCGGCCCCGGCCTGGTCACCGACTGGGACTTCCGCGGCAAGCGGCTGCGCACCTACGTCAACGGCGAGGTCGTCCAGGACGGTTCCACCGACGAGATGACCTGGGACATGCACTACCTCGTCGCCGACATCGCCCGCACCATCACCCTGTACCCCGGCGACGTACTGCTGTCCGGCACCCCCGCCAACTCCCGGCCCGTCGAGCCCGGCGATGTCGTGGAGGTGGAGGTCGAGGGCCTCGGCCGGCTCACCAACCACATCGTCACCGGCCCCACCGCGATCCGCACCGACGTGGGGGCCCAGCCCACCGAATCCGAGGAGGTGCTGTCCACCGCGCTCGGCGGCGACTGGGAGTTCCGTGGCATCAGGCCGCCGAGGCGTTGACCGGGCCGTCGCCGGTAGGGTCGGCGTCATGACCGACTCCGTCGAGCCCGCCGGCGAGCGCCGTCCCCGCAAGCGCGTCAACCACTACGGGACGGGCCGGGTCGCCCTGCTGGACGCCGCCGTCCGCGTGGTGGCCCGCGGCGGACTGCGCAAGCTCACCTACCGGGCGGTCGCCGAGGAGGCCGGGGTCACCCACGGCCTGGTCGTGCACCACTTCGGTTCGCGTGACGCGCTGATCGAGGAAGCCGTGACCCATGCCGTCCGTACCTCGCTGACCAGCAGCACGCTCGACATGGGCACCGGTGATCCGGCCGACTTCGCCGGCGGGCTCACCGACATGGTGGAGAGCGGTCCGGAGCTCCAGGCGTTCCAGTACGAGCTGCTCCTGGAGGCCCGGCGCAGGCCGGAGCTGCTGCCGCACCTGCGCAGCCTGTACGAGGAGTACTTCGAGGCCACACGGCGGGAGCTGTCCCGCATGCTCCCCGCCCCGGTGAGCCGCGGCACGTCCCGGCTCGTCTTCGCGGCCCTGGAGGGCCTGGTCCTGCACCAGCTCGTCTTCGGCGAGCGCGAGGTCACCGAAGAGGCGCTCGGCGAGCTCAGGAGCCTGTTGCAGGGACTGGCCGAGGGCCCGACCGGAAGCTGACCGGCTCCAGGCGGGGTCGTTCGCGCATCCGGCGGCCGGTGCCGGGTCGCTGGCGCTGGCGGCGGCCGGTGCCGGGTCGTTGGCGCATTCGGCGGGCGGTGCCGGGTCGTTCGCGCTGGCGGCGGACGGTGCCGGGGCGTTGGCGCATGCGGCGGGCGGTGTCGGCTCGTTCGCGCTGGTGCGGGCGGTGCTGTGTTCTCCGTGCAGGCGGCGGGCCGTATCAGCTCGTTCGTACTGGCGGCGGGCGGTGCCGGGTCGTTGGCGCAGGCGGCGGACGGTGTCGGTTCGTTCGCGCTGGTGGCGGGCGGTGCTGTGTTCTCCGTGCAGGCGGCGGGCCGTATCGGCTCGTTCGTACTGGCGGCGGGCGGTGCCGGGTCGTTGGCGCATGCGGCGGACGGTGTCGGCTCGTTCGCGCTGGCGGCGGGTGGTGCCGTGTCCTTCGTGCAGGCGGCGGGCCGTTTCGGCTCGTTCGGGCAGGCGGCCCGCGGTGAGGCCGCCCGTGTCACGCCACGGTGAGAATGCGCTCTCCTCGGGATTCCCTGCGCCCAACCCCTTGTCAAACGGATAGTTCCGCCCCACGATGAGGCAACTCGTTTGGCCTGAAACGATCCTCCCCTTCCCTGGCAGGTGATCCGAGTGGACAGTCAGACGGCCTCCGCCGAGCGGACCGTACGGGACGCCCCCACTGCAGCCACGCTCAAACCCAACGCCCTCGGCGTCCTGGGCATCCTCTTCTTCGTCCTGTCCGGTCAGGCCCCGCTCACGGGAATCGCCGGCGCGGCTCCGATCTCCGTCGCCCTCGGCAACGGAGCGGGGACTCCCGCGGCCTACCTGCTGGCCGGAGCCGTCATCCTCCTCTTCTCCGTCGGTTTCGTCGCGATGGGGCGGCACGTCGTGGACGCCGGCGCCTTCTACACGTACATCGGCACCGGCCTGGGCCGGACCGCCGGGGCGGGCAGCGCGAGCGTCGCCCTCTTCGCGTACTGCGTCATCCAGGCGGCGATGTACGGCCTGTACGGCTCGATCGTCAGCGGGCTCGTGGCCGACCACACCCCGCTCCACGTGCCCTGGTGGGTGTGCACGCTGCTCACCATGGCCGTGGTCCAGGCCCTCGGCTCCGCGGGGATCGAGATGGGCGCCCGGGTCCTGGCCGTCTTCGTGCTCGCCGAGTTCAGCATCCTGCTGATCTTCGGCCTGGTCACCCTGTTCAAGGGAGGCGGCCCCGAGGGACTGGGCGTGGCCGACAGCTTCTCCCCGTCGTCGGCCCTCCAGGGCGCGCCCGGCGTCGCCGTGATGTTCGCCGTGGCGTCGATGTTCGGCTTCGAGGCCACCGCGATCTACGGCGAGGAGGCCAAGGAGCCGAAGAAGACGGTGCCGCGGGCCACCTATCTGTCGGTGGTCGTGGTGACCGCCTTCTTCGCCCTCACCTCCTGGATGCTGATCTCGGCCTACGGCGCGTCGAAGGCGCCGGCGGCCGCGGGCACGGCGCTGGCGAGCGGCGACTCCGCGGGGTTCGTCTTCGCGCCCATAGCAAGCCAGTTCGGCGGCTGGATCAACGACGTCCTGCCGGTCCTCCTGGCCACCTCCCTGTTCGCGGGCATCCTGACCTTCCACAACTCCGCCAACCGCTACCTGTTCTCCCTCGGCCGCGACCGTCAGCTCCCCGTCTCCCTCTGCCGTCTCAACAGCCGTCTCGCCCCGTGGGCCGCGGGCTGCGTGCAGACCGCGATCGCCGTCGTCCTCGTCGTGCCGTTCGCGCTGACCGGCAAGGATCCGGTGCTCACCCTCTTCTCCTGGTTCAGCGGGCTCGCCGTCCTCGCCATGATGTTGCTCTACCTGCTGACCTCGGTGTCCGTGGTGGTGTTCTTCCGCCGCCGACGGGTGGACGGCCGGATGTGGAACACGCTGATCGCGCCGGTGCTCGGCGCACTCGGCCTCGCGGGCGCGATCTGGCTCATCCTCGCCAACTTCACCACCCTCATCGGCGGCGAGGCGAGCACAGCGCTATGGCTCGTGCTGTCCGTGCCGGTCGTACTGGCGCTCGGAGTGGCCAACGAACGCCTCCGGCGCCGGCGCACCGCCCCCGACGCCCGCTGACACCACGTGGCCGCTCGCCCGCCCGGCACGCACCCGGGGCGGGCGGCCACCCGCCCTTCCCACCGCCGACCACCCGGTCTGGAGGACCGCATGACTGTTGCCACCCACGACGAATGGCTCCGCCGGGCGAAGACGCTCGACCTGCCCCGCACCCACCTCATCGACGGCGCCGAGGAGGCCGGCGGCGGCAGCACGTTTTCCGTGATCTCGCCCCGTGACGGACAGTCGCTGGCGGAAGTCGCCGACGGCGGCGCCGCCGAGGTCGACGCCGCCGTGGCCGCCGCCCGCCGCGCCTTCGACCACGGCCCCTGGCCGCGGCTCGCCCCCGCGGACCGCGGCCGCATCCTGCTGCGCGTCGCCGATCTCCTCGAGGCACACCGGTCCGAACTGGCGCTCACCGTCAGCCTGGAGATGGGCAAGCCCATCACCGACGCCCACGACATCGAACTGCGGGCCGTCATCAACACCTTCCGCTGGTACGGCCAGCTCGCCGACAAACTCACCGACGAGTCCCCGCACACCGCTCCCGACGCCCTCGCCCTGGTCACCCGGGAGCCGGCCGGCGTCGTCGGCGCGGTCGTGCCCTGGAACTTCCCCCTCACCCTCGCGGGCTGGAAGGTCGCCCCCGCCCTGGCCGCCGGCTGCACGGTCGTCCTCAAACCCTCGGAGAACTCGCCCCTTTCGGCGCTCCTGCTCGGCCGGCTCGCCCTGGAGGCCGGACTGCCCCCGGGCGTGCTCAACGTCGTGGCCGGCGACGGCCCGGTCGCCGGCCGCGCCCTCGGCCTCCACCCCGACGTCGACGTCCTGGCCTTCACCGGGTCCACCGCCGTCGGCCGCCACTTCCTGCGCTACGCCGCCGACTCCAACCTCAAGCGCGTCTGGCTGGAACTGGGCGGCAAGTCCCCCAACATCGTCCTGCCGGACGCCCCCGACCTCGACAAGGCCGCGGAGACCGCCGCCTGGGGCATCTTCTTCAACCAAGGAGAGATGTGCACCGCGCCTTCCCGGCTGCTGGTCCACTCCTCCATCGCCGAAGAAGTCACCGAGGCCGTCGTACGACGCGCCCGTGAGCTGCGCGTCGGCGACCCCCTCGACCCGGCCACCGAGATGGGCGCCCTGGTCGGCGAGCAGCACCTCGCCCGCGTGCTCGACCACATCGACGCCGCGCGGCGCGACGGCGCCCGCCTGCGCACCGGCGGCACCCGGATCCTCACCGAGACCGGCGGCGTCCACCTCGAACCGACCGTCTTCGACCAGGTCGCACCGGACAGCCGGCTGGCGCGCGAGGAGGTCTTCGGGCCCGTGCTCTCCGTCCTCACCTTCGACGACGTCGACCAGGCCGTCAGCCTCGCCAACGCCACCGAATACGGCCTCGCCGCCGGCCTGTGGACCTCCGACCTGTCCACCGCTCACCGAGTCTCCCGCGCCCTCAGGGCCGGCACCGTGTGGGTCAACTGCTACGAGGAGGGCGACCTCACAGTGCCCTTCGGCGGCATGAAGCAGTCCGGCAACGGACGGGACAAGTCGGTCCACGCCCTGGAGAAGTACACCGAACTGAAGACCACCTGGATCCAGCTGTGACCCACCGCCCGCTGATCGCCGTACCCGCCCGCTTCTCCGCCACCGCCTCGGCGCTGCGCTACGCCGCCGAGGTCAACGCGCGCGCCCTGATCGAGGCCGTGTGGCGGGCCGGCGGCGAGCCCGTCACCCTGCACCCGCACGCCCCGGACGGCAGGGCCGACCCCACCGAGGTCGCCGCCCGCCTCACCCGCTTCGACGGCCTGCTGCTCCCGGGCGGGGGCGACATCGCCCCCCACCGCTACGGAGCGGCCGAAGCGCACCAGGCCGTCTACGACGTCGACGACGAGCAGGACGCCTTCGACCTGGAACTCGCCCGTCAGGCGCTCGCGCACGGGACGCCGCTCCTGGCCGTCTGCCGCGGCCTTCAGGTGGTCAACACGGCCCTGGGCGGAACCCTCCACCAGGACATGGGCGGCCCCGGGCGCGAGCACCGCCACGTGCGCCACCCCGTCTCCATCGTTCCCGGCTCGGCCCTGGCCAGGGCCACCGGCGTCGACAAGGCGGAGGCGTCCTGCTACCACCACCAGCACGTGGACCGGCTGGGGGAGGGCCTGACCGTCACCGCCCGCGCCGCCGACGGGACCGTCGAGGCCGTCGAACTCGCCGACGGGGGACGGTTGTTGGCCGTGCAGTGGCACCCCGAGGACACCGCGCACGAGGACCCGGCGCAGCAGGCTCTTTTCGACGCGCTGGTGAGCGCGGCACGCGGGACGGCCTGACGACGGCCGGAGAGGACGAGAGGCCGGGTATCCGGCGCGCGGTGCCGGGCCGGGACGCCGTCGCCGGCCCCCGGGTCAGCGCTTGGGGCGCCGTCCGCTGCGGCGCGGCGTCGGGTACTCGCCGTTCAGGAGCGACCTGCGGCGGTCCTCGCCCTCCTCCTCGATCTGGAGTACGACACGCCGCAGCCCGTCGGCGAGACCGCGGCACTCCGCGTCGCTCAGCCGGGCGGTGACGAAGGCCTCCTCCTCGTTGAACGCGGGGAACACCCGGCGCATGAAGTCCTCGCCCTCCCCGGTGAGGGCCAGCAGGACGAGGCGCCCGTCGGTGGGATGACCGGCGCGCCGCAGCAGCCCGCGCGACTCCAGCGTGCGGGAGACACCGGTCAGCGTGCCCTTGGAGATGCCCGCCTCCTCGGCCACGTGCCGGGTCTCGGACTCACCCCACACCCACACCACCCACAGCACCACGAAGGCGGTCCAGGTCAGGTCCGAGCCGCGCAGCACAGAGTTCTCCAGGTGCTGGCGCACGGCGGACGCGGCCCGGTAGATGTTGGCCACCGCGGCCATCTGCTCGCGACGCAGGGGGATGTCGCCGAGCTTCTCCGCGGCGAGCTTCTCCGCCTCGCTGATGGACCGCTGGCTGGGCACCGTGGCTCCCTCACGTCGTCCCTGGACCGCGCGCCCGGAGGGACGGCGATCGTTCGGCTCCAAATTGTACGGGGAGGACATCCACACGTGGGTCACCCGGAGGCCGAGATCCCGTCGCTCACCTCGGGGGGAGCGGGGCAGGCGTGGGAACGTCTTCACGCCCGCGACGGTTTCCTGGTCGTCGGCGAGGCGACTCTCCGTGGCGAGGCGCCCCCGCTCGCGGCAGTCTCCGTTCGTGCGTGCCTCCGGCGCGGTCCGCCCAGGCCGGCCCGCCCCACCTGTTCGCGTGCCTCGTTCGCCCGACCCGTGCCGACGGCGTCCGACGGCCCACAGGGCGGCGCCGGCGGCAGGCCGTACAGCGTGAGGCCACGGACTGACAACTCGTCACCGACCGTGCGGCGGGGCCGTGAGGGCGGCGATCGGAGCCGCTACGTGTGCCGGCACGGCGCCACCAGCTCCGCCGTCTCGATCTCGATGCTGCCGTCGGGCCGACCGGTGCCGCGGTGCACACTCCGCCCGGTTGCATTCAAGCCCGCGCCGGCCGCCCGGCGGCGACGGGGACAGGTCGGTTCGTCGGAGACCGGCCACGCGGACGCGGGTAAACCGGGATCGTCCACGGCACCGAGAGCCGCGTAAGCCGCGCGGACACCACGCACGCTCGTCAGTCGGGGTCGGTCAGCCGGCTCACCGCCTTCCGCCTCGCGTCGCCAACGACTGAGGACCGTGCCAGCCTGAGGAGGGGCGCACCGCCCTTCGTCCCCGAGTACCGAGGGCAGGAGCAGCGTCATGACGAAGCTGGCCGATGACCTGCGGACACTGAGCCGTGAGGCCTACATCTACCTGTATCCGCTGGTCACGATGGACGTCACGCGCGAACAATGCGTGAGCGTGCCGGCGGGTGTCAAACCCGGGCTCGGGCCGCCCAACCAGTTCCACCACATCCGTGAGTTCCCGCCCGCGGACTTCCGGCTCGTGGTGCGCCCGAACTTCGACACCCTGTATTCGGCCGCCTGGCTGGACCTGACCCGGGGACCGGTCGACATATCCGTACAGGACACCGGGGACAGGTACTTCCTGCTGCCGATGCTCGACATGTGGACGGACGTGTTCGCCGCGCCTGGCAAGCGCACGACAGGCACCGGCACACAGCGCTACACCCTGGTGGCGCCGGGTGAACAGGTCGGAGATCCCCAGGGCGCCACGATCATCCAGGCGCCGACGCCCTACGTGTGGGTCATCGGCCGGACGCAGACCAACGGTCCCGACGACTACAAGTTCGTCAACGACATCCAGGACGGCTACACGATCACCCCGCGCACACCGGCGCCCGGTCCGGCGGAGCAGGGCGCCGAACCCGCGACCGGGGAACCGCTCTCCCTCGTCAACGGGCTGAGCGCCGCCGACTTCTTCCGCCGCGGTGCCGAGTTGCTGCGCGTGCATCCCCCGCACGCCACGGACTTCTCCGTCCTCGCCCGCATCGCCGGTCTCGGTCTCGTCCCCGGCCGCCCCTTCACGGACAGCGACTTCACTCCGGAGCAACTCGCGGAGATCCAGGCGGGAGTCGACGAGGCCCAGCAGCAGATGCTCGCCGCACGCACCTCGTTGGGACGGCAGGTCAACGGCTGGGCGGTCGTCACCGAGAACATCGGGGTCTACGGCAACGACTACTTCCAGCGCGCCGTCGTCAGCATGGTCGGGCTGGGCGCCAACCAGCCCGAAGACGCCGTGTATCCGGTTCTCGGCGTCGACGCCGACGGAGAGCCGTTGGTGGGCGAGCGCGACTACGTGCTGCACTTCGACGCCGACGAGATGCCCCCGGTCTCCGCCTTCTGGTCGGTCACCATGTACGACGCGGCCGGCTTCCAGGCACCCAACGAGCTGAACCGCTTCGCCCTCGGCGACCGCGATCGGCTGAACTACAACGGCGACGGCTCCCTCGACATCCTCATCGGCCACGCCCGCCCCGGCCCCGAACGCGAAGCCAACTGGCTGCCCGCCCCCACGGGCCCGCTGGGCGTCACCCTGCGCCTGTACGCGCCCCGCCCGGAGGTCCTCAGCGGGCGCTGGGCACCACCCGCCGTACGCAAAGACCGCAGATGAGTGAAGACGTGCCCAAGGGGGCGACTCCCAACACCGGCAGCCGCGCTCGCGACCACCTGGCCAACGAACGGACCTACCTCGCCTGGTTGCGCACGGGCATCAGCATGGCCGCGCTGGGCGTAGCCGTGGCCAAGTTCGCGCCGCACCGTGGAATCCATGCCGTCGCCGCCGGGGCCATCATGCTGCTCGCCGGCCTCCTCATCAGCGGATACGGCACGATCCGCTACCGCTCGGTGGGCCGTCAGCTCGACCTCGGGCTCTACGCACCGGCCCGGCTCGGCCTGATCATCGCCAGCACGGTCATCACCCTGATCGCCATCATCGCCGTACTGGTCCTGATCTGACCGGCCGCCGCGGTGCCGGTGACCGGGGGCCGATCTCCGGCATGACGATCTGCGTCAGGCCGTGTCCTGTCGCCGCAGCGCGTCCCGCAGCGCCACCCGGGAAGCGATGCCGAGTTTGGGATAGATCTGGTACAGGTGCGCGCCGACCGTGCGGTGGGAGATGAACAGCCGTTCGGCGATCTGCTTGTTGGTCAGGCCGGTCGCGGCGAGTTCCGCGATCTCCCGTTCCTGCGCGGTGAGGGCGACACCGGTCCCGCCCTCGTCACGCGGGACGATCCGGCCGGCCGCCCGCAGCTCCTTGCGCGCCCGATCCGCCCAGCCGGTGGACTCCAGCTGCTCGAAGGTCTCCAGTGCCGCCGACAGCGGAGCCTTGGAGTCGGACAGCGCGCGGGACCGGCGCAGCCGCTCCCCCTGCGCGAGCCGCACCCGGGCCACGGTGAACGGCCACTGCTCCGCGTCCACGGCGGCCAGCGCCCTGGCGAACAGACGGGCCGCCTCGGCGTCGTCCTCCGTGGCCAGCGCCTCGGCGGCGTCGGCCAGTACGGCCAGCCGGGGCGAGAGCCCGGCGATGGTCGTCTCCTCGCGCAGGGCGCGCACGTGTGCGACCGCCTCGGCGCGCCGGTCGGTACGGACCGCGGCTTCCACCAGCTCGAAGAACACCCACGAGGCGTGTGCGATGTACGGGGGGAAGCTCCCGGCGGGGCTGATGGCGGTCAGCTTGCCGTACGCCGCGTCGAAGTCGCCGTCGGCGATGTTCGCCAGGGCGTGCACGTGCAGGGCGCAGTGGACGGCCTGCCGGATGCCACGCGGCGCCGCCCAGCTGATCATGGCCTCGGCGAGCGCGTGAGCCGTCTCGGTGTCGCCCCGGGACGCGGTCACCAGGCCCTTGGTGTATTGGAAGAACCAGGTGCAGACCGAGTACCCGGACTTCGCGCACTGCGTCAGCCCCTCCTCGGACAGCTCCAGTACCGAGGCCCACTTGCCCCGGTGGTAGTCCTCCAGGCACAGGTGGAGCAGCGCGCCGATGTGCCGGCGCACCGCACCGCCGTCGCGGCCCTGCCGTACCAGCCGCCAGGCCGCCTCTCGGACCGCCGCCAGCCGGTCCGGGTAGACCGCGGCGGTGCCCACCCGCACGATCCGGGCGGGGTCGGTCTCGTGGGTCGTACCGGCGATGATCTCGTCCAGTTCCCGCAGGGTCGCGGCGTCGGCGTGCGCCGGGTCGCCCCAGGTGCGGGCAGCCACCAGCAGCAGTGGCGGGGGAGCGGGACGCAGCCGGGCGACGGTCGCGTGGTACGGCGCCCACAACTCCTCGCGGGCCCCGTAGTTGCACAGCAGCAGCAGGAAGTGCAGTGCGTCGACGAGCGCCGGGTCCTCGGCGTCGAAGCCGTGGTCGCCCTCCTCGATGGCACCGACCAGCAGACGGTGGGCGGTCGCCAGGTCGCCGTCGCTGTTCAGCACGAGCTGGACGGCGGCGTTGGCGGACCGCAGCGACGCTCCGTGGCGGGGGTCCGCCCGCCAGGCGTCCTCCAGCAGCACCGACGCGCTGCTGAGCGCGCCGATCGCCTCGGCGCCCACATACGCGGCTTCCGCCAGCCGACGGGCACGGTCGGTGTCCCGGGGGCTGAGGTCGCCGGCCCGGGTGAGGGCGGCGATCGCGGCGACGGCGTCCCCGCGGCCCTGGATGTGCCGCGCCGTGTGTTCCAGTAGCGCGGCGACCTCCTCGTCGGGCTGGAGCGTGGCCTCGCCCAGGTGCCAGGCCCGGCGTTCCGGTTTGTCGGTCAGGACCCCCGCCAGGGCGCGGTGCGCCGCGCGCCGGGCGCTGCTGGTGGCCTCCTCGACGACGGCCGACTTGATCAGCGGGTGCCGGAACACCAGGCGGCGCGGAGACTCCTCCACGCGGACCAGCCCGTCCTGCTCGGCGGGGTCCAGGTCGCTCAGGTCCGCGTCGCCGTCCGTGGCCCGCGCTGCGGCGGACAGCACGCCGAGATCGCCTGTGTCGTCCAGCGTGGCGAGCAGCAGCAGTGTGCGGGTCGCGGCGGGCAGGGAACGGACACGGCCGGCGAACAGGGACTTCAGTCGCTCGCTCAGTGGCAGCACGGCCGGAAGGACTTCCCGGGCCCGGCGCTGGTCCGCGCGCAGCGCGTCGGGCAGCTCCAGCAGGGCCAGCGGGTTGCCCTGCGCGGCCTCCAGCAGCCGTCGGCGCACCGGGTGCGCCAGGTCGGGGAAGTTCGCGTCGACGAGCCGGGCCGCGGCTTCCGGGCCGAGGGCGGGCAGCTCGTAGGACGGCAGGCCGGTGCCGTCGAAGAAGCTGTCCGTGCCTGTACGGGAAGCGGCGAGGAAGCGGATGCGGTGGCCGGACAGCCGTCGGGCGAGGAAGCCGAAGACGGCGGCGCTCGCGCGGTCCACCCAGGGAAGGTCGTCCACGACGAGCAGGACGGGCTCGTCCTCGGCCGCCGACCGCAGCAGGGCCAGCGCCGCGTTGCAGACGACCAGGCGCTTGGGTGCCGGTCCGGCGCCGAAACCCAGAGCGACGTTCAAGGCCTCCCGGCCGAGGGCGTCGAGCCGGTCGAGGATGCCGTGCAACGGGAGCAGGACCTGGTTCAGCGCCGAGTAACCGACGTCCGCCTCGAATTCGGCACCGGCCGCGCGCAGCACCCGCGCACCGTCCCGCGCGGCGGCCCCGGCCAGGGCGTCCAGCACCGCCGATTTGCCGACGCCGGGCTCGCCGGACAGCAGCAAAGTGCCGCCCGGATGGCGCTCCAGCAGCGCGGAGACGCGGGCCAGGTCGTCCTCGCGTCCGACCAGGGAGGCGGGGGAGCCGAGTCGTGGCCCGTCAGGGAAGTGCACGAAACCTCGTCCCTTCCCGGCCACCACCGGCCGTCACGGCGGCGTCACGGACAAAGCCGCATCGCACCGGACCCGTGGTCCCTGTCCTCGCGCTGCGTGCCACTGGCGTCCCTTCGTCGGCGCCCAGCCATTGTAGGAGCGCGCGGACCGGGGCGCGCACCGCGTCGCCGCAGGTCGCGGGGCGATCGCGGTGGGCCACCGAGGGGGTGTGCCCCCGACGTCCGGGCGGTGCGTTCCCCGGTCGCCGGAAGAGCGGATGCCGCCGGGAACGTCCAGTGCGGGGAGGCGGAACCGCGGCGTTGCCGGGCGTGGCTGACCATTCCCACTCCTGACGGGGCTGTCGGGGTGGTCGTCCCGGTGCGCGGGCCCGCTCACGGCTCGGGCGTCGGCGTCCTCGTCCAGGGCCTCGGACGCCTTGCCCGACGCGCTGCTCTTCGGCGAGGCGGACGCGGAAGGGCTCGCGGAAACCGTGAGATCGGGCAGGCCGGGAGCCGGCTCTGGCGTGGGCCTGCTCCCCGAGCGAGCGAGGCGTGTGTGCAGGCCGCCCGAGGGCATGGCCTAGCGCAGTGACCTGAACGCCGTACGGAGCTCTTCGGCCAGTAGCTGCGGCTGCTCCCAGGCCGCGAAGTGGCCGCCCTTGTCGACCTCGTTCCAGTGGATGAGGTTGCCGTAGGCCCGCTCGCCCCAGCTGCGCGGCGCAGGGTAGATCTCGCCCGGGAAGACGGTCACCGCGACCGGGAGACTGGGGATGTCGACGGCGTTGAAGGGGCCTCCACCTGCTTGCGTGCCCTCCCAGTAGAAACGGGACGACGACGTCGCGGTGCCCGTCAGCCAGTAGAGCGAGATGGCGTCCAGCATCTCGTCGTAGGTGAGGACCTTCTCGGGCTCGCCGCCGGAATCGGTCCACTCCGCGAACTTGTCGTAGTAGTACGCCGCCATGGCGACCGGCGAATCGGTGAGCGCGTAGCCGATCGTCTGCGGAGTCTGGTTCATCATCGCCGCGTATCCGAAGCCGTCGCGGTAGAAGTGCAGCAGACGGTTGTAGGCCAGCTTCTCGCGCTCCGACAGGCTGGCCGGCGCGGGGTCGAAGTTGCGCAGGTGACGCAGAACGTCCGGGGGGACCGTCCCGGGCATGTTGACGTGGATCCCGAGGAGCCCCTTGGGCTTCTGCGCAGCGAGCACCTGGGAGATGATCGAGCCGTGGTCGCCTCCCTGGGAGACGTACTGGGTGTAGCCGAGGCGGAGCATGAGTTCGTTGAACGCGACCGCGACCCGGGCCGGGTTCCAGCCGGTCGAAGTCGGCTTGCCCGAGAAGCCGTAACCGGGCAGCGTCGGGAGGACCAGGTGGAAGGCGTCCTCTGCCCGGCCACCGTGAGCTGTCGGGTTCGTCAGGGGCGCGACGACCTTCAGCAGCTCCACGATCGAGCCGGGCCAGCCGTGCGTCATCAGCATCGGCATGGCGTCGGAATGCGGGGAGCGGATGTGCGCGAACTGGATGTCCAGCCCGTCGATCTCGGTGATGAACTGGGGCAGAGCGTTGATCTTCGCCTCGGCCTTGCGCCAGTTGTACCCGGTGCCCCAGTACTCGATGAGCGGGCGGAGCTTCGCCAGTTGGGCGCCCTGCGACCGGTCGCGGACCGTCTCCCTGTCCGGCCACCGCGTCTGCTTCACGCGCCGCCGAAGCTCGTTGAGCTCCTTCTGCGGGACCCTGACGCGGAAGGGACGGACAGCGGCACTTCGCCGCGCGTCGCCAGAGGCGGCGGCGCTCGCCGGCGACGCCCCGCTGGTCGCTGCCTGCGCCTGACCGGTCAGGCCCATCTGCGTGACGGCGACGGCACCTGCGGCAAGGCCCAGGAAGCCGCGACGACCGGTGTTGCCGCGTCCAGTGTGGTCGGTCATACCCATAAGACTTCCGTTCCTCGGACGAGCGACAGCTCGTTTCGTGATGGTCTCGGGCGAGAGTCATGGAGGGGCCTCGACTGAACACCAGGGGCATCACCGGTCGAGGCGGTGATGATCGTGGCATGTGTGTGAGTTACCGGTCAACCAGGTGACGATTGGTTTCAAGCCACCGTGTGGGGTGGGGCGGCCCGCCTACCGGCGGGTCGGTCAGCGGGCCCGCACCGCCCGCCGTACATCGTCCAACGGGTGTGTGTACGGGTGCCACACCTCAGCGCTGAGCCGCGTCGGCCGGACACCGGCCGACCGCAGACGCGTCGCGCGGTCACGTGTGAACACGGCAGCGCCGGTATAGCCCTGAGGGGGCGTTGCCTGACCCGCTACCGAAGGGGACGCCACCGCGATTGGCCTGATTGTGCGGCAGTACGGCGTGACGCGCCGGCTTCTGTTCGACGCCGATCTCGCTCTGCTCTCGACTGCTGCCTCTGCCGCACCTGCTGTCGTGCGATCGGTGACACGTATGCCGAATACGGCCGTCCCGCCCGCCAACGGCGTGTCAGTGGGTCACGTATCAGTGGGTCACGAGTACAGCGGCGGCCAGCATGACGAGCACGGAGACGCCGCAGAATGCCAGGTGTGAGCGCGGATAGTCGTACCGCTCGCGCGTCACTCCCTCGTTGATCTCGTGCGCCCAGACTGCGAACAGCTTGCGAGTCGGATACATGCCGATCGTCAGCCCGATGAGCGCGAACGAGCACAGGACGAGCATGTCTGACAGCGGGAAGCCGCGCCAGGATCCGAATGCCACCGCTCCGGTGCCGCACACCACCCAGATGAAGGGGTAAACCGTCCAGAACCTCTGGAACGGTATCCATTTCGCCATGGCGGAGCAGTGGATCACAAGGGCAGCGACAGCCAACAGCCACGGCCAGTCCGTGGTAACCGACGTGAACACGACTTCCCCCTGGGTTACTTGAACCGCAAACAGTAGCAGCGGACGCAGGCGTGTTCGTGGAGTAAGTCCCTGCCCGTACACCGTGGACACGGCCTCGGCCGATGGACGAAGACGGCGTCGATCCGGCACGCCCACTCCGACTCCGACGGGGAGTGCCGGGCTTCGTCCGATGCTCGTAGACTCATGACGTGGCATTCATGAGCACCCCGCACTGCTGCTTCCTGTGATCGGAAGGCGTTGAGGGCGATGCCGGACGGCGTCGCCCTCCTTCGTGTGCCTGCTCCGTGAACCACCCTCCCGACGCTGTCCGCCCCTTCATGGGGCAGTGACGCTCTGAGCGCGCGTGCAGGCACGGTCTCTTCCCTTCCCCCTTCGCCAGGAGTGCCTTGTGCCTGTGTCGCTTCCCCCTGCCCTCGAACGGTCACTCGATCTGCTGCGCTGCCCGACTTGCCGTACGCGTCGCCTGCACCCCGACCGCGGCGCACTGCGCTGTCCGGCGGGTCACACCTTCGACATCGCCCGCCACGGCTACGCCGGCCTGCTGACGGGCACCCGCGCCACCAGCGGCGACGACGCAGCCATGGCCCAGGCCCGAGACCGGTTCCTGTCCACCGGTGCCTACGCGCCCATCCGCCAAGCCGGGGCCCGCCTGGCGGCCGACGCCGTGTCCGAGCAGGCCACGGTTGTGGACGCGGGATGCGGCACGGGCTACTACCTGGCCGGCGTGCTCGACCAGCTGCCCGGCGCCCGTGGTCTGGGTCTGGACACATCGGTGCGCGCGCTGCGCTCGGCAGCCCGTGCCCATGAGCGAGCCGCCGCGGTGGCCTGGGACGTCTTCCGCCCCTTCCCGCTGGCCGACGGGGTGGCCGATGTCGTGCTGGACGTGTTCGCCCCGCGCAACCCGCCCGAGTTCCACCGCGTGCTGCGCCCGTCCGGCCGGTTGATCGTGGTCCGTCCCACCGACCGGCACCTCGTCGAGCTGCGCGGCCGAGTGCCTGCGATGGTCACGATCGACCCGGTCAAGGAACAGCGCCTGCACCGGGCGCTGAACCCCTTCTTCGAGGCCGTCGTCACCGAACAGGTCGAGTACCCCGCGGCCCTGGCCAGGCGGGATGTCCTGGACCTGCTGGCGATGACGCCGAGCGCACGCCACCTGAACCGTGCGGACCTGAACGATGACGGGCTCCTGCCCGATCAGGTCACCGTCTCCGTGCTGGCCACCGCCTACCAGCCTCGCTGACCACGGGCGGGCGCGCCCGCGCACCGACGCGCAGTGGGCACAGCTGGCGCCCTGCCTTCCCCGCACCGCAGGGAAGGCAGGGTCTCACCCAGGTGGGCCAGACTCGGAAGCGGCCGTCGTGGGGAGGCACTTCACATGCCTGTGATCTTCTTCGACGTCGGGGGGACCCTGGCGGATGCGCGCGTGGAGCCCGACGGCTCTCTGACACTGCACCCCCGACCGCGCGTCATGGCCGTGCTCGACGCCCTCCGCGACGTACGCACCGGCATCATCTCCGACCCCGGACCGGGCGCCGGCGCCGCGTCACGTGCCGCGGCCGCGCTGCACGAGGCGTTCCCCGGCCGGTTCGCGGACGAGGCTCTGGTGCACTGGGGGGCGAAGGACGGTCGCGGGATCTTCGACCGGGCGGTCGCCGGCGCGGGGGAGGCCACGGCCGACGACTGCGTCTTCGTGGGCGAGGACGCCCGGGAGCGCGCGTTCGCCCGCGAGGCGGGGATGCGCACGGCGGCCGACCCGGTGTTCGCCCGCGCCGCGACTCAGAACCGTCCGGTGCACCGGGCGTGGATCGAACTGCCGGACGGCCGGGGCCTGCCCGAGCTGACCACAGCCGTGAACGACACGGAGGCCGTCGTCGTGCGGCGCGTCTCCGAACGGCTCGTGCTCGCGATGGTGACCACGCGGGGCACCGAAGCACTCGAACGCGCCGGTTTCCCGGTGGACCTGCAAGAACTGGTGGACAGCGGACCGGTGGACGACGCCGAGCGCCGGGCGTCCGAGAAGTTCATCAGTGATCTGCTGGCGCGGGGCGAGGCGGTGTACGAGGGCGAGGAGCCGACGCCGCGAACCACGCACGTCGTCACGAGCGAGGACGACGGACGGCTCACCGTCCGCCGTCTGCGCTTCCGTTGACCCGGACGAGCACTCAGTCGAAGCACCTTCGGACCAGGGCGAGCCCCTCACCGGTCGTGCTCCGGCTGATCTCATGGGTCTTCAGCCGGGCGGGGTTGTCGTCGACGAACGCCGCGGCGGTCCGGTGCTCCTCGGGCACGTGGACGCGGCCCCGCCTGAAGAGGTCCTCCAGGTACGACGTGGCGACCTGCTCGGGGTCGGAGGGCCGCACCGAGCCGCCCGCGGGGTCGGAGCTCGCGATGCCGAAGCGCCGCTCCTGCGCGGGGGCGGACAGGGTGAGGGACTGGGTGATGCCGTACATCGCCCCGTGGACCGTGACGGCCGTCAGCCCCTCCTCCTCACTGCCGCCCGGAGTCACCTCCGCCATTCCGGCGCCTCGGCGAGCCACCTCCGGCTCGGTGATGGACGTGGCGGCCTCCAGGGCGAGGATGCCGTGGCGGACGAACGCCGAGCGCAGGGACGGGCCGTATCTGCCGCCGTTGCGGCGCTGGTCCGCGGCGATCATGTGACCCGCGACCTGCGCGTAGTACGCGGACACCACGGGCGCGGCCACGACGGCGTCCACCAGCAGCTGTCCCGCGATCTCGGCCGCCCTGGCCAGGCCGGCCTGGTCCTGCAGGTCCTGCTGGCGGAAGATGCCGGCGACGATCTTCAGGAAGGCGCCGCTGAACACTCGGGAGAAGGAGTGCGGTTCGCTGGACAGCGTGTTCGCGGGCCCGCTGGGCGGCAGGTGGACCGGGTCGCGGTAGAAGAAGTTGTTCGCCATGTTGCGCAGGCAGTCGGGGTCGACCGCGTTCGGGTGGCCCTGCCGGATCGCGGCGCCCAGTTGCTCGGCCATCCTCGACACCCGCGAGGACAGCTCCAGGTCGCTCTGTGTCTCGGCCAGTACCGCGATCCGCAGCGGTTCCAGCCGGAGCGAGGCCAACAGCGCGCTGATGTCGCCGAAGGCTTCGTGCAGGGCGGCTGTCTCCGCGCTCGCGGCGTTGAACAGCTGGGGGCGCAGGGCGTCGAGGATCGCGTGCCCCGTCTCGTGCGCGACGATCTCGGGACTCTCGCAGGCGGCGACGGTGACGCCCGCCACCGTGCTGCGGAAGAAGAACAGGCCCTTACGGTCGTAGAAGGCGTTGAGGTCGACTCCCGCGTTGAGGTGCGCGGTGAGGGCGCGACCGACCGTCGGGTGCCACTGGGTTCCGGTGGGAACCAGCGGCCCCCAGGTCTGGGCGGCCCGGCTGAGGGCGTCGGCCGCCACCCAGTAGCGGAACGCCTCGGTGCCCGGCCCGGCACCGTCCGGCTGCGGCGCGGTGTCCGCGATGGCCGTCGGGAACGGCTGCGTGTCGAGCTGGGGAACGGGATGCGGTACCGGCATGTTGACCCGGGGAGGGAACCCGGGGTCGTCCTCGTACACCAGAACCGTCTGGGTCGTCGCTGTCTGTTGCTGCACCGTCATGGTGACTCCCAGAGAGGGGAGATGTTGCGGAGGATGGAAGTTGACGGGGAAACTTTTGCCAAGAGCCCGTCGTGTTCAGTACGAGCCCGCGGCAGCCCGGCGTCAATTCGAACAAGGCGGACGGGTCCCTCCAGCCGGTGCGCCGTGGCGGCCGGACAGGCGCTTGCCGACGGCCCGGGGCCGGTGCGCCCTGCCCGAGGACCGGGCGAATGACATGACGGCCGGACGGGTGACGGTGCCGGCGTGAGCCGCGTACGGCCACGGGATGATCGATCGCCCCGACCCGCTCCACGGCGGGAGCGGGTCCGCCCGGCCGACCCCGTCGCCCGCGCATGCCGTCTGAGGGGTCGGCCCGGCCGGACGAGGGCACTGCGCCCAGGCAGGTGAAGGTGGAGTCCCGCTGCGCGGCCGGCGGCAGGGTCCACCCGCCGTCACAGTTCCGGGCCTGGGTCGAGGTCCGGGTGGCTGAGACGGGCCAGACCACCGGAAGGCACCGGGAGGACCGACGGCCCGGACGCCAGCTCCGCGAGCGACCGGTGGGTTCGACGGCCACGCGCGTCCCAGATCTCCAGCCGGACGCTCATCGGGAACGCGTCGTTGACCACCAGCGGCGCGCTGTCGTCCGCGTTGGCGATCAGTACCTCACGCCACGGTCCCTTCGGCAGGGTCACCGCCTGCGGCGCGTAGCGGGCGACGACGTGTCGGTCGCCGTCGTGGGCGGCGATCAGAGGGTAGAGCAGGTCGGGCCGCTCGGGGAGCAGTTCGCCGTGGAGCAGCGTCTGCCGGTACACGCGCCACACGCGCAGCCAGAACGCCAGCGCGTCCGACGGCGCGTCGTCGAGCCGTACGAGGTCCACGGACACCTGCGGGACACCGAACAGCGCGTTGATCAGGTGGTGTGCGACGCGCTCGGCGGTGTCGTCCGCGGCCCACATGATCGGGTCGCTGTGGATCGGCGTGCCGGGCCGGGCCATGCGCAGGTCGATGATGCCGACCCGGTTCTGGGTCGCGCTCAGCGGGCAGTCACCCACGCGGAGCATGGTGGCGAACCGGCCGACGGCCGGGTGCACGTACGGCTCCCGGAACTCGATCAGCGGCTGGGGACCGGCTTCCCCGATGGCGTCCGTGATCTCCGCGAGCAACCGCACGGTCGCCGCCACGGGGGAGTGGGGCGACGGATCGTCCGCCACCGGCGTGCCGAACCGTTCGAGGAAGTCGAGCTTGACGCCGTCCGCGCCGGTCTTCACCACGAGGTCACGGATGCGCTCCACGAGGTGGCGACGTGTGGCTTCGTCCCGCGGGTCGAGGACCGCCGTGTCGAGTTCGGTCTCCTCGTACCGCGTGGCGAGACCGGCATCACGAGCGCGTGCGCTGAACCCCAGGAATGGGGTGCCCACCCACCACATGGTGCGCAGTCCCCGCGCGCGGAGATCGGCGATCATGCCGGCCGGATCGGGGAACTTCTCCGCGGCCGCCTCCCAGTCGCCGCACGAGCCGTAGCCGCGGGCCAGGGACGTGGTCTGCCAGCCGTCGTCCACGATGACCACGCCGAAACCGAGCGCGGCGGCGCGGTCGGCCTGGGCCAGTACTGCCGCGGCCGTGACGTCCTGGTGGGCGAAATACCAGGTGCACAGCACCGCGTCCTCCGCGCCGGGTGCCACCGCCGGCACGCTGTCCCGTTGCAGCCAGCGCCCGGTGTCCGGTACGGCCTCGGCGAAACGGCGGCCGGAGACGTCGAGCAGCAGCCGGATCTCCTCGCCGGGCGGGGCGTCCTCCACGGTCACCATGACCGCGAAGTCCGCGCTTTCCTCGACCAGTCCGGCCCGCACGGAGGTGCGGTGGCTGCCCGCGTCGAGCGCGTAGACGAGACCGGTCCGGTCCTGGCGCACCAGCAGGGCACCGATGGGGATGCCGGCGAGCGCCGTGGTGTCGGCCGGGTCTCCCCAGGACGGCGGGATCGTGGCGTGTGGCGCGGTGCTGCCCGGAC
This sequence comes from Streptomyces flaveolus, assembly GCF_000716535.1. Classification (GTDB taxonomy): domain Bacteria; phylum Actinomycetota; class Actinomycetes; order Streptomycetales; family Streptomycetaceae; genus Streptomyces; species Streptomyces flaveolus_A. The sequence goes on along the minus strand of NZ_JNWV01000023.1, from coordinate 14,241 downwards.
GCCACCAGGTGACCGCGTCCGCCGCCGGGATCAGGACGGTCAGCTCCAGCGCGGCACGGCCGGTGCGGAACGAGACCTCCCACACCCCGGCGTCCCTTTCGGTCGCCTGTGCGGTGTCGGTCGCCTGGAGCCGAAGCCCGCATGCCGCCGCGGTCGCGCCCAGGAGCACGGGTTCCTGCGGTGGGGCGTGGTCCCGCCCGGGCACCCAGAAGGACGCCGGTGCCAGGGATCGAGTGTCAGTCATTTGTTTCCAGAGAAGGAGATTCCGCCGATGATGTGGCGTTGTGCGAGGAAGAAGATCAGTGCGCAGGGCAGGGTCACGACGACGGTCGTGGCCATGAGCAGTGGTGTGTTGGTGCCGTTCACCGACTGGAATCCGGCGAGTGCCAGCGGCAGCGTCTTCCACTTGTCGTCGGTGATGTAGATCGCGGCCTGGAAGAAGTTGTTCCAGTACGACATGAACTGCAGGACCGCGGTCGCGATCAGCACCGGGCGCGACAGCGGTAGGTAGACCGACCACCAGATGCGGAACCATCCGGCGCCGTCGAGGATGGCGGCGTCCGTCAGTGATTCCGGCAGCCGCAGGTAGAACTGGCGGAACAGGAAGATGAAGAAGGCCGACCCGAAGAAGGTGGGCACGATGATCGGCCACAACGTGTTCATCATGTCGAGGTTCTTGAACAGGATGAACTGCGGAACGATCGTCACCTCCTGCGGCAGCAGAAGAGTCGCCAGCACGATCCCGAACAGCACGTTCGAACCGCGGGCCCGGATCCGCGCGAACGCGAAACCCACCAGTGACGACGAGTAGACGACCGCCACCACCGGCACCAGGGTGCTGAGCAGCGAGTTGCGGAAGTACCGCCAGAAAGGGAACGAGTCGAGGCCGCTGGAGAAGTTCGACCACTGCCACTGGACGGGCCACAACGCGATTCCCCCGCTGGAGACACCTTCCGGTGTGCGCAGCGCCGTCGCGATCATCCAGAGGAAGGGGTAGACGAACACGACCGAGCCCACGACGAGAACGGCGAGCGCGGTGTAGCGCGCGGCCGGCGTCCCGTCGTGCCGCGATCGCCGGTCGTGCGCGGTCCTTTCGGCCCGTGCGCGAGGCATCGTCTTACTTGGCGCGGACACGCCGCCTCCCTTCCTTGGGACGCTGGGATTCGTAGTAGACCCAGAAACTGCTGCCCCGGAAGACGATCGCCGTGAGCACCATGATCATGAGGAAGAGGATCCAGGCGAGGGCCGAGGCATAGCCCATCTGGAAGAACTTGAACGCGTTCTGGTACAGGTACACGACGTAGAACAGCAGGGAGTTGGAGGGGCCGCCGCCGTTCTGGGTGATGACGTAGCCCTGGGTGAAGGTCTGCATCGCGTAGATGAGTCCTGTCACCACGTTGAAGAAGATGACCGGGCTGATCTGCGGAATGGTGATGTTCCATAGGACGCGGAGGCGGCCGGCGCCGTCGAGTGCGGCCGCCTCGTAGAGTTCGGACGGTATGTCCTGAAGCCCTGCCAGATAGATGATCATGTTTCCGCCGACGGTCCACAGGCTCATGAGGACGACCGCCGACAGCGCCCAGTCAGGGTCGAAGAGCCACTTCGGACCCTCGACACCCAGCGCCCGGAGCACCCCGTTGACCAGGCCGTGTTCGGGGTTGAACACCCAGATGAACAGCACGGTCTGGGCGACCCCGCTCACGAGGGAGGGCAGATACCAGATGGTGCGGAACACATGGATGCCGCTGACTTTCACGTTCATCAGCAGCGCCACCGCGAGCGACAGCACCGTCTGCGCCGGGACGCTGAGCACCGCGTACAGCAGAGTGACCTTGACGGCCTGTCCGACATCCGGGTCGTGCAGCGCCTGCCGGTAGTTGGCGAGCCCGGCGAACTTCGCCGGGCTCAGCAGATCCCAGTGGGTGAACGACAGGAGCAGGGAGTAGACCATCGGACCGCCCGTGAAGAGCAGGAAGCCGACGATCCAGGGGGAGACGAAGAGCCAGAACGCCGCGGTCGCGCGACCGATCCACCTTCGTCTCACGGCGAGCCACATGGCGGCCCCGAGAAGCCCGAAGACGACGGCCACCATGATGACGAAGGCGACGATGGGCTGGAGTGCCACATCCAGGTGGAACCGTGCGAGGAGGCCCTCCAGGCCCTTCACTATCTCTGACATGTTGAGGATCGGTCCTTCTCGGTGCCGCTCGCGGCCGTCCGCCTAGGGGTTACTTGGTCGCGTCGAGCATCTGCTGGCACTTGTCCTGAAGCTGCGGCAGCACGGTCGCCGGGTCCTCGTGGCCGGTCCCGATCGCGGTGCGGGAGTTCAGCGCGGTCGAGAAGGTGCTCTCGATCTGGACCTTGTTCTTCACATACGGGGTGGTCACCGCGTGCTCGACGGCGTCGACGAACGCCTGGAGATTGGCCTTGGGCGCGGCGGACTTGAAGGCGGCGAGCGAGTCGTCGACCACGGGCACGCCCAACGCGGACTTCTTGGACGCCAGCAGGTTCTGGGCGGCCGGGTCGGTGCTCATGAACTTCGTGAAGGTCTCGGCGGACTTGACCTGCGCGGCGCTCGCGCTCTTGGCGATGCCGAGGCCGTCGACCTCCATGGGCTCACCGCGGCCCGGCATGGGGACGAGAGCGAAGCGGGAAGAGTCCAGCGCGGCGAACTTCGAGATGTTCCAGGGGCCGAAGTCGGGCAGCGTCGCGACCTTCCCCTGTGCCAGCCACTGGAACATGTCCTGGCCCTGGGCGGCGATCGAGGTCGGTGTGAAGCCGTTGGGCTTCACCGAGTCGACCACGGTCTTCGCGGCCCGGATTCCCGCCGCGTCGCCCATCGTGCACTTCGTGCCGTCGGCGTTGTAGTAGGAGCCCCCGTCGGCCAACAGCCATCCGTCGTACCACAGAGGTGCGGAGCCGTAGACCTTGGACGATCCGGAGCCGCTGGTCATCTTCCTCGCGGCGGCGACGAAGTCCCGGGTGCTGAGCGGCGTCGTGCCCGAGGGCACCGGGAGGCCGGCCTTGGTGAAGCTGGTCTTGTCGATGGCCATGACCTTGCTCTTGGCCACGAATGGAACGGCGTAGTCGGTGCCGTCGACGTTGCCCGCCTTGGCGACGGCCGGGGAGTAGTACGCGCTCTTGTCGACGGTGACCGGTTTGAAGACGGTGAAGAAGCTCGGCAGCGAGGTGTTGGAGATCGCGGCCACGGTGGGGGCGTCACCGCCGGCGATGGACGTCTGGAGCTTCTGCTCGTAGTCGCTCTGGATCCAGTTGGCTTCGACGTGGATGTCGGGGTGGGCCCTCTCGAAGGCGGCGACCATGCTCTTGATCGTCGCGTTCTCCTCGTTGCTGCCCCAATAGGCGAACGAGATGGACGCGGAATCGTCGCCGCTGTCTCCAGGGGTGGCCCCGCTCTCGTTGCTGCACGCGGCGAGGGAGGCCATGCAGCCGACGACTATGGCGGCTGTCACTGCGGTTCTCAACACGGGAAGGTCCTTGTCGTTCGATTCGGTGCCGTTGGGGAGGTGTTGCGGTTCATTTCCGTAGAGGAGTCGCGGTGGTGTCAGCGTCGGCGGTGACGCGCACCCGTCCGCCGACGGGGACGTCCACCCGGGTGGTGCGGCCGTCCGGCCAGGTGCTGGTCCAGGTGACGCCGCTGCCGGCGGTCACCCACAGTTCGCTCGCCTCGTGTCCCTCGTGGCGGACACCGATGGTCGAGGTGCCGGCGGCGATCTGGTCGACCTCCAGCCAGGCGTCCGCCGGGATGTGCGAACGGGTGCGTACGTCGCCGTCGCGTGGTCCTACGCTCAGGCCGGTCAGGCCGGTCGCGATGTGGGCGACATGAGTGAACGGCACCTCCGGGTAGTCCGCGCGGGATTCCGCCAGGAACCGGATCCACCGAAGGGCTTCCTCGTCACGCCCGTAACGCAGATACGCCTCGGGCAGGTAGGTGAAGGCTTCGATGTTGTGCGGCGGGCTCTTCTCCAGGCAGGCGCTGAGGAAGTCCAGGTGGGCGGTTCCCCGGTCGCCGGGCCGCATGAGGCCCTTGACCGCCGGGAACCACGTGCTCTCCAGCCCGAATCCGCTGACCGGCCCCTCGCGGGTGAAGCCGGCCGTGTAGTGCTCGTGTTCCGCCAGCCACCAGCCCTCGGCGAACTCGGTTTCCAGAACCGTCGCCCGTTCGGCGTTCCAGCGCGCGAACTCCGGGTCCAGCGCGGCATCGGCCGCGACCCCCGCGAGCGCGGCGTGGGCCGCCCACTGGCTGGCGATGCCGTCGGCCGCCACCAGCAGGTGCGGCGGATGTTCCACCTCGTTGTACGTGGCCGTGCCCTGAAAGATCTGGCCGCTGCCGCGCTCACCGGCTACTCCGGTGCCCAGTGGGTCGTGGGCCTGCACGAACGAGGTCAGAGTGGTGCGGATGAACGAGGAGATCTCCGGCGTCCGCAGGAACCGCTCGTCGCGCGTCCAGCGGTACTGCTCGACGGCCTTCTCCACCAGCTCGAACGGCGCCGGGATCTCGCGGACGAAGTCGTCGTCGTCGTGGTAGTCGATGGCCGCGGGTGTGCCGTCGAACAGGAACGCCCACAACGGGTACCAGCCGCGCCGCTCGGTGGCGGAGGCGGCGAAGTGCCGGAGCATCGCCAGGTTCTCGGTGTCGAGGCCGAGGAGGTGGCCGCCGAGCATCTGGTGGGCCAGATCCCGTGAGTAGAACATCGGCCGGTCGGTGAGGCCCGCCCAGTAGCTCGGCAGGAAGTCCGCGCGCCGTCCGGTCTGCACCCACTCCCGGGCTCGCTGTGACGCCCAAATGAAAGACTCGACAAGATCCGTCATGCTGGATCGAGCGTGAAGCACGGTGTTTCGCGGCCTGGAGCCGCTGAGACGTGTGGAGGGCTGCGGAAATAGTGGTCCCTGCGCCATGAAAGGGAGTGTTACACGCACGTCAACTTCACGTCAATGGATCGATGTTTCAAACCTGTTCAACGGCACACGTGTGCTCATCATCGCAGGCAGAGCTGAGACGAGCAGCGTCGCGAACGTCCGATGTGTGTCCGAAAGTGCGCCATGCCTCGCACGGAGCAGCCCCTCGGCTCGTTCCGGGCCTGCGCTGGGCATGTGTGCGGTCGGCGGATGACGTGTCTATGAAAGGCCCGTCAATCACCCGTCAATGGATGGAGCTGACGAGCTACGAGTCGGCAGGGTGGAGGGACCACCGGCGTCATGCGCCCGGTTGTGTGTGGGCGATCGGAACCGGCAAAGGTGTCAGCGGGACGCGGAACGCTTCAGGAGCGCGGCGGCGCAGTGGAGCCGCGCACGATCAGCTGCGGGTCGAACAGCAGCTCGCCCGAGGGGACCAACTTGCGGTTCACCAAGTGCACCATCGCCGTCGACACCGACTGCGCGAGCCGCTCGACGGGCTGACGCACCGTGGTCAACGGCGGATCGACGAAGTCCATGACCTGCGAGTCGTCGTAGCCGACCACCGACAGGTCCTCCGGGATCGACATCCCCCGGCGGCGGGCGGCCCGGATCGCGCCGAGAGCCATGTAGTCGCTGGCCGCGACGATCGCCGTCACCCCCAGGTCGAGCAGCGTCTCGCCGGCGGACATGCCGCCCTCGACGCTGTAGACCTGCCGGACGGCCAGCCGTTGCGGATCGGCGACACCGCGCGCGGTCATCGACTGGACGAACCCCGCCAGCCGGCGCTCGCTCGGCCGGTTCCCCACCGGTCCCACGATCAAGCCGATGTCGCGGTGACCGAGCCCCCACAGGTGGTCGACCGCCAGCTCCGCAGCGACGGCGTCATTGGTCGAGAAACTGGGCGAGGGGTGACCCTCGATCGCGCCGTTCACCAGCACGAAGGGGATCTTGCGCTCCGCGAGCAACTGGTAGACGGTCGGGTCGGCGCCGATCAGGGTGTTGCTGGCGGACGCGAAGACCGCACCGGCGATGCCCAGGTCCATCGTCGAGGAGATGAAGTCGATCTCCTGAAGCCCGCCCACGGTGGTGGAGGCCACGATGGCCCGGAAGCCCTGCGACGCGAGCGCCGACTCGATCAGCTCGCACAGGTGGCCGAAGAACGGCTGGGCCAGCCCGGGGGTGAGCACCACCACCAGCTGGCTCTGTCCCCCGCGGTCGTAGCCCAGCTCGCGGATCGCTTCCTCCACCTGGCGCCGTGTCGCCGTCGCGACGACCCCGCGGCGGTTGATGACGCGACTGACTGTGGCCTCGCTGACGCCGGCTCGCGCCGCGACGTCGCTGATCCCGACCTTGGCCATGACTCCCTCTGCGGTGAACGGCGCCGCCTGGCGTGCTGCGAGTGTACCGGGATCACGCCAGGTCGAGCGGCCGCCCGCCCCCGCCGGAGCCCGGGCGGGGGCTTCGCTCAGCCCTCCACGGCCAGCAACCGCCCGCCCGCGCCGGGACGCACGGTCCATGGCCCGCGGGCCAGATCCACCTCCACCGACGCGTCGCCCAGCGACACCCGCACGGTACCCACCCGGTCCGAGCGCCGGCGCAACCGCGCCTCGATCAGCCGCCGCTCGTCGTCCCAGGCCAGGTCCACCACGGCACCGGGCCGTGCCACCAGCCCCCGCATCCGTCCGGCGGGCCAGTCGGACGGCAGTGCCGGCAACAGGTCGACGGTGCCGGCGTGGCTCTGCAGCACGCACTCCGCGATCGCCGCCGTGAACCCGAAGTTGCCGTCGATCTGGAACGGCGGATGGGCCGACAGACGATTGGGGTAGAGGCCGCCGTGCTCACCCACCGCCGCCGGATCCACCTCACGCAGCGCCAGATCGATCAGGGCGGGCAGCCGCTCGGTATGGCGCAGCCGGGCGCGCAGCGCCAGCTTCCAGGCGAGCGACCAGCCGGTGGAGTCGTCACCGCGTACGTCGAGTGTCCGGGCCACCGCGGTCGCGTGCTCCGCCCGTACGCCGGTCCCGGGAAACGCCTCGTAGAGAGGTGACAGGTGCCGGTGGGCCGGCTCCGCCATGACGTGCGGGCCCCGCCATTCCCGTACCGTCCCGTCCTCGTCGGTCTCCGGCCCCGGCAGCCGGCCCAGCGCGGCCCGCGCGGCCCCGGCCACGAGGTCGTCCGGTTGTCCTGCCAGCTCCGCCAGAGCGGTGGCCGAGGTGAACACCTCGCGCGCGATGCCGATGTCGATCGCGGAACTCACATCGACCGCCCTCGGGCCCGTCGGCGTGATGAAGCGGTTCTCCGGCGACGACGAGGGGGAGAAGCCGAGCGTGCCGTCAGGCAGTTCCACCAGCCAGTCGAGGAGGAACCGCGCCGCGCCCCGGACAATCGGCCAGGCGCGTTCCCGGGCGAACGGCAGGCCGGCGCCGAAGGCCACGTGGTCGGCCAGGTGCCGGCACAGCCAGGCTCCCGCCAGCGGCCAGAACGCCCATGCGGGGTCGGCCTTTCCCCGGCCTACGGGTGAGGTGTAGGCCCACACGTCGGTGTTGTGGTGCGCGCACCAGCCCCGTGCTCCGTACAGCCTCCGCGCGGTCTCCGCGCCCCGGACGCTCACCGCCTCGACCAGGTCGAACAGCGGGGGCAGGCACTCGGGCAGGTCGGTGACGTCCGCGGGCCAGTAGTTCATCTGGGTGTTGATGTTGATGGTGTAGTTCGAACTCCACGGGGGGCGCATCGAGTCGTTCCACAGCCCCTGGAGCGTGGCCGGCGGCCCACCGGCCCGCGAGGCACTGATCAGCAGATAGCGCCCGTAGTGGAAGAGGAACGCCAACTGCCGCAGCCGCTCGTCGGCGGGGACGTCCCATTCGAGTACCACCCGCTGGTACAACCGGGCGTGGTCGGCGCTCTGCCGCTCACGCAGTGCGGCGGCGCCCCGCCGTACGGCCGCGTCGAGGTCCTGGCGGGCCGCCGCCAGAGCGTCGCGCTCATCACCGCGCGGTTCCGCGCCGATCGCGGTGAAGGTCGTGCCCGTGGTCAGCACGATCTCGGCGTGCCGCACACCCCGCGCCACCAGCACAGGGTCGCCGCCCGGGCCGGTGCCCGCCGCCTCGCCCGCGGCGACGTCCTCCCCGTCGTGCGACCAGTGGAGCGCCACCGCTCCCCGCAGGCTGGCCCGGTCGTCGTCATAGACGGGCGAGGGCGCGTCGGGTTCGTGCGGCGGAGCCACATCGGACGGCATCCGGGTCGTGAGCCAGGCCAGCCGCTCACCGCAGCCGCGCTCCAGGACCCGAAGAGGGGAGTCGAGGCCGACGGTGAGGTCGACCCCGGGGCCCGAGGCGACGTCGATGGTCATCAGCAGCGCCCGGTCGGGGTGCGAGACCACGGTGCGCCGTACCACCACCGCTCCTCCCGCCTCGTAGCGCACGACGTGTTCGGCCGTCCGCAGGTCGAGACGGCGGGAGTACCCGGTGATCTCGCCCGGCGGGTTGGCGACACCGACCGTCAACTCGGCGAAGGGCAGGTATGCCTGGGTCCAGCGTTCCTGCAGACGGCGGACCGCCGCATCGGCGCGGGCGTGGTCGCCCTCGGCGAGCGCCCGGCGGGCCTCGGCGACAGCCTCGCGCGCCGTCGCGGCTCCGACCCGGCCGTGGGCGAACTCGCCGGCGGGAGAGCCCGACCATGCCGTGCCGTCGTTGAGCAGCACCCGCTCGCGCTCCACACCGCCGTCCGGCATGGCACCGATCCGGCCGTTGCCGAGTGGCAGCATCTCCAGCCAGTGACCGGCCGGCCGGGCGAAGGAGAGCCGGTGCGGGGTCTGCGCAGGGCCGTGGGAGTAGGCCGGCACGATGCCTCCTGGAGTGTAAGGCGGAGTGGCTACACTGACGCGCCAAGACTTTGACCGGACATTAGGGCAACGTCAACTCCACCGGCCGTCCGGGAGGACGTGGGCCCGGCACCCCGAACAAGGAGTATGCGTGGCGCTTCGCACCATGGTCGATGTCACCGCGTTCGGCGCGGACCCGAGCGGTACCCGCGACAGCGCCGCAGCGGTCGCCGATGCCCTGCGCGCGGCCTGCGCCGCGACGGCGCCGGTGACCGTACGGTTCCCGCCCGGCCGTTACCACTTGTATCCGGAGCGGGCCGAGCGCCGCGATCTGTACGTCTCCAACACGGCGGGCGCCGATCGGCGTCACCTGTCCAAGACCATCGCACTCCTCGTGGAGAACGCCCACGACCTGGTGATCGACGGCAGGGGTGCCGCCCTGGTGCTGCACGGCGCGCAGACCGCCTTCGCGGCGATCGACTCGGCCGACGTCCGCTTCGAGGGGTTCTCCTTCGACTACGTCTCGCCCCGGGTCGTCGACGCCACGGTGGCCGACGCAGGCACGGACGGCGTCACGGCCTGGCGGGAGCTGGCCCTGCCCGCGGACACCCGCTTCCGGATCGACGGTACGACCGTCACCTGGCTCGGCGAGCCCAGCCCCGTCGACGGCGAGCCGTACTGGACCGGCACGAACGCGATGGAGTACACGCAACTGCACGATCCGGTGGCCCGGCGCACCTGGCGGGACCGCAACCCCCTGTTCGACGACGTGGCCGCCGTCCGTCAACTCCCCGGCCACCGCCTGCGCCTGTCCTACCACTTCGCCGACGCCCCCGGTGACGTCGGGCTCGTCTACCAGATGCGCACGACAGTACGTGACCATCCGGGCGCCTTCGTAAGCGGCAGCCAACGGGTGGAGGTCCGTGACGTCGCGGCGCACTACCTCCACGGTTTCGGCCTCGTCGGGCAGATGAGCAGGGACTTGACCGTACGCGACGTCCGTTTCCGCGCCGACCCGGCCACCGGCCGCACGTCGGCCGGGTTCGCCGACTTCATCAACCTGTCGTCGATGGCCGGTCATGTGCGGATCGCCGACTGCGTCTTCGACGGACCGCACGACGACCCGATCAACATCCACGGCACCTACCTCGTGGTGGCCGACCGGGTGGCGGACGACATCGTGACGCTGGCCTACCGACACCCGGAGACGGCCGGCTTCCCCGCGTTCCGGCCCGGTGACACGATCGAGTTCACCGCTCGTGCCACCCTCGACACCGCGGCCGGCTTCACCGCGCGCCTGACCGCCGCCGACGGTCCCCACGACCGGGACGACGCACAGGACCGGCGCATCATGACCGTGACCCTGGACCGCCCCTTGCCCCCCACCGTCACGCCGGAGCACTGGGTCGCCGAGAACGTCACCGCCACGGCGTCGGTCCACATCGTCGGCAACCACTTCGTCAACGTGCCCACCCGCGGAGTCCTGGTGACCACCCGGCGGCCGGTCGTCATCGAAGGCAACCTCTTCGACGGCGTGACCATGGCCGGCGTCTACGTCTCCGCCGACGCCGAGGAGTGGTACGAGTCGGGGCCGGTCGCCGACCTCACGATCCGGGACAACACCTTCCTGCGTCCGTCCACTCCCGCGGTCCTCATCGCACCGACCAACCCCGTCCTCGACCCCGCTCACCCCGTGCACCGCAACGTGACGATCAGCGGCAACGTCTTCGAGGACGCCCAGGCCCCGGTCGTGCGCGCCCGCTCCGTCCGCGGGCTGACCGTCACCGGCAACCACCTCACGGGCACCGGCGCCGGTGCCTACACCGAGTCCCGCCTCGTGGCCGCAGAAGGCTGCTCGGACGTGGTCGTGGAGGGAACGTCGGGCACGCTGCGGCCGTGAGCGGAGAGCCCGTACTTCCCTGTGCGGGCGGTAGGTTGAGGGTGACGCTCGTGTGGGGAGAGACGTTCGACGGTCCTGCGCACTGATCAGTTCGGTCGGCTGCTGCGGGCGGTGGGGGAGCGCGTCGTCCACGCCGGCCACACGAGGGGGAACCTGTGGTCGAGAGGATCAGGAGTCGTCCCATGTCCGATGAGATCAGCCTGCGCCCGGTAACCGCTGAGGATCTCGACGTGTTCGAGCGTGAGTTCAACGCGCCTGAGGGGACGGGTCCGTACCAGTGGTTCGGCTTCGGCTCACCGGCCGGCCTGCGCCGGCGGTTCGCGGAGACCGGCCTGCTCGGACCCGACGGCGGCATGCTCTCCGTGGCGGAGGCCGGCACGACGGTGGGCCGGGTCGAGTGGTTTCCCAGCACCTGGGGGCGACCCGCCACCTCCACCTGCTGGAGCCTGGGGATCGGCCTGGTGCCGGCCGCGCACGGCCGCGGCATAGGCACCCAGGCCCAGCGACTGCTGGCCGAGTACCTCTTCGACCACACCAGGGCCGAACGGCTCCAAGCCTGGACGGACTGCGCCAACTTCGCCGAGCAGCGTGCGTTGGAGAAGGCGGGCTTCGTCAGGGAGGGCGTGCTGCGCTCCGCTCAGTGGCGCGGTGGCCGGTGGCACGACCAGGTGATCTTCTCCATGCTCCGCGCGGAGCGCCCCGGCGGCTGACTGAAGTGACTACAAAGCGGCGATCGATCTGAAGGGCCCACGTGCACCCTCGCCGGTGAGCACGTCGACGAGCATTCCTCCCTCCTCCTCGTGCTCCGTGCGGTGTTCGCGGCGGGGCGGTGTGCGTCGCCCTGTGCGTCCGGCACATCCAGAACCGGATCCGTGATGAGTACGAGCACGGCTTCGAGCCTCGCCGACTCACGGGTGCCGGGAGGCCTGGGGTCACAGGGGTGTGTCAGAGTCTGCGCATGCTCGAGATCGTGGTGAAGACGGAGAACTGGGAGCGGCACGTCCGTGTGTCCGCCGAGGAGCTCGCAGGGCTGGTCCGGCGGATCGGCGGTGAGGGTGACCGGTTCCTGGTGGTCCAGCGGATACCCGACCTGCCCGACGTCTTCGCCCAGGTGTGGCACGAGACCGGCGGTGACTACACGCTGGAGCACCGCGACGGTGCCGCTGACCGACACTTCCAGGCCATGGTCGACGGGCCGGAGGCCGTGATCGCGGCGATTGCCGGTTGGTCACGCCAGGAGGCCGGATGGGACGCTGGTCTGGCTTGGTCGCTGCTGGACATGGGCCCCGCCCGCGAGGTGCCCCCGCTCGACCTCGGCGAAGACCAGCGCGAGGAGTTGGAGAAGCGCGTCCGGGGGGTCCTGGTCGGCGGCTACGCGACTCGCGCCGAACTGGCCGAGCTCGCTGAGGAGTACCTGGTCACCGGAGACCGCCGGCCCGTCTCGCGCGAGCAGGCACAGGCGCTGGCCGACCGGCTGTGGCTGGAGCGGGTCGCGGAGCAGGCCACGTGGCAGGGCGAGACGGACCCTGAGCGGCTGACCCGCGCGTTCACCGTTCTTCAGGACGCCGGTATCACGGCCCGAGAGAACTTCACCTGTTGCCGTAGCTGCGGCCAGTCCGAGATCGGTGGTGAAGGCGGCCCCGATGCCCGTGGCTTCGTCTACTTCCACACCCAGTGCACGGACGCCGCCGCAGCCGGCCACGGACTGACACTCCTCTACGGCGGCTTCGACGGCTCGTCCGAGACCACCGCAGCCATCGGCCACGAGGTCGTGGCGGCACTCGAAGCAGTCGGTCTCCACACCGAGTGGGACCATGACCCCGGCCGGGCCATCACCGTCACCCCCCTGGACTGGCGCCGCCGCCTGGTCGGCTGAGACGCCGTTCCCACTGTTCCGGCGGGTGGTGCCGCCGGCCGGGGTGAAGCGTCAGTGGGCGGGGCCCGACGGTGGGCAGGTGCCCGCGAGACCCTGGCAGCAATCGGAGCCGGGAGAGGATGCGGGCCAGGCTCCACCGGATTCTCTGGTGCGTGGGATCCCGCCGATCCGCTCCAGGCGGGGGCCGCGTTTTCGGCGGTCAGCACCAGGCTGTGCCGCAGGAAGCGCAGGCCCGGCGGAGGCCTGTCTCCAGGCGTCGGCTGACCGCGCGACGCTCGTCACCGTGCGCACCCAGGGCGGCGGGGTGCAGGCCTCCCGCCTCGCCGTCACCGCCCGCCAGGCACGCGTTCGCCGGCTCATCGGCCGGAATCCGACGCTGAGTACGCGCGACACCTGTATGGCGAAAACTCGGTACGCAGCGACCGCGCCGGACCCGGGCTTCACGAGCCGGTCGCCCCGCCGCGCAGCGGTCACCCCGTCCTTGTCCGGGGCGAACCGCTGCGTCAGGCTCTCACCGTTCTGCGTGTTGCTCACGGAGCCCCGCGCGGGCGCGTCCCCTCAGGGTTCCGACGCCGGATCGGCAGTGTCGAGGGAGTTGGCCCAGGCCAGCAGTTCGGGGGCGTCCAGCGCCGGTAACCACAAGTCGGCCCGGTCGGCGCCGTCGCCCGGCGGCCGGCGGCCGACGCCCAGTACCCGCAGTCCGGCGCGGCGGGCTGCTTCGACGCCGGTCAGGGAGTCCTCGATGGCCAGCGCCCGGTGCGGGCGGACACCGCAGAGCCGGGCCGCCATGGCGTAGAGGTCCGGGTGCGGCTTGGGACGCAAGCGGTCCCCGGTGTCCGGGGCGACGATGTGCCGGAAGTGCGAACGCAGCCCGGCCCGTTCCAGGCTGCCTTCCACCACCACTCTCGGGCAGTTGCTGGCCACCGCGAGCGGCAGCCGGGCGGAGAGCAGCCGGACGAGCCGGGCCGCGCCCGGCATCGTCACCGGGGCGTCGGTGACGAGCGCCAGGAAGTGGTCGAGAAGCGCGGCCGTCAGGTCTTCCGCCAGTTCCGGCTTGTGCGCCGACCGTGCCATCAGCCGGCCGCAGTCCTCGTAGTGCAGGCCCGTGGCCTGCTCCGCGAACCCGGGCGGTGGCTGAAGCCCGTACTCCCGGAAGGCCCGGTTGCGGGCTTCCCGCCAGTGGCGTTCGCTGTCCATCAGGGTGCCGTCACAGTCGAAGACGACGGCTTCGGGCGACCAGTCGAGAAGATCGTGGGCCGTGGTGCTCACGGGGCCTCCTAGGTGTCCGCACGCATGAGCGTGCGACATTTCCGACTATCAACCGGAAACGGAAAGATAGTGACGGCTACGTTATTTCCGTCCCGGCAAATCGGGCAATAACTCTATTCAGTGACTCGACTGCGCCCCGATCGTGGCGTATGGCCGTGCGACGGCGGCGAGAGGCCGCCGGCCGACCGTGGCCCGCAACAAAGCGGCGGGAAGGACCAGTTGGGGCCCAAGCGCGAGGGAGCGCGCAAGATCCGACGGGAACCGAGCCCCCGGCCCCCTCGTCGGCGTTGTCATTCGAAAGAAATACGTAATGACCGCTCAAGTGTGGCCAATTCCGCTCCGGGCGTGCGCTGGCGCACTAAGACCGTGTCCTATGTGGCGGTGGTTCGTTGGTCAGGTCATGGGGCGGGATACGTGGAGTTGGATTGTTCCGGATGGGCTGTGGGAGATCGCGAA
>NZ_JNWV01000022.1 GCF_000716535.1 Streptomyces flaveolus | reverse complement strand
CCGGGGGGGTGGGGGCCGGAGGGGGGAGAGGCGGCTGGGCCGGGGCAGGCGGCTGCTGCGTGGGGGTGGGGTCGAGGGGCGGTGGTACCGGCGTCACGGCGGGGTTCGTCTCGGTGGGGGCGGGGTGTGCCGGCGGATGGGCCTGGCCCGATGTGGGGGCGGGTTTCACCGTGGGGGGTTCGGCCGACCGGGCCACCGGCAGAGCGACCCCTCCCGCCCCGGGTCTCGCGTCCACCGTCGGCCGGTGCGCCGTACCGGGCCGCGTCCTGGCGTCCACCGTCGGCCCGCATGCCGGACCGGGCCACGGCCCCGGTGCGCCGCCGGTTCCGGAGCGCGTCATTTCATCGGCCTTCGGTTGCGGTGGGGCAGCGTCCGGTGGGGTGCCGGCTGTCGCCTTCGGGCCGGGTGGATGACCGTCATCGCAGGGCCGCCTCCCCCGTCACCCTCTCCCGCGTGACGAGGGAGGATGTGCTGCCGCAGGAGACGGCCCGGTCTGCGCCGACCAGCGCCCACCAGGCGACCAGACCGAAACACACCGCCGTCAGTACGGTCGACGGGCCGCCGATGTCGGCATACGCGAAGTCCACGAGCTGCCACACCAACAGGCCGCACGCGATCAGCGCGCAGTCCAGGCTCCGGCCGCCGGCCGCGCGGGTCCGCCACAGGCCGCGCAGCGCGCACACCAGCAGGGCGAGCCAGGAGCCCGCGAGGCACAGCAGTCCGAGCAAGCCCTGTTCGCTGAGGACCAGCAGGTACATGTTGTGCGGTGAGAGCAGCGGCTGCCGGCGGTAGGCGGCGCCCGCGCCCGCGATGTCACTGCCCGAGGACAGAGCGAGCGAGGCGTGCCCGTCGCGGTGCTCGGGGAAGCCCTTCAGACCGACGCCGGTGAGCGGGCGTTCGCGCCACATGTCGATGGCCGCGGCCCACATCGTGTACCGGTCGGTGACCGACTGGTCGGGCGCGTCGGTCACCTGGGTGATGCTGTCGAACCGTTCCTGGAGCATCGTCGTACCCACCCCGAACCCGCCCACCAGCACCACACCCGCAGCCAGCACGGCAGCCCCCGCCTTCAGTGCCCGGCGCAGGCCGGCCAGGACCAGCTGGACGGTGACGGTGACCGCGGTCGCGATCCAGGCGCCCCGGCT
Organism: Streptomyces flaveolus; assembly: GCF_000716535.1. Lineage (GTDB taxonomy): Bacteria > Actinomycetota > Actinomycetes > Streptomycetales > Streptomycetaceae > Streptomyces > Streptomyces flaveolus_A. The sequence goes on along the minus strand of NZ_JNWV01000022.1, from coordinate 159,949 downwards.
GAAGGACAGGGCGAGCGGAACCGCGAGGGCGAGCGCGCAGCAGGCGGCGAACGCCCGCCCTCGTTCCGTGGACCGGCCGAACGCCAGGCCCACGGCGCACACCAGCCCGAAGGACACCACCGTCGCCATGCCCATCACGTCCGTCGCCCCGAAGGTGCCGACCGCCCGGATGTCCTGGCCCTGGTAGGAGGCACCGGTGCCGGTGACGTACTGGTGCACGCCCAAAGCCCCCTGCCACCCCGCGAGGGCCACCACCGACCAGGCCAGCAACCGGAAGTCGGCCCGGCCGCGGACGAGGAGGACGACGGCGGCCGGAACGAGGACGAAGACCTGGAGGTAACGGCCGAGCCCGGTGATCCCGGCACCCGGCGCCACCGCGTGCAGCGCCGCCAGCGCGAGACCGGCCACCGGCAGCCCGAGGATCAGCGCGGCGGTGCGGGTGAGCGGGCGGCGGCGCGCACGCAGCAGCCGTACCGCGCAGAAGAGGACGACCAGCGCGGACAAGGCGTCGGCGGGGCCCGCGCCGCCCTCGTCGCCGGAGGCGACCGGCAGCGCGAGCAGCGCGACGACGGCCAGCACCGGCAGCGCCGGCGACGGCCGCGCGGGGCGGTGGAACGGCAGGGTGAGGGCCATCGGTCAGCTCCCCGTGGACCGTACGAGCGCGGCGGCGGTGCGCAGCATGATGCAGACGTCCTGCCACAGCGACCAGTTGTCGATGTAGGCGTTGTCGAAGCGGGCCCGGTCCTCGATCGAGGTGTCGCCGCGCAGCCCGTTGATCTGGGCGAGCCCCGTGATGCCCGTCTGCATGCGGTGGCGGGCCGCGTAACCGGGGTAGGTCTGGCTGAACTCGGCGACGAAATAGGGCCGTTCGGGGCGCGGGCCGACCAGGCTCATGTCGCCCCGTACGACGTTCCACAGCTGGAGCAGCTCGTCCAACGAGGTCTGCCGCAGGAACCGGCAGAAGGGGTTCATCCTCCGTTCACCGGCCACGCTCCACCGGGTGGCCGCCTCGTGCTCGTCGGCCGGACGGTGGGTGCGGAACTTCAGCAGTGTGAAGGGCCGGCCGTCCTTGCCGATGCGCTCCTGCCGGAACACCACCCCGGGCCCGTCGGTGAGCCGCAGCACCACCGCACACACCAGCAGCACGGGGCTGACCAGTACCAGCAACGCCCCGGACACCGCGATGTCCAGCAGCCGCTTGGCCACGCTCGTCCGCCGCCGCGCGCCCAGGTCCAGGCGGCGCACGGCGAACCCGGCGAGCTGGTCGCGCATCCCGTACGCCGGACTGTCCGCGTCCACCTCCCACAGCGTGCAGCCGGACTCGGCGAGCGCCCGCAGCAGCGGCGCCTTCTCCGTGCGCACGGCCGGGTGGACGGTGAGGACGACTCCGACCCCGTTCTGGATGAGCGCCCGCTCCACCTCCTCGCCGGTGGTGAGCACCGGCAGCCCGCCGGCGCCGTCCGGGTGTTCCGCGACCACGCCCACAGGGCGCACCCCGCAGCCCGGCTGCCGGAGCAGCGCGGCGGCCACCCGCCGAGCGGTCACCGCCGGCCCGATCACCAGGGCGGGACGCGGGTGGCGGCGCAGCGTGACCCGGCGCCGCCAGTGCACCGCGCCCCGCCCCGCACCGGCCGCCGCCGCGTGCAGAGCGCAGCCCAGCAGCAGCGTGGAGGTGGTGAGGGCGCTGCCGGGGGCGTACGTGGCGAGCAGGGCGGCCAGGCACAGCCAGACCACCGCGATCCGCCCCCACACCGCGGGGAGTTCGTCGAGGACGCCGTGCACCGATCGCGCGGAGGGCGGGCGCAGCAGCAGCGCGCCGGACACCAGCACCGCGACCGGCAGCGGGCGGCGGGTGGCCTCGTCGAGCGCAAGGCCGCCCACCAGTGCGGCGAGCAGGTCGGTGGCGAGCAAGGGCAGCGGTGAGGCGGACCGCTCGGGCGGGCGTCGCGGCGGGAACCGGAAGCCGCCTTCGCCGCGGGCCGGCAGGACGGAGACAGGTGAGAATCCGTGGTCCCATGGCTGCGCGCCGGGGGAGGGGACGGTGCTTTCCGCAGTCACGAGTGGTTGGACTCCCTGCACTCGGAGGACACGAGCTCGGTTGTTCCGCCGGTCGCCGCCGGGGCGTCGCAGTCTGTGTCGGCGGTGCCGAGGAGGGTGCGGTAGAGGGCCGCGAACCGTTCGGCCGTGAGCCGCACGTCGTGCGTGGACAGGACGTACTGACGGCCCTGGTCGCCGAGCGCCGCGCGCAGTGTCGGGTCGGACAGCAGCCCGGTGACCGCGCCGGCCAGTGCGGTGGGATCCTGTGGCGGCACCAGGCAACGCTCGGCGAGCGCGGGCGGCAGGCTCTCCCGGGCACCGTCGACGTCGGTGACCACGACGGGTGTTCCGCAGCCCAGTGCCTCCAGCGGGGCGAGCGCCATGCCCTCCCAGCGTGAGGGCAGCACCACCAGGTCGGCGGCCCGGTACCAGGGCACGGGGTCGGGGACGGCGCCGGTGAAGTGGACGGAGGAGGGTGCCTGTCGTCGTAAGGCCTCGCGGTCGGGGCCGTCACCGACGAGCACGAGCCTCGCCCGTGGCAGCACGCCGACGACCTCCTCCCAGGCCCGTAGCAGTACGTCTTGACCCTTCTGGCGGCAGAGGCGGCCCACGCACACCACCAGGGGACGGCCCTCGTCGCCGGGTGCGGGTGATCCCAGCGGGAGCTCCTCGGCGGCTCGCGGTGCGGGTGAGGGGGCTGTCGAGCGGCCGGGCGCGGTGCCGGAGGGTGGAGCCGGGGAGAAGCGGGTCGTGTCGATGCCGTTGGGGATGACCGTGTAGGCCGCGCGCACCCCGGCGCGCAGACCTGTCGTGCGCTCCGCCTCACTGACGCACACCACCCGGTCCGCCCAGCGCGCCCCCCACCGCTCCCAGCGCAGGGCGAGCGCAGCGGTGACGCCGCCGACCGCCTCGAAGGACCAGGCGTGCGGCTGGAACACGGTCGGCACGCGCCCGCGGACGGCGAGCCGCGCGGCCAAACCTGCCTTGGCGCTGTGCGCGTGTACCAGTTCGGGCCGAACCTCGTCGATCAGATGTGCGAGCCGACGTACCTCGCCCGGCAGACCGGGCCCCGGGGAGCGGCCCGCCCGCCATTGCCGGACGTCGGCGCCCAGGTGCCGCAGGCCGGCGGCCAGTGGGCCGTCCGGGCAGGCCACCGTGACGCGCAGGCCCGCCGTGAGCTGGGCCCGCGCCAGGTCGAGCACGACCCGGGCGACACCGCCGTCGACGGGTTGCGCGAGGTGCAGGAGCCGGGGCCGAAGGACGGGTGCTGGCTGGTGCATGCGCGGGTTACCTCGCTCAGGGGGCGCTCAGGACTGCGGTGGTGAACGCGGCTTCTACTTACGGGCGTCCACGGCGGCGAAGAGCGCGCCGGCCCATGCCGCGTCCGCGTGGGAAACGAGCCGGAAGCCAGGCTGGTCACCACCGCGCCGCAGAGCCCGGCCGAGATCCAACACGTCGGAGTCGTAGCCGAGCGTGTTGTCGTAGGCCGGAATCCGCCGGGCGGGTACGTCACCCGGTTCGCTGATCGTGGAGTTGAGTACGTCGTCTGAGGGATTGGCGGAGTCGCGCAGTGCGACGGGCGTACGCCGGGGGCCGACGGAGAGCGTGAGCGTCTCGCCCACGCTCCCCCGGTCGCCGTCGTACGCCACCAGGCCGACGCGTCCGCCCGCCCCCGCCGGTACGCGCATCCCTGTCAGACGGACGTCAACGGGGGTGTCCAGCGACTCGAAGCCGTCCCAGAGGGCAAGCTCGCGCAGCGGTTCCGCGGGGTTCTCGTATCCCACCACCAGGGTCCAGCCGCCCCACGCTCCGGCCGTCGGCCCGCCCGCGGCGATGTTGACCTGCGCGACGGTGTACAGTCCCGAACCGCTCTCCCGTACCAGCCGGGTGACGTCGGCCGAGGCCTGGAAGGCGTCCACGCCGGCTGCCTCCCGGTGGCCCTCGACCGTGTCGGCGAGGACCTCCCTGTACGTGCCGCCCGGTCCGGCGATCAGTACCCGCCCGTTGTCGCGCGGCGGCTTCTGCTCGCCGGAGCGAGGATTGCCGCCCCAGTACAGCCGGGCGTACGTCACCCGGCCGCCCTCGGGGACGCGGACCTCGGCCCGGGAAGAGTTGTAGGTGCGGGGGTCGCTGTCGACGTCGACGTAGACCATGTCGAAGTCGCCGTTAGCCGCGGTCAGTCCTGCTCGCACCGCCTGGCATGCGGATGCCTTCGAGGCGCGGCAACTGACGGAGGTGTTGGCCGCGCGGACGAAGCCGCCGTGCTGCACGGCGTGGTGACGCGGGGCGAAGACCTGGCGTGCGGCCTCGGGGGAGGGCGGCGCGCCCGTCCGGGCCGCGGCCGGGGTCGTCAGGACCGGGAGGACGGCGAGGGTCGTGGAGGCGAGGGCGCCCGCCGTTGTACGCAGCAGCGGACCCATGAGATTGCGCATGACCGGCGGTGCCCTTTCGCACGTCCCGAAGAGATCCGCAACTCTAGTCGATATACCTACAAATCCGGACAAGATTTGCAAGTGTGTTGGAAAGGTGAAGGCACCCCGTCCTCACATCACCCCATTGGCGGCACAACCCCCGGCGGCGACGTGCGTTGACACTGCGCCGGGCGTCCGCTCGGATGTTTGTGTCGACCCCAAGGAGCACCTCTCCATGTCGCGTATCGCGAAGGGCCTGGTCCTGACCTCCGCCGCCGTCGCGGCCGTCGCCGGCGGTGCCGGCGTGGCCTCCGCCGACGCCGGTGCGGGCGCCGCCGCCGCCAAGTCGCCGGGCGTGCTGTCGGGCAACGTCATCCAGGTCCCGATCCACGTCCCGCTCAATGTGTGCGGTAACACCGTCAACGTCATCGCCCTGCTGAACCCCGCGTTCGGCAACGCCTGCGTCAACGACTGACATCGGGACGCATCCTTCGGCCGGCCGTCCGCCCCGCGCGCTCGTCGCGGGGCGGGCGGCCGGTTTTGCGCTCCTCCGAACGGATCACATTCCGTACGCGAGCGGTTGCGCACGGAGATCGGTGAATCGACGGTGGGCACAGGTCCCCACTGTTCACCGAGAGGAACACCCATGCGTGATCTGCCTGTCCGGCGTCTCGCGTCCACCGTCCTGTGCGCGTCCGTTCTCATCGGCATCACCGGCCCGATCGCGGTCGCCGCCGACGCGTCCCGGGAGCACGACCGTGCCGCCTCCCGGGCGCCTGTCCCGGCAGCGGAGAAGGAGAAGCTGCTCGCACAGGTCAGGACCCTCGGCACCGCCGGTTCCGTCCTCGATCCGGTCGTCGACCTGCTCAACCAGTCGCTGGAGAAGGGCAAACTGCCCGCCGAGGACGCCAGACGACTTGGGGAGGCGGCGAAGCAGGCCATCGTCAAGGCCGCCACCGACCCGAAACCGGCCGCCCCGACGGCTCCGGCCCAGGCAACCGCTCCCGTGCGCCCGTCGACCCCCTCCCAGCCGTCGGCGCCCACTCAGCCGGCGGCGTCCGTGCAGCCCACGGCTCCCGTGACGTCCACGGCCGCGAAACCTACGACGGCGTCCAAGCCCGCGGCTCAGGCGACGCCGACGGCATCCGCGACTCCTGCCGCACCGGCGAAGCCCGCGGCTGCGGCGAAGCCTGCGGCACCCGCTTCACCGGCGACCACCGCGAAACCCGCGACTCCTTCGGTGCCGGCGACTTCCCCGGTGGCGACGAAGCCCGCCAAGCCGATCACCACCGCCACGCCGACCGCTCCTGTGTCCCCGGCGGCCTCTGCCAACCCCGCGAGCCCCACCGCCCCCGCGTCACCGTCCGCCCCGGCGTCACCATCCACCCCCGCGTCAGCCTCCGCCCCCGCGGTCTCCGGCGTCCCGGCGGCCCTCACCGTGCAGGCGGCCAAACGGCACGCGGACATCGTCAGCCTGCCCTCGTCCCGTGACCTGGCCGGTGACGCGCTCTCCGCGCTGCAGACCGCGATCGACAATCTGGTGAAGGCGGTCACCGGGCAGCTCGACCAGCTCCTGTCGTCCGCGACCGACGTGGTGTCCGGCCTGGTCGACCTGGTGGGGGCGACCCTCCTCGGTGAGGACACGCCCGCTCCCAGCGTCGAATCCCTGCCCTCATTGCCCAGCCTCCCCACGGAGCCCAGCCAGTCGGCGACCGGCTGAGGCGTGTGGTTCCCGGCGGCCGCACGGCAATTTCATATGTCTTCTCGATGCGGAGTTTCCGGCCCGGCCGGACATCGTTAGTCACGGCGTCAGAAACCCCTGGGTGACGTGAGTTGCCGAAGAAAGGAACACGATGAAGTCCCTGAAGGCCGCCGCCGTAGTCACCGGTTCCGTGGCCCTTGTCGGCGTCGCCGCACCCGCGTTCGCCTATGACGCCCACCACCTGCCGCCCATGAGCGTCAACGGTGCGCTCGCCCACCTCGCGGAGAAGCCCCCCAAGGTGAAGGACCTGATGCCGCTACAGCACCAGTCGAAGGCGCTCGACACCGAGAACAAGGACTCCGTGCTGGGTCACCTGAAGGACGTCACCACGTCCGTCAACCACCGGCCGCTGCTCGGTGGGCTGCCCCTGAAGCGCTGACACCCTCCGCCCCCGACGGGCCGGTCCCGCAGCCATGCGGAACCGGCCCGTCGGCGTATGACGGGGGCCGTCCCCCGATCGTGTGGAGTGGCTTCGGACGCTGCTCCGGAAGGGTGACAAGCTGTCAGGGCGCGCCACGGCCCGTCGATAGGGTCGCGCGGTGACCTCAGTACCCAGCGAAATCCGCCCCTTCCGCGCCGCCGACCTCGGGACGCTCGCCCTGCTCGCCTGGATGGCCAGGAACGAGGAGGGCACCGGCAGGACCCCCTGCCTGCTCGCCTGCTCCCTGGGCGACGGGCCGGGCGGCCCGGAAGGCGCGTCCGCCGCCGCGGCCCGGCTTCTGGACGACATGCGGCTGCCGGTGGGCGGCGATCCCATCGACGGCACGACCCGGCCGAGCCTGAAGGTCAGCATGCTGGTCGTCGCCGGCCAGATCGTCCTGCAGATGCCGAACGTCACCACTCAGGTCACACCGCCGGCTGAGTGGCTGGAGGCGGTCGGGAACCTCGGTTACACCTATTTCATGTTCACCACGCGCGTCTGCCCCACGACCGGCCCCCGCCGGCCGGTCGCGGGCCCGGAGCTGGCCGCGTTCGCGGGCTCCCCGGAAACGACGAACGCCGCCGCGCACGTCTACCTGCCCGCCCGCAGGCTGCGCGCTTGACGTTTCGGTGACGCAGGCGGAAGCCGCGGCCTCGCCCCCTCGCTCATCCTCACCGGAGCTGCCGGCCTGCTCGCCACGCCGGTCATCGCCGCGGACGAGTCGGCGCTGCTGGAGGACCCGGGCTCCGTCCCCGTGCAGCCTGAGCGGTGCGTTGGTGAGACTTCTGGACGAGCCGACTATTACGGCACTCGGGGGAATTCCGAAATGACGGCGTTTTCCGCTCGTTACCCGGTACGGACCTCGAACCCCCGCAATTCCTGAAGGGACCGTACCTGACATGAAGCCGATCACCCGAGGAACGCTTGCCGCCGTCGTCACGGGCGTCGCGGCCACCGTGGGCGCCGCGGCCCCCGCCGCGGCATCCGGCACGGTCCCCGTCCCCGTGCCCCTGGGCGGCGCCGCCCGGTCGCTGGGCATGGAGGCTCCCAAGGCCGGCGCCGAACTGCCGCTGCTGAAGCCCGGCGCCCCCGACGGGCCCCGGTACGTGACGGGCCGCCTCGTCCCCGACCGGACCCTGCCCCAACTGCCGGTGAGCAGCGGGCTGCCCGGCCTGGACGCCAGGGCTCCGCTGCCGCACCTCCTCGACGACGGCTTCGACCACGTCGAGGTGGACTCACCCACCGGCGACCTGCGGGCCCTCACTCCGGGCCTGTCCCTGGACGCCCCCCTGAGCGCACCCGCCGGGGGCGACTTCGGTCTGCCGGGCGCCAGGGTTCCGCAGGCGGGTGTCCTTCCCCCGGTCGTGCGGACCGTCGCGGACGGCAACGTGGGCACGGGCCCGGGACTGTAGCCCGGCACGACCGTACCCGCCGTATGGCTCCCTTGCGGTGACTCCGCGCACTCCCAGCCGGTTAGCCGGTAGGGACATCGGAACCGGACGAGGAGCGAGCATGGTCGTCGGTGTGGGCGGAGCAGGGGTCGGTGCGGAGCGGCGGGCCGGGGTGAGGGCGGCCAGACCGTCCCGGCGGGAGATGGCGCGGGGGCTGCTGGCCTCCGCCGCCGCGCTGGCGCTGGCACCGCTCGTCGCCGCCTCCCGGCCGGCGCCACCGGCCGAAGACCCCAGCGGCAGCTCTTTCGACGAGACCTACCGGGGCCGCCGTATCCGCGGTGCGCTGGTACCCGCCGCAGGCCGCGAGGAGGCCGACATCGAGTGGCGGATCACCATCGATGGCAGGCCGCTGCACCTGATGCGCCGGGCCGACGGCACCTGGCTGAGCATGATCGACCACTACACGTCGTACCGGACGCCGCTGGAGGCGACCCGGGCGGCCGTGGACGAGATCGGGCCCGGCCGGCGGCTGCGCGACCTGGCGCCGCGCCCATTCGTCGGACACTTCGGCGCACACACCGGGGAAGAGGCGCACCAGGGGGGCCCGCATGACGTACGTGCGTAAGAACGTCGGCACGCTCACCGCAGGCGAGCGACGACGGTTCGTGAACGCGCTGCTGACGCTGAAACGGCGCGGCGAGTACGACGAGTTCGTGCGCCTGCACATCGACTTCTACACCACCGACGGCGAGCACGGGCTGCGCACCGCCCACATGGCGCCGTCCTTCCTGCCCTGGCACCGCAGGTTCCTGCTGGAACTGGAGCGGGCGCTGCGCCGTGTCGACTCCTCGGTGACGGTGCCGTACTGGGACTGGACCCGGGACCGTACGACGGCCTCCGTGCCGTGGACGAAGGACCTGCTCGGCGGGAACGGCCGGCGCTCCGACCGGCAGGTCATGACCGGTCCGTTCGCCTATGCGGCGGGCTACTGGACCCTCAAGGAGGGGGTCACCGACGGCAAGTTCCTCACCCGGGACCTCGGCCGCTCCGCCGCACCTCTCCGACTGCCCACCCGGAGAGAGCTGCAGTGGGCTCTGGACGACCCCGTCTACGACGCCTGGCCCTGGGACTCCACCGTCCGCAGAGGCTTCCGCAACAAACTGGAGGGCTGGGGGGCCGGCAGCGGCAGCGGCTCCTGGAAGAACCACAACCGGGTGCACCGCTGGGTCGGCGGCGCGATGCTCGGCGGTGCGTCCGTCAACGACCCGGTGTTCTGGCTCCACCACGCCTTCATCGACCTCCAGTGGTACCGATGGCAGCGGGCCCACCGCAACCACCGCTACCTCCCGGCCGAGCCGCCCGGTACCTCCGACCGGCAACACCAGCGGGTCGTCGCCCGGCACGAGAAGCTGCCGCCGTGGGACGAGACGCCGGACGAGCTGGAGGACGTGAGCGGGATCTACCGGTACGTGTGAACGGGTCGTGCCCGCATGCGGAAAGAGCCCCGGCGCTCGGAGTGCCGGGGCTCTTGCCTGTGGGGGTCGATCCGCTCAGTTGCCGTAGCCGCTCTGACCAGGGCCGGGGTTGCCGGTCTTGCCGTGGCCGTCGTCGTTGGCGCAGGCGTTGCCGAACGCGGGGTTCAGCAGCCCGATGATGTCCACGGTGTTCCCGCACACGTTGACCGGGACGTGCACCGGAACTTGGATCACATTGCCGGAGACCACGCCGGGCGAGCTGAGGGCCGCACCCTCGGCACCCGCGTCGGCCAGGGCCAGCCCGGCCCCGCTGACCACCACGGCACCGGTGCCGAGAGCGACACCGGCTGCCTTCGCGATGCGAGACATCACATTCTCCTTCTGTAGCTCGGGAAGCGCGACGGCGGAGCAGCCACCGCACTTCCCGTTCAACGGCGCCGCACCAGGCTGGTCACGGTGACCAGCGGGGGATCACTCTTTTAACGTGGGCGCCGCCGTGCTGCCGGTGTTTATTCACGGGCGTCGGCCCGGGCCCCGCCCCTACCCTGCGGGTATGGACACGGACAACGTTCCCGGCAGCGTTCCCGGCGCCGGTCCCGACGCACGTGAGCGGTCGCGGCAGCTCATCGGCGTGCTCGCCGAGGAGAACAGGTTGCGGGCCTTCGCGGCGGTGGCGCTGGGGGCGCGGAGCACGCGGGAGGTCGCCGAGACGGCAGGACTCCCGCCGAAGGACACGGCCCTCGCGCTGCTCAGGCTGCGCGAGCAGGGAGCCGTGTCCGACGGACCGGAGGACGGCCTGGCCGTCGCCTACGGCCTCCTGCGCGAACTGGCCCGCCCGCAGCGACCGGAGCGTTCCGCGCGCCCTGCCGGGGGCGACGTGGTGAGCACCTTCGTCCGGGACGGCCGGCTGCTGCGGCTGCCGGCCCAGTGGACCCGTAAGCAGCAGGTGCTGCGGCACATCGCTGAACGGACCTTCGAGCCGGGTGTCGCCTACCCGGAGCGGGTCGTGAACGAGCGCCTGCGGGCGTGGTGCGAGGGCTCCGACGACATCGACCATGTGGCGCTCCGACGGTACCTCGTGGACCTGCACGAGCTGCGCCGGAGCGAGGGCGTGTACGTACGTGTGCCGGGCCGGGCGGCCTGACCGCAATCCTGACCTGGTGGTCCTGACCTGGTGGTTCTGACCGTTACGCCAGGACCGTTGTGCCAGGACGGGTCCGCCGGGACCGGTCCGCCTTCAGGGGAGCCGTCGTACGGGGGAGCCCGCCAGATATGCCTGGATGTCCTCCACGGCCTGGCCGTAGTACGTCGTGTAGTTGGCGTGGGAGACGTAGCCGAGGTGGGGCGTGGCGAGGAGGCGCGGTGCGGTGCGCATCGGATGACCGGCCGGCAGCGGTTCGATGTCGAAGACGTCGACGCCGGCGCCGGCGATACGACCCTCGCGCAGCGCGGCCAGCAGCGCGTCCTGGTCGACGATCGCTGCGCGTGAGGTGTTGACGAGGTAGGCGGTCGGTTTCATCAGGGCGAGTTCGGCGGCGCCGACGAGACCGCGGGTGCGGTCGCCGAGGGCGAGGTGGACGGACACGAAGTCGCTGTCGCGGAGCAACTCCTCCTTCGACCCGGCGAGTTCGACGCCCACCTCCTCGGCGCGCTCCCTGGTGAGGTTCTGGCTCCACGCGCTGACGCGCATGCCGAAGGCGAGGCCGACCTGGGCGACGCGGCTGCCGATCTTCCCCAGCCCGAGCAGACCCAGCCGGCGGCCGTGCAGATCGGCGCCGACGGTCGACTGCCACGGCCCGTTGCCGCGCAGCGCCTCGCTCTCCTGGACGATCCCACGGGCGAGACCGAGCAGCAGCGCCCAGGTCAGCTCGACCGGCGGGGTGCTGGAACTCGCCGTACCGCACACGGTGACGCCGTGCGCCTCGGCGGCGGCGTAGTCGATGACGCTGTTGCGCATCCCGGAGGCGATGAGCAGCTTCAGCCGGGGGAGGCGGGCGATCAGCGAGCCGGGGAAGGGTACGCGTTCGCGCAGGGTGACGACGATGTCGTAGTCGGCGAGCGCCGCGGCGACGGCGTCCTCTCCGTCAAGGTGCTCGCGCAGCGCGACGACCTCGACCTGGTCCTCGATCACCGACCAGTCGGCCAATCGGGCCGCCACACCCTGGAAGTCGTCCAGCACCACACAGCGAAGTCGCACGCGATCTCCCTCCTTGCCGGGGACTGTAGCGCGCGGCCCTCTGGCCCCTGCCACTTCCCCGTCACCTCCAGCCGTCGATCACATGCGGCAGCCCGGGTGGGGAACGCGAAAGACGTCAGAGCCGGCGCAAGCCCCACACGCGTTCGCCGCTCTGAAGGTGGGCGTTTCGCCGGCAGCTTCTTCGTGTGGCCGGACCCTGCCGGCGCGCTTGAGGGCGGGCGTTGGTGGCGTGGCCCGTCGCACCTTGCGAGTGCCGCGCCGGGCTGTCGAGTGCCGTTGTCGTCAGCGCCGCCGTCGGCCGCGGTTCTGGCTACCGCTCAGATCCGCCCGCCGGTCAGACGGGTGATGGGACCGAGCGTGCGGCGCCCCGCGCGGCGACCCGCCATGTATGACGTGGCACCCAACGCCGACAAGCCCGCACCGACACCGGCGGCGAGGAGCTTTCGTTGGGCGATCAGCGTCCATCCCGTCTTGGCGAAGGTCACGGCCTGCCCCGAGGCCGCGACGACGGCCTGGCGGCCGGCTTGGACCCGCTCGGCCGCGCTGTGCAGGACCGCGGTGCCCGTCCCGGCCACGCGCTCGGCCCCGTTCGCGGCCGATGACGCCACGTCACGGGTCTTGTCGGCCGCCTTGTCCGCCGCCTGCGACGCGGGAGCAGTCGCCTTCGCCGTGGCCTGGCGGGCCTTGGCGGACGCATTCCGCTTGGAGTCGGAAGTCTGATTCGTGCCGCTGTTCGATGCAGTCATGGACATCGGCTTGCCGCTCACGTCAACGGCAAACTCGCTACGCCGGGGCGGTGGACGCGCGGTGGACACTCAGCCGGCCATCGGCTGACCGCCTTGCGTCGGCGGTCAACTCGAACCGGTGGGCGAAGAAAGCCAAGCGAAGGCGTCCGCTGTTCGGGTGGCCAGCGATCCGATGCGCCAGGAATCGGTGACGTCGGTCCAGCCGTGGAGGTACGCGCTGCGCGCGCCGTGCTCCGCTGCTTGGTCATAGAAGAGGGTGAACCGGTAGACCCTGCCGTCTTCGGAGATGACTTGACCGTCCTCGTGACCGGGTCCCTCCTGCAAGAGGTCGACGACGATCGTTCGGTCCGGATCGAGTCCCTGGCCCTTCAGGAGCTCCCGCAACCGGCTCCACAGGTCGTGGTCGCTGGTGCGCAGGAGATCGGTGTACTGAACGACGATGCTTGACACCATGAACCCCGTGATCGGGGAAAGTGCCGGCGACCGGCTGACGCTCTGCCGAAGCAGGCGCAGGCAGCCGGCACTCACTACAGGAGTTCGGCCCGCGGCCCGCTCCGGCCGCTGGCCGCTGCCCCTCGACTGGCGCGGCAGCCGGACGGAGACGCTGGTGTACACCCTGGTTCGTTCCGGCGTTGTTCAGCCGTGGATGTCGGGCCTGCTGCTCCGTAGCGCTGGGGGAACGGACACGGAAGGCCCGCGTCGGCCGCCGAGTCCCCCGTGACCGGTGGGAGCCGGCCGCACTGGATCAGGCTGTACTCGCGCCGGAGACGTGTCCTTGCTCGTCCTCGAACACAGCGGCCTCGTCCTCCCCGAAGTCCGGGGCCTGGAAGGGATTCGTCGTCGGAGACGGCGATGCTGTGGCAGAGGAACGAGGCGCCCCCTCCGGAGCGGAGAACAACGAGGTCAGGTCGATGAGAGGTCTCCCTTTTCCGTACAGATCCGTGGCCGGACCTGGCGTTTCTTGACTGGACACAGAGGTCCTACAGCTTGGTCATCTTGGCGTACGGGCTCAGGATCCGCTCTTGCGTCGAGCCGAAATCCACGAGTGCCGCGATCCCGTCCTCGACACCGATCACTCGACCGAGGCCGTACATGTCGTGGGTCACTTGGTCGCCCACCGCGAAGTGCTGGGGAGCCGGCGTGACCCGGGCCTTGAAGGGGCTGGTGGGCAAATGGCGCTTCAGTGCAGCAGGCTTTGTCATTGCCCCCAGTATGCGCCCGCGGGCATCTCGTGCGCTGCGCCCGTCCACGTCGGGTTCGACACATACCCGGGCGGCAACGTCCACAGCAGGAGAGGAGCCGGGTCGTCGCACCGGTGACCTGCGGCTTCAGTACCTGGCGCGAGAGACCGGAACTCGATCACAGAACACCCGCTCGGACGCCCACCACCCAGAGACCCCCGGCCCCGTCCTCGACGGCCGCTCGTACACCGTCCGCTTCGGCGCACAGCTCGGCATCCGTCCGATCCACTCCGCCGGCTACCCGGGCACCTCGGAGCTGTCCAGCCGACTGTCGCCGCGTACATCGCCAAGTACGCCACCAGGAGCGTTCGAGACCGCCGGGGTCCCCTGGACCGCCCCGTCCCAACCCCATCCCGGAGGCGACTCCTACTGAGGTGGACCGACGACCGTCCGGGTGCCGCGTACGTCGTCGCCCTCCACCCCGGACTCTGACGTGGGGAACTGCGCGGTCTCCACCGGGCCGCCGTCGACCTGGGGGACGGCTCGTTGGAGGTCCGTACGGCGCTCGAGCGTGTCGACGAGTCCTGACTGTGCCGAGGACACGCCGCTTCGAGCGGCCGGTGCCGCTGCCTCGCGTCTGCGTGTGCGTCTACGCCTTGCGCCGGCGCGAGTCCGGGGTCTTGTTCACCCCGCGGCTCGGCATGGCCATCGAGTCACGGAACCTCAACCGACACGGGTCCCCGGTCCGCGAGCGTCTGGGTCTGGACGTCCGCTTCCACGATCTCCAGCACACCTGGGTGACCTTGCTGCCCGGCACCGGCGTCCCTGCCGCACATCGTGCGCGACATCATCGGTGACCGAGAAGCGAGATTCTCGCAGGTAGCGCTGGCGCCCCCGGCAGGGCTCGAACCTGCGGCCAAGTGTTTGGAAGGCACCTGGTGGATCTGGGTCACACCCTTGCTGATCTGCTTTTCTTCGCGTGCCACGCGCGTCATCGACTGGCCTTCGACACGCATTCGACACGGCTCGGCCTACTCGTACACGGTCGCCGCTTGCAGGGCTCGAGCGAAGAAGGTCCAGTCACCGCCGGGCGGCAACTCCCGGCCCGTGTTGCTGTACCACCCGTCCGCATCGTCTATCCAGGCGGCCAAGGCCTCCAAGAAGCTCGGAAGGTCCGCGTTCTCCCACGAGCTTCCTTCTTCGGCGTGGCTGTGATGCAGGGAACGGACGAACGCTGCCAGGTCTTCTCTGCTGCCGACGCTATCGGGAGAGGTGGTCATGTCTGCGGACCCTACTTGGCACGCCAACCTTTGTCCCGACACACAGGTCGCCCTCGGCGATGCCGAGCCGCGCCGTGATGTCCGCCGGCCAGCACCTTGGCCTCGGTCCGGCTCTCCCAATCCCCTTGTCTACCCCCGGCCTTCATGTCCGCCGGAACGGAGACCCGTCGGGCCGCTCACGCGCGGACGAACGGACCACCCGCACCCGCTGCCGGGGCTCGGCGACGTAGCAGCCCGAAGCGGCGTGGATCTCCAGCGCACCCTGGGAAGTCAGCAGTTCCTGAGCCCGGCGGACCCCGTTCTCGCCCACCCCGCACTTTGGCCGGTCTGGACGCGGGACTGCGGACGGCCCCTGGGCTCCCAGGGAAGCGGATTCACCCCGGTCAGGTCGGTCGTGGTCCCCGTGGGAGCGCTGTCGGCGGGTGTGCGCGTTGGTCGTCGCTGAGCACCCTTACATGCCCCGGAGGGGGCTCAGCAAAGAGGCAACGCGGCTGCGCCAGAAGCGACATGCTTGAACCATGACCAGCCGTAACGCCACCCACGACTTCTTGGCGCACAACCAAGCCATGATGCATACGTACTGCTACCAGATGGCCGAGACATGGCTAGAACTGCATCCAGAGGCCACGGCCAGTGAGTTGTTGGGGTTCCTGAGGGAACAGGCGCACACAGCGCAGACTGCCGCAGCTGAGGTCTACGTAGCCAAGGAAGGCATGACCATGGATGAAGCCATGGAGTTCCAGAAGCGCCACTACGACTACCGAGACCTGATGCGTCGAGAGCTGTCCCCGAACAACTGATGCCGGTGGAACGACTTCGGCTGAAGCTTCGAGTCACTGGTCCGTCGACGGCGCGTACTGCGGGACACTCACCCGCGGGTACGCCGCCTCCTGGCAAGAGAAGCCCCCACGTTCAATGCCGACGACCAGTGCGAGCTGCTGATCCACACAGCGACGCCGGAGAGCGGCAGCGCATCGCCGATGAACAGCTCCACCCGGGTGATCTGCTCTTCCGGGGTGAGCCCGGCTGCATCCTCGCCGGCTCCGTCATCCGCCGACGTGGCGCGCGCACGGAAGGCCGTACTGCCCCCGCATGTCTACGAGTCAGCCTCTGAGCGGCGCGTGTACGACAACCGGAACACGCGCCGCACGGAGTGGCTCAACGACGGGATCCCGCCCGCCCAGGTGGCCGGGTGGGCCGGGAACAGCGTGGCCGTGCTCCTGGCGACCTACGCCCGGTGCGTCGACGGGCAGCTGCCGGACCTGAAGCGGCGGCTGGAAGTCGCGGGTGGTCTTCCGGAGGCGGAGGTGCCGGGCGCTGGCTGATCTTCGACCGGTCTAGGACTTCGGCACGTATTCGACACGGCCACCCGCGAGAACCCGGTGACAGCCGGACGGCCCCGGAGTCTGCCCTTGATCATCAAAAGGGCGTCCGGGGCTTCGTCGTGCCCGCTGACATCCGCTCTGACCTGCGAAAAGCCCTCCCGAGCGGGAGGGCGGAGAATGGCGCCCCCGGCAGGACTCGAACCTGCGGCCAAGCGCTTAGAAGGCGCCTGCTCTATCCACTGAGCTACGGGGGCCGGTGGGATGGCCTCGTGCCTGGTGCCCTGGTGGGGGCTGACCCGTGACGTTGCCGGGGTCAAGGATAGGGCTCCCGGTTCCTTGACCCTGTCGCCTCGCCTCCGTGGCTCGATGTGGAGGTTCGGTGAAGCGGTCCTGATAATCGCAGGCAGGTACGAATCGTGCACCGCTTTTGGCGCCTGACGCACCGGGTGTTGTGCACTCGTTATGCCTGGACTGTGCCCGTGTCCCGGTCATCCCTTCCGTCCGTTCTGTTCCGTCGGCGCGCAGACATGTCCATATGCTTCAGAATTCCCCTAAAATTGGGCATTCTTCGCATGTGGTGACCTTGGACGTACGGCCTCAGCTGCTCGACACACTCTCCGCTCTGCGCGACCGTGTCGCCGCCGCACGCTTTCCGCTGCCCCTCGCGGGGGCGCCACGCGCGCGTGCCAACCGCGACGAACTCCTCGCGCAACTCGACGACTATCTGGTACCCCGCCTACGGGAGCCCGAGGCGCCGCTGCTGGCCGTCATCGGCGGCTCCACCGGCGCGGGCAAGTCCACGCTCGTGAACTCCCTCGTCGGCCGGCGGGTGAGCGAGGCCGGTGTGCTGCGGCCGACCACCCGGACACCGGTCCTTGTCTGCCATCCGGAGGATCATCACTGGTTCAGCGGGATGCGCGTGCTCCCCCAGCTCACCCGCGTGTGGGTGCCCCACCAGGACCCCGCCGACGAGCTTCTGCTCACCGACGAGGATCCCGCGCGCGTGCTGCGCGTCGAGACCGCCGACACCCTCCCGCGCGGGCTCGCCCTCCTCGACGCCCCCGACGTCGACTCGCTGATCGCCGAGAACCGCGTCCTCGCCGCCGAGCTGATCTGCGCCGCCGACATCTGGATCATGGTCACGACAGCCGCCCGCTACGCCGACGCCGTCCCCTGGCACCTGCTGCGCACCGCCAAGGAGTACGACGCGACCCTCGTCACCGTCCTGGACCGGGTGCCCCACCAGGTCGTCTCGGAGGTCTCCCGGCAGTACGCGGCCCTGCTCACCAAGGCCGGGCTCGGCGACGTACCCCGCTTCACCGTGCCCGAGCTCCCCGAGTCCGCCTGGGGTGCCGGGCTGCTGCCCGCCACTGCCGTCGCACCCCTGAAGAGCTGGCTCGTCCACCACGCCCAGGACCCGGCCGCCCGCCACTACGTCATGACCCGTACGGCCTACGGCGTGCTCAACTCGCTCAAGTCCCGCCTTCCCGAGCTGGCCAGCGCCGCAGCCGCCCAGTACGCGGCGGCCCACCGGCTCACCTCGGCCGTCGAGACCGCCTACGACAAGGAACACGCGCGCGTGCGGGCCCGCCTGCAGTCCGGCGCCGTACTCGCCGGGGACGCCCTCAAACGCTGGCGGGCCTTCCCCCTGGACTGCACCGCCGGGGAACTCCTGGACGCCCTCGTGGACAGCCTGGCCGCCCTGCTGCTGTGCGCCGTGACCGCCGCCGACGAGCGCGTCGACGACGCCTGGCGGCGCGAACCCGCCGCCGACGCCCCGGGGCTCGCCGCCCGGGAGGCCTCCATGGAGAGCGCCGAGCACCGCATCGGGCTCGCGGCCCGGCGCTGGCGGCGCGAGCTGGAGGAGTACGCCGAGGACGAGGTACGCGTGCTGGAACGCACCGGCGCACCCGACCCGGAGGTCGTCGCCGCCCTCGTCGCCACAGCCGTGCTCGGCGGCCGCCGGGCACGCACCGCGGGCGAGGGCCTCGCCGAGCGGCTCGGCGCCCACGGCGTACTGCGCCTGCGCGACCGGGCCGGACGGCTGCTCATCGAACACGTGGACCGCGTCATGAACCGCGAACGCGAGCGGCGCCTCGCCCCGCTCGACGCCCTGGACGTCCATCCCGAGCCCCAGGCCGAACTCATCGCCGCGCTGTCCGTACTGCAGAAGGAGAGGTGACCGGTGACCGCCGTCACTGACCACGACCACACCGATCACACCGAGCACATGAGGCGCATGGACCACGGCAGCGACAGCGGCGACATGGGGTCCAGGGAGCACGGCGGTCGCCCCGGCCCGGGCCCCATGGACGGCGTCGAGCGCGCGGGCGGCCTCCCGGAAGCGCGCCTGAGCCTCCTGAAGGGGAAGCACGGGGACGACGACCCCGGCACCGATCGCCCTGCGGACGCGCCGCGGCCCGCATCCGCCACCGGCCTCTCCGCGGACGAGGAGAGCAAGGTGGAGGGGGAGGGGGAGGACAGCGGCAGGGGCAAGGACGGTGGCCCGGAAGGGGGCGACGGCAAGGGCCCGGACGCCGGCGGCGTGCGCCCGCCGCGCGCGAAGGACGAGAACGCCGACCGGGACGCCGAGCGGGACCGCGACCCCGAGCGGGAAGGCAACAGCGACCGCGACCGTAACGGCGACCGCGACCGTCCCGCGCGCGGGCACGGTGCCGAGGAGGGGGGCACCTCCGGCATCTCCGTCCCCCGGCCACAACCCCACTCGCCGAAGGCCCGCCCCGTATCCGACGCCACGCCGCCCAAGACCACGACCCCGACCGGCTCCGTGAATGGCACCGGCACCGGCACCGACGCCAAGTCCGACTCCTCCGACGCCAAGCCCGACTCCTCCGGCGCCTGGGACGACGGTCTCATCGCGCGGCGCGTCACCGACGCCAATGCCGCCGCCCTCGCCGCCGAGCGCGCCTCCGCCGCGGAACCCGCGCACCGCGGACCCGGCGGCCACACCCCGGCCCCGCTGGCGTACGACGGCCCGCTGCGCTCCCGCCTGGACGCCCTGCGCGAACTCGTCGGGCTCTCCCGTACCCGCCTGGACAGCCGCACCCTCGCCGAGGCCGGCCGTGTCCTGGACGAGGCCGCCGCGCGCCGCAAGCTCTCCGGGCGGCACACCGTCGTCGCCCTCGCCGGAGCGACCGGCAGCGGCAAGTCCCAGCTGTTCAACGCGCTCGCCGGAGTGCCCATCTCGGAGACCGGCGTACGACGGCCGACCACGGCCGCACCCATCGCGTGCAGCTGGAGCGACGGCGCGGCGGGCCTCATCGACCGGCTGGGCATCCCGGGCCGGCTGCGGCGCCGCCCGCTGCACGGCCCCGACACCGAGGGTCAGTTGCGCGGGCTGGTCCTGATCGACCTGCCCGACCACGACTCGGCCGCCGTACAGCACCGCGAACAGGTGGACCGGATCCTGAAACTGGTCGACGCGGTCATCTGGGTGGTGGACCCGGAGAAGTACGCCGACGCCGTCCTGCACGAGCGGTACCTGCGGCCGATGTCCGGCCACGCCGAGATCATGTTCATCGTCCTCAACCAGGTGGACCGGCTGCCCGGGGATGCCGCCGACCAGGTCCTGGACGACCTGCGACGGCTGCTGGACGAGGACGGCATCGCCCTCGGCGAGCACGGCGAACCGGGCGCCACCGTGCTCGCGCTGTCCGCGCTCACCGGCGACGGCGTCGGCGACCTGCGCGAGGCACTCGGCCAGTTCGTGGCGGAGCGCGGCGCGGCGGCCCGCCGGGTGGCGGCAGACGTGGACACCGCCGCGGCCGAGCTGCGGCCCGTCTACGCCACCGGACGACGGGTCGGCCTCAGCGAGGAGGCGCGCGAGGAGTTCGCCGCGCGGCTTGCGGACGCCGTGGGCGCCACCGCGGCCGGTGAGGCCGCCGAGCGCGCCTGGCTGCGCAATGCCAACCGCGCCTGCGGCACGCCCTGGCTGCGGCTGTGGCGCTGGTACCAGGGCCGTGGCGATTCCACGACGGGCCGCCACGTGGTGCGCGCCCAGGCCGACGAGGAGGCCACGGCCCGGCAGAGCGTCGAACAGGCGGTGCGTACGGTGTCCGACCGGGCCTCGGCCGGGCTGCCCGCGCCCTGGGCCCAGGCGGTGCGCGAGGCGGCCGTACGCGGCTCCCATGGGCTGTCCGAGGCGCTGGACGACCTGGCGGCGCGGGCCGGACTGCCACCGGGCCGCCCGCCCCGGCCGGGCTGGTGGCCGGTGGCCGTACTGGTCCAGGCGGCGATGACCCTGCTGCAGGTCGCGGGCGGCGCGTGGCTCGTGGGACAGATCGCCGGGGTGATGGCGCCCAACCTGGGTGTCCCGGTGCTGCTCATGGTGTGCGGGATCATCGGCGGGCCACTGGTGGAGTGGGCCTGCCGGATGGCGGCCCGGGGACCCGCCCGGCGCTACGGCCAGGAAGCGGAACGCCGACTACGGGAGGCGGCGGCGAGCTGCGGCCGGGCCCGGGTGCTCGATCCGGTGGCGTCCGAGCTGCTGCGGTACCGGGAGGTGCGTGAGCAGTACGGGAGGGTCGTGCGCACCGGGAGCGGGGTGAGGTGAGGCCCGGCCGGCGCGGGGAGAGGTGGGGTGAGAAGGCCCGGCCGGGGCGGGGAGAGGTGAGGTGAGAAGGCCCGGCCGGCGCGGGGGGAGGCGGCCGGGAAGGGGTGGATGACGGGAGTGGCGGGCGGTGGTCATCCGCGCGGGTCGACAGCCGAGCGGGTCGACAGCCGTGCGGGTCGTCATCCGCGTGGGTCGCCGCTCGTGCGGGTCGTTCGCCCGTGCCGGGTCACCTGCGAGGGTCGTCGCCGGTGCCGGGTCACCTGTGAGGGTCGGCACCCGTGCCTGGTCATTTGCGAGGGTCGGCACCCATGCAGGGTCACCTGTGCGGGCCGGCACCCGTGCGGGTGGCGGAGTTTTCCACAGGGGGGCGGTCGTCCACAGCGCTCAGCGGGCTCGTCCCGGCGGAGGCAGTCTGAGGTCACGGCGATCGCACGGCGGGTCCGGCCAGGAGGAGCGGCGGGCGGTGCGGGCGGTCGTCGGGACGTGCCGGCGCGTACGGCAGAGGTACGCGCCGGCACGGCAGACGCAGCCGTACGGGACGGGCCCGTACGCGTGTCCGCCCGGCCGGAAAGGCCCGGGCGGGGGAGGGGAGCGATCGAGATGAACGAGACCAACGTCTGTGTGGTGGGCAACGTGGCGACCCGGCCGGCCTACCGCGAGCTGGCGACGGGACCGGCGGCCCGGTTCCGGCTCGCGGTGACCGCGCGCTACTGGGACCGGGAGAAGAACGTCTGGACCGACGGGCACACCAACTTCTTCACGGTGTGGGCCAACCGGCAGCTCGCGGTCAACGTGGCCGCGTGCGTGGAGGTGGGCCAGCCGGTCGTCGTCCAGGGCCGGCTGAAGGTGCGCACGGAGGTACAGGGACAGCAGCAGTGGGCGTCCGCCGACATCGACGCCGTGGCGATCGGCCACGACCTGTCGCGCGGCATGGCCTTCTTCCAACGCGCGGTCAAACCGGAGGCGCCACCGACGGCGGCACGCCCGGAGCCGAACTGGGAGACACCGCGGCCGACGGAACCGGGGGGCGGCCGGCCGGAACAGGGCGGCCAGGAGCAGCAGGGCACGCACGAACAGGGCTTGGAGGAAGAGGGACCCGCGCCACGGGAACAGCAGGCAGTTGCGGTGACGTGACGTCAGCGAGGCGTCGCCGCCCATACGTTGGCGCCGAGCCCGTCCACACGAGTTGTGCGTGGCTTCTGAACACGCGGTACGAACCGGGGGATTTGTCGATACGGCCAGCTCGCGGACGGTCCCGGCGATAACGATTACGGATCGGATCGGCCATCGGATGATCCGACCGGCGGGTGAGGCTCCGACTGATCCATAGGATGCCGGGCGTGCCCCTAGGGGCTGCCGATTCTGCTGGTGGGACCGTCCCCCACGTCCAACGGGTCCTGCTCGAAGGGGAATTCTGTGCTTGCTGCGCTCTCTGGGTTCTGCCGATCCACGGGAACGGCCCGCATGGCCGCCGTCACCACGGTGACCGGCCTCATGGCGGCCGGCGTGCTGTCCGGCGCCGGTACGGCCGTGGCCGAGGACACACCGCAGACCCAGGGCGGCGCGACGGCCACGATCAACGGTCTGAAGACCTACGGCGAGGCCGTGATCCACGAGGACGGCGGCGACCAGCGGGTGTCCGCGGGCCTGTTCGAGATGTCCGTGGACGGCGGCGGCACCCTGCAGACGTACTGCGTCGACCTCCACAACCCCACCCAGCGGGACGCGAGATACCAGGAGACGCCCTGGAGCGGCACCTCGCTGGGCACCAACAAGGACGCGGGCCGGATCCGCTGGATCCTGCAGAACTCCTACCCCCAGGTCAACGACCTCGCCGCACTCGCGCGGCGCGCGGGAGCGAGCGGGCTGACCGAGCAGGACGCGGCGGCCGGCACCCAGGTGGCCATCTGGCGCTACTCCGACGGCGCGAAGGTCGACGCCGTGGACCCGCAGGCCGAGAAGCTCGCCGACTATCTCGAGAAGAGCGCCCGGAACGTCGCCGAGCCGCAGGCCTCGCTCACCCTCGACCCGCCCGCGGTCTCCGGCCGGCCGGGCGACCTGCTCGGGCCGGTGACCGTGCACACCAACGCGGGCGCGGTCACGGTGAACCCGCCGGCCGACGCGGCCACCAGCGGAGTGCGGATCATCGACAAGACCGGCAAGGTGATCACCTCAGCCCGGAACGGCAGCCAGCTGTTCTTCGACGTCCCCGAGGACGCCGCGGACGGAGCGGCCCAGCTCAACGTGCAGGCGTCGACGACCGTGCCGGTGGGCCGGGCCTTCGCCTCCGAGAGCCGCAGCCAGACCCAGATCCTGGCCGGCTCCAGCGAGTCCACGGTCTCCGCGACCGCCACGGCCGGCTGGGCGGAGAAGGGCGCCATACCGGCGGTCTCGGCCCGCAAGAACTGCGCCAAGGGCGGCGTGGACATCACCACGGCCAACAAGGGTGACGAGCCGTTCACCTTCCGTCTGATGGGCACCGAGCACACGATCCCCGCGGGCGCGTCCCGCACGGTGACCGTGCCGCTCCAGGAGGACCAGGCGTACGACTTCACGATCACCGGCCCGCATGGCTTCAGCCACCGCTTCACCGGCGTCCTGGACTGCAAGACCCAGGGCACGATCACGACGGAGACGGCCCAGCTCCACACCGAGCCCAGCCCGGCCACGGCGGGCGGTGACACCGCGGACACCACCAACCTGGCCGCGACCGGTGGCTCCATGATCACTCCCATGATCGCGGGCGTGGCCATCGGGCTGGTGGTGATCGGCGGCGCCGTCCTGATCGTGCTGCGAAAGAGGGAGTCGACCCACGGCGGGTGACCCCGGGACGGGGCTCGTCAGCAGCCGATCGGCGCCGAACCGACGGCCACGTCGTCGAACCACAGGGTGTCGTCACCGGTGCCGTAGCTTTCCCAGCCGAGCCGCAGAGCCGTCGGCCGGGGTGGCGTCGTCCGGGAGAGCCACTGCTGGTCGACGTCCTGGGTCGGCACTCCGTCGGCGTGCAGCCCGGGCACCTGCTCGCTGTCGAGCCAGGTGTCCAGCTTGGGCGCGGAGGTGTCGACCGCGAACCGCAGGCACTGCCAACTGCCCGTCGGGAGCGGCCTGCTCAGCGCAACACCCGCCGGACTCTGCGCGGGCAGCGTGGCGTCGTCGCTCTCCCGGTTCCACTGGAGCGCACCGTTCTGGCCACCGACCCGCAGCGCCCGGCCGCCCTGGGAGGAGTCCGGCATGGACACGAAGGTGACATGGGAAGAGGGGAGTGGGGTGGTGTGCCGGATCCAGAGGCGGACGTACAGCACCGGGCCGACCGAGGACAGGTCGGCGGTGGCGGCGACGAAGGCGTGGTTGCAGTAGCCGGCCCGCCCGTCCACCCGCACTGACCTGGTGCCGCTGTGCGCCACGGCCGTGTCGACGACGGCCGCGCCCGTGCCCTGGCAGTCGGGCGCGGTGAAGCGCCAGTCGCCGGACGGAGAGGTGCCGGCCTGGTCCTCGAAGCCGGTGCAGAGGGCCGCGCCGTCGCAGTCGGCGGGCGGGTCCGTAGGGGGAGGGGTGCCCGGCGTGGTGGGTGGTGTGGTCGGCGGGACGGTGCCGTCACCGGCGCAGGGCACGCCGTTGAGGCTGAAGTCGGTGGGAGCGGGGTCGGCGGACTGCCAGGTTCCCTGCAGCCCGAAGTCGGTACCGGCGCCGCTGGGCAGGGCGGCGTTCCAGTCCAGGCCGGCGGCGGTCACGGAGTGGCCGGTCTGGGTGACGGTGGCGTTCCAGGCCGAGGTGACGTGCTGGTCGCCGCCATAGGTCCAGGTCAGGTGCCAGCCGTTCAGCGCCGGGCCGAGGTTGGTGACGCGGATCTGGGCGGTGTAGCCGCCGGCCCACTTGTTGACGGCGTAGTCGACGCGGCATCCGGTCGCCGTACCGGCGCCACTGGCGGGCATCGCGACCAGGAGCGGCACCACCAGCGCGAGAGCGGCCGTGGCTGCGAGTGCGGTTGCGGCTGCGGTCCAGGGCCGGCGTAGCCATCGGGGGCATCGGGTGCGTCGGGAGCACCGGACGCATCGCAGGCATCGCACGAGCAGGGCGGGCATGTGCGGCTCCTAGCGGGAGGGGGCGGGGAGGGAGGGGGAGGGGGAGGGCCCCCCGCGGTATTGGGAGCGCTCCCGACAGAGGTGGACGCGACCCGGTCTCGGCTCGGCCGGGCCGCGTCCGTTGGGTGGGGACGGGGGTGATGACAGTGAGCTGTGGGGCCGGTGGGGGGCGGGGTCGGGCAGGTCAGCGGAAGTTCACGTCACTGCACAGGAAGTAGGTCTGGTCCATGTGCGAGGCCTGCCAGATGGTGTAGACGACGTGGCGGCCGCTGTAGCCGGAGGTGCTGACGGGGATCGAGTAGTTCTGGCTGGGCGCGTACTTGCCGGTCCGGGCGACCAGTTGCAGGTCGTTCCAGGTCAGCGGCTGTTTGGTGGGGTCGAAGCCCTGACGGGTGACGTAGACGAGGAAGTAGTCCGCGCCGTGGCTGGCCTGGTCGTACAGCTTCACGGTGAAGTCGGCGCCGATGTCCGTGGTCTTCCAGGGGCCGACGGCGTCGAGGGAGTTGTAGCGACCGGCCTCGGTCTGGCCGCCGCTGCACAGCTGGCCGTTGGGGATGACGGCCTGGAAGTTGTCGGCGGAACCGTTGCGGTAGAGGCCGTTCCAGTTCCACATGGCGTTGGGGTTGGCCTGCCACGCCTGCCAGCACATGGGGTCCTGTTCCGCCATGGCCGGGTTCTGGAAGTCGCTGCCCCAGCGCTGCCAGCAGCCGTAGTTGCGCGAGGCCGGGTCGATCACCGAGCCGTGGGCGGAGGCGGTGCCGCCCCAGGTGAACAGGCTGACGAGTACCGCGACGAGGGTGCTCAGGACGAGCGCCAGACGGCTGCCCGTACGACGTGCGCGCTCACGAATTTCATGCTCATGACAATGCATGGCGAGGCTCTTCCTGTGGGGGACGGGTCACTGTGGGGTTGTGGCGGCGGCGCATGGGAGCGCTCCCGCGCCCGACCTCCAGGCTGCGGGGCGGGCCACGAGGCGGCAACGGTTCGTTTCCGCCAAACCTGAGAGCGCGGTACAGAGCTGTCGGTGAGCGGTCGAAGCATCCTGTCCCTGGGCCGCGCGAGGGCGCCCGAGGCCGGCCGACGGTGCCGGACAGTGACAGACGAGTCGCCGCGCGCAGCAGCGAAGCCCCAGGTCAGCGCGTCCGGGCCATACGCGTTTCCGCCCAGGGGTGGCCGTACGGCAAGATGGGGTGTATCTGCCCACTGCCAGATTTCAAGCTGCCGGACGGTTTCTCTTGGCTGAGTTCATTTACACCATGCGCAAGGCGCGCAAAGCGCACGGCGACAAGGTGATCCTCGACGACGTCACCCTGAGCTTCCTGCCGGGGGCGAAGATCGGTGTCGTCGGCCCGAACGGTGCCGGTAAGTCGACCGTGCTGAAGATCATGGCGGGGCTGGAGCAGCCGTCCAACGGTGACGCCTTCCTCTCGCCCGGCTACACCGTCGGCATCCTGCTGCAGGAGCCGCCGCTGACCGAGGACAAGACCGTCCTGGAGAACGTCCAGGAGGGTGTTGCCGAGATCAAGGGCAAGCTCGACCGGTTCAACGAGATCGCCGAGCTGATGGCGACCGACTACTCGGACGCGCTGCTGGAGGAGATGGGCAAGCTCCAGGAGGAACTGGACCACGCCGAGGCCTGGGACCTGGACGCCCAGCTCGAGCAGGCCATGGACGCCCTGGGCTGCCCGCCCGGCGACTGGCCCGTGACCAACCTCTCCGGTGGTGAGCGCCGTCGCGTCGCGCTGTGCAAGCTGCTGCTGCAGCAGCCCGACCTGCTGCTGCTCGACGAGCCCACCAACCACCTCGACGCCGAGTCCGTGAACTGGCTGGAGCAGCACCTCGCCAAGTACCCGGGCACCGTCGTCGCTGTCACCCACGACCGGTACTTCCTGGACAACGT
The DNA here is from genome assembly GCF_000716535.1 of Streptomyces flaveolus. Taxonomy (GTDB): domain Bacteria; phylum Actinomycetota; class Actinomycetes; order Streptomycetales; family Streptomycetaceae; genus Streptomyces; species Streptomyces flaveolus_A. Next base: position 133,168 of record NZ_JNWV01000022.1, on the reverse strand, counting down.
CGCCGGCTGGATCTGCGAGGTCGACCGCGGTCGCCTCCACGGCTACGAGGGCAACTACTCCAAGTACCTGGAGACCAAGGCCGCCCGTCTGAAGGTCGAGGGCCAGAAGGACGCCAAGCGGCAGAAGCGGCTCAAGGAAGAGCTGGAGTGGGTCCGCTCCAACGCCAAGGGGCGGCAGGCCAAGTCCAAGGCCCGTCTCGCGCGGTACGAGGAGATGGCCGCCGAGGCGGACAAGATGCGGAAGCTGGACTTCGAGGAGATCCAGATCCCGCCGGGCCCGCGTCTGGGCAACGTGGTGGTCGAGGTCAACGACCTGCACAAGTCCTTCGGCGAGAAGGTGCTGGTCGACGGACTGTCGTTCACGCTGCCGCGCAACGGCATCGTGGGTGTCATCGGTCCGAACGGCGCCGGCAAGACCACGCTGTTCAAGATGATCCAGGGTCTGGAGACCCCGGACTCCGGTGACATCAAGGTCGGCGAAACCGTCAAGATCTCCTACGTCGACCAGAGCCGCGAGAACATCGACCCGAAGAAGACGCTGTGGGAGGTCGTGTCCGACGGGCTCGACTACATCAACGTCGGTCAGGTCGAGATGCCGAGCCGCGCGTACGTGTCGGCCTTCGGCTTCAAGGGCCCGGACCAGCAGAAGCCGGCCGGCGTCCTCTCCGGTGGTGAGCGCAACCGGCTCAACCTGGCGCTGACCCTGAAGCAGGGCGGCAACCTGCTGCTCCTCGACGAGCCCACCAACGACCTCGACGTCGAGACGCTCTCCAGCCTGGAGAACGCCCTGCTGGACTTCCCCGGCTGCGCCGTGGTCGTCTCCCACGACCGGTGGTTCCTCGACCGCGTCGCGACGCACATCCTCGCCTACGAGGGTGAGTCGAAGTGGTTCTGGTTCGAGGGCAACTTCGAGTCGTACGAGAAGAACAAGATCGAGCGGCTCGGCCCAGACGCCGCGCGTCCGCACCGTGCCACCTACAAGAAGCTGACCCGGGGCTGATCGGTCTTGCGCCACCTCTACCGCTGCCCGCTCCGCTGGGCGGACATGGACGCGTACGGCCACGTCAACAACGTGGTGTTCCTCCGCTACCTGGAGGAAGCCCGGATCGACTTCCTGTTCCGTCCGGACAAGGACTTCAAGCAGGGGTCCGTGGTGGCGCGCCACGAGATCGACTACAAGCGGCAGCTCGTCCACCGGCACGAGCCGGTGGACATCGAGCTGTGGGTCACCGAGATCAAGGCCGCGTCCTTCACCCTCACCTACGAGGTGAAGGACGGCGATCTCGTCTACGTGCGGGCGTCGACGGTCATCGTCCCGTTCGACTTCGACGCCCAGCGTCCGCGGCGGATCACCGCGGAGGAGCGTGAGTTCCTCCAGGAGTACACGGACACCGCCGAGGAGCCCGTGGCCACCGAGCCCGAGCCCGAAGGGGAGGCCGTCGCGGCATGACCGTGCTGCACCTGGCCGACGAGACGGAGGCGGCGGACCTCGCCGCCTTCCTCTCCCGGCTGCTCCACTTCGACCGTGGAGCCGCGGTGCGGCTGCAGGCGGCCGGCACCGCGCTCGCCGTCTTCGGCCGGCCGCCGTCCTTCGAGGTGCTGGCCGTTCGCGCGGTGCGGCTGGCCAAGCCGTACGAGGACGGGCTCGACGTCTCCCTCGACGTGACCGTCTCCGCCGGTGAGTTCCTGGAGTCCGTGGACGAGCGCGCGGCCACCGCCGCCGTCCCGGGCGCGGTCACCGGACCGCCGTGGGCGGGGGTGCTGCCGCCGCGCGCCGGCTGGCAGCCCGAGCCGGGGCTGCCGGCGCCCGACGCGCTGCGTGCCACGGTCGCCGCCGCGGTGGCCGAGTTCCGCTCGCGCACCGAGGAACTGGGACCGGAGGGCCGTACCCGCGCGGAGCTGGACCGGATCGGGCAGGACATCTGGTCCCGGCAGATCGCGGACACCCGGCTGCCGGTACGGGCCGTGCACGCGGCCCAGTCACTGGGCTTCCTGCGGCCCCGCACCGAGCCCGGCGACATCGGGCTGTTCTCCTCGGGGGCGTGGCTGCGGCTGCGTACGCCGTACGGCTCGGTGGCCGTGCGGCAGGCGGGACTGCTCGGAGCCTTCGGGGTCAGCGTGCGCTGAGCGGGGCGGGTCCGTGCGTCCCGAGCCGGGCGGTACGGATCACTGGGTGCCGTCCGGCCATACGTCGGCTCACCGTGTGTCGTCCGGCCATACTCCGATGTGGTCGGACTCCAGTTCCAGGGCCACGCGGTCGCGCATGTCCAGGGCGCGGAGGTAGTCGGCCGGCAGTTGGAGGCGGCCCGCGCGGTCGAGCATGGCGTACTCGCGGGCCACGACCGTCTCGTGGCCGGTCGCCGCGTCGATCTCGCTGCGGCGGAGCACCTCGGTGGAGGTACGGCCGTCCCGGATCGCCACCGTACGGCGGACCTCGCTCGCCACCGCCTGGTCGTGCGTGACGATGACGATCGTGGTGCCCAGGGTCTCGTTGGCCGTGCGGAACGCGTCGAAGATCTGCGTGGCCGTCTGGGAGTCGAGTTCGCCGGTGGGTTCGTCGGCGAGGAGGACGGCCGGGTCGTTCGCGAGGGCCACGGCGATCGCCACGCGCTGCTGCTGGCCGCCGGACATCTGCTGCGGGCGGCGGTCGCGGCAGTCGGCCACCTGGAGCAACTCCAGGAGTTCCAGGGCGCGTTCGGTGCGGGCGCGGCGGCCCTTGCGGGTGCGGGAGAGCTGGAGGGGGAGCGCGACGTTCTGGGCCGCGGTGAGGTAGGGCAGGAGGTTGCGGGCGGTCTGCTGCCAGACGAACCCGACGACCTCGCGGCGGTAGGCGAGGCGGTCGGCGGCGGTCATGGTGAGCAGGTCGCGGCCGGCGACGCGGGCGGCGCCGGCGGTGGGGGTGTCGAGGCCGGCGAGGATGTTCATCAGGGTGGACTTGCCGCTGCCGGACGCGCCGACCAGGGCCATCAGTTCGCCCTCGCGGACGAGGAGGTCCAGGCCCTGGAGGGCCTGGACCTCTATGCCGGCGGTGGTGAAGATGCGGACGAGGCGGTCGCAGGTGATCAGGGCGTCGTGGCCGTAGCCGGGGGTCGCTCTGGCGTCCGTGACCCGTTTGGCGAGGTCGGTCAGGGTGGGGTCGGTTGTCATGGGGTCTCCTGCGAGGGTGCGCGGTGCTGGTGCCCGGCGGGGGTGGGGGCCGCTCGCCCGTGCCGGCGGGGTGCCGCGTGGCGCAGTCATCGGCCGTCCCCCGCCCGTAGTTCCGTCACCGAGCCCCGCCTCCCCGTCCACCACGCCTGGAGTGCCGCCACCCCCACCGCCACCGTCACCACCGCGAGTGCCGGGAGCAGGAGCGACCAGGTGTCCGGGTGGAGGCGGGTCTCGGTCAAGGGGGTCTGGGCCGACGGGAGGGCGATGGTCGTCAGGTCGATGCCGGGGGCGAGGAGGCGGATCGCGGTCCAGCCGGTCAGTGTGCCGCCCAGGGCCGCGAGGAGTGCCTGGGGCAGGGATTCCAGGATCAGCAGGTGGCGGGACTCGGCTCGGGTGAGGCCCATCGTGCGCAGGCGGGCCAGCAGCGCGGACCGTTCGGGGGCCGCGCGGAGCAGCGACAGCAGCAGGGCGAGGACGGCGAAGCCGGCCCCCGTGACGACCGCCGCCGTGTAGACGTGCTCGGCGCCGGACTGCAGGGGCGAGTCGGCGTACCGGGCGCGTTCCTCGGCCCGGACCCGTACGGCGGCCGAGCCTCCCACGGCCTTCCGCAGGGCGTCCGCGTCCACATGCTCGCCGGTGAGCAGCAGGGTCGTGGGGCGGCCGGCCGGGGCGGGGAGGCCCGCTCCGTCCACGAGGAGGAAGTCGGGACCGGAGAGGGCCGGTGTGCGGTCGCGGACCAGGACGATCCGCACGGTGACCGCGCTGCCGTCCTCCAGCCGGACCAGGAAGGGCCGCCGGGTGCCGTAGGAGGAGGCGACGGAGGGGGAGGCGACGGCGGGGAGGGGGCCGGAGCGGTCGTCGGCCGCGAGGTGGCCGGTGGTGGACCCACCCCCTGCCGTCAGCCGGCCCGTGCCGGACCGGCCCCCCGCGGTCAACCGGTCGGGCGGGAACGTGCCCAGGCCGGTGTGGGCCGTCAGGGCGCCGTAGCCGCGCGGGTCGACGCCCACCAGGGGTACCTCGTTCTCGCCGTCCTCCGGCTTCGCCTGGTACGCGATGCTGACGGGTGTGACCGCGCGGACCCCGGAGACCGAGCGGGCCCGGGCGGGGGCGTCGGCCGGCAGTGGGGCGCCCGCGTCGGCGCGGGCGTCGGCGCCGACCGTGAGCAGGGCCGCCCGATCGCGTGCCTCGGCCACGCCCGCCAGCACCGAGCCGCCGAACGCCGCCGTGGTCAGCGCGGTCAGCAGGGCGAGGAGCGGGAGCACCGCGGAGGCCTGGGTGCGGCCCGCGCGGGCCAGGGAGAGGTGGCCGACCGCGCCGCGGAGCCGCCCGGCGGGGCCGGACAGGCGGCGCAGCAGCAGCGGGTAGAGGCGGAGCAGCAGCAGTGCGGCGATGACGCCGACCAGGACGGGCGCCACGGCCGTCAGCTCGTCGCCCGTCGTGCCGCGCCGGCGCAGGGTGGCCACCGCACCGGCGGCCAGCACCAGCAGGGTCAGCTCGGCGACCGTACGACGCCGGGAGGGCCGTACCGAGGCGAGGTCCTCGCGCGGGGCCGTCAGCCGGACCGCGCGGTGGGCGAGGGCGGCCCGCAGGGGGAGCGCGGCGCAGGCGGCCAGGGTGACGGCCAGGGCGGAGAGGACGGCCGGGACGACCCGGCCGGCGGGGACCACGAGCAGGGACCCGGCCAGGCCGAGCGCGCCCGCCGGTACGGCGATCACGGCGGTCTCGGCGAGCAGCCGCCCGGCGAGGCCGGAGAGGGAGGCGCCGCGGGCGCGCAGCAGGGCGAGTTCGGCGCGGCGGCGGTCGGCGGCCAGGCCACCGGTCATCAGCAGGACGACGGCGACGACCGTGGCGGTGCCCGCGGCGGCCACGGAGACCAGTGGGGCGATGCCGGAACGCAGCCGGGAGAAGGAGGCGAGGGCGTCGTCCAGGTCGGTGTTGATGTCGGTGCCGTCGTCGGTGACGGTGCGGGCGCGTTGCAGGCCGGGACCGGACTCCAGGGCGGCGACGGCGGGCCGCAGGCGGTCCAGGTCGTGGGCGTGCAGTCCGCGCAGGTCGGGCGCGAGGTGCCAGTAGCGGGCCGGGTTGGTGCTGGTGCCCAGGAGGGCGGGGGCCGCTTCGGGGGCGAGCAGCAGCGCGCCGAGCCAGTACTTGTCCGGGTCCGGGCCGGGGGTGGGCAGGGTCACCAGGGTCGGGGTGCGCAGCAACGGGACGGTGGACCAGTAGGCGCCGTCGGGGTCGCGCGGGACGAGGATGCCGGTGACCCGGACGGCGAGCGGGTCGCGGCCGGGCGCCGGCATGTGGACGACCGAACCCACCCGGATGTGCAGGGCTTTGGCGGTGGCGGCGGTGACGGCGGCCTCCACCTCGGGGGTCGTGGCGTCGACCGGGTGCGGGGCGCCGGGCAGGCGGCCGGTGCGCACGCGCGCGTGGTCGGCGAGGCCGCTCTGCGCGGCCAGCGAGATGTGGGCGGGCAGCCCGGTCGGCCGGGGCAGCCACGGGTCGGGCACCGCGGGGCTGACGGTGCCGGTGACGCCGTACGCGGACTGGGCGCGGTGCACGCCCAGCGGGCTGCCGACCGTGCCGAGCACCTTCTCGTACTGCCGCTTCAGCACGTCGGGGCGCAGTGCCGCGGCGCGCCGCTCGGGCGGCAGGCCGAGGTCGGGCTGGGGCGCCGACACCCGTACGGTGGTGTGCTCCGGGCGGGCCTGCCGGAGCGTTAGCTGCAGTCCCGCGTCCTCGTACCGGTCCACCGCCCGCGGAAAGGCACCGGCCAGACACGCGGCCAGCCCGACCAGCACCGCGAGCGCGACAGCGGCACCGGGCGCGGCGCGCAGCCGGGTGCGCACCCACGGAGCGGCCACGCGCGGCGGTCGACGGCTCATGTCACTCACCCCCCTGCGCACGCAGTGCCCGTGCCGGATCCGCCCGGCGTACGGCGGCCGTCGCCGCGATCGTCAGTGGGGCCACGGCGACGGCGGTGAGCAGCAGCGCCACGCGCCCGGGCGGGAGTTGGACCAGCAGGTCCGGTACCGGGCGGGTCGCCTCGCCGGTCAGCACGATCAGCGGCAGGACGGTGCGGGCCAGTACGGTGCCCAGGCCCAGGCCCACCGCGAGTGCCAGGCCCACCAGGACGGCCTGTTCGGCGGCGACCGTCCGGGCCAGCTGGCGGCGCGGTACGCCGAGTGCGCGCAGGACGGCGAACTCCGCGCCGCGGGCACGCTGCGCGCCGGCGGCGCCGACCGCGAAGCCGACCGCGGCGAGCGCCGCCGCGACCACGGCCGCGGCCGTGAACGCGGCCTCGGGCCCGGCGCCGAACGGGTCGTCGCGCAGTTCGGCGGCGATCTCGTCGCGCACCACGACCTGCCCCGGATCGACGTCCGGCAACGCCCGGACGGCGGCGGCCACCTGCGCGGTGGCGCGGGGCGTGGTGGCGAGCCACCACTCGGTGGGGGCGGCGTTCTCGCCGTACCGGGCCTGGAGCAGTTGGTTCAGGGCGCGCAGGTCGAGCAGCACGGCGCCGCCGTCGTGGGCGCCCGTGGCCGCCGGGTCGGCGGTGGCCGGCAGCGCCCGTACCGCCCGTACGATCCGCACCGGCACCCGCCGGTCGCCGATGGTGAGGTCGACCCGCTGCCCGGTGCGGGCGCCCGCCGCGTCCAGGTACCGGTCGGTCGCGACGGCCGGCACTTCGGCGGGCGCGGTCTCGGCGGCCTGGAGCCGGAGGGTGACGGAGGCGACGGTCCAGATGTCGGCGTCCGGGAGGTAGCCGGTGCTGTAGGCGAAGGTCAGCGGGTGGGTGCCGGTGACCTCGGGGCGGGTGGGGCTGGTGGCGGCGCTCGGTACGGCGGCGCCGCCGGCCTCCGCGGTGGTGGTCCACCGGGCGGGCAGCGTGAGCCGGTGCTCCGTGCCGTCCGTGCCCGACGCGGTCAGCCCGTCGATGGTGAGGCGGTGGTGCTCGGCCCGTTCGGCGGGCTGGGTCAGGTCCAGGCGGAGACCGGTGAGGGTCGCCGGTCCGGTGGCGGTGCCGAGGGCGAGGATCAGGGCGTGCGGGCGCCCGTCGGCGGTGAGCTGCCCGATCGGCAGTTGGTACGGCACCCCGTACCGGTCGGTCAGGGTCACCGTCACCGTGGTCGTGGTGCCCGGTCCGGTCGAGCTGTGCAGCCGCGCCGTCAGCTTCAGCCGGGCGGTGCCCGCCGGGACCTCGGCCCCGGCCGGGGTGCCCCGGGGGGTGAGCCGGCCCAGCAGCGGCCGTACCGGTTCGTCCGCCAGGTCGGGGCGCATGAGGACCGCGTCCGCCGCGTGCGCGGTGTCCAGGGCCAGCACGGTCGCCGTGCGGTCACCGGACAGCGGCTGGGCGGCGCGCACGGCCGGGGCCGCCTCGCGCACCCGTGGCAGGCCGGCGTACAGGTCCGTACGGCCGAACTCGTCCTCCCCGGTGGCCAGGACCCGCACCGGCACCCCGGCCCGGAAGTCGGCCTGGTCGTCCTGCGAGCGGTCCCAGGAGGCGGCCTGCCCGATCGCGAGCATGCCGAGGGCCACGGCGAGGACGAGCAGCAGCACCGGGCCCGCGCCGCGCGCGGTGCGCCGGCTGAACTGCCAGCCGGCCAGCGCCACCGGCAGCCCCCGCCCGCCGGCCGCCCACCGTTCGGCGAACCGCGCGACGGGCGGCAGCAGCCGCAGCGTGAGCACGGTCCCGGCGAGCAGGGCCAGCGCGGGCGCGGCCACCAGCAGCGGATCGACGCCGAGCGCGCCGGACCGGTCGGCGGCCACGGCGCCGGAGTCCTGCCGGCTCAGCTGCCAGTAGGCGACCCCGGCGATCGCGAGCAGCCCGAGGTCGGCGCCGGCCCGCAGCGGGGCCGGCACGGCCCGCGCGCCGTCCGGCCGGGCCGCCTTCCCCCGGAGTCGCAGGGCCCAGGAGCGCCGGCGCCCGGACGCGCGCACCTCGGCCCCCGTCCCCCTCACCGCCGGTACGGTCACCGCCAGCGCACAGCCGACGGCGACCCCGGCCGCGACCAGCCAGACGGCGGGCCGGCCGGCGGGCGGGAGGTCCAGGCGCAGGCCGAGCCGGGCCAGCGGGCCGTGCCCGGCCAGCAGGGCGGTGAGCGGGCCGGCGAGCAGGGGCGCGCATGCGGCCGCGGGCAGCGCGAGCAGCAGCGCCTCGGCCCCGGCGAGTGCGGCGATCCGGGTGCGGGAGGCGCCGCGGGCCCTCAGCAGTCGGGTCTCGTCGGCGCGTTCGGTGCTGAGCAGCCGGGCGACCAGCAGCAGCGCGTACCCGGCGAGGAGGACGAGCTGGAGCGCGACGATCAGCAGGGTGGAACGGGCCACGAGCAGCGAACGCTCCACCCGGTCCAGCACGTCCGGCAGCGCTGTCTGCGACACCGTCGTACCGCTCAGCGCGGCCGGCTCGCGCAGGGCCGCGCTGCCGGCCCGGGCCGCCGCGCGCAGTTCCCCGATCCGTCCGGTCGTCACGGAGGCGAAGTCCGCCGACGCCAGCCAGCCCGTCGCACCGGCGCTGACCCGGCCGCCGGTGAGGACGGCGGGGTCGGCGAGCAGCGGGCCGTACGTCGTGAAGCCGGACTTCTTCACCCCGCGCCCGAGCAGGTCGTCCAGCCGCCAGTACGGTGCGGTCACCGAGGCGGGGCGGTACACGCCGACGACCCGGACCCGGACCGCGGGGCCCCGCAGCCGGTTCGCCAGGGTGAGCCGCGCGCCGGGCTTCAGCCGCAGCGCGCGGGCGGCCGTCTCCGGGAGCGCCACCTCGGCCTCGCCGTCGGTGCGGCGGGGGAGGCGGCCGGCGGCCACCCGCACCTGCGTGCGGTCCAGGGCCGCGAAGTAGGTCAGGTCCGGGTCGCCCGCCCTGCTCGCGGGCGGCTGGAGGGAGCGGGGCAGGGCGTACGGCCCCGAGCGGCGCAGGGTCCGTACGGTCACCGGCAACCCGGCGAAGGTACGGCGCGCGCCCCGGCGTACGGCGGTGTCGGCCGCGGTCCGCTCGGCCGGGGGCACGTCCGCCTTGACGATCAACGCGGTGTCGGCGGCGCCCCGCGGGTCGGCGAGGAGATGGCGCAGCGCCGCGTCGCCGATCGCCCCCGAGTACGCCGTGAGCGTCGCCAGCACGGTGGTGGTCAGCACCACCGTCAGCAGCGCGGCGCCCAGCAGCAGGCGGTGCGCACGCGCGCGTGAGAAGACGAACCCCGTCACCCGGCCCCCGTGTGTCCGGTGCTTCCAGACCTTCGGGCGATGCTGGCAGAGGGTCGGGCGCCGGGTAAGCGGTTGTCCGCCGGTCTATACCGGATTGTGATCGGAATGCGGCGACGCATGACCGGAATCCGACCTTCAGTGACGTCCCGTCAGTCCGGGGTGTTCACCATCGACGCGGCGGCGTACGTCAGGTAGTTCCACAGCGTCCGCTCGTGCTCCTCCGACAGCCCCAGCTCGTCGACGGCCACCCGCATGTGCCGCAGCCAGGCGTCGTGCGCCGCCCGGTCCACGGTGAACGGGGCGTGCCGCATGCGCAGCCGGGGGTGGCCGCGGTTCGCGCTGTACGTCGTCGGGCCGCCCCAGTACTGCATCAGGAACAGCACCAGCCGCTCCTCGGCCGGACCCAGGTCCTCCTCCGGGTACATCGGCCGCAGGAGCGGGTCCTCCGCGACCCCCTCGTAGAAACGGTGGACGAGCCGGCGGAAGGTCTCCTCCCCGCCGACCTGCTCGTAGAAGGTCTGCTCCTGAAGCGTGCCGCGCCGAATCTCATTCACCCGTCCATCGTCTCAGACCGGGTGACCGAGGACTCGAGGCTTAGGACCAGCCCGGTCCGCGGACCGCCCGCCCCTACTGTGGACCCATGGGCGCCTACGACACCGAGATCGAGGCTCTCGCCGACGCGGCGCGGGCCGAGCTGGTGCGGGAGATCGACGCCGACGGGGCCTGGACGGACGACCCGGTGTGGCGGGAGGCGTTCGCGTCGGTGCCCCGGCACCTGTTCGTGCCGTACTACTACGTCACCGGGGCGCGCGGCTACGAGCGCCTCTGGCGCGAGAGCCCCGACCGCCGGGCCCGGGAACGCTGGGTGCGCGGCGCCTACGCGGACGTACCGCTGGCCACCCGGCTGCGCGACGGCGAGCTGCTCTCCTCCAGCAGCCAGCCCTCCCTGATGGCCCGCATGCTGGTCGCCCTGCGCGTCGAGGACGGCAACCGGGTCCTGGAGGTGGGCGCCGGCACCGGCTACAACGCGGCCCTGCTCGCCCACCGGCTCGGCGCCGACGACCTCGTCACCACCATCGACCTGGAACCGGAGATCACCGAGTCGGCCCGGCAGCACCTGGCGGCGGCCGGCCACCGCCCCGTCGTCGTCACCGGCGACGGCGCGCGCGGAGTGCCCGAACGCGCCCCCTTCGACCGGATCATCGCCACCTGCGAGCTGCCCACGGTGCCGCGCGCCTGGCTCGCCCAGTGCCGACCCGGCGCGCGCGTCCTCACCCCGCTCGCCACCGGTCTGCTCACGCTCACCGTCCGGGACGCGGAACACGCCGAGGGCCCGTTCCTGCCCGGGGCCGCCTTCTTCGTGCCGCTGCGCGGCGGGCCCAGGGCGCGTCCCGAGTTCGTCTCGTCGGCCGGGCTGCCTCGCCGGGCCCGCGAGCAGGAGCAGTTCCGCTTCCTGCTCGCGCTGACCCACGGCACGCTCGACCCGCAGGAGGCGTACGCCCTGTGGGAGCGCGAGGGCGAGCCGGGGCGCGGGCGGTACGGCGTCACGGTCGCCGGCGAGCACGCCTGGGCGTGGCTGGACGACCCGCGGGGGCCGTACGCCTGGCCCCTGCCCTGAGCGCGGTCAGCCCCGGCGGACGGTGATCGTCGTCCAGGCGCCCACGTGCACCCGGTCGCCGTCCTGGAGCGGGACCGGTACGAACGGCTGGATGGGCTCCTCCGACATGTTGACCGTGGTGCCGTTCGTCGAGTTCTGGTCGACGACCGCCCAGCTGCCGTCCGGCTGCTGCACCAGCACCGCGTGCTGGTGCGAGACACCCGGGTCCTCCGGCGGCACCGACAGGTCGATGTCGGGGGTGTCGCCGGTGGAGTGCCGGCGGCGGCCGATGGTGACCTGGTTCCCGGTCAGCGTGCGCTGCTGCTCGGGCGAGTACGCGGGCAGGTTCAGACCCGCGGCCTCGGGTCCGGAGCGCTGCATCATCGCCATGAAGTACTCGCGGTCCGGGCCGATGGTCGCGGTCCAGGTGGTCGGCTGGGGGGCCTGCGGCGCGTGCGGTGCCTGCGGCGCCTGGGGGAAGCCGCCCGGTCCGCCCGGTCCCGGCGGGGTCTGGGTGCCCCCGGACTGCGGGTAGCCGTAGGCGCCGCCCTGACCGCCGGGGCCGGTGGACGCCGGCGGGGAGATCACCCAGTCGTCGTCGGCGGCCGGGGGCCGGCGGGTCTGGCCCGGGAACGCGGGCGGAGCCGACGCACCGGACTGCTGGAACGCCTGCGGGGCACCGCCGGGACCGCCGGGCGGCGGCACCTGACGCGAGGGGTCACCGCCGAAGCCGGAGGGGCCGGGCGGAGTGGGACCACCCGGACGGGAGCGCTCGCGCCCGAAGGGGGAGGAGCCCTGGGAACCCGGACCCGGACCCTGACCCTGCCCCGGACCGCCACCGAAACCGGACGGGCCACCGGATCCCGGGCCGCCGGGGCCACCGGGACCCTGGCCGCCGCCGAAGCCGGACGGGCCGCCGGGGCCACCGGGACCCTGCCCCGGACCGCGGCCGAACCCGGACGACCCGGACGGGCCGTCGGCACCCGGCCCCTGCCCCGGACCGCCGCCGAATCCCGACGGACCACCGGAACCCGGACCACCGGAACCCGGACCACCGGAACCCGGTCCCTGCCCGGGACCGCCACCGAAGCCGGACGGGCCGCCGGAACCCGGGCCACCCGAGCCCTGGCCCGGCACCGTGCCCCGGCCACCGAAACCACCGGGACCGGACGGGCCGCCGGCCCCCGGGCCCTGCCCCGGACCGCCCTGGCCCTGACCACCCTGACCCGGCCCCTGGCCGAAGCCCTGCGGCGGCCCTGACGGGCGCTGGCTGCCGCCGCCGAAGGCGGGCGGGCCCGAGGGGCCGGGGGAGGTCGGCGGACCGGACGGGCCGCGGTCGCCGCCGAACGGCGTCGGGCCCGACGGCTCGCTGTGGAAGGACGGGATCGGCTCGGCGGGCCGGTTCACCTGAGAGGGCCGCGAGCCCTGGTACTCGTACCCGTCACCCCCGCCGTACGTCGAGCTCGGCGGCTGGAACCGAGGCTGCGACGGGCGCGGGGCGGCCGGGGTGTAGGAGGTCGCCGTGTTGGTCAGGAAGTTCCACCGGCACTCCTCGCAGAAGGGCGCGCCGCCCTCGCGGGGCGTACGGCACTGCGGGCACAGCTCCGGCTCCGGGTCGGACCCGGCGCCCTGCTGCGGGCGGGCGCCGGCCGGGCCGCCCTGCGGGGGCGGGAAACCGTAACCGCCCGGGGGCGGCGGAGGGGGCGGAGGTACGGCACCGGCCATGCGGTGACCGCAGACCTCGCACCAGTCGTCGGAACCCGACTGGTGTCCGTTCGGGCAGGTCGGCATGTCGGTGCTTCCCCTTCTCCTACGCTTCCGAGGGTCACTTCTTCACACGAACAGTCTTGGTGGACCGGGTCTCCAGAGTCATCTCGTCCGCCTCCGCGACCCTCGTCTTCAACCGCACAGTACCTGTCACGGCGTCGACCACGTCCACCACCTTCGCAAGCAGTTTCGCAGTATCCGCGTTCCCCGAGGCGTTCGCGAGCTGAACCGCGCGCCCCAGTTTGGCGGTTGCTCCATCGAAATCTCCCGCTTTGCGAAGGTCGAGGCCCTTCTGGATGGCTTGCGCCAGTTCGGCCTGCCCGGTGTAGTGGGCGACTTGGGGGTTGAGCGCGGTGGAGGCGGTCATGTCGTCGGTCCAGACCGCCCGTACGAGGCCCTGCGCGCCGAGACTTTGGGCGGTTCCGTCCGGTTGCGGGATCACCAGGGAGACCCGCGCGGCGAGCATCTCCTGGCCGAGCCCGGCCGGCGGGACCGTCACGCACAGGTGGTAGTCGCGGGACTCGTCGCCCCAGGACCCGGTCGGGTAGTCCCCGGCGCGCGGCCCGGCCTCGGTACGACGACCGGTCAAGTCCTCGACGGCGGGGGCGACTTGCTTCACGAACCGGATGGTCGTGCCGACCGGCGTCCACACCCGCAGGGAGACGTCGGCGACCTCCTTGCCCATCGTCGTCTCCATCATCCGCGTGAAGTCGGCGGCCAGTCCGGCCGGGTCGGCGACGATGTCGGCGGTGCCGAGCAGCGCCGAGGCGATCCCTGTGACTTCTTTCACTTCCCAGTCGGTGCCCACGCCCCGCGCGTCACAGGTGAACCGGCCGGCGCAGGCGTCCAGCGTGGCCCGCAGGTCCTCCGCCGACTCGTGTTCGTTGCGGCCGTCGGTGAGCAGGATGCCGTGCCGGATGGTCACGTCCGCCGCGGACAGCAGCCGGTCGGCGAGCCGCAGCCAGGTGCCGATGGCCGTACCGCCGCCCGCGCTCAGCCGGCGCAGTGCCTGCTTGGCCTGCTCGCGGGTGGTGGCGTCGGCGACCGCGAGCCGCCCGCCGCCCGGATAGACCTCCTTGGCCACGTGCGTGCCGCCGATCACCGCGAAGCGGGTGCCGTCGCGCAGGGTGTCGATCGCGGCGGCCGTGGCGTCCCTGGCATTGCGCATCTTGGTCGGCGGGTAGTCCATGGAACCCGAGCAGTCGACCATGATCGCCACGGCGGCGGACGGCCGCCCGCCCGGCGCGTGGACCGGCGCGGTGACCGCGCCGCCTACGGTGCCGCCGCCGGTCGCGGTCACCGTGACGATGGCGTTGACCTCGCTGCCGCCCTCGGGCAGGTACTCGTTCTGGTAGACGTCCACCGAGAACCGTGGCACGTTCGACTTCGCGAAATTGGCCATGCTCGCTCACATCCCCCTCGGACACCTCGCCGACGCGAGGCGACGACTGTGAGCGGACCGGTCCCCTCCGGTCCGCCGCGGCTTCCCCGTGCCGTTCCCCCGTCGGATACGGCCCTCAGGCCGATCCTGCCCCCTGCGACGGCACCGGGAACGGCAGGACCGCCACTGTTACGTTGTCGTGGCCCCCGCCGTCCAGGGCGTGACCGACCAGCACCCGCGCGCTGTGCAGCGGGCGGTCCGCCGCGTCCGGCGGGACGACCTCGGACATCTCCTCGGCCGTCTCGGCGTAGTTCCACAGTCCGTCGGTGCACACCACCACGGCGCCGGGCCGGTCCGGCTTGAACGACGCGGTGTGCGGCTCGAGTTCGTAGGCGTCCGCGCCGAGCCAGCCGGTGATGGCGTGGGCACGCGCGTCGGCGTACGCCTCGGCCTCGCTCATCAGGCCGGCGGCGACCATCTGGGCGGCCCAGGAGTCGTCCTCGGTCAGCCGGGCGGGCGGGGCCGTGCGGTCGGTGGGCACCCAGTAGACGCGGCTGTCGCCGACCCAGCCGACGACCAGCAGCCCCGGGGTGACCACCGCGCCGACGATCGTGCAGGCCGGCGCGTTCTGGTGCGGGGCGTGCTCGCGCGCGGTGGCGGGCTCCTCGGCCAGCGCGTTGACGGCCTGCGCGGCGGCGACGATCGCCTCGTGCATCGCCGCCTGCGGGTGGGTGCCGCGCGGCAGCGCGGTCAGCAGCGTGTCGCCGGCCGCCTGGGAGGCGGCCAGGGAGGCGTCGTCGGGGCGGGTCGCGGACGACACGCCGTCGCAGACGATCGCCAGCGCGGCCGGCGTGCCGTCGGGCAGCGTGGTGTGGCCGACGGCGAAGGCGTCCTCGTTGCGGTGGTGGCGCAGGCCGCGGTCGCTGACGGCGGCGACCGGCCCCGACTCCCGCTCCACGTGGTCGCGTTCGCGCGGCTGGGCGTGCCCGCAGTTCTCGCAGTAGCCGTCGCTGTCCACCCGGCCCGCCCGGCAGGCCACGCAGAGCTGCGCCGGATCGGCCGGTGCGGAGGCCAGCCGCGGGTCCGGCGCCTGCAACGGGTACTCGTCGGGCTCGTCCGGCCGGTCGAACCGCACCCCGGAGCCGGAGGAGTGCTCAGCGTCGGCCTCCTGCCCGCCCTGCTGCGCACCACCGGGGACGGGGCCGTTCCCGTGCGGGGGCGGCGGCGTGCCGCCCGGGCCGGAGCCGCCCTCACCCGCCGCCGACGGCACGCCGCCCGTGGCGGGCCCGAACTCCTGTCCCGGCGGAGGTGCGGCCGCGGAGGCGGGGTCGGGTCCCTCACCGGACAGCGGTGTGCCGCCCGAGTCGGTGCCCGGCAGGTCCGTCGGCAGGTGGGGTGCCGGTGAGGCCGTGGGGCCGGGTGGTTCGGGGGTGGGCCACGCCGTGCCGTCCCCGGGCCCGGCGGGGCCCGTCATGGTGAGCGTCGGGTGGTCCTGCGGCGGCGCGGGCACCGACGAAAGGTCGTATCCGCACGCTCCGCAGAACAGGTCACCCGGCTCCACCGGCTCCGCGCAGCTCGGGCACTTCGCCAGTGCGGCCTGCTGGGGCATCTGCGACATCGACTACACCCACGTCCGGGGGCGGTAACGGTTGGCCCGTTCCACCAGCTCGATCCTCTCCTCGCCGCCGGGCGCCAGCCGGGCCAGCGTGCGGTAGGCGCGCTCCAGGCCGAAGCGGAGGCCCCGCTCGTCCAGACCGCTGCCCAGCAGCACCCGGCCTCCGGCGGCGGGCCCGGTGCCCTGGCCCCCGGAGAGTATCCAGTCCAGCGCACAGCCGAGCACCTCCGCCGACAACAGCTCGCGCCGCGCCGGGTCCAGGCCGTACGCCTGGAGTGCCTCGACCTGACCGGCGGCGGCCGTCAGGTCGTCCAGGAACGGTACGTCACCCGCGCTCGCCGTGCGCTGTCTCAGCCGGGCCCGGACGGCGGCGACCCGGGCGGCCGTGTAGTGGATGGAGGCCTCCGGCACCGACTCCAGCGTCGTCACCGCGCCCCGCCGGTCCCCGGCCGCGAGCTGCACCCGGGCCAGCCCGAACGCGGCGCTCACGAAACTCGGGTCGGTCGTCCACACCAGGCGGTAGTACTCGCCCGCGTTGTCCAGCTGGCCCAGCACCTCCGCGCACAGGCCGAGCGCCAGCTTGGGCGCGGCCTCGCCGGGAAAGGCGTCGTAGATCGCGTCGAAGGCGAGCGCGGCGTGCTCGAAGTCGCCGGTGACCAGCGCGGCCACGCCCCGGTACCACACCACCCGCCAGTCGTCGGGCCGTTCCTCGTCCAGCTTGGCCAGACTCATCAGCGAGCCCTGGTGGTCACCGCTCTCCAGCCGGGCGCGGATCTGCCGGAGCCGGGTCTCCTCGGTCTGCGTGGGCGCCGCCGCCAGCACGCTCATCAGCTCGGCCGGCGCCGAGGCCAGCAGGCCCGCCAGGAAACCTGCGTTGGGGTCGTTCGGATCGACGAGCGGGACGGGCAGGGCGAGCGCGGCGGCCGGCGTGTCGACGGGCCTGACCAGGGCCGGCGGGGGCGGCGGTGCGGTGGCGTGAGCCTTCCGCAGCGGCCGGGCGCCCAGCCGGGACACGTCGCCGTGCAGCCGGGGGAACAACTCCGTGTCCGTGACCTTCGTCTCGGGCCCGAACAGCGTCGACAGCGCGGGCCGTGCCCGCCCGGTCTGGAGCGAGACGACCTCGCGCAGCACACCCGTCAGCTGCTCGGCCATCTCCTGCGCGGAGGCGAACCGGCGGCCCGGGTCGGGGTCGGTGGCGCGCACCAGGAGCCGGTAGAAGGACTCGTAACGGCGGAAGACCTCGATGGTGTCGGGGTCGGGCAGGGAGTCGACGTAGACGTTGGTGTAGCCCTGGAAGTCGAAGGCCAGCACGGCGAGCGTGCGGGCCACCGTGTAGAGGTCGCTGGCCACGGACGGGCCGGACTCGGCGACCTCCGGCGCCTGGTAGCCCACCGTGCCGTAGATCGCCGACTCGACGTCGTCCATCCGGCGGACCGCGCCCATGTCGATCAGCTTGAGCTGGTCCTCGGTCTGGATGGCGTTGTCGACCTTGAAGTCGCAGTACAGCAGGTTCCGGCTGTGCAGATGGCCGAGCGCCTCCAGCGCCTCGATGCCGTACGCGCACGCCTGCTCCACCGGCAGCGGGTCGCGGCGGCCGTCGGGCGTCCGGCGGGCGTTGGCGATCTCCTTCAGGGACTTGCCGCCGACGTACTCCATGACGATGTAGCCGTCGAGGGAGCCGGTGCGCTGGTCCAGGTGCTCCACGAAGTTGTAGATCCGCACGATGTTGGCGTGCTCGATCTCCGCGAGGAACCGCCGCTCGGAGATCGCCGCGGCCATCGCGTCCTGGTCGCCGGTGTCCAGCAGGCCCTTGAGCACCACCCACCGGTCGGAGACGGCCCGGTCCACGGCCAGGTAGATCCAGCCGAGCCCGCCGTGCGCCAGGCAGCCCGCCACCTCGTACTGGCCGTGCACGATGTCCCCGGCCCTCAGCTTGGGCACGAAGGAGTACGGGTGCCCGCACTTGGTGCAGAAACCTTCCGTGCGGCCCGGCCGGTCGCCCCGGGCCCGGCCGACCGGCGCCCCGCAGTCCGACCGCGAGCAGAACCGCTTCCGCTCCGGCACCTCCGGGTTCTCCAGCACCATCGCGCGCGGGTCGGGCCGCGGCACCTGCGGCACCGAGACCAGCCCGGCGCCGAGCCGCCCCCGCGAGGAGGCCCCGGACGACGAGCCGGAGCTGCGCACCGACACCGAGCGGCCCGTGGGCTTCCCCGACAGCGACCGGGACAGCCGCCCGGACACCGAGCGGCGCGACCTCGACGACTGCGAGGACGTACGCGAGCTGCGCGAGCTGCGGGAACTGCCGCTGTCGGCCGCCCCCCGGGCGACCCCGGTGGGCGGCGAGCCCACCATGCCTCTCGCCGAGACGACCGGCGCGAGACCGCACGTGTCGCAGTACAGCTCGCCGCCGCCGACGTCCTCGTACGTCCCCTCGCAGCCCGGCCGCTGGCAGGCCTGCACCGGCTGACTCATGACTCGTCCCCCTCACGGTCCCGCGGCGCGCTCGCGCTGCCGAGCAGTTCCGCCGCCGCCTGCTGGTAGCGCAGCACGGCCTGTTCCGCCACGCGCAGGTCGCAGGGCGCGCTCCACAGCATGCGGCGGGCCGCGTCGTACCGCTCGACCAGCAGCGGGTCCTCCGCGAGGCCGTGCCGGGCGACCTTCGCCTTGTACGCGTCGAGCCGGCCGCGCAGCTCGGCACGGACCGCGAGCGGCGCGGTCACCGCGGTCAACGACTCGCGGGCGCGCAGCAGTTCGTCCTCCGCCTTCTCCTCCAGCGCCTCCAGCAGCGGGGAGAGCCGGTGCCACTGGGCCTGGCGGCGGTACTCGGCCGCGGTCGCCAGCTGCTCCTGGAGCGCGGTCGGCGGACCGCTCACCACCGGCACCTCGGTCGCGGCGATCTTCGCCAGCACCTCGCCGCGCGCGGTACGCGCCTCCGCCAGGGTGCGGTCCGCGCGCGAGAGCACGTCCCGCAGGCGGATCAGCCGCGCCTCCGCGTCCTGGCGGACGGTCAGCACGGCGTCGATCTCCCGGCGCACGTCCTCCAGGGCGCGCGCCTCACGGTCGTACACCGTCGTGTCCGGGCGTCCGCCGCCGGGCGCCGAACTGCCCTCGGCCGGCACCCAGAAGGCGAGCGGGTCGGAGACGACGTCCTCGCGCAGTCTGGTCAGCGTGCGCGTGATCCGTTCCAGGTCGTCACCGGCCGGGTGCTCGCCGGGGCGCACCCCGACGGAGTGCGCGAGCTGCCGGGTGCGCTGGAGTTCCGCGGCGAGTAAATCGATCCGCGCGGGGAGCGCCGACCAGACCGCGTCGGCGGCGACGATCATGTCCAGGCTCGTCGCGTACAGCTCGTTCATCCGGTCCACCAGCGCGGACAGCGAGAACGTCTCGCTCAGCCTGCCGTTCCCGCCGCCGGGGACGGTCACGGACTCGCCGCGCAGCAGCCCGGTCAGCTCCGCGAGGTCCTCCCGGCTGGACCAGCGGCGCCGGGAGCGGATCTCGCGGGCGCCGCGCAGCGCGGCCGTGTAGGCGTCGAAGTACGCCCACAGCCGGGTGATCCGCTCCTCCGTGGCCTGCCAGCGCTCCTTGGTGGCACCGGTCAGCTCCGCGCCTTCGAGGAGTCTGCGGCCCGCGTGGTCCTGCAGGGCCAGCAGCGAGGTCTCGATCGCCTCGTGCTCCTGGCCGAGCCGCGCCAGCGCACGGTCCACCTCGTCCCGGTCCATCACCGGCCCGGCGGGGTCCGTGACGCCCATCGATCACCTCTCGCTTGCTGTCTGTTCCGGTCGGGTACGGCTCAACTGCTGCGCCGGTACTGCGGCGCGGGCGGCTTCGACGCGGCCGAGTCCTTGCCCAGTGTCGCCGACAGCCAGTCGTCGTACGACGTCTGCCAGCCGTGTGCGCGGTAGTCCACCAGAACGCGGTTGACCCGGCGTACCAGATCGTCGGCGTCCTTCTTCATCGCCACGCCGTAGTACTCGGTCGTGAACGGCTCGCCCTTCAGTGCGACGGTCGGGTCCTGCGCGGCCTGGCTGGCGGCGAGCGCGCCGTCGGTCACCACCGCGTCCACTTCGCCGAGTTGCAGCCGGACCAGGCAGTCGAGCTGGTTCGGCACGGTGGTGGAGATGTCGGTGGTGGCGGGCAGCCGGCCGTCCTTCTTGTCGGCGGCCAGCTTGGCGTGGGCGGTCGAACCGGCCGCCGTGCACACCTTCTTGTGGGCCAGCGAGTCGTCGTAGCCCGTGATCCGTGAGGACTTGGGGGCGAGGACCTGCTGGCCGGTCTTGAAGTAGGGCGCGGAGAACGCGACCTGCTTCAGCCGGTCACAGGTGATCGTCATGGTGCGCACGACCATGTCGACGCGTCCGTCCTCGACCGCCGGGATGCGCTGGTTGGTCGGTATGGCCTTGAACTGCACCGCATCCGGGTCCCCGAGGATGTCCTCGGCGATCCGGTGGACGAGGTCGATGTCGAAGCCCTCCAGCCGGGCGCCCTCGGTGTTGGGGTTGCGGTAGCCCCAGCGGTAGCTGTTCTGGTCGACGCCGACGATCAGCTTCCGCTTGGCGCCCGTGCGTGCCTTGATCGCGTCGATCGTCGGACCGTCCGCGTCCGACGGTGCCAGTGTCTGCTCGTGCGCCTCGGCGTCCACGCACCCGTCGGCGCGGGCCTGGGTGCCGGTGGCGACCTTCTGCCCGGCCCGCTGCGGGTCGTCCGGCGTCCGCTGGGTGCACGGCAGCAGCAGGACGAACGCCAGCGCCAGCGCGCACAGCACCGCCATCGCGGCGACCCCGCCCCAGCCCCGCAGGGCGGACCGCGCACGGCTCAGGTCCATCGCCTTGCCCCCTGTCACCGGTACTCCGAAAGTCTGCGGCCGATGCCGGCCACGGCGCCGGCCGCGCCCAGCACCGCCAGGACGGCGGCGCCCTCCGGCAGCCCGGTCATCGCGTCCCGCCCGTCCGCGGCCGCCTTCTGGAACTGGGCCTGCTCATGGTCGATGGCCCGGGCGAGACTGCGGTCGACGCCGTCGAAGCACTCGGCGGTCGCGCCCTTGGCGCCGATCACCTTGTCCAGCGCCTGCTGGTAGTTGCCGTTCTCGTCCTCGGCGCGGGCCGCGGAGTGGCGCTGCTTCCACACCGTCATGTTGCCCTCGGCCGCCTCGACCGGTGCGGTGCCCCCCTGGTCGTCGGCGAGCCGCGCCGCCTCGGTCAGCCCCTTGCCGAGCACGGCGATGTCCTTGTCGAAGTCGCGGTAGTAGGCGTCGTACGTCGTGCCGTCGACCGTGACGGTCTCCGCGCCGCGCGCCACCAGGCTCAGGTTCTCGTTGCCGCGCGCCTTCAGGGAGGCGATCCGGGCGTCGTGCAGGACGTTGAGCGAGCGGATGCCGTGCTGGTAGGAGCCGTCGAGCCCCGACCGGGCGACGGCGTGACCCACGACCAGCCACAGCAGGGCGACGGTCGTCGCGGCGCTGGCGGCGACCAGGCCGTGGTTGAGGACGCGGTGGGTGCGCCGGTACATGCGGTGCTGGGCCCAGCCGAGCGCGGCGAGCGCGAGCAGCCCGAGCCCGATGGCGATCCACGGGTACGGCGTCGCGTCCGCGTAGTCGGCGTCGAGCCGCCGGTTCTCCGTGGTGTAGAGATCCTCCGCCGCCGGGAGCATCTCCTTCTGCATCTTCTCGTTGGCGTACCGCAGGTAGGCGCCGCCGACCGGATAGCCCTGCCGGTTGTACGTCCGGGCCCGCTCGATGAGGCCCTTGTACTCGGGCAGCAGCCGGTTCAGCTCGGTGATGGTCTCCTCGGACGCGGAGCCCGGCTCGGCGTTGGCGGCGGCGTTGACGAGCCCGTCGGCGGCGGTGCGGATGTCCTTCTCGTACCGGTCCCTGGACCGCGCGTTCTCCTGTCCGCCCGCCAGGAACCCGCTGGAGGCAGCGGTGTTGGCGTCGGCGAGCGACCGGTAGATGCCGGCCGCGCCGGAACTGAGCGGCTGGCTGTGGTGCAGCACGTCGTCGGCGGCGGCCGCGCGGTCGCTGGTCTGCCAGGCGGTGACCGTTCCGAACCCGACGACCAGCAGCGCCAGGACGGCACCGATGATCCGCAACCGCCCCGGCTCGGTCGTCGCGGCGGCCCGCAACCGCTCGGCACCCTCGGCGAAGGCGGTCCGGCGCGCGGGCGGCACCCCAGGACCGACGGCCGCGGGGGGTCCGGGCGGCCCGGGCTGAGCGGGGATGCCGGGGATGCCGGCCACACCGGCCACACCGGCGGGCCCGGCCGGCGGTGGCGCCGCGCTGCTCTTCGGCGGGTGTGTCACTCGACCTCCCCCATGGTCATCCGTACGCCGCCCAGTATCACCGCCCGCACCGGCATTCCGCACCGGCCTTCACTGGATCTTGATCGGATCGCAGCGTGCCCCGGGGGCGCGTACCGGCGGACGCACCACCCCCCTGCTGGAACACGATGGTGACGGGGGATCGGTTCCCTGTGCGACGGGCCGGCGGGGACGGCCTCACGGCTCGCGGTGCTCGTGGGCGGCCTGTTCCAGGGCCACCGCCTCCGCCGCCGCCAGCCGGGTCTCCGCCTCCACGTCGATCGAGCGGGTCAGCCACCAGTACAGCAGGGCGCTGACGGGGAGGCCGACGAAGAGGGAGATGTCGGCGCCGCCCAGCGCCCTCGCGGCGGGACCGAGGAACAGGGTGCCGACGGAGAAGAACGGGGCCATGGCGGCGAAGCCGACGAGGTAGGCGATGATGCCGTGCCAGCCCCAGCGGCCGTAGATGCCGTGCGGGTTGAAGATCTCGGCGATGGCGTAGTGCCCGCGGCGCACCACGTAGTAGTCCATGAGGTTCACCGCGGTCCACGGGATGAACAGGTAGAGCACCAGGAGCAGGAAGTTCTCGAAGTTCGCCAGGAAGTTCGACGTCGCGGCCAGCGCGCCGACCAGGGAGAGCGCCGCGGTGAGGCCGAGGGTGAGCAGCCGTACGGCGAGCGTCGGCCGGACCCGTTTGAAGGAGTCGATGGCGCTGATGAGCGTGAGGGAGCCGCCGTACATGTTCAGCGCGGTCACCGAGACCAGGCCGAGTGCCGAGAACAGCAGCACGACGGCGCCGAAGCCGGTGAACACCTTGTCCCCCGCGGAGTCGATCGCCGGGATCGTCTGGAAGGTCTTCGGGCCCGCCCAGGCCGCCAGCAGCGCCCCGAGCACCATCAGCCAGATGCCTCCCAGCGCGGAGCCGAAGTAGGTCCAGTAGAAGGTCTTGCGGACGGTCACGTCCGGAGGAAGGTAACGGGAGTAGTCGGAGACGTAGATGGCCCAGCTGATCTGGTAGCCCGCGACCACGCCGAACTGCGCGAGGAACGGCGTCCACCGGAAGCCGCCGAGGTCGAAGGAGCCCGCCGGGTAGTGCAGGGTGACCAGGACGCCCACGGTGAAGATCCCGAAGATCACCAGGAAGGTGTACGTCAGGATCCGCTCGGCCTTGTGGATGATGTCGTAGCCCACCAGCGCGATGACGAGCGCGACGACGGTCACCACGACGACCCACAGCTTGACGCCGCCGTGCAGCGTGGTGTGCAGGGAGTCGGCGGCGAGGATGCTGTTGAAGACGTTGAACCCGGCGTACTGCACATAGGCGAACAGCCACACCAGCAGCGCGCCGACGTAGCCGAACTGGGGCCGTGACTGGATCATCTGCGGCAGCCCGAGCTGGGGCCCCTGGGCGGAGTGGAAGGCCATGAAGAAGGTGCCGATGACGGTGCCGGAGACGATGGCCAGCAGCGACCAGACGAGGTTGCCGCCCTGGGTGATGCTGACCAGCCCGACCGCCAGGGTGGCGATCTGGGCGTTGGACATGAACCACAGCGGGCCCAGGTGCCAGAGCTTGCCGTGCCGCTCGTCCAGCGGGACGTAGTCGATGGACCGGACTTCGAGACCGGACACTCTTGGCTCGCCTGATGTGCTCATGACGCCTCCCGAGGTCGGGTCCGCACCTCTGGTCACATTGTTGCCCCGCCACGCCCCAGGGACGACTCAGGATCAGCCCGCCTCCCAGTGACCCCGCGCCCGCTCCTGCGCCCCCGCGTCCGCCCCCAGCCGGTCCAGGCCCAGCAGGACCGCGCCCAGCACCGGGCTCGCCGTCACCACGCGGACGTCGGCCTTGGGGGCGCGGGCCGCCAGGAGGGCGCGGACGGTGTCGTTCAGCTGGGGGTGGCCGGCGGTCAGGACCCCGCCGCCGAGGAGGACCGGGGTCTCCTCGTCGAGCAGGTCCAGGCGGGTCAGGGCGACCGTCGCCATCACCGTGACCTCCTCCGCGAGCCGGGTGACGATCGCGCGGGCCACCGGGTCGCCGTCCGCCGCCGTGGCGAACAGGACCGGCGTCAGCTCGTGCCGGCGGTCGTGGTCCACGCGCTCCAGGTGCAGCGCCTCGATGAGGGCGTACATGGTGGGCAGCCCGAAGTGCGCGGGCAGGGTGCGGGCCAGGGAGGTCGGGTCGCCGCGCCCGTCCTCCGCGCGGGCGGCGTGCCACAGGGCCTCCTCCGCCAGGCCCCAGCCGCCGCCCCAGTCGCCGGAGATACGGCCGATGGCCGGGAAGCGGGCGGTGCGGCCGTCGGGCCGCATGCCCACGCAGTTGATGCCCGCGCCGCACACCACCGCCACCCCGCGCGGCTCGGCGACGCCCGCCCGCAGGATCGCGAAGGTGTCGTTGCGGACCTCCACCGACGCGCCCCACGCGCGCGCGTGCAGCGAGGCCGCCAACTGTTCCTCCTCCACCGGGAGATCGGCGTTGGCCAGGCAGGCCGCGACGTGGCTGACGGAGGTGACCCCGGCGTCCGCGAACGCCCGGGCCACCGGTTCCGCCAGCGCGTCCAGCGCCGCCGTCACGCCCACCGCGGGCGGCCGGAAGCCGCCGCCGCGGGCGGTGGCCAGCACCTCCCCGGCGGCGGTGACCACGGCCACGTCGGTCTTGCTGTTGCCCGCGTCGATGGCGAGGACCGTCAGCGGGTCGGGTGCGGTCAGGCCCACGCGAGGTGCTCCCGGTTGTGTGCGATCAGCTGGTCGGTGAGGGCGTCGGCGTACGCGTACTGGCCGATGAGGGGGTGTGCCAGCAGCGCGCGGAAGACGCGGTCCCGGCCGCCGCGCAGGGCCGCCTCCAGGGCCAGGTCCTCGTACGCCGTCACGTTCGCGACCAGGCCGGAGAAGAGCGGGTCCAGGTCGGGGACCGGAAGCGGGACCGGGCCGGCCGGGCCGACCGCCGCCTGCACCTCGATCACCGCGTCGTCCGGGAGGAAGGGCAGCGTGCCCCTGTTGAGCGCGTTCACCACCTGGTACGGGCTGCCCCCTCCGCCCAGGAGGGCCGCCGCCAGGTCCACGGCCGCCTCCGAGTAGAAGGCACCGCCGCGTTTGGCGAGCAGGGCCGGCTTCTCGTCCAGGGCCGGGTCGCCGTACATCGCCAGGAGTTCGCGTTCCATCGCCGCCACTTCGGCCGCCCGTGACGGCTTGGTGCGCAGTTCCCGGACGACCTCGTCGTGCGCGTAGTAGTAGCGCAGGTAGTAGGAGGGGACGACGCCGAGGCGGTCCAGCAGGGGGCGGGGGAGGCGGACGTCGTCGGCGATGGCCTCGCCGTGCTCGGCCAGGAGCTTCGGCAGGACGTTCTCGCCCTCCGGTCCGCCCAGACGCACACCGGTTTCCCAGGTGAGGTGGTTCAGGCCCACATGGCCCAGATGCACATCCGCCGGGGCCGCGCCCAGCAGGGCCGCGAACTTCCGCTGGAAGCCGATCGCCACGTTGCACAGGCCGACCGCCCGGTGCCCGGCCTGGAGCAGGGCGCGGGTGACGATGCCGACCGGGTTGGTGAAGTCGATGATCCACGCGCGCGGGTTGCTCCGGCGGACCCGTTCGGCGATGTCCAGGACCACCGGGACGGTGCGCAGGGCCTTCGCCAGGCCGCCGGCACCGGTGGTCTCCTGGCCGATGCAGCCGCACTCCAGCGGCCAGGTCTCGTCCTGCTGCCGGGCCGCCTGACCGCCGACGCGCAACTGGAGCAGGACGGCGTCGGCGCCGTCGACTCCCGCGTCCAGGTCGGACGTCGTGACGATCCGGCCGCCGTGGCCCTGCTTGGCGAAGATCCGCCGGGCCAGGCCGCCGACCAGCTCCAGTCGGTCCTCGGCCGGGTCGACCAGGACCAGTTCCTCGACGGGCAGGGTGTCCCTGAGCCGCGCGAAGCCGTCGATGAGTTCCGGTGTGTAGGTCGAGCCGCCGCCGACCACGGTGAGTTTCATAGCCAGTTCAACCCTTTACTCCGGTGAGGGTGACGCCCTCGACGAACGCCTTCTGGGCGAAGAAGAACACGAGGATCACGGGGGCCATGACCAGCACGGTGGCGGCCATGGTGAGGTTCCAGTCGGTGTGGTGGGCGCCCTTGAAGGACTCCAGGCCGTAGGACAGCGTCCAGGCGCCGGGGTTCTCGGAGGCGTAGATCTGCGGGCCGAAGTAGTCGTTCCAGGCGTAGAAGAACTGGAAGAGGGCGACGGCGGCGATGCCCGGCTTCGCCATGGGCAGGACGACCCGCAGCAGGGTGCGCAGGTCGCCGCAGCCGTCCACCTTCGCCGCGTCCAGGTACTCGTTGGGGATCGTCATCAGGAACTGGCGCAGCAGGAAGATGGAGAACGCGTCCCCGAACGCCATCGGGACGATCAGCGGCCACAGGGTGCCCGACAGGTCGAGCTGTTTCGCCCAGAAGAGGTACATCGGGATGACGACCACCTGCGGGGGCAGCATCATCATCGAGATCACCAGCATGAGCGACAGGTTGCGGCCCCGGAAGCGGAACTTGGCGAGCGCGTACGCCACCGGGATCGAGGACACCACGGTCAGCAGGGTGCCGAGACCGGCGTAGATCAGGGTGTTCTTCCACCAGGTGAGGAAGCCGGGCGTGTCGAAGACCTTCCGGTAGTTGCCCCACTCCCAGGTGTGCGGGATCAGGTCCCGGCTGAGGGCCTGGCTGTCGCTCATCAGCGAGGTCAGAACCACGAACACGAACGGCAGCGTGAAGAACAGCGCGGCGGCGACACCGAGCGAGTGGACCGCGATCCACTCCAGCAGCGCCCGGCGGCGGGCGGTGCGCTCCGCTCCGGTGACGAGCGGCGCCGGCTTCACCGGCTGGTCCAGTACTTGGGTCATGGTCAGTCACCTGCCTGGATCAGGCCGCCCCGGCGCCGCATCAGCAGCGCGGTGAACGCCATCGACAGGGCGAACAGCACCAGCGCCACCACACACGCCGAGCCGTAGTCGAAGCGCTGGAAGCCGAGGTTGTAGACGAGCTGGGGGAGGGTGAGCGTGGACTTGTCGGGGTAACCGGGCTCGAACTGGGTGCCGGCGCCCTGGATCACGCCGGAGGCGACCTTCCCCGCGACCAGCGGCTGCGTGTAGTACTGCATGGTCTGGATCACGCCGGTGACGACGGCGAACATCACGATCGGGGCGATGTTCGGCAGGGTCACGTACCGGAAGCGCTGCCAGGCCGAGGTGCCGTCCAGCTCCGCCGCCTCGTACTGCTCCGTGGGTACGTCGAGCAGCGCGGCCATGAAGATGACCATCAGGTCGCCGACGCCCCACAGGGCCAGCAGGGTCAGCGCCGGCTTGGACCAGGTGGGGTCGTTGAACCAGCCCGGCGCCGGCAGCCCGGCCTTCTCCAGGATCGAGTTCACCGGGCCGGTGCCGGGATTGAGCAGGAACGCGAAGGCCATGGTGGCCGCGACCGGCGGGGCGAGGTACGGCAGGTAGAACAGGGTGCGGAAGACGCCCGTAGCGGTCTTGATCTTGGTGATGAGCAGCCCGACGCCCAGCCCGAAGAGCACCCGCAGGCTCACCATGATCACGACCAGCCAGAGCGTGTTGCGCAGGGCGGGCCAGAACAGGGGGTAGTGCTCGAAGACGTACGTCCAGTTCTTCCCGCCGCTCCACGTCGGCGGCCGGAAGCCGTCGTAGTGCATGAAGGAGAAGTAGACCGTGGAGATCAGCGGGTAGGCGAAGAAGACCGCGAAGCCGATGAGCCACGGGGACATGAAGGCGAGCGTGCGCAGGGCCGAGCGCCGGCGTTTCGACGCGAGGGATACGGCGCTCATCACTTCGCCTGCGCGATGTCCGTGTCGATCTGCGCGGCCGTCTTCTTCAGCCCGGCCTTGAGATCGGTGACCTTGCCGCTCTCGTAGTCGTAGCCGAACTGCTGGATCGTCACCAGGTACACACCGCCGTTGATCGAGGCGGGAGTCGTCGTCGAGTGCGGGTTGGCGGCGATGTCCAGGAAGGTCTTGAAGCGCGGGTCGTACTTCAGCTTCGGCGACTTCAGCGCGGCCAGCGTGGAGGGCACGTTGTGGATGTCGTTGGCGAAGCCGACCACGGCGTCCGTGTCCGTCGTCATGTACTTCACCAGTTCCCAGGCCGCGTTCCGCTTGTGGCTGGTGGCGGCGATGCCCGCGATGGTGCCGGTGATGTAGCCCTTGCCGTACTGGTCGGCCTGGTCGTCCGGGACCGGCAGCGGGGCCACCCCGATCTCGAAGTCCGGCTTCGCCTCCTCGGCCATCCCGAGCCGCCACTCGCCGTCGAGCTGCATGGCCACCTGACCGGTGTGGAAGGGGTGCTTGGGACCCCACTCGTCGCCCAGCGTGGCGCGGAACTTCTCCAGCCTCTGGAACCCGCCGAGTTCGTCCACGAGCTTCTTCTGGAGCGTGAAGCCCTTCTCGAAGGCGGGGTCCTTGGCGAGGTTCGACTTGCCGTCCTTGTCGAAGTACGTCGGCGAGAACTGGCCGAGGTAGTGCTCGGTGGTGGACTCCCAGCCGTGGTAGTTCGGCATGAACCCGAGCTGCTTGTAGCCGTCGCCCTGGGAGATCGTCAGCTTCTTGGCGTCCGCCTCGAATTCGGACCAGGTCTTCGGCGGGTGCGCGATGCCCGCCTTCTCGAACGCCGTCTTGTTGTAGTAGAGCCCGTACGCGTCACCGAGCAGCGGCACCGTGCAGCGGTTGCCGTCGAACTGGGTGTACTCGTTCATCGGCTTCGGGAACGTCTTCTCCGGGTCGATCCCCGACTTCTCGAAGAACGGGTTCAGATCCACCAGCGCGCCCGAGGAGCAGAACTTGCCCACGTTGTTGGTGGTGAACGACGAGATCACGTCCGGGGCCTTCTCGCCGCCGGCCCGCAGCGCCTGGTTGATCTTGTCGTCGGTCATGTTGCCGACGACGTTCACGTGGATGTTGGGGTGCGCGTGCTCGAAGCCGGCGACCAGCGACTTGACGGCCTTCACCTCGTTCGGCGCGCTCCAGGCGTGCCAGAAGTTGATCGTCGTGTCCTTCGAGGGGTCGTCGGTGGCACCGGAGTCGGACTGGCCGGTACACGCGGCGGTGAGGAGCACGGCGGAGGCAGTCAGGGCAAAAGCCGCCTTTCGGGCGACTTCGGGTATGGCTGTGGGCATGGCGAGGTCTCCCAGGGGGACGGGGTCGGGAAAAGAGGGGGCGCTCAGCGCGAGGTGTCGAAGACCTCGTCGCGGGTGGCGGCGAGCGCGGACTCCAGCGCGCCGCGCAGCACGGGGTGTTCCTGGACGTCGCCGACGACCAGCCGGGGCCGGGCCGCGGCCAGCTCCTCCAGCTCGGCCTGGACGAGGGCGCGCAGCACCTCGCCGCCGGCCGTCAGGGCGGAGCCGCTGAGGACGACGAGTTCGGGATCGAGGACGGAGACGAGCGAGGCGAGACCGGTGGCGAGCCGGGTGGCGTAGGTCTGGAGCAGTTCCCGGTGCGGGCCGCTCGCGTGGTCGGCGGCGCGGGCGACGAGCGCGGTGGCCGCCTCGGTGTACGGCCCCGAGGGCACGTCCTCGACACCGAGTTCCCGGGCCAGCTTCGGCAGGGCCTGGGAGCCGGCCAGCTCCTGGTAGCCGCCGCTGTTGGCCTTGGTGACCTGCCGGACCAGGGGGGTGCCCGGCACCGGCAGGAAGCCGACCTCGCCGGCGCCGCCGGTCCAGCCGCGGTGCAGCCGGCCGCCGAGGACCAGGGCGGCGCCGAGGCCCTCCTGGTTCCACAGCAGCACGAAGTCCGCGTGGCCGCGGGCCGCGCCGAGCCGCTGTTCGGCGATGGCGACGAGGTTGACGTCGTTCTCGTACTCGACCGGCATCGGCAGGGCCGCCGCCAGGTCGTCGAGCAGTGCGGGGGAGTGCCAGCCCGGCAGGTGGGAGGCGTAGCGCAGCCGCCCGGTGTTGGGGTCGAAGGCGCCGGGCGTGCCGATGACCAGCCGGTGCACGTCGGACCGGGCGAGCCCGGCGGCCTTGACGGCGCCGTCGAGGGCGTCGGTGACCTGCCGGACGACGGGGTGCGCCGGGCGCCGGCCCGGGGTGGGCAGCTCGTACTCGCCGACCGTGCGGCCGGTGATGTCGGCGACCGCGGCCCGGATGCGGTGCGGGGTGACGTCGAGCCCGGCGGCGTACGCGGCTGCGGGGTTGACCGCGTAGAGCTGGGCGTTGGGGCCCGGCCGGCCCTCGCTGGTGCCGGTGACCCGGACCAGTCCGGCCGCCTCCAGACGGGCCAGGAGCTGGGAGGCGGTGGGCTTGGACAGGCCGGTGAGCTTGCCGATCCGGGTGCGCGACAGCGGCCCGTGCTCCAGCAGCAGGTCCAGGGCGGCGCGGTCGTTCATGGCGCGCAGGACGCGCGGGGTGCCCGGCGTACCGGCGGTTCCTGCCATGGGGGTCGACACCTGCCTTTCCAGCCGCCCAGCTTTTCAGTGACCTGGGCATGACGTCCAGTCTTGATCAACGGTCGCCCGGAGATCACTGTTAGGAAACTTTCCTATTGGGGTGGGAGGAACGTAAGCCGAGGACGAAGGGGGCGTCAATAGACAACGCCCCCGAGGCAACAGAGTCGTTACCTCGGGGGCGCTGCGGTACGGGGGAGTGCCGGGCCTACTTCACGGTCACGTGGTCCCCGGCGGACGTCTTCGCGCCCGTGGTGGCCGTTCCGGCGAAGACGAAGCGGTAGGTGCCGCTCTTGCCCGCCTTCACCGTGGTGGACAGGGCGCCGCCGGTGCCGGAGGTGACCGTCCTGACGTTCGCGTAGGCACCGCCGTCCGCCTTGAACTGCAGGACGACCTTCTGGTCCTTGTACCCGGTGTACGTGCCGGTCGCCCAGTTGGCGCGGGTCAGCTTGCCCTTGACGGTCAGCGTCCGGCCCTTGACGACGGGCTCCGGGGCGGCGTTCGCGGTGAGCTGGGCGGCGCGCTTGACCTGCGTCGAGGCGAGGTTGCCCCACATGGTGACGTCGTTCTCGCTGTGCAGGTAGTCGTCCGAGGCGCTGCCGTCGCTGTGCGCGTAGACACCGGCGGCCTTCCAGGTGCCCGCGTCGGCGGCCTCGTACAGCGCCTCGTCCGGGGCGGCGACGATCGTCTCGGTGCAGCTCTCGGTGACGGTCGTGTCCGTCGTGGCGGTGGCCGTGCAGACGGGAGCCTTCTGCGGGCCCAGCTCGTTGTCGAGCGACTTGAGCGTGCCGCGGTACAGCAGCACGCCCTGGACCGTCTTCTTCTGGTCGATGACCAGGTCCTTCGGCCGGGTCAGGGTGTACGACACCGGCACGTTCACGACCTTGGTGGTGCCGACCACGATCGGCTTGCCCTTGTTCACGGTCACGCCGGCGAACGTCAGGTCCGGCGTACCGGCCGCCGACGCGGCGGGTGCGGCCAGGCCGGCCAGGGCCAGGGCACCGGACAGGGCGGTGCCGATGGCGAGCTTGCGCATGTTTCCCCACATTCGACACGGGCCCCCGGGCGGCGTCGCGCTCCAGAACAAGGGCCCGTTGTGGAGGCGACCCTAGACGATCACAGGATGCGGAGGAAGCGCGGGGTTCCTGTGAAGACGATCTGCGTTCGGGCGGGGGCCAAGGGCGCGTCACGAGTCCGTCAAGGATGTGGTTTTCGCTGGTCACAGGGCCTACATTCGGGCGACGGACGAACTGGGGGGACAGCGGGGATGGTGGGGATGGCCGACCCGAGGCTGGTGTGGAGGCTGTGGACGGCCACGATGTCCGGCTTCGTGCCCTTGCTGATCACGGTGGGCCTGAGCGACTTCCTGGGCGAGGGCCTGTCCCGGTCGTCCGCCGAAGACCTGGGCCTCACCCTGCTCGTCTGGGCCGCCCTCAGCCTGCTCGCCGCCTTCTACGTGTACGCGGCCCTGGTCCGCCGGGCGCGCGGCACCGGCATCCCGGTCACCGTGGACGCCCTCCGGGCCGCGCAGGAGCGGGCGTTCCCGGCGGGGGAGGCGGAACGGCTGCGGGCGGGGATCGCCGGATCCGGGCGGGCGTACGAGGTGACGGGCGAGGCGGGGGCGTGGGACTTCCAGTGGCGCCCGTTCCGCGGCCGGCACGCGGTCAGCGGTTCCCTGACCGTGGACCGGTCGTCGGGCCGGGCCCGGGTCCTGCTGCGCGCGGACCAAGGGCTGATGGGCATGCCGGGGCAGCGCATGGCGAGCGCGTTCGTGGCGCTGTGCCAGGTGACGAGACTGGGGGAGACCGAGTGAGAAGCGGCTCGATGGCGGTGGCGGTCGTGCTGCTGCTGGGAGCGGTGGCGTGTACGGCGCAGCAGCCGCGTCAGGTCCGGACGGCGCCCTCGGTGGAGCCCCCCGCGTCGCCGCCCTGCGGCTCCGGCACCTTCCGCTGGGGGGCGGTACGGCAGGAGACGCGGCTGACCGGTGTCTCCCCGGTGGTGCCGCTGGGCAAGGAGGACGGCTGGACCACCTTCCACAACGTGCCCGTGCGGACCGTCGTCGCCTGGATCCGGACGAACGGCGTGGAGCTGTCCCGGCGGCGGGCGATGGCCTCGCTCGCGCGGCACCTGGGCTACGACACGAGCGACCTGATGGCTCCGGGGGAGAACACGGCCCGCCATCCCCGGCACCCCGACCGTATCGACTTCGACGGCGCCGGCCGCTTCGTCACCGCGGAGGCCGTGAAGGTGGTGGACGCGAGCTTCGCCGTCAGCTGCCCCGACGGCACGCACTACGGCAGCGTGACGACCTGGCTCACCGGCACCCAGGGCGCGTCCCTGTCCTGCGGCACCGACCCGGGCGGGGAGGCGTGGGTCCGCGAGGCCTACCAGCTGGCCTGCGGCCCGCTCAGCCCTCGATGAAGGGGGCGGTGTCCAGAGTCGGGTAGGGCGCCGGGAGCGGAAGGGGCTCGCCGAGATCGACCTTGGCGTCGGTGGCGTAGTACGCCTCGGTGGGGTCGTCGCCGGGGAGGACGGGGTCCGTGTAGCAGTGGGCCGTTCCGGAGTGGCGGTCGATGATGACGTAGACGGGGACGCCGGCGGCGGCGTAGGTACGGAGCTTGGGGCCGGTGTCGGTCTCGTGGTTGGTGGAGGTGACTTCGCCGACCAGGGCGAGCATGTCGATGGGGTACCAGCCGGGATGCGCGGCGAAGTGCGCCTCGTCCGCACCCGTCGGCTTGCGGCGCATGACGTGGAGGTCCGGGATGATCAACGCTGTCGTGCCGTCGGCAGGAGCGGCGAACCGGAAGCCGTTGCCGGTGCCGACGTGTGGGACCGCTGCCGATCGGAGCTGGAAGCACAGTTCCAGAACCGTGTCGCCGTGCCCGTCACCGGGCGGCGCCAGCGGTAGGTAGGCCCGGCCTTCGATGAACTCGGCGCGTACGGGCACGGGAGAGACCGCCTCGTACGCCGCCAGGAGCTGGACGGGCTCCATGCGGGCCATGAGGTCCGGCTCCCCGGGGCGGTCGGTGTTCATGCGGCAGAACGATGGGGCACCCCGTGCGCACCGTGCGCCGGAATGCCCCGCCCGTTCACTCGAACGTGTGTGCCGAACCGTTCCGCTACTTCCCCGAGGGTGCCGAGCGCTGCGGAGCGATCGGGGTGGCCGCCGCCGACTGCGGGGAGTCCGCGTTGGAGTACACCGACGGGGCCGCGACCGTGGCCGTCGGGTCGGGGCTGTCCTCCTGGTCCTCGACGGCCGTCGCGCCGCCCACGATGCGGATGCTCGCCGCGTCGAACGCCCGCTTGATCCGCCAGCGCAGCTCCCGCTCCACCGTGACCGACTTGCCCGGCATCGTCCTGGCCGAGACCCGGACCACCATGGAGCCGATCAGC
Organism: Streptomyces flaveolus; assembly: GCF_000716535.1. Lineage (GTDB taxonomy): Bacteria > Actinomycetota > Actinomycetes > Streptomycetales > Streptomycetaceae > Streptomyces > Streptomyces flaveolus_A. The sequence goes on along the minus strand of NZ_JNWV01000022.1, from coordinate 99,361 downwards.
ACGGAGTCCAGTCCGAGCACCTCGACCGGGCTCCACAGCAGCTCGTTCCAGGGCTCTTCCTTGCTCATCTTCTCGGCGACCTCGTCCAGCGTGGCCTTCACCCGGTCCAGGTCCTCGCTCGCCCGCACGGTCACGTCGACCCCGGCCGTCGCCCAGCCCTGGGACAGGTTGCCGATCCGCTTGACCTCGCCGTTGCGGACGTACCAGATCTCCCCGTTGTCGCCGCGCAGCTTCGTCACGCGCAGGCCGACCTCGATCACCTCGCCGGTCGCCACACCCGCGTCGATCACGTCCCCGACGCCGTACTGGTCCTCCAGGATCATGAACACGCCGGACAGGAAGTCCGTGACCAGGTTGCGCGCGCCGAAACCGATCGCCACACCCGCGACACCGGCCGACGCCAGCAACGGCGCCAGGTTGATCTTGAAGGTGCCCAGCACCATCAGCGCGGCCGTGCCGAGGATCAGGAAGCTCGCCACCGAGCGCAGCACCGACCCGATCGCGGCCGAGCGCTGCCGGCGCCGCTCGGCGTTGACCAGCAGCCCGCCCAGCGAGCTGCCTTCCGTCGCCTGCGGGCTACGGCCCATCCGGTCTATCAGCTTGGTGATCGCCCGCCGGACCACCGCCCGGAGCGCGATCGCCACGGCCACGATCAGCAGGATCTGCAGGGCCATCGCGAGCCATGTCGACCAGTTCTGCTCGACCCAGCTCGCCGCGTTCGTCGCGCTCTCCTGGGCGTCCTGGAGCGTCGGCACGGCCGGGGCCGTCGATCCCGACGGCGACGGCGAAGGAGACGGCGATGCGCCGGCGGCCAGGACGGCGGCGGGCAGGGACGACACGGCAGGTACCTCCCAGGTGCTGCGCGGTCCGTACCGGCGGGCGGTCAAGGTCACGAAAAGGTCACCGGACGGACAGGACCACCACACTAACGGGGCATTGTGAATGCCTGGCGCCGATCCGCACAGGAGGCGCGCAGGAGAGACACGGCTCACGCGGGCTTGAACAGGCCATGATCCGGGGGATGAATCAGGATGTGGTCGAAAACACTCCCAGCCCGTTACCGGGACATGGTGGCGCGTCCACCAGGCATGAGGAGAGACTGACTGCAGATCGTCCCGGCGCGAGCCACGCGCCGCCGACGCCCAAGGAGGCACCCGTGCCGCATGTCCTGGTCCTCAACGCGTCGTACGAGCCGCTCGGCGTCGTACCGCTCCGCCGCGCGCTCGTCCTCGTCCTGGAGAACAAGGCAGTCTCCCTCGAGGAATCCGGCGCCTATATGCACAGCGCAACCGTCACCCTCCCCGCGCCCAGCGTGGTCCGGCTCAAGCGATTCGTCCGGGTCCCCTATCGGGGGCCTGTTCCTCTGACCCGCCGTGCGCTGTTCGCGCGCGACGGGGGCCGGTGCATGTACTGCGGTGGCGTCGCAACCAGCGTCGACCACGTCATCCCGCGCAGTCGCGGGGGCAAGCACGTCTGGGACAACGTGGTGGCGTCGTGCCGCCGCTGCAACCACGTGAAGGCCGACCGTCACCTCGTGGAACTGGGCTGGCGGCTGCGGCACAAACCGGCTCCGCCGACGGGGCTCGCCTGGCGGATCATCGGCACGGGGCATCGTGACCCGCGCTGGTTGCCGTACTTGCAGCCGTACGGCGCGGATGACGCCATGGCCCGGATCGACGGCATCTCTGCCTAGATCCGGGCCGGTGTGTTTGCGCCCCATGACCACATGAGCAAGGGGCGTGGTGGCTCGTCGGCGGCCGTGGGTGCGTGGGGGCCGGCCGCGCGGTTCCCCGCGCCCCCGTCTAGCCGCCTACCCCCTCCGGGCGGGCACCGCGCGCCGCGTACAGGGCCGCGCCCACCGCGAACGCGGCCAGGGCCACCGCCCAGGCGCCCGGCTCGGCGCCCGGCTGCATCGGCCACGCCCACACCGTCGCCGCGCGCCCGCGCGCGGCCGAGGAGCCCAGGTAGACGGCGGTCACGTAGGCGAACGCGGGGAGCCAGCTCAGCCGGGCGCCCAGGAGGACGGCCGCCGTCGCGGTGACGCCCGTGCAGCCCAGGGTGTTGCGGACGACGGCGGGCGGGCCGAAGTTCTCCGCGTGGCCGAGCACCGCCGGGACGACCAGCAGGGCCGCCAGCGCGGTCAGGGCCGTCAGCTGGACCAGCCGGCGCGGCCACCAGGGGCGCACGGCCGTGCGGTCCAGCTCGTCCGAGGCGCTGTACAGGCTCGCTCCGATCACCGCCGACGCCAGCAGCGGCGCCAGCGCGACGATCGGCACCCGGCGGTCGGGATCGAGGTACGCGTCCAGCCGGCCGGCCGCCCAGAGGGCGAAGGCGGCGGTGCCGACGAGCGCGGCCACGGTGACGGGGAGCGCCCGGGAGCGGGCGTACAGAAGGAGTCCGGTCACAGCGCCGGCACCCCCTTGGCGTCGCAGTCGGCGTGGGCCGCGAAGTAGGCCGACAGCCACGCGCGGCGCGTCCGCTCGTCCATGCCGGCCAGCTTCGCCCGGGCCGCGCGGCGCTCGCGCAACTCGGCGCGACGGGCCGTGTCACCGCGGGCGTCGTCCTCGTCGATCGCCTTCCGCGCCGAGGTCGGCGCGAGGTAGTGCTCCACGGCGTCGTCCGCCTCGCGCTCCCGGGCCGTCGGGGTCCGCTCGGGACAGTCGTAACCCTCCAGCGCGGTGACGGCCTCCCATGCGAACTGCTCCGGATCGGTCAGCCGCCCGCGTACGGCCGACCAGCCCAGCGGCGTGATGCCCGGTAGCCGGGCCTCGCCGGCGCGCGGGGCTCCGCCGTGGTCCGCCCACCGCACCGGCAGGTTCCGCACACCCTCCAGCTTGCCCGTGACCCCCGACAGGGCCTCCCTGACCTGCGGAAGCATCCCGGCGTACCGCGCGTTCACGCACACCGCCGGGGTGGTGGAGGTGTCGCACACCTGACGGCGGGCGATCGGGTCGGCGTGCCACAGGCCGTTCCCGGTCTGCGCGAGCAGCGTGCCCGCGGCCAGCGCGGCGGCCAGCGGCAGCAGGGCGGTCACCCGGCGCCGGGCCGCGTACGCCAGTGCCGCGGCGACCGCGAGGCCACCCGTCCACACCGCCATGGCCCACGGCTGCCACCACACGGGCAGTCCGCCGACGGGCGAGATGGTGGGACTCAGGGCGTGGCCGGAGACCGAGCGGTCGGTCGTCACGATCCCCAGGCCCACATAGCCGGCCATCGCCAGCAGCGGCGCCGCGAGCCGGGTCGGCACCGCCCGGCCCACCACGTGCCCGGCCAGCGCGCCCGCCGCCACGGCGACCGTGTCCCCGGGCACCAGCGTCAGATGGGGACGGTCGCCCTGCGCGTAGGGCCAGGTGGCGAGCTGGGCCGAGGCCACTGTCAGCAGGTAGCCCACGGCCACCCAGACCGCGACGGGCAGTGCCGCGACCAGCAGACGGGTCAGCGGCGGCCGTACGGTCGTCCCCCACAGCTCCTCGGTACGGCGCCGGCGCTCCCGGCCGCCCTGCCAGCAGCCCGCCGCCGCGGCCAGCGGGAGGGTGATCAGCATCGTCGAGTGCACCTGGCCGGCGGTCTCCGACCAGCCGCCCTGCCACTGGTCCGCCTTCGCCCACAGCGTCACGCCGACCGTGAGCAGTACGGCGGCCCCGGCCCAAGGGGCGAAACCCCGCACCCACTCGGCGCGCAGCGGGTGCGGCGCACGCGGGGCCGCCTGTGGCCCGGTGACGTGCTCGGTGACGAGGGTCATCGCACCGCCTCCCGCGCACCCGGGGCGCGGTGCGCACGCAGCGCCGCCGTGTAGCCGCGCTCGATCGGATGGTCGCCCGGCCCGTCCGACGCCTCGCCGAGCAGGGTGAGCGCCTCGGGCGTGCCCCGGTACGCGATCCGGCCCCCGTCCAGCAGGGTGACCTCCGTGCAGGCGGCGGCCACGTCCTCCACCAGGTGGGTGGAGACCACCACCGTCGCCGAGGCGCCCAGTTGGCGCAGAAGCTCGCGGAACTCCACCCGCTGCTCCGGGTCCAGACCGGCGGTCGGCTCGTCCAGCAGCAGGACGGCGGGGTCGTTGACGATGGCCTGCGCGATGCCGACCCGGCGGACCATGCCGCCGGACAGCGTCCGGACCTTGGCGTCGAGACGGTCCGCGAGGCCCACCCGGGTCACCGCCCGCTCCACGGCCGCCGGCACGTCCGCCGCCGGCATCTCCTTCAGCCAGGCCACGTACGCCACGAACTCGCGCACGGTGAAACCCGGGTAGTAGCCGAACTCCTGCGGCAGATAGCCCAGCCGGCGCCGCACCCCGGCCAGCCCGCGGTGACCGGCGGTGTCCTCACCGAGCAGCTCCACCCGGCCGGCGTCCGGCCGCGCCACCGTGGCCAGCACCCGGATCAGCGAGGTCTTCCCGGCCCCGTTCGGACCCAGCAGCCCGTGCACACCGGTGCCGAGCACCAGGTCGAGCGAATCGAGGGCAAGCGTCTTGCGGTGCCGGACCCGCAGGCCGGTCACACGTATGGAACTCATCGTCTCTCCAGGGGAGGGCACGGGACCCGGGGTGGGGCCCGCGCGTTCGGTCGGGGCGCTCCGGGCGCGGCAACGGGACGGCGGTGGGTGCTCGCGGGCGGGCCACGGCCGCCGGTGGTGCCGGGGCGTGGTCAGACGTGACCGGAGTCAGGCTCCGGTCGGCGCGGTGGGCGTGGCCGCGGCGCGGGGCTCCGCGCGGCGAAGCGGCGCGGACGTCGTCACGGGCGCAGGGGCCGGTCGTACGCCGGACGCCGCGCCGTCAGCAGGGTGGCGCTCAGGACGGCCGCCACCGCCCAGGAGCTCTGCGCGGCGACGCCGTCCAGGCAGCGGGAGAGCTGCTCGGCCAGCCGCAGGGTCGCCGCACCGCCCGGCGTGACGGCCACCGGTGCCAGGACGGCGCACAGCCAGCCGCCGCCCGTCACCCCGGCCGCCGCCCGGCACCCGATCAAGGAGGCCAGGGCCAGCGAGGCCAGCGCCAGCGCCAGCCCGGGCAGCAGCCAGGCCGCCGCGGCCGGGGCACCGGAGGCGGGCAGCAGCAGCCCGGTGAGGGTCAGCAGCGGCAGGCTCACCGCGAGCACGGCGACCGTTCGGGTGAGCGCGAGCCGCAGCCCGCCGCCCGGTGTGGCCGCGGTGACCTCGTGCAAGGGGTCCGCGTGCGGGCCGTAGGACAGGGCGACCCCGGCGACGGGCACCACGGGGGCGATGGCCAGCAGCAGCGCGCGTGTCCCGGGGAACCCGGCCCCGTACGACAGGGCCGGCGCGGCCACGGCCACGCCCAGCACGGCCGGCAGCCAGGCCCCCCGCACGGCGGGCCCCGCGGCCCACAGCAGCCGGGCGAGCCGCGGCGACACCACGGGCCGCCCGCCGGCCGGACCGGCCGCCGTCCGCACCGGTACGGCCGGCTCCGGCGCCCAGGCCCGGCCGGGGACCGGTTCCGTCGCTCCGGCCGCCCCCGGCGCCGACTCCAGCACCGCCGCCCGTACCGCCGCCAGCACCGGCCCCGCCGCCGTGCCGCGTACCGCGGCCGACACCCGGGACGCGCACCTCGCGCAGTCCTCCACGTGTTTCTCCAGGGACCAGGCGTCCGGCTCCGGCAGGGTGCCCTCGGCGTAGCGGGTCACCTGGTCGTCGGGGGCGTGCCACTGGTGGCTGTCGCGGTGGGTCATGCCGTGCCTCCCAACGGGGACGGGTTCAGCTGGGCCAGCGCTTCGCGCAGTTCCGCGCGGGCGCGGCGGGCCCGGGACTTGACCGTGCCCTCCGGGATGCCGAGGAGCCGGGCCGCCTCACGGGTGCTCAGCCCGTCGACGACCGTCGCCCGCAGCACCTCCCGCAGCTCGGGGGAGATCCGGTCGAGCGCGGTCCCCACATCGCCGTACTCCAGACCCGCCAGCACCCGGTCCTCGGCGGACGGCGCGGCGGCGGACTCGCAGCGCCCGGAGGACTCCTGCTCCGGCAGCGGTCCCGCGACCCGCGCGGTCCGCTCCTGCGCCCGCCGCGCGTCGACCAGCCGGCGCGCGGCGATCGTCCACAGCCAGCCGCCGGCCTCCTGCCCCCGGTGCCCGGCCGCCGACCGCCACGCCGTGACGAACGTGTCCTGGAGCACCTCCCGCACCAGCTCGGGGTCGGCGCACCGGCGCGTCAGCCGCGCGTGCAGCCACCCGGCGTGCCGGTCGTACAGGGCGGCCATCGCCGAGGCGTCCCCCTGCGCGACGGCCCGCAACAGGGCCGCGTCCCCGCCGCTCCCGTCGTCCTTCTCCCGCTGGCCCCCCATGGGGCGGAACAGTCTCACACCCCCTCTATCGATCACCGGAGCGGTGCCGGATCACCGGATCACCCCCGGCACCGGTTTTTTGCCGCGCGTGGCGACGGGCTCACGGGGTAGGCCTGCCGTAACCCGTCCAAAGCCGCAGCATCCGCACACCGACAAGGAGGCCCCCGTGGCCGCACCGGCTCGACTCACGATCCCGGCCCAGCTCAAACCCGTGGCGGAGCCGTCCGCCGAGACCGACGCGACGGTGCTGTGCGTCTTCAGCGCGGAGAGCGCCTGCGCGCAGGCACCGCTGACCAGCGAGCCGCCGCTGCCCGACGCCGAGCCCCTGACCAGCGAGCCCCCGCTCGCCGAGGCCGCCCCGCTGACCAGCGAGTCCGACCCGGTACCGAACTCCTTCGCGCCGGGGCTGTAGATGGCCGCGGCGCCCGACGAGCACTCCGACGAACACCCCGCGGACCTCGCCCGGCTCGCCGAGCTGCACGGGGTCGCCACGTCCTACCGCCCCGCCCCGGACCGTACCGTCCAGGTCCCCGCCTCCGCCGTGACCGCCGCCCTCGCCGCCCTCGGCGTCGACGCGACCGGCCCGGACGCCGTACGCGCGGCCCTCGCCGCCCGGGAACGCGAGCTGCGCGAGCGCCTGCTGCCGCCGACGGTGGTCCAGTGGGCCGGCGCGGAACCGCCCGCCGCCCTCACCGCGCTGCCCGCCGGCACCCGGCTGCGCGTCGAGACCGAGGACGGGGAGGAACGGGACGGCGCCGGTGATCTTCCGCTCGGCGTCCACCGGCTGACCGCCACCGCGCCCGACGGGCGGACCGGTGAGGCGTGTCTCGTCGTCGCCCCGGACCGGCTGCCCGCCCCGCCCGGCCGCTCCTACGGCCTCCTCGTCCAGCTCTACTCCCTGCTCTCCCGCCGCTCCTGGGGCATGGGCGACCTCTCCGACCTCGCCGAGCTGGCCGGCTGGGCCGGACGCACCGCCGGCGCGGGCTTCGTCCAGGTCAACCCGCTGCACGCGGCCGTGCCCGGCGCCCCCACCGACCCCTCCCCGTACCGCCCCTCCTCCCGCCGCTTCCCCGACCCCGTGCACCTGCGGATCGAGGACATCCCCGAACACGCGTACGTCGAGGGCCGTGAGCGGCTCGGCGGGCTGCTGGAGCGGGCCGGGCGGCTGCGCGCCGCCGTCCTGGAGAAGGGTGCCCTCATCGACCGGGACGCGGTGTGGGAGCTGAAGCGGGAGGCGCTGGAGCTGGTCGCGCGGGTCCCCCTCGGGCCCGGCCGCCAGGCCGCCTACGACGCCTTCCGCACGGACCACGGCCAGGCACTGGACGACCACGCCACCTGGTGCGCCCTCGCCGAGATCCACGGCTCCGACTGGCACCGCTGGCCGGACGGGCTGCGTGACCCCCGCTCGGCCGCCACCGCACGGGCGCGGGATGAGCTCGCCGACCGGGTGGAGTTCCACACCCGCCTCGCCTGGCTCACCGACGGCCAGCTCCGTACCGCCCAGCGCGCCGCCCGCGAGGCCGGCATGCCCGTCGGGATCGTGCACGACCTCGCCGTCGGCGTGCACCCGGCGGGCGCCGACGCCTGGGCGCAGCAGGACGTGTTCGCCGCCGGGATGTCCGTGGGCGCCCCGCCGGACGCCTTCAACGCCCGCGGCCAGGACTGGGGCCTGCCGCCCTGGCGCCCCGACCGGCTCGCCGCGACCGGCCACGCCCCCTACCGCGACCTCCTGCGCGCCCTGTTCCGCTACGCCGGCGCCCTGCGCATCGACCACGTCATGGGACTCTTCCGGCTCTGGTGGGTCCCCCAGGGCAGCCCGCCCACCGAGGGCACCTACGTCCGCTACGACGCCGACGCCATGCTCGCCCTCCTGGCCCTGGAGGCGACCCGTGCGGGAGCCGTCGTGATCGGCGAGGACCTCGGCACCGTCGAGCCCGGCGTGCGCGAGACGCTCCAGCGGCGCGGGGTGCTCGGCACCTCCGTGCTCTGGTTCGAACGGGACTGGGAGGGCGACGGCCACCCGCTGCCGCCCGAGCGCTGGCGCGCCGACTGCCTGGCCACCGCCACCACCCACGACCTGCCGCCCACCGCCGCCCGGCTCACCGGAGACCACGTCGAGCTGCGCGACCGCCTCGGCCTGCTCACCCGTTCGGCCGCCGAGGAACGCGCCGAGGCCGCCGCCGACACCGCGGAGTGGCTCGCCCTGCTCGGCAGCCTCGGTCTGCTGGACAGCCCGGCGGCCGGACCGCCCGGCTCCGACGAGGAGGAGGAGATCCGCGCCGTCCACCGCTTCCTGCTGCGCACCCCCGCCCGGCTGATCGGCGTCTGGCTCCCTGACGGCGTCGGCGACCGCCGCCCGCAGAACCTGCCGGGCACCTGGGACCAGTACCCGAACTGGCGGCTGCCGGTCGCCGGCTCCGACGGCCGCCCGGTGCCGCTGGAGGAACTGGTGGCCTCGCCCCGGCTCCGGGCCCTGCTGGAGGTGCTCCGCTGACCGCCCCGCCCCGTACGGGCACCCCGGCCGCGCGGCCCCGACGGCGGTTCGCTACCGTGATTTCCGTGGACAAGAAGAACGCCCTGCGCGCCGGCGCCCTGGCCGCCGGTACGACGCTGATGATGCTGCTCATGTCGTCCCCCGCGCTCGCGCTGACCCGCGACGACGGCGACGACCCCGGCACGGGCCTGAGCGTCATCGAGACGCTGGGCCTCTACGTCTTCGCCCCGGTCGTGCTGTTCCTGATCATCGCCGGTCTGGTGATGGCCCTCGACAAGTCCCGGGCCAAGAAGGACACCACCTCGTCCAACATCAACGTCAAGTCCGACGCCCGGGCCAAGGCCTGAGCGACCGTCGGTCCGTTCGCCGGGGGCGCCGGTCCTCCCGTCGGTACGCGCGCACGCCGTACCCGGGTGAGACCGGCGCCCCCGGCGCTTTCCCGAGCGCGCCCGGTGTCCTCGTACACGCACCCGGCGCCCTCGTGAGCGCCCTCCGCGCCGCCGACGGCGGCTAAGGGCCTGCCTGGCACTGCGCGTCTGCCGCGCGACGCCGTGCGCGCACTCTCGCCGGCACTTCCCCAGCTTCGGCCGGGGGACCCCCAGAGCACGCACCTGTCGCCGCGCGGCCGTCGGGCGACGACGCGCCTAGCCGGCCGTGGCGTCGAGCAGCTTGCGCAGCAGGCCGGCCAGGTGGCCGGCCTCTTCGGCGTCCAGGGCGGACAGGGCGGCGCTCTCCTCCGCGAGCCCGGCGCCCACCGCCTCGTCGATCAGCCGCAGCCCCTCCTCGGTGAGGGTGACCTTCAGGCCGCGCCGGTCGTGCGGGTCCGGGGAGCGGCGCAGCAGTCCGGCGCGCTCCAGCTTGTCGAGCCGGCCGGTCATACCGCCGGTGGTGAGCATGAGCGTGGCCGAGAGCTCTCGGGGCGAGAGCGTGTACGGCTCGCCGGACCGGCGCAGGGTGGCCAGGACGTCGAACTCGCCGCGGGAGATGCCGTAGGGCTTGTACGCCCTCTCCATCCGGTCGCCCATCGCGCGCGAGAGCCGGAAGATCCGGCCGAAGACCTCCATCGCCCGGGTGTCCAGATCGGGCCGCACACGCGCCCACTGCTCGATGATCGCGTCGACGGTGTCGGCGGGCTGTGGCTGCATGCGGAGAGTATCGGCCCCCTTTGGCTCGTCCGCAAGAAAGCCACTTGACGCTAAGTAGCTTAGAGCTAAGCTACTTAGAAGCGAGCCACCAAGTGTCCACGCTTCCCGAAGGGGGCCACTGCCATGCCCACCCGTCCCCGCACCACGGTCATCGCCGTCACCGCCCTCGCCCCGGTCTCCTGGGGCACCACCTACGCGGTCACCACCGAGTTCCTGCCGCCGGACCGCCCCCTGTTCACGGCCCTGGCGCGCGCCCTGCCCGCCGGGCTGCTGCTGCTCGCGCTCACCCGGGTGCTGCCACGCGGAGCCTGGTGGGGCAAGGCGGCCGTGCTCGGGGCGCTGAACATCGGCGCGTTCTTCCCGCTGCTGTTCGTCGCCGCGTACCGGCTGCCCGGCGGGATGGCCGCGGTCGTCGGCTCGGCCGGCCCCCTGTTCGTCGTCGGACTCTCGGCCCTGCTCCTGGGGCAGCGGCCGGCCCCGCGCACGCTGTTCACCGGGCTGGTGGCCGCGTTCGGCGTCAGCCTGGTCGTGCTCAAGGGGGCCGGAGCCCTCGACCTCGTCGGCGTCCTGGCGGCCCTCGCGTCCACCGCCGCCATGGCCGCCGGCACCGTGCTGACCAAGCGCTGGGGCCGCCCCGACGGGGTCGGTCCGCTCGCGCTCACCGGCTGGCAGCTCACCGCGGGCGGCCTGCTCATCGCCCCGGTCGCCCTCCTGGCCGAGGGTGCCCCGCCCGCCCTCGACGCCCGCGCCGCGGGCGGCTACCTCTACCTCGCCCTGGCCAACACGGCCGTCGCCTACTGGCTCTGGTTCCGCGGCATCGGCCGGCTCCCCGCCACCCAGGCCGCCTTCCTCGGCCCCCTCTCCCCGCTGACCGCGGCGGTCACCGGCTGGGCGGCCCTCGGCCAGACGCTCACCCCGGTGCAGCTCGCGGGCATGGCGCTGGCGTTCGGGGCGACGGTGGCGGGCCAGTTCGGAGGCGGGCGGGGACCGTACACCGGACGCAATCGTCGGCGGCCGGGCGGTCACGGTCCGTCGCGGTCCGAGATGCTGACTCACCGGAGGCCGGTTAGCGTGAAGTAAAAGGGCCGCGATCAGGGGTGTGCCCGCCGCAGGCGGCGAGTGCCCTGTTCACCGGGGTTGGCAGCCGATGTGGCCAGGCCTGCTGCTCGTCCCCCGCGGCAACACCTATGACCGCGCCGTGCCACGTTCGCACCGCGGCCGCGGCCATCGCCCCCGGACCGGAAACCCCGTGAGGGCGTGGAAGGAAGGTAGGCCCATGACAGTACGTAGCGTGAGGCGTCTCTTCGCGGTATCCGCCGCCGGCGTCCTCCTGGCGGGTGGTGCCGCGATCGGTACGGCGGGTACGGCCTCGGCGGCCACCCCGCATCAGGTCACGACGAACCACGGCTGCTTCAACCGCGGCTTCGGGTTCAACAACTGCTACGGCAACGGCTTCAACAACGGCTACGGCTACGGCTTCGGCAACGGCTTCTACGGCTCGGGCTTCGTCCCCGGCTTCGGCGGCGGCGGCGTCGTGGTGGTCGTCGTCAACTGACAGCCGGTCACGGTCCCGGACCGCTGAACCCGACCCCGATGCCGGACGGGCAGAGCCCGCCCGGCATCGGCATGCCGTGGGGACCACGCACGCGCAGGGGCGCCCGGTGCGGCACCGGGCGCCCCCGCGTCGTGTCCGCGGCTACGCGGCGGAGCCCGCCGCGTCCGCCGCCTGGGCCTTCAAGGCCCGTTCGACGCCCGCGCGGGACTCCGAGACGAGGCGGCGCAGGGCCGCGGTCGGCTCGGCCGAGGCCAGCCAGGCGTCCGTCTTGGCCAGGGTCTCCTCGGAGACCTGGACGGACGGGTACAGGCCGACCGCGATCTGCTGGGCGATCTCGTGCGAACGGGAGTCCCAGATGCCCTTGACGACCTCGAAGTACTTGTCCGTGTACGGCGCGAGCAGCTCCCGCTGGTCGGTCTGCACGAAGCCGCCGATCACGGCCTCCTGCACGGCGTTCGGCAGCTTGTCGGAGTCGATGACCGAGGCCCAGGCCTCCGCCTTCGCCTCCGGCGTCGGGCGGGCCGCGCGGGCGGTGGCCGCGTGCCGCTCGCCGGCCGCCGTCTTGTCCCGCTCGTACTCGCCCGCGATCTCCGCCTCGTCGTACCGGCCGACGGCCGCGAGCCGCTCGACGAACGCCCAGCGCAGCTCGGTGTCCACGGCCAGGCCCTCGACGGTCTGCGTGCCGTCGAGCAGGGCCTCCAGCAGGTCGAGCTGCTCCGGGGTGCGCGCGGTCGCCGCGAACGCCCGGGCCCAGGCCAGCTGGTGGTCGCTGCCCGGCTCGGCCGCGCGCAGATGGGCCAGCGTCGCGTCGGTCCAGCGGGTCAGCAGGGCCTCGCGGGCGGCCGGGGCGGCGTACAGGTCGATGGCCAGCTTGACCTGGCGGTGCAGGGACTGCACGACACCGATGTCGGACTCCTTGCCGACGCCGGACAGCACCAGGGAGAGGTAGTCACGGGTGGCCAGCTCGGCGTCCCGCGTCATGTCCCAGGCCGACGCCCAGCACAGGGCGCGCGGCAGGGACGCCTCGAAGTCGCCGAGGTGCTCGGTGACGGTCCTCAGCGACTCCTCGTCCAGACGGACCTTGGCGTACGACAGGTCGTCGTCGTTGAGGAGGATGACCGCCGGGCGGCGCGTGCCCGTGAGCTGCGGTACGGCCGTCCGCTCGCCGTCGACGTCCAGCTCGATCCGGTCGGTGCGCACCAGCTTGCCGGCGTCGGACAGGTCGTAGAGGCCGATCGCGATGCGGTGCGGGCGCAGGGTCGGCTCGCCCTTGGCGCCGGCGGGCAGGGCCGGGGCCTCCTGGCGGACGGCGAAGGAGGTGATCAGGCCCTCGGCGTCGGTCTCCACCTCCGGGCGGAGGATGTTGATGCCGGCCGTCTCCAGCCACTTCTTCGACCAGGTCTTCAGGTCGCGGCCGGAGGTCTGCTCCAGGGCGCCCAGCAGGTCGGACAGGCGCGTGTTGCCGAACGCGTGCGACTTGAAGTACGCCTGCACGCCCTTGAAGAACTCGTCCTCGCCGACGTAGGCGACGAGCTGCTTCAGGACGGAGGCGCCCTTGGCGTACGTGATGCCGTCGAAGTTGACGAGGACGTCGTCCAGGTCGCGGATGTCCGCCATGATCGGGTGCGTGGACGGCAGTTGGTCCTGCCGGTACGCCCAGGTCTTCATCGAGTTCGCGAACGTGGTCCACGAGTGCGGCCAGCGCGAGCCGGGGGCCGCGGCCTGGCAGGCGATGGAGGTGTAGGTGGCGAACGACTCGTTCAGCCACAGGTCGTTCCACCACTCCATGGTGACCAGGTCGCCGAACCACATGTGGGCCAGCTCGTGCAGGATGGTCTCCGCGCGGACCTCGTACGCCGCGTCGGTCACCTTGGACCGGAACACGTACTGGTCGCGGATGGTCACCGCGCCCGCGTTCTCCATCGCGCCCGCGTTGAACTCGGGCACGAAGAGCTGGTCGTACTTCTCGAACGGGTAGGCGTAGTCGAACTTCTCCTGGAACCACTCGAAGCCCTGCCGCGTGACCTCGAAGATCGCGTCGGAGTCCAGGAACTCGGCGAGCGAGGGCCGGCAGTAGATGCCGAGCGGCACGGACTGCCCGTCCTTCTCGTACACGCTGTGCACGGAGTGGTACGGGCCGACGATCAGCGCGGTGATGTACGTCGAGATCCGCGGGGTCGGCTCGAAGACCCAGACGTTGTCCTTCGGCTCCGGGGTCGGCGAGTTGGAAATGACCGTCCAGCCCTCGGGCGCCCTCACGGTGAACTGGAAGGTGGCCTTCAGGTCCGGCTGCTCGAAGGAGGCGAAGACGCGGCGGGCGTCCGGGACCTCGAACTGGGTGTACAGGTACGCCTGGTCGTCGACCGGGTCGACGAACCTGTGCAGGCCCTCGCCGGTGTTGGTGTAGGCGCAGTCCGCGACGACCCGCAGGACGTTGGGACCCTCCAGCAGCCCGGGCAGCGCGATCCGCGAGTCCTTGAAGACCTCGGCGGCGTCCAGGTGGTCACCGTTGAGGACCACCTCGTGGACGGCCGGGGCCACCAGGTCGATGAAGGACTCGGTACCGCCGCGGGCCACGTCGAAGCGCACCGTGGTCACGGACCGGTAGGTACCGCCCTCCTGCGCGCCGGAGAGGTCGAGATCGATCTCGTACGAGTCAACGGTGAGCAGCTCGGCCCGCTGCTGCGCCTCTTCGCGAGTCAGGTTTGTGCCAGGCACGCGGTCATCTCCTCGTTATGTGTCGGTTGCGTCATCCTTCCATGGGATCGAGGGGGAACGCGATGTCCGTATCCCGCCGGTCGGCGCGGCGCCGCGGCGGGACGCTGGGCGCATGACGACGTACACCGCACGGCCCGTCCCGGCCGAGGTCCTCGAGGAGCTGCGCACCGCCGACGACGCCGGCCGCCCCATGGCCGCCGTGCCGGACGCGGAGGGCGGTGCCCCGCTGCGCTGCTGCCTGCGCCACAGCACGCCGGGCGAGCGGATCGCCCTGGTCTCGTACGCCCCGCTGCGCCGCTGGGCTGCCGCGACGGGCGCCGACCCGGGGGCCTACGACGAGCAGGGCCCTGTCTTCATCCACGCCGAGGAGTGCCCCGGCCCGGCCGGCGACGCCCTGCCCTTCACCGGCTCCCACCGCGTCCTGCGCCGCTACTCGGCCGACGGCCGCATCCTCGGCGGCCGCCTGGTGGAGCACGCGGACGCCTTCGCCCCCGCCCTGACGGAGGTCTTCGCCGACCCTGAGGTGGCGGTGGTGCACGTGCGGGCGGTGGAGTACGGGTGCTTCCTGTACGAGGTGCGGCGGGGGTAGGTCACGCGGGCGCGGGGCTCGCGGTGGGCGCTGCTCCTGCTGCACGAGTGCGCCCATCTGCTGACGGCTCGGGCCGCCGGTGTGGCCGGGCGGATGCGGCTCGGCACCCGGTTGCAGTTCCTGGTGGTGCAGACCGACATCAGCGGCATCGAGCTCGCGCCGCGCCGGCACCGGCTGACGGCCTACCTGGCCGGCATCGCCACCAACCTGGCCTTCGCCTCGGCGTTCGCGCTCGCCACGCTCGCCGTGGACGGCACCCCGCGGCGCATCCTGGCCGCCCTCGCCCTGTTGTCGCTCGTCCTCGGTACCGCCCTGTGCCTGGTGTTCCTGGCCACCGTGACCCTGCCCGCCGACATCGCTCTCCTCGCCCGCCCGGGAGCCCGTCTGAGACCGGGCCGGCCGGTCACCCAGCGACTGGACTCCCTGGCGGTGGTCCTCGCCCTCGGCGGGATCCACGTGCTGTGGCTGCGGACGTGGTGGCGGGGCAGGCGGGAGCGTCAGCGGCGTTGCTGACGTCCGCGTGGCACCGGGACACGGGAAAGGGGCGGCCGGGAGGGGCCGCCCCTTGTTCCGAGGTGTGGGTTACTTCGACGACAGTTCCGCCGCCACCAGCTCCGCGATCTGGACCGCGTTCAGCGCGGCGCCCTTGCGGAGGTTGTCGTTGGAGATGAACAGGGCGAGGCCGTTGTCCACCGTCTCGTCGCGGCGGATGCGGCCGACGTACGACGGGTCCTGCCCGGCCGCCTGGAGCGGGGTCGGGATGTCGGAGAGGGCCACGCCGGGGGCGCCGGAGAGGATCTCGGTCGCGCGCTCCGGGGAGATCGGGCGCGCGAAGCGGGCGTTGACCTGGAGGGAGTGGCCGGAGAACACGGGGACGCGCACACAGGTGCCGGACACCTTCAGGCCGGGGATCTCCAGGATCTTGCGGGACTCGTTGCGCAGCTTCTGCTCCTCGTCGGTCTCGTTGAGACCGTCGTCCACGAGGTTGCCCGCGAAGGGCAGCACGTTGAAGGCGATGGTGCGCTTGTAGACCTGCGGCTCGGGGAAGTCGACCGCCGCGCCGTCGTGGGTGAGCTTGTCGGCCTCCGCGGCCACCTTCTGCACCTGGCCGTGCAGCTCGGCCACGCCCGCGAGACCCGAGCCGGACACCGCCTGGTAGGTGGCGACGACGAGCGCCTCCAGGCCGGCCTCCTCGTGCAGCGGCCTGAGCACCGGCATCGCGGCCATCGTGGTGCAGTTCGGGTTGGCGATGATGCCCTTGGGACGGTCGGCGATGGCGTGCGGGTTCACCTCGGAGACCACCAGCGGGACCTCGGGGTCCTTGCGCCAGGCCGAGGAGTTGTCGATCACGACGGCGCCCTGGGAGGCGACCTTTTCGGCCAGCGCCCTGGAGGTCGCGCCGCCCGCGGAGAAGAGCACGATGTCCAGGCCGGTGTAGTCGGCGGTCGCCGCGTCCTCCACCGTCACGCCGTCCAGCACGGTCCCGGCGGAACGGGCCGAGGCGAACAGGCGCAGCTTCGTGACCGGGAAGTTCCGCTCCGCGAGGATCCTGCGCATGACCGTGCCGACCTGACCGGTGGCTCCGACGATTCCGACCCTCACAGCGACTCCCTCTATGTGTCTCTTGCCTGACCGGGGCCTTTCCATCATGCGGCCGACCCCGGTCCACCTGTCCAATTCTTTGCCGCGCGTGCCCGAAGGGTGGGACACGGTCACCCGGCGGACGGTTCCATACCTCCGCCGGGCACCCGGCTGAGCTGCAGAAATTCCCTCCGCCGGGGGCCCGCGCCGGAAGCTGTGCTGTCCCGCCCCTGCCCGTCCGGCTCCGGGCCATACGAGGGTGTGACGTACGCCTCCGAGGACTTCCGGCGCCGGCCGAACGTTTCGGCCCGCCGCCACGTCGTAGGGGCAAACGCGTGAGGGGGTGGCTTGTGCTGCGCGGAAAGGCGCGCCGCGACCGAGGGGCGGCGTACGCCGCCGGTACGGACGGTACCGGCGGTGATCCGCTGGACGCGGCCCAGGAACGCCGGGTGCGGGCGGTGCTCGCGCTCGGCGGGGTGCCGCAGTCGGACCTGCCGGACGGGGTGCAGCAGGTCCGGCTGCGGCTGCTGGAACGGGCCGCGAGCGGTCGCGAGGCGCCGCGGGACGTGTCGGCCTGGGCGGCGGTGGTCGCCTCCAACCTGGCCATGGACTGGCACCGGGCCAAGCGGCGCCAGGAGCGGCTGGGGGAGCGGCTGGCCTCGCTGCGCGCGCCCGCGCACGCCTCCGGCGAGGAGACCAGCCTGCTGTCCCTCGCCGTCGCCCGGGGGCTGGACGAGCTGCCGGCCGCCCAGCGGCAGGTGGTCGTGCTGCGCTTCTTCGCCGACCTGCCGGTGCGGGACATCGCCGAGGAGCTGGGCATCCCGGAGGGCACGGTCAAGAGCAGGCTGCACACGGCGGTCCGCACACTGCGCGACCGGTTGCACGAGGACGAGGTGGCGTGACATGACCGCCGGACACGAGGACGCACGGGGCGCCGAACGCGCCGGACAGCACGGGGGACACGGGGAGCACGGAGCACAGCGGGGGAACGGCGAGTACCGCGGGCACGCGGAGTACGACGGCATGGACGCCCTCATGGCCGCGATCACCGGCGACCCCCTGCCGGAGGAGGCCCGGCGGGACCCCGTCTTCCTCGCCGAACACCGGGAGGCCGAGGCCGACGTGGCCGTGCTGCGGGCGCAACTGGTGCGGCTGGCCGGGGCGCTGACGGGGGAGGGGAGCACCGAGGAGGAGGCCGGGGCGTCCCCGGGCGCCGTGTCCGCCCCGACCCCCGCCCGACGCCCCCGCGGCCGTACCCACTCCTCCGCCCCCACCCGGCCGGCCGGGCCGCCCCGCCCCGGACGGGCGAGTGGGCCCCGCCGGGCCCTGCGGATCGCGCTCGGCTCGCTCGCCGGTGCCGCGGCGTTCTCCCTGGTCCTCGGCTTCGGCTGGCTGGTGGCCCAGGGCGGTGGCGGAGCGGACGACAAGAGCGGGGCGTCGTCGGCCAAGGGCGATGTCGGCTCGGCGGGCCACGAGGCCGGCGCCGGCGGGCGGCCGGCGGACCCGGAGCGGGAGCTGGCCTGCTCCCGGCTCGTCGTGGAGGGCACCGTGGCGCGGGTGGAACGGGAGAAGGACGCTCCCGGGAGCGCCGCCTCCGGGAGCGCCGCTCCCCGGAGCGGCCCTGGGAGCGCCGCGAGCGTCCCCGGCAGCCGGGTCACGCTGACCGTGGTCCGCTCCTACCGGCCCGCGTACGGCCCGGCCGAGGTCCGCTTCCTGCTCGACGCGCACGCGCGGCCGGCACCCCGCGTGGGACAGCACGTGCTGGTGCGGGTCGGTCGGGGCGAGCGGCAGGCGAGCCTGTGGGCCGTCGGTGACTCCCGCGTGGCCGCCGCACGCGCCTGGATCACCGAGGCCCTGCCCGGTTCCCGGACCCTGACCTGCCCTTCGGGCGACGCGTCCTGAGCGGGAAAAGCGGGAAAAGGAGGGGCGGGCGCCCGTCAGGACGCCCGCCCCTCTTCGTGCGTGTCACCCCGTTACGGCGTGACCTTCTCGATCTTCACGCTGCCGCTGCCCGCGACCGTGCCGCGCGCGTTCACGAGCTGGACCCGCCCGAAGAACTCGCGGCCCGCCGGGGCCTCCGCGGCGGCCGTGACCTGGCCGGTCACCGTCGCCGAGGCGCCCGTGCCCAGCTTGACCGGGGCCGAGCCGTCGACCGTGACGGAGCCGAGCGCGGTGGAGAAGAACACGTCCCGGTAGTCGTAGTCGGTCGAGCCGGCCGGGACCGCGTAGCCCACGACCTCGATGGTGTAGGTGCCGGCGGCCGGGGACGGCACGGAGACCGCCTCCTCGGAGTCACCGTCGGCGGACTTGCCGACCTCCTTACCGGACGCGTCGTACACCGTCAGGTCCAGGTCGGCCGCCGTGTCCGAGACGCCCCCGATGGCGACGTCGAGCGAGGTGGCACCGGCCGGGACCGTCACCGTGGTGGTCTGCGTCTCGCCCTCCTTGATGGCCGGGCGGGCCGTCTTGGCGGAGCCGAGCGGGCCGCCGACCAGCTTGCCGTCCAGAGCGGCGTACTTGTTGGTCACCTTCCAGGAGGCGTCGGCCGGGGTGCCCACCTTGGCCTCGGGGACGGTCACGGTCTCCGGGTCGAAGGCGGCACCGAGGACGGTGACGTCCAGCCGGTACGGGTTGTCGAGCAGCGGGGAGGTCCGCCGGGACTCGACCTCGACCTCCCAGACGCCGGGCTGCGGGTCGGCGTAGGAGCGCACGTCGGGCTTGCAGCCGTTGCCGTCCAGGTAGTTGTTGTAGCAGTACGGCGTCGAGGTGTTGTCGGACGGGACGCCGTACGGGTGGATGGCGATGAACCGGGTCTGGCTCTTGTCCTTCAGCCCGCCGATCGCGACCTCCAGCGACGTCGCGCCCTCGGGCACGGTCAGGAAGTAGGAGCGCGTGCTGTTGCGCTGCACCGAACCGGAGGCGGAGTAGGTGTAGTGCACCGGGGACGCGACGACGACCGTGGAGAGGATCTGCTTGTCGGTGCCCTCGGTCCGCGGGTCGTCGACCTCCAGGATCGCGCTCTTGATGCCCTCGGACTTCGGGGCCGCCTGCACCTTGACGGTGACCGGCTGGTTCAGCGGCAGCCGGACGTCGTCGTCGCCGACGATCCGGAAGGTGCCGCCGGCGTTGTTCCCGAAGCGCAGTTCGTGCCGGACCGCCTTGTCCGGGCCGGACGTGCGGGTGATCGTCACGTCGTACGTCTTCTTCTCGCCCGCCTTCAGGCCGCCCTCGCGGTCGTACAGGCCGGTGCCGTAGCCCGGGGTCTTGAGGGCGTAGTCGATCGCGGTGTCGACCGGGGCCTTCACGGTGTACTCGTGCGCGGTGGCGTCGTCCTCGATGGACTCCCACGCGTCCACGATGTCGATGAGGCCCGCGCCCTCCTCGTACGCCTGCACGCCCTTGATGTGGTCGGCGGTCGAGGTCAGGGCCGTGCGCAGCTTGGCGGGCGTGAGGTCGATGCCCTTCTGCCTGGCGGCGCTCAGCAGCAGCGCGGAGGCGCCGGTGGCCTGCGGGGAGGCCATCGAGGTGCCCTGGAGCATCGAGTAGCCGGCCGGCAGCGAGTAGCCCGCCTCGGCGACCGGGGAGCCCGGCAGCCAGGTCTGGGTGGTGTTGATCGCGGCGCCGGGCGCGCTCAGGGTCGGCGTGAAGCCGCCGTCCTCGCGCGGGCCGCGCGAGGAGAAGGGCATCATCGCGTACTTCTTCTCCACCACCGAGCCGTAGTTGGCGGCCCAGGTCTCCTTGGAGATGGTCGCGCCGACGGAGATCACCTTGTCGGCGAGGCCGGGGTCGCCGATGGTGTTGGCGCCGGGGCCGGAGTTGCCGGCGGAGATCACCAGCTGGACGCCGTAGGTGTCGATGAGCCGGGTGTACAGCTCGGCGCGCGCGTTGTTGCCGTCGTTCAGCGCGGGCAGGCCGCCGATCGACATGTTGACGATGTCGACCCCGCGCTTGGTGACGAGGTCGATCATGCCCTCGGTGAGGGCGACGTTGGTGCAGCCGCCGGTCCAGGTGCAGGCCCGTGAGGAGACCAGCTTGGCGCCGGGGGCCGCGCCGTTCATCCTGCCGCCGAACAGGCCGTGGGCGGCGGTGATGCCGGCGACGTGGGTGCCGTGCTCGGACTCGATGACGCCGATGTTGACGTAGTCGGCCTTGGCGCCGGAGGAGTTGTAGACGACGTCCTTGCGGGTCTCGACCACGAAGGGGACGCGCTCCACGACGTCCGTCGCCGGGTCGTCGGTGCCGAAGTACCCGACCTGGTGGTCGTCCTTGTACGGCTTCATCGCCGGGTCGTCGGTGAAGTCCAGGTTGTCGTTCGTGTCGACGCGGACCGTGCCGGCGGCCGGGTCGTAGAGCACGCCCCAGGCGTCGGTGGTGTCGCCGTCCCGGTTGAGGTCGCCCTTCTCGTCGCCGCCCGCGGTGGCGGACTCGTACATGTAGTTGAACTTGTACGAGCCCGCGGTCGCCGTGAACTTCTCGGTGCCCTGCGTGGCGGTGGTGATGGAGAAGGACGGGCCGGAGACACCGGTGGTCATCCGCCGCCAGGTGCCGTCACCGTCGACGACCGGGTCGGTCGCCGTCACCCAGTCGACGATCTTCCGTTCGCCGGTGGTGGTCTTCTGCAGGGCCGGGTGGCCGAGGTCGACGCCGGAGTCCAGGATGCCGATGGTGATGCCACGGCCGTCCGCCTTCGGGTGGTCCTCGACGAAGTCGACGGCGCCGGTCTCGAAGGACGGGTTGTACGGGTTCTCGGCGGGGGTCTTCCTGCCCGGCGCCGGGTAAGTGGCGCCGCCGGAGGAGGACTTGGCGCCGCTGGGCGCCGGGTCGTCCAGCGGGATCTCCTGCCGCAGGTCGATGGCCTGGACGGAGGAGAGCTTCACCGCGGCGGCGATCGCCGAGTCCGCCCGGCCCGTGGGGACGGTGGCGCGGACGTAACCGAGCTTGTCGTCGGTACGGCCCACCAGACCGCCCTGGACCGCGTCCAGCTCCGCGGCGACCTGCTCGGTCTTCCCGGGCGAGGTCGCGATCATCATCGTGACGTTCTTGTCGCCGTCGGCCTTGGCCTCGGCGAGCAGGGCGGCGTCGTCCGAGCCGAGCTTGTCGTGGGCGGACTTGACGGCGGGGTCGGCGGCCGGGGCGGGGGCCGGGTCCGCGGCGAGGGCCAGGGGTACCGGCCCCGCCGCGGAGAGGGCGGCCACGACGCCCACGGCCACGGCTATGCGGGCCAGGCGTCTCGGACCGGTTATGGGATCACGCTCGGGCGTGTGGGTCATCGGCATCCCTCGGGTCAAGGAACGGGCGGACGAGAGCGCTCAGCCTGACCGAAGGGTTCCGATTTTGGGGACCGTTGACCGAATCGAAATGAAGGTATGGGGAAAACCCGCGATGGGGTATGAGCGAATCGGGCAGGTGTGGGACGGAATTTGCTTGTTTCTCCCCCGAACGGGCCCGATGACGGGCGGGCTTGGCCATCGAGCACCGTCGTGGAGTGCCGTTCCGGGACGTGCCGGGGCCCTGTGGACCCCGGCCGCCGTGCCCCCGCGCTGGTCCGCGCCGGGACGTTCGCCCGCCGATCCGCACACCGCGCGCTAACGTCCGTCCATGCGACGGAAATTGAGGGTGGCGGCCTACGCCGTGTGCGTCCGCGACGGACAACTCCTGCTCGCCCGCTCGCCGGCACCCGACGGCACGCCCGAGTGGGTGCTGCCCGGCGGCGGTATGGAGCACGGCGAGGACCCGTACGACACCGTCCGCCGCGAGGTCGGCGAGGAGACCGGCTACCGCATCGAGGTGACCGGCCTCCTCGGCATCGACTCCTCCCGCCACGTCTTCCCCAGTGGGCGCCCGCGCCGCCGCACCGACCACCACGGGGTGCGCATCCTCTACACGGGTGAGGTCGTCGGCGGTGAACTCCGCTACGAGGTGGGTGGTTCCACCGACTTCGCCGCCTGGCAGGACCTCGACGCCGTACCCGGACTGACCCGGGTCCGGCTGGTCGACACGGCCCTGCGGCTGTGGCGCGAACAGCCGGCGCACGGACACCTGGAGGACCTCCCCCTGCCCCGGCAGATGAACGAGGAGTGACCGGTCCCGGTCCATCGGCGATCCGCTCCATGACCGCGCCCGGTGACCCGTGATCCACGTACGGTGATTGGCGCTGCGCGTTGCCGCCGCGTTCACGCGCAGGTCATCCCCGGTGCCAACGATCCACAGTGAGCGGGGCGTTCGCGTCCGTGACGGCCCGCGACCACTGCCGACGCGTTCGCACTCGGGGAGATCGCGCATGTCGCGCACACGCTCTGTCGCCACCTCCGCTCCGGGGGTCAACCGCCGTACCGTCCTCGCCGTCGCCGGAGCGGTCTCGCTCTCCGCGGGCGTCGGCTACGCCCTGCGCCCCATCGACAGCCAGGCCGCCACCGCGGCCGGGGAGCCCGTCGCCCACAGCGGGCGGACCCTCCCGTCCGCCCCGCTCGCCCCCTACACCAAGGGCACGACGCTCGCCTCCGTCGCCGCCCCACGGAACAGCTCCGGCTACCGCCGCCTCGGTGACGGTCCCGGATGGAAGCGGGTCGTGCGCGACGAGCTGGCCACGCCCAAGGCCGGCCGCGCGGACCGCCGCAAGACCCTCGCCGCGTTCGTGCAGTTCACTGACATGCACCTGACGGACGTACAGCACCCCCTGCGGGCCGAGTTCGTGCGCGCCGCCGACCCGCACGCCTGGCGCCCGCAGGAAGCGCTGACCGTGCAGGGCGCCATCGCCTTCGTCGAACGGGTCAACGCGCTGCGCGGCGGACCCGTCACCGGCGCCCCGCTCCGCTTCGTCATGACCACCGGCGACAACACCGACAACAACGCGCTGTCCGAGCTGGAGTGGTACATGAAGGTGATGAGCGGTGGCCGCATCACCCCGAACTCCGGTGACCCGGCGCGCTACGAGGGCGTGCAGAACAGCGGCCTGAAGCTGTACTGGCAGTCCGACGCCGCCCTGCGCGACAACGACAAGGCACTCGGCTTCCCGCACCTGGAGGGCTTCCTGGCCGCCGCGATCCGCGAGGTCCGCAGCCCCGGCCTCAGGCTGCCCTGGTACTCCACCGTCGGCAACCACGACATGCTCCAGCTCGGTGTCTACGGCTCCCACGGCGACCCCTACCTCGCCGAGGCCGCCATCGGCGGCAGGAAGCTGATGACCGTCTCCGCCGCCGAGGCGAAGAAGTTCCGGGACACCAACAAGAACGCCCGGGACCCGCAGGGCGTCGGCTACCGCGACTTCCTCAAGGCGCACGCGCGCGCCATGCGCTCCGTCACCCCCGACGAGAAGCGGGCACCGTACACGCCCGCCGACTACCTCAAGGCCCACCTCGACCCCGCCCACCAGGGCGTCGGTCCGGTCGGGCACGGCTACTCCTCCGCGAACCTCGACGCCGGCACCCGGTACTACTCCTTCCGCGTCTCCGACGACGTCATCGGGATCAGCCTCGACACCAACGACGCCGGCGGCCACTTCGAGGGCTCCCTCGGCACCGCGCAGCTCGACTGGCTGGACAGGACCCTGAAGGACAACAAGGACTCCTGCGCCGTCGTCTTCAGCCACCACACCAGCAAGACCATGACCAACACCCGCCCCGACCCGGCCCGCCCCGGCGAGCGCCGGCACACCGGCGAGGAACTGGTGGCCCTCCTCGCCCGGCACCGCAATGTGCTCGCCTGGGTGAACGGCCACGTCCACAAGAACATCATCACCCCGCACGCGGCCTCCGGCGGCCGCTCCTTCTGGGAGATCTCCACCGCCTCGCACATCGACCACCCCCAGCTCGCCCGCATCGTCGAGCTGGTCGACAACAAGGACGGCACGCTCTCCGTCTTCACCACCCTCGTCGAGTCCGCGGCCCCCCACCGCACCGACTTCACCGACCTTTCGCAGACCGGCCTGGCCGCGCTGTACCGCGAGCTGTCCTTCAACGCCCCCGGCGCGAGCAAGACGTTCGCGGGCAAGGCGGCGGACCGGAACACCGAACTGGTGCTGCGGAAGGGCTGAAAGTCACTCAACCGGCCTACACCGAGGCAACCTTCGCAGAACGCTCCCCAGTCCCTTCCCCCGACCGCACCCACAGACCACAGGTTGGGGAAGACATGCGCGCACGCACAGCTCTGGTGGGCAGCACCGCCCTGCTCCTCTCGGCGGCCCTGGCGGGACCGGCCGTCGCGGCCGGCCCCGCACCCCACGAGCGCACCCGCGAAGCCGTCGAGGCGGCGGTCGCTGCCGGTGTCCCCGGCGCGACCGTCACCGCGCGGGACCGCCACGGCGTCTGGTCCGCCACCGCCGGGGTGGGCGACACCCGCACGGGTGCGCCGCGCTCGCCCGCCGACCGCTTCCGCGTCGCCAGCATCACCAAGACCTTCGTCGCCACCGTCCTGCTCCAACTGGAGGCGGAGGGCCGGCTCTCGCTCGACGACTCGGTGGACCGGTGGCTGCCGGGCGTGGTCCGCGGCCACGGCCACGACGGCCGCCGGATCAGCGTCCGGCAGCTGCTGAACCACACCAGCGGCATCCACGACTACCTCGCCGACCCCGGCTTCGCCGGCGCCTACTTCACCAAGGACGGATTCTTCCGGCACCGCTACGACACCCTCACCCCGCAGGACCTGGTGGACCTCTCGATGCGGCACGCGCCGGACTTCGCGCCGGGCACCTCCTGGCGGTACTCCAACATCAACTACGTGCTCGCCGGGATGGTGATCGAGAAGGTGACGGGCCGGTCGTACGCCACCGAGATCAACCGCCGGATCATCGCCCCGCTGCACCTGCGGGCGACCTCCGTGCCCGGGACGCGGGTCACCCTGCCGCGGCCGAGCAGCAGGGCGTACTCGACGTTCAAGGTCCCCGGCGGCCCGGCGTACGACGTCACGACCCTCAACCCGTCCATGGCCTCCTCCGCCGGAGAGATGATCTCCGACTCCGCCGACCTGTCCCGCTTCTACGGAGCCCTGCTCGGCGGCGAGCTGCTCCCGGCCCGGCAGCTCAAGGAGATGAAGACCACCGTGGACACCGACGCCTCGCCCCTCGTCCGCTACGGCCTCGGTCTCATGGACACCCGGCTGACCTGCGGCGTCCACGTCTGGGGTCACGACGGCGGGATCCACGGCTCGGTGTCCGAGGCGGCGTCCACGGCGGACGGCCGGCACTCCGTGGCGGTCGGCTTCAACGGGGACTGGGCCGGGAACACGGGCGACGTGCTGGAGAAGGAATTCTGTTAGCCAACGTTTCGTTCGCGTAGTTCCGCGTTAACTCGCGCGCAATGTCCGTACCGCCTCATATCGGCTAACCCGCTGTTCACGGGGATGGCTCGATTTTTGTGCAAGGCGGGTGGTCGTGTGCGCGCGAGGCACGGACTGCGTGTGTTGTCGGTCTACGAGGGTTTCTTCTCCGGAGGGGCCCGGATCGTGCACTCCGACGTCGTTCTGGGACTGGCCGAGGGAGGCCAGTTCCACCAGGTACTCAGCATCCATGGCGAGGTCCACCGCGAGGCCACCCGGCAGCGCATGGAGGACGACGCCTGCTACCGGGCGCTGACCGCCGGCGGCGTCGGCGTCACCTCGCTCGGCCGTACGGCGGGGCTGGTGGACGGCACGGTCGCGGCGAACGTTTTCAGCGGGCCCGAGCTGGCCGAAACCGCCCGGTCCATGGCGGCGGCGGACGTCATCCTGTCGCTGAAGGAGCAGCCGCTGGCGCTGCTCAACCAGGCCGGGCTGCCCCGCCGCCCGGTGGTGGTCGGCCTGCACCGCTCCGACCCGGAGAACCAGGGACCGGCCCTGGCCGAGCTGAAGGCCGCCATCGCCGACGGCACCGTGGTGGCCTGCGTGTGCTGCGCCGAGTCCACGCGGGAGGCCTACGCGGCGGCCGGCGTCCCGCGCGAGCTGCTGCACGTCATCCCCAACGGGGTGGACCTGCTCCGCTTCCGCCCGGACCCGGCCGCCCGGGTGGCGTTCCGTGCCTCCCTCGGCATCCCGGCCCCGGCACCGGTGACCGTCTTCGCGGCCCGCTACGCCGCGATGAAGAACGTCCCGCTCTTCCTGCGCGCCGCCCGCGCCTGGCTCGCCCGCGAGCCCGAGGGGCACGTCCTGATGTGCGGCGCGGGCATGACCGGCACCAACCCGGCACTGTGGGCGGACATCGAGGTCGCGTTCGGCGCGGACCGGCACCTCGCGGAGCGGGTGCGCCTGCTCGGCGTACGCCGTGACATGGAGACCGTGTACGCCGCCGCCGACGTCGTGGCCCTCACCTCCGTCTCCGGGGAGGCGGCGCCGCTGTGCCTGATCGAGGGCATGATGTGCGGCGCGGTCCCGGTGACGACGGACGTGGGCGACAGCGCGGAGATCGTCCGGGGCCACGGGTTCGTGACCCCGCAGGACCCCGAGGCCATCGCCCTGGCCTGGTCGGCGGCGGTCGCCGACCGCGCCGGGCTGGCCCCGGCGCTGGCGGCGAGCCGCGAACGCTTCAGCCGTACGCGCATGATCGCGGCCTACGCCGCACTGCTCGACGGCGTGCACACGGAGGCCTCGCGCCTGCCCGAGCCGCTGTAGCCGGCGGTCACGACAGCCGGGTGAGCACCGGGAGGTAGCCGAGGGACTGCCCCGGCGCCGTCGGGTGGTACGACTCGGTGATCGCCAGTACGTCGACACCGCGCAGCCAGGGCTGGGACGAGCAGATCTCGTGGCCGGCGAAGGCGGCGGTGACGTCGGCGAAGGTGAACCCGTGGGCGGTGGCGCGCCGGGCGATCACGGCGTTGAGGTGGTCCACCGCGTCGTTCAGGGTGGCCCGTTCGCTGTCCGGGAGGCCCAGCGCGCAGGCGCCCTGGAGGTGGTACAGGTGCGGGTAGCCGAGGACCACGACACGGGCGGCGGGGGCCCGCTTCCGGATGGCCGAGTAGAGCCGGTCGAGGCCGGCGGAGAGGGACCCGTCCATGGTGGTGCGGGCCCGGGAGACGGCGGACAGGCACCCTTTGGCGCCGCCCAGCGCGCAGTTCGCGATGACGGAGACGAAGCCCGAGTCGCTGCCGCCGACGGTGAGCGTGACCAGTCCGGTGCGCGGGCTGAGGTGGCCGAGCTGGTCGGTCAGGACGTCGTCGGCGCCGGCGCCGTTGCACGCGGCGAAGGTGAAGGACGCCGGCGCGTGGGCCTCGGCCCACAGCACGGGGAAGGCCCGGTTGCTGCGCTTGCACTCCTTGCCGGAGTCCAGGTAGTCGCCGGCTCCGGCACCGGAGGAGTAGGAGTCGCCCAGGGCCACGTAGCCGCCGGACACGGTTCGGGGCGCCACTTGTGCCGTCGCGGGATCGGCGAACGCGCAGGCGGCCGCGAGGAGGAGGGAGCACGCGCCTGCCGCTATTCGGGGGTGTCTCATGACTCTCCTGTACCGTGGCCCGCCCGCGCCCCGCCCGCCCTGCTGGTCCGTTCCGGTGACCGTTCACCCGGCCGGCGCAGGAGAACAGGACAAGCGGGCGGCCGTCGCTACCGGGGCAGCACCACGACGTACGCGGCCGGGTCGCGGTCCCCGGACGCCATCAGCGCGGTCCGCACCACCGCGGCCTGCTGCTCCAGGGAGTCCCGGAGCTTCCTGGGCGTGATGTACACGACCGTGATGCCGAGGCGTTCCAGGTGCTCGCGCTTGCGGGCGTACTCGGACCACAGCGCGTCGTCGTCCTGCCGGGGCGCGCGGGTGTCGAGTTCCACGGCGACCGCCTTGTCCGGCCAGTAGGCGTCCAGGCCGCCCAGGTGCGGGCCGCCGGGCAGGCGCAGGTCGACGTTCCAGACCGGGTCGGGCAGGCCGTACTCGCGGACCATCCGGTACAGGCGGTCCTCGGCGATCGAGCGGCCCTCCGCGAGCAGCGCGTCCACGGCGTCCACCACGTGCGGGCGGTTCAGCAGCTTGGCGAGGGTCAGCTCCCGCACGACCGCCGCCGGTTCGCAGTGGCCGCCGCGCACCGCCTCGGTCAGCAGCCGCCGTACCGCCTCCGCGTCCGTCAGCTCCGCCACCGCGTCCGCGAGCGCCCGGGGCACCGGCGCCACCGGCAGGCCGGTCACCGCCTGCGGGGCGGGCAGGTCGGAGGTGCGCAGGACGCTGACGTAGCCGGTGGAGCGCAGCCGGCGCTGGCGGGGGACCAGGACGTCCACGTGGTCCAGGGTGGTCAGCGGCGGGGTGGACGAGAAGCCGTGCAGGGTTAGCGCCGCCAGTCCGGTGAGCACCGCGTCCTGGTACACCGGCCGGTGCGGGCTGTCGGCCGTCGGCTGGACCGGGACGCCCGGCTCGGTCGCGCGGGCCGCGTACAGCAGGGCCCCGTGCAGCCGCTCCTCGCCGGTGGGCGGGCCGGGGTGCAGCAGGATCACGTGGGGGAGCAGCTCCCGCCAGGGGCCGTCGGGGCGGCACTGCTCGGCCAGTTCGGCCGTCGTCACGCCGTGGGCGCGCAGCTGGGCGGCCGTCAGGACGCGGCGGTGGACGTCGGCGAGGTGGCTCAGGGGGCGGGGGGAGAGCGGGGTGTTGTGGGTCATGGCCTCGGGATTCCCGCACCCGGTGCGGACCGTAACCGCTGTTACACGCTCGTCGAGAAATGCGGACAAGACAGGACTAAAGGTCAGTTGTTCGGATGCCGAGTAGAGACGGAAAACCCCTGGTCCGATCGGGTGCGGACCAGGGGTTACGGCTATGTTTGCCCGAATTTCGTAACGGTCACCGGCCGGGCAAGCTCAGGCCAAAGCTCACCGGTCGGCCGCCGCGTCGCACTCCTGCGCGCGCAGCGCCCGCGCCAGGTCGTCCCGCGCCTCCAGCACCAGCCGGCGCAGCGCCGGCGCCGCGTCCCGGTGCGCCTCCAGCCACGCGTCCGTCGCGTCCAGCGTCTCCGGCCGGTCCTGGTACGCCGGGAACAGACCCCGCACCACGTCCATGCCGATCTGGATCGACCGCTCCCGCCACACCCGCTCGATCGCCGCGAAGTACAGCTGCGCGTACGGCGCGGTCAGCTCCCGCTGCGACGGCTGCTGAAAGCCCGAGATCGTCGCCTCCACCAGCGCGTTCGACAACGCGTCGGACTCCACCACCTGCGCCCACGCCTGCGCCTTGACCGGCGCCGACGGCCGCGCGGCCAGGCAGCGCACCTGGTGCCGCTTGCCCGACGCCGTGTCGTCCCGGGCCAGCTCCGCGGCCAGCACCGACTCGTCCGCCGCCCCGCGCGCGGCCAGCGGCTCCAGGAACGCCCAGCGCAGCTCCTGGTCCACCTCCAGCCCGTCGATCTCGACCGTGCCGTCCAGCAGGTCCGTCAGCAGCTTCAGGTCCGGCCCGGCGGACGCCACGGACGCGAAGAACCGCGCCCACGCGAGCTGGTGCTCACTGCCCGGCTCCGCCTCCCGCAGCTCCCGCAGCGCCCCCTCGGCCAGCAGCTCCCCGCCGGTCTCCCGCCAGTCCGGCGCCGCGTAGTGCGTCAGCGCCGAGTTCGCCCAGGCGTGCAGCATCTGGAGCACCCCGATGTCCGACTCGCGGCCCGCGAAGCGCAGCACGAGATCGATGAAGTCCCGCGCCGGCAGCAGTGCGTCCCGGGTCATGTTCCACAGCGCCGACCAGCACACCGCGCGGGCCAGCGGATCGGCGAGCGCGCCCAGGTGCGTCCGCAGCGTCGCCAGCGAGGTCTCGTCGAACCGCACCTTGCAGTAGGTCAGGTCGTCGTCGTTGACCAGCACCAGCTCCGGCGCCTCGGAGCCCGCCAGCTCGGCCACGACCGTACGGGGCTCGTGCGCGTCCGTCTCCACGCGCGCGTACCGCTCCACGGCGCCCTCGGGCGTACGCCGGTACAGCCCCACCGCGATCCGGTGCGGACGCAGCTCGGGGTGCGACTCCGGAGCCTCCTGGAGGATCGCCAGCTCGGCGATCCGGCCGCCCTCGGTGTCCAGCAGCACCTGCGGGGTCAGCGAGTTCACCCCGGCCGTCTGCAGCCACGACGCCGCCCACGCCGTCATGTCCCGGCCGCTGGTCTCCGCCAGCACCGACAGCAGGTCGCCCAGGCGCGTGTTGCCGTACGCGTTCCGCTTGAAGTAGCGCCGGGAGCCCTCCAGGAACGCGTCCTGGCCGACGTACGCCACGAGCTGCTTCAGCACGGACGCGCCCTTGGCGTAGGTGATGCCGTCGAAGTTCAGCTTGGCGTCCTCCAGGTCACGGATGTCCGCCGTGATCGGATGCGTGGACGGGAGCTGGTCGGCGCGGTACGCCCAGGCCTTGCGGCGGTTGGCGAAGGTGATCCACGCGTCCTTGAACCGGGTCGCGCCCACGCATCCGAACGTGCCCATGAAGTCCGCGAAGGACTCCTTCAGCCACAGGTCGTCCCACCACTCCATGGTGACCAGGTCGCCGAACCACATGTGCGCCATCTCGTGCAGGATGACGTTGGCCCGCGCCTCGTACGACGCCTGCGTCACCTTCCCGCGGAAGATGTACTCCTCGCGGAAGGTCACCAGGCCCGGGTTCTCCATCGCGCCCAGGTTGTACTCCGGCACGAACGCCTGGTCGTACTTCCCGAACGGGTACGGGTAGTCGAAGTGGTCGTGGAAGAAGTCCAGGCCCTGCTTGGTCACCAGGAACACGTCGTCCGCGTCGAAGTGCGGCGCGAGACCCTTGCGGCACATCGCGCCGAGCGGGATCTCCAGCTTCGTGCCGTCCTCGAAGGTCCGGGTGTAGGAGTCCGTCACATAGTGGTACGGGCCCGCCACCACGCACGTGATGTACGTCGAGATCGGCTTGGTCTCCGCGAACCGCCAGACCCCGTCGGCGAGTTCACCGGCGCCGTTGCTCCACACCGTCCAGCCCTCCGGCGCCCGCACCTCGAAGCGGTACGGCGCCTTCAGGTCCGGCTGCTCGAAGTTGGCGAAGACACGGCGGGCGTCGGCCGGCTCGTACTGCGTGTACAGGTAGACCTCGCCGTCCTCCGGGTCGACGAAGCGGTGCAGGCCCTCGCCCGTGCGGGAGTAGGCGCACCGCGCGTCCACCACCAGCTCGTTCTCCGCGGCCAGGTCCTCCAGCGCGATCCGGGAGCCGTCGAAGACCTCGCCCGGGTCCAGGTCCCGCCCGTTGAGCGACACGGACGTCACGCCCGGCGCGACCAGATCGGCGAAACTGGACGCGCCCGGCTCGTTGCAGCGGAAGCGGATGGTGGTCACCGAGCGGAACGTGCGCGGCTCGCCGCCCGCGTCGCCGACGGCGGACCGCAGGTCCAGGGACACCTCGTAGCCGTCGACGGACAGCAGGGCGGCCCGCTCCCGGGCCTCGTCGCGGGACAGATTCTCACCGGGCACGGACGGCACTCCCTCGTGATCGTGCGGATGGCGGCTGAACAGCACCGATCCTGCCATGTGCCCCTGACAGGGGTGACGGGGAATGGCACGGCCGACGGTGGCGTTTCCCGGAAAAAGAGTTCCCCACGAGGAGAGACATGTCGGACAAGACCCCCGTCGACTTCTGGTTCGACCCGCTGTGCCCCTGGGCCTGGATGACCTCCCGCTGGGTGCTGGAGGTGGAGAAGGTCCGGGACATCGAGGTCCGCTGGCATGTGATGAGCCTCGCCGTGCTCAACGAGAACAGGCTCGACGAGCTGCCCGAGGAGTACCGCGAGATGCTCGCGACCAAGGCGTGGGGTCCGGTCCGCGTCGTCATCGCGGCCCAGCAGGAGCACGGCGCGGAGGTGCTGGGCGACCTCTACACCGCGCTCGGCACCCGCATCCACAACCAGGGCGAGGGCCCGGAGAAGTCCGCCGTGGCCGCCGCCCTGAAGGACGTCGGGCTGCCCGAGTCCCTCATGGACCACTGGGACTCCACCCCGTACGAGCCCGAGCTGCGCGCCTCCCACAAGGAGGGCATCGAGAAGGTCGGCCAGGACGTCGGCACCCCGGTCATCGCGGTGCCCGGCCCCGACGGCGAGCAGATCGCCTTCTTCGGCCCGGTCGTCACCCCCGCCCCCCAGGGCGAGGAGGCGGCCCGCCTGTGGGACGGCACGATCGCCGTGGCGTCGGTACCGGGCTTCTACGAGATCAAGCGGACCCGCACCCAGGGCCCGGACTTCAGCAACCTGTAAGCCTCGGTGACGGGCCCGGTTCGGCGCCGGGCCCGTTCCCGTACCGTCGCCGTCGGCCGGCAGCGACGATCACGGGAACGCGGCGGGCGTCGGCTGGGATACTGCCGCCCGTGACCGCCACCACCCTTCTCCTCGCCCGTCACGGTCAGACCGTCTGGCACGCCGGGAACCGGTACGCCGGGGTGAGCGACGTGGCCCTCACGGACACCGGACGCGCCCAGGCCGAGGCGCTGGGGCGATGGGCCGCGGGGCATCCCGTGGACGCGGTGTGGACCTCGCCCCTCTCCCGGGCGGTCGACACCGCCGAGCCGGCCTGCCGGGCCCTCGGTGTGGCCGCGCGGCGCGACCCCGGCCTGCGCGAGTGCGACTTCGGTGTGGTGGAGGGCCGTACCCTGGCGGAGTTCGCGGCGGAGCACCCGGCCGCGGCTGAGGCGTACCGCGCCGACCCGGTGGCGCACCCGTTCCCCGGCGCGGAGGACCCCCGCGCGGCGGCGGCGCGCGGAACGGCCGCGCTGCGCCGGATCGCCGCCGCCCACCCCGGCGGACGCGTCCTGGTCGTCGCCCACAACACCCTGCTGCGCCTGACGCTGTGCTCCCTGCTGGGCATCCCTCTCGCGGAGTACCGCCGGGCGTTCCCGAGGTTGCGCAACGCGGCGGTGAGCGAGATCCGCGTCGACGGGGACAGCACCGGGCTGCTCTCGCTCAACCTGCCCTGCGGGTAGGGGAAGACCCCCGTGAGTCACGTCCTCACGGGGGTCTTCTCTCATCCGCCTGCCGCCGCGAAGGGTGAGAAGACGATCACGAGGCAGGACGTTCTCAGGGGGCCAGGAGCAGCACGTTCGCGCGGGACTTCGCCGCCTCGTACCGCTTCGCCACGTCCTGCCAGTCGACGACCTGCCACATGGCCTCGATGAAGTCGACCTTCTGGTTGCGGTACTGGAGGTAGAAGGCGTGCTCCCAGGCGTCGAAGACCAGGATCGGGGTGGAGCCCTGGCCGACGTTGCCCTGGTGGTCGTAGACCTGCTCCACGACCAGCCGCCCGCTCAGCGGCTCATGGGCGAGGACGCCCCACCCCGAACCCTGGGTGGTGGCGGCGGCCTTGGACAACTGGGTCCTGAAGGCGGCGAAGGAGCCGAAGGACTCCTTGATCGCCTCGGCCAGTTCGCCCACGCCGTCGGCGGCCAGCGGCTCCCCGCCGCCGTCCTTCGGGCCCGTCATGTTCTGCCAGTAGATCGAGTGGAGGATGTGCCCGGACAGGTGGAACGCCAGGTTCTTCTCCAGGCCGTTGATCGAGCCCCACGACTCCTTGTCCCGCGCCTCGGCGAGCTGCTCCAGCGTGTCGTTCGCGCCCTTCACATAGGCCGCGTGGTGCTTGTCGTGGTGCAGCTCGATGATCTCGGGGCTGATCACGGGCGCGAGCGCCGCGTAGTCGTAGGGCAGGTCGGGCAGCGTGTAGACGGGCATGGGTGATCCCCTCCGGAACCTTGTTGCAAGTAACTTGCAACTACACGCTAGCAACAACAACATCGGAACAACAGAAAGGCCCCCACGTGTCGCACGTGGGGGCCTCGCCCGGGGCGGGGGTGGTCAGCTCCTGGCCCGCGCCCGCTGCCAGGCGTACCCCACCGCCGCCAGGGCCAGCGTCATCCCGCCCGTCGAGTACAGCTGGATGCGGGTGTCCGGCTCGCGGGCCATCAGGACGAAGATCGCCGCCATGCCGGCCAGGGCGACCCAGGTCAGCCACGGGAAGCCCCACATGCGGACGACCAGCTTCTCCGGCGCCTCGCGTTCGATGCGGCGGCGCAGCAGCAGCTGGGAGACCGCGATGAAGATCCAGACGACCAGGATGACCGCGCCGATCATGTTCAGCAGCCAGGGGAAGACGTCGTCCGGCCGCCAGTAGCTGAGCAGCACGCACACGAAGCCGAAGAAGCAGGAGGTGAGGACCGCGACGCGCGGTACCCCGCCGGACAGCCTGGCCAGCGCCTTGGGGCCCTGGCCGCGCTCGACCAGCGAGTAGGCGATGCGCGAGGAGCCGTAGATGTTGGCGTTCATCGCGGACAGCAGGGCGACCAGGACGACCACGTTCATCAGCTGGCCCGCGCCGGGGATGCCCAGGTGGTCGAGGGTGGCGACGTACGGGCCCTTCGCCACGACCTCCGCGGAGCTCCAGGGGACGAGGGTGACGACGACCGCCATGGAGCCGATGTAGAACAGGGCGATCCGCCACATCGCCGTGCGGACGGCGGAGGCGACGCCCCGCACCGGGTCCTCCGACTCGGCCGCCGCGATGGTGACCGTCTCCAAGCCGCCGTACGCGAAGACCGAGGCGAGCAGGCCGACCAGCAGGCCCTCGCTGCCGTGCGGCAGGAAGTCGGTCAGGTTCGACGCGCCGGGGGAGTCGGTGCCGGGCAGCACACCCGCGATGGCCAGCCCGCCCAGGATCAGGAACAGGCTGATCGCACCCACCTTCAGCGCGGCGAACCAGAACTCGAACTCGCCGAAGTTCTTCACCGCGGCCAGGTTCGCCCCGCAGAAGACGACCATGAACAGCGCGACCCACATCCACTGCGGGGTGCCCGGCAGCCAGCCCTGGACGATCTTCGCGGCGCCGATGCCCTCCAGGCCCACCGCCGTACAGAGCAGGACCCAGAAGGACCAGCCCGCCGCGAAGCCCGCCCAGGGGCCGATCGCCCGCTCGGCGTGCGCGGAGAAGGAACCCGAGGACGGGTAGGCGGCCGACATCTCGCCGAGCATCCGCATCACCAGCATCACCAGGACGCCGGACAGGGTGTAGGCGATCACGATCGACGGGCCGGCGGCGGCGATGCCCGCGCCGGAGCCGACGAAGAGGCCCGCGCCGATCACCCCGCCCAGGGCGATCATCGACAGGTGGCGCTGCTTGAGGCCGTGGGAGAGGGAGGCGTCCGCCCGCTGCTGCGGCGGCGTCTCCGAGGTCGTGCTGCTGGGCAT
Source organism: Streptomyces flaveolus (assembly GCF_000716535.1). GTDB lineage: Bacteria > Actinomycetota > Actinomycetes > Streptomycetales > Streptomycetaceae > Streptomyces > Streptomyces flaveolus_A. The sequence goes on along the minus strand of NZ_JNWV01000022.1, from coordinate 63,920 downwards.
GGAGGCGGCTCTCCCAGTGCAATAGGCGGGCAAAAACCCCGCCAGTGTGGGCGGCCCGTCCGCTCACACGACAGGGCCGCCCATTATCCGGACACCCGGCGTACGCAGGGTGAATTCCCGGTTACGCGGCCACGGGCGTGTAGTGCGACGCGTCGCCCTCGATCGCGTAGCTCTCCTTGCCCTCGATGCCGACCGGGACGTCCCCGGCGACGGTCACCCGGTGCAGACGGCGCGGCAGACCGTCGTAGTTGTCGATGGCGTAGTGCTGGGTGATGCGGTTGTCGAACAGGACCAGCTGGTGCTCCGACCAGCGGTGGCGCAGCACGTTCTCCGGGCGGGTGACGTACGCCTGGAGCAGGTCCAGAACCTTGCGGGACTCGCCCGCCGACAGGCCGACGATCCGCTGCGCGAACCCGCCGATGAACAGCCCGCGTTCGCCGGTGAGCGGATGGACGCGGACCACGGGGTGGGCGGTGCGGTACCGGATGGAGGTGAACTGGGCGCGCTGGGCCGCCCGCGCCTCGTCGATCTCCTCGTCCGGCACCGCGTAGTCGTAGTCGTTCGTGTGTTCCGCCCACAGGGTGTCGGCCAGGCGGCGCAGCGGCTCGGGCAGGTCGCGGTAGGCCGCCGCCGCGTTGGCGATCAGTGTCTCGCCGCCGTACGGCGGGACGGTGAGCGAGCGCAGGGTGCTGGCCTGCGGCGGGTTGAGGACGAAGGTGACGTCCGTGTGCCAGTGGTTGGCGCGGCCCCGCTCGCTGTCGACCGGAAGCACGTGCGGGGCGCCGTCGACCGCGCCGACCGTCGGGTGCGCCGTGGTCAGGTCGCCGAAGTGGCGGGCGAAGGCCTGCTGGCCGGCGTCGTCCAGGCCGTCGGCGTCGAAGACGAGCGCCTTGTGGACGTCGAGGGCCGCACGGATCGCGGTGACCTCCTCCGGGGCCAGCGGCCGGGTGATGTCGACGCCGAAGACGCGTGCGCCGATGCGGGCGGTGACCTTGGTGATCTCGATGGACATCGGGGTTCCTCTCAGCTGAAGGCGGGGCTCAGGTACTGGTTGGCGGGGCGGGGGAGGCCGTAGCGCTCCCGGAGGGTCTGCCGGGGCCCGTACTCGGCGCGGAACAGGCCGCGGGCGCGCAAGCGCGGTACGACGTGCTCGACGAAGGCGTCCAGGCCGGAGGGCAGCACGGCCGGCATGACGTTGAAACCGTCGGCGGCGCCGCGCGTGAACCAGGTTTCGATCCGGTCGGCGACCTGCTCGGGTGTCCCGGCGAAGGTGAGGTGCCCGCGTCCGCCGCCGAGCCGGCCGATGAGCTCCCGGACGGTGAGCCGGTCACGCCGGGCCAGCTCCACGACGAGCGTGTAGCGGCTCTTGGCGCCCTCGATGGCGGACTCGGGCGGCAGATCGGCGGGCAGCGGGCCGTCCAGCTCCAGGGTGCCCGCCGGGAGGCGCAGCAGGTTCTCCAGGCGGTCCACGCCGTGCTCGTACACGATGTGGTCCTCCAGCAGCCGTTCGGCGGCCCGTGCCTCGGCCTCCGTCGACCCGAGCACCGGGACGATCCCGGGCAGCACCTTCAGGTGCCCGGGGTCCCGGCCTGCCCGTGCGGCCCGGGACTTGAGGTCGGCGTAGAAGGCCTGGGCGCCGGCGAGGGTCTGCTGGGCGGTGAACACCGCCTCGGCGTACCGGGCGGCGAAGGCCTTGCCGTCCTCGGAGGACCCGGCCTGGACCAGCAGCGGGTATCCCTGCGGGGTGCGCGGCACGTTGAGCGGGCCGGCGACGCTGAAGTAGGTCCCCCGGTGCCGGGGCGGGTGGATCTTGGTGTCGTCGCCCCAGACGCCGGCCGCCTTGTCGGCGACGATCGCGTCGTCCTCCCAGCTGTCCCACAGCTTGAGGGCCACGTCCAGGAACTCGGCGGCGCGCGCGTACCGCTCCGCGTGCGGGGGCTCCTCGTCGAGCCCGAAGTTGCGGGCGGCCTCCTTGCCCGCGGTGGTGACGACGTTCCAGCCGGCCCGGCCGCCGCTGACGATGTCCAGCGAGGCGAACCTGCGGGCCAGGTTGTACGGGGAGTTGTAGGAGGTGGACGCGGTGGCGATCAGGCCGATGTGCTCGGTGGCCGTCGCCAGCGCGGTCAGCAGGGTGAGCGGTTCCAGCGCGCCGGCCGGCCGCTGGGCGAGGTTGCTCCACAGCTGGGGGCCGTCGGCGAGGAAGAGCGAGTCGAAGGTGCCGCGTTCGGCGGTCCGGGCGAGCCGGACGTAGTGGCTCAGCTCCACATGGGCGTACGGGTCGCTCTCGGGAAGCCGCCAGGACGCCTCGTGGTGGCCGGTGTTCATCAGGAACGCGTTCAGGTGGAGCTGTCTTGCGGTCACCGGTGGTCCTCCGTGACACCGAGGGCGGCCAGCAGCCGCTCGCGGTACTCGCCCAGCAGCGGCTCGCGGTAGGAGCGCGGGTGGGGACGGTCGATGGTCAGGTCGAGGCCGATCCGGCCCCGGTCCAGGACGAGGACCCGGTCGGCGAGCACGATCGCCTCGTCCACGTCGTGGGTGACGAGCAGGACGGACGGCCGGTGGCGCGTCCACAGCTCGCGCAGCAGGTGGTGCATCCTGATCCGGGTGAGGGCGTCCAGTGCCCCGAACGGTTCGTCCGCCAGCAGCAGCTCCGGTTCGCGGACCAGGGAGCGGGCCAGCGCCGCCCGCTGTGCCTCGCCGCCGGACAGTTCCCCCGGCCAGGCCCGCTCCCGGCCCGCGAGGCCGACCTCCGCCAGGGCGGCCCGGCCGCGTTCGACGGCGTCCTTGCCGTCCAGGCCCAGCAGGACGTTGTCCAGCACCCGGCGCCAGGGCAGCAGCCGTGAGTCCTGGAACACCACCGACACACGCTCGGGCGCGGTGAGCCGCCCGCTGCCGGCCACGCCGTGATCGAGCCCGGCGACCGCCCGCAGCAGGGTCGACTTGCCGGAGCCGCTGTGCCCGAGCAGGGCCGTGAACTGTCCGGCGGGCAGATCGAGGTCGATGCCGTCGAGGACGGTACGGTCCGCGAACGACCGGGTCAGCTCGCGCAGCCGGACGGCGGGGCGAGTCAGTTGCTCAGTGTGCGGCGCCATGACAGCACCCTCCGTTCGATCAGGCGGACCACGCTGTCGGAGACCAGGCCGAACACGCCGTAGATCAGCAGGCCGACCAGGATGACGTCGGTCTGGCCGTAGTTCTGCGCCTGGAACATCAGGTAGCCGAGACCGCTGGTGGCGTTGATCTGCTCCAGGACCACCAGGCCCAGCCAGGAGCCGGTCACGCCGAGCCGGAGTCCCACGAAGAATCCGGGCAGCGCGCCGGGGATCACCACCTGGCGGACGAAGGTGAGCCTGGACAGGCCCTGCACCTCGGCGAGTTCGACGAAGCGGCTGTCGATGCCGGACAGCGCGGCGTGCGTGTTCAGGTAGACCGGGACGTAGACGACGATCGCGATGATGGCGATCTTGAAGGTCTCGCCGATGCCCAGCCAGAGGATGAACAGCGGGATCAGACCGAGGGTGGGGATCGCCCGGTTGAGCTGCACCGTCCCGTCGATCAGTGCCTCCCCGGCCCGGCTCAGACCGGACGCGAGGGCGAGCAGCACCCCGGCGCTCAGGCCGATCGCGAAGCCGTAGCCGGCCCGCTGGAGGGAGGTCAGCACATCGGTGGGCAGGGTGCCGTCGGTCCACAGGCGGCCGGCGGTGCGCAGGACGGTCCAGGGCGCGGGGATCGCCCCCGGGTCCAGCGCTCCGGCGGCCGAGGCGGCGGCCCACACGGCGAACAGCACCAGCGGGCCGATGAGCCGGGCGGCGGGCAGCCGGCGGCCGGGGGAGAGCCGGCGGCGCCGGCGGACCTGGGGGAGGTCCCCGGCGGCGGTCCGGGGAACGGCGGTCGTCGTGGTCACGGCGGTCACCTCCGGTACTCCTCGGGTACGGCCTCGGCGGCGAGGGACTCGAAGCGGTGGTCGAAGAGCGAGGACACGTCGAACTTCTTCACGAAGCCGCCCTCGGCGAGCAGATCGGCGGTCTCCTGCTCCCACGTGACCGCCTCGTCCCAGCTGGGCGGGAACAGCGGCTTGTTGGCCAGCTCGGTGATGCCCCGCGCCTGGGCGGGGGTCAGGTTCTGCGTCTTGACGTAGAACTCCTCGTTCCACACGTCCGGGTGCTCGTACTGCCACACCTGGCCCTTGGCCCACTGCGGGATGTAGGCGGCGATCGCCGCGGCCTTCGCCGGGTCGTTCAGCACGGACTGCGGCGCCCACAGCAGGTTGAGCAGGTCGACGACGTCGGTGGGGATGGAGCGGGCACCCTTGGACGCGTACTGCTTCAGGTACGCGGGCGCCTGGTTGATGGCGAGCGGGGCCACGTCCACCTGCCCGGACTGGAGGGCGGTGAAGAACTGGTTGCTGGTCAGCGGGACCAGCTTCACCTCGTCGTAGGCCAGGCCCGCCTTCTTCAGCGCCCGCAGCAGCACGACACCCTGGGCCTGGCCCTGCGAGAAGGCGAGCTTCCTGCCCTTGAAGTCCGCGACCGCGCGGATGTCGCTGCCGGGCCTGGTGGCGAACAGGTAGTTGGGCTTGCGGGTGATGTCGATCGCCACGATCTTCGCGTCGAAGCCCTGGTAGTGGGCCTGGATCGGCGGGATGCCGGCGTTGTTGGAGAGGTCCAGGGACCGGGCGCGGAACGCGTTGATCACGTCTGGGCCCGCCCCGATGTTCACCCAGTCGGACACCTTGAACGGCAGTCCGGGCAGCTTCGCCAGCCTGAACTGGAGCTGCTGCTGGCCCAGGTAGGAGGCGATCTTCAGGCTGGTGCCGGCCGGGACCTTGTGGGCGAGCGGTTCGGTGGCGGCACCACGGGTGTCGGCGGCGGCGTCGCCCCGCGCGCAGCCGGACAGTCCGGCGACGGCGGCGGACGCGCCGAACACGGAGGTGAGAAAGGCACGACGGTGCATGGGAGGACTCCCAGGAGAAAAAGAAGAGAAAAGCAGGAGGAATTCCGGGGGAAGCAGGCCGGAGGAAGAGGACTCACGCAGTGGGAAACACGCGCTTCATGCGCGGCAACATGTCAGCAACAGAGAGTGCGACAGCTCGTGAGGGGGCTCATGACCAGGATGTTCCCGGCCGCGCTGGACCCCTGTCAACATTCCGAGTTTCTGAATTAAATACCTTCAGGTGACGCGCCCAGCGGATCCCGGAACAACGCGTCCAGTACGACGGACCCGCCCGCCACCGCCAGCACGGAATCCGGGAAACTCGTCGGGAGGACAGCGGTGGAACGCGCCGGACCGACCGCGTCCCGGAACGCGTCGAGGCAGCCCTCGACATGGATGACACCGACCTCGGTGACGACGACCGTCTCCGGGTTCAGCACGTCCAGCAGCAGCCCGGCCGCGCGCCCGGTCGCACGCGCCCGCTCCACCAGCAGCCGCCGGGCCACCGGGTCCGCGCCCGTCGCCGCGGCCACCACACGCATCGGGTCGGCCGAGTCGGCCAACCCGGCCGCCCGCGCCCGCCGGCACAACGTCCGCTCGCTCAGCTCCGCCTGGAGGCAGCCGGTACGGCCGCACGCGCACGGTTCGGTGCCGCCCGGCACCGGCAGATGGGCGATCGCGCCGGCCGCGGACCGGGGGCCGTAGTGCACCTCGTCGTGGGTGGCGAAGGCGGCGTCCACCACGTTGCCGACGAACAGGTGCAGCACGCTCCGGCTGCCCCGGGCCCGCCCGAACAGCCGCTCCCCGTGCACCAGGGCCCGCGCGTGCCCGTCCACCTGGACCGGCAGGCCGATGCGGGCGCCGAGCAGCTCCCGCACCGGCACGTCCCGCCAGCCCAGCAGCTCGTGCTCGACCACGGTGCCCGTCTCCCGGTCCACCCAGCCGCCGACCGCCACCCCGACCCCCAGCGGGCACCGGCCCGGCACCCCGGCGAGCAGCCCCGCGAGGCCCTCGGCCGCCCGCGCCACCACCCAGGCCGGGTCGGTCCGTTCGTGCCGCAGCTCCCGCCGGGCCACCACCCGGCCCCGCAGGTCCAGCAGCGCCACCGTGGTGTACGGCACGGCCACGTGCACACCGGCGACCAGAAAGCAGCTGTCGTCCAGGTCGACAGGCACGTGCGGCCGGCCGACCCCGTTCGAGCGGCGGGGCGCGGCCGACTCCCGGATCAGGCCCCGCTCGGCGAGCCGGGCGCAGTGCTCGGTCACCGACGCGGGGGACAGCCCGGTCAGCCGGGCGATGGTGCTGCGCGCCACCGGGCCGTGCTCCAGCACGGAGCGCAGTACGACACTGGCGCTGGTGCGCCGCCGGTCGCTGTCGGCGGCGCGCGGCACGGGCGAGGGCAGGGTGGGAACGGCGGTACGGGGCATGGAGGACCGTCCTCGGGAGCGGGGTCGACACGTCTCGGAGGCTCGGAGAGGGTGAGGCGTGCCGGACGGCCCGCCCCTATCCCGGACGGCGACAGGTGGCCGTGCCCTGGCGTCGCAGATCGACGTAGCGACGCGAGGTGAGATGGCGGGCCTGGGCAACCATGGCTGAAGGGTAGGGCAGGAGGAATGAATCCGACCAGACGACCAGGGTTCGTTTGGTGAGACCGCACAGTTTCGTCAGCACCCGCTCCACGTGAGCGAAACGTCCCTGCCTCAGTGATCAGTGTCACGCCCGGACTCGTGTAACCGGCACTCTTTGTCCGGAGCCCACGAAGCTCTCGTTCCGCCCTTTGTCGGGCGCTGACGGTGATCGGCCGCGGCCCGCTCGGATAGCGTCACCCTGTCCCAGCATGTCCCCGTCACCCGCGGAGTCCCCATGAGCACCGCCACCGCCACCGCCCGCCCCGGCGCCGTTCTCGCCGACCTGCTGCCCGCGTCCCGCGTCCGTGACGTCGCCCTCGTCGTCGGCGGCGCGGTGCTCACCGGTCTCGCGGCCCAGCTCTCCGTGCCCGTGCCCGGCTCCCCGGTGCCGGTGACCGGCCAGACCTTCGCCGCGCTGCTCGTCGGCACCACGCTCGGCGCGCGCCGCGGCTTCCTCTCCCTCGCGCTGTACGCGGTCGCCGGTGTGGCGGGCGTGCCGTGGTTCGCGCAGGGCACCTCCGGCGCGGGCATGGTCTCCTTCGGCTACGTCCTCGGCATGCTGCTCGCCTCCGCCCTCGTCGGCGCCCTGGCCCGCCGCGGCGCCGACCGCTCCCCGCTGCGCATGGCCGGCACGATGATCCTCGGCGAGGCCGTCGTCTACGCCGTCGGCGTCCCCTACCTCGCCCTGGCCGCCCACCTGTCCGCGTCCCAGGCGATCGCGGCCGGCCTCACGCCCTTCCTGATCGGTGACGCCCTCAAGGCCGCGCTGGCGATGGGCGCGCTGCCCACCGCCTGGAAGCTGGTCAACAAGGACTGACGCCGTAGTTCCTGCGGAAGAGGTTCGCCGGGTCGTGGGTCTCCTTCACCCGGGCGAGCCTCTTGCGCGTCTCGGCGTCGTACAGCCCCGCACCCCGGTCGCCCGCGCCGAAGGCGAAGTTGAGCGACCGGCCGAGCGTGTCGTCGGCCAGCAGCGCGAACACCGGGTCCAGCACGGTCCGCGCCCGCTTCCGGTCCCCGACCGTCAGCACCCGCACCAGGAACCGCCCCTCCCGGTACGGCACCGCGTTCGGCGCCGGCCGCGCGAGCGCCCCGCCCAGGTGGTTGACCTGCACGACACACATCAGGTCCGCCGCCGGACCGGTCCGCCGCAGCAGCTCCCCGGACCGCTCGACGTCCAGCTCCCGCAGCACCGCGCTGTCCCCGTAGTAGGCGTGCGGGAAGTCCGGGTCGCTGTGGATGGTGTGGCTCTCGGCGTACGGCATCTCGCGCAGCGAGTCCGACAGCACCGGGCCGATCTCCCGCAGCGAGGCGACGATGTCCGCGCCGCCGGGACCCGTGTGGGCGACCCGGACCGAGACCACGTACGTGCCGCGCAGATGCGGCGGCAGCGCGGGCACGTCCGGGTACGGGACGGCCGCGAAGGACGAGGTCAGCCCGTCCGGCACGGTTCGCGTCCAGGCCTCGTACGCCCGCAGCGCGGCCGCCGGGTCCACCGTCCGCCCGTCGAAGGCGAGCGAGCCGCCGTACAGCGTCCGCACCGGGACGAGCCCGATCTCCAGCTCGGTGACGACGCCGAGGTTCTGGCCGGCGCCGAGCAGCGCCCAGTACAGGTCCGGGTCGGAGTCCGGGGTGACCCGGCGGAGCGTGCCGTCGGCGGTGACGAGCTCCAGCCACCGCACGTGGTCGGCCGCGTAGCCGAACTCGCGGGCCAGGATGCCGAGCCCACCGCCCAGGGTGTACGACACCGCGCCCACGCCCGGCGCGGAACCGTTGAGGGGCGCCAGCCCGTACGGTTCGGCCGCCCGGACCACCTGCCCCCAGCGCACCCCGGCCCGCACCCGGACCGTACGCGCCTCGGGGTCGACGGTGATCCCGTCCAGTCGCTTCGTCGTCACCAACAGCCCGCCCTCGTAACCGCCGGGCAAACCGTGCCCGGTGGCCTGGACACCCACGGGCAGGCCGCGCTCGGCGGCGTACCGCACGGCGGCCACCACGTCCTCCGCCGTGCGGGCGGGCGCGATCACGTCGGGCCGCTGGACGAAGCCGAGCTGGAAGGCGGCGAGTTCGTCGTCGTAGCCGACGTCGCCGGGGCGGAGGAGGGTCAGGCCGGTGCGCTGGTCCGTGTGCGTCATGGAACGCAGCATGGCCGCATAACCTGACAGCTTCCGTCAGGTTATGCGGCCAGGTCGTGCGGCCTGCCGGGCCGGTGCCGGATCAGCCGACGGACACCTTGTCGGCCGGGGCCTCGGCGGCGGGTGCCGGGCGGCCCGCCCGGATCCGCTCCTTCACCACGGCGATCACCAGCACGACCGCCGCGACCAGCAGCGACAGCAGCACGGTCTCGCGGCCGTCGTGCTCGGTGTCGGTCAGCATGTAGCCGAGCACGAACACGATCAGCGCGGCCGTCGCCCAGGTCAGGTACGGGTACAGCCACATCCGCACGACGAGCTTCTCCGGCGCCTCGCGCTGGATGATCTTCCGCATGCGCAGCTGCGAGAAGCAGATGACCAGCCACACGAACAGGGCCACCGCGCCGGAGGAGTTGACGAGGAAGAGGAAGATCTTGTCCGGGGACAGGTAGTTGAAGAAGACGGCGACGAAGCCGAACACCACCGACGCGAGGATCGCCGTCATCGGCACACCCCGGCCGTTGACCCGCGCGAACGCCTTCGGCGCGTCGCCCCGCTCGCCGAGCGAGAAGGCCATGCGGGAGGCCGTGTACAGGCCGGAGTTCAGACAGGACAGCACCGAGGTCAGCACGATGAAGTTCATGATCTGACCGGCGTGCGCGATGCCCAGCGAGTTCAGCGCGGCGACGTAGGAGCCGTCCTTCGCGATGGAGGCGTCGTCCCACGGCAGCAGCGAGACCACGACGAGGATCGAGCCCAGGTAGAAGACGCCGATCCGCCAGATGATGCTGTTGGTGGACTTGGTGACCGCGCGCTGCGGGTCCTCGGACTCGCCGGCCGCCAGCGTGGCGATCTCGCTGCCCATGAAGGAGAAGACGACCAGCAGCACACCGGTGAGGATCGATCCCGGACCGTGCGGCAGGAACCCGCCGTGCGAGGTCAGGTTGCCGAAGCTCGCCTTGTCGGCGTCCACGCCCGGCAGGACGCCGAAGATGGCCAGCAGGCCGACGACGATGAACGCGCCGATCGCTACCACCTTGATGCCGGCGAACCAGAACTCGAACTCGCCGTAGGAGCCGACGGAGACCAGGTTGGTCGCGGTCAGCACGATCATCACGATGAGTGCCCAGGCCCATTGCGGGACGGCCGGGACCCAGCCTTCGAGGATCTGGGCACCGGCGGTCGCCTCGACGGCGAGCACGACGACCCAGAAGAACCAGTAGAGCCAGCCGATGGAGAACCCGGCCCAGCGGCCCAGCGCGCGGTCGGCGTGCGCCGAGAACGAGCCGGAGGTCGGATTGGCGGCGGACATCTCGCCGAGCATGCGCATCACGAGTACGACGAGCGTGCCGACGAGGGCGTAGGACAGGAGGATGCCGGGTCCCGCGGTGGCGATACCGGCTTTGGAACCGACGAAGAGGCCGGCTCCGATGACGCCGCCGATCGCGATCATCGAAAGGTGGCGGTTTTTCAGTCCTGCTTGGAGGCCCGAACCAGAGGTCATGGACGGATTTCCTTTGCGCCAGGTAGAGCTGCCCGCACGAGCGGTGTACGAGTCGGTCCAGTGAATCCGAGGTGAACGAATTCGGGAACCTCTGAATCCGTATCGTTACTTGAGGTTCCCTTGAGGATCTATGGCCTGCCTCACAATTTCCGCCACGGGTGCCCGCCGACACCCTGGGGCTGCTGCCCCGATACGGGCGTGTCACACTCGTGGCATGCGCGTGTATATCGGCTCCGACCATGCGGGCTACGAACTCAAGAACCACCTCGTCGAGTGGCTGAAGGCCGCCGGCCACGAGCCCGTCGACTGCGGGCCGCACATCTACGACGCCCAGGACGACTACCCGCCCTTCTGCCTCCGCGCCGCGGAGCGGACGGCCGCGGACCCGGACGCCCTCGGCATCGTCATCGGCGGCTCCGGCAACGGCGAGCAGATCGCCGCGAACAAGGTGAAGGGCGTGCGCGCGGCGCTGGCCTGGAGCGAGGAGACGGCGACGCTCGGCCGGCAGCACAACGACGCCAACGTGGTGGCCGTGGGCGCGCGCATGCACAGCACGGAGGAGGCGACCAAGTTCGTCGAGGTCTTCCTCAACACCCCGTTCTCCAGTGACGAGCGTCACATCCGCCGCATCGACATGCTGTCGGCGTACGAGACCACGGGCGACCTGCCGCCCATCCCGGCCCACCACCCGCAGCAGGACTGAGCCCCCAGGGGGCGGGAAGGAACAGGGACCCGTGCCAGAGGGGCACACGATCCACCGGCTGGCCCGGGACTACGCCGAGCGCTTCGTGGGCCGGGCCGCCCGCGTCACCAGCCCCCAGGGCAAGTTCTCCGACGCCGCCGCCCTGCTGGACGGTACCGAGCCGACCGCCACGGAAGCCCACGGCAAGCACCTCTTCCTGGGCTTCCGGGACGGCGACTGGGTCCACATCCACCTCGGCCTGTTCGGCAAGGTCGGCTTCGGGGACGCCCCGGCGCCCCCGCCGGCCGACACCGTCCGGCTCCGGCTCGCCAACGACACGTCGTACGTCGATCTGCGCGGCCCCACCACCTGCGCCCTGATCACGGACGCCGAGAAGCGGGCGATCCACGACCGGCTCGGCCCCGACCCGCTGCGCGCGGACGCCGACCCGGGCGCGGCCTACCGCAGGATCTCCCGCAGCCGTACGACGATCGCCGCGCTGCTCATGGACCAGAAGATCGTGGCCGGCGTCGGCAACGTCTACCGCGCCGAGGTGCTGTTCCGGCACGGCATCGACCCCTACCGCGCGGGCCGGGACATCACCCCGGCCGAGTGGGACGCGATCTGGGCCGACCTGGTCGCGCTGATGCGGGAGGGCGTCCGGAACAACCGGATCGACACCGTCCGCCCGGAGCACACCCCCGAGGCCATGGGCCGCCCGCCCCGCGTCGACGACCACGGCGGCGAGGTGTACGTGTACCGCCGGGCGAACCTGCCCTGCCACATCTGCGGCGACGGGATCCACATCGCCGGCCTCGCCGCCCGCAACCTCTTCTGGTGCCCGACCTGCCAGAAACGCTGACCGGGCCCCTGACCCGCCGGAAGCGCCGGCCTAGAAGCCGTGGGGCAGCCACGGGGCCACCGGTGAGCTGAACGCCACCGACGCCTCCGTCAGCGCCCCCGGCCGCAGCTCCCGCACCCGCCCGGCCGTCGCCAGCGACAGCAGGGTCACCCCGCCCAGATACGCCGCGCCCAACTCCCGCACGGACAGGGCGACGTCGGCCGCGTCGGTCGTCCGCTCGCAGGACGCGCCCTTCGGGTCGCCGGTCAGCCGCCAACGCCCCGCGTTCCACGGACAGAAGGCGTCCTCGACCTCGAACACGACGTCCACGGGCGTCAGATACGTACGGGCCGACAGGGCCGCTCCCACGTCCACCAGCCGGACGTACCCGGCGTCCCGCTGCTGCGGCAGGCAGCGGCGGATGTCGGAGACCAGGTACTGCCAGGCGTCGTCGACCGGCCGCGCCCGCATCTTCAGCGTCGTCATCAGGTCGACGCCGAACAGGAAACGCCACAGCGCCGCCTCGCTCGCCGGGTCCAGCGCGGCCAGGTCCTCCAGGGTCACCGTGCCGTCGTGCCCGCTCCGCCCCCAGACCATCTTCGTACGGAAGCGCGCGTACCCGGTGATCTCACCGTCCCGTTCGGCGACCACGCACTGCAGCGCCGACGCGCCCTCCCGCTCGCTCTCCGGGTCGACCAGCGCGGCCCGCTCCCAGCCGGGCTGCCGCGCCAGCATGCCCGGGCGCCGGGGCACCAGGGCCGCGTACACCGCCTCGCACTCCGCCAGGACGTCCGCGGGCGCCGCGTAGCGCACGCGCACCCCGTCGGTGCCCTCGGGCACCTCCAGGGTCACCCTGCCGGTGTCGATCTCGGCGATGAGCTGGGGGGTCGCCGCGCCGTACCCGAAGCGGCCGTAGATCGCGGGCTCGGAGGCGAACAGCGCGGCCAGCGGCTCGCCCTTGGCGCGCGCGTCGTCCATCAGCCGCCGCATCATCGACGTCAGCACCCCGCGCCGCCGGTGCGTCGCGGCCACGCTGACCATGGTCACGCCGGCGGTGGGCACCACCGCCCCGCCCGGCACGGTCATCCGGAAGCTGAAGGCCCCGGACGTGCCGACGAGCACGTCCCCGTCCCAGGCGGCCAGGGAACGGTCGAACTCGGTGAGTGATCTGTCCAGTTCCCGTTCCTCGGCGGAGGCCGGTCCGCCGCCGAACGCGCGGACCAGGTGGTCCCACCACTGGTCGAACTCCTCCGGACGCAGGGTCTTCAACTCGGTCGCGCTCTCAGTCCCCATGTGCCATGCCTACCAGGGCGAAGGGGGGCGAGCCAGTGATTTTCGCCCCGGCCCGGCCCGCCGGAACCCGGCCGACGGACGGCGAAGTGGAATCCCACAGGGGGGACAAGTGGGACCTCCCGTGCCAAGCAGCGGGTCCGCTGGATAGGGTCGCGAACTGATGGCAGCAGGACGACAGCGGCGCTCGAAGGCCGAGACGTTCACGGCCCGGTGGAAGATGCAGTGGCACCGGGCCCGCGTCGGGCTGCGCAGAAGCGCCGTGGACTACTTCCGCGGGGACGGCTCCGACTGGATCGCCTTCGCCGGACTGCTGCTGATGATCCCGGTCCTCGCGACCATGACCCTCCTCGACTCCGTGTGGTGCTCCCCGGCCACCCTGGTGCTGCCGATCGTCGCCGGCGGTCTGCTGCTGCGCCCGGCGAGCCTGCTCGGCCTGTACGCGGCGGCGGCCACCGCGCTGATCGTGGAGTCGGTACAGCTCGGCCCGTACACCGAGGGCCCCTCCCGGGTCACCCCGGGCGTGGTCCTGGTGGTGGCCGCCTGCGGCTTCTTCGGGCTGCTCACCGCGCAGTTCCGCAGCCGGGTCGGCGTGCCCTGGCGGCGCGGCGGCACCATGCTCTTCGACCTGCGCGAGCGGATCCGGGTGCAGAGCAAGCTGCCGAAGCTGCCGCAGGGCTGGCACCACGAGATGGCGCTGCGCCCGGCGGGCGGCCAGTCCTTCTCCGGCGACTTCGTCGTCGCCGCCCGCACGAACGGCGGCCGGACGCTGGAGGTCGTGCTCACCGACGTGTCCGGCAAGGGCATGGACGCCGGCTCGCGCGCCCTGCTGCTGTCCGGCGCCTTCGGCGGCCTGCTGGGCTCCCTCCCGCCGCACGCCTTCCTCCCGGCGGCCAACGGCTACCTCCTCCGCCAGGAATGGGAGGAGGGCTTCGCCACCTCCATCCATCTGGTCCTGGACCTGGACTCCGGGGACTACGAGCTGTACTCCGCCGGACACCCGCCGGGGCTCCAGCTCAGCGCGGGCAGCGGGCGCTGGGAGGAGAAGGCCGCCGAGGGGCCGCTGCTCGGGGTGTACGACGGCGCCCAGTTCGACCCCGTGAAGGGCTCGCTGCGCCCCGGTGACGTGCTGATGCTGTTCACCGACGGACTGGTGGAGACCTCCGACCGGGACATCGTTGAGGGCATCGACCGGCTCACCGGCGAGGCCGACCGCTATGTGGGCGGCGGCTTCCAGGGCGCCGCCTGGCACCTCATCGAGGCGGTCGCCAAGGACGTCAACGACGACCGCGCGCTGCTCCTGATCTGCCGCCAGCCGACGGCGAACGGCCGCTGAGCCGGCCGCCGGGCCGCCCGGTCCTCCGTGGTGGGCGCCGGGTGCGGCGCGGGGGGACACTGGAGCCATGACGCAGCTCACGCTCGCAGAGGTCGAGGCCGTCGCGCGGGCCGCCCACGAGGGGCAGACCGACAAGGCGGGGCAGCCGTACGCCGAGCACCTCGTGGCCGTCGCCGAGGGCGTGCGGGCCCGCGGCGGTGACCCGGAGCAGATCGCGGCGGCCTGGCTGCACGACTCCGTCGAGGACGACGCGCTCAGCCGGGAGTGGCTGGCCGCCGCCGCCCTGACCCCGCGCACCAAGGCCATCGTGGACGCCCTCACCAAGCGGCCGGGGGAGGAGCTGGAGGCGTACACGCGCCGGATCCTCGCCACCCCGGGCGCGCTGCTGGTGAAGGAGGCCGACCTGGCGCACAACGCCGACCCGCGGCGGCTCGCGGCGCTCGACGAGCCGACCCGGGAACGGCTGACCGAGAAGTACGCGAGGACGCGCGCACTTCTCGGTCTCGAAGCCTGAGCGTGGTTTCCGACGGGGGAGGGGGCGGGAGCGGCTGGCCGCCGGGACCCGGAGCGGCTAGACGCCGACCGTCTCCCGCTGCTTGTGCCGTTCGCGGGCCAGTTCGGCCGCGTCCTCCCGGAACGCCCACTCCATCTTCGGCTCCATCGCGAAGCGGAAGACCCGCTGCACCGGCTTGGTGCACAGCACCGTGACGGCGGCGGTCGCGAGGACGGTGACGGCGGCCGTGCCCAGGGCGCCGTACTGCTCGGCGAGGTCGAACCCGCCCGTGTACAGCGTGGCCTTGACCACGAAGCCGTGGAGCAGATAGCCGTACAACGTGCCCGCGCCGAGCGCGGTGAACCACGTCCGGCGGCCCGGCACCCACGCGAGGAAGCAGGCGGTCAGCAGCAGCGCGCAGCCGAACATGGCCAGCGTCATCAGCGGCCCGGTCCACCAGGGCGCGCCGATGTCCGGCGCCGAACTCTGCCGGTAGAACCATCCGCCGTCCACGCGCGGCACGCTCCACCAGCCGACGGCCAGCGCCGCGGCGAACACCGGTACGGACAGCACCCGCACCGCGCGTCGGCGTATCAGCGCGAAGTGCTCGGGCTTCAGCAGCAGACCGAGGACGAAGCAGGGCAGGAACTGCAGGACGCGGCCGAGGTCCAGGTTGTCGTCGAGGCCCGGGGTGACCGATCCGACCATGGCGATGCCCAGCGCCAGGGGCAGCGGCCGGCGGACCAGCTTCCACAGGGGGGTGGTCAGGCGCCAGATGAACAGCGCGCACAGGAACCAGGTCAGGTAGTAGGGGGAGACGAGACTGATCGGGTCGTCGGCCTGGCCCGCGTACCGCCGGAACAGCGAATAGGCGATCTGGAACAGCAGGTACGGGACCGCTATGCCGGTGACCAGCCGCTTCAGCCGGTCCGGGCGCATGTCGAAACTGCGGGAGAAGTAGCCGGAGATGACGATGAACGCCGGCATGTGGAAGGTGTACACGACGTTGTACAGGCTTTCGAGGGCCCGGTTGTCGGTCTTGATGGCCGACCAGGAGTGCCCCAGCGCCACGAGCACGATCGCCAGGTACTTGGCGTTGTCGAAGAACGCGTCGCGCTGCCTGCCCGGTCTGTCGGTCCGCGACTGCTCCTGCGCGTGCGTCGGGGTTCGCCGGTCGGGCACCCCGCGCACCGGCGACTGTGCCGGGGGGAGCGGCCTGCGGCTGTGGCCGGGGGACGTTGCGGCGTCGAACATCTCAGGCACCCTAGCGTCGGCTGTGGGATTCCGTAAAACCCGCACTGTCATTCCTGGTTATCCCGCCCGGGTACCCCGTAATTCACTGAACTTGCCATCCTGGTAGACGTGATGATGGGCACACAGGTGTCGTCCGTTCGCCCCGGATGTACCGATTAATACAGACTAATTCGGGCATACGGCGTCTCTGTGTCCCGTACGCGGATTCCCTGTCCCGTGCATTGCGTGGTTATTGAAACGAACTCCCGGGAATTCGTGTGGATTTCGTGACCGCGTCACCGGTCGCATTCCTGTGCGAGGTGTCCCGCGCATGTGTGTTCGTCCGGCGTTGTGTCAGGACCCGCATACGGTGGGCGGGTTGGTGGCACGATGGTTCTGGCGGGGGTGCGCGGGCCGTACCTCCGGGCCGGGAGAGCGGACCGACCGAGGGTGTGATCAGTTGTGGCCATTTCACTGTCTGTGGTGCTGCTGTTGGCGATCATCCTGGTGGTGTTGATCCGAGGGGGGAACATCAAGGCCGGCCCGGCCATCGTCGCCATCCTCTTCGGTTTCTTCCTCGCCTCGACCGGCATGGCCCCATCGATCAACCGCTTCCTGAACTCGATAGCGGAGTCCATCAACTCGATCAGGTTCTGACCGGCAGGGGAGCCGGGGGTCACGACGGGGGTGTGTACGGGTAGGGCGCCGGGGCGCCTGCGGCCGCCGGAGGCCGGCGACCACCCGGCCGAGGGCGGCGCCGGCAACGCCGGCATGGCCGTGGTCCACCTCGCCCTGAACAAGAGGTGCCCCATCGCCTCCGGCCGCCGCATCCGGTTCCGCAGCGAGGTGACCGCCGCCCGCGACGCCTTCACGGCAACCGCCGACACGGCCCGCTCCCGCCCGTCGGACCGCGCGCACTCGCCGCCGAGGCCCCGCACGACATCCGCCGGGCCGGAATGGTCCACCGGGACCTGAACCCGGCCGACCCCGCCACCGGCAATCCCCGTCGACAGGTCACGGCCAGGACGCGCTGCCCCCGCTCGCACACACCCGGGCCACCTCGTGCCACCGCCCGGCGCGCCGCCCAGACAGCACCACGGCGGTCCCCGTCCTGTCCGGGGCGCCTTCCTGCGGCAGGCGGTCCCGGTAGTACTCCGACTCCGACCACTCCTCCTTCACGAACAGTGGGCGCGTAAGGAGCGAGCGATGCGTCAGGGGTGTGGAGCACCCAGTCCCGGCTCGGAGACCTTCAGCGCCTCGACGACCTCTGCCGGCGACATCCCGAACCGCAGCGGCCCGACACCGCCCTCAGCCGGACAGGCCCCGGGAACGGCAGAAGGCCCAGGTGAGAGGCATTCAACCTCTCACCTGGGCCTTCGGCATCCAGAGCGGGCGACGGGAATCGAACCCGCGTAGCTAGTTTGGAAGATCGCGTACGCGGGTCCGCTGCGAGCTGGCAGAACGCTGACCTGCATGTCGGCTGAGGAATGGCCGCTCTTCCCCGTGGTTCCCCCTTGTGTGCCCTTCCAACGGGCACGCCGGGGGCACGCTGCCCAGAGGTCAGGAATAGTGCAGCAACACGACTGCGGCTCCTGTCAGCGCCGTGATCAAACTGGCAAGAGCCGAGATCAGTGCCGCTGCCTGGGCTAGCTTGCTTGCCTCCTGTGGTCTCACTGCTGTACTGTCCGGCGTATCCCGATAGGCATTGTGATGCAATGCCTTTGAGGGTTGGGCGGGCTTCTTCTCCAGCAAGGGGTCCTCCTGTTGGCCATCAGGCGTCAGCGCGCGGTGAGAGGTGTCGCGGACGTCCTTTTGGCGTATCTGCGTGTGTAGCTGCGTACCCTAGCATGCGTGCGGCTGCAACTCGCCTGCGCTGGCTGCCACTTGCGAGCATGCGGTCCTGAGCTGCTTCAAGACGGTAACAGTGGGCGCCCCAGTGCTCATCCGGCCGTCTCCACGTCTGGTCACTTCCAGCAAGTAAGCATTTGGGGTGAGACTCACGGACACTCGCGTCCACTCACCGAAACTCACGTTTGCTCGCCGCAGCATGCGGTTGCGCTTACGCCAAGGTTGGCCGGAATGTTGCCATGCCGTTGCTGGTCCTCCCTGGCCAACTGCCTCAACCCACCACTGTCCCCAGCTTCCATCCCGTACGCCGTCGACCCACACACCGTGGAGCGGGCGTGGTTCCTGGCGTCCAGGTGGAGCGCGCCACTGTACGAACGACCTGGACGCCAGGGGCCGCGTCTGCTCGGCTCTGCCTGGGTCGATGGTGTGCGGGATGGGAGCCCCCAGCATCTGCCACAACGGGCCCGCAGTCGGCGACGGCGCCCCCTCCATCCCGGTGCCGGCCGATCCCCCGCCGGAGGCACTGTTCTGACCGTCAGTGTGCGCGGTGATCGACTCATGGCCGCCGGCCCTATCCACCAGTGGGCGCGCGTCGGCGCAGCGCGGGCGGAGCGGGCCGAAGGCAGGAGCGTCGCCCGCAGCGGAGCCGGGAGCGCGCCCGGCGGAGCGGAGCGAAGCCGGGGCTTGATGAGGTAGAGAAACCTGTAACAGGTCGGTCTAGAGGACAGCGCTCCGCTCGGCTAGGTCTCGCAGCGCGTCTGGCACCCGGGGCCCGGAGAGCTGGATCAAGTCGCGAATGACCTCGCGGGCAAGGTGGTGGTCCTGGATTTGCTCGGGCGCCAAGGCCTCAGCCTCCAAGATCGCGGCTGTGGCCTCGCCGACGTGTCGCCGCTGCGCGTGTGCTCGCGCCACGTCAAGCAAGAAACGCGACTGCCGTTCGGGTGACAAGCCGGACGTGTCCACGTCCTGGGCCACCTCTAGGGCAAGCCCTGCATCTCCCAGCTCGACCGCTGTACTCACGGCGTGGACTTCCACATTCGTCGGCCCGAACTCCGTGTCAAAGTCGTTGCGGTCCTCACCCAACCGCGCAGCGATCCCTCGTGCCCGCGCAATGTGCTCATGGGTTCGTGCTCGGTTGCCCTCCCTCGCGTTGATCACCGCAAGGACCAGGTTCATGGCGCCCAACAGCGACAGCTCTTCCGGCGGGCATGCCGGCGCCTCCGCCCTCGGTTCCATGACGGCCACAGCTGACTTCGCTGCTTGCTCCGCCTGCTCCATGTGCTGCTGCCTCATGAAGGCGTGCGCCATGCGGAACAGGCTCGCGACCACCTCCAAGGGCTGGCCCGCCAGCTCGGCTGCCTGCAATGCCCGGTCCGCTGCGATCCACGCCGCATCCGCCTGGTCCTGCCGCGTGAAGCTGGCTGCGGCCACCTGATACGCCTTGGCGCGCAAGGAGTGAAGCTCCGTGCGGTCACCCGCGGGCGCGTGACGTACTGCGGTCTCGATCCTGGGCAACAGCTTGGCGAGGTGATCGCTGAGTGCCGCGTAGCTCGACGCGTGCACGAGGCTCCACGCCTCATCCACTTGTCGACGGAAGTCGGCGAGCGATGGGGTCGGTTCGGCTGGCGGCTGCTGAAAGAGACTGCCCAGTGCTGGGTGACCGGTGAGGGCTACTCGTAGTCCGTCGAGGTCGTTGCTCCTCGCCTCGGCCTCCGGCTCGACTTCCTCTGCCGGCGGGGCGTCTGGCCGGAGTTCTCGTACGGGTACGTTGAGCGCGTCGGCCAGAGCTTGCAGAACCGATAGCCGCTCGACGGGCTGTACGCCTCTTTCGACCTGTGACACCCAACTTTCCGAGCGCCCCATGGCGACGGCAAGGTCGCTTTGTGACATGCCTGCGGCGCGTCGCAGCTCCTTGACCCTCGGGCCTAGGGCCTTGGTGTCAGGGGTCGTCACTTCTCTGCTCCGGTGGGGTACTTGCCGGCGTACGGCTGGAGGCGGTCCACCTCGGTCTTCTCGACGTACTTGTCGCGTTCCGCCAGGAAGTGACGCGTGTGCGGCTGACGCTCGTGCTCCTCGAAGGCCTCTCGATCGGCGTAGATCTCGAAGAAGATCCGCTCATTGGGCGCTCCCTCAACCTCGTGGCACGCATAGACCAGCGTGCCGGGTTCGTGCGCCCGGATGCCTGCGACGGTCTCCCGGACCAGGGCGTCAAACGCTTCGCCAGCACCGTCGCGAAGCGTGAAGCGGACAAAGAGCCCGTAGTTGCTCATATGTTCCTCCCTTGGCTTAGTAGTCAGTCTCGCAGACCCGGACTTCCGCTACTAGTCGCAGTTTTTCTGTTGACTCGCAGTTTTTCTGCGAGTAGCTTCGGTGGTGTCGCAAAACAAGGCGCCCCGGGCTACGTGCCATCCGCCAAGATCACGACGCAGCCCGGGGCTCATCCCATGAGGGAGACTCCAGAATGCCATCGTTCAAGATCGACCTTTCGACCGCTGTGGTGTTCGTGGCGACCGCACCGGTGCCGAAGATGGCGAATGCCAAGACCGGTGAGCGGGCCATCGACCGGGAGACCGGTGCGGGCCTGTCGACCGTGGGCCTGCTCGTCTCGGACGAGGGGGAGGGGAACCTGTACCAGGTGACCATCCCGGAGACGGGCTACCAGGGGGACCTGGTGCCGGGCATGCCGGTGAAGGTGATCGGGCTGAAGGCCCGTGACTGGGAGAACGAGTTCAACGGGCAGAAGCGGCACGGCATCTCGTTCCGCGCGGTTGCGATCACCCCGGCGGCCTGACCATGACCGACGTGACGATGTGGCTGGAGGCCACGGCCGGCTTAACCGCCGCCGGTGGTGTCGGCTACGCGAGGGTGCGGGCTCCGCGCGCGTACTGGGCGCTGGTGGGTCTGCCGGCGACGCTGACGCGGTTCGGGTTCTCGTACCGGTCCACGATGGACGTGTGCGGGCTGACGGTGCAGCCGTCGGGTCTGCGGGCGTTCATGACCCGCAACCTGGCTCGCCGTGAGGTGCAGCCGGTGCCGCCGAAGATCCGCCGGGTGCGGGGCACGTCGACCGGGCTGCGGGTGACCCTGCGGCTCCCGGCTGGCTTGGAGCCTGCGGACGTGACTGCGGCCTCGGAACGGCTGCGGCATGCCTGGGGTGTGCACTCGGTGACCGTGGTGGAGACCAAGCCGGGTTTCGTTGAGCTGCGGATGACCGGGTATGACGTGCTGCGCCGGGTTCGGATGCCGCGTAAGGCGGTGCCGCACGACATGATCGTGCCGGTGGCCCTGCGGGAGGACGGGACCGCCTTCGAGCGCGACTACCGCAAGGCCCCGATGGCGCTCACCTTGGGCGCGAACCAGTCCGGCAAGTCCATGTACCAGCGCAACCTGATCAAGGGCCTCGCCCAACTGCCGGTCGCGCTGGTGGGAGTGGACTGCAAGCGCGGCGTCGAGCAGTCCCGCTACGCCCCGCGTCTGTCGGCCCTGGTCACCACCCCGGATGACGCCGCGTCCCTGTTCGGCATCCTGGTTGCGGAGATGGAAGACCGCTTCGACCTGCTGAGCAAGCACGGCGTCTCCGAGATCTGGGAACTGCCCGAAGCGTTGCGGCCGGTGCCGGTGGTGGTCCTGGTGGATGAGGTCGCGGAACTGTTCCTGATCTCCTCACGCAAGGATGAGGAGCGGCGGGAGCGGATCGTCACCGGCTTGATCCGGCTGGCGCAGATGGCTCGCGCGGTCGGGATCTACCTGGAGATCTGCGGACAGCGGTTCGGCTCCGACCTGGGCAAGGGCGCCACCATGCTCCGCGCCCAGCTCACCGGCCGTGTCGTGCACCGGGTCAACGACAAGCAGACCGCCGAAATGGGCCTCGCCGACGTCGCCCCGGACGCCGTGCCGGCCGCGAGCCTGATCCAGATGGACCGGCCCGGTACCGCCGTCGCTGCGGACACCTCCGGTGGCTGGTCGAAGATCCGCACCCCCGCCGTCACGCAGGAAGAAGTGGTGACGGTCTGCCGGGCCTTCGCCCACCTGGTCCCGGACCTGCCGTTCCTCGACCCGTTCCGCCCCTACGTGCCCGCCACGGCGCCAGCGGACTCCCCGTCGCTGGTCAAGCCGCGACCGGTCACTGAGTAACCCCCTCCCCGTTCCACGGTCGGCGCGACCGCTCTCGCGCCAGGTCCCTACCCGGTCCATGCCGAAAACCGGAAGGCGGTTCCACCGTGGCAGCACCCAAGACCACCCGCTCCGGCGAGGCCGAGCAGTGCCCGGTGTGCAAGGGCACCGGCGAGGTCTCCCGCACGGTCCGCGTCGGCCGCAAGCGCCGCACGGTCGGCAAGCAGGTCGGCCTCTGCCTCAACTGCCTCGGCTCCGGCCACAACCCCGACTGATCTTCGCCCCGCCTGTGGGCCCGACTCCCGTGAAGGGAGGTGTTCTCCATGCCTCGCTCGTCCCTCCGCCCGGACGCCGTGCTCGTTCAGGCTGTGATCGCCGGTGCGCTGTCCTTCGCCCACCTGCATGACCTGGCCGCAGCGGCAGGTCAGTCCGGGTGGAAGGCCTGGGCCTACCCGGTCTCCGTCGACCTGCTGCTGGTCGCCGCGTGGCGTCGGCTGCGCAACGCCCGGCGTGACCGCTCGGCCTGGACCTGGTTCGTCATCGCCCTGGGCGCCTCGCTCGGCGCCAACATCGCCACCGCCGGACTCCTCGACCTCGGCAACGTCCCGGCCTGGCTGCGCATCCTCGTGGCCGGCTGGCCCGCCCTGGCCTTCCTCGGCGGAACCCTGCTCGTCCACTCACCCACCACCCCGCCCCCGGCCCCGGCTGAGCCGGAAACCGAGCAACCCGTCGTGCCGGAAGTCGCCGTCCACCGCGCCGACGAATCCGCACCCGCGCCGGCGCCCGAACTGGCTCCCGCGCCCGCGCCGGAACCAGCCCCGGTGAAGCCCGCGGCTTCCGCCCCGGTCATCCCGGCAGCGCTGCTGGATCACGCCCGCAAGCTCGCCGAGACCCACCGGGTCTCCACCGGCTCCCCGATGCCCGCCGACGTGCTTGCCGCCCGCCTCGGCCTGCCCGAGGACATGACCCGCACCATCACCGACCAACTCCAACTCGCCTGACCCGAAGGGAATCGCCCGTGACCGTCCACCGCCGCTTCCGTGACGTGATCCGCATCGGCCCCGTCCAGGTCGCCACCTCCTACGACGGCCGTGGCCGTGACAAGCACACCGCCGCCTGCACGGCCCCGCGTTGCGGCTTCTCCGCCGACTACGACAGCCGCGCCGCCGCCGAACTCGCCGCCCGCACCCACCGCTGCAAGTCCTGAAAGGGGAGATCCCGCCATGGACGTTCCGCTCTGGCTCGCCGTCGCCGCGATCGGCTACCTCGGCGTCAAGCACGTCCACCCGCCGTGGTGGCTCGTGGCCCTGCTCCTCCTCGGCGGCTACCTCGTCGCCCACAGCTTCCTCGGCCCCGTCGTCGCCTCCCTCGTCAACTAACCCAACCGGAAGGGGCAAATCGCCGTGTTCACCCCGAAGTACCCGCCCCAGGACACCGCCCCGCCCCCGGCCACCGTCCAACCGCAGGCCACCGCACCCGTCCCGGCCGCACAGGCCCCGGCTCCGCCCGCCCCGGTGTCGAACCGGCCGACCGTCCAGCTCACCCCCGGCACCGCGCTCGCCCTCGTCGGCGGCGGCACGGCCGTCGTTCTGGTCGTCGGCGCGGTCCTGGTCTCCATGCTCCTCGCGGTCGCCATCACCGCCACCTCCGTGGCCGTGTGCGCCGT
This sequence comes from Streptomyces flaveolus, assembly GCF_000716535.1. Classification (GTDB taxonomy): domain Bacteria; phylum Actinomycetota; class Actinomycetes; order Streptomycetales; family Streptomycetaceae; genus Streptomyces; species Streptomyces flaveolus_A. The sequence continues at coordinate 40,225 of NZ_JNWV01000022.1, read as the reverse complement.
CGTCCTCCGCTCGATGCTGAACGCTGAAAGGAAGCGCTGACATGGGCATCTTCAGCCGCAAGAACAACGCCCCGGAACCCGCCCGCAACGAAGAGATGGTCGAACTCGGCCGCGAGTACGCCATCGCCCGCCGCCACCGCGACACCAGGGCCATGAACCGGATCATGCGCCAGATCGGCACCGACAAGGACGTGACCGACCTGAGCGACTTCCGCGCCGGCCAGGAGTCCTACGACTCCATCCCGCCCATCCCGCGCGGTCGCAACCGCCGCCGCTAAACGGCCCCCGGGGCGGCCTCGGTCGCCAAACTTCCGCCGCCCCGGGTGCCTGCACCTCTTCCAGATCCAACGGACCCGAAAGGGAACCCTCATCATGCCCCAGCGCGCCCAGAACACGCCCATCTGCCGCGACTGCGACGGCTTCGCCACCGCCGCCATCACCTCCGGCACCCGCCACCCGGACGGCACCCGCGCCACCCTCACCGTCACCTGCCCGACCTGCAAGGGCACCGGCCACACCACCCCCGCCCCCACGCTCACCCGGACGAGGTGACCGCCGTGGCGTTCCTCGACTGGCGCTCGCCCGAGCACTTCGACCACAGCAGCGACAAGCCCTGCGTGATCTGCACCAAGCCCACCCCGCTCCGCTCCGACACCGGCAAGCCCGTCCACAAGGTGTGCGCCGAGGAGTGGATCGACACCCACCCGCCGAAGGAGGAGCAGCGTTGACCGACGCCGCCACCCGGGCGGGCCTGGACCCGGCCACCCTCAACGACCTGCTGAGGCTGGCCGGGTCAGACGGCTTCGACCGCATCCAAGACCAGATCCGCCGCACCGGCGGCTGCACCGACCCGATCCGACTCACGGGCGCCACGGTCACCCGAGACGCGTCCACGGGGCAGGTGCTGCACGCGTACTCCACGGACACCGAGCCCGGAGGTGTCCTCCGTGTGGCGTGCGGCAACCGCCGTGCCTCCCGCTGCCCCTCCTGCGCCTGGACCTACGCCGGCGATACCTACCACCTCATCCGCGCCGGCCTCGTCGGCGACCCCGCCAAAGGCACCCCCGAGACCATCCGAGACCACCCCCGCGTCTTCGCCACCCTCACCGCCCCCTCGTTCGGCCCCGTCCACAACCGACCCGGCAACCGGCCCTGCCGCTGCGGCACCCGCCACCCCGAGGACGCACCCGAACTCGGCACCCCGCTGGACCCCGAGACATACGACTACGCGGGCGCCGTGCTGTGGAATAACCACGCCTCCGAGCTGTGGCGGTACTTCACGATCTACCTGCGCCGGGAGATCGCGAAGCGTGCCGGCCTCACCCAGAAGGCCGCGCGGGAGCAGTCCCGGGTCTCCTTCGGCAAGGTCGCCGAGTACCAGAAGCGCGGAGCCGTCCACTTCCACGCCGTGATCCGCTTCGACGGACCTGACGGCCCCGACAGCCCGCCGCCGGCCTGGGCGACCCTCAACCTGCTCACCGACGCCATCCGCGCCGCAGCCGCCCGCGTCGCTGTCGACGTCGACCCGGCCGGCGACCAGCCCGCCCGCACGCTCACGTGGGGAACGCAGCTCGACGTCCGCCCGATCCGCGCCTTCGGTGACGGTGAGGAGATCACGGAACAGGCCGTGGCCTCCTACGTGGCCAAGTACGCGACCAAAGCCGCCGAGACCACCGGCACCGTCGACCGCCGCATCGGCAACAAAGAGGCCCTGACCCTGCTCGGCGTCCCCGACCACCCGGCCCGGCTCATCGAGGCATGCCTCGACCTGCACGCGCTGTACCCGGACCGCAAGCTGCGCGACTGGGCCCACATGCTCGGCTTCCGCGGCCACTTCTCCACCAAGTCCCGCCGCTACTCCACCACCCTCGGCGCGCTGCGCCAGACCCGAGCCGACTACCGCGCCGCCCAGCAACGCGCCGCCCTCGGCCTGCCCGACCCCAACGACGAGGAAGCAACCACCCTGACCCTCGCCCACTGGACCTACGCCGGCCACGGCCACACCCCCGGTGAGTCCTGGCTCGCCGCCAACATCCGCCGCGACATTCAGCAGAGCCGCGAGATCGCACGCGAAGAACGTCCCGTCTTGGAAGGAGCGCACGACCATGAATGAGCGGTATCTCACCGTGGACCAGGTGGCCGAAGTACTCGGCACGACCGCGCGCTTCCCCCGGCGCCTGATCGAAGAACGGCGGATCACCTACGTGAAGGTCGGCCGGCACGTTCGCATCCCCGAGAGCGCCGTACGCGACTTCATCGCCGCCAACACCGTCGAGCCGCGCCGCCGGGCCTCTGCCCGCCAGGAGGTGGCTGCCTGATGGCCGGTAGGCGTCGACAGTTCGGCCGGGTCCGCAAGCTCCCGTCCGGCCGCTACCAGGCCCGCTACGTCGGCCCTGACGGCGTGCTGCGCCCTGCCCCCGACACGTTTCGGACGAAGCGTGAGGCGGACGACTGGCTCGCGGACGTCCAGACCGAGATGCGGCAGGGGGACTGGCGCGACCCCGACGCGGCCAAGGTGCCCTTCGAGCAGTACGCGAAGGCGTGGGTGGCCGAACGGCCCTTGGCCAAGTCCACCGAGGAGCTGTACGAGATCCTCGTCCGGGTACACCTGGCGCCCACCTTCGGGCGTCTGTCCATCGCCGACATCACGCCGGCTGCCGTCCGTGCCTGGAGGCATGCCCGGCTGAAGCAGGGCATCGGCCCGACCACGGTCGCCAAGGCCTACTCGCTGCTCCGCACGATCATGGGGACGGCCGTTGAAGACGGCTTGATCCGCCGCAACCCGTGTCAGATCCGCAACGGCGGCACGGTGTCCACCCCGGAGCGGCCCACCGCCTCCGTCCTGGACGTCTTCGCCATCGCCGACGCCTCACAGCCCCGCTACCGCGCCCTGGTGCTGCTCGGCGCCTTCTGCGCCCTGCGGTGGGGCGAACTGGTCGCACTGCGCCGACGGGACGTCGACCTGGAGGCGGGCATGATTCGGGTGCGCGGCTCGGTCTCGGAGCTGAACAACGGCGAGCGGATCTACAAGGCACCCAAGAGCGAGGCGGGCAAGCGGTCCGTGGCCATTCCGCGTTCGATCATGCCGGTGGTCGTCGCTCACATGAAGCAGTTCGCGGAGCCCGGTGTTGACGGCCGAGTGTTCGTCGGCGCGAAGGGTGCCACTCCTCGCCGCAACCACTTCAACGTGCTGTGGCACAAGGCGTGCGCCGAAGTCGGTGTGACCGGTCTCCGGTTCCATGATCTTCGGCACACCGGGAACACCCTGGCGTCCCAGACCAACGCCAGCACGCGCGAGTTGATGACCCGGCTCGGCCATAGCTCGACCCGTGCGGCGCTGATCTATCAGCACACTTCGGATCACCGTGAGCGGGAGATCGCCGACGGGGTCGACGCGGTGATCGTGAACGCTCTGAAGCGGCGTCGCCGGCCGAAGGGGCACGCGGGGGGCACGGAGGGCTGATCGACCCCCGTGACGGCAGAAGGCCCAGGGAGAGGAAAACACCCTCTCACCTGGGCCTTCGGCATCCAGAGCGGGCGACGGGAATCGAACCCGCGTAGCTAGTTTGGAAGACTAGGGCTCTACCATTGAGCTACGCCCGCAGCAGTGCGCCGCAGGTCGGCGACCGCGGCACTGAAGGCATCGTAGCGGGTCGCCCGCCGTCGGGGCCAACGAGTAGGGCGACGCGGCACCGCGCGTCCCGCCTCGGAGAATGCGGCCGACGGATCGGGCCGAGGCATGTACCCTACGTGTCGCACCAGACGGGGTGTGGCGCAGCTTGGTAGCGCGTCCGCTTTGGGAGCGGAAGGCCGTGGGTTCAAATCCCGCCACCCCGACCACCGGCTCGTGACGTCCGGCTCAGTGACGTCGTGATGATCGCCTTTTGGGGCGCTGACCGGCTGCGGTTACTATGCAAGCTGCGCGCCCGTGTGTCCCGGCCCTCACGGCCTACGAACTCCTCCGGGCGGCGAAATCGGCCGGACCCATCGGGCTCCGGCAGAACCCGAGAAGTCAGCCACAAGGAGACCGAACCGTGAAGAGCGCCGTGGAGACCCTGAACCCGACCCGGGTTCGGCTCACTGTCGAGGTGCCCTTCGAGGAGCTCAAGGACAGCCTCGACGCGGCGTACAAGAAGATCAACCAGCAGGTCACGGTGAAGGGCTTCCGCAAGGGCAAGATCCCGGCCCGCGTGATCGACCAGCGGTTCGGCCGCGGTGCGGTGCTGGAGGAGGCCGTCAACGACGCGCTGCCCAAGTTCTACACCGAGGCGGTCAACGAGGCCGAGCTGAGCCCGCTGGGCCAGCCCGAGGTCGACATCACCGAGCTGAAGGACGGCGAGACGCTGAACTTCACCGCCGAGGTCGACATCCGTCCGACCCTGGAGATCCCGGACTACTCCGGTATCGAGGTCGAGGTCGACGCCGTCGAGGTGACGGACGAGGACGTCGAGAAGTCCGTGGAGCAGCTGCGTGAGCGCTTCGCGTCGACCTCTCCCGTCGAGCGTGCCGCCGAGGACGGCGACGTCGTCACCATCGACCTGGAGGCCAAGGTCGACGGCGAGGTGCTGGAGGACGGCATCGCCAACGGCGTCTCCTACACCATCGGCTCCGGCGAGCTGCTGGACGGCATCGACGACGCCGTCAAGGGCCTGTCCGCCGGTGAGGAGGCCACCTTCACCTCCGAGCTGAAGGGCGGCTCCGCCGCGGGCAAGGAGGCCGAGGTCACCGTCAAGGTCACCCAGGTCGCCGCCCGTGAACTGCCCGCGCTGGACGACGAGTTCGCGCAGCTGGCCTCCGAGTTCGACACCCTGGAGGAGCTGAAGGCCGACAGCCGCAAGCGCCTCACCAACATGAAGCAGTTCGACCAGGCCACGCAGGCCCAGGAGCGCGTCCTGGAGAAGCTGCTGGAGCTGGTGGAGGTCCCGGTTCCCGAGAAGCTCCTCGAGGACGAGATCAACACCCGCAAGCACAACCTCGAGCACCACCAGCTCGCCCAGATGGGTCTCACCCTCGACAAGTACCTCGAGATCCAGGGCAAGACCGCCGAGGAGTTCGAGACCGAGACCCGCGAGGCCGCGGTCAAGGGCATCAAGACCCAGTTCGTCCTCGACGAGCTGGTCAAGAAGGAGAACCTCAACGTCAACCAGGAGGAGCTCACCGAGCACCTCATGCGGCGTGCGGCCTCCTCCGGCATGTCCCCCGACCAGTTCGCCCAGGCCGTCGTCGAGGGCGGCCAGGTGCCGCTCCTGGTCGGCGAGGTCGCCCGCGGCAAGGCCCTGGCCGTCGTGGTCGAGTCCGCCACGGTGAAGGACACCAACGGCGAGATCGTCAACCTGGACGACGAGGAGGAGACCGAGGAGGCGCCGGCCGAGGCCGAGGCCGCCGAGGCGTCCGACTCCGCCGAGGAGAAGACCGAGGGCTGAGCCGGCCCTACGGCGCCTGTAAGGCACGTACGACGGGCCCTGGGGGCTTCCCCCGGGGCCCGTTGCCTTCCCCGGCACCCGACCCCCGCCGCCTTCCCCGGCGGCGCCGTACGGGGCGTGCCGGCCCGCGCGGAGCGTGGTCCCGGGCATTCCCCGGCGCCCCCGTGGAGCGACCTGCGCTGACAGCGAACAGCTCACTTACCGGGATTCCCCGAAGGGAACGTCGCGTTAGGGTCCATGAAAGGCAGAACAATGAGACGGCCCGGCGCCGTCGTAAGACGAGCAGGTGGATACGTGACGAATCTGATGCCCTCCGCCGCCGGCGAGCCTTCCATCGGTGGTGGCCTCGGCGACCAGGTCTACAACCGGCTGCTCAACGAGCGGATCATCTTCCTCGGTCAGCAGGTTGACGACGACATCGCCAACAAGATCACCGCGCAGCTGCTGCTCCTTGCCGCCGATCCGGACAAGGACATCTACCTCTACATCAACAGCCCGGGCGGCTCGGTGACGGCCGGCATGGCGATCTACGACACCATGCAGTACATCCCGAACGACGTGGTGACCATCGCCATGGGCATGGCGGCCTCGATGGGCCAGTTCCTGCTCACCGGCGGCGCCGCCGGCAAGCGCTTCGCCCTGCCGCACGCGGACATCATGATGCACCAGGGCTCCGCCGGCCTCGGCGGTACGGTCTCGGACATCAAGATCCAGGCCGAGTACCTGATGCGCACCAAGAAGCGCATGTCGGAGCTGACCGCGCAGCACTCCGGCCAGACGGTCGAGACGATCATCCGCGACGGTGACCGCGACCGCTGGTTCACCCCGGAGGAGGCCAAGGAGTACGGTCTCATTGACGAGATCATCACGCACGCCTCGGGTGTTCCGGGAGGCGGCGGCACCGGTGCCTGACCGGTCCGGCCACGCCACGCACCGCCGAGACACCAGCCCCCCGAACGCCACCAGGACGGTGAACCCCATGAGCAACTTCCCCGGCGCCGCCAGCGGCATGTACGAAGGGCCCCGCCCCGACAGCCGCTACGTCATCCCGCGCTTCGTCGAGCGCACCTCCCAGGGCATCCGCGAGTACGACCCGTACGCGAAGCTCTTCGAGGAGCGCGTGATCTTCCTGGGCGTCCAGATCGACGACGCCTCCGCCAACGACGTCATGGCGCAGCTGCTGTGCCTGGAGTCGATGGACCCCGACCGGGACATCTCGATCTACATCAACAGCCCCGGTGGCGACATGACCGCCCTCACGGCGATCTACGACACGATGCAGTTCGTGAAGCCCGACATCCAGACGGTCTGCATGGGCCAGGCGGCCTCCGCCGCGGCCATCCTGCTCGCCGCGGGCACCCCCGGCAAGCGCATGGCGCTGCCGAACTCCCGGGTGCTGATCCACCAGCCGGCCGGCTCCACCGGCCGCGGTCAGCTCTCCGACCTGGAGATCATCGCCAACGAGTTCACCCGGATGCGTGAGCAGCTGGAGAACATGCTGGCCAAGCACTCGAACCGGCCCATCGAGCAGGTCCGCGAGGACATCGAGCGGGACAAGATCCTCACGGCCGAGGAGGCGCTGGAGTACGGCCTCGTCGACCAGATCATCTCCACCCGCAAGCTGAACAACAGCGCGGTCCGCTGACAGCGCAACCACGCACGTCCGGCCCCTCTTGGCACGGTGCACGTCAAAGTGAACCCTGCCAAGGGGGGCCCGAACACCGGGCCCGGCAAGGTACCGTCGGACATAAGGCAGCACCAGGAGCCGCTGGACTCATAGCGTCCAGGCGTCTCCCAGGCGAAGGGGAAGCACACCGTGGCACGCATCGGTGACGGCGGCGATCTGCTCAAGTGCTCGTTCTGCGGCAAGAGCCAGAAGCAGGTCAAGAAGCTCATCGCAGGGCCCGGTGTGTACATCTGCGACGAGTGCATCGATCTCTGCAACGAGATCATCGAGGAAGAGCTCGCGGAGACCAGCGAGGTGCGCTGGGAGGAACTGCCCAAGCCCCGCGAGATCTACGAGTTCCTCGAAGGCTATGTGGTCGGCCAGGAGGCGGCGAAGAAGGCCCTCTCCGTCGCGGTGTACAACCACTACAAGCGGGTCCAGGCGGGCGAGAACGGCGGCGCGAGCGGCCGGGACGACGCCATCGAGCTGGCGAAGTCCAACATCCTGCTGCTGGGCCCCACGGGCTCCGGCAAGACGCTCCTCGCGCAGACGCTGGCGCGCATGCTGAACGTTCCGTTCGCGATCGCCGACGCCACGGCGCTGACCGAGGCGGGCTACGTGGGCGAGGACGTCGAGAACATCCTCCTCAAGCTCATCCAGGCCGCCGACTACGACGTCAAGAAGGCCGAGACCGGGATCATCTACATCGACGAGATCGACAAGGTCGCGCGGAAGAGCGAGAACCCGTCGATCACCCGTGACGTGTCGGGCGAGGGCGTTCAGCAGGCCCTGCTGAAGATCCTGGAGGGCACCACGGCGTCGGTCCCGCCCCAGGGCGGCCGCAAGCACCCCCACCAGGAGTTCATCCAGATCGACACGACGAACGTGCTGTTCATCGTGGGCGGCGCCTTCGCCGGGCTGGAGAAGATCATCGAGGCCCGGGCCGGCGCCAAGGGCATCGGCTTCGGCGCCACGATCCTCTCCAAGCGCGAGCTGGAGTCCAAGGACGTCTTCGAGGACGTCATGCCGGAGGACCTGGTCAAGTTCGGCATGATCCCGGAGTTCATCGGCCGTCTGCCGGTGATCACGTCGGTCCACAACCTGGACCGCGAAGCGCTCCTGAAGATCCTGGTGGAGCCCCGCAACGCGCTCGTCAAGCAGTACCAGCGCCTCTTCGAACTCGACGGCGTGGAGCTGGACTTCGAACGCGAGGCCCTCGAAGCCATCGCCGACCAGGCCATCCTCCGCCAGACCGGCGCCCGCGGACTGCGCGCCATCATGGAGGAGGTCCTCCAGGGTGTGATGTACGAGGTCCCGTCCCGCAAGGACGTCGCCCGAGTCGTCATCACCGCCGACGTGGTCCTCTCCAACGTCAACCCGACCCTGATCCCGAGGGACGCCCGGGGACGGGGCTCGGGGGAGCAGAAGACGGCGTAGCCGCACCCGTCACGCACGCGAAGGGGCCCCGGTCGACCGACCGGGGCCCCTTCGTCGTCGCCGTGGAACGCGTCAGGCCTTGACGCGGACCTGCGAGCGGAACTTGGCGGTGAGTTCCGCGTCCTTCGCCGGGTCGCTGCCCCGGCCAGCCGCGAGGTTGGCGAAGTCCATCGGCATGACCATGCCGATGGTGCTGTGGTCGCCCCAGACGCAGATCGTGAGCGTCACGTCCTTCGGTCCGCCGCTGCCCGCGCCAGTGGGTGCCGTGGCCTGCTGGCACTTGAGGATCGCGCCGTCGAGCCCGGCCGGCTTGTACTCCTTCGGCTCGCCCTTCAGGGCGACGTCCTTGCTGTCGCTGTCCTTCTGCGACTCGGACTTGAAGTACGCGAACATCGCGTCGACGGTCTTCTCGGGGTCGTCGATGGTGCCGTAGACACCGCCGAAGTTGAGCCCCTTCTTGCTCAGCGGATTGTCCGGGTCCCCGGCCTCGTACGCGGCGCTGACGTCCTTGGGGTCGTGCACACCCCACTTCTCGGCGTCCTTCAGGTCGCTGTCCGTCATGCTGCCGCTGTCGCCCTTGGACTTCTTGTACTCGGACAGCACCGTCGCCGGCGTGGTCAGCTTGTGCGGTCCGTCGTCCGCCACGCCGCCGCCGCTGCCGCTGCCGGAGAGCAGGAAGTACGCGCCCACCGCCACGGCCGCCACCACGGCCACCGCGCCGATGATCAGACCCGTCTTCTTCTTGCCCCCGGCCGGCTGCGGTGCCTGCGGCATGCCGTAGGGCTGCTGCTGCCCGTAGGGGTTCGGCTGCTGGCCGTACGGGCCGGGCTGCTGCGGCGCGCCCTGCTGCGGGTAGCCGTAGCCCGGCTGCTGGGGCGGCGGGGTCTGCTGGGGGTAGCCATAGCCGGGCTGGGGAGCCTGCGGCTGCTGGCCGTAGGGGCCCGGCTGGCCGTACGGCCCAGGCTGCCCCTGCTGGCCGTACGGACCCGGCTGCTGGGGCTGCTGGCCGTACGGGCCCGGCTGGTTGTTGCTCATTCCTGGGTTCCCCTCCAGAAGCTTATGCGTTCCTGACATCCTGACCCAGGCGTGGGAACCGCACGGCACCGGGGGCCGCACCGTTACAGAACAAAGGCGTTTCGGGACCACCCCGTGACACCTCTAAACTGACCCCCGTGACCGAGAACGCTCAGCAGCAGCCACCCGCGCCCGACACCGAACTGCCGACCCAGTACGCGCCGGCCGATGTAGAGGGGCCGCTGTACGAGCGCTGGGTAGAGCGGGGCTACTTCGAGGCGGACGCGAAGAGCGACAAGCCTCCGTACACGATCGTCATCCCGCCGCCGAACGTCACGGGCAGCCTGCACCTCGGGCACGCCTTCGAGCACACGCTCATCGACGCCCTCACCCGCCGCAAGCGGATGCAGGGCTACGAGACGCTGTGGCAGCCCGGCATGGACCACGCCGGCATCGCCACGCAGAACGTGGTCGAGCGCGAGCTGGGCAAGGAGGGCAAGTCCCGGCACGACCTGGGCCGCGAGGCCTTCGTCGAGCGGGTCTGGCAGTGGAAGGCCGAGTCCGGCGGGCAGATCTCCGGGCAGATGCGGCGCCTCGGCGACGGCGTCGCCTGGTCGCGCGAGCGCTTCACCATGGACGAGGGCCTCTCCCAGGCCGTCCAGACCATCTTCAAGAAGCTCTACGACGACGAGCTGATCTACCGCGCCGAGCGCATCATCAACTGGTGCCCGCGCTGTCTCACCGCGATCTCGGACATCGAGGTCGAGTACCAGGACGACGACGGCGAGCTGGTCTCCATGAAGTACGGCGAGGGGGACGACACCATCGTCGTCGCCACCACCCGTGCCGAGACGATGCTCGGTGACACCGCCGTCGCCGTCCACCCCGACGACGAGCGGTACAAGCACCTCGTCGGCAAGCTCATCAGGCTGCCGCTGACCGACCGCTCCATCCCGGTCGTCGCGGACACGCACGTCGACCCCGAGTTCGGCACCGGCGCCGTCAAGGTCACCCCGGCGCACGACCCGAACGACTTCGAGATCGGCCAGCGCCGCGACCTGCCGGCCATCACCGTGATGGACGAGCACGCCGTCATCACCGTCCACGGCCCCTTCCAGGGCATGGACCGCCTGGAGGCCCGCTCGGCGATCGTCGCCGCGCTGCGCGCCGAGGGCCGGATCGTCGCCGAGAAGCGGCCGTACGTCCACTCCGTCGGCCACTGCTCGCGCTGCAAGACCACCATCGAGCCGCGTCTGTCCATGCAGTGGTGGGTCAAGGTCGGCCCGCTGGCCAAGGCCGCCGGCGACGCCGTCCGCGAGGGCAAGGTCAAGATCCATCCGCAGGAGATGGAGAAGCGGTACTTCGACTGGGTCGACAACCTCCACGACTGGTGCATCTCGCGCCAGCTCTGGTGGGGTCACCGGATCCCGGTCTGGTACGGCCCCGAAGGCGAGGTCGTCTGCGTCGGCCCGGACGAGGAGCCCCCCTCGGGCGAGGGCTGGCACCAGGACACCGACGTCCTCGACACCTGGTTCTCCTCCGGCCTGTGGCCCTTCTCCACCCTCGGCTGGCCCGAACAGACCGAGTCGCTCGCGAAGTTCTACCCGAACTCCGTCCTGGTCACCGGCTACGACATCCTCTTCTTCTGGGTCGCCCGGATGATGATGTTCGGCCTGTACGCGATGGACGGCACCCCGCCGTTCCACACCATCGCCCTGCACGGCATGGTCCGCGACCAGTTCGGCAAGAAGATGTCGAAGTCCTTCGGCAACGCGGTCAACCCGCTGGACTGGATGGACAAGTACGGCTCCGACGCCCTGCGCTTCACCCTGGCCCGCGGCGCCAACCCGGGCGTCGACGTGCCGATCGGCGAGGACTGGGTCCAGGGCTCCCGCAACTTCGCCAACAAGATCTGGAACGCGACCCGCTTCGCGCTCATGAACGGCGCGACGGTGGACGGCCCCCTGCCGGACCCGTCGGCCATGTCGGCCACGGACCGCTGGATCCTCTCCCGCCTCAACTCCGTCGTCGCCGAAGTCGACGCGTACTACGACGACTTCCAGTTCGCCAAGCTCTCCGACGCCCTCTTCCACTTCGCGTGGGACGAGGTCTTCGACTGGTACGTCGAGCTGTCCAAGACGGTCTTCCAGGCGGGCGGCGAGCCGGCCGAGGTCTCCAAGCGGGTCCTCGGCGAGGTCCTGGACGTCACCCTCAAGCTGCTGCACCCGGTGGTCCCGTTCGTCACCGAGACCCTCTGGACGACGCTGACCGGCGGCGAGTCGGTCGTCATCGCCGACTGGCCGACCGACAGCGGCTTCCGGGACGCGGCGGCCGAGCAGGAGATCTCCACCCTCCAGTCGGTCATCACCGAGGTCCGCCGCTTCCGCGCCGACCAGGGACTCCAGCCCGGCCAGCGGGTCCCGGCCCGTCTGACGCTGGACGGCACGCCGCTCGCCCCGCACGAGGCCGCCATCCGCCAGTTGCTCCGCCTCCAGCCGGAGGGCGAGGGCTTCACGGCCACGGCGACCCTGCCGGTGGCGGGCGCCGAGGTGGCCCTCGACCTCTCCGGGACGATCGACGTCGCCGCGGAGCGCAAGCGTCTGGCCAAGGACCTGGCCGCCGCGGAGAAGGAGAAGGCCCAGGCCACGGCCAAGCTCGGCAACGAGGCGTTCCTGGCGAAGGCCCCGGAGAACGTGGTGGACAAGATCCGCACGCGCCTGGCCAAGGCGGACGAGGACATCGCCCGCATCCAGGCCCAGCTGGAGAAGCTGCCGCAGGCGTGAGCCGTCGCCGAGGGCCCCGGCGCCGATGAGGCGCCGGGGCCCTCGGCGTGTCCCGTCAGGGACGCGGGACCGTATCGGCATGCGGCTCCGCCGCGCGGGCGCGACCAGCCCAGGGCGGCCCGCGGCCGGCCGGCGAGACAAGCCACCCCATACCGGCGCCGCGCCGCAGGCACCCGCTCCGTAGACTGGGCCTCGTGAGCGAAGCGCCCGGCACCAGCGACACCCCCGACCCCCTCGACTCCTTCGACGAGATCATCGAAGCCGAGACCACCCGCGACCCCGATCTCGCGGTCATCGAGGCCGGCAGCCGCACCCTGCGCACCCAGGGCGGCTCCCCGCAGGCGGACGTACCCGCCCGCCCCGAGGACCCCGAAGTCGACAAGGCCCTGCGCGAGGTCGAGGCGGAGCTGGCCACCCGCTGGGGCGAGACGAAGCTGGAGCCCTCGGTCAGCCGCATCGCCGCGCTGATGGACGTGCTGGGCGAGCCCCAGCGGTCGTACCCCTCGATCCACATCACGGGCACGAACGGCAAGACCTCCACCGCCCGCATGATCGAGGCCCTGCTCGGCGCCTTCGAGCTGCGCACCGGCCGCTACACCAGCCCGCACGTGCAGTCGATCACCGAGCGGATCAGCCTGGACGGCGCCCCGATCACCGCCGAGCGGTTCATCGAGACGTACCAGGACATCAAGCCGTACGTCGAGATGGTGGACGGGCAGCAGGAGTACCGGCTGTCCTTCTTCGAGGTGCTCACCGGCATGGCCTACGCGGCCTTCGCGGACGCCCCCGTGGACGTCGCGGTCGTCGAGGTCGGCATGGGCGGATCCTGGGACGCCACCAACGTGATCGACGGCGACGTCGCCGTCGTCACCCCCATCGACCTCGACCACACCGACCGGCTCGGCGAGACGCACGCGCAGATCGCCGGCGAGAAGAGCGGCATCATCAAGCAGGACGCGACCGTCATCCTGGCCCAGCAGCCGGTGGACGCGGCGCAGGTGCTGCTGAAGAAGGCCGTCGAGGTGGACGCCACGGTCGCCCGCGAGGGGCTGGAGTTCGGTGTCGTGGCCCGGCAGGTCGCGGTCGGCGGGCAGCTGCTCACACTGCGCGGCCTCGGCGGCGAGTACCCCGAGGTGTACCTCCCGCTGCACGGCGCCCACCAGGCGCACAACGCGGCCGTCGCGCTCGCCGCCGTGGAGGCGTTCTTCGGCGTCGGCGCGCAGCGTGCGGAGCCGCTGGACATCGACACCGTGCGCAAGGCGTTCGCGGCCGTGTCGTCCCCGGGCCGGCTGGAGGTCGTGCGGCGTTCTCCCACCGTCGTGCTGGACGCCGCGCACAACCCGGCGGGCGCCGAGGCCACCGCCGAGGCCGTGCGGGAGGCGTTCGACTTCACCCGGCTGATCGGGGTCGTCGGCGCGAGCGGCGACAAGAACGTGCGCGGGCTGCTGGAGGCCTTCGAGCCGATCTTCGCGGAGGTCGTCGTCACGCAGAACTCCAGCCATCGCGCCATGGACGCGGACGAGCTGGCCGCGATCGCCGTCGAGGTGTTCGGCGACGAGCGCGTGCAGGTCGAGCCGCGGCTGCCGGACGCCCTGGAGGCCGCGATCACGCTGGCCGAGGAGGAGGGCGAGTTCGCGGGCGGCGGTGTGCTGGTGACCGGTTCCGTCATCACGGTCGGCGAGGCCCGGCTGCTCCTGGGGAAGGGCTGAGAGTCGGCCATGCGTACGCTCTGTGCATCCACCCTGATCGGCGAGTTCTTCGTCATCGGCTTCGCCGGACTCGTCGCCATGAAGGACCCGGACCTGTCCACGTCCACGGTGTGGCTGGTCAGCGGCATCGCCATGCTGCTGTGCGTGCTGCTGTGCGGCATGGTGACCCGGCCCGGCGGGGTGGCCCTCGGCTGGGCCCTTCAGCTCGCCCTGATCGCCTCCGGTGTCGTCGTCCCGACCATGTACTTCCTGGGCGCGGTGTTCGCGGCGCTGTGGTGGGCTTCGGTGCACTTCGGGAGAAAGGTGGACGAGGCGAAGGCCCGCTTCGCGGCCCAGGACCGGTCCTCCTCCTCCACGGCTGACGCTGCGTAACAAAGGCCCCGACACGCCCTGTAACCTCGTCCCACCGCACCCGCAAGTCGTGTAAGGAGCCTCCCGTGAGCCAGCGCACCCTCGTCCTCCTCAAGCCCGACGCCGTCCGTCGCGGCCTGACCGGCGAGATCATCAGCCGCATCGAACGCAAGGCCGGCTGGCAGATCACCGCGCTGGAGCTGCGCACCCTGGACCAGGACACGCTGGAGCAGCACTACGGCGAGCACAAGGGCAAGCCGTTCTACGAGCCGCTGGTCGAGTTCATGTCCTCCGGTCCGGTCGTCGCGCTGATCGTGGAGGGCGAGCGGGTCATCGAGGGCGTGCGCCAGCTCGCCGGCCCGACCGACCCGATCGCCGCCGCGCCCGGTTCGATCCGCGGTGACTACGGCGTGATCGTGCGGGAGAACCTGATCCACGCCTCCGACTCCGAGGAGTCCGCCGAGCGCGAGGTGAAGATCTTCTTCCCGGGCCGCGCGTAACGCCCGCCCGCCGCGGAGGAGGTCCGGGAGCACGCCCGGACCTCACCGGCACAGTCCTGGCATTTGAGGGAACGAGCGCCCCCGAACGCCCGTCTCCACAAGCGGGGCGGCACGCCATCTGGTGACAATGGCGGAGACCCTCGCGCAGTGTTCGTGCAGGCGCGTTTACGATGGAAGCCTTCACGTCACAGCACCCGCCTCGCCGACCTGACATGCCCTCAAAGGCTCAGGGAGGCCAGATGAATCCGGATGGGGAACTCAATGTCGTTCATCGGCCGTGACATGGCTGTCGACCTCGGGACCGCCAACACGCTGGTGTACGTCAGGGGTCGCGGGATCGTACTGAACGAGCCGTCCGTCGTGGCGATCAACACCAACACGGGTGGGATCCTCGCGGTCGGTGCCGAAGCGAAGAAGATGATCGGCCGGACGCCGGGCAACATCGTGGCGGTCCGTCCGCTGAAGGACGGCGTCATCGCCGACTTCGAGATCACCGAGCGGATGCTCCGCTACTTCATCCTGAAGATCCACAAGCGGCGGTATCTGGCCCGGCCGCGGGTCGTCGTCTGTGTGCCCTCGGGCATCACGGGCGTCGAGCGCCGGGCGGTCATCGAGGCGTCCTCCCAGGCCGGCGCCCGCCAGGTGCACATCATCGAGGAGCCCATGGCCGCCGCCATCGGCTCCGGTCTGCCGGTTCACGAGGCCACGGGCAACATGGTGGTGGACATCGGCGGCGGCACCACGGAGGTCGCGGTCATCTCGCTCGGCGGGATCGTCACCGCCCAGTCCATCCGCGTCGCCGGCGACGAACTGGACAACGCGATCATCCAGTACATCAAGAAGGAGTACAGCCTCCTCCTGGGTGAGCGCACGGCGGAACAGATCAAGATCACGATCGGCTCGGCGTACGACCTCGACACCGACGAGCACACCGAAGTCCGCGGCCGGGACCTGGTGTCCGGGCTGCCGAAGACCGTCGTCATCTCGGCGGCCGAGGTCCGCAAGGCGATCGAGGAGCCGGTCAACGCGATCGTGGACGCGGTGAAGACCACCCTCGACAAGTGCCCGCCGGAGCTGTCCGGCGACATCATGGACCGCGGAATCGTTCTGACCGGTGGCGGAGCCCTGCTGCGCGGGCTCGACGAGCGGCTGCGGCGGGAGACCGGCATG
The DNA here is from genome assembly GCF_000716535.1 of Streptomyces flaveolus. Classification (GTDB taxonomy): domain Bacteria; phylum Actinomycetota; class Actinomycetes; order Streptomycetales; family Streptomycetaceae; genus Streptomyces; species Streptomyces flaveolus_A. The sequence goes on along the minus strand of NZ_JNWV01000022.1, from coordinate 24,172 downwards.
CCGATCCACATCGCCGAGGACCCGCTGGACAGCGTCGCGCTCGGCTCCGGCAAGTGCGTCGAGGAGTTCGAGGCGCTGCAGCAGGTCCTGGACGCCCAGCCGCGCAGATGACGTAACTCTTCGATTCCGCCGTACGAGACGTTCTCCTCTCGTGCGGCGGATCGTTGATATAGAGGCATAAGCTCCCGCAAACGGGCCTCTTGGGTCGCGCCGCAGCATGCGCGTCGACCAGGGGTCCGACGAATTCCTACTTGAGGAAGGGCACGGCCGCCGCACGTGAGGGACACGAAAGAGAGCCGGCTGCTCCTGGTCCTGCTGGTCGCCATTGCGTTCGCGCTGATCACGGTGGACATCCGCGGAGGCCGGAACTCCCCGGTCGACGGTGCCCGGCACGCCGCCGCGGCGGTGTTCGGCCCGGTCGAGAACGGACTGTCCTCCGCGGTGGACCCGGTGGGCAACGCCGTCTCCGCGATCCGCGACTCCGGCAGCCGGCACGACCGGCTCGCCGCACTGGAGAAGGAGAACGCGGCCCTCAAGGCCAAGCTCGGCAGCGACGACCGCAACCGCAGCCGCCTGCGGCAGCTCGACAAGCTGCTCAAGGTGGCCGGCGAGGGGCAGTACGGCATCAAGGGCGCCCAGGTCATCGCCATAGGATCGGCCCAGGGCTTCTCCTGGACCATCACCATCGACGCTGGCGCCGACGACGGCATCAAGCGGGACATGACCGTCCTGAACGGCGACGGCCTGGTCGGCCGGGTCACCACCGTCGGCCCCAGCACCTCCACCGTGCTGCTCGCCAACGACCCCGACTTCACCGTCGGCACCCGCATGGAGGCGGGCGACGAACTCGGCTTCGCCTCCGGGCAGGGCGACCGCCCGCTGCGCGTGGAACTGCTCAACGGCAAGGCGGAGGTGAAGAAGGGCGACCGGCTCGTCACCTTCGGCTCGCAGGCCGACAAGCCGTTCGTGCCCGGTGTCCCGGTCGGCGTGGTCTCCCGCGTCGACCCCTCCGGCGGCGGCCTGACCCGCACGCTGTACGTCACCCCATACGTCAGCTTCACCAAGCTCGACATCGTCGGCGTGGTCGTGGCGCCACCGAAGAGCGACCCGCGGGACACCGTCCTCCCGGCCAAGCCGAAGCCGGTCCCGACGCCGACGGTGACCGTGACGGTCACCCCGTCGGCCGACGCCCCCGCCAACGACGAGCAGCAGTAGGAGCTGTATCCCCATGCGTGTCAACCGGATCCTGCTCTCCACCGCGCTGGTCGTCGTCGCCCTGGTGATCCAGGTGAGCGTCCTCGCCCGGCTGCACCTGCCGGGCGCCGTCCCCGACCTGCTGCTGCTCACCGTCCTCGGCCTGGCGATGGTCTACGGCCATGTCGGCGGCGCCCTCGTCGGTTTCGGCGCCGGTCTCCTCGCCGACCTGGCCCCGCCGGCCGACCACGCGGCCGGCCGGTACGCGCTCGTGCTGTGCGTCATCGGCTACTTCGCCGGACTCATCAGGCCGGAGAACGGCCGGCTGAAGTCGGCGACCGGCCCGATGGCCGTCGTGGTCGCCGCCGCCATCGGCTCCACCCTGCTCTACGCCGGGGTGGGCGCCCTGGTCGGCGACACCGCCGCCCGCCATGTCGGCCTGTCCGGGCTGCTGTTCTCCGCCGCCCTGTACGACCTGCTGCTCGCCCCGTTCGTGGTGCCCGGCGTGATGTGGCTGGCCCGCCGCGCCGACAACGACCCGCTCACCGAGACCGGGCCCGCGGCCAAGGCCGGGGACATCTCCTCGGGCTGGCTCTCCTCCGGCACGGGCCTGCGCATCGGCAGCCAGCGCAGCGGTCTGGGCGTCCTGAAGGCCAAGGCGCGCACGCGCTCCGCCCGGGCCGGCCGCATCAAGGGGGTCAAGCGGCTGTGAGGGGCGGGGAGTTCCACCCTGACGAGTTCACTCGAACGGGTCAGCGTTCCTGGAACGCGGGTTCACAGGCTGGTCGTTCATCATTCGTACGCGTTCTCGCACAGGCGCACTGAGAGGGGGAGGCAGCCGCAGTGACCAACATCCCCGAGACCGGTCGGACCCCACGGGTCCAGATCCGGCTCGTCGTGATCCAGATCCTCGTTCTCTCCCTCCTCGGTACGCTCGGCGGCCGGTTGTGGTACTTGCAGATCCGGGAGGGCGCGGAGTACCAGAAGGAGGCGTCCGGCAACCACGTCCAGCAGGTCGTCGACCCGGCCGTGCGCGGCGACATCCTGGACGCCCGGGGCGTCCCCCTCGCGGACAACGAGACCCGCCTGGTGGTCTCCGCCTCCCGCACCGACCTGCTGAAGCAGAAGGACGACGGCAAGGCCGTCCTCACCAAGCTGGCCGGCGTCCTCGGGATGAGCCCCGAGGAGGTCATGCAGAAGGTCCGGCTGTGCGACGCCAAGACCCCCCAGCCCTGCTGGAACGGCTCGCCGTACCAGCCGATCCCGATCACCGACGAGGCCACCGCCAAGCAGGCCCTCCAGATCCGCGAGCGCTCCGAGGACTTCCCCGGCATCACCGCCGAGCCCGAGGCCGTCCGCCGCTACCCGGGCCCCGGCAAGTCCAACACCGCGCAGGTGCTCGGCTACCTCTCGCCCGTCACCGACGCCGAGATCCAGCAGGCCAAGGACACCGACTCCCCCTACCTGCGCTCCGACATGGTCGGCCGCTCCGGCCTGGAGCGGACGTACGACAAGATGCTGCGCGGCAAGGCGGGCGTCACCCGCTACGAGGTCGACAACCTCGGCCGGGTCATCGGCAAGGCCAAGTCGGACGCGGCCGAGCCCGGTTCGAACCTGGTCACCAGCATCGACTCCCGCGTCCAGCGGGTCGCCGAGTACGAGCTGGACAAGGCGATGAAGGCCGCCCGCAAGCAGTTCGACAAGATCACCGGCACCAACTACAAGGCCGACTCCGGTGCCGTCGTGGTGATGGAGGCCAAGACCGGCCGGATCGTCGCCATGGCCTCGGCGCCGACGTACGACCCGAACGTCTGGGTCGGCGGCATCTCCGCCAAGGACTACAAGGCCCTCACCGGCAAGGACTCGGACTACCCCCTGCTCAACCGGGCCATACAGGGTCAGGCCGCCCCGGGCTCCACGTTCAAGGTGGTCTCCACGGCCGCCGCGGTCGAGGCCGGCTACGACTTCGACGGCCGCTACCCCTGCACCAGCTCCTACTCGGTCGGCAGCCAGGTCTTCAAGAACTTCGAGGGCGAGAGCTTCGGCCCGATCCCGCTCGGCCGCGCCCTGGAGGTCTCCTGCGACACCGTCTTCTACTACCTGGCCGACAAGGAGTGGAAGAAGGACGGCGGCATCAACCCGAAGAAGGGCCAGCCGAAGGACTACTTCTACAAGGCCGCCCACCAGTTCGGCCTCGGCAGGGAGACCGGCATCGACCTGCCCAACGAGGTCACCGGCCGCGTCCCCGACCGCCAGTGGAAGCAGGCGTACTGGAAGGCCAACAAGGACGCCTGGTGCAAGAGCGGCAAGAAGGACGGCTCCTACGTCGAGAAGATCGCCTACGAGAACTGCCTCGAGGGCAACAAGATGCGTGAGGGCGACTCGATCAACTACTCCATCGGCCAGGGTGACACCCTCGTCACCCCGATCCAGGAGGCCGTGATCTACGGAGCCGTCGCCAACGGCGGCACGATGTACCAGCCCACCATCGGCAAGGCGATCATCAGCGCCGACGGTAAGACCGTCCAGGAGATCAAGCCGAAGAAGCGGGGCAGGCTGCCCGTCAGCCAGGCCACCCTCAAGGGCATGAACGACGCCTTCGCGGGCGTCATCACCCGCGGTACGGCGGCCTGGAAGTTCGGCGGCTGGCCGCAGGACAAGATCCCGCTGCACGCCAAGACCGGTACGGCCGAGGTCTACGGCAAGCAGACCACGTCCTGGCTGGCCACCTACTCCAAGGACTACACGGTGATCATGACGATCGCCCAGGCCGGTACGGGTTCCGGCGCCTCCGGTGAGGCCGTGCGCAACATCTACAGCGCGCTCTACGGCGTCCAGGGCGACGGCTCCATCGACGCCGGGAAGGCACTGCTGCCCGAGCCGCAGAAGGGCCTGCCCAAGGTCCGCACGGACGGCACCATCACCGCCCCGAAGATCACCGGCGACCCGGCGAAGGACGCCGAGGCCGCCCAGAAGAACAACCCGACCAACGGCGACGACCAGCAGCCCGCGGGTACCACGCCCCCGCCCACCTCGGGCAACCGCGACACCCGCAGGCGGCCTCGCAGGAGGGGAAGCCGGAGGATGCCCTCATGACCGGCGCGAACAGCTTCTCCGTCTCCGGGTACGGCCCCGAGCGGGCCGGCTGGACCAGGATCTTCGCCCGCGACTCGCTCACCCGCAGGCTGGACTGGCCGATACTGCTCGCGGCCACCGCCCTGTCCCTGCTGGGCTCCCTGCTGGTGTACTCGGCGACCCGCAACCGCACCGAGCTGAACCAGGGCGACCCGTACTTCTTCCTGATCCGGCACCTGATGAACCTCGGCATCGGGATCGCCCTGATGATCGGCACGGTCTGGCTCGGCCACCGCGCCCTGCGCAATGCCGTGCCGATCCTCTACGGCCTGTCGGTGTGCCTCGCCCTGGTGGTCCTCACCCCGCTCGGCGCCACGATCAACGGCCAGCGCAACTGGCTGGTCATCGGCGGCTTCTCGCTCCAGCCCGCCGAGTTCCTCAAGGTGACGATCATCCTGGGCATGGCCATGATGCTGGCCGCGCGGGTGGACGCGGGCGACAAGCCGTACCCCGACCACCGGACCGTGTTCCAGTCCCTGTGCCTGGCCGCCGTACCGATCCTGATCCTGCTGCTCATGCCCGACCTCGGCTCGGTGCTGGCCATGGTGGCGATCATCCTCGGCGTGCTGCTCGCCTCCGGCGCCTCCAACCGCTGGGTGTTCGGTCTGCTCACCGCCGGTGTCATCGGCTGCATCGCGATCTGGCAGCTGCACATCCTGGACGAGTACCAGATCAACCGGTTCGCGGCCTTCGCCAACCCGGACCTGGACCCGGCCGGTGTCGGCTACAACACCAACCAGGCCCGCATCGCCATCGGCTCCGGCGGACTCACCGGGGCCGGGCTGTTCCACGGCTCGCAGACCACCGGCCAGTTCGTGCCCGAGCAGCAGACCGACTTCGTGTTCACGGTCGCGGGGGAGGAGCTGGGCTTCGTCGGCGCCGGCTTCATCATCTTCCTCCTCGGGGTCCTGCTGTGGCGCGCCTGCCGGATAGCGCGTGACTCGACCGAGCTGTACGGGACGATCGTCGCCGCCGGGATCGTGGCCTGGTTCGCTTTCCAGTCCTTCGAGAACATCGGCATGACCCTCGGCATCATGCCGGTCACCGGTCTGCCCCTGCCGTTCGTGTCGTACGGAGGCTCGTCCATGTTCGCGGTGTGGGTCGCGGTGGGACTCCTGCAGTCGATCAAGGTGCAACGGCCCATGTCGGCGTAGGCGGCGCCCCCTGCCGAACGGGCGCCCCGGACACTAGATTCGGTGCATGGCGGATGAGAAACGCGAGATCGAGCGCAAGTACGAGTCCGACGACAGCGGGCTGCCCGACCTGACCGGCGTCGGCGCGGTGGCGGCCGTCCTGGACAAGGGCCTGATGGAACTCGACGCCACGTACTACGACACCGTCGACGAACGCCTGGCAGCCGCCGCACTCACCCTGCGCCGCCGCACCGGCGGCGCGGACGCCGGCTGGCATCTGAAGTTCCCGGTCGCCCCCGGAGTCCGCGACGAGATCCAGGCCCCGCTCTCCGACACCGTCCCCGAGGAGATCGCGGCCCTCGTCCGCTCCCGCGTCCGGGACGCCGAGCTCGTCCCGCTGGTCCGGCTGCGCTCCGCCCGCGATGTCCGGCACCTCGTCGACGCCCGGGGCGCGCTGCTGGCCGAGGCCAGCGTCGACGCCGTGACCGCCGAGCGGTTGAGCGGCAAGGGCGGGGTCGCCCAGTGGACCGAGATCGAGGTGGAACTGGCCGACGGCGGCGACCCGGCCCTCCTGGACCAGGTGGAGAAACGGCTGCGCAAGGCGGGCGTGCGGCCGTCCCCGTCGCCGTCGAAGCTGGCCCGCGCCCTGGAACAGACAGCCGGCGGCAGGCCCCGGAAGAAGGCCGGGCCCCCGCCGCCGGTGACCGCCGGTGACCATGTCCTCGCCTACCTCCGCGCCCAGCGGGACGCGCTGGTCGAGCTGGACCCCGCCGTCCGCCGCGACCTGCCCGACTCCGTGCACCGCATGCGGGTCGCCACCCGCCGCGCCCGCAGCACCCTGCGCACCTTCGGCGCCGTCCTGGACCGCACCGTCACCGACCCCGTCGCCGCCGAGCTGAAGTGGCTCGCCGGCGAACTGGGCGTCGACCGCGACCAGGAGGTGCTGGCCGACCGCCTGACCGCCGCCCTCGACGCACTCCCGGACGCCCTGATCGCCGGCCCCGTCCCCGAGCGGCTGGCCGCCTGGTCCCGGGCCCGGCAGGGCGGCTCCCACGCCCACCTCACCGGCGTGCTGGACTCCCGCCGCCATCTGGCCCTGCTGGACGCCCTGGACGCCCTCCTCGCGGACCCGCCGCTGCGCGAGGCGGCCGGCCGGAAGCCGGGAAAGGCGCTCGCCAAGGCCCTGCGCAAGGACGAGAAGAAGCTGACGGACCTCGTGGAGCACGCGCTGGCGCTGCCGCCGGGGCAGGACCGCGACCTCGCCCTGCACGAGGCCCGCAAGAAGGCCAAGCGCACCCGCTACGCCGCCGAGGCCGCCACCGAGGCGCTCGGTGCCCCCGCCCGCGCCCTCACCAAGGCCATGAAGTCCCTGACCACCCTCCTGGGCGACCACCAGGACGGCGTCATGGCCCGCCGCACCCTCCGGGAACTCGCGGCGGTGGCGCACGCGGCGGGGGAGAGCGCGTTCACCTACGGGGTGCTCTACGGCAGGGAGGAGGCGCGGGCGGCGGCGACCGAGGCGGAGCTGCCCGGCCGCTGGAGGGGGATCAGGTCCGGGACGGTTCGCTGAGCGTTCGGGGGAGGCCGTCGGGCGGGTTAGGCTTGATGGTCCCCCCTGTCAGCTCATGAAGGTTCGCGAGATGCCTGTCGAGTCGGTTTTCCCGCAGCTCGAAGCTCTGCTCCCGCACGTGCAGAAGCCGATCCAGTACGTCGGCGGAGAGCTCAATTCCACGGTCAAGCCGTGGGACGAGTGCGACGTCCGCTGGGCGCTCATGTACCCGGACGCGTACGAGGTCGGACTGCCCAACCAGGGCGTCATGATCCTCTACGAGGTCCTCAACGAGCAGGAAGGGGTCCTCGCCGAGCGCACCTACAGCGTGTGGCCGGACCTCGAGGCGCTGATGCGGGAGCACGGCGTCGCGCAGTTCACGGTGGACAGCCACCGCCCGGTGAAGGCCTTCGACGTGTTCGGCATCAGCTTCTCCACGGAGCTGGGCTACACGAACATGCTCACCGCGCTGGACCTGGCCGGTATCCCGCTGGAGGCCAAGGACCGCACGATCGACGACCCGATCGTCCTGGCCGGCGGTCACGCTGCCTTCAACCCGGAGCCGATCGCCGACTTCATCGACGCGGCGGTCATCGGCGACGGCGAGCAGGCCGTCCTCGACATGACCCGGATCATCCGCGAGTGGAAGGCCGAGGGCTGCCCCGGTGGCCGCGAGGAGGTCCTCTTCCGTCTCGCGAAGACCGGCGGGGTCTACGTACCGGCGTTCTACGACGTCGAGTACCTTCCCGACGGCCGTATCGCCCGCGTGGTCCCGAACAAGTCGGGCGTCCCGTGGCGCGTGTCCAAGCACACGGTCATGGACCTGGACGAGTGGCCGTATCCGAAGCAGCCGCTGGTGCCCCTCGCCGAGACGGTTCACGAGCGGATGTCGGTGGAGATCTTCCGCGGCTGCACGCGCGGCTGCCGCTTCTGCCAGGCGGGCATGATCACCCGCCCGGTGCGCGAGCGCTCCATCACGGGCATCGGCGAGATGGTGGAGAAGGGCCTCAAGGCGACCGGCTTCGAGGAGGTCGGCCTGCTGTCGCTGTCGTCGGCCGACCACTCGGAGATCGGCGACGTCGCCAAGGGCCTCGCCGACCGCTACGAGGACGACAAGATCGGTCTGTCCCTCCCCTCCACCCGCGTCGACGCCTTCAACATCGACCTGGCGAACGAGCTGACCCGCAACGGCCGCCGCTCGGGTCTGACCTTCGCCCCGGAGGGCGGTTCGGAGCGCATCCGCAAGGTCATCAACAAGATGGTCTCGGAGGAGGACCTGATCCGGACGGTCGCCACGGCCTACGGCAACGGCTGGCGCCAGGTGAAGCTGTACTTCATGTGCGGCCTACCGACGGAGACCGACGACGACGTCCTTCAGATCGCCGACATGGCGACCCGCGTCATCCAGAAGGGCCGCGAGGTCTCGGGCTCGAACGACATCCGCTGCACGGTCTCGATCGGCGGTTTCGTCCCGAAGCCCCACACCCCCTTCCAGTGGGCCCCGCAGCTCTCCGCCGAGGAGACGGACGAGCGCCTCGCGAAGCTCCGCGACAAGATCCGCGCCGACAAGAAGTACGGCCGCTCCATCGGCTTCCGCTACCACGACGGCAAGCCGGGCATCGTGGAGGGTCTGCTCTCCCGCGGCGACCGGCGCATCGGCGCGGTCATCCGCGCGGTGTACGACGACGGCGGCCGCTTCGACGGCTGGCGCGAGCATTTCTCCTACGACCGCTGGATGCGCTGCGCCGACAAGGCCCTCGCCCCCTACGGCGTGGACGTCGACTGGTACACCACCCGCGAGCGCACCTACGAGGAGGTCCTGCCCTGGGACCACCTCGACTCCGGCCTGGACAAGGACTGGCTCTGGGAGGACTGGCAGGACGCCCTCGACGAGACGGAGGTCGAGGACTGCCGCTGGACCCCGTGCTTCGACTGCGGTGTCTGCCCGCAGATGGACACCCACATCCAGATCGGCCCGACCGGCAAGAAGCTGCTGCCCCTCACGGTGAAGAACGCGGGACCGACGCCGGCTGCGAGCGGTCACACGCACTGAGGTGAGCGAGGCGCTCGATCGGGTGGTGGAGGCGCTGAAGGGGGTGAGCGAGGAGGAGGCGGCCGCTGTGTCGGCTGCGGTCAGCGCTTCGCGTCATCACCCGTCGGCGCCTTCGGCCTCGTCTCGCGCACGGACGTGAGTGAGGCCCCCGACCGGGTGGTGCGGGCGCATGGGGTCCCCCGACGCCCTGGGTCACGACGAGTTTCCTCGCACCGGCCGGAGCAGTGGGCGCAGACCGTCGGATGCGGCCGGCAGGGCGGCCGGGAAGAGGGATCCTGTCCCTGTTCCAGACCGCCCTGCGTTGGGTGGAGTTGACATGTGCGGTTGTGCGGTTGCGCGGTCGATAGGCAGGAACTGCCGCTATCCGTGCGTCAGTTGCAGAAGTTGAGGATGGGGAGGAGGCCGTTGCCGCACTGGAACTCGTCGCCGCCGCCCCCGCCGCCGTGGCCGTAGGCTGGGGTGGCCTTCGTGACGACGTGCGCAGCGGGCGTCGCTGCCACGGCGGACGTGGCCGTCGCCACACCCGTCGCACATACGATGCCCACGGCGGCGCTCACCGCGAATACTCGCGGAATCCGGGAAACGGCCTTCTTGGAGTGAGGTGTTGTGTTCATGAACTCACCATGCACACCCCCGCGACCAGTTGCTCGCCGAGCGCATCCGAGCGGGTGAGCCACCCTCGGGCCCGGATCAGAACGCGCTTTTGGGGGGCCACGCCGGCGTGGGCCGACCGTGATCCACGGCACGCCGCTCAGTGAGTCCGTGCGGTGGAGGAAGGAGCGCGAGGTCCCAACCAGCCCGTGCGGAGGGCGGATTGACTTCCCGGGCCCGCAATATCTCACGCACGGCAAGCGGACCAGGCCGTTACGCGATCCAGGATCCCGGTCAGCAGACCGTCCGCGAGCGGATGCATGTCGGCGTTCGGCGGCGCGTTGTCTTGCTCACACACCGGGCCGCTGTTACGCCTTGGGCACCCCCCGACTCCAGGGAGCACGCCGTGCCTCAAGAGCCCCCTCTTGCCGTTCCTCCACGTTCGTCTGTCCGGTCGATCCTCTGTGCCGTCGCGGCCGTCGCTCTTATGGCGCTCACCGCCGCCGCACCTCCCCCCGACGCGGACACCCGGGCCGCGGCGGATCCGGCGGCCGTGGTCCGCGAATGGAACGCCATCGCCACCGACACGATCACGACCAGCCTCGGTCCACGCCCCTCCGGGCAGGTGGCGATCTGGGAGGGGTTCGTCTCCGTCGCCGTGTACAACGCCGTGGTCGGGATCGAAGGCGGCTACGACCTGTACAAATGGCACGGGCGCGGTCCGGCCGGGGCGTCCTCCGCGGCGGCCGCCGCCACCGCGGCCCACGACGTGCTGCTCACCTACTTCCCCGCGTTCGAGGAGCGGCTCGACACCGCCTACGCGGACTCGCTCGCGGCGCTCCCGGCCGGTCGGGCCAGAGACCGGGGCGTCGACTACGGGAAGCGCGCCGCCGCCCGCGTCATCGAACTCCGGGAAGGGGACGGCAGGTTCGCGGACGTTCCCTTCACCGCGTCCCCGGCACCGGGGGTCTGGCGGCCCACCCCGCCCGCGTTCCAGCCCTTCATCGACACCTGGCTCGCCAGGCTCCGCCCGCTCCTGCTCGTCTCCCCGCGGCAGTTCCGCCCCGGCGCACCACCCGCCCTCTCCTCGGCCGCATACGCCGAGGACGTCCAGGAGCTGAAGGTCATGGGTGCGAAGACCGGCTCGGGCAGGAGCGCGCGGCAGACCGAGACCGCCCTCTTCTTCAGTGGCAACCTGGTCGAGCAGGTCCAGACAGCCGTACGGGACCACGCCGCCCGGCACCGGCTCGGCATCGCCGAGACGGCCCGGCTCTTCGCGGCGGTGAACGCGTCGGCGACCGACGCCGTGGTCACCGCGTGGGACTCCAAGCTCCACTACGGCTCCTGGCGGCCGATCACCGCCATCCGCCTCGCCGACACCGACGGCAACCCCGCGACGACGGCGGACCCGGCCTGGGAGCCGCTGCTCCCCACGCCACCGCACCCGGACTACGTCGCCGGCCACACGACCGTCGCCGCTGCCGTGGCACGCGCCCTGACCGGTGTTCTCGGCACCTCGCGCATCGACCTCCGTGTCCACTCCGAGGTCACCGGCACCACGCGGTTCTACGGGTCCGCCGAGGACCTCGACCGGGACGTCGTCGACGCCCGTGTGTGGGGCGGCGTCCACTCCCGTACGGCGGACGTGGCCGGCTGCCGGGCCGGCACCCGCGTGGCCGCCTGGGCGCTGGACCACTACTTCCGGCCGGTCGCCAAGGACGGCACCCAGCCGCACCCGCCGAGGCCGGCCGAGCCGGGGTGCGGCGACGACGCCGACTGAATCACAGCGGCTTCACCGCCCTCCCGCTGTCGACCATCCGGATTCCAGGGCGTCCAGGAGGGCGTGGAAGGCCGCGTCCGCCCGTTCCCAGTGCCCGTCCGCGAGGGGGGCGATCAGGAGGCCGAAGGAGGCGTCGGTGAGGAGGGTGGCGTGCGTCCGGGCCAGGTTCTCGTCCATGCCGAGGCCACGGAAGACGGAGGCGAGCAGGTCCGTCCATTCGGTGACGACGTCGCGCATGACGGGTCCGTAGCGGTCAGGGTGGAGCACGCTGGCACTCATGACCTCCAGGAAGAGGGGCAGCGCGGCGCGCACGTCGGGCTCGCTGAACCGTCGCCACAGTTCTTCCATGAAACGTCGCAGGCCGGCGACGTCCGCGGGGGGCCGACCGTCTCCAGCAACGCGCGGGTGCGCAGGAGGGGGCGCCGTTCGTAGAGGGCGAGTGCCTCGGCGACCATGCGCTCCTTGGTGCCGAAGTAGTACAGGAGCATGCGGTCGCTGGTGCCCAGAGACTGGGCCAGCGGGCGCAGGGAGAGGTCGGTGAGGCCGTTGCGCATGACGTAGGCGCGGACGTGGTCGAGGAGCGCGCGTCGTTTGGCCGGGTCGGGTGGGCGGGGCATGCGGGCTCCTGAGCACGTGACGGACGTTCCAGATGACCCCGTTTCGTTACTTTTTTACCTGTCTTTACCGTAGCACCCATTACGTCTATATTTGAGTGTAGCGGCCGCTACATGAACGCGCGTGGCCGAACCTGGCGCGTTCACCGGCGGCCGGCCACCACCCGCCCCGGAAAGACTGATCGTCATGGCCGCTCACGTCATCGCCGCCCCCCTCGCCCTGCGCTCGCAGGGCCGGTCCCCCCGCAGTGCCGCACCGTCGTGGTTCACCAGGCAACGGGCTCTGTGGACCCGCACGCTCGCACCGCTGCGGCAGTTGGAGGCCCCCCGCGGCCGGGCCACCGCCTGGGATGCGTCCTGGCCCCTGCGGCGGGAGCCGACCTCGGTGCGCCGAGCCCGGCGGCTGGTGACGGCGCAACTGGCCGAGTGGGCTGTGGGTGACCTCGTCGACGCCGCGGAACTGCTGGTCAGCGAGCTGGTGACCAACGCGCTGCGCCACACGCGGGGTCCGCTCAGGCTCAACCTCCGGCTGCGCGAGGGACGGCTGTTGTGCGAGGTCGAGGACACCGAGTCCGCCGGCCCGGTACGCGTCGTCGCCGGACCGGACGCCGAGGGCGGCCGGGGCACGGAACTGATCGACATGCTCGCGGACGCCTGGGGCAGCACGCGGACGGCCACCGGCAAGACCGTCTGGTTCGAGCTGTGGTCCGGGGACCGGCTCCCGGCCGCGCCGGCGTCCTGGTGGGATCGGGACGGATCCTCGCCCTTGAGCACCGCGCAGCCGGCCGGCTGACGGGCCGGTGATCGGGCGAGCCTCCTCCCGCGGGGAGGAGGCTCGGGTGCGGCGGGGCCGCGCTAGCCGTTGACGGCGTCCGGGGTCGGGGAGTGCTGGAGGACCCAGGGGCTGGTGCAGGTCAGGATGGGATGGATCGGCGGCGGGGGCGGGGAGCTGGTTTCCGAACAGGTCGTTTCCCAGACCTGGCCGCTCGTGGTCAGTACGTCGATCTTGACACTGTTCGGACCGTTGCTGTGTTCGTTGATGGCGACGCCGCAGGCCGTGCTCGGATAGTTGGGCAGGTTGCTGAGGTCGGTCCACAGGAAGCCGGGCACGGCACCGCTGATGTCCCGGATGCCCGCGTAGGTGCGGCCGCCGGTGAGCGCGGCCCGCAGCTCGTAGTCGTTGTTGAACTGGACGGCGTCGATGTCGGAGCACGGCCCGCCCGGTCCGGTGGGGCCGGTCGGACCCGTGGAGCCGGTCGGCCCGGTGGGGCCGGTCGAACCCGTGGGACCGGTGGGACCTGTCGGGCCGGTGGGGCCGGTCGTCGGGCACGAGCCGTCCTCCCCGCCGGTGGCGCGGGGGGACGTGGCCGGCGCCTTCGGGGTGTGGTGGGAGTGGCCGTCGCATCCCTCGCCGCCCGCCGTGCGGGCCGTGACGGCCGCCCGGCCGCTCGTGCTCTGTGCCGCCGCGGCGGCGGGGCCGGCCACTCCGGCCGCGAGGACCAGGGCGAGCGAGGCCAGCATCCCGGCCTTCCTGATCCCGTCCCGGGCCAGCGGTCCGAGCGGGGACGTCCTGTGGTCAGGACTCATAGTCGTGCTCCTTGACTCGAAGCGGTCCGGGTGGGGTCCGGACTCTTGTCCGGGGGAGATCCCGGACTCCAGTGCGAGCGTGACCCGAACTTTCGAGACCGGCCGATTCGTACGGGCCAAAAGGGGCCTCTTATCCCCAAGTCGGGCGAATCCATGCCGTCTGATGGGTCATTGTTTACCCTCTGTCACCCGATCGCCCCATCGCACGGCCATTCGGGGCTCCCCGGCACCGGCTCCGCGCGTGGAACGGCGGCCCGGCGAGGAGCATGTGCCACATTGGCCGCCGTGAAGCCGCAGACCCTGTGCCTGTGCATGATCGTCAAGAACGAGTCCCTCGTCATCGAGCGCTGTCTCACGTCGGTACGGCCGCTCATCGACACCTGGGTCATCTCCGACACCGGGTCCACCGACGGCACCCGGGAACTGATCCGCAAGGTGCTGGACGGCGTCCCCGGCGAACTCGTCGAGGAGGAGTGGGTCGACTTCGGGCACAACCGCACCAGCAACATCCGCCGGGCCCGCGGCAAGGCCGACTACCTGCTCACGCTCGACGCCGACCACGTACTGCGCCAGGACGCCCCGCTGCCGAGGCTCACCGCGACGTCGTACATGCTGCGCTACGACACTCCCGGTACCCAGCACCGGTTCAAGCACCTCATGAGCGGCGACCTGGAGTGGCGCTACGAGGGCGTCACCCACGAGTACCCGTGCACCGACGGGCCCGACACCCAGGAGAACCTGGACGCGCTGGTCATCGAGGACCACGCCGACGGCGGCTGCCGCGCCGAGAAGTTCGAGCGCGACGCGCGGCTGCTGCGCCGCGAACTCGACCGGGACCCGGACAACCCGCGCACCGTCTTCTACCTGGCCAACACCGAACGCGACCTCGGGCACGCCGAGGAGGCCGTCGCCCTCTACGAACGCCGCGCCGCGATGGGCGGTTGGCCGGAGGAGGTGTACGTCTCCCTGCTGGAGTCCGGGATCCTGCGGGCGGAGCGCACCGACGACTGGCCCGGGGCGCTGGACGCGTTCAGCAGGGCCTGGGAGGCGCGGCCGCAACGCCTTGAAGCCGTCTACGAGTTGGCGTCCAGGCTGCGGGCGAAGGGCAGACACCGCACCGCGCACGCCCTCCTCTCCCAGGTGATCGGCCGGCCGGAACCCGACGACCTGCTCTTCACCCGGTCCTGGGTGTACCGGTGGGGGCTGCTGTTCGAGTTCTCCGTCACCGCCCACTGGGTCGGCGACCACACCGCCGCCGTACGCGCCTGCGACCTGCTGCTCGCCCTGCCGGACCTGCCGGAGGCCATTCGCCAACAGGTCATCGCCAACCGGCACTTCTCGGCACCGCACGTCACCTCCGGCCCCGGGCCCGCCGCCCCCGGGCGACGGCAACGACCCCGCCGAAGCCGCAAGAGGTGACGCGTCCGGGCACCGGGCTAGAGCGCGCCCAGGACCGTGTCCAGCCAGTCGAAGACCCGCTGTTCGAACAGGGCCCGGCCCATCGGCTCGCAGTGCAGATGGGCCCCCTCCTCCTCGGTGAAGCGCACGAGCTGCTTCGGCCCGGGCAGGAGGTCGTACAACTCCCGTGAGGCGCCCGGCCAGAACTGTTCGCCGTCCGGGTCGGTGATCAGCAGCGGGGTGGTGATCCGTCCGGCGACGGGCGTGACGTCGTACCGGGACACCTCGGTCAGCAGGGCGAACGGCGACTCGATGCCGTACGGCTTCGCCCGCCAGCGCCACGTCGCGGCCAGCGCCGGGTCCTGCTTCAGCCCCTCCCCGACGTAGCCGTCGAAGGCCTCGCGGTCACCGGACTCCCACAGGGCGCGCAGGTCGGGGCCGAGGTTCCGCCACCAGCTGTCCGCGACGCGGACCACGCCCGGGTCGGCGACCGCGGCGGCGATCCGGTGCTCGAAGGCCAGCGTGCGCGGCACCCAGTAGCCGGCCTGGCTGATGCCCGCCAGGGCGATCCGCCGGGGGTCCACGTCGGGTCGGGAGAGGAGGAAGTCCACGACCGGGGTGATGACCTTCTCCCAGTCGGGCCGGAAGGTGACGCCCCGCTCGAACAGCATCGACTGCTGGCCCGGGCCGTCGAAGAGCAGGACGCGGTGGCCACGGGCCACCGCCGGGGCGCCGAGCAGCGTCCAGGCCGAACTGATCGGGCCGTCGCTGCCGTTGTTGGCGATGAGTGTGGACAGCGGTCCCGAGGCGCCGGGCGGGCTGACGAGATACCCGGGCAGGGACGTGTCCTCGTACGGGATCGAGACCGGCTCGGCGGGCGGGTCCCAGGCCCGCAGGAAGCGGTCGAAGCACGCCCGGTGCTCGGGGAACACCTCCGCCAGCCGCTCCTGCGGACCGGCGACCGCGTCGACGCCCACCAGGGCGGTGCCGAGATATCCGGCGGCCCGCAGCCAGCCGTCCCGCGCGCTCACCGCCATCCCCTCGGCCGCGCCGCGGTCGGCCTGCTCACGGACCCTTCGGGCCAGCCGCGTCCAGGCCCCGAACCACGTCTCCGCGTCACCGTCCGCCACGGCGGAGGCGGTGGCCAGCACCTCGCCCACATCGGCGCCCCGTCGCCAGGCCGAGCCCAGCGCGATCAGGATCTCGTAGTCGAACTGGGCGTTCTCGCTGAATCGGTAGTTCATGGCGGTTCCCGGGCAGGTCGCAGCGGCACCCCTCCACCGTCCGGACCGCATGTTCACGCTAGGGGTCTTCCGCCGGGACCGCACGACGGGCGCCGGGCGGCCATCCGGCGGCACGATAGGAGGAAGCGGGGGTGGCCGCGCGACCCGACGGGAGGCCTCCCATGGCTCAGCAGACGGCGACGACGACCCCGGTCAGGAAGCCCGTCAGCACCGGCGGCGTCTTCTTCTCCTTCGCCCCGTGGATCATCTTCGGCGTGGTCGCCGGCCCCAGCACCTGGGAGTACGCGGCCCTCGCCGCCCTGGTCGCCTCGATCGTCCTGTCGGCGCAGGACATGCTGCACGGCAGACTCCGCGTCCTCGACGTGACCGGCATCGTCTTCTTCGCCGTCCTCTCGGTCCTGGCGCTGGCCCTCGACCGCGGGGAACTCGCCTGGCTGGAGACGTACGCCCAGGTCATCTCGAACGGGCTGGTGGCCGCCGTGGCGCTCGGCTCGCTGCTCACCGACCCCTTCACCGCGCAGTACGCCCGCGAACAGACACCCCGGGAGTTCTGGGACTCGCCCGTCTTCCGGCACATCAACCGGGTGCTGACGGCCCTGTGGGGCGTGGCCTTCGCCCTGATGACGGTCTCCACCTGGCTGGCCGTGCGGTACCCGGCCCAGGACGACTGGTTCAACTGGGTCGTCCCCATCGCCCTGCTGGTCGTGGCCGTGAAGTTCACGCAACGCTATCCGGAGTCCTACAAAGCGCGCGTGACCTGACCGGATCCGAACGGGCGGTCGGCGCGTCTACGCCTGTATGGACCTCCAGAAGCCGCCGCCCGCGTCCCACCAGCCCGAAGGGTGCCTCGTCGTCGCGGTCCGCCTGCCGGTGCGGATCGTCGTCCTGGTGCTGGTCGTGCCGGTGCGGATGGTGTGGGACGCGCTGGTCGTCACCGGGCGGTTTCTGCGGGACACCGTGCTCAGGCCGCTCGGACGGGCCCTGCTGTGGGCCGGCCGGGCGGTGTTCGTGTGGCCGTTCGTGGGCCTGTGGCGGTACGTCCTGGTGCCCGCCGGCTGGGCGCTCGGCCGGCTCGGCAAGGTCCTCCTCGTCATACCGGCCGTGTGGCTCCACCGGCACGTCCTCACCCCCGTCGGCCACGCCCTCGCCCGGCTGGCGCGCGGGGCCGGCGCCGGGCTCGCGTGGGTGTACGGGCGCGTGCTGACCCCGGTCGGGCACGCGGTGGCCTGGCTGCTCAAGGGCGTCGGCGTGGTGCTGGCCGCCCTCGGGGCCGGGGTGTACACGGCCGTCGCCTGGCTGCTGCGGTACCTGCTCGTCGTACCCGCGCGGTGGCTGTACACCTGGGTCCTCGCTCCCGTGGGCCGGGCCGTCGCCTGGTGCGCACGGGGGCTGGCACGGCTGCTGGGACTGCTCGTCACCGGTGCCGGTCTGGCCCTGTACTGGACCGCCCGCGTCCTGCTCGTGCTGCCGGCGCTCGCGCTGTGGCGCTGGGTGCTCGCCCCCGTCGGCCGGTTCCTCGCGGTCGTCGCGCGCGAGGTGGGGGAGGCCCTCGGACACGCCTGGCGGGTCGCCGGGCGGATCTCCCTGGCCGTCGGGCGCGCGCTGGGGACCCTCTTCCGGTGGATCTTCGTGGAGCCGGTGCGCTGGCTGTACCGGACCGTCCTCACCCCGGTCGGACACGTCGTACGGGACGCCGTCCTGCGGCCTGTCGCCGAGGGCCTGCGCGCGGTGGGCCGGGTCTCTCGGGAGGCCCTGGCCACGGCCCGGGACACCGTGCGGCAGGCCCGCGCGGACTTCCGCCGGATGCTGTTCGGCGAGCCCCGGCAGCCGGCCGCGGTGGACCGGCGGGAACCCGCCGCCCGCGACACACGTACTCTTGGTAGGAGTACGACCGCTCTCACGAAGGACTAGGACACTGGGCAAGCGACAGCCCGAAGGCCCGCCGCCCGCACCCGCGGTGCAGCGCATCCGACTGCGCTACACCAAGCGCGGCCGCCTGAGGTTCACCAGCCACCGAGACTTCCAGCGCGCCTTCGAGCGTGCGCTGCGCCGCGCCGAGGTGCCCATGGCCTACTCGGCCGGGTTCACGCCGCATCCGAAGGTGTCGTACGCCAATGCCGCACCCACCGGCACGGGCAGTGAGGCGGAGTACCTGGAGATCGCGCTCACCGAAGCGCGCGATCCCGAGACCCTGCGCGTCCTCCTCGACGAGTCGCTGCCCGCCGGCCTCGACGTCGTCGAGGCGGTCGAGGCGCGGACCTCGGGCCTCGCCGACCGGCTGACGGCCTCCGTATGGGAGCTGCGGCTGGACGGCGTCGACCCGGTCGACGCCGAGCGCGCGGTCCAGGCCTTCGCCAAGGCCGACGCCGTCGAGGTGCAGCGGATGACCAAGAACGGCGTCCGCACCTTCGACGCCCGCCCGGCCGTGGTGAGCCTGGAGACGCACGGTGCGCCGGCTGATAGGCCGACCGACCAGCCCTGTGCGATACTGCGGCTGGTTGTTCGGCACGTGACGCCTGCCGTACGACCCGACGACGTCCTGTCCGGTCTCCGCGCCGTGGCCGACCTGGCGCCGCCGGTCCCCGCAGCGGTGACCAGGCTGGCGCAGGGGCTGTTCGATGAAGAGACCGGCACGGTGACCGACCCGCTCGCGCCCGACCGCGAGGCTGCCGGGGCCCTGACGGCCCAGCCGGCCGCCGCCGCGACGGCGCCGACGCCGGAAGGTCCCGCGTAGGGACGGACGTCGTAGCGCCGCCCTCGTACTCGGGAGCCACCTGGGTCGGGCAGCGCACCGACCAGAAGACTTTCGCCAGGCCGTACCGACAAGGCGTACGGAACCGGCGAGACAGGACACAGAGTGCTCCCGTGCGGCGCCCGCGCCCCGGACGGCGGCCATCGCGCAACGCGCGGGCCGCGGACGTCAACGGCGGACGGTCCCTTGGGACCGGTGCCGGACCAGGTGCGGCGCCCGGGAGCCTGACGGGAGAAACGCCCGCATGCTCGAACCGACCGAACCCACTGAGGGTTCCGAACTGAACACTCCGAGCGACACCCTGCCGCCGCGCAGGCGTCGCCGTGCCGCCTCTCGCCCGGCGGGCCCGCCCGCCGCGGCGGCGGAGGCGCCCGCGGAGGTCACCGTGCCGGCCATACCGGTCGCGGAGACCGACGAGGTCACCGAGGTGACCGAGGACGTCGGCGAGGCCACCGAGACCGGCGAGATCACCGAGGCCGAGGGAACCGAAGAGGTTGCCGCCGCGGAGGCCGCCGCCCCCGCCGAGGAAGCCGCCCCGGCCGCGCGTCCGCGGCGCCGGGCGACTCGCCGGGCGTCCGCGCCCGCCGGTTCGCCCGCGTCCGGCGAGGCCGCCGAGACCGTCGTACCGGCCGAGCCGGAGAAGACCGCCGCCGTCCCCGAGGCCGGCGAGGTCGTCGTCGGCGAGGAGGCCGCGCCGCGCCGCACCCGGCGCCGGGCCACGCGCAGCGTGTCGGCGCCGACCGCCGGTGCCGCCGAGTCCGGTGTGGCCGCCGAGGCCCCGGTCACGGCAGCCGCTGCCGCCGAGACCGCGCCCGCCGCCGAGACCGCGCCCGCCGCCGAGACCGCGCCCGCCGAGGAGGCCGCTCCCGCGCGTCCGCGTCGTCGTGCGGCCCGCCGGGCGTCCGCGCCCGCTGGCGCGCCGTCGTCCGCCGAGGCCGCCGAGACCGTGGTCCCGGCCGCCGCGTCCACCACGGCGGCCGCCGCCGAGGCCGAGACCACGCGGGAACCCGCCGCGGAGGCCGCCGCCCCCGCCGAGGAAGCCGCTCCCGCCGCGCGTCCGCGTCGCCGGGCCACCCGCCGGGCGTCCGCGCCCGCCGGCGCCCCGACGGGTGCCGAGGAGGCCCCCGCCGCCGCTCCGGCCGCGCAGCCGGAGGCCGCCGTGTCCGAGGCGCCCGCCGCCGAGGAGGCTCCGGAGGCCCCCGTGGCCGAGGAAGCCGCTCCGCGCCGTACCCGTCGTCGTGCCACGCGCCGGGTGTCCGCGCCCGACACCACGCCCGACGCCGAGGAAGCGGTGGAGACCGTGGAGGCAGCGGAGGCCGTGGAGGTCCCCGCCGCCACGGAGCCGAAGGCCGCCGAGGAGGCTCCGGAGGCCCCCGTGGCCGAGGAAGCCGCTCCGCGCCGTACCCGCCGTCGTGCCACGCGCCGGGTGTCCGCGCCCGACACCACCCCTGCCACCGAGGACGCCGCAGAGGCCGAGGCCGCGGTGGCCACCCACACCCCGGAGGTCCCCGCGACCACGCACACCACCGAGCCGGCCGCGGCCACCCAGCCCGCCCAGGCTCCGCAGGCTCCCGCACCGCCCGCCGAGGCCGAGGCCGGGGCGCCGCGTCGGGCCCGGCGCCGGGTCGTCCGCGCCGCGTCCGGGTTCGCCGCTCCGCGGGCCGCCGAGGCGGAGGAGGCCGAGGCCCCGCGCCGGCCCGCCCGCCCCGCTGTCGCCGTCTTCCAGGCGCCGGTGTTCACCGAGCCCCAGTTCCAGACCCCGGAGCGGGCCGCCGCCGAGGCGGCTGCCGAGGCCGCCGAGGTCGACGAGGCCCCCGAGGCGGACGAGACCGAGGAGTACGCGGAGGAGCGCGTCGAGACCGGTGGCCGCAGGCGCCGGCGCCGCCGTGGTGCCGCCGCCGAGGAGAGCAGGCCGGTCGAGCCCGCCGCCGAGACCGAGGAGCCGGAGGACGCCGAGGACGCCCCGGAGGCCGCCGAGGACCTCGCCGAGGGCGAGGAGGGCGACGAGACGGAGGGCGCCGAGGGCTTCGAGGAGTCCGGCTCGCGCCGTCGCCGCCGCCGTGGCGGACGCCGTCGCCGGCGCGGTGACGCGGCCGACGGCGAGTCCGGCGAGGGCGTGGACGGCGACGCCGAGGAACTGGCCGCCGAGCAGGCCGCGCAGGACGCCGAGGACACCGCCGAGCAGGAGGAAGAGGACGCCGAGGAGGCGCGTGGCGAGGAGTCCGGTGGCTCCAGCTCCAGCAGCCGCCGGCGCCGTCGCCGCCGCCGTCGGGCCGGTGACACCTCCGTGGACGCCGAGCCGTCCGAGGACGACCCGGAGCGCACGGTCGTCAAGGTCCGCGAGCCGCGCAAGCCCAGCGAGCCGTCCGACGAGGTGCAGTCCATCAAGGGCTCGACCCGTCTGGAGGCCAAGAAGCAGCGCCGCCGGGAAGGCCGTGAGCAGGGGCGCCGGCGTGTTCCGATCATCACCGAGGCCGAGTTCCTGGCCCGCCGCGAGGCCGTCGAGCGCGTGATGGTCGTCCGTCAGCACGGCGACCGCACGCAGATCGGCGTCCTCGAGGACGGTGTGCTCGTCGAGCACTACGTCAACAAGGAGCAGTCGACCTCGTACGTCGGCAACGTCTACCTGGGCAAGGTCCAGAACGTGCTGCCGTCGATGGAGGCCGCCTTCATCGACATCGGCAAGGGCCGCAACGCGGTCCTGTACGCCGGTGAGGTCAACTTCGAGGCGCTCGGCATGGCCAATGGGCCGCGCCGGATCGAGTCCGCGCTCAAGTCCGGCCAGTCCGTCCTCGTGCAGGTCACGAAGGACCCGATCGGGCACAAGGGCGCGCGGCTCACCAGCCAGGTCTCCCTCCCCGGGCGCTACCTCGTGTACGTCCCCGAGGGCTCGATGACCGGCATCAGCCGCAAGCTGCCCGACACCGAGCGGGCCCGGCTGAAGACCATCCTCAAGAAGATCGTCCCCGAGGACGCGGGCGTCATCGTGCGCACCGCCGCCGAGGGCGCGAGCGAGGACGAACTGCGCCGGGACGTCGAGCGGCTGCAGGCGCAGTGGGAGGACATCCAGAAGAAGGCCAAGAACGGCGGCAACGCGCCGACGCTGCTGTACGGCGAGCCGGACATGACCGTCCGGGTCGTGCGCGACATCTTCAACGAGGACTTCTCCAAGGTCATCGTCAGCGGTGACGAGGCCTGGCAGACGATCCACGGGTACGTCTCGCACGTCGCCCCGGACCTGGCCGGCCGGCTGTCGAGGTGGACCTCCGAGGTCGACGTCTTCGCCACCTACCGGATCGACGAGCAGCTCGCCAAGGCGCTGGACCGCAAGGTCTGGCTGCCCAGCGGCGGTTCGCTGGTGATCGACCGGACCGAGGCGATGGTCGTCATCGACGTCAACACCGGCAAGTTCACGGGCCAGGGCGGCAACCTGGAGGAGACGGTCACCAGGAACAACCTGGAGGCGGCCGAGGAGATCGTGCGCCAGCTCCGGCTGCGCGACCTCGGCGGCATCATCGTGATCGACTTCATCGACATGGTCCTGGAGTCGAACCGGGACCTGGTGCTGCGCCGCCTGCTGGAGTGCCTGGGCCGCGACCGTACGAAGCACCAGGTCGCGGAAGTGACCTCGCTGGGCCTCGTCCAGATGACCCGCAAGCGCGTCGGCCAGGGCCTGCTGGAGTCGTTCTCCGAGACCTGTGTCCACTGCAACGGGCGCGGTGTCATCGTCCACCTGGACCAGGCGACCGCCAACGGTGGCGGCGGCAAGCGCAAGAAGCGCGGCCGGGGCGCCGAGGCGCCGGAGCCCGCGCACGAGCACGTGCACGAGACCGCCGCCGTGGCCGTGGAGACCGGCGAGGCCGTCGAGCCCGAGGTGGAGACCGCCGTGGAGGTGGCCGCCGAGGCCGCCGAGCCGGTGGCCCTGCCGTCACCCGAGTTCGCGCCCGACGAGGAGCTGTACAGCAGCGTCGCCGAGGCCGAGGCGGCGGCCACCCGTGGCCGTTCGCGGCGCCGGGCGAGCCGCCGGGTGTCCGCTCCGGCGGGCGCGCCGAAGGCGGAGAAGGCCGGGCGGGCGTCCAGGGCCGAGAGGGCCGCTGCGAGCGAGGCCGCCGGGACCGAGCAGACCGCCGCGGCCGAGCAGGCCGTGGAGGCCGCGGTTCCGACCGCTCAGGACGTCACCGCCGAGGAGGCGGCGGCGCTCCCGGTGCGGCCGGAGCCGGCCGTCGAGGCGCTGGCCGAGCCCGTGGCCGCCGAGGACCAGGTGGTTCCGGCGCCGCAGGCCGAGGCCCCGGCCGCCGAGGAGGCCGCGCCCAAGGGCCGTACGCGCCGGCGGGCGACCCGGAAGGTGTCGGCCCCGGCCGGCTCTCCCGCGGGCGCCGAGGCCGCCGTGGTGACGGTGTCCGAGACCGCGCCCGTCGCGGAGGCCCCGGCGGAGCAGCCCGCTCCGGTCGCCGAGGCTCCGGCGGAGGGCGAGAAGCCGGCGGAGGCCGTGAGCGCCGCCGCCCCGGCTCGTCCGCGCCGCCGCGCGGTGCGCAAGGCCACCGCGCCGACCGCGCCCGAGGAGGCGGCCGTCGTGGTCGTCCCGTCGGCCACGGCGGAGGAGGCCACCGAGGCCCCGGCCGCCGAGGCTCCGGAGACCGGGGAGACCGCCGAGGAGGCCGCGCCGGCCAAGAAGACCGCCCGCAAGACGGCGGCCAAGAAGGCCACGGCGAAGAAGACGGCCGCCAAGAAGACCGCGGCCAAGAAGACGGCCGCCAAGAAGACGACGGCCAAGAAGACGGCGAAGACCGCCAAGACGGCCGCCGCGAAGTCGACGGCGAAGAAGACCACCACGGTCTCCACCGCCGCGGACGAGGACTGAGCCTCGTCCCACCGGGTGTGGTCCTGTCCCTTCGGGCAGGGCCACACCCTCTTGTCGGGGCCTTGGAGCGAGTTCTCCCCGGGTGCCCGAGCCGGGTCACGACGTACAGTGCCTCGGCACAGCTGAAACAAAGGAGAGAAACCGCGATGATAGGCCTCGTACTGGCTGCCGGCGCCGGGCGCCGTCTGCGCCCCTACACCGACACCCTCCCCAAGGCCCTGGTGCCGGTGGGTCCCGAGGGCGCGGAGGAGTCGCTGACGGTCCTGGACCTGACCCTGGGG
>NZ_JNWV01000021.1 GCF_000716535.1 Streptomyces flaveolus | reverse complement strand
CCCTCGATCAGGCCGATGCGCCAGCGGTAGTTGTAGAGGACGATGGCGGCGTAGTCGGGGTTGTGGAAGGCCTGGGCGGTGCGGTCGAAGGTGGCGTCGGAGAAGTTCCAGTTGGGGGAGACCAGGGTCCACACGTAGCGGCACAGCGGTATGCGGTCCTTGACGTCCTCCAGGGCCTGCTTGCCGCGGGGGGTGGCGAAGTACCACTCGTACCACCAGAGGTGTTCGACGGCCGGGGCGGCGGGCGCCAGCTGCGCCTTGACGTTGGTGATGACGTAACCGCTGGTGGAGACCAGGGCCTTGACGCGCTCGGGCCACAGGGCGGCGATGATGTCGGCGGTGCGCGAGCCCCAGTCGAAGCCGGCGAAGACCGCCAGCCGTGCAGCAGGATGACCACCGGGCCGTGCGCCGGGCCGGCCTCGGCGTAGCCGATGTCGAGGACGCCCGCCTTGACCTGCTTCAGCGCGGGGAAAGTGGTGTGCGTGCCCGGGGTGATGGTGGGCACGGTGGGGACGGGCCTGCCGCTCGCCTGGTGCGAGGTGGCGGCGGACGCCTGGTTCTGCAGGCCGGACAGGGAGATGGCGGCCGCGCCGGTGCCCAGGCCGACGGCCTTGCTGAAAGTACGCCTGTTGATCATCTGAAACCCTCCGTCGTGCGTGTTCGATGACCCGTCCGTGCCCGGGGAACCTTCGCTCGCATCGGCGGTACGGGATCACTGCGACTGTTGGCGCGATGACCCTCGCACACGACCCGTCACCTGTCAAACAGGTGACGCGAGGACGTTCCCGGTGGTCGGAAGGGGGACGGAGACCGTCTCCTTTCCGTGGCCGGACCGGCGGCACATACTCTCGTCTGTCGCGAATCAGGACACATCAGTCACATGACGGTCCGATGCGGTGACAGGGCCCGGTGGGTGGACTGCCTCCCGCGATGCCCGGCGTTCCGCTACGGCGGCGCAGGTGGCGACCCCGGCCACCACATCCGCCACCGTGACGGCCGACACCTCGTCCGCGGTACGGAATCCGGGCACCTAAGTCATTCGACTGAGGTGACACTCACGGCCGTCGTTCGGCACGACTTTTCACCTCAGGTGTCCTCCTCCAGCCTGGCCAGGGCGTCGCGCAGGGCGGCGCGGGAGGTGATGCCCAGCTTCGGGAAGACCCGGTAGAGGTGGGAGCTGACCGTGCGCGGCGACAGGTGCATCCGCGCGCCGATCTCCTTGTTGGTCAGGCCGATGGCGGCGAGATCGGCGATCCGGCGTTCCTGCCACGTCAGCTCCGCCTGATGCCGATGGCGTGGAGGTAGGCGGCTTCGTAGTCGCCTTCGCTGAGGGCGGCGGCGGTGCCGATGGCGTCGGCGATCTGGGTGAGGAAGCCGACGCTGCGGGGGCGGGCCCAGGCGTCGACGGTGGCCTGGAGTTCCCGGGCGCGTTCGGTCTGGCCGCGCATCGCGGCCAGCAGCCCCAGATACGCACGTGTGTGCTGGGCGAGCAACGCGTATCCGTGGGACGACGTCAGCTCCAGGTCGCGCTGTCCGGTCCGCTCGGCCTCGTCCCACTCGCCGACCGCCATCTGGTCGAGCATGATCAGGTGCAGCATGGTCATGCTGTTGCGGACGAAGCCCGTCTCGGCCTCGCGGTCGACGGTGCGCTGGAGGAGCGGCCGGTACTGGCTGAGCGTGTCCACGTGGTAGGCGGCGACCGACAGCCGGGTGATGTCCCAGGGTTCCATGCCCGACAGATCGGTGAACTCACGTTCCACCCGCTCCGCCACACCGGCACCGTGCCGGACCACGTCGCCCCACGCGTCCCGGTAGATCAGCGAGCGCGACGGAACCGGATCGCCCGGCGAGCCGAGCAACGCTCGGGTCTCCTCCCACTGGGCGGGGTCGCCCGCGTACTGGTCGATCGCGAGCAGCAGGTTCACCAGCCGGGTGAGCACGTCGGACGCCCTGCCCGGCTCACGCTCGCGCAGGGTCTTGATCGCCGTGACCACCTGGCGGTGCGAGTGCCGTACGTCCCCGTCCTCGAAGAACGCCAGATAGGCCGATGTCACCACGGAGGCGGGGGGCTCGTCCGCGCCCGCCGCGTGATCGGAGCGGATGAGGCGCTGGGCCTGGTCGAAGAGCCCTGCGTGTCCGGCGGCGAAGGCCGCGTCACCGAGCCGGCGGGACCGGTCCTCGCGGTTCTCGCTCAGCTCCGCGGCCCGGGTCAGCCAGGCCACGGCGGCCACGGCGCTGCCGCGCCGGGTCGCGGAGTCGGCCGCCGCCTCCAGCGCGGCCGCCACCTCCTCGTCCGGGTCGACCGCCGCGGCCGCCAGGTGCGTGGCGCTCCTCTCCACGTCGTCACGGTGCACGCGCGCGAGGGCCGCGTGGGCGGCCCGGCGCTCATTGGGCGTCGCCGTCTGGACCACGGTGGAACGCACCAGCGGGTGCCGGAAGACGAAGTCGCCGCTGACCGGGTCGATGCCCAACAGGCCCGCCTCCAACGCCTCTTCGGCGTCACGCATGCGGTAACGCCTCGATCCGGGCGCGGGCACGGTTCCCGGTGTCGCCCCGACACCGTCGAGAGCGCCGCGCAGCAGCTCCTGACGCACGTCGTCACCGAGGGCTCTGATCCGGGTGCCGTACACGTGTTGCAGACGCCGGGGCACCGGCAGCGGCACCGCGGCGTCGGGTGAGCCGAGGAGCTGGGCGGCCCCGGCTCCCGTGCGGTCGCCGTCGAGGTGGGCGGAGAGTTCGAGCAGCGCCAGCGGGTTGCCCCGGGCCTGGTCCAGCACCAGACGGCTGACGTGCGTGTCCAGGCCGGGCCGGCGCAGGTCGAGCAGTCGCCGCGCGGCCTCGTCGGCAAGGGACCTGACCGGCAGTTCCGGCAGGGCGGCGGTGTCGAAACCCGACGCCACGTCCGAGCGCAGGCCGACGACGAGCTTCACCGAGCTGCCGGTGAGTCGGCGCCCCACGAACCCGATCACCGCGACGCTGGAGGCGTCCAGCCACTGGCCGTCGTCGAGCACCAGCAGCAGGGGCTTCGCCGAGGAGGCCAGGGACAGCAGGTCGAGGACGGCGATGCCGAGCGACATCACGGAGGGTGGCTTTCCGGCACTGCGCCCGAAGACGGTGTCGAACACACCGCGATGCACCTGGTCCAGGCCGTCGACGGCGGGGAGCAGGGGGTGGACCAGCTGGTGCAGGCCCGAGAACGGCAGTCCGGACTCCGCCTCGACCCCTGCGGTCCGGATCACCTCGTGGCCCGCCTGCGCTGCCAGCCGGGCGACATGGTCGAGCAAGGCGCTCTTGCCCACCCCCGTCTCCCCTCTGAGGACGAGGGCCTGCCTTTCCACGGCCGTCACGAACGCGGACAGCTGCCGCAGTTCGTCGTCCCGGCCGATCATCGTTACGAGCGACTCCACGGCGCCCCACTCCCTTTCCCACCGGACCCGCCTCGTGCCTTCACCTTCCGAGCCTATGTGTGCGCAGCCGTGCTCTCCCGGCGAAGAGGACGGATACACGTAGCCGAGGCCCCCCTGTGAACGAGTGTGACGGGGATGGTGTGAGCGAGTGTCCAGGGCGATGTAGCCGATCTCCCCGATGCCGGGGATCTCCTTCGCGGAGCCGCCGAAGTGCTTCTGCGTCGGCGAGGCCACGCCGTAGGCCGCGGCCGTGCCGTGGATCATGCCGACCGCCCAGCCGGCGAGCAACGCCCAGCGGTGGAACCAGCGGGTGAACAGGCCGCCGACCAGCGCCGGGAAGGTATGCAGGATCCAGATGCCGCCCAGGAGCGGGTGACGCAAGCGCTGACACCTGGTGAACGCTCCGACAGGGCACCGGAGTTCACACCCGGAGCGGCCCGCAATGCCGACATCGCCGCAGACAACGGACGTTCCGCCGCCCGGCCGGTGAACATGTGATCACGCACGGAGCTGAACGTGTGTCCGGTGTTGATCGCATGTGACAGGGTGCACGTTGGCGAGACGGCCGTCGGCCCTTCGAAGGTGTCACGGCAGGCGTGCTCGCCGGCCGGCCCGCCCGTGTCGCGACGACCGCGGCGGTTCGTCCCACCCGTCTCACACTGGAGAGAGCATGCACGGTCCGAGACGCCGACGCGGCGGCGGATGAACGTTGGGCCTGGCGGTCCTGCTGCTGTACTGGCGGAAGGGGGCATGTCAGGTCTCCATAGTGGGCGGAGACCCAGGTGTCAACAACGTCCGGCAGTTTTATACCTAGCTCCTGCGACGGACGCCGGGCCCGGTGGGACGTGTTCCCGCCGGGCCCGAGCCATGTCACCGTCCGGATCTCCGCCTCAGGACGCTCCGACGCCGTGCAGAAAGGTGTCGACCACCACGTCGGCGGCCTTTCCGGGAGCCAGGTGCCTCTGCTGGTGCGATGCCAGGTGCACCAGCTCGGGCAGCAGCGGTGCTGCCCATCCCTCCGGCTGGTCCCGGCGCAGGAGCCCCTCGTCGGTGGCCCTGCGGAGAAAGGCGTCGACCTCGGCGATACAGGCGTCCCGGCGCCGGCGGATGGTGTCGTCGGCGAGCATGCGGGTGAGGTCGACGGGCCACGTGCGGTTGACGGTGATGATGTTCTCGACGTAGCGGTGCAGGGCCACGGCGACGGGTGCCTCGCGCAGCCGCGCGTCCTCGATGGCCCGCTCGATGGCCGTGACACGCGATTCGTAGATGGCCGCGAGGAGCTCCTCGCGGCAGGCGAAGCGCCGGTAGACGGTGCGCCTGTCCACACCCGCCTCGGCGGCGATGCTCGCGATGCTCGCGCCGGGGTCGGCGGCGAGCATGCGCGCTCCGGTGGTCAGGACTGTTTCCAGGTTGCGTGCAGCGTCGGCTCTCATCCCTTAAGAGTACCTCCACTGAGGCCTATCTGAGTTTTGTCACCACGTCTATGTGCACCTAACCAACAGAAGTGCTACATTGAAGTGGCGGTTGGACGAGAGGTCCGAACGACCGAGAGCACGGAAAAGAGAAAGCGCATGATCACGTATGACCGGCTTTTCATCGGTGGGTCCTGGGTCGAGCCGAGCAACCCGGAGCTGCTCGACATCGCCTCGCCGCACGACCAGTCGGTGGTCGCCCGCGCCGCCCAGGCGCAGCCCGCCGACATCGACCGCGCGGTCGCCGCGGCACGCAAGTCCTTCGACGAGGGGGAGTGGCGGCTGACCCCGCCGGCGGAGCGGATCGCGCTCCTGCGCCGGTTCAACGCGCTGCGCGAGGAGAACGCGGAGAAGATCGCCGCCCTGATCACCCTGGAGAACGGCTCGGCCGGCTGGTTCACCCGCGCCGGACAGCCCGGTCTCACCCGGCAGGCCAACGCCTACCTGAAGGCCGCGGAGGAGTTCGGCTGGGAGGAGACGTTCGCCCCGTCGGACCCGGCGTCCCCCGTGCGCAGCGTGGTGCGCCGTGAAGCGGTCGGCGTGGTGGCCGCGATCATCCCGTGGAACTCGCCCTTCTCCTCCGCCACCTCCAAGATCATCCCGGCGCTGGTGGCCGGCAACTCCGTGGTCCTGAAGGTCTCCCCGGAGAACTCCCCGAGCATGGGCTTCCTCGCCGAGCTGCTGGAGCAGGTGGGCCTGCCCGAGGGTGTCATCAGCGTCCTGCCCGCCGACCGGGAGACCAGCGAGTACCTGGTCAGGCACCCGGACGTCGACAAGATCGCCTTCACCGGATCCACGCGCGCCGGCCGCCGCATCGCCTCCCTCGCCGGCGAGCAGCTCAAGCGGGTCAGTCTGGAGCTGGGCGGCAAGTCCGCCGCCATCATCCTGCCGGACGCCGACGTCGAGAAGGCGGTCGCGGGCCTGAAGTTCGGCTCCCTGCTCAACAACGGCGAGTCGTGCATCGCCCAGACCAGGATCCTGGCTCCCCGCAGCCGGTACGAGGAGGTCGTGACCGCGCTGAAGGAGCTGATGGAGTCGCTGAAGGTCGGCGACCCGAACGAACCCGACACCTTCATCGGCCCCATGATCCGCCCCGACCAGCAGCAGCGGGTGCGCAACTACATCCAGCTCGGCATCGAGGAGGGCGCCCGCCTGGTCACCGGCGGCCCGCAGGTCCCCGAGGGCCTGGAGAAGGGCAACTACGTCACCCCCACCCTCTTCGCCGACGTCGACAACTCCATGCGGATCGCGCAGGAGGAGATCTTCGGCCCGGTCCTGGTCGTCATCGCCTACGACGACGAGGACGACGCGGTCCGCATCGCCAACGACTCCGAGTACGGCCTCTCCGGCGGCGTCTGGTCCTCCGACGAGGAGCACGCCCTGGCGGTCGCCCGCCGTGTCCGCACCGGCACCGTCACGGTCAACGGCGCCTCCGTCGCCTTCGACGGCCCGTTCGGCGGGTTCAAGGCCAGCGGCATCGGCCGCGAGTACGGCACGGTCGGCCTCGGCACCTACACCGAGTACAAGACGATCACCGTCTGACCTCCGGAGCGACCCGCACACAGCAGACGCACCACAGACAGAGACCGCCGACGGCGGCAGGTGGCCCCGACCACCTGCCGCCGGCGCGGCGTTCCGGGCTGTCCGTGGACAGCCCCGGCTCACGCGTTCACCCAGCAGGGGCCGTCCCCGCCCCGGCGGACACCGGGGGCTGTCGCCACGGTGTCCCCCTCGACGGGCTCCAGGACGCCGGCCGCGCGGGCGGCTTCCATGACGGTGCGCGAGAGGCCGCCCTCCGGCGCCGGCGCGAGCGCCACGGCGAACCCGGCGAGTTCGTCGGGCAGCGCACCGCCGACCGCGATGAACTCAAGTCGCACCGGGCCGGTGCCGGCGTCCACCAGCACGGTGCAGCCCTCGCCCTGCACCAGGTAGCAGGCGGTGGGCATCTGGTAGGTGCCGTCGCCGTCCAGCAGGCCGGGGTGGGCGGTGGGGTCGACCGGCGCGGACGCGCCAAGGGGCGGGGCGCCGGATACGGCGAGAGGCGCACCCGGGGTCGGGACGACCACCTCGAGTGCGCCTCTCGCGGTCGCCGGGGGGCGACGCGCCGGCTTCAGAGCACCGCGTTGTCGGCGGCCCCCGGGAAGTCCGTGCTGAACGCCCGCTCCTTGCCGGCGTCGAACTCGGCGCGCAGCTGGTCGAGCTTGGCGCCGATGCGGCGCTGGGCGTCGCTGCCCAGGACCACCCAGTGGGGCGGCTCGGGGGCGGTCACGGCCTGCCGGATCACCTCGGCGGCCCGCTCGGGGTCGCCGGGGAACATCTCCGGGGTGAGGCTGCCCATCATGGTGCGGAAGACCCCGGCCGTGGCGGAGTAGTCGGCGATGGCCTCGCCGGAGACCTTCGTCCGGTTCTCGATCCCGGTGCGGAAGGAACCGGGCTGGACGATCACCGCGTGCAGGCCGATGGGCTCGATCTCCTGCCAGAGCGACTCGGTGAAGCCCTCCAGCGCGAACTTGGTGGCCGAGTAGTAGCCGTTGGCGGGGAGACTGGCCAGGCCGTCCATCGAGGAGATGTTGACGACGGTGCCGCTGCGCCGGGCGCGCATGCCGGGCAGCACCGCGCGGGTGAGTTCGACCGCGCCGAAGAAGTTGACCTCGAACATACGGCGGTAGTCGCTCTCCTCCTGCTCCTCCAGGGCGCCGACGAAGTCGATCGCGGCGTTGTTGACCAGGATGTCGATGCCACCGAAGCGCTCCTCGGCGGCCCGCACCGCGTTCTCGCGGTCCGCGGGCAGGGTGACGTCCAGCTTCACCGCCAGTGCGGTCTGCGGGTACCGGGAGGCCAGCTCGGTGGTGGCCGCGGTCGAGCTGGCGGTCGCCACCACCTGGTCGCCGCTGGCCAGGACGTGTTCGGCCAGAGCCTTGCCGAGCCCGCTGGAGGCGCCGGTGATGAGCCAGGTCTTGGGGGACATGATGTGTTTCCCTTCGGGATGACGTGTGCGAGGGGCAGAAGACGGAACGGAGGAGGACGGGGCGGCCCCGGAGGCCGGGCACCGGAGGCGCCGGGTCGGCCGGGAGGGGTACGGCCCCGGACGTGCCTAGGCCGGGAAGTCCGCGGCGGCGCTGGCCGCGGCCCACTTGCGGGTCTCTACGGCGCGGGCCTCGCCCGCTTCCAGGGCCGCGGTCACGGCCGCGGCGCCGAGCAGGAGCCGACGCGGCGGGTCGTCGTCGTTCACGACGTCGATGAGGACCTTGGCGGCGCGGACCGGGTCGCCGGGCTGTGTGCCGTTGTTCTCCGACCGGTACTTGTTCATGGCGCCGACGGTCTCCTCGTAGTCGGGACCCACGGCGTGCAGCTCCATCGAGGAGCCCTGCCAGTCGGTGCGGAAGGCGCCCGGCTCGACGATGACGACCCTGACGCCGAACGGGGCCACCTCGTTCGCCAGGACCTCCGAGAAGCCCTCCACGGCGAACTTCGCGCTCTGGTAGGCGCCCATGCCGGGGGTGCCGCCGACCCGGCCGCCGAGCGAGGAGAACTGCACGAACGTGCCCGAGCGCTGCGCGCGCAGCACCGGCAGGGCGGCACGGGTGACGTTGACGACACCGAAGAAGTTCGCCTCGAACTGGGCGCGGAAGTCGTCCTCCGCCATCTCCTCGATGGGAGCGCTGTTGGCGTACCCGGCGTTGTTCACCACCACGTCGAGCGTGCCGAAGACGTCGACGGCCGACTGGACGGCGCGCCGGGCGGCGGCGACGTCGGTGACGTCCAGGGCCACCGGCAGCACCCGGTCGCCGTACAGGGTGACGAGGGGCTCCAGTTGCTCCGGACGGCGGGCCGTCGCCACCAGCCGGTCACCCGCCTCCAGGACCGCCTCCGCGAGGGCGCGGCCGAAGCCTCGGGACGCGCCGGTGATCAACCATGTACGAGACATGTTTCTTCCTTCGTGAAAGGTGCGGTTTCTCCGGTATGCCTCCCAATGTGGCTGTAAGTCAGGCGAAGTGCGTCCGTCGTTTGACTGCCGTGTTTCCCGCGGAAGCGGCGAGCGGGACGCGCGGGTAAGTCATCGGACGGAAGGCGGGGCCGTCGGCCCGCACCGGGAGTCTCGGTGCGGGCACATGGCTTGTGCCGGAAGGTGTCCTACTTCAGGCCGAACGCCCGGACCACGGTCTGGGTCACGCCGCTGCCCGCTCCGTCCCGG
Organism: Streptomyces flaveolus; assembly: GCF_000716535.1. GTDB lineage: Bacteria > Actinomycetota > Actinomycetes > Streptomycetales > Streptomycetaceae > Streptomyces > Streptomyces flaveolus_A. Next base: position 157,971 of record NZ_JNWV01000021.1, on the reverse strand, counting down.
GCGGACGCCCGCAGCGTCACGAACCGGGCTCCGGCCGGGGCCTCGAGACGGAAACGCGTCCCCTCGCCCCGGCTCCGGCCCGTCGTGGCGGCCCGGTGCCAGGTCGCGCCGTCGTCGTAGGAGACGTCGAGCGTGACGATCCCGAACCGGCCCCCGGCGACGCCGGCCAGGTGCGAGGGGGTGACCGTCACCTCGGTCCGCCGCCGCGCCCTGCCGGACAGGTCCGTGGCCACGGCGTAGTCGAGCTGCGCGAGGGGCAGCGTGTGCAGAGCCGTCGCGTCCGCGTGCCCCGAGCGGAACTCCCACTCGGTGTGCGTGCGCGTCGAGTACGGACGGCCGGGCAGGTCACGCGTGGTGTCCGCCACCAGACGGTAGGGGAGGGTGTCCGGTGCCACCTCGGCGCTGATCCGGTCGTCTCCTTCGGCGAGCAGTTCGTCGCCCTGGTAGAGGGCGGCCCGGACGGTCGCCGCCGGGTCGAAGGCGCTGCCCGCATGGCCGCCGGAGTCGCCGTAGGCGGGCAGGCCGTAGAGGGCGACGAGGTCGCCCACCCGCGCGGGCGGCACGTCGATGACGCTGTCGCCCAGCAGCCGCGGATGCTGTACGCCGCCGAACCAGGTGGCTTCGGTCGTCCCACGCGGCCGGTAGGAGCGGGCCGGGCCGGTCTCCGTCAGGTCGGGCACCGCCGCCGCGTCCACCCAGACGGCGTCCGGGCCGGCGGTCACCCACGCCGTGTGGGAACCCTGCGCCCGCACCGCGGTGACCGGCGTCCCGACCGCCCAGGTGCCGTCGGGCGAGACGTCACTGCGCATGTCGACGGCCTCGCCCTGCCGGGTGTCCCGGTCGGTCACGTCGATCCGGGCCAGGTCGCCGGGGCCGGGCCGGTAGGTGAGGTCGGGCGGGACGGACCCGTCGTGCCGCAGCAGCAGGTCGTACAGGTGGTCCGGGTACGGGTGGGAGGTCACCCTCAGGACCGGCGTCCCGCCGTGCCGGAAGCGGGCGAGCAGGTCACGGCCCTCGTCGGTGCCGACGGACGCCACCGGCAGCGGGGCACCCTCGGGAAGGTCGGCCCAGGCGTCCAGCGGTCCGGTGCCGTCGTTGACGATCAGCAGCAGCCGGGCGCCGGCCGAGGCGGCGGCCCTCGCCTGGTCGACCGGCGTCACCGCGTCGTCGCGCCGGACGACCGCCACCCGTCCCTCGGCGTGCACCCTGGCGAAGTCGTCGGCCGAGCCGGTGCCCGCGTCGACGGCACGGTATCCGCCGGCGCCCTCGGGAAGGCTGGGGGACATGGTCTGCGGCAGCACACTGGCGTAGGTGTGCGAGCCGGCCACGACGGTCAACCGCGGCTGGACCTGGCGCCAGCGGCTGGTGAACGTGTACGAACCCCGGGTCACCTCCGGTGTCGGGGTGACCCACACGCTGTCGTACTTCCAGGGTTCGAGCTGGTAGCCCTCGTGGAACGGCACGAGGTCCCGGTAGGAGCGGTACTGGTCGAGACGGACGTAGGCGTTCGTCGTCCGCTTCGGCGTGACGGCCGTGAGCCTGCGCAGCCGGGAGGCGTCGAGCACCAGGCTCCGGTCGCCGTCGACGACGACCTCGGGGGCGGTGAGCACCGCCCGGGACAGCGAGTGCGGGTCGTCCAGCCCGGGGACGTCGGCGTACAGCCAGGCCGCGTACGTGCCGGGCCGCAGCCGGGTGTCCAGCCGGCCGGAGCCGTCGATGTCGACGACCTGCGGCACCGTGTTGCGGGTGATGTCCTTGAGCACGAGCTGACCGGGCAGACCCGCGCCGTGGCGGTCCTTCGTCGTGACCGACAGCAGCGCCCGGCGGCTCTCCTTGTTCACGCCGACGGTGGTGCGCACGTGGGCGGTGCCGTCCGCCGCCGAGGCGTCGAGGAAACCACTGTAGGAGGTGTCCTCGGCCGCCGGCCCGAGACGGGTGAGCACGCCCACGGTGGCGGTGCCGTGCGCGGGCACGGTCACCCGCGAGTCGGTCAGGGTGAACAGGCCGGCCGGGGCGCCCGGAGTACCGAGCGTCAGATCCAGCCTGACGGGCGCGGCACCGGTGTTGGTGTAGGTGACGTCCCTGCGGACCGTGCCGCTGTCCGGGTAGGGCCACCGCGGCCGGGCGAAGGCGGAACCGGTGGCGTACAGGGTGCCGTGCACCGCCGCGGCGGCGTCGAGCCGTCCGGCACCGGCGGCGTACGGGCTGTACCGCGAGGTCGCCACCGTGGTGCTGACCAGGGCGTCCTTGAGCTGCTGCCCCGTCCAGCCGGGGTGCTCGCGGGACAGCAGGGCCGCGGCTCCGGCCACGTGCGGGGTGGCCATGGAGGTGCCGCTCAGGGATGTGTAGGGGCCCTCGCCCTCGGGACTGCGGGCCGCCCGGGCCGCCAGGATGTCGACGCCAGGGGCGGTGAGGTCGGGCTTGAGGCCACCGTCGCCCAGCCGCGGGCCGCGGCTGGAGAAGGACGCCAGTCGGTCGGAGCCGTCCACCGCGCCCACCGTCAGCGCCGCGTCCGCTGCGCCGGGGGCACTCACCGACGACGGACCCGGACCCGAATTGCCCGCGGCGATCACGAACAGGGCGCCGGTCTCGGCGCTGAGCCGGTTCACCGCCTGGCTCATCGGGTCCGTGCCGTCGGAGGGACCGCTGCCGAGGCTCATGCTGATGATCCTGGCGTGCTGGTCCCGGGCGGCCCATTCCATGCCGGCGAGGATCCACGAGTCCTGACCGGAACCGCTGTCGTCGAGCACCTTGCCGATGTGCAGCGACGCCCCGGGGGCGACACCCTTCTCCCTGCCGTCCGAGGCGGCGCCGGTGCCCGCGACGGTCGACGCGACGTGGGTGCCGTGGCCGTTGCCGTCCTCGACGCTCTCGCCGGGCACGAAGCTGGCGGACGCGGAGATCTGTCCGGCGAGGTCCGGGTGCCCGGTGTCGACGCCGGTGTCGAGCACGGCCACGTCCACGCCCTGGCCGGTGTCACCGTCCTTCCACACCTTCGGGGCACCGATCTGCGCGGTGCTGTCGGCGAGCAGGGCCTTGGCCTTGCCGTCCAGCCACACCTTGGCGATGCCGCCGGCCAGCGAACCGGAGGCCGCGCGGGCGCCGTGCGCCGCCTCGCCGGTCAGGGACTTCCAGAAGACGGACGCCGAGGAGTGGTCCGCGGACAGGGCGGCGCCCTGGACGCTGTCCAGGGTGAGGGTCCTGCGGGCGCCCTTCGGCACGGTGGTGGCCCGGGAGCGGAAGGCCGCGTCGGTGTAGGACACGATCAGCGGCAGCCGGTCGCTGTGCGCGTCGTCGTAGCCGTCCGCGAGGAGCCCGGTCACGTCGAAGAGGGCGGGATCGAGCGCGCCGGAGGCCACGTAGGGCAGTGCCGCGTCCGGGTACACCCAGGTGTGCTCGCCCTGGGTCATGACGTGGGCGCCGGCCGCCCTGCCGTGCGCGTCGGTCACGGTGACCGTGGTGGGTCCGCCGGCGCCGGCCGTCACGGCGACCTTGTCGCCGGTGATCAGCGTGAGTGTGCGCGGGGCGCCGGACCGTGCGGCGCCGGAGGGGGCCCCGAACGGGACGGCCGGGTCCGGCGGGTGTCCGGTGGCGGCGTTCGCGGAAACCGGGAACACCGAGGCCAGCGCCGCCACAGCGGTGCCGAGCACGAGCAGCCCACGTCTGTGGGCCTGGTACAGGGTCAAGTCGACTCCCCAGCAGGGTCTTACGAGCAGCGCGCCGGGACTCTGACAACGGGACGTTGCGCGAGCTGACACATCTGATGACGCGGAAGTTACCGCACACCGAGCGCGTTGAGGTGTTAGGTGTTCCGCGGCATAAAAGCGCACACGCGCTGTGGATGTGTGACAGAACGGAGCCGATCGCCGTCCCCACGGCCGACTCGCCCTTCGACGACCGACCCGGCCGGGACGCCCCGCGTACCCTCCGGCGGACGGATCTGACCCGGGATGCGCGGCTGACCCGGCTCACCGTGCCCACCTCGGTGGTGTGGGGCACGGCGCACCGGGTCAGCCGGCCGTCCGGCGCACGCCTGCCTGCCGGGCGGCTGCCTGCGGCGCCGGGTCAGTTGGTGATGGGGACCACCCGGTAGCTCAACTGCGGCAGGCCGAAGTCGAACTGGGCCAGTCCGCCGCTCTTGAAGGCGTAGCCGGTGCAGTCCGTCCCGCTGTACGTCGTGATGGACGACGTCTCACTGACGATGAGCAGCGAGTTGACCGGCTTCGACAGGTTGTGGCACGTGCCGAAGTCGGTGAGGTCGACCACCGTCTCGGTGCCCGAGTTATGGTAGCCCGTGTAGAGGTAACCGCCCCACTTCAAGGGGGGCCAGTCCGAGGCGCTCGCCGTTCCGGCGCCGACGCCGATCAGGGCGGCGGCGGCGGTCGCGACGACGGCTGCGGTGCGGAGCTTCGCCTTGGGGGAGAACATACGACCCACCCTTTCTCGTGTGTGCCGACGCCGGGGAGACGTCGGCACAACTGATTCGATCGTGTGTGGCCGGCCGGGCAGAATTTTTGCGCCTTCAAGCATGTCGGGGGAAGAGCGGAAACCGGCCACCGGAATATGTGTCAGACGGACGCGGGCAGGCTCCACTTCTGCTGCGCGGAGCCGCCGCACGTCCAGATCTGCAGCTTGGTGCCGTTGGCGGAGCTGGCGTCGGTGGCGTCCAGGCAGCGGCCGGACGAGGTGTTGACGAGGCTGCCGTCGGCACCCGCCGTCCACTTCTGCCCGTTGCTCCCGTTGCACACCTGGAGCGTGACCGCCGTACCGCTGGCTGTGCCGTTGTTCGCGACCCCCATGCAGTCGCCGAGGACCTGCACGGTGCCGTCGGCGGCGACGGACCAGTCCTGCGAGACTCCCGTACCGCAGGTGTTCAACTGGACGGCCGTACCGGCGGCGTTGGTCGAGCCGGACCCGCCCAGGTCGGCGCACTTGCCGCCGAGTCCGCCGATGTGACCGGTCGGCACCCCGGCGGGCAGCTGCCAGCGCTGGTTGTCGGAGTAGGCGCAGGCCCAGATCTGCAACGGGGTGCCGTTGACGGAGCTGGGACCGGTGGCGTCGAGGCAGGTGCCCGACTTCTCGGAGACCAGGCCGCGCTTGGCGACCCACGTCCACCGCTGGGACCGGTGTTTCGCGTGCCCGGGCACGTTCGCCGCCCAGGACGAAGAGGTCGACGCATGTCCAGTAACCCGTACCACCGCACGGCCGAAGCCGCGGCGAAGTGTGTCCGGCATACGTGAAACCTGTCACTCGCGGGCCTCGGGTGTTCGACAAGAGGCCAGTGGACCTTTATGGTCGGAGAGGTAAGGTTCCAGTGGCCTCTTAAGCAGGGGCTCGTGTGACAAGGCGGCCCAGGCCCATGACCGACACCACCGCACCCCCACCCCCGGCCCGCACCCCGCTGGGCGACTCCGGCATCTCGGTCCGCCCCGTGGGGCTCGGCCTGATGGGGATGTCCCAGTTCTACGGCGCCGCCGACCCGGACACCTCGGTCGCCGTCATCCGGGACGCGATCGAGCTCGGCGTGGAACTGCTGGACACCTCGGACTACTACGGCGCCGGCAGCGCGGTCCCCGGCCGCCCGGTGGCCGGCTTCGGCCACAACGAGGAACTGCTGGGACGCGCCCTGCGCGGACGCCGGGACCGGGCCGTCGTCGCCACCAAGTTCTCCGCGCGCCCCGCCCCCGGGGGCGGCAGCTTCTTCGACGGCCGCCCCGAGTACGTCAGGGCCGCCTGCGAGGCCAGCCTGAGGCGGCTCGGCACCGACCGGATCGACCTGTACTACTACCACCGGCTCGACCCGTCCGTGCCCGTCGAGGACACCGTGGGCGCCATGGCCGGCCTGGTCGCCGAGGGCAAGGTCCGGGCGATCGGCCTGAGCGAGGTCGGCCCCGAGATCCTGCGGCGCGCCCACGCGGTCCACCCCGTCGCCGCCCTCCAGAGCGAGTACTCGCTGTGGGAGCGCGGCGTCGAGGCCGAGGTGCTGCCGGAGTGCCGCCGCCTCGGCATCACCCTCGTGCCCTACAGCCCGCTGGGCCGCGGCATGCTCACCGGAGCCATCGGCCGGGACGCCACCTTCGGCTCCGACGACTTCCGTTCCACGCTGCCGAAGTTCCAGGGCGAGAACCTCGACCACAACCGGCGGCTCGTGGACGGACTGGAGCGGTTCGCCGCGAGCACCGGCGACACACCCGGCCAGATCGCGCTGGCCTGGCTGCTGGCCCGGCACCACGACATCGTCCCGATCCCCGGCACCCGGCGCCCGGCCAACGTCCGCGCCAACCTCGCGGCCACCTCCGTACGGCTCAGCGCCGACGACGTCGCCCGTCTGGACGCCCTCTTCGATCCCGCGCGGGTCCGGGGCGGCCGGTACGGGAACCTCCACACGACCCCCCGCGCCACCGGCGCCTGAGAACGACCACTCCGCCACCACCTCCGAAAGAGACACCGTCATGAGCAGAACCTGGCTGATCACCGGCAGTTCCCGCGGCCTGGGACGCACCCTCGCCGAGACCGTCCTGGCGGACGGCCACAACGTCGTCGCCACGGCCCGCCGCACCGAGCCCCTGAGCCACCTCACCGAGCAGTACGGCGACCGGGTCCGCCTCGTGCCCCTGGACGTGACCGACTCCGCCGCCGCCGAGCGGGCCGTACGGGCGGCCGTGCAGGCGTTCGGAGCGTTGGACGTCGTCGTCAACAACGCCGGTTACGCCGACATGGCCGCCGTCGAGGACATGAGCGAGCAGATGTTCCGCGACCAGATCGAGGCCAACCTCTTCGGGGTCGTCAACGTCAGCCGCGCCGCCCTGCCCGTCCTGCGCGAACAGGGCGCGGGGCACATCATCCAGATCTCCTCCGTCGGCGGCCGCGTCGGCGTCCCCGGCCTTTCCGCCTACCAGGCCGCCAAGTGGGCCGTCGGCGGTTTCTCCGAGGTCCTCGCCCAGGAGGTCGCCCCCCTCGGCATCAAGGTCACCGTCGTCGAACCCGGCGGCATGCGCACCGACTGGGCCGGCTCCTCCATGGAGACCCCGCCGGTCAGCGAGCCGTACCGGCAAGTCGTCGGCGGTACCATCGCCGCCATCCGGGCGGCCGACGGCAACCAGCCCGGCGACCCCGGCCGCATCTCCCGCATCCTCCTGGACGTCGTCGAGTCCGAAGAGCCCCCGCTGCGCCTGCTGCTCGGCAAGGACGCCGTCGCCGTCGCCCAGCGGATGGCGGACCGGCTCGCGGCCGAGGACGCCCGGTGGCGGGAGGTCAGCGAGTCCGCGTCGGTATGACCCGGCGCGTAGGGTGTCCGCAGGCGGCGCCGGGGAGGGCCGTCCGCACCGAACGGGAAGCGACGATGACAGACGAGCGGCCGCAGCAGTTCCAGCGCGCGCGCAGTGCCGCGCAGCGTGAGATCCGCAGGCAGAGCATCCTCGACGCCGCCGCCCAGCTCCTGACGGAGATGCCGGTCGCCGAGATCAGCCTGCGGGAGCTGAGCCGGCGGGTGGGGCTGTCGAAGACCAACGTCGTGCGGTACTTCGAGACCAGGGAAGCGGTTTTCTTCGAACTGCTCAACCGCTCCCTGGCCCGGTGGATCGAGGACCTCCCCGCCAAACTGCCGCCCGCCGGCACGGCCGGGCCCCGGGTCGTGACGGACGCCCTGGCCCGGTCGCTGGCCGCACGCCCGCTGCTGTGCGAGCTGTTCGCCGCGCTCGGTTCCGAACTCGAACGGAACATCTCCGCCGAGTCGGTGCGCGACTTCAAACTCGCTCACGTCCGGCTGCTGGGCGCGCTGGCGGACCTCCTGAGAGGACACCTGGCCGGGCTGAGCCCGGCCGCCGCAGGGGAACTGGTCGCCCTGTGCGTGGTCTGCACGGCCGGGCTCTGGCCCTTCGCCCACCCCTCGGAGGCGGTCGCCCAGGCACAGCTCCACCCCGAACTCGCCGACACCAGGGTGGACTTCGCCGAACGACTCGGCCGCACCCTGTACGTCGTCGTCAGCGGGCTGCTGAACCCGGCCTGACCTCCGCGCGGGTCACGTGCCCTTCGTCGGCGCCGGTGTGTCACCCGGATACGTACCTCATCCGCAACTCTGTCGGTCGTGACAGGTAGGTACCCTCGGGTGAGGTGGCGAACTCCGACGCCATCCACACCGTTCCGCACATGTCTGTGAACTCGACACACGTCTGTGCCTGACAGAAACGAGACGAAGTGGATCTGCAACTCGCGGGTAAACGAGCCGTCGTCACCGGCGGCAGCCGTGGCATCGGCTTCGCTGCGGGGCGGGCACTCGCGGCAGAGGGCGCGTCCGTCGCGCTGGTCGCCAGAACCGCCTCCGCCGTCGAGGAGCAGGCGAAGGTCCTCCGTGCGGAGACCGGAGCCGACGTCATCGGAGTCGTGGCCGACACCGGCGACGACGCATCGGTGACCGAGATGGCCGGCATCGTGAAAGACCGGTTCGGTGGTGTGGACATCCTGGTGAACAACGCCGCCATGACCAACCCCGGGTTCATTCCCGAGGACGATCTGGAAGCCGAGATCAACGTCAAGGTCCGCGGATATCTCCGCTGCGTCCGCGCCTTCGCCCCGGAGATGACGGAACGCGGCTGGGGCAGGATCATCAACATCAGTGGACTGGCGGCACGGCACGCCGGGTCGGTGACCGGTTCGATCCGCAACGTCGCCGTGGTCGCCATGTCGAAGAACCTGGCGGACGAACTCGGGCCGTCCGGGGTCAACGTCGTCTCGGTGCAGCCCGCAGCCACCCGGACCGACACATGGCTCGACAACCTCGGCCGCAGAGCCGAAGCCATGGGGCGCGAACGGGCGGAGCTGGAGCGGCAGGTCGCCGCGACCGTCTCCATCGAGAGAGTCGTGGAGCCTCACGAAGTGGCGGCTGTCATCGCCTTCCTGGCGAGCCCGCTCAGCGTGGCCATCAACGGTGACACGGTCATCACCAGCGGCGGGGTGAAGGGACCGATCTACTACTGAGGTAGGCGCGCGGCGGGACGAGTCCCGCCGTTGTGGCTCGTGGGCGGCTCCCTCACGCGGGCGCTGCGGCCCCGCGGAAGGCCGCGCCGGCCCCCGAGCCACATCGGCCGCCGGGAGCCCCGACCCGGGCACGGCAGCAGCCCCATCACTGGGGCTGCACTCTCCTATTGTTCGAATAGACCGGATAGATACCCGAAAATACTGCTATAACCGACCTCACGGATGTACGCATGACCACACCGTCGCCGTCCCAGGGCACGCCCCGACGCATCCATGAGAGGTCTTGATGTACCGCAATCTCCTCACCGCCGTCGACTGGCAGGCCAGGAGCGTCTGCAGAGACGAGGACCCGGAGCTGTTCTTCCCCATCGGAGAGACCGGCCCCTCCGCGCTCCAGATAGAAGAGGCCAAGGCCGTGTGCGCGCTCTGCCCCGTCGTCGAGCCCTGTCTGCGCTGGGCGATGGACACCAGGGAGGTGTACGGCATCTGGGGCGGCACGACGGAGGCGGACCGTCGCCTGCTCCACCACCGGGCAGCCCGCGCAAACCCCCGCGCCGCCGCCGGCCCTGGGGTGGCGGCACAGGTGTGAGTGTCGCCAGTGGGCAGCCTGGTGCCCGACCAGCCGATGACGGCGAAGCCGCCCCGGCGCCCCTCGCGCTCGTACCGCCCTGGCGGACACGGAAGATGACGAGCCGCCGGGACGGGCTGGTCCGAGCCGTGCAGGTACCCGCTTGTCCTGGCATGCTGCTGGCCTGCCGGCCGGTCCGGCTCGATCACTGAGCCGAAGCGGAACGAGCGGCCGGGCCCGGTGACCGAGGTCGTCGGGCCCGGCCCTCGACGTCTGTCAGGCCGGGGGCAGCACCTGACGGCCCCGGTACGTTCCGCAGTGCTGACAGGCGGCGTGCGGCGGTGTCGGCAGACCGCACGCCGAGTTGGCGCACTTCACGAGGAGCGGCCGAGCGGCCTTCCAGTGGGCTCGGCGGTGACGTGTCCGGGAGCGGGACTTCTTGTGCATCATGGGCGTTGATCCGTTTCCGTGTGTCAGCGCTCTGACCGGGCGGGGCACGCTGGAATCCGACGGGGCTGCGCACACACATCCCCAGGTGTCCTGGTCGGACAGGTTTTCTCGAGGCAGCGCGAAGTTCGGCGGAGCACGGGCCGATGAAGGTCAGAGCCGGTGGGCGCGGGCACAGTGGGCCCGCCGGGCGTGGCAAAGTGAGCACGCGTCCGCCATGCCGGGTCCTGACAGGGGTTTCGGCCGTCCGCCACCAGTGGAGGGAACCCGCGATGCGGGCGATGGTGTGCGAGGCGGCTGGGCTGTCCTCAACCGCTGGTGACCAGGGTGAAGCCTGGACCGGCGCCGATGGGCGGTGGGCTCAGGCTAGGCTCTGTCGACTTCGATCAGCACGTCGAGGAGGCTAGCAACTGCCGGGCCGGGCCGCAAAACACGCATGGCCTCCTGGCCGGCGGCCACACGCCGCCCCCGCGTGGCACCGCGCCGAGCGGGCCTGGCACCTCGACTCCTGGAGGTCGGCCCGCCGGCTCCCGCGAGGCCGTCCCGGCAGACGCTCCTCCCGGACCTCTCCCTGCGGACACATGTGTTCATGCACGTGTCCTGCTGCCCGACTTCATGTCTGAACACGCTGTATGGTTGCTCCGTAGGATGTCTTGGCGTAAGCGGCGTGTGCGACGTCATGCCAAGCGAGACCACGTTTCTGAAGGCAGGGCCTACGTATGACGCTGATCACCACTCCGTTCGGAATGCGCGCCACCGCCGCGGAGGTGCTCGACCGAGTCGATCTGACCGGGCGCCGGATGATCGTCACCGGAGGGTCCTCCGGTCTCGGTGCGGAGACGGTGCGCGCGCTCGCCGGTGCGGGAGCGCAGGTGACCGTTGCCACCCGGAACCCCGCCGCTGCCGAGCCGCTGGTCGAGGAGTTCCCGGGCACGCGGGCCGTCGCGCTCGACCTCGCCGACCCGGCTTCCGTCCGTGCCTTCTGCGATGACTGGAGCGGGCCGGTCGACGCCCTCATCGCCAACGCCGGCGTGATGATGCTCCCGACCCGGCAGGTGAACGCACAGGGCTGGGAGATGCAGCTCGCCATCAACTACCTCGGCCACTTCGCCCTGGCCGTCGGCCTGCGCTCCGCTCTGCAGACGGCCGAGAAGCCGCGCGTGGTCGTGGTCAGCTCCGGCGCCCAACTGCGGGCGGGCTTCGACTTCGAGGACCCGCAGTTCGAGCGACGCCCCTACGACCCGTTCCTCGCCTACGCGCAGTCGAAGACCGCCGACGTGCTGCTCGCCGCCGGGATCAGCCGCCGGTGGGCCGAACACGGAATCACCGCCAACGCCTGCGCGCCCGGCTGGATCCACACCAACCTGACACGCCACCTCGACCAGGCGACCATGCAGGCCTTCGGAGCCATGGACGCGGACGGCAACCTCCTCACGCCCGACTACTACAAGACCCCGGCCCAGGGCGCCGCCACCACGGTGCTGCTGGCCGCCTCCCCGCTCCTCGACGGTGTGACCGGGCGGTACTTCGAGGACAACCAGGAATCCGAGGTCGTCGACGGGGGCCCCGAGGTGATGGCGGGCGTCGCCAGGTGGTCGGTCGACCCCGCCGCCGCGGACCGTTTGTGGGACCTCGCCCTTCCCGCGGTGAGCTGACCCCCCTGACCCCTGTGAACGATGCGGGGCCGAGCCCCCGCGGCCGCGCGGACAAGCGAAGGAACGAGATGAACGAGACCACGCGAAGCCCCCAGTTCCTCCTGGTGCACGGGGCGTGGCACGGGTCATGGTGCTGGCGAGAGCTTCAGGACGTCCTTGCCGACCGGGGCTGGACGAGCCACACGGTCGACCTGCCGAGCGTCGTCCCCGAGGGGTCCGGCGGGCGGCTTCCCGGCCTGCTGGACGACGCCCGGGTGATCCGCGAGAAGATCGACTCCCTCGGGGCGCCCCTGGTGGTCGTCGCGCACTCCTACGCGGGCGCTCCGGTCACCCAGGCGACCGCGGGAGCCGCCAACGTGTCCCACATCGTGTACGTGGCCGCTTTCGCCCTGGACGAGGGGGAGAGCCTCATGACGTGCTTCGGCGGTGAGCAGCCCGACCCCGCCACGGTGGAGGGTGTCATCCCCGTCCGGGAGGACCCGGCGGTGACGCTCTACAACGACGTGCCCGAGGACAAGAGGGAGGCCGCTCTGGCACGGCTGCGGCCCCAGACCGCGCTCTCCTTCGCCGAGCCGGTGAGCCTGGTCGGCTGGAAGGACATCAACAGCAGCTACGTCCTCTGCGACGACGACCGAAGCCTGCCCCCGGCCTACCAGGAGCCGTTCGCCGAGCGGACCGGTGCCACGCATCACCTCCCCAGCGGGCACACCCCGCTGCTCTCCATGCCCGACAAGCTGGCCGACCTCCTCGAACACATCGCGCACGGCACTCCGGCATAGGGTGCTGGAGCGGCCTGCCGAGCCGCGGAACCGCACGATGCCCGGAAGGTACCCGATGAGACCCGTGACCCGACGCCAGGCCGACCACCATGCCGCGCGGTCGGCCGCGACCCGGGCGCAGGTGATGTCCACCCTGGAGCGGCTGCTCGATTCCGGGGAAGCCTTCTCGGAGATCAGTGTCCAGCGGATCCTCGACGAGGCGGGCGTGTCCCGGGCCACGTTCTACGCGCACTTCCACAGCAAGTCGGACGTCCTGGTGCGGCTCACCGACGAGCTGCGGGAGTCACTGCTGACGCTGGCACGGCAGTGGGAGCCGGGCGCCGGGCAGGACGGGGCCGACCGGTTCGCCCGCTTCTTCGAGGACGTGATCGCCATCCACCGCGCCCACCAGGGTGTGCTCACCGCGGTCCGTGAGGCGGCGTCCTACGACTCCGCAGTCGGCGACTTCTACACCGCCGACCTCGAAGGTTTCGACGAGGCGGTGCTGAGGACCCTGCTGTCCGAACAGGCCGCCGGCTCGACACCGGCCGACCTCGACGCCGTCGCCGCGAGCCGGATCATCGTCTGGGGAGGCGCCCAGGCGATCGCGCACCACATCCGCGTCGACGACGGCACCGGTGACGCCGTCTTCGCCCGCGAACTCGCCCGGATCTGGTGGCACGGCGCCTACCGGCGCCCCGCCGGGGCCTAGCGCGTGTCTCTTCGGTCGGTAAGGCAGTTGATCGGATGTGTCTGTCCGATTAGTGATGACTGATGCGATGTGGGACCGGATCGAGCCGTTGATGCCGGCCGATCCGGTTCGTGGCCGGCGGTGGGCCGACCACCGTCGCACTCTTGAGGCCATCGCGTGGAAGTACCGCACCAACTCCCCCTGCTGATCAGGTGGGCCATCGACGGCACCTGGGAGATGATCCTCGCCGCTGTCCTGTCGGCGGCGGACGCCGACGACGACATCGACTGGGCGGTGTCGGTTGGCTCCGCGGTCATCCGGGCTCACCAGCACGCCGCCGGGGCACGTAAAAGGGGGCGGCCCGCTCCGGTGAACCAGCCGACCACGCTCTCGGACGCTCTCGCGGCGGGCTGAGTACGAAGGTGCACCTGGCAGGTCGTCTGGCCTGCCGGTGCCGCCCGTGAACCGGCCGGGCACACCGCGTCGCTGCGCGTGCCCGAGCGCGGGCGCTGACCGTCTCGCCGGCCGTCGCCTCACCGCTGTCGTTCGCCGCCGGTCTTCTGCACGTGAGTGGTGTCGGCGTCGAGGAGGGCACCGTCGGCGCCGGTCGGCCTGATGTCCGGCACACGGGCGCCCTGCCGGTCGACCAGGGTGGAGTGGGTCTCGCCGGGTTCGAAGGCGTGGCGTTCCCCCCACTGGCGGAGGGTGAGCAGGACGGGGAAGAGATCGCGGCCGACGTCGGTGAGGACGTACTGCAGGCGGCGGCCCGAGGGCGCGGTCTGCTGGGTCAGGACTCCGTGGGCGGTGAGCTTGCGCAGGCGGTCGGTGAGGATGTTGCGGGCGATGCCGGTCCGTTGCTGGAACTCGGTGAAGGACCGTGCGCCGTCCATCGCGTCCCGGACGACCAGGAGGCTCCACCGGTCACCGACGAGGTCGAGCGTGCGGGCCACCGGGCAGTCGGGATCGGTCCAGGCGGGGCTCGGAGTGCCCGTGGAGGGGCGCGGCATGACACCTCCCGATGAGTTGCGGATTGAAACCATCATGCCCTACGGTCAAAATAGTTTCAATTTGCTACTCATTTTGTGGGGAGTGCGATGGACGTCTGGCGACGGTTACTCCTCGCGACCGTGTGCGGTGTCGCGGTGGCGAGCATCTACGCTGCGCAAACGGTGCTGCCGCCCATGGGAGACAGCCTCGGGGTGCCGGCACAGCACGCCGGGTGGATCGTCTCCACCGGCCAGTTCGGCTATCTGGTCGGTCTGGTACTGCTCGTGCCGCTCGGCGACGTGGTCGCCAACAGGCGCCGGCTCATCGCGGTGCACATGACCGTCACCGCGGCCGGCCTGTTCGTGACGGCCGCGGCTTCGGCCGCGTGGACGGCCTTCGCCGGGCTCGCCCTGGCCGGCATGTTCGCGGTCGTGGTACAGACCACGGTGGCCTACGCCGCGACGGTCTCGCCGCCCGCCGAGCGCGGACGCAACATCGGTGTCGTGACGTCGGGTGTGGTGGTGGGCATCCTGGGCGCGCGGTTTGTCACCGGCGTGCTCGCGCAGGTGTGGGGCTGGCGCAGCATGTACGCCGTGCTCGGCGTGCTCGGCCTCGCCCTCGCCGCCCTCGTCCTGCGCGTACTGCCGCCCGAGGACGGCTCCCGCCGGCCCGCGGGCTACCGACAGGCCGTCGTCTCGCTCGGCGGGCTGTTCGGGCAGCGTCTGTTCCTGACGCGCGGTCTCATCGCGTTCTTCCTGTTCGCGTCGTTCGGCACTCTGTGGAGTGGCCTGTCCCTGCCGCTGGCGCACGCACCGTGGCACCTGAGCGAGACCCAGATCGGACTGTTCGGCATCGCCGGACTCGCCGGCGCTCTGGGCGCGGCACGTGCGGGGCGGTGGGCGGACGCGGGACGGGCGATCCCGATCAGCGGCCTCGCGCTGCTGCTGCTCATCGTCTCCTGGGCCGCGACCGCGCAGCTGTCCTGGTCCCTGTGGCTGCTCGCCATCGGCATCGTGGTGCTCGACTTCTCGGTCCAGGTCGTGCACGTGAGCAACCAGCACGTGCTCACCACCGCACACCCGGAGCGCACCAGCAGCGTCATCGGCGGCTACATGGTCTTCTACTCCCTCGGCTCCGCCCTCGGCGCAGCCGCCACCACCTCCGTCTTCACCTCCCACGGCTGGGCCGCCTCCAGCCGTCTCGGGGCCGCATTCGCGACCTGTGCGCTGATCGTCTGGGCAACCGACGCACGCCGGCGCTCCAGGACCGCGCAGGCCGGCGCCGAGGCGGCGGACGCGCACCGCGACGAGGAGGAGAAGCGGAAGGCCAAGGCCTCTCGGGGAGAGTCCACCGGCCCGGCCGAGGTGCACGAGCCGCCACAGCCGAAGTGGGCCGCCGCGAAGAAACAGCCT
This sequence comes from Streptomyces flaveolus, assembly GCF_000716535.1. Lineage (GTDB taxonomy): Bacteria > Actinomycetota > Actinomycetes > Streptomycetales > Streptomycetaceae > Streptomyces > Streptomyces flaveolus_A. The sequence goes on along the minus strand of NZ_JNWV01000021.1, from coordinate 142,477 downwards.
GCCAAATAGACCGCGGCGAAGAAGGCGGCCACGAAGAATGGGCAGACAGCGTGTGGAGTTCTCGGCGTTCAGGGGTTGATGGTGTGTTCGGTGAACTGGCCGCAGGAACGGAATCCCAGGCGGCGGTATACGGGCTCACCGTCGGCGGACGCCTGCAGCACCGCGATGCGGTGCTCTCGGTCGCGGGCGGTGTGGAGTGCGGCGAGCGTGATGGCACCGCCGTAGCCACGTCGGCGGTGGGCGGCCAGGGTGCAGATGTTGTAGATCCCGGCAACCCCCGCGTGATGAAACACTTCGGCCGAACAGACCGGACGACCGTCCACGTAGCCGACCAGGTAACGGGCCGGACAGTGTTCGGCCAAGGCCTGTGGGGCGGCGGCTCACCCGACCAACAACCGACTGATCCGCACGAAACCCCTGGCAGGGGCTCCACTCCTCGCCGGCCGAAGACGCCACCCACCCCTGGAGCACGACACACCCGGTGAGCTCCTGCTCGCACATCTTCCTACGCAACTCGACGGTGCCTCCCTGCTGTTGGTTCCTTGACAGCGGCGTCCGGCACGGAGATCCTCGTTACCAGTTAGATCGGTGACGCATGGTGCGTGTGTGCACATGTGTCTCGCACGCTCCGGACCGAACACGAGGAAGCGACATGATCAGCAGGCGGAGACTGACCCAGGCCATGACGGCGGCAGCGGCGACGGGGGCCGCCGGTCTCGCCGGGGCCGGCCGGGCGTCGGCGGACACGGGCACGGCGGCCGTCAAGGCGTCGACCGGACCGGCCGCGCACGATCTGGGACCGGTGCGCTTGGCCCGTACCGACGTCCTGGACATCGCCTATCACGCGGTCGGCCCGGCCCACGGAAAGCCGGTGATCCTTCTGCACGGCTGGCCGTTCAGCCCCGTCGGCTCCTACGCCGAGGTGGCCCCCGCGCTCGCCCGGCGCGGATACCGCTGCTACATCCCGTACCTGCGCGGCCACGGGGAGACCCGGTTCCTGCGCGAGGGCACCTTCCGGTCCGGTGAGCAGGCCGCGCTCGGCGCGGACCTCATCGCCTTCATGGACGCGCTGCGCATCCCGCGGGCCCTGTACGCCGGGTACGACTGGGGCGGCCGCGCCGCCGACGTCGCCGCCGCGCTGTGGCCGCAGCGCTGCACCGGCCTGGTCTCCGTGAACGGCTACCTCATCCAGAACCTCGCCGTCGCCGAGGAGCCGCTGGCCCCCTCGATCGAGTCGGGCTACTGGTACTTCTTCTACTTCCTCACCGAGCGAGGGCGGAAGGGGCTGCTGCGCAACCGCGAGGACCTCGCCCGCGTCGTCTGGCACCGCAACTCGCCCGAATGGCAGTTCACCGAGGCGGAGTTCGCGCAGGCGGCCGAGCTGTGGACCAACCCCGACTACGTCGACGTGGTGATCCACAGCTACCGGCACCGCCTGGCCGACGCCCCGGGCGACCCCCGGTACGCCGGACTGGAGCGCAGGCTGCTGGACCAGCCGAAGATCACCGTCCCCACGGTCACCCTGGACGGGCAGGCCGACGGAGTCATCCCGGCGACCGACGGAAGCGGGTACGCCGCCCACTTCACGGGCCCCTGGACGCACCACGTCGTCCCGGGGGCCGGCCACAACCTGCCCCAGGAGCGACCCGAGGCGTTCACCGCCGCGATCCTCGAAGTCGACGCCATGAGGTGACCAGCGGCACACGCGTCACCGCCTTGACAGGTGACGAGGGGCGGTGCACGCTGATAGTCGTCCCCGGCAGAAACGAGGACGACATCCACGATCGACGAAGTGGAGCATGGTCATGAACAAGGAACTCCCCGGTGATGCAGCCGCCGCGGCGGTGCGGCACGCTCGCTTCGGCAAGCTTCCCGAGCGCATCCGCTTCGAGGACATGACCCAAGAGGTGGAGGTCGAGAAGGGCGGCACGGCGAACGTCTCGTACAACCCCGAGGGCTCGTGGCAGTACTTCTCGTGCCTCGCGCTCGACATGGGGCTGTAGTCCGGCCCCAGCGCTTTCCCCAGGGGGTAGCGCCCCCCGAAGCGACGGTCGGCGCGCCACTGCGTCGCCCGCCGCGTCGGCGAGGACAGGAATTGCCGTGAGCCGAGCGGCGCGCGCACACCCAGTCACCGTTACGGCCCCGGTTCCGCACATCCGGCACGTGTGAGGGGTGACACACCCGCAGGCCGGTGAAGGCCTCGTCCTGGCTGAGCAGCACGGTCACCGCCCTCGGCGCCGACGACTTCCGAGGCCGCCCACCGGCATGCCACCGCCCTCGGCCCGCCCGGAGCCCTCGCCCCCTGCCTCCCGGGTCTTCCACGGCGAACACCCGCGACGCCGGCGCCTCAGGACGGAAGCCCCCGCGAGCACCAGACCCAGGTAGCGCAGGCATTCGAGAAGGTGGGCGCGGCCCCGGATGACGCGTGCCACGACCGGACTGCGCGCCGGCGCCATGGCACGCCGGTCACCGCGCAGCCGGGGAAGGGCGCACTGACCGCTCGGGAGTGGGAGATCGCCACGCCGGCGGCCACCGGACCGACACCAGGCAGATCGCCGAACGACCGCTCCCGTCGCGTCGCACCACGAGAACGCACGCACCTGTACCGGACCCACCCCGAACTCGGCATCACCTCCCGAGTCGCGCGCTCGCCACACTCTGGCCGCTCTCGACCCGCACGACACCGGTCGAGCCGGCGAGGCGGGCGGGGGACTCAGGCCGGGACGATGAGACGCACTCCCAGCACGGGAAGGTCCACATCCCCGTCCGCGTCGGTGTGCCACCGCCAGTGCGCGCCGCCCACATCGCCGTACACCAGCCCCGTCCACCCCGCGCCGCCCGGCCCGCAGAGCGCCGCCAGGTCCGCCGCCTCGTGCTCGGACGGGGTGCCCGTCATGACGACCAGCCCCCGGACCGGACGTCGTGACGCGGTGGCGCGCACCGTTCCGCCCTCGGGTTCGCCCGGTCCCGCCGTCGGCACGGTGGGGCGTGGAACCTGGACCAGGGTGCCCGGCACCGGCAGAGGAACGCTGTCCGGACCGGACAGCACGGTCACCGGGATGCCCGGTCGGCTGAGGGCGATCTCCGTCAGCAGGTTGCCCAGCACGTCTCTCGCCACGGACTGGTCGCCGGTCACGCTCAGGACCCCGTCCAGCCGGCTGAGGTCGACGAACACCGGCTCGCCTTCGGCGTCGTAACCCACCCGCACCAGACAGGCCTCGGTGGCCGAGTCCGGCGCCGGGGCGGCGGCCCCGCCGGCGGGGCGGCTCCACCGGGTGCCGTCGGTGTGCCGCCAGGGCGGGGCGACCGTGTCGGAGGCCTCCAGCCATACGGTCGCCCCGGCGTCGTCCACGCGCACCGCGTACACCGGCCTCTCCCGGCCTTCGGGGGCGGCGGTCACTTCGCCGAGCACGGCGTACGCGCGTCGGAGCGACGCGGTGTCGGCGGCGAGCCGCCGGCCCAGTGCGCGGCGCAGGGTCAGGCGCCGGCGCCGTCGTACCGGCGCTCCCAGCCTGCGGACCGCCCGCGCGACGGCGTCGACCGTGGCGCGCGTCCTGCCCCTGGCCACGAGGGCGCCGGTGACCAGCGCGAGCAGTACGGCGACGACCACCGCTATCGCCGCGGCCAGGGGAATCGTGAACACGGAGGTCGTCGTGCCGCCCCCGCCGTCCGCCGGTGGCGCGGTGCCCGTCCCGGTGCCCGGGGAGGACCCCGACGCGACCGAGCCGTCCCTGGCCAGCTGTACGTCGGGTCCCGAGGCGTCCGGCGGCAGGCGCAGGATCCAGCCCGGGTGCAGCGGTTCGTCGGGGCTGGTGAGGGCGGAACCGTCCCGCTGGGTCTGACCGCGGTTGAGCGTGAAGATCTCCCCGGACCGGGACGCGTCGCCCAGCGTGTCGGCGGCGATCGTCCGCAACGTGTCGAGTGTGCCGCCGGTCTGCGCGGGATCGGGGACGACGAAGACCTTGACCAGGCCGTCGCCGTCCGCGCTGTCCGCCGCGTTCGCCGCGCAGGCCGCGCCGAATGCCGTGAGACAGACGAGCAGCAGAACCGTCAGGGCACGCAGCACCCCGTGCGCGGTGTCGCGTCCCGTGGCGTGGCGCGGACCGCGTCCCGGCGGTCCGCCCGCGGTGTTGCTCATGTCGTCCACCGATGTCCTCCGCTGCGTGTGCCGACATACGTGTGCCGACGGGTCTGTCGGTGTGTGCCGGTGCCTCCTGTCCACTACACGGAACTGCTCCCCTCAAATGTTCGGGGTGAATGTGAACTTTTGACCTCGCTGGTCCCGTGTATCAGGCGACAACCTGTTTGGTCGCCACGGCGAGGTATGTACATGGCACGTCGGTATGCGAGTCCCGAGGACTTCCGGCTCGTCGGCATGGACTCGGACCCGACGCCGGGTGACCCGGACCTGATCCAGGGCGTCGTGCAGCGCTATCGGGACATAGGTGACGCCGCCGAGAAGGCCCTGAACGTGCTGAAGCGGGACGGCACGATCGCGCAGGGCCGGGGTTCGGCGATGGACCAGTTGAAGCAGAAGATCGGCGATGACCTTCCGGACAAGCTGACCAAGACGGCGACCTCGTACCACGACGCCGCCCAGGCCTACAGCGACTACGCGCCCCGGCTGCGCGAGGCGCAGGACACCTTCGACCGGGCCGTGGACCGGGCCCGCGCGGCCGCGCCCCAAGCCGGCCAAGCGCCGCAACAGCTGGGCGAGAACCCGACGGACGAGCAGAAGGCCGAGGCCCGCAGGACCCAGGACGCCATCGACGCGGGCAAGAGCGAGCTGAACGCGGCCAAGGGGCTGGCCGAGCAGGCGAAGGCGATGCGCCAGAGCGCGCAGCGGGCGTGCGCCGACGTACTGGACCGGGCGGCCAAGGAGGCCATTCCGGAGCGGAACGTCTTCCAGAAGATCGCGGACTTCTTCAAGGACTTCCCGTTCGTCCAGATCCTGCTGAGCCTGCTGGTCGCCGTGGTCTCCGTGTTCTTCCCGGTGGCCGGACTCCTGCTAGGCGGGGCGCTGTTCGTCCTCAGCCAGGTCTCCGCGATAGCCGACGGCGATTTCAGTCTCGGCGACTTCCTCACCGGCCTGCTCGGGTCCGTACCGGGCGGGGCGCTGCTGAAGGCGGGCGGCGCCGCGGTCAAGGCCGGGGCGGGTGCCGTGGCCAAGGCAGCGCCGGGTGTGAGCAAGACGGCGGGCGGCAGCATCAAGGGCATCAAGGCCTCCCTCGACAGCAGCAAGACCGTCGGCGCGGTGACGGGCAGCACCGGTGGCCGCGTCGTGGGGGAGGCGGCCAAGGAGTTCGGCAAGGAGGCCGGTTCCGAGGCGGCGAGCGAGGCGATCGACGGTCGGCCGCTGGACGCGGGCGCCATCCTCGGCGCCGGCGCGCTCGGCGCGGTCGGTGGCGGACTGCTCGGCGCGGCCATTCCCAAGAAGACGGCCGGTGCCTCGTCCGGCACGGCGACCCGTGCGCCGGGGGCGGGCGGCGGGGCCCGTGGCGGCGGCCGCAGGCCCGGCGGTGGTCGCGGCGGCGGTGCCGCGGCGGGCCCGCCGCCCATCCCCGTGAAGACGGCCTCCACCACGAGCGGCCCGCCCCGCACCACCACGACACCGGCGGTGGGCACCTCGGCGGCGACGACCGCGCCGGCCACGACGACGCCCGCCACCACGACGCCCGCCATCGCGCCGATCACGCTGGGCGCGCACGAGGCGCCGCCGGGAGGCCGGGGCGGTCACACCATCGCCCGCCACGTGGGCAAGACCCTCACGGACCTCAAGGCCCGTGGCATCCCCCTGGCGTCGACGTTCAACGACCTGGCCGCGGCCGAGCGGGCCACCAACGCGAACATCACCCACAACGCCGCCGCCGTCAGCGCGTTCATCGGCGGTGCCGGGCCGGCCCGCCTCGCCATCAGCGGCCCCATGAACGCGGCCGACGGGGTGGTGTTCAAGAGCGCCACCAACACGACCGTGCCACCGAGGACGGTCACTACCGTTCTCCAGCGAAGCAGGAACCCACCCGGGTTCACCGTCATCACCTCATTTCCGGGACCTTGAGATATGCACACCCAGATCACCTACCTGGCCAGTTCCTACTTCCACCAGGACTACGACCTGGAGGCGGACAGCCCGCTCGGGGTCGTCGAGCTGTTCCGGGAGTCGGAGGAGCCCGCGACGGCCCAGGCGCTGGCCGCCGAGATCACGACGCTGCTCGCGTCCCCGGACGCCACCGAGGACCGGCTCGCGGAGATCTGGCTCGACGAGGCGCAGGCCGCCTACGACCCACGCCGGGACGGCGTCTCCGTGCGGGACTGGCTGAGCCAGGTCGCCGGCGCGCTGTCCTGACCCACGGACCCCACGAAAACCACCACCAGGATCACTCAGCAGAAGGAGCACCACCATGCCCAGCTACAGCGTCAACTCCGACGAGACCAGCAGCACGTCCCAGGCCCTGCTCAACGACTTCGCGCAACTGCAGGACAAGCTCACCGAGGTCAAGGGAAAGATCTCCAACCTGCTCGCCAACGGCTACAGCACGCCCGCCGCACAGCAGAAGTTCTCGCCCTTCTTCGACGAGTTCGCCAAGGGCTTCGACCAGGTCAACCAGGGCCTGCAGGGGATCGGCCAGTACGTGCGGTCCGTCGGCGAGGCCTTCTCGCAGACCGACGACCAGCTCGGTTCGAACCTCGGCTGACCCGCGCGCACCCGACACCAGAGAGACGACGAAGCAGTGCGACTGACCGTCAGCGTCCGTGACGCCCAGGCACCGGGTACGTCCACCACGGTCGCCGTCGACACCGAACCCTCCGCACCGGTGGGCCGGTTCGCGGCCGAGCTGGCACGTGCCGTGGGCGGGCCGGCGTCCGCGGAGCCGGTGCTGTACCTCGGCTCCGAGCCCGTCGACCCGCGGCTGTCGATCCAGGCGGCCGGGGTGCGCGACGGCATGGACCTCGGGCTCGGCGGCCCCCTGCCGAGCCGGGCCGAGCCCGAGGGCCGTACCGAGGTCCGGGTGGTGTCGGGACCGGGCGCGGGGACGGTCTACCGCCTCGTGCCCGGTGACTACGACATCGGCAGCGCACCGGCCTGCCGCGTCCGGCTGGCCGGATCCGCGCCCGCGCTCGCCGCCCGGGTCCGGGTCCGGGTCGACGGGAGCGCCGAACTGCCGGTGACGGGCACGGCGCTGCTGGACGGCAGGAGCGCCGAAAGCGGCTCCCCGTGGCGGGCGGGCAGCCTGCTCGCCGTCGGCGACATCCTGCTGGAGCTGACCGCGCGCCGGACGAACCGGGCGCCGCTGACCCCGGCGCAGGACGGCCTGGGCCTGGAGTTCAACCGGCCGCCGCGGTTCCTGCCACCGGCCGCGGGCGCCCGGTTCCGGCTGCCCGCACCGCCGGTCAAGCCGGACAAGCGGCCGATCCCCCTGCTGCCGATCCTGCTGCTGCCCGCGGCGAGCGCCGTCGTCACCATCCTCGTCACCCACCGCTGGTCCTTCGTCTTCATCGCCCTGCTCTCGCCGGTCGCCGCGCTGGTCACCCAGTTCGGCAGCCGCAAGCAGGCCATGGTCAAGTACCTGGAGAAGAAGGAGGAGTACGAGCAGACCCTGGCCCGGGTGCACGCCGACATCGACGCCGCGGTCCTGGAGGAACAGCACAACCTGCGGCTGTCCCTGCCGGACCCGGCCGCCCTCCTGCAGATGGCGGTCCAGCCCTCCGACCGGCTGTGGGAGCGCCGCTGGCAGGACCCCGACTTCCTGTCGGTGCGCGTCGGCACCACCGACCTGCCCTCCTCGCTGGGCGTGGACGACCCCACCCAGGACGAACACCGGCGCACCACCGTGCCGACGCTGAACCAGGTGCCCGTCGCCCTGCCCCTGCGCGAGGCCGGGGTCGCCGGCGTGGCCGGACCGGGCGCGGCCGAACTGGCGGGCTGGCTCACCGCCCAGGCCGCCGCCCTGCACAGCCCGGCCGATCTGCGGATCGTCGTGCTCGCCGGGCCGGACGGCGAACGCCCCTGGTCCTGGACGCGCTGGCTGCCCCACGTCCAGCCACAGGGCGAGGACACCTACGCGCTGGTGGGCAGCACGGCGGAGTCACTGGCCCGGCGCATCGGCGAACTCGGCCAGACCGTCGCGGCCCGCGCCGCCGCCGGACCCGACCTCGGCCGGGGCGGCGCGAACGGCTACCCCGACATCCTCGTCGTCCTCGACCAGGCCCGCCGGGCGCGATCGCTGCCCGGGGTGATCGGCCTGCTGCGCGACGGACCGGCGGTGGGAGTGCACACCCTCTGCGTCGACCGGGAGGAGCGGCTGCTGCCGGAGGAGTGCGGCGCCGTCGTCGTCACCGAGGGCGCCGTCGCCACGGTCCGAGCGGGCCGCGGCGCGACGGTGGAACAGGTGCGCGTCGACTCGCCGGAGCGCGCCTGGTACGAGCACTTCGCGCGCGCCCTCGCCCCACTGCGGGGCGTCGGCGACAGCGACGAAAGCGCGCTGCCCGGCTCCGTGCGCCTGCTGGACCTGCTGCGGATCGAGCCGCCCACCGCCGAGGCGCTGGCGGCCGGCTGGGCACTGGGCGGCCGCAGCACCCGGGCCGTCCTCGGGGTCGGCTACGACGGCGAGTTCGCCGTCGACCTGGTACGCGACGGCCCGCACGCGCTCATCGCCGGGACCACCGGTTCCGGCAAGTCCGAGCTGCTGCAAACCCTCGTCGCCACCCTCGCCGTGGTCAACCGGCCCGACGAGATGACGTTCGTGCTGATCGACTACAAGGGCGGCAGCGCCTTCGCCGAGTGCGCCGCACTGCCGCACACCGTGGGCCTGGTCACCGACCTCGACACCCACCTCGTGGAACGCGCCCTGGTCTCCCTGGGCGCCGAACTGCGCCGCCGGGAGACGCAGCTCGCCCAGGCCGGCGCCAAGGACCTGGAGGACTACCTCGACAAGCGCTCGCGCGGCGGTGACGTACTGCCGCCGCTGCCCCGGCTGCTGCTGGTCGTGGACGAGTTCGCGTCCATGGTGCGGGAACTGCCCGACTTCATCTCCGGCCTGGTCAACATCGCCCAGCGCGGCCGGTCGCTCGGCATCCACATGGTGCTGGCGACCCAGCGCCCCGGCGGAGCGGTCACCCCGGACATCCGGGCCAACACCAACCTGCGCATCGCGCTGCGCACCACCGACACCACCGAGAGCCGGGACATCATCGACGCCCCCGACTCCGGCGAGATCTCCCCGGCCAACCCCGGCCGCGCCTACGCCCGGCTGGGTCCGTCGGCGCTGCTGCCGTTCCAGTCCGGCCGGGTCGGCGGCCGGCGCCCGGGCGGCGAGGCCGCCGAGGGCATGGAGACACCGGTCACGGCTCATACGGTGTCGTGGCCGCAGCTCGGCGGCCCGCTGCCCGCCGACCGCTCGCGCGCCGCCTCGGGCCTGTCGGGCCTGGAGGCCGTCACCGACCTCGCCGTCCTGGTGGAGGCGCTGGCCGGGGCGGCGCGGTTCGCCGGGGTGCCGCCGCAGCCCAGCCCCTGGCTGCCGCCACTGCCCGACCTGCTCACCTGGACGCCGTCGCCCGCCCCCGAGCCCACCGCCGAGCGGCCGGCCGCACTGCCCGCGGTGGCGTACGGCATGGTCGACCTGCCCGCCACGCAGAGCCGCGAGCCGCTGGTCCTCGACCTCGACCGGACCGGCCATCTGCACGTCATCGGCTCACCACGCAGCGGACGTTCCCAGACCCTGCGCACCGTGGCCGCGGCGCTGGCCCAGGCACACGGCGCCGACGACGTGCACCTCTACGGCATCGACTGCGGAAACGGCGCTTTGAACGCGCTGACCGCGCTGCCTCACTGCGGCGCGGTCGTCGACCGCAACCAGACCGAGCGCCTGGGCCGCCTGCTGGACCGGCTGAACACCGAACTCACCGCCCGCCAGGCGGTCCTGGGCGCCCGGGGCACCGCCGACCTGACCGAGTTGCGCGCGGCGCAGGCCCCGGGCGAGCGGCTCGCCCACATCGTCCTCATGGTCGACCGGTTCGAGGTCTTCGAACGCGAATTCACCTCGTTCGACAACGGCAGCTACATGGAGCGCATGCTCCGCCTGCTGCGCGACGGCGCGGGCGCCGGCATCCACGTCGTCCTCGCCGGCGACCGGGTCCTCGCCGGCAGCCGGTTCTCCGGCACGACGGAGGAGAAGATCGTCCTTCGGCTCAACGACCGCCAGGACTACTCCAGCGTCGGCATCCCCACCAGGTCCGCCCCGAGCGACCCGGCACCGGGACGCGGCATCCGCACCCAGGACCTGAGCGAGGCGCAGATCGCGGTCCTCGGCGAGGATCTCGCGGGCACTGCGCAGGCCGAGATCCTGGTCGGGCTCGGCCGAGAGCTGACGGAGCGAGAGTCGGCGGTCCCCGCCGGCCGCCGGCCGATCCGGCTGGACGTGCTGCCGGACCGGATCGGCTACGACGACGCCCTCGCCCTGCACACCCACGGCGGGCCGATGCGCCCGCTGGTGGCCGTCGGCGGCGACACCCTGACATCCCTGGGACCCGACCTGACGGACGTGCCCACCTTCGTCATCGCCGGGCCGCCGCGCACCGGCCGCAGCACCGCCCTGCTCACCGCGGCCCACTCCCTGCTGGCCGCCGGCACCGGTCTGATCGTGCTGGCGCCGCGCCGCTCGCCCCTGCGCACGCTGCGGGACCGGCCCGGGGTGGCCGCCGTCATCACCGACGCGGAGGTGACGGTCAACGAGTTCCGGGAGGCGCTGGGCAACATCCCGGAGGAGCACGGGGTGATCGTCGTGGACGACGCCGAACTGTTCATGGGCGCCGAGATCGACTCCGACCTGGCCCTGCTCGCCCGGGGCGGCGCCGGGACCGGCTGGGGCCTGCTGGCGGCCGGCAACGCCGAGTCGCTGTCGCTGAGCCTGGCGGGCTGGATGGGACAGGTCAAGCGCAACCGCACCGGCATGCTGCTCTCCCCGCAGGGACTCGCCGACGGCGAGGTCATCGGGGTCAAGCTGACCCGGGGCGTCGTGGGGCAGGCACCCCGGCCCGGCCGGGGCCTGCTGCACCTGGGCGACGGCACGCTCCGCACCGTGCAGGTGCCGTTCACCGACCCGGAGCCGTGAGGCGACCCGCCGGGAGCCGCCTCTCACGTGGTCTTGGGCCGCCGGGGGACACGACGGCGCGCGAGTCCTCCCGGGGGCCTCCGGCCGCCCGCTACTGCGTGACCTTGTCCCCGGCCGGACCGACGGCGAACCACTTGCCGTCGACACCCTGGCCGTTCAGGTCGCCCGGACCGCTGTCGCCCGAGAAGCGGTAGACGGGCCGGCCGCCCACGGTCACCTGGATCTGCCCGTCCGTCCGGCGGATCGCGCCGACGGCCTTCGGGTCCACGCCCGCCAGATACACGTTGCCGCCCTCCTGAATGGTCACCGGCGGCCACTTCTGGGCGCAGGTGCCCTCACAGGCGGATCGCGAGGGGTCGGCGCCGTCGTCGTCGAAGCGGTACAGCGCCGCCTGGTTGATGTTGATCAGGTGCGGCCCCGACAGCTGTGGCGACGTCACCGCCGACAGCTGCACCCACTTGGGCGGCGCCTCCTGCGGGGCGGTGCCGACGACCGTGCCGCCGTTCCCGGTCAGACCGGCCTGCCGCGCGGTGGAGTCGACCACCTGGAGCGCCGCGTTGCCGGCGCTCTGCGGGGGACTCGTGGCCGGGGCGGAGGGCGCCGAGGACGGGGTCGGCTCGCTGCCGCCGATCTGGATCGTCTTGCCGCAGGCGGACAGACCGCTCACCGCACCCAGGACGAGGGCCGAGGCGACCGCGGCACGACGCAGACGACGGGACGCGGCGGCGCCGGGCCGCGCGGTAAAGGAGAAGGACCTCATGCCTGCAACACGAGCGAGGCAACCGGAAGAGTTCATCCCGGACATCCCCGTATGGGGTTTTTGCCGCAACGATGTGAACGATTCACCGGGCGGCGTACGTGTGCCATGTGGAGGTTTGTTCACACCGCTTGGCAAATGAGGGGACCGGGATGGCTTCGGACGTCAACATACCCGGCAGCGAACTCCAGGAAGCCCAGGACATGCTGGGCTTCGTGCACGACTACATCGACATCGGACACCACACCTTCGACTTCGACGCGGCGTTCGGCCCCGAACTGTCGCACGGCTCCGCCCAGAACTTCGAGAAGCGCTGGACGGACGGCAAGCACCAGCTCCAGAAGCAGGTGCAGGGGGTCAGGGACGCCATCGGCAACATCCTCAGTTCCTTCGAGAAGACCGACCAGGACGCCGCGTCGAACCTCGACGACGGCTCCGGCGCGAGGTGAGCAGGCCGCGATGAGCACCGCACGACACTTTCTGCTGGACATCCCCGACCTGTGGGACCAGGCCGACCTCAGCGGTGAGGAACTCGCCCGGACCCGGGCGAGGGCCCTGGCGGCGACCGACGTCCCGCGCGAGCGGGCCCGGATCAACGACATGTTCCGCCAGGGCCGGGACGTGACCCGGGCGGCCCGCAGGCACGGAGCCCTGCTGGCCGCGGGCACCGCCACGCTCTACGCCGACGGCCTCTTCATGGCGTACGGCATGGTGTTCGCCGTCACCACTCCCGAGGGCCAGGAGCTGACGCTGCCGGTGCTCTCCGCGCAGCTCGGCGTCTCGACGGCGACGGGTGTCGCCCCCAAGGACCGGGTCATCACCTCGGTCGACCTCCCCCACGCGGGGAAGGCCGCCCGGGTCACCGGCACCGAGACCACCCGGCTGACCGGTGACATCGACGTGAGACTGCTGACGATGCACACCATGGTGCCCGTGCCGGGCACCGCGGACGACTTCCTCGTGGTCACCCTCGCCAGCCCCAACCTGCCGCTCAAGGAAGAGGTGTACGACCTCTTCGACGCCATCACGAGCACCTTCCGCTTCGTCGCGGCGGACGGCCGGCAGGCCGTGGCAGCCGGACCCGCGGCCGGCTGAGCGGTGGCGGCTGTCCGGCTCGGACCGCACGCCGCCGGACGCAACGGGTGTGGCGCCTCGTCAGACCGTGGGGACCCCGCCGGCGTTCCGCACCTCGGACAGCGCCTTCTTGATGGTGACCTTCGCGAAGTAGCCGGCACCGAAGAAGATGCACTGGACGACGTACCAGAACTTCTCGGCCCCGGTCATCTCGACCAGCCCGTACTCGCTCAACGCCTTCTTGACCGGGACCTTCTGGAAGTAGGCGGCACCGAAATATATGCAACCCAGGACGTACCAGAACTTCTCCCAGGAGGTGTTGGTGCCCTGACCGAGGTACTGCCGTTCCGCCATGACGTTCTCTGCCTTCCGATGACCGTGGGATCCGGGAAATGTGCCGATCCGGACCCTTTCGGGCTGTCTCGGGCCGCAGCCGCGAACAGGCGCGGACGCCTGGCGGTATGCGGAACCACGAGTCGAGACGGCGTGGCGATGCACACTTGTCACGCTGCTGGTCGTCGAGACGTCCAGCCACCCCCCGGATGTGCAAGCCGCAGCATAGGGCAAGAGACCCTGATCGTCACCTCCGGGGCGCCGGAGCCAGGGAGCGCCATCGGGCTTCGTTTTCCGGGGGGAGACCACTGGCTACGTCGGGGAGACCACCGGCTTACGTCGGGAGGACCACCGGCCTCCGCCGGGGGCACCGCCGGCTGATTCCGCCTGGACCGCCGATACCGGCTGAGCGGCGAGGGCACACCCCGCCGCACTCGGAAACACGTATGTCGGTAGTTCACGCTTGACGTGGATATGTTCCACCATAGGATGTGTGTCGGTGCAAGCTGCGGGGGGCTCGCGCGGGCTCGTCCGGCCTGACGCCACGCGTTGACACATGTGTGGACCACTCAGCGAGGAGCGAGCTGTGCCCGAGAACAATCAGAAGCCGTTGACCACGGCTGCCGGTGCACCGGTACCCGACAACCAGAACTCCCTGACGTCCGGTCCGCGTGGCCCGATGCTCCTGCAGGACGTGTGGTTCCTGGAGAAGCTCGCTCACTTCGACCGCGAGGTCATTCCGGAGCGTCGTATGCACGCCAAGGGCTCCGGCGCCTTCGGGACCTTCACGGTGACCCACGACATCACGCGGTACACGAGCGCGAAGATCTTCTCCGAGGTCGGCAAGAAGACCGAGCTGTTCGCCCGCTTCTCCACCGTCGCGGGCGAGCGCGGCGCGGCCGACGCCGAGCGCGACATCCGCGGTTTCGCCCTGAAGTTCTACACGGACGAAGGCAACTGGGACCTGGTCGGGAACAACACCCCGGTGTTCTTCTTCCGCGACCCGCTGAAGTTCCCCGACCTCAACCACGCGGTGAAGCGCGACCCACGCACCAACCTCCGCGACCCCGAGAACAACTGGGACTTCTGGACGAATCTCCCGGAATCCCTGCACCAGGTCACGATCGTGATGTCCGACCGGGGCATCCCCGCCTCGTACCGGCACATGCACGGCTTCGGCTCCCACACCTACAGTCTGGTCAATGCCGAGGGCGAACGGTTCTGGGTCAAGTTCCACCACCGCACCCAGCAGGGCATCAAGAACCTCACCGACGCCGAGGCCCAGGCCCTCATCGGCAAGGACCGCGAGTCGCACCAGCGTGACCTCTTCGAAGCGATCGAGAACGGCGACTTCCCGAAGTGGAAGCTGTTCATCCAGGTCATGCCGGAGGCCGACGCGCAGAGCTACCGTTTCCACCCCTTCGACCTCACCAAGGTCTGGTCGAAGAAGGACTACCCGCTGATCGAGGTCGGCGAGTGGGAACTCAACCGCAACCCCGACAACTACTTCGCGGACGTCGAGCAGGCCGCCTTCACCCCGGCGAACGTGGTTCCGGGCATCGGCTTCTCGCCCGACAGGATGCTGCAGGGCCGTCTCTTCTCCTACGGTGACGCCCAGCGCTACCGCCTCGGTGTGAACCACCACCAGATCCCCGTCAACGCCCCGAAGAACCCGGTGAACTCCTACCACCGCGACGGCGGCATGCGCGTCGACGGCAACCAGGGAGCGACGCCGGGCATCGAGCCCAACTCCTACGGACGCTGGCAGGAACAGCCCGCCTACCGGGAACCGAGCCAGGCCGTGGGCGCCGTCGCCGACCGGTTCGACTTCCGCGCGGACGACGACAACTACTTCGAGCAGCCCGGCGACCTGTTCCGCCTGATGAGCCCCGAGCAGCGGCAAGCCCTCTTCGAGAACACGGCCCGCGCGATCGACGGCGCGTCCCCGCGGACCGTCGAACGGCACATCGCCAACTGCACCCGGGCCGACCCGGCCTACGGCGAAGGCGTCCGCAAGGCCATCGAGGCCCTGGCCGCCGGCGACCTCTGACCCCTACGCCCCGCGACAGCACCCGCGAGGCGCCCCACCCGGTCCGGCGCGAGCGCAGGACACGCTCACGCCGGGCCCGCACACCCCCGACCGCGCACGGACATGAGCGGAACCGCTGTGACCGCACGATCCGGAGGAGGGACACATGACCGGCGGTGGACTGACCCCTGAGCAGACACGACGCGTCCTGGCCGTCGCCGTGGACCTGGCCCGGGAGGGCAGCACCGGACCATTGGTGGAATTCGTGGAGCACGGGCTCCCGGTGGACGCCTGCGACGCCGCCGGCAACACGCTTCTGATGCTCGCCGCCTATCACGGCCACGCCGCCACCGTACAGGCCCTGATCGCGCTCGGCGCCGACCCGGACCTGCGCAACGCCCGCGACCAGTCGCCCCTCGCCGGTGCCCTGTTCAAGGGCGCGGACGACGTCGTGGTGGTACTGCGGCAGGCCGGCGCGGACCTGGACTCCGGCACGCCGACGCCGCGGGCGGCCGCCGCCATGTTCGGCCGCGCCCACCTGCTGGCGAACTGATCCGCGAACCCCCACTGCCCGGCTTCGGAACCCACCGGTATCGGCGTCCACCGCCCCGGTGGGTCACACCACCGGGGCGGGGAGCCGAAGCGCAGCGACAGCCGGGCAGCGCGTCACAGGCTGACCGCCCGGTAGCTCAGCATCGCCCAGGGCAGGTTCTGCTGGGCCAGCGAGCCGGTGCCCCACGGATACCGGGCGGTGCAGTCGGGTCCGGAGTAGAGCAGCACGGCCGCGGAGTCGGAAAAAGTTCAACCATGCAGGCGAAAAGAGCGGAACTGGCCACACCGCCACATGACGTGCCGAGGAGTCGACGTGTGCCAGGAACCGGCGCAGGTGCGCACGTGCGCTGTCCGCACGCCCTGTCAAGTGGCTCGACACACCGTCTCCCGTGTCCGCCGGAGAGGGGTCCCGACCGACGTACTGGACCGTGGCGAGCATCGGCGGCGGACTTGGCCGTCGTCCGCGACGGGCAGGCGGGGGAGCCGACGGCGTCCTGGGTCCTCGACTGGGCATCGGCGACCTGGGCTTCACAGGCCCGGCATCACACCCGGCCGTCGCACCAGTCGATCAGAAACCCGGTCGGGTCAGGCCGGTGCGTTTGACCGTGGCCAGGACCGGTGTGGTGTCGACGGAGGTGATCTGCGTCATGGCTCCTACGGTGTCGGTGAGGAAGCGGTAGAGCGCGTCCAGGTCGGTGGTGGTGACCATGACCAGGAGGTTGGCGGGTCCGGTGGTCGCGGCGGTGAAGCGCACGGCAGGTTCGCGGCTGAGCCGCTCGCCGGCGGCCTGGAGAGCGCTGGGCTCGACGGACAGCCACAGTTGGGCCTTGGTGCGCAGTCCGAGCAGGGCCAGGTCGGTCTCGGTGACCAGCCGGACCGTGCCGTCGTGCAGCAGTGCTTCCAGGCGGCGCCGGGCGGTGCGCGGTGTGGTGCCGGTCCGCTCGGCGAGCGTGGCGTAGTCGGCGCGGGCGTTCTCGGTCAGGGCCTGGATCAGTGCCAGGTCCGCGGCGGGCAGCGGGGCCGCCGGCGGGGAGCTCAGCGGGAACGGCCGTACTCCGAGGCGCGCGGCCTCCTCGTCGTCCAGCAGCCGGGCGCCCCAGTTGAGGGAGGCGGGGAAGACCCGCAGCAGGGTGTGGGAGGTCCAGCCGTGGACGGCGTCGGTGGCCGGCAGGTCGCGCAGCAGGAGGCGGTTGCGTGCCTCGGCCCCGTCCAGGAACAGGATGGTGCTGATCTCGTCGCCGCCGCCGAGGATGTCGACCCACAGGGTGTCGGCGCGGCGTGCCAGGGTAGAGGCGACCGTTCGGATGCGCTCAGGACGGCAGCGGATGCGCAGGGCGATGGGCACCAGGTGGGGGAAGCGGATCGGATTGCGCTCCACGGTGGCACGCAGCGTGCCGTCGGCGTACAGCGGACCGACCCGGCGCACCACGGTGCGTTCGGACAGTCCCAGGCATGTGGCGACGGCCCGCCAGGAGGCGCGTGGTGAAGCGATCAGCGCGGCGGCGATCCGCTGATCCGTCTCATCAAGACTCTGGCGCACAATCAGCACTTTAGACTGTTCTCCTGGCGCACAATGGGGTTTTCGGAAGCCGTTTCTGGCGTGGTATCGCCCGGCTGATGAGGATGGATCACGTGGAGGCCGACGGGCCCGCACACCACCCACCACCCGTCCACGGCGGCACACCCGGGACGGTCCGAACCGCGAAGGAAACCCCGTGACACCCCTCAACGTCCTCGCCCTGTCGGGGAGCCTGCGCCGCAGCTCCCTGAACACCACCCTGCTGCGGGAGGCCGAACGTCTGTGCCCGCAGCACCGCTTCGACCACTACGACGGGCTCGGCCGTCTGCCTCACTTCAACGAGGACCAGGAACACCCGGCGCCGTCCGAGGTCATCGATCTGCGCCGGCGTGTCCGGGAGGCGGACGCGGTACTGATCGCCTCACCCGAATACAACGCCTCGGTGCCCGGAGCGCTGAAGAACGCCCTCGACTGGCTGTCCCGCCCGGCCGGTGAGGACGGCCCGGCGCTCGCGCTGAAGCCGGTCGCCGTCATCGGGGCCTCTCCCGGTCCTTTCGGCACCGTCCGGGCCCAGCTGGCCCTGCGCCAGGTGCTGCACAAGATGAACGCCCACGTCGTGCAGCAGCCCGAGTTCCTCCTGTTCCAGGCGCACCAGCAGCTCGGGGACGACGGCCGCCTCCCGGACGGCTCACCGGCCCAGCAGCTGCTGTGCGCGGTGCTCGACGCCCTCGCTCGACTCGCCACCCGCGAGCGGCGGCAGGCCCCGACGGGCGCAGCCGTCCGCTGACCGTGGTGACCCGCGAAAGGAGGGGAAACGAGATGCACATCGGAACGCTGAACCGGCAGTCCGCCGTCCGGTCGCTCGTGTTGGGTGACGTACGTCTGACGTATGTCGTGGACGGTGCGATGGCCATGCTGCCGTCGGGCTTCTTCCCGGGTTTCGCCATGGACTACTGGGACGACCAAGCGGAGCTGCTCGACGAGAAGGGCCGGGTGGCCATGTCGGCGGGCGGGCTGCTGGTCGAACGCGACGGCCGCCGCCTGCTGATCGATGCCGGGATGGGGCCTGTGCGCGGGCCGGTCCACGTCTCCGGCGAACTGGTCGGCCACAGCGACTGCGGTGCGCTGCCCCAGGTGCTCGCCGCGCTGGGGCACAGGCCCGAGGACATCGGGACGGTGGCCTTCACCCACCTGCACGTCGATCACACCGGCTGGGCGTTCACACCGGAGAAGACCTTCCCGAAGGCCCGTTACCTCGTCGCCGCCCAGGAGTGGGCCCCGCACAGCTGTGGCACGACCGTGCCGGGCGCCCCGGCAGCGGACGTCCTCGCACTCATGGGCGCGGCGCACACTCCCGTCGACGACGGCGAGGAGGTCTTTCCCGGGGTGCGCGCACTGGCCACTCCGGGCCATTCCCCGGGACACACCTCGTACGTCATATCCGCCGGGAGCGAGCGGCTGATCGTACTCGGGGACGTGTTCCACACGCCGGCGCAGCTGGCGCACCCCGAGTGGCCCTCGCGGCCGGACGCGGACCAGGGCGGGGTGGTGGCCGCACGGAAGCGCCTCGCGGCGGAACTCGGGCGGCCGGGAACACTCGGCTTCGCGTTCCACTTCGGCGACCAGGCGTTCGGGCACCTGACCGGCACGGACTGGACGCCGGTCCCCGCCCGGGCACTCCTCCCGACGCCGAGGACGGTCTGACCGTCATCACCGTCTTGACTGGTGATGCGTAGCCCTGCCACGACTGCGTCACCGCCTCAACCGGTGACACGGCGGGTGTCCGGCCGGAGGTGTCCGCACAGCACTCGTTCCGAGCAGCAGCCATGGCAGTCAGCTACACCGCCGTCGTCGACGTCGACGGAGAGGATCGCAACGGCGGGCACGTTCGCTCCTCCGACGGCCTGCTTCAGGTCAGCCTCGCCCTGCCCAAGGAGCTGGGCGGTGCCGGCACCGCGACCACCCCGAGCAGCTCCTGGCCGCCGGCTGGGCCGCCTGCTTCCTCGGCGCACTGCGCCGCGCCGCCACCACCCGCAAGATTCGCCTGACCAGCATCACCATCACCGCCGAGTTCACCCTCACCCACGGCGACGACGGCGAGTTCAACCTCTCCGCCGTCCTCAACCCCGTCCTCGGCGGCGTCGACCAGGCCACCGCCGAGGCACTCGCCCACGCGGCCCACCGGGTCTGCCCGTACTCCAAGGCCACGCGCGACGACATCCCCGTCACCATCGACGCCACCACCGTCTGACACCCACACCCACCAGACCGCGGGTCCCGTGCCCCTTCCCCCGGCACGGGACCCGCCACCTGCTTCACACCCACACCGCCGACCGGACAGCGAGGGCGGGACATGACCTACGGCACATCGGCCTCTGTCGTGCCCTCCTCAGCCGTGTCGCCGCCGTTCCGGGCGAGCGGCCGGCCCCGGCGGCACCGGGCTCCACCGAGCCGGCCGGGACACAGGTGTGGAACCAGGCGGAGAGCGCGGTGCTCATGGGATACGGCCCCAGGCCGTCCAGCCTTCTCTGACAGAGCACGCCGTGCGCCCGACGGAACAGCGAAGGCCGGTCCGGTACGCGAAGTACCGGACCGGCCCGTGGCACCGACGGGGCGGCCGGGCCGGAGTGGACGGGTCGTCGCACATGTCCGAGGGAGATTCACCCATCCCGAGAACAGGGCGGTGTCCGCTGGTGGACAGCCTGCCTGCGGGACGGGCGCAGATGTCAGGCGCCGGACCCCCGCAGGGTGTACATGACCGAACGCTGCTGCTTGTGACGCCGGACGCGGCCCTTGGCGACCAGCGACTCAAGGGTGTTGCGCACCACCTGCGGGGTGGGGGCGCGGTCCGGGTACTTCGCCATCAGCTCGTCCCGCAGTTCCTTCGCCGGCCGCGCCTCGTCGTGGTGGCTGAGCAGATCCGTGAGCAGGTCACCGAGCAGGGGCAGGCGCGACTTCCCCTCCGCGCCCGCCTGCGCCGCGCCGCCCGCGGTGGCGGGCCCGGCCGATACCGACCGCCGTGACCCGACTCCACCCGAAGCGCGCTTCGCCTTCCCGACGGCCGGCTCGGCCTGCAACTGCTCCGGCAGACGCGATGCGTCCGCGAAGCCCTCGTACCGCTCGGCGAGGTTCAAGATGTCCGCCAGAAGTGCCTCCTCCTGCTTCAACATCTCGATCTTCGACGTCAGCTCCTGCTGCCGTCGGTGGTTCTCCTCGAGGTCCGATGCGGCCTGCTGCACGTACCGCGATCGGAGTGTGGTGGCTGACTTCGTGGTCACGACCAATCACTCCTTGATGGGGACGGTTCGTCGGTCATGTTCACTCTTCACGATAAGTGCTGATGTGCCCTCGCGGGGAAAGACGACGCCGACGTTTCTTACCCACACGAGTCGCCTCCCGAACAGGATGCCCGGTACGTGTGCCGACGAATCTCGCAGACCTCCCAGAGACATGTGTGAGCGCGCTCAGGGGTGCGGAGCGATAGGTGTGCCAGGCTGCATGAGACCCGTCATGACGGCTCAGGCCAAGTACGCGCTGCACGGTCCGGGCGAGGCGGTCCGCCCGCGCCGCTTCCGAGGAGCGCGCCCCTGCCGAGGCTTCCGTGCGCCGGCCGGAACGGGCCGGCGCACATCACGTCGGGGGACGCGGTTGCTACGCGGCCTCGTCCCGCGGTGTCGTTTCCCGGACGAAGTCGCGGACCGCCTCCGCGAACCTCTCGGGCTCCTCGATGTGCCCCATGTGACCGCTGTTCTCCAGGATCAGCAGCCGCGAGTCGGGGATCAGTTCGTGCAGTTCGCGGCTCCAGCGCACTCCGCAGATCACGTCGTGTCGGCCCACGATGACCAGAGCCGGCACCGTCAGTCCTTTGAGGGCGGCACGGTCGTCGATGACGTCGGGGGTGAGGTCCTCGTCCAGGCCCGAGATGTAGGTGGCCCGGACCGCGTCCCGGAAGGGTGCGAACGTCTCCTCGTTGCCCCAGTAGTCGGCGAAGTACGACGGCAGCACGCCCCGTGCGACCGCCACGGTGTCCTCGTCGCTGGACATGCTGGACATCGCGGCGAACGCGGCCAGCACGTCCGGCAGTCCCGGATGGCCGGCGTGCTTCGCGACGAACGCCTCCACCATGCGGCCCGCCTCCGCGGCGTGTTCGGGGCCCGTGACAGGAGCGCCGTCGTAGAGCACGACACCCGCCAGCTGCTCGGGGTGGTGCAGGGCGTGGTAGGCGGCCACGAACGCTCCGTGCGAGTGCCCCAGCAGATGAACCTCGGGCACCCCGAGCCGGTTGATCAGCGTCTTGAGGAAGCTGCTGTAGCGCTCCCGGGTGTAGCCGTGCGGGTGCGAGGGAAGACGGCTGTCCTCGGCAGTGCCCACGGGCTCCACGTACACCATGGTCAGGTGCTCTTCCAGGGCGGGCATCCGCATGTACTCCCAGAAGATGCCGGGCCCGCCCGAGTGGGCCACGCACACCGGACCGCTGCCATGGACGTGATAACGCTGGACCAGTCCGGCAAGCCGGTAGGTGTGGGTGCCGGGGGAGAGGGGGTCGGTGTCGGGAGTCAAGCCGTCGTGCTGCGCGTTCGACGCGGTCATCGGGGCCTCCATGAGCCGTGTGGATGTGGGATACACCGACACGACGCCGCCGCAGCCGGAAAGTTGGATCCGGTTTACGTGATCCGGGTCACAGGGTGGACAGGGGTGGGCTCAGACCGCCACGGGCTTGGCGAGCGCCTCCGGGCGGGGGCTGTGGTACAGCGAGACCCGGTCGACGCGACCCCCGTCCAGCGTCATGATCCAGGCGACTGCCGGCGGGCAGTGGTCCGGGTCGTCCGCCGGGTTGATCAGGTCCATCTCCCACACGACCAGGGACCGGCCGGCCACGATGTGACGGGGCCGCTGGCGCACCCCCGCCGAGAGGTCGCAGTCCATGCCCGCCAGCATCAGGTCGACACCGCCGAGCCGTTCCCCGCCCACCAGCAGTGCGACCCCGGGCGAGTAGCGGTCCTCGACCACCCTGTGGAACTCGCCGCGCTCGGCGGCCGCGAGCGTGTCGTGCGCCTCCCGCCAGCTCTCGGCCGTACGGCGCAGCACGTCCTCGTGCCCGGAGTCCACCGTGGCCGCCAGGGTCCGGGCCAGGGCGGCGCGGGCGTCGTGCAGGCGGCTGCGCACGGTACGCACCGGCACCGCACAGGCCTCGGCGATCTGCTGGTAGGAGGTGATCCCGGTGGAGAAGTAGCGCAGCACCACCGGCAGCCGCAGGGTGGGGGACAGCGACTCGACCGCCTCCCAGATCCAGTCCCGCAGCGCGTGGCTCTCCAGCACCTGCTCGGGTGTGCCGTCGTCCTGCGGCAGCGGCACCTCGTCCACGAGTTCCGTCCGCCAGGAGGACCGCAGCAGGCTGCGGCAGTGGTTGCGTACCACCATGCGCAGCCACGGTCCCACCGCTTCGGGATCGCGTACGTCCACGATCCGCCGAAGCGCCACCAGCGCCGCCTCCTGCATGACGTCGTCCACGTCCGGACCCGGCCCCAGCAGGCTGAGTGCCACCGCGCGCATCCTGGGCCGGTGCCGCTCCAGCAGCAGGGCCAGGGCCGACACATCGCCGGCCTGCGCGGCCCGGGTCAGGGCGGCGTCCTCCCATGTCCCGGCGTCATCCCACGACCCGCCCATACCTTGTCCTTCACACCGAGACACCTGACTGCCCTCGACTCTAACGCTTCGAAGGGGGACAGGTGCGTCAGCGTAGCGAGGGCCGGGGCCGGCCCGAGTGAGGGTGGGCCCCGTGGCGGTTCGATCACCGCTTCGCTCGGAAGAGCGTTCCCGGGCCGACGGGGGTGAAGCGGCCGCCCCCACATCAGGGAAGTACGTGTGGACGGCCGCTCCCTTCCTGCGGCCGGGCCAGCCGATGAACACACCGGCCGCAGGAGTCCTCCGCTGAGACAACGGACCGGTAACCTGCGCGGGTTCACGGATCGGGCGAGGAAAACACGCGCGTCCATGCTGCCTCGGGCCTGTGCGAGGGTGCGGCGGTGATCGTCTCCGACCCACTGGAGGAGGACCAGGAAGACGAATGTGTCCCCAGCGTGCCGCTGCGCCATGCCGTGGTGCGGCCGCAGTCGGCCTGCCACCCACGCGCACGGGCCCCGGAAGGGAGCCGGAGCCTGACCCGATCCCCGGCCCTGCGCACCGGTGCGCAAGTCGGCCCAAGCCAGTCCTGCGACCGGAGCCGGCGCCGTTTCGACACGACCCGTCTTCAGTGCCGCAGACCACGTGTCCCGGCACGTGACCCTCCTCTGACGACCGATGTTGGTACGGCCGGGACCGGCGGGCACGTGCGGCACACACTGGTAGCCTGCCCACGACGGCCGGCCCCGAGTGCCGAACGAACCACCCGATGACGGGCGGCAGTTGCCCCACCACCAGTCATGAACACGTGTCTCCCGAAGCGGGTCCTCGTCGGGAGGCGCCGGGCGAAGCGCGGCCCCGGGAAACCCGGCGCCCGCGTCCGATGACCACGGGGAGGCCGCACCGCCGTCTGCCACGCCTGCTCACTGGAGAGAAGAACCGTGACAACGCTCGACGAAGCGCCCCTGGACGTCCTGGACGCCTACCGAACCTGCGAGTTCGTCACTCTCGGACGAGACGGCACCCCAGCCGCCTGGCCGACGGCCGTACGCCGGAACGAGGACGGCACCCTGCTGCTGACCACCTCGCTCGCCTTCGCGCAGAAGGCACTGAACGTCCGCCGCGACGGACGCGTCGGCCTGCTCTTCTCCGACCCCACGGGCAGCGATCTCACCGACGCGCCGCAGATCTTCGTGGGCGGCAGGGCGGAATGCCCCGACGAGATCATGACGGGCCCCGAAGGCGCCGAGGACTACTGGCGGATGCTCTTCGAACGGCAGCCGCACAGCCGGTCGTACGTCTCCGCTCCCGTGCGCTGGACGATGGACTGGTACTACCTGCGACTGCTGATCACGGTGACGCCCGAGCGGGTCGTCGTCAGGCCGCCGTTCAACGTGACCGGGCCGCAGGACGGCCGGCCGGACGCCGGCCCGAGCCCGCTGCCGGGCGCCGAGCAGCTGTCCAGGTACGCCAGCGCGGTGCTGGCGGCCCGCGACGCGTCCGGAGCACCGGTCCTGGCCCGTACGCGTCCGGCGCCCACCGACGGCGGCTACGCCATGGAGGTGCCCGCCGACTGCGCCGCGGTTCCCGGGCCCGCCTCGCTGCTGGTGCACCGCCACGACGAGTTGATGAACAACATGCACAACGCGCTGGTCCGCGGCCGGCTGGAGACAGCCGGTGACCGACTGCTGCTGGTCCCGGAGAAGGTCGTGGAACCGATGGGCTCCGGGCGCGCCAGTGACGCCCTGGGCGTGCTGCGCCGGACGAAGCGGGCCACCGAGCGCTATCTCGAACGGCGCGCGCTGCCGCGGCCCAAGGTGCGCTGGGACGAGTTCCGGGCCCTGGCCGCCGCCGCTCGCCGGGGGAACGGCGACTGAAACCGGCGTCCCGAGCGCGGCGCCCGCGCCTCGGTCCCGGCATGACGTCGGCGTGGGACAGCTCGGACGCGTATCACCGGTTCACGGTCGATCCGGCACGACCGGCCGTGGGCCGGTGCGGACCACATCCGTCATCCTGGAATCCTCGCCCCCCGCCGGACCGTCGAACAGCACATCGCCAACTGCACCCAGGCCGCCCCGGCCTGCGGCGAAGGCGTCCGCAAGCCGTCGAGGCCCTGGCCGCCGGCACCCGCTGGGAGCTCAGCGGAGGGAGAGACCCCGCACCAGCAGGTCGAGCAGTGCGCACACGAACAGGGCGATGCCGATGAAGCCGTTCACCTGGAAGAAGGCGCGCTTGAGGCGGGACAGGTCGTGCGGGCGGACCAGGGTGTGCTCATAGCCGAAGGCCCCGGCCACGATGAGCAGACCCAGCCACAGAAGCGGGCCCGCGTGGGTGGCGAGGGCGTACCAGACGAACAGGGCCGTCGTGATGGTGTGGCAGGCCCGCGCTCCCCAGATGGCGGCCGGGACACCGAATCGCGCCGGCACCGACTTCACACCGATCGCGCGGTCGGTGTCGACGTCCTGGCAGGCGTAGATCAGGTCGAAGCCGCCGATCCATATGCCCACCGCGCCGCCGAGGATGACCGCGTCCCAGTTCCAGGTACCGGTCACGGCCAGCCAGGCTCCGACCGGCCCCATCGTCTGGGCCAGGGCGAGGAAGGCCTGCGGGAAGTTCGTGAAGCGCTTGGCGTAGGGGTAGACCACCATGGGCACCACGGCGACGGGTGCCAGCGCCAGGCACAGGGGGTTCAACAGGGCCGCGGCGGCGAGGAAGACCACGACGGCGATCAGCGCGCCCGTCCGCGCGTTCCGCACGGACACGGCCCCGGTCACCAGCTCACGGCCGGCGGTGCGCGGGTTGCGGGCGTCGATCTCACGGTCGATGATCCGGTTCGCGGCCATCGCGAAGGTGCGCAGGGCCACCATCGCCACGGTCACCAGCAGCAGGTCCACCCACTGGACGGCGCGGTCCCGCTCGTACATGGCGGTGAGGGCGGCGATGTAGGCGAAGGGCAGCGCGAACACCGAGTGCTCGATCATCACCAGGCGCAGGAACGCCCGGGTGTGCCCCGGTCCCGGGACTGCCACGGAAGCTGTACTCACCCGCTCATACTCCTTGCTCCACCGTAGGTCGCAAGGTGGCGACAGGTGTGAGGGTGGCGTCGGTATGTCTGTGGTCGCTCATACTAGCCATGTGTGTACGCGAGGCACACACCCACGCCGACTGACCCACCAACGGCCGACCGGTATTGCTCGGGGCCCGGTGACGAACGTCTGCCCTACGGGGTGTGAGGGGTGCCTGTCCGCGGGAGCGGCGACCGGGAGCAGGGCTGAGCATCTTGCCCTGGGGAAGTCCTCGGGCTGCCGGGTCGGATGGGCGTCGATCCGGGCACCGTCGCCCTCGGGGACCATCGTGGACGTCCGGCCGCCGCCACGACCGTCCGGCACGGCCCGGCAGAACCAGCAGAGCGTGGCCGGGGCAGCCGCCCGGCAGCGCTGGACGTCGAAAGCCGGCCCGCGCACCGGCCCTGACTCCGTCCCTTCCCACCCGGGTCGTACCGCGACACCACTGGCCGCGGTACGACCGGATTCCACCGGTATCCGCGGATTCCGTGCGCTGCCGAAGAGACCGAAGGGACCGACATCGGAACCATGGCGCGGCGCCGTGCTATCAGAGATTGCGGGTACGCAGCGCGAGGAGTTCGGTCCGGTGCCGCTCGGCCACCGCGGCGGTGTCGGACCGGGTGCAGCCGTGGGTTGTCGGCGGCATGCGCGACGTACAGCTCGGCGGTGACCCGGTCGGGCGAGCAGGTGAGGGCTGTCGGGTGCCTCGATCGCCGGCCCGGCGCCACGGGGCCCGTCCGCATGGGTGCCCGCCGTGACATGTGCGTCTCTCATCGGACGGGGAGGGGCAGGGGGCCGACGCTATTGCCGAACACGGCACCGGCGTGCGCGCCGGCGAAGTCCTCGCTGCTCAGCCGTACCCCCGGCGGCAGGAAGGCGTCTCCCTCGTCCTCTCGGTACCGGCCCGTGCCGATCTGCTCCATGAACGGGACGAAGACGGTCCGCTCGGCTCCCCTGGGGGTCGCCTTGCCGTGCTCCAGCCGGGTGGAGTCGGCCTCTTGTACGGGCCCTCTGACAGGTCCAGCAGGTCGAACCAGTCCCGGGGCAGGCCGGTGTCGGCCGGACGCGCACCCGGCGAGCTGACCCTGGGCACCGACGGCATCCTGCGCGCCGGCACTCCATGCCCGTCCGGGTAAGTGAGGACGAGGCGCCCCTGGTCGGTGACCATGGCGGTGACCGCTCGGGGGTCGGGGCCCCCCGAGATCCGGACGGGCACTCCGGGCCAGGCCTCCAGCGCCAGACACTGGTCGCGGAGCAGGGTGAGCTGCCCCGGCGTCGTGCCGGGAATGGCGACCTGCCACAGGTCGCGCCCCTGGACGCGGCCACGCAGGACGGCCCTGCCGGCGCGCCCGTGCTCCGGGGCGTAGGCGACACCAGGGACGCGAGGGCGAGTGGCCGGCCCGCCCTCGGCACGGTCACGTCAGCGCTGCTCATCGCGGGCGTCGGGGCTGTTGGACAGCGCGGTGACGCGCGCGGCGGAAGGCGGCCGTCCCGCCGGGGGAGAAGGGACGGCCGCCGGGTCCGCCGCACCTCGATCGTGCGGCGGAGCTTCCCATCCGACAACGCGGACGGGACCCCGAAAGGTTCACACCCGTCGGCTCAAGCCCGAGATGGTCCGCCGCCTCGGACTTCCTCGTCTCCGGGTTCCGCTGCGAACGAGTCGGCGGAACCGGCCGGATGGCGAACCCGTGGGCCGGTCACCTGGCCTGGAGGGGACCGGCGAAGGACTCGCGCAGCGACGATGCGCCCGTGAACCCGCGGAGCGCGTCGCGTGGTCAGCGACTGATCAGGCCGGCGTTCACGGGCATGGCGGTACCGGTGACGTACCGTGATTCGTCGGAGGCCAGATACAGCACCGCGTTGCTGACCTCCGCGGGTTCGACGGTGTCGGCCGCGAACCCTTGGTGGAACGTGGACCCCACCCGGGTGTCCGCCTGGACGTCCGCCACCGCGGGCAGCGTCTGCGGCATGCCCGTCCCGGATACGCCGATCGGGCGGACCGCGTTGACACGGATGCGGTCCTCGATCAGTTCGGCGGACAGCGAGCGCACCAGTCCGAAGACACCGTGCTGGGAGGCCGTGTAGGCCTCCGCGCAGGGCAGGCCCTCGACGCTGGCGACCGAGCCGATGACCACGACCGAACCGCCGCCGCGGGCCTGCAGATGCGGAATCGTGGCGACCATCGTGTTCCAGGTGCCGGTGAGGTTCACACCTATCACCGCCTCCCACTGCTGCCCGTCCGTGTCGTTCCAGCGCCCGAACGCCGCCACACCCGCGTTGGCCACCACGATGTCCAGGCCCCCGAGTTCGGCGACCCCGGCTTGCACCGCCTCCGCGAGAGCCTGGCGTTCTCGGACGTCCACCTGGGCCGTCACGACCCGGCGGCCCGCCTCGGTCACCAGGTCCCCGGTGATGCGCAGATCGCCGGGGGTGGCCATCGGATAGCCGATGCCGGCGACCGTTGCGCAGATGTCCAGCGCGATGATGTCGGCACCCTCC
Organism: Streptomyces flaveolus; assembly: GCF_000716535.1. GTDB lineage: Bacteria > Actinomycetota > Actinomycetes > Streptomycetales > Streptomycetaceae > Streptomyces > Streptomyces flaveolus_A. The sequence continues at coordinate 113,916 of NZ_JNWV01000021.1, read as the reverse complement.
TCGGCGAGGCGTACGGCGTGACTGCGGCCCAGCCCGCGTGCCGCGCCCGTCACCAGGGCGATCTTGTTCTCCACACGTCCCATACCGTCTCCTCGAAGAAGAAGTGTGTGTCCGCCGCCGGAGGGGCGGAGGCCGTCCACCGAGCCGGTGCGCGACCGGCGGACCGGTGCGGCCGGCTCGGGGCGCCGGGGTTCGGCCCGCTCACTAGGGACACGGAATCCGGGGGCGCCGGGGATCACATGTCCGTCGCGGGGCACGGCGCCCGGTGACGGACCGTCGTAGCGGCTGCTCAGGCGGGTGGCACTGTACGGGCAGAGACGACGCGTCCTCGGCGATCGACCTCGAGTACTTAGATACATATCCAACCTTATTGGTTTTGATGCTGGTGGAGACGTAGGGTTCATCCAGGTACGTGTGAGATGTCCGAAGTGAGGAGGCATACGTCATGGCGGCAGAACCGGCGCGGTTCATCTCCGACGAGCGGCTCGAGGTGGTGACGATCCCCGTGTCCGACGTAGAGCGGGCCAAGGAGTTCTATCTACGGCTCGGTTGGCGACTGGACCGCACGCCACCCGCGAAGGTGCAGGTCACCCCGCCGGGCTCGGCGTGTTCGGTGCAGTTCGGAACGGGCCTGACCACGGCCGCACCCGGCTCGGCCCAGAACATGTACCTGTGCGTCCCCGACATCGTCGCGGAACGGAACAGGCTGGTGGAACTGGGGGTCGAGGTGGGCGACTACTACCACACCGGAGGGGCCGTTCCCGAGCCCGGACTGCACCCCGAGCGGGAGAGCTACCGTTCGCACTTTCCCTTCCGCGATCCGGACGGCAACTCGTGGCTGGTCCAGGAGGTCACCTCCCGCCTGCCGGGCCGTATCGGTCCCGGCCCGACGGCTTTCACCTCAGCGGACGACCTCGCCCGGGCCCTGCGCCGGGCGGCCGCGGCGCACGCCGAGCGGCTGAAGAGCACCGGCGACGTGGACACGGGCTGGGCAGAGTGGTACGCCGCGTATCTGGTGGCCGAGCAGACCGGAAGCGGCGGGAGCTGACCTGCCGGGCCGGTGAACGGCAAGTCGGATGACGTATGGACCCCCATGGGGGATGCCGCATCCTGGGCAGGGGCAGGTCCTCCGGCTCGCGCCGCCAGCGCCGCCGGAGGGTGACCTGAAGCCGCGAGCAGCGTGAGAGAGAGTCGGATGCGCGTCCCCGCAGAAAGCCACCCGGACATCCACTGGCCGTCCGGCTTCTCACCTGCCGAAGCCCACGGCTTCCATCACGTCCAGGCCGTCGTACCGGGCCCGCCCGAACGGGTCTTTCGCCTGCTCACCGACGTGGCGGGCTGGACCGGCTGGATTCCGGGGTGCGAGGCGGTCAGCACTCCGACCTTCACCCGGACCTTCGAGGTGCTCTGGTCCGGTCACCGGTTCGAGGTCTACGTGGGGGAGCACGTACCGCCCCGCCGGCTCGGCTGGATGAGTGTCGGGACCGGTGTCCGGCTTTATCAGACGTATCTGCTCACCGAGGCCGGGGACGGCACGGAGATCGTCGCCGAGAGCGCCGTCCGCGCCTCTCTCCCCAAGACGTTCGACACGCTGTCGCCCGCCTGGGTGGAGCGCCTCGACGACCTGTGGCACGCCCAGCTCACGCGGCTGACGGACGAACGGCCGCCGAGCGCGTGATCCGTTTCCCGCCGCCCCGGCTCGCGACGGCGGGCACCCCGCGGATCACGGACACCTTCCGGATGACCGGGCATCCTCCCGACGGCCGGGCGCCGCGGCCCCTGCTCCGTCCGGGGCGCGCGGTCGTCGTACGACGGCACACGTGATCCGCCCCGGGCGGCGTGGGCCCGGCGCAGCGGCCCACCGGCCGACCCCAGGGGCCGCTGAACACCCACGCGTTCAGGCCGTGAAAGTCGCCCACGACTCCTCGGTGCGGAAACCGACCTGTTCGAAGAGCGGCAGCGCCTCGTCGCTGGAGTGCAGATACGCAGTGTGCGCCCCGGCGGCCCGGCCGTCCCGCAGGATCGCCTCGGTCACCGCGCGGCCGACCCCCTGCCGCCGGTGGTCGCGCAGGGTACCGATGTTGGCGAGCCCGACATGCCGTTCGGTGAGGATCGCCAGCCCCGCTCCGGCCGGCACCCCGTCCACCTCGGCGAGGTAGGCCCGGACGAAGGGCTGCCCGAGGACGAAGGGCGTGTACAGGCTGCTGATGATCATCGGTGGAGCCCCGAAGGCGGCGCCGAGGACGGTGGCGAAGGTCTGGTGTTCGTCGTCGTCGAGCGGACGCACGGTCACGGTCCCCTGGCCGGACTCCCGGTTGTCGCGGTCCTCGTCCAGCGAAAGCAGCATGAAGGGCTGCTGAGTGAGCGTGCGGAGCCCGTGAGCGGCGGCGATGCCGAGGATCTCCGCACCGGGCTCGCCCCGCAGCCGGATGCTCCAGGGGAGCCGAGCGACATGCGGGGCGGCCTTCTCGCAGAGCAGCTCGATCTCCGCCGCGTACGGCACGTCGGTCACACTCATGATGCTGTTGAGCATGGGGATCATCGAGCCGGTGACGGCCAGCAGCGCACCGCGGGGACCGCGCTCGTGCAGGCCGTTCGGGAGGACATCAGCAAGCCGCTCCGTCGCCGCCTGGAAGGCCTCGGCCGCCTCGGAAACCGCACCATTCTTGGTCATACGTGTGAGTGTACAGTTTCCGTGCACTTGATACGTATGAACGGATACCGGTTCGCCGTTGTAGCTGGGGAGTACTCGCAGCGAAGACCGTCCGGGTCCGGCATCGAACCGCCTGCCCGCGCGCAGACACCGTCCGCACACTCCCATGACCGCTTCCTGACATCACGTGACTACCGTCCCGCGCATGCCCACACCTTCTCACGGCCCATACGGTCACCAGGACAGCACCCGCAGGACCCTCCGGCACACGATCGGCGCCTCCGTCGCGGTGTCGGCCGCCGTCGTCGCACTGGTCACGCCGACCGCGGCCGCCGACACCGCACGGCACAGCCCGTCGTCCACCAGCGCCGGCGCGGCGCGAGCGGACACCATCACCACGCACGTCGGCGCCACGACCACACAGGAGCGCAACCGGATCGACGCCTACTGGACCCCCGAGCGGATGAAGCTGGCAGGCGCCCTGGTCCCCGAGATCACCCCCGTCCCCGAGGACGACAACACGCCGGAGGATCCGCGGCCGCTTCCCTCGAACACGCCGGACTCCGGGGCGGTGTGGACACACGGCGGGGCGGTGGAGAAGAACGTCGGCCGCCTGTTCTTCACCTTCTCGGACGGCTACGACGGCAGTTGCACCGCGACGGTCGTCACCAGCGCCAACCGCAGTACCGTCATCACCGCAGCACACTGCCTGCGGGGCGTCGGCTCGCCTTCCGCCGACGACACCTGGAACCACAACTTCTACTTCGTGCCGGGCTACCGCAACGGAACGAAGCCGCTCGGCGGCTTCACCATTAGGACCATGGCCACCTCTTCCCGCTGGAACGCCGATCCGGACACCACCGCATCGTCGGACGTCGCCGCCGCCGGATACGACACGGGACTCCTCGTGGCGAACCCCGCTGCGGAGGGGCGCCCGATCGCGGTCATCACCGGAAGCCAGGGAATCGGTTTCGGCAAGCCCGCAGCGGACGAGTTCGTCCACGCCTTCGGATACCCGGACTACGGACTCAACGACCCCGGGGACAAGTACGTCGGGTCCCGCATGATCCACTGCGCGGGCACGAGCCACCCCGGTACCGAGGTCCCCCTGCTGTGGGGTGAAACCTGCGACATGTCGGCCGGGTCGAGCGGCGGCCCTCACCTGGCCCACTTCGACACCCGCACCGGCACGGGCACTGTCGTGGGCGTCACCACCACCGACGAGGAACTCGCGGGCGGGCAGACCCCCACGCTCTACGCCACGCGCTTCGGTGACAGCGCCCGCCGTCTCTACGACTGGGCGCAGTCGCGTTAGGACCCTCCCTGACACAGGGTTCGACTGCTGCCGCCGGGACCCGCAGCATGGGCGGGTCCCGGCGGCGTGCGGTCAGCCCGAACTCAGGCCCGCAGGGCGTTGGCCAGCCGACATCAGAGTCCGAACGCGGCGATCACCCGCTCAGTGAGATCGTCTTCCGTCATCGAGGTATCGACGTGGATGGTGTGCAGTTGGAGACGCTCGGCTTCCTCCTGAAGGCGACTTGTGAACATTGCGTCACGTTCCGCAATGTTGCGGCCGGCCTTTGCGGGATCGCTGGTCTTCCACACGAACCCTTGCCCTGGTACCGACCGACTCTGGATGGCGGCCTGGCGGAAATCGGGTGTGGGAAGAAGCCACACTGCGCGCTCAGGAGCAGCGAGCAGAGGTTTCACGAGGTGTGGCAGCAGCCGGAATCCCTCGACGATGACGTACGGCTCCTGCGGCAGGCGAAGGAGATCTTCAATGATCAGGCCGAAGCCCTCGCCTTGAAACCAGTGGAAGGTCTCAAGCATGACCTCCGGCGTCCGATTCACCCATCGCTCGTCCATGTCCATGGTGATGAACTTGTGTAGGTGGGGGGCCTCTTCAGGGGTGGTCCGCCTCGCGTGATCAGGCATCACGTCATCGGTCGCGTAGAGACGCCACCCGTAGCGATCGGCGAGTCGGCGGGCGATGGTCGACTTGCCCGCACCACTCCCGCCACCAATCCAGAAAACGTTCCGCAGCCGTGCCGGAAGCTCTGCGGCGTCGGCCACCTCTTTATACTGCCCAGGCTGCATCTCTCTCCGATCCGGTGGGACGACCAAGGCGAGCCTCGTTGCGGTCGTTGTGGTTGGTGGCCCCCCCTGAAACGCCGCCTGCTGCCGCCAGGGCCGCCCGGATTCGATGGTAGTCACCGCGCGAGCCGGACCAGCTTCTCGTCGGCGCCGGAGTTTTCAGGGCCGTTCACCGGCGCCGTCGCCTGTGCACCGCTCACCGTGGCGGAACCCGTCACGGCCCGGGCCGGCCTGGCCGACGACCGGGCGACAGCCCAATGGCGTCCAAACCGGTGGGCCGACCTCGTGCCTCCAGCCGTGGGGCGCCTGGCGCCAGAAGCACAGGTGGGCGACGACCTCCTGGTCCCCGGGCAGCAGCACCCACCGTGTGCCGCCTCGTGGACCCCCGTGCGCCCCGCGGGTCGTGTGCCAGGTGCGCCACCGGCACCTGGCGGCCGGTCGCCAGGCCCATGCCGCCGCCGCGCATCCGGGTGGTGAACTCCACCCGGTTGCCGCGCTGGTCGACGAAGGCGATGACCGGCGACCACGAGGGGTCCGCGTCACGCCTCTCCACCCGCACGCTTCCACCACGGCGCCCCAGGTGCGTATGGCCGTGCCGCCGCAGCCGCCGGAACACCGCGGTGTCCGAAGTCCGACCGCCGGGAACAGCACCGCGACCGCCCCGCACACGAGGACGCCGATGAACGCGTTTCCTGCCTTGCCGCCTCTTCCGTCCCCTCCCGTGCCGCCCGAATCACGGAAACAGGGGACGCGGATTCCGCGCGGGCGGTCCCGTCACACCCGCGCCGCGAGCAGTTCGGGCAGTGCCCTCATGTCCCCGAAGACCCGGACGCGCCCCGAGTACCGGCTCTCCTCCGGCCGGCCGGGCCGGTACCAGTGGACGCGCAGGCCCGCGTCGTGGGCGGAGCGCACGCCGACCTCGCTGTCCTCGACCGCGACGACGGTCTCGGGGTCCAACCCCAGCGCGCGTACCGCCTGCCGGTAGAGGCCGGGGTCCGGCTTCCAGGTGCCCAGTTCGTACGCCGAGAAGTGGGGGCCGGTGAAGAAGCCGGCGAGGCCGGTGCGGTGCAGGCGGTCCTCGATCATGCCGAGCGGGGAGTTCGACACCACGTACGCGGGTGCCGTGATCTCCCGTAGGGCCGCCGCCATCCCGGGGGTGGCGCGCAACCGGTTCGCCAGGTGCCGCTCGGCGATCTCCCTGACCCGCTCCACAGCGTCGTCCGGCAACGGGGCGTCCGTGTACCGGCCGATGATCGCGACCGACTCGCTCATCCGGCGGCCCGCGACCCGCTCGGCGAAGCCCTCGGCCGGGACCCGGGCGTGCACGGTCCCGGCGAACTCCAGCAGGGCCAGTACCTCGGCGTCCTGGCTGTCCACGAGCACGCCGTCGAGGTCGAAGAGCACGGTGCGCGCGGTCATGCGCCCAGCCCGTGCCGGCGCAGGAAGGCGTCGTAGCGCCCGGCGAGTTCGGTCGCCGCGGAGCGGGCGTCGGCGACCTTCAGCTCGGTGCAGTGGTAGCCCAGCATCTCCCGCATCACCGCCATGCGTTCCTCGGTGAACTGGACCGTTCCGTTGGCGGCCACGCGCTCGATCCCGTCCAGGAGCTGGCAGCGCCGATTGACGGCCTGGGCCGCCGAGGGGGTGGTGCCGGGCGGCAGGTCGAGTCGTACGCCGTCGCGCGACACCCGGACCGGGTAGCCGCCGGTCATGCCGCCGGGGGCGGGCGCGTGCAGGGTGTGCTCCGTGAGGGACAGCAGCGCGAGCAGGAGGCGCGCGGCGGAGGTGGCCGTCAGCTGCTGGCCCTCCTTGCCGCCCTGGCGCCGCAGGCCGCCGGCCAGCCGGGCGTACACCGCGTCGGCGTCGACCGTGGCCGGCGTCCCCGCGACGCGGACGTCGAGCAGGTGCGGGATGTCGCGGGCCTCGCCGAACCGGTGCACGTGGTGGCTGAAGTAGTGGTGCCCCACGGCCTTCACCTCGACCTCGGCCGGGGAGACGCCCAGTTCCTCGGCGGCCGCCCAGGTGATGCCGGGCACGATGTTGCCGATGTTGCCGATCCCGACGTCGGGCGCCAGGTCGAGGGCCGCGAGGGCGGGGCCGACCGCGTCGGGGTAGGCGCCGTTGACGACGACGGCCCGCGACTCCGCGAGGCGTACGGCCTGCATCAGCTCGTGCACGAGCGTGAGGTGCATCGGCAGCCAGGGGCCGAGCTGTGCCTCGTCGAGCCGTCGGAACAGGTCCTCGGGCAGGTCCATGATGGCGCGGGCGGCCTGGATGGAGGCGCCCATGAAGATGATCGTCGGTCGGATGCGCCTCAGTTGCTCCGCGGTGCGGTCCACGTCGGCCATGTCCATGGCCACCGCCTCGACCTCGCGTATCCGGCCGAGGTTGGCGGCCGCCAGCTTGGTCAGGTTCGCGAAGCGGGTGGCCCGCTCCGCCGAGCGGCTCGCGAGGACGAGCCGCGTCTCCGGCTCCGCGCTCGCCAGCAGATGACCCAACCGTATGGTGAGGTCACCGGAACCGATGAGGAGGATCTTCGGTACCTCACCGGTCGTGGTGCCTGACATGTCTCCTCCGCAGCGGGTCGAAGTGGTGGTGGGCGCGCGCACCCCGGCCGGGCGCGCGGCTCAGTGCGGTGTCTGTCCGAGGTCGGGGGCCGGCAGCGAGCGACGGTCGATCTTGCCGTTGGTGTTCAGCGGGAACGACTCCCGGTGCAGGAAGCGGCTCGGCAGCATGTAGCGCGGGAGCCGTTCGCGCAGGAAGCCGGTGAGTTCGGCGGGCGGGGTGACGGTACCCGTGTAGTGGGCGACCAGCGTCGCCTCCGGCCCGGCGTGGTGGGCGACCACGACGGCCTCCCGGACCGCGGGGTGGCGCGCCAACTGCGCCTCCACCTCGCCCACTTCGATGCGGTGTCCGCGCACCTTCACCTGGTCGTCCAGCCTGCCGAGGAAGACCAGTCCCTCGCCCTCCGCGCGGACCAGGTCGCCGGTGCGGTACCAGTCCGTGTCGCGGGGTGCCTCCCCCGCCGGCAGGGCGAGCGCGGCCGCCCCGGGCCGGCGGCGCAGGAACCGCCCCTCGTTGTGGGCCGGGTCGAGGTAGCCGGCGAACCGCTGGGGCCCGCGCAGACACAACTCGCCGGTCGTGGCGGGCTGTCCGTCCTCCCCGAGCACGACGCTCTCCAGGTGCGGCAGCACCTCGCCGATGGGCATCGTCCCGTTGGAGCCGGCGGGCACGAGCCGGCCGAAGCCGCCGAGGTCCTTGTGCACGCAGACGACGCTCATCTCGGTCGGCCCGTACATGTTGTGCAGTACGGCGTTGGGCGCGGCCTCGGCCCACTGCCGCGCCTGTTCGGCGGTGAGGCGTTCGCCGCCCAGCATGACCTTGGTCAGGGTGGGCATCGAGCCGGGGGCGAGCGCGCCGGTGCGTTCGGCGAGGCTGCCGAGGGACGGCACGCAGAACCAGTGCGTGATCCGGTGCTCGCCCACGAACCGGGAGGGCCGCAGCACGTCGTTGGCGCGTGGCACGACCAGCGCGCCGCCGGCCGCCCAGGTCACGAACATCTCATAGACGGCCACGTCGAAGGAGAACTCGACGTTCTGGGAGGTGCGGTCCTGCGGGCCGAGACCGCAGGCGTCGACGGCCCAGTCGATGAACGGCACGATGTTCGCGTGCCGGACGGGCACACCGCGCGGCGCACCGGTGGAGCCCGAGGTGTACAGGATGTAGGCGATGTCGTCCGGCCGTGGCGGGGCGGCGGCCGTTCCGCCCGGCCGGTCCCCGCCGTCGTCGCCCTCCGCCGCGCCGGTGCCGTCGGCCGGTTCCGTCAGCGACGCCTCGTCGACGAGCAGCGAGGGCACGCCGAGGTCGGGCCGCGCCCGGGTGCCGTCCCGCGTGCGCGAGGGCGCGCCGACGACGAGGTCGAGGGCGCCGTCCTTGACGACGGCCAGCTGCCGGGCGGGCGGGTGCGCGGGGTTGATCGGCACCGCCGCCGCGCCCAGCCGCAACGCGGCCAGATAGCCCGCGTAGGCCGTGAGGCTGCGGGCGGCCAGCAGCCCCACCCGTGCGGGGCGGCGGCCGGCCCGGCGCAGGATCAGTCCGGCCAGCCGGTCCGACAGGCGGTCCAGTTCCGCGTAGCTGAACGTCCGGCCGTCCACTTCCAGCGCGGTGCGGTCCGGATGGCGTGCGGCGGAACGGGCGAACAGCTCATGCAGGGTCGCGGGGGCGGCCGCTGCCACGGGCGGCTCCTTTCGTTGCGTACCGGGGGTCGTCACACCAGCTCCGCGACGGCGCGCAGCACGGCGGGCCAGGACTCGGTGAGGTACATGTGGCCGCCGGGGAACTCGACGGCCTGGAAGCCCGCCGAGGTGTAGGCCGCCCAGTCCCGCCAGTCGGGGGCCGGGACGGAGGCGTCGGCGGTGCCGCGAAGGGCCGTGAGCGGGACCGGCAGCGGACGGTGCGGCTGCGGGCGGTAGCCCTCGGACATCGCGATGTCGGCGCGCAGGGCGGGCAGCAGGAGGTCGCGGATCTCGGGGTCGGCGAAGGCTTCCGGCTGCCCGGTCAGCTCGCGCAACTGGGCGACGGCCAGCGCCGGATCGTCGGACAGTTTCTCGGGGCGGCGGCGCCGGGGGCTGACCGAGCCGCTGACCACCAGGTGCCGGGGCGGGGGACCGCCGGTCTCCAGCAGGTGGCGGGTCGCCTCGTAGGCGAGGAGGGCGCCGAGGCTGTGGCCGAAGAGGACGTAGGGGGCCCCGTCGGCGTGCCCGGCGACCCGGCCGGCGACGTCCTCTGCGGCCGCCCGGAGCGTACGGTGGAACGGCGCCGTGAACTCCTCCTCGCGTCCGGGGAGTTGAATCGGCACCACGTCGAGGTCGGCACCGGGTTCCGGCCGCCACCGCCGGTACACGCCGGCGCCCGCCCCCGCGTAGGGGACGCACATCATCGGCAGGGGCCGGGGAGTGGCCGGTTCAGGGAAGGGCGTCTCTTCCGCGACACGCGGAGCGGACACGTGTTTCCTCCGATCGCGGATTCTGATGTCCGGGGCCCTCCGTCCGCTGCGTCAGGACGAGTCGGCCGCGGAGCGCACAAGGTCGCGCAGCGCGTGGACGTTCTCGCTTTCCAGGATGTCGAGGAAATCTATCTCGACGCCCGTCTCCTCGTGGATCTTGGTGGAGAGAGTGAGGGCCCGGAAAGAATCCCCACCGTTCTCCAGAAAACCCAGATTCGGGTCGGAACCCACTCCGAGGACTTCTGCCCACAACACCGGAATACGGTCCGCACCGTTTTCCGTACCGGGGGTCTGGTTCATCTGGCTCCTCACCTCATCAAACGCACGACGATTCCGAGACCGACGCGGACCAACGGACGGGATTGGGCTGCCAACGCTATGAAATTGGTCGGCGCCTCATGTGGTGAAACCTTTCGTCGGTGAATGTGACGCAGCTCACTCCGCAATTACCGGCGAAATCACCCGGAAAGCGATGGCCGGAAATCGATGATTGCCGGGGCCCTGGTCAGTGGCTATGCTTCTCGCCGCCTCTCATGTACACAGACGCCTTTCTCGCCACGTGAGCCCCGCTGCGGCCCGGCGAGAGAACCGTCGATCACTTGGGAAGGACCACCCCACTTGAGCGATTCACCGGTACTCCTCGCCGTCTACGACGTCGGAAGCCTCGCCCCGCTCCGTCTTTCCCAGGTCGCCCGCGGCAATGGCTGCGAAGTCGCATTCGTGGCCGCGGACTCGGCACACGCGCAGCAGATGATCCCGGTCCTCGGCAGACTGGGCCGGGTGGTGAACACGGCGGGCCGCACCGAAGCGTCGGTCGTCGACGAAGTACGCGGGCTGAACCCCGCCGGAATCATCACGTTCAGCGAATTCCGTATCGCCGACACGGTCCGGCTGGCCGCCGCGCTCGGTCTGCCCTATCACGCCCCCGCCCTGCGGGAGGCGGTCACCAACAAAGACCGCCAGCGCGAGCGGTTCGCCGAAGTGGGCCTGGACACCGTCCGGTTCTGCACGGTGACCGCCACCGACCAGGTGGACGCGGCCATCGCGCGGGTGGGACTGCCCGCGATCGTCAAACCGGTCGTCGGCGCGTCGAGCCGCAACACCACGGCCGTCGCCACGGCGGACGAGTGCCGCGCGGTGGTCGCGGCGGCGCTCGGCGGCATCGGCGGGCCGGCCGAAACCGCGGTCGTCCTGGAGGAGTTGCTGGTCGGCATGCCGGTCGAGGCCCCCTGGGGCGACTACATGGCGGTGGACTGCGTCGCCCGCGGCGACGACGTGCGCCCGGTCTTCGTCAGCAGCAAGTTCGCGCTCGCCGAGCCCTTCCGGGAACGCGGCGCCTACGGCGGGCAGTCGGTGGTGCCGGACGACCTGGTCCGGGAGGTGGCCGACCTGGCGTGCCGGGCGGTCGGCGCCCTCGGTGTGCACGGGGTGGCCGACGTCGAGATCAAGCTGACCCCCGACGGCCCGCGGGTCATCGAGGTCAACGGCCGCCTGGGCGCCTGGGTGGACGACCTCGGCGTGCGCGCGGGCAGCAGCGTGCCGGCCGACATCGCCGTCAAGGCGGCGCTGGGACGCCCGTACACCACCCCCGACCCGGTGGGGCGCGGCCCCGCCGTCTTCCACTATCTGATCGTGCCGCCCGTGGGCGCCACCCGCGTCAAGGCGATACGCGACCTGACCGGGCTGCGCCGGCTGCCGTACGTGGACCGGGTGGTGCCGCTGGTCGAACCGGGCGCGCCCGTCGACTGGCGGATCGGCGCGGCCGGCAACGTGGCCGCGCTCAGCGGGTCCGCTCCCGATCCGGCGGCGCTCGCCGAGACCGTGGCCGCGATCGAGGCCACGGACTGGATCGACTATGAGTGAGCCGGTCGGCGCGGGGCCGCACGCGCGGGACGGCGCACACAGCCGTACCGGCCGGCCCCGGGCGACCGGCCGGCGGTCCGCGCCGCCGCCCGCGCCGCGGCCCAGCCCCTCACCAGCAGGACCCGCACCGATTGGAGGCAAGCCGTGACCGACCGCAGTGGCGGGCTCGCGGGGCCGGGCCCGGACGACGGCGCGATCGACGGCGGCGACCCGGCGGGCGCCGCCCGTCCGGCCGGGGCCGACTGGCCGCTCGCACCCAACCAGGTCGGCGTCCACCTCGCCGACGCCCTGGCCGAACGGCCGGGCCTGCACACGGTGGTCGCCGCCTACCGCCTCACCGGCACGTTCGACGGCGAGCTGCTCGCGGAGCGGTTCCGCGCCCTCGTCCGCAGGCATCCGGCCTTGTCCTCCCGCCTCGTCGACGACGGCCCGGCCCTCGGCATGGCCCGGTCGGACACCGCCCCGGAATGGCGGGACGAGACCCTCCCGCCGTCCGCGGCGGACGACGACGGCGCGGCCCTGCGCCTGGCGGAGTGCCTGCGCCCGATCGACACCCGGAACGGACCGCTGATGCGCGGGGCGCTGCTGCGCCGCCAGGACGGCAGCGCCGATCTGGTGCTGACGGCCAGTCACCTCGTCGTCGACGACCAGGCGATGGAGACGGCCGTCGCCGAGGTGCTCACGGGCGACACCACACGGTCCCCGGGCGACTATCCGGGCTGGGCGACGGCCGCGGCCGGGGCCGCCCGGCGCGAAGCCGGCCGGGCGGCCGCCCGCCGCGCCGAACTGTCCGCCCTCCCGCTCGGCTCCGGACCGGGCTGGGGGTGCGGCGACGGCGACGCGGCCGACGCCGACGGCGGCCAGCTGCCGTTCACCGTCCCGGACGACGTATGGCGGAAACTGGCCGGCACCGCCCGCGGCCTGGGCATCTCCCGCCACTCGGCGCTGACCGCCGCGGCGGGGCTGGTACTCGCGCGCAACGGCGGCACGGACGCCTCACTGATCGGCAGCTTCGTCACCCGCCGGCCGGCAGCGCAGCGGCACACCATCGGCTACTTCAGCAACACCGTCCCCGTTCCGGTGCGCCTCGCGGAGGACGGCACCGTGGCCGATTTCCTGCGCACCTGCCACCGCCAGTGCCTCACCGCCTACCGGGACGCGGACCTGCCGCTCTTCGACGTGCTGCCCACCGGCCACCAGTCGGGCCCCGGTCCACTGACCGCCGCGGTCGCCCCCCTGTGGAACCCGCCGCCCCTGCGTCTGCCGGGACTCACCGCGCGGCCGCTGCCCCACCCCTTCGCGGGCGCCGCGAAGTTCCCCCTGCTCGTATACGTCGACCTGGCGGCCGACGGCGCCGCGCGGGGGCTGCTCCAGTTCCGCCACCGGCGGTTCTCGCCCGACCAGGCGGCGCTGTTCACGCGCCAGCTCGTCGCCGTACTGCGCGAGTTCGCAGAACGGCCCGACGCGCGCCTGGCCTCGGTGACCGTCCTCGACGACGCCGACCGCCGGCGGGTCCTGGACGCCGGGCGCGGCGCCCGTCTCGCGCCCGAGGAACTGTCCGTGCCCGCGCTGTTCACCCGGCGCGCCGGGCTGTCGCCCGACCGCATCGCCGTCAACGACGGGCGGACCGCGCTGCGCTACGCCGAGGTCGAGGAGCGCTCCGGCACGGTGGCCCGCGCGCTGGCCGAGGCCGGGGTGCGGCCCGGGGACCGGGTGGGCGTGCGCATGGAACGCTCCTGCGACCTGATCGTCGCCCTGCTGGGCGTGCTGAAGACCGGAGCGGCGTACGTACCGCTGGACCCCTCCTACCCCGAGGCGCGGCTGGCCCTCGTGATCGGCGACGCGGACGTGCGGGTCGTGGTCGGCGACGCGGACTCCCGCCCGGCGGACCTGCCGGAACACATCGACTGGCTGCCGGTGCACACCCGGCCGCGGGACCCGGCCCGGCCGCTGCCCGCCGTCGACCCGGATCTGCCCTGCTACGCCATCCACACCTCCGGGTCCACCGGCCGGCCCAAGGGCGTGCTGGTGACACACCGCAACGTCACCTCGCTGCTGAACGCCACGCGCGACGACTTCGGCCTCGGCCCGGACGACGTGTGGTCGCTGTTCCACTCGTTCGCCTTCGACTTCTCCGCCTGGGAGATCTGGGTCTGCCTGCTCACCGGCGGCCGGCTGGTGATCGTGCCCCGGGCGGTCTCGCGCAACCCGGAGGAGTTCCACCAATTGCTGGAGGACGAGGAGGTGACCGTCCTCAGCCAGACGCCGACCGCGTTCGGGCTCCTGCTCGCCACCGACCGGCTGGCGCGGGGCCGCCTGTCGGTGCGCCTGGTGGTCTTCGGTGGCGAACCGCTGGACACGCGCACCCTGTCGCCCTGGTTCGAGCGTTATCCCCGGGTCCGCGTGGAGAACATGTACGGCATCACCGAGACGACCGTGCACAGCACCACCCACACGGTCACCCCCGAGGACGCCCGTACCGGCAGCCGGGTCGTCGGCCGTCCGCTGCCCGGCTGGGAGATATACGTCCTGGACGCGCGCGGCCGTCCGGTGGCGCCCGGCGTCGCGGGAGAACTCCACGTGGGCGGTGCGGGGGTGGCGCTCGGCTATCTCGACCGTCCCGAGCTGACGGCCGAACGCTTCACCACCGACCGCCACCCGCGGGTGCCGGGAGGACGGCTCTACCGCAGCGGCGACCAGGGCCGGCTGCTGCCCAGCGGGAAGCTGGAACACCTGGGACGGCTGGACGACCAGGTGAAGGTGCGCGGCTTCCGCATCGAACTCGGCGAGGTCCGCGACGTCCTGCTGCGGGACCCGTCGGTCACGTCCGCGGCGGTCGTCGTGCACGGCGCCGGCACCGCCGAGGCACGTCTCGACGCCTACGTGGTGCTCACGGCCGGGGGCTCCACCGACGGGCTGCTCCGGCGGGCGGGGGCCCGGCTGCCCGAGTACATGGTCCCGCAGACCGTCACCGCGCTCACGACCCTTCCGGTCACCGCCAACGGCAAACTCGACACCGCGCTGCTGCCCGCCCCCGAGCCGGACGCGGACGCCCCGGCCGGCCCGGCCGGCTCCCCGGACGCGGCCGGTGACGTCCTCGACCGGGTGGTCGGGGTCTGGCGCGACGTGCTGGACGTGCCCGTCGCCCCGGACGACAACTTCTTCGACCTCGGCGGCACCTCCCTGCTCGCGCTGCGGCTCAAGACGGCGCTGCGCGGCGCCGGACTGCCGGAACTGGCCCTGAAGGAAGTCATCCGCCATGCCACCCCGGCGGCCATGACGGCACTGCTGCGCGTCAGGGCCGGCGCACGTCCGGAGAACGCCGGATGAGCCGCCCCGACACCCGCCCGGCCACCCCCGGACAGCTGCGGTTCTACCTGCTGGACCAGCAGGACGGCGGCGCCGCCCGCACCCTCGTCAAGCGGATCACCGCGGAGGGGACGGCCGATCCCGGGCGGCTCCGGGACGCGCTGCGCGCGGTGGTCACGGCCCATCCGGCGCTGCGCACCTCGCTGCACCTCGACCCCGAGGGGCTGCGCCGGCGGGTGCACGACCCCGACGCAGTGGACATGGTCGTCCAGGCGACCGCGGACCCGGACGCGCTGGTGGCGGCCCAGTCCGCGGAGCTGGCGGCGCCGTTCGAACACGGCGGGGGCCCGTTGTGCCGGATCAGGGCGCTGGTCGGCCCGCGGCACACCCACTGTCTGATCGCCGTGCACCACGCGGTCTTCGACGACGATTCCACGGCCCTGCTGCTGTCGGCGCTCACCGGCGCCTACGCCGACCCCGCCACGACCGGACCGGCCGCCGACGACCGGGACGACGACGAGCCGGCGCCACGGGCGGACGAGGAGCGACTGCGCGCCTTCTGGCGGCGGTACCTGGAGGGCTGCCCGCAGCGGACCGAACTGCCCTGGACGCGGTCCGCGGCCGGCCGGCGCAAGCGGACCGTCGTCCGGGACCTGCCGGCCGCGCTCCGCGACCGGCTGCGGCACCGCGCGCGGACCACCGGCGCCAGTCCGTTCGCCCACTTCCTCGGCGCGGTGGCCGCGGTGACGGCCTGGTACCTGGACCGGGACGACGTCGTCCTCGCGGTCCCGGTGAGCGGCCGGGGGGACGGCGGCGACCGCCGCATCGACTGTCTCCAGAACACCGTCCCGGTCCGCGTCGACCTGGCCGGGGCGGACACCTCGACGGTGGTGGACCGGGCCGTGGACGCCCTGTTCGACGCGCTCGACCACGCCGAACTGCCCTTCGAGGAGATCCTGTCCGGCGTACGCGCCGTACGGGAGCCCGGCCGCAAGCCGCTCGCCCAGATCCTGTGCACCGAGACCGTCCCGGTGCCGGCGGTCGAGGCGGGCGGGCTGCGCTGGACGATCGGCGAGACGGACACCGGGGAGGCGGAGTACGACTGCTGCCTGGCCCTGCGCCATCTGCCCGGCGGCGGGATGCGGCTGGAACTCGTCCACCGCGAGGGCGCGTTGCCGCCGGAGCGGGCCCGCAACACCGTGGACCACGTGGCCCGTCTCCTGGAGCGGCTCACCGACGACCCGGTGCGCCCGCTCGCCGCCGTCGACCTCCTCGGCGAGACGGAGGAGGCCGAACTGGCCGTCCTGGAGGGCGCCCCGCTGGACCCCGACCCGCGGCCCGTGCACGAACTCGTCCTGCGGCACGCCCGTACGACCCCGGAGGCCACCGCCGTCACCGACGGGGTCCGCACGCTCTCCTACGCCGCCCTGGAGCGGCGGTCGCGCGCGGTGGCCCGCGCACTCACCGGGCGGGGGGTGCGGCCCGGGGACCGGGTGGGCATCTGCCTGCCGCGGGGCACGGACCTGGTGGTGGCCGTGCTCGCCGTCTGGCGGGCGGGCGCGGTGTACGTGCCACTGGATCCCGAGTACCCGGCCGACCGGCTGCGGTTCATCGTGGCGGACACCGCCCCGGCCGTCGTCCTGGGCGACCGGGCCCTGCCGGGGGCGCTGCGGGACGCGCCCGGCGTCCTGCCCCTGGACATGGCCGACGCCGGGGCCGCCGTACCGGTGGACGGCGAGGGCGGCGATGCGGCGCCGGCGGACCCGGACGGGCGCGCGTACATCCTGCACACGTCCGGCTCGACCGGCCGGCCCAAGGGCGTCGTGGTGGGACACGCCCGGTTGACCGCGCTCTTCGACGCGTGCGACCGGGCCCTGCCCGGGGCGCCGTTGACCGTCGCGGGCACCAGCCTGTCCTTCGACATCAGCGTCCTGGAACTGCTGTGGCCGCTCACCCGGGGCCGCACCGTCCTGGTGACCGGGCACCGGCAGGCGGCCGAGCAGGACGTGCCGGCCGGGGCGCTGTACCAGTGCACGCCCACCATCGCCCGGCTGCTGCTCGCCGACCCGGCGGGCCGCGCCCTGCTGGGCCGGCTGGGCGCCCTGCTGGTGGGCGGCGAGCCCCTCGCCCCCGACCTGGCGGAGGAGCTGGCGGCGACCGTCCCGGGGCCGGTCGTCAACTGCTACGGCCCCACGGAGACCACCGTGTGGTCCACCACCTGGCGGGTCGCCCGGGGCGCCGCCGTCCGGATCGGGCTGCCGCTGCCGGGCGAGTCCTGCCATGTGCTGGACGGGCTGGGCCGGCGGCTGCCCCCCGGCTGCCCCGGCCGGCTGGTCATCGGCGGCCTGGGCGTCGCCGAAGGGTACTGGTGCCGCCCGGAGCTGACCGCCGAACGGTTCGTGGCGCTCGGCGGGGACCGTGGACGCGGCTACGACACCGGGGACCTGGTCGTCCTCGACGGCCCGGAGGGGCTGCGGTTCCTCGGCCGCCGGGACGGACAGTGCAAGATCCTCGGCCAGCGGATCGAGGTGGAGGAGGTGGAGGCCACCCTGCGCGCGGGCGGCGCGCCGGAGGTCGCCGTGGCCCCGAACGCCGACTCCACCCACCTGGTGGCGTTCCTGCCGGACGGCGTCGCGGCGGACGGACCGCCCGGCCCGGCGGCCCCCGACCCGCTGCGGGAGCTCCGCGCCCACGCCGAGGCCTGGCTCCCCGCGGCCGCGGTCCCCGGCGCATGGCTGCGCGTCCCCGCGCTGCCGCAGCTGCCCAACGGCAAACTCGACCGCGACACCCTGGCGCGCTGGGCGGCCGACCGGCGGCCGGCCGCGCCCGCCGGGCCGCCCCCGGCGGACGGGTCCACCGCGGCGCGCCTGTGCCAGGTGTGGGAGACCGTCCTCGGCCGTCCCGTCCAGGACCACGACGCGACCTTCTTCGAGCTCGGCGGGACCTCGCACGGAGTGCTGCGGGTGCTGGCGGCGCTGCGCACCGCCCATCCCCGGCTCACGGCGGCCGAGTTGTTCCGCCACACCACCGTGCGCGCCCTCGCGGCACACCTCGACGGTGCCGCCGCGGCCGACGGACCCGCGGCGCGCGGCGCGGCCAGGGGCCGCGACCGCTCCCGCGCCCTCAGCGGCTGGCGCGCCGGCCGGCGGCCCTCATCGACCCTCCAGGCACCAGGAATCGAGGCGGACGCAGATGCACGCACCTGAGAACGCGGTGGCGGTAATCGGAGTGGCCGTCCGAGTGCCCGGAGCCGCCGACCCGGACACCTTCTGGGCCGACGTGGTCCGCGGGCACGTGGCCCTGCCGGGGGAGCTGCCCGACGGCACCCTGGGCGTCGGCGGGATCGACCGCGTCGACCGGTTCGACGCGGAGCTGTTCGGCATGAGCCCGACCCAGGCCGCGGTGACCGACCCCCAGCAGCGGATCATCACCGAGGTCGCCTGGCAGGCGCTGGAGGACGCCGGCGTCGACACCGAGCGCGACCCGGGCCGGGTGGGAGTCTTCTTGGGCTGCGGCGACAGCGGCTACCGGCACCGCTACGTCGACGCCGACCCCACGCTGGTCCGGGCCGCGGGCCGCCAGCAGATCTCCCTCGGCAACGACAAGGACTACCTGGCGACCTCCCTCGCGTTCCGGCTGGGCCTCACCGGCCCGGCCCTCACCGTGCAGACCGCCTGCTCCACCTCGCTGGTCGCCGTCCACGTGGCCCTGCGCAGCCTGCTCACCTACGAGTGCGACCTCGCGATCGCGGGCGGGGTCACCGTCCAGCTGCCGCCGGGCGCGGGCTACACCTACCAGGAGGGCGACGTGCTCTCCCCCGACGGCCGCTGCCGGCCCTTCACCCGGGGCAGCCGGGGCACCGTGCCCGCCAGTGGTGCCGGGGTCGTGGTGCTGCGCCGGGCCGAGGAGGCCGGGCGCGGTGCCCGGGCGGTGCTGCTGGGCAGCGCGGTCAACAACGACGGCGCCGACCGGATGAGCCTCGTCGCGCCCAGCCCCCGGGGCCAGGCGGCGGTGCTGGAGGAGGCGCTGGCGGTGGCCGGGCGCAAACCCGCGGACATCGGCTTCATCGAGACGCACGGCACCGCGACCGAACTCGGCGACCAGGTCGAACTCGCGGCGCTGGCCCAGGCGTACGGCGACGCGGCGGAGCCGTGCGCGCTCGGCGCGGTGAAGGCCGGCATCGGGCACACGGACACCGCGGCGGGCGTGGTCGGTCTGATCAAGGCGGTGCTCGCCGTCCAGCACGGGGTGATCCCGCCGGTCCCCGCACAGCCCGGGGACGGCCCCGACGCGCCGCTGGGCGCGGACCGCTTCCACCTGCCGCGCGAGGCGATGCCCTGGCCCGGCGGGCGCACCCGGTACGCGGCGGTCAGCTCCTTCGGGCTGGGCGGCACCAACGCCCATGTCGTCCTCGCCGAACCGGCCGTCGCCGCAGGGCCGCCGGAGCCGCCCGCGGGCCCGCCCGGGCGCGGACCCGCGGTGCTCTCCGCCGCGAGCCCGGACGCGCTGGAGCGCACCGCGGCCCGGCTCGCCGCCGCGGTGCGCGAGGGCACCCGGCCGGTGAACGACGTCCTCGGCACGCTCTGGCACGGCCGGCGGCGGCTGCCGTACCGCTGGGCCTGCCCGATCGAGGCGGCGGACGAGGCATCGGCGCGCGCCGCGCTGGCGGACGCGCTGGAGTCGGCGTCGGCCCAGGCGAAGGCGGTGCCCGAACCGACCGTGGCCGTGCTCCTGCCGGGCCAGGGAGTGGCCCTGGCCGGTACCGGGCGCGGACTGCTCGCGGCCGACGACGGGTTCGCCCGGGACTGGGCCGGCACCCGGGCCCTCGTCCGCGCGTGCGGCGGACCGGACCTGGAGGGCTGCTGGACCTGGCCGGACGACGATCCGCGCTGGCTGCGCACCGACGTCGTCCAGCCGCTGCTGTTCAGCGTGGAACTCGCCCTGCTGCACGGCCTGCGGCGGCACGGCGTCACCCCGTCGGTCCTCCTCGGCCACAGCGTCGGGGAACTGGTCGCCGCCACCTGGGCGGGCGTGTTCTCCGAGGCGGACGGGGCGCGGGCGGTGGTCGAACGCGGCCGGCTGATGAGCCGCGCACCGGCCGGTGCGATGGCCGCCGTGCTGACCGGGGAGAACACGGCGCGGGAGCTGGCGGCGGGCCTGCCCGTGGACGTCTGCGCGGTGAACGCGCCCGACACCGTGGTCCTCGGCGGGGCGGCGGAGCACCTGGCGGAGGTGGAACGCCGGTGCGCCGCCGCGGGGGTGAAGGTGCGCCGGCTGGCCACCGCGCACGCCTTCCACTCCCCGTCCATGGCCGAGGCCGCCGAGGCGTTCACCGAGGTGGTGGGCGGCCTCTCGCTGCACGCGCCGCGCGAACTGGTGCTGTCCAACGTCACCGGGGCGCCGCTGGACGCGGCGCAGGCGACCGACCCGGCCTACTGGGGCCGTCAGCTGCGCACCACCGTCCGCTTCGCCGAGGGGGTGCGGGTGCTGCTCGACGCGGCACCCCACGTGGTGCTGGAGGCCGGTCCGGGGCGGACGTTCGCCTCGCAGCTGCGGCGCGCCACCCGGGGCGCGGAGCACCGACCCGTCATCGCCGAACTCCTCGGCGACGGCAAGCGCGACGAGGCGACGGTGCACCTGGCCGCGCTCGGCGCCGCCTGGACGGCGGGCTGCGCGACCGACGACCTCGTCGCCCCGCCGGCCGCCCCGGCCCGGGTGCCCGGCTACGCGTTCGCCGACACCCGCCACTGGCCGGCCGCCGGTCCGGACGGCACGCCCGCGCAGGGCGCGGCCTCGGGCGGCGCGCCCTCGCCGGGGGTGGCCGTGCCGGGTGTCCCCGAGACCGTGCCGGCCCGCTCGGGGCAGGAGGAGCCGGGCGCCGGTGACGCGCCCGACGGCGCCGGGACGCGGTCCCTGCTGGCCGCCCTGTGGCAGGAGTCGTTCGGCGGCCCGGCGATCCGCCCGCAGGACAACTTCTTCGAACTGGGCGGCACTTCGCTCCAGGCGGCGCAGCTTATCTCCGTCGTCAACGACCAGTTGCTGGTCGAGGTCCGCCTGCAGGACCTGTACGAGCACTCCACGTTCGGCGACTTCGCGGCGCGGGTGGACGAGATCCTCGGCGAACGCGACGACGCCGAACTGCTGGAGCTGCTGGCCGAGATCGAGGGGCAGGGCGCGGAAGAGGAGGGACAGGCGTGAGCGACATCGGCGAACGACTCGGACAGCTGACCCCCGAGCAGCGCGCGGCCCTGCGGCTGCGGCTGCGCGAACGCGCCCGGCAGGCCCCGGCCGCCGACGGGCCGCCGGACGCGGTGCCGCGGGTCCGGCTCAGCCTGTACTTCTTCCCACAGGCCCGCGCGCTCGCGGCCCCCGACTACTACGCCATGGTGCTGCGGGCCTGCGAGTTCGCCGACGAGCGGGGATTCCACGCCGCGTGGTTCCCCGAGCGGCACTTCGTCGACTTCGGCGGCTCGCACCCCAACCCCTCCGTCCTCGCCGCCGCGGTGGCGGCCGTGACCCGGCGGCTGCGGCTGCGCGCCGGCAGCGTCGCCGCGCCGCTGCACCATCCGGTCCGCGTCGCCGAGGAGTGGGCGGTGGTGGACAACATCTCCGGCGGCCGCGTGGGCGTCTCCTTCGCGAGCGGCTGGCACCCGGACGACTTCGTGCTGGCCCGGGAACCGTACGACGAACGCAAGAAGACGCTGATGCGCACCGTCGAACAGGTGCGGCGGCTGTGGGCGGGGGAGGAGCTGGCCTTCCCCGGCACCGCGGGCACGACGGCACGGGTGCTCACCCAGCCGCGCCCGGTGCAGCCCGAACTGCCGGTGTGGATCACCGCGGCCGGGCACCCGGAGACCTTCCGGGCCGCGGGCACCGCCGGGTACGGCGTGATGACCGCGCTGCTCGGCCAGACCCTGCCCCAGCTGAGGGAGAACGTGGCCCGGTACCGGGCCGCCTGGCGGGACGCCGGGCACGCCGGGCGCGGTGACGTCGTGGTGATGACCCACGCGCACGTCAGTGACGAGCCCGACGTGGAGGACAGGCTGCGGCCCGCGCTGCACGACTACCTGTCCTCCTACCGGGCGCAGACCGGCGGCGGCGACGAACCCGTCCTGCTGGAGGCCGCCTTCCAGGACTACCTGGCAGGACCCTCGCTCCTGGGCACGCCGGCCAAGGCCGCCCGGGTGCTGGCCCGGCTCGCCGAGGCGGGCGCCGACGAGGTGGGCTGCCTCGTCGACTTCGGGCTGCCGGCCGGGGACGTGCTGGCGGGCCTGCCCCGGCTGGCCGAGCTGCTGCCGGCCGACCGACCCACCACCGCCGACGCCGACAGGAGCCAGTGACCGTGACCCGACCGCGCACCGTCGCCGACCGGCTGGCCCGGCTGACGCCCGAGCAGCGGGCGGCCCTCCAGCGCCGACTGCGGCACGGGGAGGAGGGCCCGGCCGCCGAGCCGGAACTCACCCGGCGCCCCGGCGACCGCTCCGTCTCTCCGCTGGGCCTGGACCAGGAGCGCATCTGGATCCTCGACCAGCTCGATCCCGGCCGGCACACGTACAACATCAGCACCGGGCTCCGGTTCAAGGGCGCCTTCGACGAGGAGGCGTTCCGGGCGGCCGTCACCGCGCTGGTGCGCCGCCACGAACTGCTGCGCTCACGGGTGGAGGTCCGCGACGGCCTGCCGGTGCTGCGGGTGAGCGAGGAGTTCGCGACGCCGGTCGAGTTCTTCGACCTGCGGGCCGAGCCGGACGCCGTCGCGGAGACCGTGCGCGCGCTGGTGCGGCGGCCGTTCGACCTCGCCGCCGGCGGGCTGCTGCGGGTGGTCGTGGTGCGCGCCGCGGACGACGAGTACCACGTGATCGAGACGATGCACCACTCGGTGACCGACCAGTGGTCGTTCGTCCGCCTCAACCGCGAACTCCTGGAGCACTACCGCGCGGCCCGCGAGAACCGTCCCGCACGGGTGCCCGAACTCCCCGTGCAGTACGGTGACTTCGCCGTCTGGCAGCGGCAGTGCTTCACCGGTGCCCGCCGCCGGGCGCACCGCGACTTCTGGCGCTCCCACCTGGAGGGCATGCCGGCGCATCTGCCGCTGCCCTACGACGCGCCTCCCGAGGGCCGCGGGCACGAGGGCAAGCACCACTACTTCCGGCTCGACGACGAGCTCAGCGCCGCCTTCCTGGCGATGTGCCGCTCCTCGCGGCTGACCCTGTCCGACGCGCTGCTGGCCGTCTACGTGGGCCTGCTGCACGAGGAGACCGGATCGCGTGACATCGTCGTCGGCCTGCCGAGCGCGACCCGCGGCCGGCCCGAGACCCACGACCTGATCGGCTTCCTGCTGACCAACGTCCCGCTGCGCGCCAGGCTGCCCGCCGGCCCTACGCCCACGCAGATCCTGCACGCGGTGCGGCAGGCCTCGGCCGCCGTCGCCGACCACCGTGAAGTGCCCTTCAGCGAGATCGTCGACGCGGTGTCGCCCGAGCGGAGCCTCGACCGGTACCCCCTGTTGCAGACCATGCACCTCGTGCTGGACTTCGACGACACCGTGATCCGGGTGCCCGACGCCGAGGTGCACGGCGTCGAGGTCGAGGACGGCGTGTCGCCGATGGACATCACGGTCGGCTGGTGGCGGGCGGGCGACCGGATGTACGGGCGGTTCGAGTACCGCACCGAGCTGTTCACCGACGCCACCGTCGACCGGCTCGTCGGGCGTCTCCTGGAACTGGTGCGGGTCTTCGTGGAGCGGCCGGACGAACCGTTGCGCGCCCGTGCCGCGGCTCCCGCGCCCGTCCCCGCGCGGGCCGCCACGGCGGCGCCCGCGGCCCCCGCTCCGGTGGACCCCGGCGAGCTGCGCCGGATCGCGGAGGTCTGGCGGGAGGTGCTGGGCACCGAGCCGGGCCCGGACGACAACTTCTTCGAGTGCGGCGGTACGTCCCTGACGGCGATCCGGCTGGCCCACGCGCTGCGCCGGGCCGGGTTCGCCCTCACCGCCCGGCAGCTGTTCCGCGCCCCCACCATGCGTGGTCAACTGGCCCTGGTCCGGCCGGAGCCGGACACCACCCGAGGCGGTGCCGAGCCGGCGGAAGGGGCGGTCAGCCCCGAGCAGGAGGACCTGCTGGAGGGCGGCCTGCCGCACCCGGAGCTGTGGGCGCACAGCCTGGTGCTGACCGCCGCCCGGCCGCTGGACCCCGAGTGGCTGGCCGTGGTCGTCAAACGGGTGGCGGCCGCCCATCCCGGCCTGTGCTCGGCGTTCCGGCGCACGGACACCGGCTGGCGTGCGGACGCCACGGACCGCCGGCTGTGGCGCGTCGAGGCGCCGGGCGCCGATCCGGCCCGGGTGGCGGCCGCCCACCGAGCCGCCTTCGACCTGCGCGAGGGACCGCTGTTCGCGGCCTCCCTGATCCCCGGCGAGCCGGACCGGATCGTCCTGACCGCACACCACCTGGTCGTGGACGGCCTGTCCTGGCAGATCCTGGTGGACGACCTCGACCGGGCCTACCACGGCGCCAGGCCGGCCGCCGAGGCCCGGCACCCGTCGGCGTACGCGGCCGCCTGGCGCGACCACGACGTGCGCGACCAACGCGAGTACTGGCGAGACCAGTTGGCGGGTGCCGCCGCCCTGGGCTGCCGCACCGGCGGGCCGGACCGGATCGGCGGCGAGACGGCGTACCGGGTGCGTGCGGCGATACCGTCGGGCGCCGACGCCGCGGACCGGCCGGCCGTGGCGCTGACGGCGGTCGCCCGGGCCACCCGGCCCTGGTTCGGCGGCCGTGACGTCGTCCTCGATCTCATCGCCCCCGGACGGGAGTTGCCGCTCGCGGACGGCTGGGACCCGGCCCGCGCCGTGGGCTTCTACGCCACCAGCCACCCGCTCCGCCTCCCCTTCGCCGACGACCCCGGCCGCCACCTGCGGCAGGTCGGCCGCGCCCTGGACGCCGTACCGGACGGTGGCAAGGGCTATCTGGCGCTGCGCTGGTCCGCCGATCCCGAGCTGCGCCGCGAGGCCGCCGGCTGGGGACGGGCCGAGCTGTCCTTCAACTACCTGGGAACGCTGCTCGCGGGCGCGGAGAACGGGCGGCTGTTCACCGTCGGCGAGCAGATCGGGGCCTCGGGGAACGACGACGCCACGCGCTACCACGCCGTCGCCGTCCTCTTCGAAACCGACGGCGAGGAAGCGGTGTTCACCTGGAAGTTCGACCCGGACGCCGTCGACGGGGCGGCCGTGCGGGCCGTGGCGGCCGACGCCGCCGAGGAGTTCACTCGGCTGACCCGGCGGCACGGCGCCCAGCCGCCCTCGACGACGGGCATGTCCCTGCACGAAGTGAACCGCATGCTCGCCGAACTGACCCGAGAGAAGAAGAGCCCCTCCGCATGACATCGACGACCACCCGTGACAGGCGCCCCCTCACCGCGCTGGTGACGGCGAACTACCTGTCCTGGATCGGCAACACCATGACCTTGGTCGCGGTGCCGCTCTACGTGCTCCAGATCTCGTCCAGCGCCACCGAGGCGGGCGCGGCGGGGTTCGCCAACGCGCTGCCCATGATCGTGGCCGGCCTCGCCGGGGGCGTGATCGCCGACCGGGTCGGGCCCAAGCGCACCAGTGTGGTCGCCGACCTGGCCGCCGGGGCGTGCATGGCCGCGGTGCCGTTGCTGCACGGCACGGTCGGTCTGGCGCTGCCGGCACTGATGGCGCTGCTGTTCCTGCGCACCCTCGCCGACGCGCCGGGCGCCGCGGCCCGGCTGGCGCTGCTGCCCCGGGTGACCGCGCGCGGGCAGGTGCGCTCGGAGACCGCCAACTCGCTGTTCGCCTCGGCCCAGCGGGTGGCGTTCGTGGTCGGACCGCCGCTCGCCGCGTTGATGGCGGGCCTGACCGGCCCGACCACCGTGCTCTACGTGGACGCGGGCACGTTCCTCGCGTCGGCCCTGCTGATCATGGCGGTGCCGGGCGGGGAGCCGGCCGCGCGGTCCAAGGAGGCGGAACCGGGCGCCGCGGCGGAGCCCGCCGGGGCCCGTCCGGGCCTGCTGCGGGAGGTCACCGAGGGCGCGCGCTACATCCTGCGCACCCCGGTACTGGCGGCCATCATCAGCGTGGTGGTGTGCACCAACTTCCTGGACGACGCGCTGACCCCGGTGGTGCTGCCGGTCTACAGCCGCGAACTGCTGGGCGGCGAGCGGGCGGTGGGGCTGCTGCTGGCGGCCAACGGCATCGGCGCGGTCGTCGGATCGTTCGCCTACGCCCCGGCGAGCCGCAGGCTGCTGGCCAACCGGTGGGCGACCTTCGTGGGCTGCTTCGCGCTGATCTGCGTCGCCCGGCTGGCCATGGTCGCCGAACCCGGGCTGTGGATCATGCTGGTGATCACCTTCGCCATCGGACTGGCCAGCGGACCGGTCAACCCCCTCGTCACCGGCGTGGTGGAGCGCTCCACCCCGCCGGACGCGCTGGGCCGGGTCTGGGGCGCGGTGATGGCCATGGCCTTCGCCGCCGCGCCGGTCGGCATCTTCGCCACGGGCTGGCTCGCGCAGAACATCGGCCTGCGCCCCACCCTCGGGCTGTTCGGCGGTCTGTACGTGCTGCTCATCTGCTACGTGGTCCGGAACCGCCCGCTGCGCGGCCTCGCCGCGCCCGCGGAGGCGCGGACACCGCTCTCCGAGGACGCGGCGACGGCGGGCTGACGCCGTGCCCGAGCCGGGCGGGACGGTTTCGCCACACGCGCAAAGCCCACCGCCCGGCGGGGCCTCGCCCTAGCCTCCTGACATGCAGTCACCGATCGTTTCCGTACAGGCCCAACCGCGAGACGCCGCCTCCTGGACCGCACTGGCCCGGCGCGCGGAGGCAGGGGGGTACGACGCGCTGCTCGCGGCCGACCACCCGGGCACCGCCGCCTCCCCCTTCGTCGCGCTGGCCGCCGCGGCGGCGGTCACCGAACGCCTCGGCGTGGGCTCCTACGTCTCCCACGCGGGGGTGCGCGAGCCGCTGCTGCTGGCGTCGGACGTCGCGACCCTGGACCTCGTCTCCGGCGGACGCGCGCGCCTGGCCCTGGGCGCGGGCCACACCCCGGCCGAGTGGGAGATGCTGGGCGGGCAGCGGCCGGACGTCGCGGGGCGCGTCCGGCGCTTCCAGGCCGTGGCCGAAGCCTGCCGCGCGCTCCTCGCGGGCGAGACCGTCACCCTCGACGGCCCCGAGGCGCGCGCCCGCCAGGCCCGGCTCACCAGGCCGCGCCCGGTCCGGGGCGACGTGCCGTTCACCTTCGGGGGCGGCAACACCGCGCTGCTGCGCTGGGCGGGGGCCCACGCGGACGTCGTGGGCCTGAGCGGGCTGGGCCGCACCCTGCCCGACGGCCACACGCACGAGGCGCGCTGGAACGCCGAGGACATCGACCGCCAGATCGACCTGATCGAACAGGGCGCCGCCGGCCGGTCCACCGCCCCGGCGCGCGAAGCGCTGGTCCAGATGGTGGAGGTCACCGACGACGCCGAGGCCGCGGCCCACCGCATCGCCGGGCAGCTGAACTGCTCCCCGGCCGACGTGCTCGCCTCGCCCTACGCGTGGGTCGGCACGGCACGGGAGATCACGGCCGCGCTGGACGAGCACCGGCGCCGCTGGGGGATCACTCGCTACGTCGTCCGCGAGGCACACCTGGACGCGGTGGACCGCGTGCGCGCCCACTTCCCGGACGGCGGCGCGGCCGTCACCGAACGCGGACAGAAAGCGATGAACGGCGCGTAGCCGGACGCCATTCGTCGCGAGGTGCGGCCGGGACCACGCCTCTTGGCACCCCGTGGGGGACTCGGATCATGACCACTCGCCGTACCGCCCGCTCCGCCGGCCCGGAGCGGCAGGTCTCCGCCTCAGGCTCCGACGGCGACGGCGCCGCGCACCGCAGTGGCACACCGGTCGCCGCTGCCACGTCGGGGTCCCCGGCCCGCACCCGGAAGCTGCCCGACGGCAGCACGGCCGACCGGCACCTCTCGCCTCATGAGCCCCGTAACCGGCCTCGCCACTGGGCTCGCCGCGTCAATCGTCACCTTGCTCGACGTCCAGATGGATAGGACCCCGGAGAATGGGGCTGGGCCGGTACGGCGGCGGGTCGGCGACCAGCCTGGGGCGGTCGAGTCGGCGTACCAGCTCGGTCAGCGCGATCTGGGTTTCCCGCCGGGCCAGCGGGGCGCCGAAGCACGAGTGGACGCCGCTGCCGAACCCCAGGTGCTGGTTGTCACGCCGTTCCGGGTCGAAGCGGTCGGGATCGTGGAAGCGCTTCGGATCGCGGCTGCCTGCGGCCAACATGAGCATGATCTGCGAACCTTCGGGGATGACGGTGTCCCCGACGGTGATGTCGCTGTACGCCGCCCGCCAGGGAATGATGTGTACGGGCGGCTCGTAGCGCAGCAGTTCCTCGACCAGCGGCACGACGAGGTCGGGTTCGTGGCGCAGTCGCAGCAGCACCTGCGGGTGGCGCAGCAGCGTCAGCATGCCGTTGGCGATGAGGTTGACGACGGTCTCATGGCCGGCGATGAGAAGCAGTTTGCCGGTGGCGACGATTTCGGCGTCGGTCATCCGGCCGTCGGGCCCGTCGTCGTTCGCCAGCCGTGAGAGCAGGCCGTCGCCCGGCCGGCCGTGGCGCTGTTCCACCAGCTCGCCGAGGCGCCGGCGCACGTCCTTGCGGGCCTGTACGCCCTTGTCCAGCTTCTCCTTGGGGTCGGTCTCGGGGTCGTAGTCGACCGCGTCCATGATGTCGTTCACCCAGAGGTGGAACCGCGGTTCGTCCTCGCGTGGGACGCCGAGCAAGTGGCAGGTCACGGTGACGGGGAACGGGCAGGCGAAATCGTCGACGACGTCGATCCGCTCCTTGCCCGCGAAACCGTCGATCAGGCTGCCGACGACGGCGGTCAGGTCGCTTTCCATGCCGGCCACCAACCCCGGGGTGTGCGGGGGGCCGAAGTGGCGCATCGCCATACGCCGCAGGCGGTCGTGCTCGGGCGGGTCCCTCTTGATGAACGCGGTCGTGACGCCTTCCTCGAGTGCGGGCACCGGACGCGACAGACTGTGCATGTCCGAGCTCAGGTGCGGGTCGTGCAGTAGGTCTGTGATCTCGCGATAGGTGCTGATGACGTAGCTGCCGTCCTCCTGCCGGGCCACCGGCGTCTCGCGCAGCTCGGCATACAGCGGGTAGGGGTCGGCCCGGGCGGAGTAGTCGAAGATCCGTCGCAGCGTGCCTCGTGTATCGGTCGTGGTCATCCCGCCCTCTTCCTACGGCTGCCGGTGCGCGGCCGTGACGCGGTGCTCGCCCGGGTCCGGCCGGTGGCGACCGCGGTGGCGCCCTGAGCGAGCAGGCTGGGGCCGGGGAGCTCGACGGGTACTGGTTTCACGTCGGTCGG
This sequence comes from Streptomyces flaveolus, assembly GCF_000716535.1. Taxonomy (GTDB): domain Bacteria; phylum Actinomycetota; class Actinomycetes; order Streptomycetales; family Streptomycetaceae; genus Streptomyces; species Streptomyces flaveolus_A. The sequence goes on along the minus strand of NZ_JNWV01000021.1, from coordinate 84,619 downwards.
CTGGTCCGGCGTGGGGCAGCGTGGCGGGAAAGGTGCGGTCGTCTCGATCAACCGTCGGTAGTGGTGCAGCCACTTGGCGTCGTCGAAGCTCACGGCAGCCGTGACGCGGCCCCGATAGCCGTATGCGGCGACGAATCGGTGGTCCTCCAGGGACCCCTGGGTGACGACCACCTCGTCGGCGAAGGTCGGCACGCCGACGGACTTGATGTTGACGCCGAACTGGATCGACCAGAACAGCGGGATCGACAGATACGGCCGGCGGTCCGCCTGGGCGCTGACCATGTTGTGGGCCGCGACCTCGGCCTGTTCCACGGCGTTGGCCCAGTGCTCCAGGGAGAGGAGCCGGTGTTCGTAGAGGGGGTGTGGGCAACGTGCCACGTCTCCGGCGGCGAAGACGTCGTCGGTGGCTCGGCCGTTGATGTCGAGGGCGCGGCAGCCCGTGTCGCAGGTGATTCCCCACACGCCCGCCGCCAGCCCCGACCCCCGTAGCCACTCGGTGTTGCGGATGCTCCCGAGTGCCACTACCGCCACATCGGCGTCGACCGTGCTGCCGTCGTCGAAGTGAGCACGGCGGAACCGCCCCTGCGCGTCGCCCTCGAGCCGGGTGACGTTGACACCGCACCGCAGGTCGACGCCGTGAGTGCGCTGCAAGTCCGCCGCGACCTCACCGATCACGGCACCCAGTGCCCCGGCCAGCGGGGCCGCTGCGAGTTCGGCGACGGTCACCGGCAGTTCCCGCTCTCGGCAGACGGAGGCGATCTCGGAGCCGGTGAATCCCGCCCCGATGACCAGAACGCGGGAAGGCCCTGCGGCGAGGGCTCGCTGCAGGCTCTCGGCATGTTCACGCGTACGCACGACGAACACCCTGTCCATGGCCGCCTCGGACTCGACGAACCACGGCCGGGCCCGTACCCCGGTGGCGATCAGTACCCGGTCGAAGGGAACCTCGCGTCCGTCGGCGAGTCGTACGTGGTTCGTCGCGAGGTCCAGCCCGCTGGCGGGCACGCCCAGCAGCCACTCCGCGTCGATGCCGCGACGGCGGGGCAACGCGGTGTCCCCGGCCGGCACCCACCCGGTCATCACCTGCTTGGACAGGGGAGGCCGGTCGTAGGGTTCGCCCAGCTCGTCACCGATCATGGTCAACGACCCTGTGAAACCCTCGGCGCGCAGGGCCTCCGCGGCCCGCAACCCCGCCAGTGACGCCCCGACGACCACGATGCGGCCATCGCGTTTGAAGGCTGGCAGAGCGTCGGCACCGGTCACGGCGGCGACGCCTCCGCCGGGGCGTTCCGTCGTTCCAGCCGGTCGACCAGAATCGCTTGGAGCGGGCAGGCCGCCGCGGCGCGGAGCACCAGGCTGTGCTGGGCGTCGTCGGGGTTCGGGTCGTACATCAGCGCTTCCTCACCGTGCATCCGGAACACCTCCGGAGCCAGGAACGCGCACTGCGCATACCCTTCACATCGGGAAAGATCAACGACAACTCTCATCCCGGCCTCCACAGAGAGCAAGCCGCGAAAGGGCATTTCGATCGCTGCCCACCCCTGCGATGTGCGCGCGGCTAAGGCAATCGAAATTCGAAAATTTCTCCAAATCTCATGTTATGGCCCGAAATCAGTGAAGCGTAGGGAGCGCTGATGCTGTCGGCACCCAGCGTGCGAACTTTTCGACGGCCGCCGGGGTGACGGGGGTGAAGAAGTTGACGAGGTTGCCGTCGGGGTCGCGGAACAGCAGGGACCGGTTGCCCCAGGGCATCGTGGTGGGCTCGCTGACGAAGTCGGTGACGAAGCCGGTCAGGTTCTGGTGCACGCGGTCCACGTCGTCGACGAGGAACTCGATGATCACGCTGTGGTTGTCCGCCGGGCGGGCGGAGCCCGGGGCGAACAGCGGGACGGTGCGGGTGCCGGCGATCGCGAGGGTGGCGCCCGCGGTCCTGAGTTCGGCGAAGTCTTCGGTGGCCCACGTCGCCCGCGCTCCTGTGGCTCGCTCGTAGAACTCGACGAGGCGCGCTACGTCGCCGGTGATGATGCGGATCGAGACGAAGTCCATGGGAATCTCCTATGGCCGTGCTGAAGGCGTGCACGTCGCAGGCTAGGAGAAATAGTGGACAGAATCGGTCCGGTATTCGCGTTAGGCTGCGAACATGCCCCGACCCACCGGCCGCGTGCTGACACTCCTGGAGCTGCTGCAGTCCGGAGGCACCCGGACGGTGGCCGAACTCGCCGACCGGCTCGGCGTCGAAGGGCGCACCGTGCGGCGGTACGTGGACCAGCTGATCGACCTGGACGTGCCCGTGGAATCGGTGCGCGGCCGCTACGGCGGGTACCGGCTCGCCCCCGGGTACCGCTTGCCCCCGCTCATGCTCAGCGACGACGAGGCGCTGGCCGTGCTGCTCGGCCTGGTCGCCGGCCGCCGAGCGGGGTTGACGACGACGGATCGCACGGCGAGCGAGACGGCGTCGGCGAAGATCCGGCGGGTGCTGCCCAAGCACGTCGCCCGTCGGCTCGACACACTCCTGGAGGCTCTCGCCTTCACGGATCGGCCCGGCGAGTTCGACACCCCGGACGCCGAGGTCCTGCTCACCATCGCCGACGCGGTGCACCACCGCCGGCCGGTCTCGATCCGCTACACCGACCGCGACGGACAGCGCAGCGAACGCACGCTGCACCCGTACGGGATCGTCGCCCATGCGGGCCGGTGGTACGTCACGGCCGAGGACGCCCGGATCGGCGAGGACCGGACCTTCCGGCTCGATCGCATCGCGGACGCGAGGACCCTGCCCGGCTCCTTCGAAGCGCCCGCGGGGCCCGGTCCGGCACAGCGCGTGCTGTCGGGGTTCGCCACGGCCGAGTACCGGCATGAGGTGACCTTGCGGATCCACGGGACGGTCGAGCAGATCCGCGCCCGCCTTCCCGCGGGCGTCGCGAGCCTGGAGGAGTACGCGCCCGTGGCGGACGAGGACCGGGCGACCGAACGCTGGCTGCGCGTCGAGCTGCGGGTGGAGCGGCTCGACTGGTTGCCTCCGGTACTCGCCTCACTGGACCGGCCGTTCGTCATCGAGCGCCCCGACGAACTGCGCGACCTCGTCATCACGCTCGCCGAACGCCTCACGTCGTACGCCCGCGAAGCCTGACACCCAGGAGCCGGATCCCGGTAAGGGGGCGGTATTTGAACCACGCGACCTCCGGGTCAGGATTCCGGCGAGCTACCGAGCTGCTGCCCCCCCGCGTCGGTGTCTCAAGGCGTACGGGACACCGACGGACCCCTGATCCGTTGCTGCTCCCCACCCCGGGCCGCGCCCGGTTCCTGGCCGCCTTGTGCGAGGACCTGCCCGGTACGCCTGGCGCGGCTTCCGGCAGAGCGGGAAGGGGCCCGCCCGCCAGGAAGGCCGAGCCGCAGTACGGCAGGAGTACCGGCTGCTGACTCGTCCTGCCTCCCCGGCCGGTCCCGGCTCCGCGCCCGGCGACCGTGCCGTACGCCGGTGCGCATCCGTGCACCGGCGCGAAGGCGACGGCGGGCCGGCTCGGCTCGGGCGCGGCTCGGTCGCTCATCGGCGCCGTCACCCGTGGCCCTTCACCGCGCGGTGCTCGCGATCTCCGGGGCCGCCCGGTGCCGGTCAGCGCGGCGCGTGGCCGAGCAGGGTGGCCCGCAGCTCGTGCTCGGTGATCTGCTCGGCGGGGCGGTGGAGCACCCAGCGGTGGGGTTCGCCATCCATGGGCAGCACCGCGACGACGGTCTCCGGCTGTGGGTGGCCGGCCGCGCCACGGCTGAGCTGACGGATGACGACGGCTGTGTCGTCGTCCAGGTCGAGCAGGGCGCGTACGGCATTGTTCAGTTCCCGCAGGCGCGGGCTGGGCCAGGCGATCCCTGGGCGTGGTTGCAGGTACATGGGGGTGTCCCTCGGGTGGTTCAGCCGGGTGGTGTGCGGGTGGTGGCGCAGGCGGCAGCCCCGACGGGCGGCCGGGCAGCGCGCGGGCGTCCGGCCAGGGTCACCTGCCAGACGGCGAGGAGCAGCAGCGTGCCGGTTTCGGCGAGGAGGCTGAGGACGGCTTGCGGCGCGGGTCGCAGACCGTGCTCGGTGAATCCGAACACTCCGACTGTTCGCGAAGCGGCGAAGCCGCCCAGAGCGCCGAGCGCGATGCCTGCCGCGGCGATCCTCAGCAGCAGGGGTGGCGTTTCGACCAGCAGCAGGACGGCGAGGGCGAGGGAGGCGCCGGCCTGGAGCAGGAACAGGGGACCGATGACGGGGATGGAGTGGTAGCCGTCGATGTAGAGCCGGGCGTGGAGGTATCCGCCGGCGGCGAGGGTCGCGGCGGTCGCCGGCGGCAGGACGGGGGCGAGGAGTCGTCGGGTGTTCATGTGAGCCTCTGGTCCGTGACGGCCAGTTCGCGCTCGCCCCGGTGGTAGCCGACGGTGCGGATACCGAGTGCCTCTTTGAGCTGCCGGGCGGGGACGACCTGCGGGGTGGGGGCGGGAGCGCGGCCCGGATGGGGCAGGGGGTAGGCGGTGGTGGTGGCGGAGTGGAAGGTGATGTTGCCCTCCGTCTTGGTGAAGAGCTGGTGGACGTGCCCGTTGAGGCAGGTGACGGAGGAGAAGCGGCGCAGGAGGGCGATGACCTTCAGGGCGTCGTCCGTGCTCCAGCCCCACCGCGGGTACATGGCGAACAGCGGGATGTGGCTGAAGACCACGATGGGGGTGTCCGACGGCAGTCCGGCGAGGTCCTTGCGGACGAAGTCGATCTGGGCGTGGCCGAGGTGGCCGAGCTTCTCCAGGCTCAGGGTGTTGACCAGGGCGATGAAGTGCACGCCGTGGGTGTCGAAGCTGTACCAGCCGTCGCCGAGCGTGCCCGCGCCGAAGGTCCGCCGGTAGGCGCGGCCCGCGTCGCCGATGGAGTCGTGCTCGCCCGGCACGGTGAAGACGCGGTCCGTCCGCATACCGCTCATCATCTGCTAGACCTGGTCGAACTGCCCGGCCGTGGACAGGTGGGTCAGGTCGCCGCTGTGCATCACGAAGTCGGGCCGGAAGCCGAGCGTGTTGACCTGGTGAATCGCCTCGGAGAACGAGCCGGCCACATCCATGTTGGCCGGACCCTGGAACCCGATGTGGCTGTCGGAGACCTGTACGAACCGCAGCGCCCCGCTGTCCGCGTCGGCGGCCCCGGCGATGCCCCGGGAGGTGCCTTCCCGGGAGTCGGCGATCTCACTGATCACCTGCCCACTGGCTACGGTGAGCACCACCGCGCCTCCGAACCAGGCGGTGTGCCGCATGAGTTGACGCCGCGTCATACCGTGCTCGGCGTCGGGCCGGCCGGTGTCGTCGGCCGGTGCTCCATCGTGGCTGTTCCAGTGGTCGTTCATCGGGTCACCTCCACGGTGGCGGTCATGAACGGGTGGATGGTGCAGAGGTAGGCGTAGGTGCCGGGCTTGGTGAACGTGTGGCGGTAGGTGGCGTGGGTGGCCAGGGCGGCCGAGCGCAACGGGCCGCCCGATCCGGTGCTGGTGACGGTGTGGGCGTCGGTGTCCTGGTTGGTCCACGTCACCGTCGTGCCCACCCTGATCTTCAGCTTGGCCGGGGAGAACGCGAAGTTCTTGATCGCCACCGCGTTGCCGGTGACCGGCGCGGCCTGCGCGCCCTTGGCCGGGGGACTCATGGGCATGCTCATGCTCGGCATGGCCGAGGCGCCGGGAGCGGAGCCCGCCGCGCCCCCCGGCCCCGTGGCGCCGGGCATCCCCGCCATCCGGTGCTGGCCCGGGCCGGGTGTGAGGGCACCGGCTCCGGTTGCCGGGGATTGCGACGACTGGCCGCAGGCGCTCAGGAGCCCCAGAGCGCCGCCGGTGGTGACGATGACGGCGGCCATCCCGGCCGCCGCGCGTGACCGGCGGCCTGGCGTGCGAAGGTTCAGGTACATGGTGTCCGTTCCTCGTTGATCAGGCGGAGGCGTGAACCGCGCCGGAGCGGCGCGCGCACCCGCGCGGATGTGTGGTGGATGCCGTGTCTCGTGGGCGCGTGCCCCTCACCGAGCGGCCGGCGGACGAACAGGGGTACTGCCCCGTGCACGCCGCTCGCCTCGACGCGCCCCGCGCCGCGAGGGTGCGGTCGGGGGCGGGGCGGGCGGCGCCGGGAGCGCCTCCGTCGCGTGGCGTGTCCCGGCCACTTCCGCCCCCTCCTCTGCCACGAGGGGAACCGGTGGGACATCGCCTCGGAGTCGGCTCTTGTCCGGCTTCACGGACGGCGAGGCCCCACGGTTCGACAGATACGCACCTTTTCGGGGCGAATCGGTGTCGCCGCAGGTCGGCCCGGGTTCCCGGCATCACACACGCTGGGTGTCGGCGGTGCGCCGGTCCGGCCGGGACACCTCGCCCACGAGACTCGCCGAACGTCATCTGTGCCTTCCTGTGCATTACAGGACAAAGGCGTACATGTGCGCGACGATCGACTCATGCCCTGGAACCAAAAACGTGGCCAGCGGACCCGTCCGGATCGCTCCGCAGACCGTGTCTCTGGTGAAGGGACCCTTTCGACCGCGGACGAGGAACTGCTGCGCACGCTGTACGCCGAGCACGCGGGACCTCTGTTCCACTACGTACTGCGGCTGACCTCGGGAGACTGGCAATGGGCAGAGGACGTGGTGCAGGAGACGCTGCTCCGGGCGTGGCAGCACCCCGCCGCGTTCGACCCCGCACGCGGCCCGGCCCGGGCGTGGCTGTGCACGGTCGCCCGGCACCTGGTCATCGACGCCCACCGGGCCCGGCAGGCGAGGCCGGCCGAGACCGGCGGCGAGGCGCTGGAGCGGGCCGACGAGCAGAACCCGGGGGAGGACGAGATCGATCAGGCACTGCAGAGCTGGGCGGTCGCCGACGCCGTCCGGTCGCTGTCCCCGGACCACCGCGCCGTCCTCCTGGAGACCTACTACCAGGGCCGGACCATGGCGGAGGCGGCACGCAGGCTGGGCATCCCGCTGGGCACGGTGAAGTCGCGGACGTACTACGCCCTTCACGCCCTGCGGCTGGCGTTGCAGGAACGCGGGATCGAGCCATGACAGAGGCGTGCGGGAGGTGGCGACCGTGAGTGCGGAACACGACGATCTCCGGCTGGCGCTCGGAGCGTACGTTCTGGGCACCCTGCCACCGGAGGAAGCGGAGCCGGTGCGTGCCCACCTCGCGCACTGCGCCGAGTGCCAGGCGGAGCACGCCCGGCTGGCGGGACTGCCCGCGCTGCTGGCGACGGTGACCCTGGCGGAGGCTTCGGGGCGTACGGTGCCGGCGGCCGACGGGAACCTGGCCGACCGGCTGGTGGCGCGGGCGGGCGAAACCGTGCGCGGCCCCTCACCCGAAGGGCCCACGGCGTCCGCCGTGCCCGTGACACCCCGGACGCCGGATGTGCTGGAGAGGCTGCTCCAGCAGGCCGCGACCCGGCGCCGCAGAACCCGGCGCCTGCAACTGGCCGGGGCGGCCGCCTCAGTGGTGCTCGTCGCGGCAGCGGCCGGCGGCACGTGGCTGGCCACCGTTGGCACCGTGGGCAGCGTGGCGACGCCGCCCGGGCCGAGCGCGCCCACGTTCACGCGCACCTTTTCCGGCAGCGATCCCGCCACCGGCGTCTCCGCCTCGGTGAAGGTCTCGCCCTCCGCTTGGGGCAGTGTCCTACAGGTCTCGGCCAGGGGGGCGCCCGCCGGGACCACCTGCCGGCTGCAAGCGGTCGGGCCCGGCGGAGTCAGGGCGGACGGCGCCACCTGGTGGGCCGGCAAGTACCCGTCCGGCACCACGATCCCCGGGACGGTCGCCATGGCCCCCGAGGCCATCCAGCACTTCGAGATCATCGCGGACAACGGCCAGAAGCTGGTCACGATCCGGGCGTGACCCGACGACGGCCACCCGTTGCGAGCGCGGGGCGGGACGAGAGGCCGGGAGGGGCCCGGGCACCCGACGGGACGTGAGCCGCCTACGACCGGTGGCCCAGCCCGAGGGCGCGCACAGGACGACGCGCACGGCCTTCTCCGGCACGCGCGTGGCCGCCGGCATGGCCTCCTCCGGCACGCGCGTGGCCGCCGTCGCCGGCCGGTTCCACCAGGCGGCACGGCTCCGGCGGCGGTGGGGCCGTCCGACCACGACAGCTCACGGATCGGCGTGGCGGACCTCGGGAGCCGGCACCGGTCCCTCCGTCGCTGAGAAGCTGACCGGCGTGGCCCGGCCGGTGCGCGGGCAGGGGCGGGGTGTTGCTCCCCGGCTCCGTGGCACGACGGTCCGCAGGGGCGTTTCTGCCCGTTCAGCGGCGCTACGCACAGCGCCCCGTGCGGGACGACCACGGGCGGGGAAGCGAGCACGTTTCTGCCCGGTTCAGCGGCGCTACGTACAGCACCCCACCCGGCACGACCACCGGCGGGGAAGCGAGCTACAGGTGCCCGGTCCGCCCGCGTACGGCGGCGCGTGCCGGCAGAGGGCCGCGAGCCCGGCCGGGCCACCCCCTGATGTGAACCGAAAGAAGCCGAACAAAGAGGCCGACCACCCGAACCGTTCGGCATGCGTCACCCGTGAAACCACATGAGCGCGCCATGCAGGTCAGCCCGCCGACAACCCGAAAGGGCGCTGCCGGTGGTCCCCCTTCCCGGTCTCCGCACACTCACAGAAGAGCCAGAAGACCATGTTCGTGACCGACTCCCCCCGCACCAGTCCGCAGCCCGGCTGGCCCTGCCGCCACGAGGCGCTGCTCACCCTGCCCGCGCAGGAGGCGCACGTCTACGCGGTCCGTCACTTCACGGCGGATCTGCTGGAAGCCTGGCAGGTACCCGCGAGCGAGCGGGACTCCGCCATTCTCATCGTCGACGAACTCGCCGCCAACGCCGCCCAGTACGGCCGCGAGCGCATGACCCTGCGGCTCGTCCTCCACGACGGCACGCTGCACATCGTGGTCACCGACTCCGGCGGGGCGGTGGAACGCCACCGCCCCGACATCTCCTCCGACGAACACGGCCGCGGCACGGGCATCGTCCAGTACCTTGCCCAGTCGACCGAGGCCCGCCAGACCGGCAGTGGCCGCGAGGTCCGCGCCTGCCTGAGTGCTCGTCATGACCAGGAGGAGTGACCATGGACATCACCCCGGACGACGGCGAGGGCATCGACGTCCCGCCCCTGCACGAGGCGTACGCCAACGCACCGGGCCTGCGCCGCGAGCTGCACCAGGTGCTCGCACTCGAGGCCGAGCGCGACGGCCGCCGGGCCGGGCCCGGCACCGGTCCCCCGGCCGACGCGACGGCCGCCGAACGCGCCCGACTGCTGCGCCGGGCCGCCCTCATGGACCGACTGGCCTGCGCCGCCCCCGGTCCCGGCCCGGTCGCGGCCGCCGCGGAAGCCGCCGAACAACTCGTCCTGCACGACCGCCACCACCCCGACCTCGTGGCCGGTCCGCACCATCCCGACGCGATCGCACTCGGCCGCGGCCGCCGCCTCTACGTACGCCAGGAGTACGCCGCCTGGACGGCTGCCGGGCACCCCGGAACCTGAACCGGCCCCGACCCGACCAGGACCAGGCTCCGGCCAACCCGACTCACCTCGCCACCCGCGCCCGCTCCGAGGCCGCCCTGTTCAGCACAGGGAGGCCTCGACTTCTGGATCAGGCCGACTTCTGGACCAGGGCGCTCTCGGCGACCGCGCGCCACACCTCCGCGCTGAGGTCCGGCATCCGCGCCGCCTGCACCTGCGCGGCCAGGTCCCGCATGCGGTGGACCGCGTCGGCGTCGCCGCCGTAGTTGGCGAGCAGTTCCTGCAGCAGCCTGAAGCGGATCTGGTCCCGGTACGTCAGCAGGTGCACTTCGTCCTCGCCGGCCGCGACGATTTCGGCGGAACGCTCCATGTTTCCCTGCCGGTAGGCCAGTTGGGCCTTGAGGAGGAGCAGTTCCTGTACGTTCCGCTGCGGACCGGCGAGCCCCAGCGCGGGCTCCACCTCGGTCAGCAGGGCCTCGGCCCGGTCGAGGCGGGGCGGCAGGGACTGGAGCGACAGGCTTGCCGCGGCCAGCCTGAGGCGCATCCACAGGGTGAGCTCCTCGCGGCTGTCCAGGGCCGCGAGCGCCCTCTCGATGAACTCGAACGCCTGGCTGAAGTTGCCCTGCCTGGCCTGGACGGTGGACGCGGTCCAGTAGGTCTCGGCGGCGAGCGCACCCTCGCCGTGCGGCAGACTCTCGCAGACTTCGGTGCTGAGGGCGGCTGCTTCCGCGAGGTTGCCGAGTTCCGCCTCGGCGGAGATGAGCAGGAGCTTGGCGCGGACGAGGTCCGCGGTCAGTACGCGCAGTTGGTGCCGGCGGGTGAGCTCCAGCGCTTCCTGGGCCGAGCGCCGGGCACCCTCCATGTCGCCGAGGTTGCGGCAACATCGGGCGATGCGCTGCAGGACGTAGACGTGCAGCGCCGGGCGGTTCAGCTCGCGGCTCATCACCTCCAGCTTCTCCAGGACGGTGCGCTCCTCCTGGAACTCGCCGAGTGCCGAGTGCTGGCGGGCGAAGAGGGCGAGAGCCTCCCAGCGCGTCGTGGCGTCCACGTCGATGGCGGTGCTGAGCGCGTCGTTGAGAAGGTCGCGGATCTCCCCGTCACGCTCACCGGGCGGTCGGGAGGAGAGGGTCATGACCAGATCAGCCAGATCGTTCTCGGAGTACTGGGCGAAGCTTTCGACCGGCACGTCCAGCCGCTCGGCCAGGTACGCCACGGCGCGGTCGGTCGGAGGGCGTGCCCCGGATTCGAGCCTGGACAGATAGGCGGCCGACATTCCGGGTCCGGTCAGCTCCGACTGCGACTTTCCCTGCTGCAGTCGCAACTGACGCAGGCGTCGGCCGAAGCTCGGCTGCTCCAGCATGAGTGGATCCGTCCTCGAGGGTGATGATCGGGTTCAGCCAGCGGCGCCCCGCACAGGCGCGTACGGCCCTAGAAGGCACTCTGGGGGAGTCGCCGCGGCGACTCCCCCAGACCAAGTATGGCAAACCTTGTCTAAAGTTGGCAAGGTTGCGTTTTTGCAAGTGTTGACCCTCAGGGCCAGTCGATGGGCTCGGTGACCGCGGACGCCTGGGTGCTCACGGACCTCTCGAGCGAGGGCTGGGCCGGAGTGTGCCCCACGGAGAGGAGCAGGGAGAGCGCCAGGGCGGCCAGTCCGCCCACGAGAACCTTCACGATGATCGATCCTTGCCTTGTCGCTGGTTGAGTGAGAGATGCGATCACCGTTGACCGCGGGCAAGGCACGCTCCAGAGGTGGCCAATTCCCCCGTGCGGCCCGCCTGACGCCATCAAGCTAGCCCTGTCGTCACCGACTTGGCAAGGCTTGACAAGAGTTGGCAATTACCGAATGTTCACTTCGTCATTCCATGGACGATCCCTGGCATCCACGACGTCGGTGGTCGTGCCCGTCGTCACGCGCGGTCCGCCGGTCACGGGTAGAGGCGGCGCTCGTAGGACGCCCCGTACCGCTCTTCGAGCACGTCAAGGGGCACGTCCTTCCACTCCGTGCTCCTGGCGATGCGCGCCCTGGACGGCGCCGCTTCGGGAGTCCAGGACCCGGGATCCCAGACACCGGCTCGCATGAACGACTTCGCGCAGTGGAAATAGGCCTCCTCGACGTCCACCAGAAGCGCCAGTTTCGGCCGGTTGCCCTTGACGACCATCCCGTCCAGCAGCGCCGGCGAACGGACCAGCCGCGCCCGTCCGTTGACCCGCAGAGTGTCGCCCCGCCCCGGAATCACGAAGATCATTCCGACGTGCGGGTTCTGCAGGACGTTGCGCCAGCTGTCGAGCCGCCGGTTGCCCGGCCGGTCCGGCACCGCCAGTGTCGAGTCGTCGAGGACCTGCACGAAGCCCGCAGGATCGCCCTTGGGGGACACGTCGCAGGTGCCGTCCACAGCCGCCGTCGCGATCATCACCAGCGGTGTGTGCCGGATCCACGCCCGCTCGAACTCGCCCAGCCGCCGGGTCGCCTTGCCGAAGACGACCGGGTTCGCCTCACCGATCAGGCCGCGCAGCTCCTCCTCGGACGTGATCTCGACGTGGCCGGAACCCGCGGGGGCGCCGGGCTGCTGGACGGGCGGGTCCGCCTGCGGCGCGGGGCGCGCCGGGTCACTCGGGGGCATCGGCCGGAACCTCCGTGCGGACGACGACGCTCGCGCCGGTCTTCTCGCACAGGGCGAGCGCGGCGTCCGCGTCCGGCCCCACGGCGACCACCTGCCCGATCCGGTCCCAGCTGGAGCGCAGCGGCCGTACGGTGTCGCCGACGGCGACGTCGAGGGCGACGGTCAGCACGTCCGTCCGCTCCGCGGCCTCCGCCACCCCCTCCACCGCCGTCACCGTGCCCGGCTCCGCGCTCAGGAAGCGGGTCGCCGCGGCCTGACGCAACGGGGGCCTGCTCTCCAGCGCCGGCAGTGTGCCACTCGCCCAGGCGACGGTGTACCGCTCGATGTCGAAGCCGTACGCCGCCTCCACCAGGTCCCGGATGCGGTCGCCGCCCGGCCGGTTGTGCGACTCGATCACCCGGGGCCCCCGGCCCGAGAGCCGCACCTCCGTGTGGCTCGGGCCCTCCTGGAGACCGATCGCGTCGAGGAAGGCCCGCACGCAGCGCTCGATCGCGCGGGCCGACTCCGGGGCCAGCCGGGCGGGCACGACATGGCCGAGTTCCACGAAGTTGTCGGAGGTCAGCTTCTCGGTGATCGCCACGATCACGTGCCGGCCGGCGAAGGTGAAGGCCTCGACGCTGACCTCCGGACCGTCGACGTACTCCTCCATGATGAACCGCTCGAGGGGGAACGCCGAGGCGAACTGGTGCTCCGCCCCGCGCAGTCCGCGGGCCGTCTCCCAGACGCGGTCGAGTTCCGCCTCCTCCGTGACCAGTTGGAGGCCGAGGCTGGCGATGCCGTCCACCGGCTTCACGATGAACGGGTATCCGTGGGCCGCCGCGAACCGGTCGAGGCTCTCCCGGCCGTCGAGTTCCTCGGCGGCGACGGTGATCTCCGGTGCGACGGAGGCGAGATGGCGGCGCATGCGGAGCTTGTCCCGCAGCAGCAGGGTCACCTCGTGGGAGACTCCGCCGAGCCCCAGCAGGTCGTTGATGCGCGCGGCGGGTTCCAGCCCGGCCTCGCTCGTCGTCACGGCGGCCGTGAAGCCGTACACCTGATGGGCCGCGGTGATCAGGGGTTCGAGGATGTCCCAGTCCCGGTAGTCGACCAGCAGCGCGGCTTCCACCAGCTTGGCGTGCTCCGCGAGGAACAGTTCGGGGCGCTGCAGGAAGACGACCTCGTACCCCTGCTCCTTGGCTTTGCGGACGTTCTCGATCCGTCCGCCGACGATCAGGACGCGCTGTTTGGACATGGGACTCCTCGATCTGATGGGGGTGTTGGCAGGACGTGGCCGGTGCGACGCGGCTCACGCCCCGGGGGCGGGCGCGTCGGCCGGGTCGATCTCCACCACGGCCTCGCTGACCAGCCGCTTCGCCAGCAGGCGCAGTTCCTGCCCGGTCGAGCACTCGAGCACCGCCCAGGCGAGGCGATCTCCCGAGTTCTGCGCGGGGCGCACCCGCGCGCCGGACGAGAGGCGGGCGTCGTGTCCGGCGACCTCGGGCCGGGCCGCCCACGCGGCCAGGTCGAGCGCGGTCAAGCGGCCCGCTTCCGGCGCCGACAGGAAGAGGCTGCCCGCGGCGCGTACCGGCTCCTCGGGCGTCTCCGGAACCTCGCCGAGGGCCAGGCTCAGACAGGCGGCGAAGACGTCGAAGTCATGGGCACGGGCGACGAGTTCCATGATGTGGTCGCCCGGGGTGCGGACGGCCACCTCCATGATCACCAAATCCTGGTCGGCGCGTGCGCGGAACTCCAGGTGGACGACGCCGGTGGAGAAGTTCAGGGCCTCCACGACGCCCGCACACAGCTCGTCAGCGGCCTTGCGCAGCAGGGGCCGGTCGGCGCCGTAGCCGGCTTCGTGGAACAGCTCGACGAAGTACGGCGGGCCGCTGGTCTCCTTGCGGGTGAGGTTGGTGAACAGGACCCGGCCCTGATGCACCAGCGCCTCCACGCTGTACTCCTGGCCCTCCACGTACTCCTCGACCAGCAGGGGGCCCTCGCTCTCCCGCCTGGCCACCACGTCGTCCCACTCAGCGGCGCTCGCCACCCGCTCCACGCCCTGGCTGCCCTGCAGCGACACGGGCTTCACCACGACGGGCAGCCGGGCGAGCGCCCACTCCCGCTGGTCCGACAGCCGCAGTGTGTGCCGGTGGCCGGGCTGCGGCAGGCCCGCGCGGTGGAACTCGGCGCGCTGGAACGCCTTGTTGCGGGAGACGGTCGCGGCGTCGAGACCGGGGCCCGGCAGTCCGAGGCGGTGCTGCACCATGGCCGCGGCCATGACGTGGGCCTCCGCGAACGCCCACACGGCGTCCGGAGCGAGCCGGCCGGCCAGGGTCATGGCCGGGGACAACCAGCTCTCGTCCCGGGTCGCGGTCACCTCCGCCACCGGTTCGAAGTCCACGATGCAAGGGAAACGCCCGGTCAGGGCCGCGTGCCGGGCAGGCGTCTCGACGACGCCCACCCGCAGGCCCGCCGCCTGGGCCGCGCGCAGATAGCCCTCGGCCATCACACCCGCGCCGATCAGGAGAACGGTCTGCTGCTGTCGCGTGTCTGTCATGGAGCTCTCCGGATTCGTGTGTGTCGAGGGGGTGCGCGGCGTCGGAGGGTCAGCCGGGTCGGGCGGGCGTGCGGGTCGCGGTGGCGTCCGTCGCGGCGGCGCGGAGCAGGTCTTCCAGGTCGGCCAGCCAGCGTTCGGCCCACCGGGGAGTCCGGACGTCCGTGTCCACCTGCAGCAGCAGCCGCACGCCCGATTCGTCGACGTCGGCGCTGAGGTAGTGGGCGGACTGCCAGAGCATGGCGCTGTCCACCCACGCGGTCTCGGCGTCGGCCGCGGCCCGGCGCAGCTCTTCGGCGCCGGCCTCCCGCACGGGCAGCGAGGTCGCCCGTGGGCGGTAGTTGAGGGTCGGGGAGCCGTCCAGCCGTACGCCCCGCTCCTTCTCGATGGTGGCGCGCAGTTCCGCAAGGGCGGCGGGCGGGCAGGGACCGGCCGCGTAGGCGCGCAGGGACGCGGACGCGGTACGGCGAACCAGCTCCGCGAAGGACGCGTCCCGCGTGTCGACGCAGCACAGCACCGGCTGGGAGCAGGGGACGACCGCGCCGACGGTCTCCGGGCGCAGCCGGTTCGCGGAGATCAGCTGGACGGCGCCGTACCGCTCGCCGGTGCGTGCGGCGTCGGTGGCCAGTACGGCCGCGGTCAGTACGGAGGCGGGACTCTCGCCGGTGCGTGCCGCCACCGCGCCCACGGCGAGGTCGAGCGCGGCCGACCTGCGACGCAGAAAACGGAACCGCTCGCCGGCTCCCGACGGACCGGTACCGGCGGGCGCCGCGGGCATGCGCCGCAGGGCCCGCTCGGCGTGCCGCAGCGCCCGTCGGGCGGTGCGGGACGCCGTCTCGGACGCCTCGGCCCCGGCCAGCTCACGCGGTTGCAGTCCCTCGGCGGCGGAACCGGGCGCGGTCCGCGCGACCGGGTCCGCCTGTGCGCACCGGTCGGTCAGGAACGCGCCGACCGGCAGCAGTGCGAAGGCGTCCACGGCGACGTGGCTGAAGGCCAGGGCGAGAAAGCGGGGTTGCCCGCCGACGCCGATCAGGGCGGCCCGCAGCGGCCACTCCTCGGCGACGTCGAAGGGGACGCGGGCGAGGTCCGTGAGCACGGCCTCGGCCGCCGCGTGGACCTCGTGGGCCGCGGCGGGCGCGGCGAGATCGTGCGCCGTCACCCGCAACGAGCCGTGGCGGTGCACCTGCTGGCCGGGAGGAGCGGTCCGTGTCACCCGGCTGCGCAGGCTCTCGTAGCGTTCGACGAGCTCGCGCAGCGCGGCCGTCGCCTCCTCCTCGCGGACTCCGGCCCGCAGGGGGTAGAGCCGGGTGATGGCCAGGCTGCGGCCGTGCGGGCGGGCCGCGTCCAGCTCCGCCAGGTAGTACTGCTGACTCCAGGTCAGTGGAGCCCGGCCGGCCCAGCCCGCCGCGAAGGGCACGGCCACGGTGCGACGGGACACCGGAACGGGCGGGCTCGCCGGCCCGCGCTCGGGCGCCATGCCGGCTAGGCCCCCTCGGCCGCGGCGCCGGCCGGCGACCAGACGAAGGTGAGTTCCCCGCCCGCCGCGCGCGCCCGCCCGAGTGCCTCGTCCCGGTCGGCACCCTCGGCGATGATCCAGGCCGCGCGGTCCCGGTTGGAGCCGTTGGCCTCGTAGGTGATGCCCGCCTGGACTCCCGGGCGCAGGTGCACCTCGTGCACGCCCTTCACCGCCTTGGCCTCCGACATGCCGTGAATGGCGTCGAGCCGGCCGCTGCGCTGCAGCATCAGGAAGTGGATCGCGGCCGTACGGTCGCAGCGCAGGGTCAGATCGGGGGTGCCGCCGAGGAGCGCGATCATGTGCAGACGGCACATGTCGACGCCGCTGGCGATCCGGACGGCCTCGGGGATGCGGTCGCCCGCGATCCGGCCGTTCACCTCGATGACGCGGGCGTCCGTGCCGTCGGCGGTGAGCTTCAGTTCCACGTGCGCGGGACCCCAGGTGACACCGATCGCCCGCACCGCCTGCTCGGCCTTCTCGACCAGGAGCCGTTCGCGCTCGGGCGGCAGGGCCGCGGGGAAGACGTGCCCCATCTCCAGGAACAGCGGCGGCTCGCTGCCGATCTTCTCGGTGAGGCCGAGGACCTTGCCGTGCACGATCTCGGCCGAGTACTCGGCGCCGGGCACGCACTCCTCCACGACGACCTTCGGGGTCACCGTGTGTCCGAGGTACTCGCCGAGCTCCATGACCTGCGCGGTGATCGCGGCGACGTCGTCGGCCGAGTCGCAGCGGCGTACGAACAGGCTGCCCGTCAGGTCCAGCGGCTTGACGACCACGGGGTAGCCGATGCTCTCGGCGGCGGCCACGGCCTGCGCGGGGGAGTCGGCGACCTGGAAGAGCGGGTTGAGACCCGGTGTGCCCGCCATGGCCTCGCGCATCGCGGCCTTGGAGCGGCACTTCGCCACCGCCTCGGGGTCCGGGCCGGCCAGGCCCAGGCGGGCGGCGACCGCCGCGCCGGTGTCGCAGTAGTACTCGTACACGGAGGTCACGCCGATCACCTCGCCCTGTGTGCCGAGTTCGCGGCAGAAGTCCACGACGGCGTCGACGGAGTCCACGTCGCAGGCCCGGATCTCCACGCCGAGTTCGGCGTAGTCGTGCAGCAGGGAGGGGTGCAGTGCGGCCGGGTCGGTGGCGACGATGATCGGCGTGACGCCCTGTTCCAGCAGGTAGCGGGCGCAGTCCTGGCCCGCGCCGGTCCACGGCGAGTCGATGAAGACCACGAAACGGGAAGACATGATTGCTCCATTCACTTGCTCAGGGGGGCGGTGTGCGCCGAGGGGAAGTCCTCCGGCGCGGGCAGGTCGCGCATGCTCCGCAGCCGGGAACAGATCAGCCACAGTCCGCCGGCGCTCATCCCCGCCCCGGCGACGACCAGGGCGGTCCGCACTCCGGCCCACTCGCCCAGCGCGCCGCCCGCGAGGGAGCCGAGCGGCAGGATTCCCCAGACGAGGAAGCGCACGCTGGCGTTCATCCGGCCCAGCAGGTCGGGCGGGCACAGCGCCTGCCGGATGCTGGCCTGGCCGACGTTGTAGACGATGATTCCGAAGGCCGTGGCGAACCAGGGCCCGGCGAACAGCAGCGCGGCCCAGCCATGGCCCGCGAGCGGGATCAGCAGGGTGGTCGGCACTGTCGTGAGATAGCCCAGCCGCATCGCGCGGACCTGGCCGAGCCGGAGCGCGAGCCGGCCGGACAGGGCGGCGCCGAGCACTCCGCCGACCCCGCCGATGGTCATGAGGACGCCGACGAGGGTGCCGGAGAACCCGATATCGTCCACCAGCAGCAGCGTCACCAGCGGCACGGTCATGGCGTAAAAGAAGTTGTACGTGGCGGCGGAACCCGTGATGGCGCGGAACACCGGGTGGCGCAGTACGAAACGCAGACCCGCTCGGATCTCGGCTCCCATGCGCCGGTCGGGGCGTCCTTCCGGGACCGGTTCGGCGGTGCGGATGCGGGACAGCAGGAACACCGACAGCAGGTGTGCGACCGACTGGGCGCACAGGGTGGCGGTGGCGCCGGCGAGTTCCACGAGGGAGCCGCCGAGGGTGGGGCCGACCGTCCGGGAGACCGAATTGGTGCTCTCCAGACGGGCGTTGCCCTCCACGAGCCGGTCGCGGCCCACCACGACCGGTATGTAGGACTGGTAGGCGATCTCGAAGAAGACGGTGGCGAATCCGATGAGCAGCATGCCTGCCAGCAGGGCCGGGAAGGAGATCCGGTCCAGGAAGAAGCCCACGCCGATCAGGATCATCAGCGCGGCCCGCAGCAGATCGCAGACGATGAGGACGGGACGTCGCCGGGCCCGGTCGACCAGCACTCCGGCGGGCAGCCCGACGAGCAGGAAGGCGAAGGTCTGCGCCGCCCCCAGCACCCCCATCTGCATCGGCGTCGCGGCGAGCGTGGTCGCGGCGAGCAGCGGGATGGCGGTCCTGCTCGTGTTCGTCCCGATCATGCTGACCGTCTGGGCGCCCCAGAACAGCCGGAACTCGGGGTTCTTCAGCAGTGACATGTGGACTCCCCGTGGCCTAGCGGCCGGTCGTGAGGCTGGTGGTCCATACCCCGGGGCCCGCGACGAAGGAGTTGTGGCTGCGGTTGACCCGTACCCGGCCGTCGTGTCCGTCGATGTTCCGCAGCAGCTCGAAGACGTTGCCGGCGAGGGTGATGTTGCCCGCGTTGTTCCGGGTGCCGTCCGGCCCGACGACCACCGCGTTGGCGCCGATGGAGAACTCGCCCGTGATGGGGTTGGAGGTGTGCGCTCCGTTGGCCTGCACCACGTGCAGCACGGTGCGGCCGGGCCGGTGCTCGGTGCCGAGGTCGGTGGTGTGACTCAGCAGCAGGAAGCCGGGCTGGACGGTGACCATCTCGCCGGCGGGGCCGCGCTGCCCGGAGCCGGTACTGGTCGTGCCCGCCTCGGCTGCCGTGCGGCGGGCGCTGAGGAAGCCGCGCAGCGTACCGTCCTCGATCAGCGCGGTGCGGCCGCAGACGGTTCCCTCGCCGTCCCAGGGGACCGGGAGCGGGCTGTCGGGTGCGGTCGGGTCGTCCACGAGGCCGACGCCGGGGGAGGCGACCGCTTCGCCGGTGCGGTCCGCGAGCGGGGAGCGCCCTTCGAGGACGGAGTCCAGCAGGAAGGCGGGGACGATCAGCGAGAGCAGCTTGACCAGCACCCGGCCGTCGACCAGGAGGTCGTCGTAGACGAGCCGCGGGACGGGCTTCGCGGCCAGCAGACGTGCCAGACCGACGAGCTCGGGCAGTTCCGTGCTCTCCACCCGGTCGAGCAGGTCCGGCACGGAGCGGCCGTAGGACTGGTGGCCGATGTATCCGGTGCCGTCGCCGCGGGCGGTGACGCGGGTGTGCAGCTGGACGACGCCGGTGTCGTACCCGATGGGCGCGGCGCCGGCGCGGTGCAGCCTTATGCGGGAGCGGTCGGCGCCGGCGCGCAGTTCGACCTCCAGGCCGTCGTCGCCCGCGCTGAGCGCCCGGAGCCGTTCGGTGGCCTCGGCGTCCAGGTGCGGTGGTGGGGTGTCCGGGGCCCGGTGCGGGGTGGTGAGGGCGGGCGGGGGCGGCGGGACGGCGCCGGTCCCGGACAGTGCCCGGCCCGCCGCGAGGGCGGCGGTGACCAGGGCGGGGTCGCGGGAGTCGGGGACGTTCTGCACCGCGTAGCCCTCGGTGCCCTCCGCCCACACGGTGAGGGCGGTGGCGCCGGTGGCCACGTCGCTGCGGCGTTCGACCGTGCCGAGCCGGCACACCAGTTCGTCGGTCCGCCGGCGCAGCGTCCACACCTCGGCGTCCGCGCCGTGCCGTGCCGCTTCCTCGATCAGGGCGTCGCTCGCCGTCGCGGCGGTGGCGCTCGTGCGCTGTGTGCCGCTCATCGCTCGGTACCGCCCACCAGCAGCGAACCGACCCTGAGGGTGGGGCCGACCACGCCGACCGTCACCCACTGTCCGAACTTGCCGCACTTGGCGGCGCCGACCGTGCTGTCGTCGGCCACGGCGTCGATGTCCCGGAGCACCTGCGTTCCCGTTCCCGTGATGGTCGTCTCTTCTATCGGGTCGGTGATCCGCCCGTTCTCGATGAGGTATCCGTTGGTCACCCGGAAGGTGAACTCGCCGGTGGACTCGACGACTTCGCCGCCGCCGACGTGCTGGGCGTAGATGCCGTGGTCGGTGGAGGCGATGATGTCGGCCACGCTCGAGGTGCCGGCCGCCAGACAGGTGTTGGTCATCCGTGGCTGGGGCGGGTGCAGCACCGTCGTGCACCGGCCGTTGCCGCTGGAGGCCCGGCCGAGGCGGGCCGCCGACTCCTGGTCGGTCAGATAGCCGGTGAGCACGCCGTTCTCGATGAGGGTGGTCGGGCTGCCCGCGGTGCCCTCGTCGTCGTAGGTGTAACTGCCCACCGCCTGCGGCACCGTGGGGTCGTCGACCAGGGTGACGAGGGGGGAGGCGATGTCCTCGCCGAGCCGGCCGGCGTAGACGGAGCCGCGCAGCACCTCGTCGCCCTCCAGCGGATGGCAGCAGGCCTCGTGCAGCAGGACCATGCCCCGGCCGCCCGCCACGACGACGGGGAGCCGGCCGACCGGCGCGGGTCTGGCGTCGAGCCCGGTCACCGCGCGGCGGGCCACCTCCTGTCCGGCGGCGCGGACGTCGATGCCGCTCAGCGGCCCGCTGACGCCGGGAGTGTAGAAGCCGGTGGCGACGCGGCCGCCGCGGCGGGCGATCACCCGGATCGTGAGGTAGCTCAGCAGCCGGTGTTCGGCGTACAGTCCGGCGTCGTCGGCGAGCACCAGGTCCTGGTCCCCGAGCTCGAAGTCCACCACGACCTGCGTGACCGAGGGGTCGAACGCGCGGGCCGACTCCTCCAGTTCGGCCAGGGCGCCGAGCGCGGAGGACAGCTCCATCCACTCCGGCACGGGACCCGTGTCCGGGGCGCGGTGGCTGACCGGGTCCCGGGCGTCGTCGGCGGCGAGCCGCGCCACCGCCGGGTCGAGGCCGGAGACGGCGTGGTGCCGGTAGGAGTCGCGCAGCACATAGCGCGCGGCCGTGGCCTGCCCCCGCTGCACGCTGATGTCACGGACGCGCCCCTCGGCGTACCGGCCGCCGACGCGGTGCCACGACTGCACCGCGGCCGAAGTCGCGACGCAGTCGTGCGGGCGCTGCCGGCGCATCTCGGCGGCCAGGTCGTGGCCCACCGAGCGGAGGGAGTCACTGGGCATGGGTGTTCTCCTCGGCTGAACGTGCTGCGCTGCGTGACGGTGGGCGATGCGGGGCTACTTGCTCGACCACATGCGGAACATGTAGCGGTTGACCTGGTCCGGGCTGTCGTTGCCCAGGTCGATCTCGCGGGGCGCGAACCGGTCGTAGAAGGCCGTGCGGGTGTGCAGGAACCGGTCGTCGGCGGACACCAGGGTCTGGCCTCGTTCGAGACGGATGCGGTACTGCACGGACGACTGGTCGAGGACCGCGTCGAAGAAGTCGAGGGCGGCGCGCTGTTCGTCGGTGATCGGCTCGCCCTTCTTCTCGTGGGCGACCTCGATGTACGTCCGGAAATAGCGGACCAGCGGTTCGCCCTCGGCGGTGTACCGGATGATCGGGGAGCGGAAGAAGCCGGTCTCCGCGGTCAGCGACATGCCGCGCTTCTCGAACCAGAAGTCCTGGGTGAGGATCTTGAGGACGTCGGGGTGCTCGGCGAGGACGTCGTGGACGGGCTTGGCGTCGACGAGGATGCTCTCGCCGCCGATGTAGGCGGACTGGCCGCAGGACAGCAGCAGGTAGTCGATGGGGTCGACGTCGTTGACGGCGTCGTTGTGCATGTACGAGCCCTGCTTGGTCTGGTGGTAGCGGGCGCCGTCCTCGATGGTCCTGCGCACCCCGCGGTCGTACACCTCGATCAGGCGCCAGCCGTCGGTGTTCTGGACCATGGGCCGGCCCAGCGCGGTGCCCAGCACCCAGGCGTACAGGGCCTGCTGGCGCAGCGACCGGACGCCCGCCACGCGGTCGTACACGATGAAGTGGACGCGGGAGTCGATGACGTCGCGGGTCGCGTCGACCTCCGCGGCGAACAGCGGGACGGCGGAGAGGTCCGCCTCGACGGAGTCGACGCGTCCCTGCGGGTGCTGCCGGTCGAGCTCGGCCACGTAGGCGGCCAGTTCGCTCTGAGCCTGCTCCGAGAAGGTGTGGAACGCCTCGGCGGGGACTTCCAGAGTGCGTGGGTGAGTAGGCACGAGCGCAGTGCTCATTCTCTGCTGTTCCTCTCTTCTTCCCGTCGGCCCGACAGCCGGGCCAAGACGATTGCAGCACGTTGGCAATGAGTTGACAAGCCATTGACAAGCCTTGCCAAGCCCATCTAGTTTTTCGGGCTGTGCCGATCGATCAAACGCCTCAGTGGCTGGATCTCGGCAGTTCACAGCAAGCTCAGCGCACAGCTCAGCGCAGCCCAGCGCTTTGGCAAGGGTTGCCACCTCACTGTCAAAAGACCAGGAGTTTCAGGCGTGCAGCGACCCATATACCCCTCATTCCGCTCCGTCCTGGCGGACAACGACGTCGTCCGGGTCGCGGGAGCGAACCACGCACTGGGCGGACTGCTGGCCGAAGAGGCCGGCTTCCAGGCCGTGTGGTCGTCGAGCCTCGAGGTCTCCGCGTCCCGCGGCCTGCCCGACGCCAGCATCCTGAGCATGACCGAGTACCTCGAAGCCGCCGCGAACATCCAGAAGGTGCTGCGCATCCCGGTCGTGGCCGACTGCGACACCGGCTACGGGGGCAACCTCAACGTGGCGCACATGGTCCACGAGTTCGAGGCGGCCGGCATCACCGGACTCTGCATCGAGGACAAGCTGTTCCCCAAGATGAACAGCTTCGTGGCGGGCGGCCAGACGCTGCTCGGCACCAAGGAGTTCGCCAAGAAGATCAAGATTGCCAAGGAGGCGCAGGCCTCCACGGAGACCTTCGTCATCGCCCGCACCGAGGCACTCATCAGCGGCCTCGACGTGGACGCCGCCCTGGAGCGCTGCCGCACCTACGCCGACTCCGGCGCGGACGCCGTGCTCGTCCACTCCAAGGCGAAGACGCGTGACCAGGTCGTCGCCTTCCTGGAGGGCTGGGACTTCCGCGTCCCCGTGGTCATCGTCCCGACCACCTACCCCGACTGGCACATCGAGGACATCCGGAAGGCCGGCGTCTCCGTCGTCATCTACGCCAACCACGGCCTGCGCGCCACGGTCAGCGCACTGCGCGACACCTACCGCTCCGTTTACGAGAACGGCGACACCACGGCACTCGAGGGATCCATCGCCTCCGTCAAGGACATCTTCGCGCTCCAGGGGCTCGACACCTGGCAGAAGCTCGACAGCTGACCGCCAGGACAACCGCGCGGCGCGCGAGGAACGAGCGGACGGCGGCCGTGAGCGGACCAGTGCACAGAAGCGGACAGGACCCTTGGCAATCATCTCTACGGCGGACGACCTGCTCGACAGCGACGTCTACATCGACCTGGACCACACGCTCGGCATCCCGCTGAACCTCAAGTGCGAGGGTTTCAACTTCGCGGGCTCCGTGAAGCTCAGGGCCGCCACGTCCATGGTCGCCTCCGGCCTCAGGAACGGTCTGATCGACGAGGGCTCCACCCTCGTCGAATCCTCCTCGGGCAACCTCGGCGTGGCGCTGAGCATCGTCGCGGCGGCGCGGTCGATCCCCTTCGTCTGCGTCACCGACCCCAAGTGCAACCCGGCGACGGTCAAACTGATGCGGGCGCTCGGCAGCGAGGTCGTGGTGGTGGACCGGCCCGACGCGAGCGGCAGCTACCTCTCCGCGCGCAAGGCACTCGTACGGGAGCTGTGCGAGCACAACACCGGCTACGTGTGGCTCAACCAGTACGAGAACCCGGCCAACTGGCTGGCCCACTACGAGAACACCGCGCCTTTGATAGCGAAGCAGTTCCCCGCTCTCGACGTGCTCTTCGTCGGCGTGGGGACCGGCGGGACGCTCAGCGGATGCGCCGAGTACTTCCGGGAGAACCGCCCCGGGGTGCGCATCGTCGCGGTGGACACCGTGGGCTCGGTCAACTTCGGCCTGGCAGCCGGCCCACGTCATCTGCCCGGGCTCGGGGCCAGCGAACCCATGCCCTTCGTGCACCGGGGCCTGGTCCACGACGTGGTCCAGGTGCCGGAGCGGGACGCGGTACGGATGTGCCGGCGTCTGGCCCGGCACGGGTTCCTCCTCGGCGGCTCCACCGGGACCGTCGTCAGCGGCGCCGCCCGGTGGCTGGCCGAGCACGACCCGGGCCGCTCGCTGAACGCGGTGGCCATCTCCGCTGACCTTGGCGACCGCTACATCGAAACGGTTTACGACGACGCGTGGGTCCAGGACACCTACGGCGACCTCCACACGGAACGGGAAGACAGCAATGGCTGAGCAACAGGCCGGCCCCCCGGGATTCTCCGTCGTCCCGGGCGAGGCCGTCCACAGAAGCCTGGCGGGACGCCGGGCGGAGATCATCGACCTGGTCGAGGACGCCTACCGGCTCCACGGCGAGGGACGGACCGTGAACCCGCCGTCCTACTTCCTCCGCTTCCCCGACCGGCCCACCGCGCGCATCATCGCGCTGCCGGCCTCGGTGGGCGGCGAGGTCGGGGTGGACGGCATCAAATGGATCTCCAGCTTCCCCACCAACCTCGACCTGGGCATTCCGCGCGCATCGGCGCTGCTGCTGCTCAACGACCCGCGCACCGGGTACCCGTACGCCTGTCTCGAAGGGTCGATCATCAGCGCGGTGCGCACCGCGGCGTCGGCCGCCTCCGCCGCCCGCCGGCTGGCCGAGCAGCGGGGCACCCCGCGCCGCGTCGGCTTCTTCGGCACCGGGCTGATCGCCCGGTTCGTCCAGGACTACCTGTCCGAGCTGGGCTGGCAGATCGACGAGTTCGGGGTGTTCGACCTCAGCGCGGAGTACGCCGCCTCCTTCGCCAAGCAGGTCCTCGGACCGACCGACAGGCCGGTGCGGGTGCACCAGGACGCGGAGTCCCTCGTCCGGTCCTCGGACCTGATCGTGTTCGCGACCACCGCGGCCACCCCGCACGTGGTCGATCCCTCCTGGTTCGACCACAACCCCCTCGTGCTGCACGTCTCGCTGCGCGACCTGGGCACCGAGGTCGTGCTGCGCAGCGCCAACGTCGTCGACGACGTCGAGCACGTGCTGAAGGCCGACACCTCCGTGCACCTGGCCGAACAGCGGACCGGCAACCGCGACTTCCTGGACGCCACGCTGTACGACGTCCTCACCGGCAAGTTCACGGCACCCACCGACCGGCCCGTCATCTTCTCGCCGTTCGGCCTGGGCGTGCTGGACCTCGTCGTCGGCGCCCATGTGCACCGGCTGGCCACCGCCGCCGGCGACACCGTCCCGATCGGCGGCTTCTTCCACGAGCTGGACCGTCACCAGAGCGCGGGTGCCTCATGACCGCGCCCCTGACGCCGGCGACCCTGCCGCTCGCACCGGGTGCCGCCGAGCGGGCCCGCGCGCTGGGCCTGGGCCGGGACGGCGGCCGGTCCGACACCGCGTCCGGTGTGCTGACGCGAGTGGCCCGCACCGCGGCACGGACGCCGGAGCGGACCGCGGTCGTCGACGGCGAGTCCGCCCTGACCTACGCCGGACTGCTCGCCCGCGTCGACCGGTTCCGCACCGTGCTGAGCGCGGCCGGCTGCTCGGCCGGCACGGTCGTCGCGGCGGTCGGCGACCGCTCGGCCGACACGATCGCGGCGTTCCTCGCCCTCGAGAGCCTCGGCGCCGTCTACCTGCCCATCGCCCCCGACTGGCCGGCCCAGCGGGTCGGCGAGGTGCTGACGCGCAGCGGCGCCGACCTGCTGCTCGACTACTCCGGCGACCCGGGCGGCGACGGCCCGCGCGGCCGTACGGCCGTGAAGACGGCGGACGAGCTGGGGACGACGGTGGTCGCGGCACCCGGCGCAGACACCTTCGGGCCCGGCGCGCCGGTGCCCGTCCCGTCCGCCGACGACGCCCCGGACCGCTCCCTGGAGCCCCGCTACTGCATCTTCACCTCCGGCACCACCGGACGGCCCAAGGGCGCCTCGGTGGAGCACCGCGGCATGATGAACCACCTCTGGGCCAAGGTCGAGGACCTCGGCCTGACCGAGGCGGACCGGCTCGCCTTCACCGCTCCGCTGGTCTTCGACATCTCCATCTGGCAGATGCTGGCCCCGCTGCTCGTCGGCGGCACCGTGGTCGTGCTGCGCGAACCGGAGCTGGCCTACCCGCGGCGCCTGACGAACGCCCTGGAGCGGTCCGGCGTCACCGTCGTCGAACTCGTGCCGACCGTCGTCGGCTGGATCACCGACCAGGCAGAGCGCCGCACCGGTGTCACCCTGCCCGCGCTGCGCTGGCTGATCTCCACCGGCGAGGAGCTGCACACCCATCTCGCCGCCCGCTTCCTGGCCGCCGCACCCCACATCCGGCTGCTCAACGCCTACGGCCCCACGGAGTGTTCGGACGACATCACCCACCACGAGGTGACCGCACAGGACACCACCCGCTCCCGGCTCCCCGTCGGCGCACCGGTCACCGGCGCCCGTCTCTACCTCCTCACCCGCCAGGACGGCGGACGGTGGCGGGCCGCCGACCCCGGCGAACCGGGCGAGCTGTTCGTCGGCGGAGTGGTCGTCGGACTCGGCTACCTCAACGACCCCGAGAACAACGCCGCCGCGTTCTTCACCGACCCCTTCGACCAGGACTCGCCCACCGGGCGGCTGTACCGCACGGGCGACCTGGCGCGCTTCGAGGACGGCGTCGTCCACTACCTGGGACGCGTGGACCGGCAGGTCAAGGTCGCCGGAGTGCGCATGGAGCTGGACGAGATCGAGGTCGTCCTGCGGCGTCACCCCGCGGTCGACGAGTGCGCCGTCGTGGTGCCCGTCGTCGACGGGCGGCCCGAACTCGCCGCCTGCTACACGCTGCTGCGCCCCGTTTCCGCCGAGGAGCTGAAGACCTACCTGGCCGACTCGCTCCCCGAGGCCATGGTGCCGCGCCGGCTCACCGAGCTCGACGCGCTGCCGCTGACCCAGAACGGCAAGACCGACCACCGTGCACTGCGCCAGCTGACGCAGGACGGCACAACCCCGGCAAAGGTGTGACATGGCAAGCGAGAACACGATCCCCGTACCGGCTGCCGACGCCCCCGCCGTCCCCGAGGTGACCGTCGACGACCTGCCCACCCACGCCCGGCTGCTGCTCAGGCTCGCCCGGCTGCGGCTGAACGAGGCCGACGTCGCCGAGATCCGCGCCCTGGCGGCCCGCCCCGACCACGACTGGGGCGCCTTCCTGGAGGCGGCCGCCTGGCACAAGCTGCTGCCGCTGATCGGCCGGCACGTCGACCGCTACCGCCTGGACCGCAAGGCGGGGGAGTCCCCCGGCTTCCCCTACGCCTGGGTGTTCATCGGCGCCTACCTGAGCAACCGCGCCCGCAACCAGGCACTCGCCGACGAATTCGGCCGCGTCTTCGCCGAACTCACCGCCGCCGGACTGCCGTTCGCGGTCCGCAAGGGCTTCTCCCTCGGCGAGGGCGAGTACCACGACCCGGCGCTGCGCCGCATCGCGGACCTCGATGTCCTGCTGGCCCGCGACGACGCGCCCGCCGCCCACGAGGTGCTCGGCCGGCTCGGCTACCTCCAGGGCCAGGTCGCCGAGGACGGCGAGCGCATCGAACCGTACAACCGCCAGACGCAGCTGTTCTGGAAGCTGAACCTCAGCAACCAGCTGCCGTACCGCAAACCCGGCGGGCGTCCCGACATCACCGACTTCAACGTCGACATCTGCCACGACATCTTCCAGAAGAAGACCGGCATCTCCGTGCCCGCCGAGGAACTGCTCGACCGGGCCGTACCCACCGTGCTGTGCGGCGTGCCCGCCTGGATCCCGGCCCCGGACGACCGGCTGCTCGACCTGTGCTCCCACCTCCACAAGGAGGCCGTGAGCCTGCACTTCTTCGAGAACAAGCAGGACCTGCAGCTCAGCAAGTTCCTCGACCTCAGCCTGGTGGCCGAGGCCACCGACGACGACGCCTGGCAGCGGTTCCTGGAACGGGTCCGCCAGGTCGGTGCCGAGGCGATCGTCTACTACGCCCTGCACTTCACCGCCGTGCTGTACCCACGGTCCGTGCCCGCCTGGGTGCTCGACAAGGTGCGCCCGGACGACACCGACTACCTGGAGCAGTACGGCTCGCTCGACGGGCAGACCGCACGCTGGCAGCAGAGCTTCCTCGCGCGTCTCTTCGACCCCGGCCGGCACACCGCGGGCACCGCCTCGAATGTGCCGCTCCAGTGACCGGCCCCGGCACGCGGGCCGGTGAGCCGGGGCTGCTCGTCCTGAAGGTCGGCGGCAGCCTCCTCTCCGACAAGCGGCACACCGGCGAGACCGACTACACGGCGATCGACGACTACGCCGGGCTGCTCGCGGACCTGGTCGCCGCCTTCCCCGGCCGGGTGGTCCTGGTGACCGGGGGCGGAGCGCTCTGCCACCCGGTCGGACTGCGGATCAAAGCGGCCAAGGACGACCCCTACGCCGCCGTCGCCCTGACCGAACCCGCGTTCCGGATGCGCTGGGCGTGGACGACCCGGCTGCGCGCCAAGGGCGTGCGGGCCGTCCCGCTCCAGGCGACCTCCCTGCTCGAGGAGCGCCCCGACGGCACCCGGGCCTGCCACACCGCGGTCGTCGGCCGACTGCTCGCCCAGGGCGCGCTGCCCGTGCTGTCCAGCGACTGCTACCTCACCGCCGAGGGCACCCTGCGCATCCTCAGCAGCGACGACGTGCCCGCCGTCCTGCTGGACCTGGGCCTCGGCCCGGTCCGGGTGGTGGCCCTCACCGATGTCGACGGCATCCACACCGGGGGCCCCGGCTCCCCGGTGCTCGCCCACCTCGATCCCGACGACCTGGCCGCCGCACGCGCCCTGTTCTGGACGGACGCATGGGATGCCACCGGTGCCATGGAGGGCAAGGTCGAGGCGCTGGCCGACTCCGCCCGGCGCGGCGCCGAGTGCGTCATCACCCGCGGCGACCGCACGGCGGCCGACCTCAGGCACCTGTTCGCCCCGCTGCCGGACTGGCCGCGAAACGCCCCGCGCACGCTGATCTCGCGGCGCGCCCCGACCGACAGCGCCCTCTCACCCGCCCTCTCCCTGGAGAACGCCCCATGACCACCGCGCCCGACCGGCGAGACCGGGTCGTCCTGCTGAACCCGGGTCCGGTCAATGTGCACGACCGGGTCCGCGCCGCCATCGCCTCGCCCGACGAGTGCCACCGCGAACCCGAGGCCCAGCAACTCCTGGTCACCGTGGCCGACAAGATCGTCGAGGTGTGCGGCGGCGACGACTCGCACACCGCCGTGCTGCTCACGGGCTCGGGCACGGCGGCCCTGGAGATGGTCGTCAGCTCCGTCGTACCGGCCGACGGGCGGTTCCTCGTCCTCGACAACGGCCACTACGGCGAACGGCTGCTGCGCATCGCCCGAGTCCACGGCATCGACGTGGACCATCTCGAGTTCGGGTGGGCCAATCCGATCACGCCCGAGGCGGTCGACCGCTTTCTGGGCGAGAACCCCGGCGTCACGCACGTCGGCATGGTCCACCACGAGACCAGCACCGGCATGCTCAACCCGCTGCGCGAGCTGGGGGACGTCGTCGCCCGGCACGGCCGGTCGCTGATCGTCGACGCCATCAGCAGCCTGGGCGCCGAGGAACTCGACGTCGTCGCCGACCACGTCGACTGGTGCGTCGGCACCGCGAACAAGTGCCTGGAGGGGCTGCCGGGGATCAGCTTCGTCTGCGCCCCGCGCGAACGGTTCGCCGCGCTGGAGCCGCTGCCCGCACGCACCTTCTACTTCGACCTGTTCGCGGGCTACCGCGCCCAGGTCCTCGACCGCAGTCCCCAGTTCACCCCGGCACTGCAAGTCCTGCGCGCCCTCGACACCGCGCTGGACCTGACCCTGGAGGAGGGCGTGGCCGCCCGCGGCCGCCGCTACGCCGACCGGGCCCGCGAGATCCGCGAGGGCCTCGAGCAGCGCGGCATCGAACTGCTCCTGCCCCCGCACCAGCGGGCCGCCTCGATCACCAACGCCCACCTCGCGGGCGGCCTGACGTACGACGAACTCCACGACGGGCTCAAGGAGCGCGGCTACGTCATCTACGCCACCCAGGCGAAGTCCGCCGGAGTGTTCCGGGTGGCCAACATGGGCCAGCTCACCGCGGCCGACATCGCCGGCTTCCTCGCCGCTTTCGACGACGTCCTGAGCAAGCACGAGACCGTGAAAAAGGAGTGGTGAACCGGTGACGACCGACAATTCCCCAGCCACTGCACCGATTCACCTGGCCATCGTGGGCGGCGGACCCACCTGCACCTACGTGCTGGAACGTCTCGCCGCCCTGGTGCGCGCCAACGACCGGCCGGTGCCCCTGGAGATCGTGATCTACGACCTCTCGGGCGAGTTCGGCCCCGGCCAGGTGCACAGCCCCAAACAGACCAGGACCAGCTACCTCAACCGGGTCGTGGGCCAGGTGGCGTTCGCCGCCGACGAGAGCGTCGTGGAGGCCGGCCCCCTGCTCACGGCCGACGAGCGGCCCACCTTCCTGCAGTGGTGCCGCAGGAAGTTCCAGGAGACCGGCGACGCGCGCTTCGACCTGGTCGCCGAGGACTGGCCCAAGCGCTACCTGCACGGCCTCGCCCTGAAGGACCAGTTCGCCCAGTACGTCGACATCCTGAGTGCGGCCGAGGGCGTCTCCGTGACGCTCAGGCGGTCCGAAGTCGTGGACCTGGAGGAGCGCGGCGAGCGGTTCGCGATCCTCACCGCGGACGGAGCCACGCCGTACGAGGCGGACTACGTCCTCATGCTCACGGGACATTCCTCCAACCGGCCCGAGCTCGATCCGCGGCAGGCCGCCTGGGCGGACTTCGCCGGCCGGCACCGGGCCCACCTGATCCCGAACGCCTACCCGTTGGAGCGGTCCCTCGACCCGGCCCGCACCGGTCCCGGGACCACCGTGGCCTGCCTGGGCATGGGGCTCACCGGCATCGACGTGCTGCTGTACCTCACCGAAGGCAGGGGCGGCACCTTCGAGCGCGGCCCGGACGGCCGGCTGGAGTACCGGCCGTGCGGACGCGAGCCCGACTCCGTCGTCGCCTTCAGCCGCTCCGGACTGTTCACCTTCGCGCGCCCGTACAACGAGAAGGAACGCGACATCGCCACCCTCGAGTACAAGGGACCGTTCCTCACCACGGCCGCCGTGGCCGAACTGCGCGCCACGGTGGGCGTACCCAACATCATCGGCGGCCACGAAAAGCGCCAGCTCGACTTCGAGGCGCACGTCTTCCCGCTGATCCTGCTCGAGATGTCGCTGATCTACTACGGCACCCTGTACGGCACGGAGTTCCGCGCGGCGGCGATCCGCGCGGCCCGGCCGGCGTACGAGAAGTTCCTCGCGGACGCCGACGCGTTCGCGGACCACCAGGAGGCGGCCGCGTTCCTGCTGGCCCCGCTGGAGGAGCTGGCGCGGTCCACGGCCGCCCGGGTGGACGAGGCACTGGCGGGCCGTACGGACCCGGCCGGCGCTCCACGGGACGGGCAGCCTGCGCTCGCCGGTCTGCTCGGTTCCTTCCTCACCGTGGTCCACGGCGCCGACCAGGCCGCCAAACTGCTCGAACTGGCAGACGCCCCCGCGCAGTTCGCGGCCGCGGTGGCCGCCGCCGAATCCCCGTGGCGGCACCCCCGGCGCGCCGCCGAGCACCGCTTCTCCTGGGAGCGGACGATCAGCCCCGTCCCGCGCGGCGGCTACGCGAACGCCGAGGAATACGTCGAGACCTTCCTCGACTTCCTGGACGTGGACATCCGCTGGGCGGCCCAGGGCAACCTGAGCAACCCGGCGAAGGCCGCCGCCGACGGGGCCTGGCGCGACCTGCGCGGGGTGGTGATCGACGCGGTCGACTTCGGCGGACTGCGCGCCTCCTCGCACCGCACCTTCCTCGGCGTGTACACCCCGCACCACAACCGGCTCTGCCAGGGCGCCTCGGTCGAGGCCATGGAGAAGGTGACCGCGCTCATCCGCTCCGGTCACGTCGACATCTCGGCCGGCCCCGGCGCCCGCGTCGAAACCGACGAGGACAGCGGCCGGTTCCGGGTGACCGGCCCGGTGACCGGCACCGTACGACAGGCCGACGTGCTGGTGGACGCCCGTGTGCACTCCTTCGACGCGGAGCGCGACGTGATGCCGGTCTACCCCAACCTGCTGCGCCGCGGACTGGTACGCAAGTGGGTCAACCCCGGTGTGGGAGAAGGCGACTTCGTGCCCGGTGGCCTGGATCTGACCCCGGAGTTCCATCCGGTGCGGGCGGATGGCACGGTCGAGTCGCGGATCACTTTCCTGGGCCCGCCCAGCGAAGGTGTGATGTACCACCAGATCGGCGCTCTCCGTCCGAACAAGGACCACCACGTCATCCGGGACATCCTGTGCTGGATCAACGCGTTCATGCCACAGGGGGCCCCGGCCGGCACGGAGACGAAGGACATCGAAAGGACCCCCGCATGAGCAACACCCCCTACAACGCCCCGGAGTACGGCGGCATCGAGATCCCGGAGCGGCTGAAGGAGATCACCGCGGCCCACGAGCGGCTGCGCGCCGAGGCGGCCGGCCTCACCGAGCAGGACGCCCGCGCGGCGATCGAACTGCCCGGCTGGACCCGGGGCCACGTCCTGATCCACCTCGCGGACCTCTCCCGCGCCTTCGCCCGGCAGGCCCGGTACGCCGTCGAGGGCCGCACCATCGAGGTGTACGACGGCGGCCGGCCCACCCGTGACCGGCGCATCGAGGAGCTGCACGACCGCCCCGTGGAATGGCTGCGCGAGCAGCTGGAGGAGGGCCTGACCGCCCTGGAGGAGGCGTGGGCGGCGCTCGGCCCCGACGGCTGGGACCTGCCCTGCGCCTACCGCAATTCGCCGCTGTTCGCGACGCAGTTGGCGTGGTGGCGGGAGACCGAACTGCACGGCGTCGACCTCGGCGCGGGCCACCGCTCCGAGGACTGGAGCGCCGCGCTCTCGGCCCATGTCGTCGCCTTCCTGCAGCCCCGGCTGCCCGAGGGCACCGTCCTCGTCGCCGAGGACACCGGACAGGAGTGGCGCAAGGGCGCCGGCGACGGCACCGAGGTGCGCGGCTCCCTGCGGTCGCTGGCCGCATGGATCTCGGGCCGCCCCCACTCCGTGGCGCCCACCACGACAGCCGCCGCCCTGCCCGAACTGAACGCCTGGCCGTAACCGGCCCGTGCCGCGCGCCCGTCGGGGCGCGCGGCACCCGTACCCGGAAGTGAGTTCACGTCATGACCGTCACCCAGATCGAACCGGCACCGGCCGGGCAGCTGGACAGCCCCGCACAGCAGCTCGTCCGCGCCTTCGCCGAGCGGGGGTTCACCCACTTCACCGGGGTGCCCTGCTCGCTGCTCAAGGGCGTGTTCCAGGTGCTCGAAGGCAAGCAGGCGCCGCTCGCCGAAGGCCTGACCTATCTGCCGGCGCCGCGTGAGGACTCCGCGCTCGGCGTCGCCTCGGGGCTCGCCGCCGCCGGAGCGAGGCCCGTGGTCCTCATGCAGAACTCCGGTCTCGGCTACTCGCTGAACGTGCTGACGTCGCTGAACCTGATCTACGACCTGCATGTGCCGTTGATCGTCAGCTGGCGCGGTCACGACGGCAACGACGCCGTGGAGCACGACGTGATCGGCCGTGAACTGACCAACCTGCTGGACGTGTTCGACCTGAAGCACACGGTCTTCGACCCGGAGAAGCCCTACGCCTCCGTCGACCGGTGCCTGGCGAAGGCCGAGGACGGCCGGTTCACCCCCGTCCTCATCGTGAAGGAAGGCATCTGACCATGTTCGGCATCCAGGACGCGATCCGCGAGGTCACCGAGAAGTTCCCCACCTCGCTGTATGTGTCGACCTGCGGGTTCATCACCCGCGACCTCTACAACACCGCCGACCGGCCGCAGAACCTCTACCTGGTCGGCTCCATGGGCATGGCCGCCCCCGTCGGCCTGGGCGTGGCCCTGGCGCGCCCCGACAAGCACGTGGTGGTCCTCGACGGCGACGGCTCCTTCGCGATGAACCTCAGCGTGCTGCCGTTGATCGCCGAGCACGCCCCCGACCTGGTCCACGTGGTGCTCGACAACGGACTGCACGAGAGCACCGGCGGCCAGCGCCCGGTCCGCATCGGTGACCCCGCCGCCCTCGCCCTCGCCGCGGGCTACCCGGCCGCGTTCAGCGTCGACTCGGCCGAGGGCCTGGCGGCCGTGCGGCCCGAGCGCGGTGTCACGTCCCTGGTGCACGTGAAGTGCGCCCCGCGCGGCGCGCACGCCGGCCGACGCGTGCAGTGGACCCCGCAGCAGGTGGTCGAGCGCTTCCGCGCCGAAGCCGCCGCCTGAACCCCGGCCCGAAAGGAACACGCGTCATGGAAGAGACGACCACGGCCCTGGAAGCGGCGGTCCGGGATATCCTGCTGCCCCTGCTCGGCCCGTCCGCGGACCCCGCCGCCATCGGCCCCGACACCGACCTGTGGCAGGCCGGCCTGGACTCGCTGGGCAGCGTGTCCCTGATGGCGGGGATCGAGGACACCTTCGACATCGAGTTCCCCGACGCCCTGCTCACCCGGGAGACCTTCTCGACCGTGAGCCGGATCGTCGCGGCGGTCGACAGCCTGGTGGGCTCATGACCCTGAACCTGCGCGAGCTGCCCCGGCGTTCGTCGAAGCTGGTGGACCTGAACCTGCTCAAGGTCAGGATCTCCTCCAACCTGCCCGAGTTCGACGCCTACGCGTACTTCTCCCGCGAAGTGCCGCCCGCCGAGGCGGACGAGCCCGCCGACTACGAGATCCACTGCGTGGACCTCGACCGGGACCCCTTCGACCCGGAGGAACTGCGGGCCCGCGCCGACCGCACGCTGCGGGCCAAGCGGTTCAGGGCCGGGTACTACCTGAACCACATCTTCGGCGCCCCCGCCCACCTGATCACCGAGGGACACCGGTCGTACGTCTTCGGGCACCGGCTGGAGCGCACGGTCTGGCCCTACTTCGTCAAGCGGATCCTGACGGACTTCGCCGTCGACCACGGCTATCTCCACCTCAAGGCGGGCGGGTTCACCTTCGGCGACGGCAGCGCCACGCTCCTCGTCGGCCCCAACGGCGGCGGCAAGACGGTCTTCCTGACCCAGGCGTGCCGCTCCGGGGCGCGGTTCCTGACGAACACCCACGTCCTGGTGCGGGACGGCGTCGCCTTCGCCGTCCCGTCCTCGGTCCGGATCCGGCGCGGCGCCGACTTCGACGAGCTCATCGAACGGCACCGGCTCACCCCCCATGTGGAGAGCGGCGACCACCTCGCGCCCCCGGAGCTGCTGTTCCCGGGCCCGCCCGCGGACACCGGCCGGATACGCAACATCGTGATCACCGACCACAATCCGGCCGGCCACCGTGGCTTCGAACGCATCTCACCCGACCAGGCGGCCCTGTTCCTCGACCAGTTCGCGTCCGCGGTGACCAACTACGGCCTCAAGGACGACCTCCTCGCGCACCTCGGCGGGGACTTCGAGAAGTTCACCGGCGCGCTCGCCGCGATGCGGAGCGGGCTGACCGAACTGGCGGCCGGGTCACGCTGCTTCCGGGCCAACGTCGACATGCTCGACCCGTCCCGCAGGTCCGAGGTGCTCACCGCGCTGGCCGCCGGGTGACGCCCCTGGTCGCCCTGGTGGTGCTGCTGGCGGCGGTCACCCACGCGAGCTGGAACGCGATCACCCACCGCATCAAGGACGAACTCGCCGGACTCACCCTGGTCGGGATCGGCCGCACCGCCTCGGGCGCGCTCCTCGCGGCCTGGGCCCCGCTGCCGGCGGCGGCTGCCTGGCCCTACCTGATCACCTCCGTCGTGCTGCACGTCGGATACCAGGTGGCGCTGATCCGGTCCTTCCGGCTCGGCGACTTCGGTCAGGTGTACCCCATCGCGCGCGGGGTGGCCCCGACCGTGGTGACGCTGTTCGCGACCTTCGTCCTGGGGGAGCGGATGGGCGCCGCGGCCACCACCGGCATGGTCCTGGTGACCCTCAGCCTCGTCGGCCTCGCGCTGTGGGGCGTCCGCGGCCGGGCGGGCCGGCCCCCGCAGTGGCCGGCGATCGCCATGGCGGCCACGACCGGGCTCACCATCGCCGCCTACACCCTCGTCGACGGCGTCGGGGTGCGCTCGGCCGGAGCGGCCCTCGGCTACATCGGCTGGCTGATGGTCCTCGACGGCACGGCGGTCCCCGTCTACGCCGCGGCGCGGCTGCGCGGCGGCCTCGCCGGACGGCTGCGGCCCGTGGCGGTGGGCGGACTGCTCGGCGGGGTGCTGTCGGTCGTCTCGTACGGGCTCGTGCTGTGGGCCCAGACCCGGGCCCCGCTGGCTCCCGTCGCCGTACTGCGGGAGTCCAGCGTGATCGCCGGCGCGGCCATCTCCGTCTTCCTCTTCAAGGAGCGGTTCGGCGGCGCCAGGATCGTCGCGGCGGGCGTCATGATGACGGGCATCGCCCTGATGCTCGGCACCACGTGACGCGTACCACCTGACCGGCGCCACCCAAAGGGAACGCGGAAGGGAACGGCATGGGCAGGGAGATCGAACGGAAGTTCCTGCTGCGCGGCGACGACTGGCGGGCGCGGGTCACCAGGACCACGCTGCTGCGCCAGGGCTATCTGTCCACCGACCCGCGGCGCGAGGTGCGGGTGCGGGTCGCGGACGAGACCGAGGCCTTCCTCACCGTCAAGGCCAAGCGGCCCGGCCCCGAGCGTGCCGAGTTCGAGTACTCGATCCCGGTGCCGGACGCACGAGAGCTGCTGGCGCACTGCACCGGCCGGCTCGTCGAGAAGCGCCGCCACCACCTCGCCGTGTCGGCGCCCGGCGAATGGGTCGTCGACGAGTACACGGGGGTCCACACGGGCCTGGTCGTCCTGGAGATCGAGTGGACGGACGCCGAGGACCCCTCCCTCGCCCTTCCGCCCTGGGCGGGCGACGACGTCACCGGCGACCGCCGGTACTCCAACGCGGCGCTGGCGACGGAACCCGCGGACGAGTCCGCCGGTCGGAGCGCCTGAGCCTGCGTGCTGCCGCTCATGCGACCTCTTGGTGAGTGAAGTCGCGCAGCAGGGTGTTTCTCCAGTGGACTTGGTGATGCCGACGTGCGGATAAGCAGTGGAGACCCAGTCGTGGTGATGACAAGGTGAGACCCATGCCGGCGCCCACATTCGAACAGCTCCTCCGTGAACTGCACGCCTCGCTCGCACTGCGCAAGCGTCCGGAAGACGTGGCCCGGCTCATCCAGGATCTGTACGCCGCCCAGGGCACTGACCTCGACACAGCGACCGAGGCGGCGCTTGCCAAGGCTGCTGAACACTCGCTGCGCAACCTCTGGCACGGCTATACCTCCATGCGGGAGGAGTTCGCCCGTCCGGTTGGCGCACATCGCCAGCTTGCCCGCGCGGCAGACCTGTTCATGAGCGTGCCGGACCTCCCGGACAACGCCGGGGACGACCCAGCCCAGATCGAGGCGGTGATCCGGCGAGCGGGTGCGGAGATCGGTCGCTCGTACGGGCAGAATGACTTCGGCATGGACCGCCTCAACCGGACCGAGCGCACGGCGGCGGGCCTCGGGGAGATCTCCAAACGCCAGTACAACAAGCGTTTCCGACTACTGCGCCGGATGGAAGCCAAACTGGCCCGGCTCATCCACGAGCAGCGCCGGCGCGAAGTGGTCCTCACCGGCAAAGGTGCCCTCGCCCACGTCCTGCCGTACGAGCTGTTCGCCACGGACCCGGACACGGCGGCCTTCATCGCCTACGTCACGGCGCGCGGCCACATGCGCAGCGTGTTCACCAACGGTCGGCAGCGTCAGGTCTACGACGAGGTCGCCGAGGCCCTGTTGCAGCGCCTGAGGAATCGCCCCGAGCGGGCCTGCTGGTACGCGGTCGCGCATGTGCACCCCACAGCTGAAGTGCTGGCCCATGTGTCCGACCAGGACCTCACCCAGCTGCTGGTTCGGTGGAACGGATTCCTGCGCCAGGTCGCCGACCTGCTGGAGGACGCCTGGTACCGGCATCCGCTGGAACGCGACACGATGATCGTGCGCCGTGGCGACGACTCGTCGACGTGGAACCAGGCCGCCCAGGCATGGAACACGGCCCGGGCCCACTGGTTCGCACTGCTGACCGAGCTGGGGCAGGACGAGATCCTGGATCGGATCTGCCCTGGCAAGGTCCCCCGTCTGATGGCGGCCGACGTGGCGTACTGGCACCGCATGAGCGGCGGCGGGCTGCACCCGGACACCTACGTCTGGGCGGACCTTCCTCTGCCCTGGGAAGTACTCCGGGGTGAGAAGGAATGCCCACGTTCGCTCGTCGAAGCGGCTTGCGCCCGGCATCGGGTGGACCCGGTAGCCGGCGCCTGGACTGCTCCCAGGCCAACGGCTGAGGCCGTCGCCTTCCGGCGGACACCCGAGCTGGTACACGGCGTCGCCGTCGCCGACCCGCTCATGGCCAGCGCTCTCCGTTCGGCAGGAGTCTTCTCCGGCAAGGGAAAGCGTGCTGCTGCTCAGGAGTGGACGTGACCGGCGGCAATCCCCGCGCGTGTCCGCCCCCGCAAATCAGTTGACCCGCACAGCGGGCCCGAGCAATGATCACGGTGGCGACGAGGAAGCTCTGCGGAGGAGCGCCCGGCTCTGATACCGGGTGGACGCAGGTTCGAATCCTGCCCTCGTCGCCTCTCCGCGTACTTCCCAGAACACGGCGAGGTCTCCGAGGTGCAGGTTCAGGGGTAGAGGCCGGCCCGGAAGGTGAAGGAGACCAGTTGGGCTCGGTCGCGGGCGCCGACCTTTGTCATGGCTCGGACCGCGTGTGTCTTCACGGTGAACGGTGACACGGACATCTGGGCCGCGATCTCGTCGTTGCCGAGACCGCTTGCGACCAGGACGACCACGTCCCGCTCCCTGGGGGTCAGAGCGCTGAAGCGTCGCAGCAGTTCCTTGTCGATCAGCGGGGGAGGACTGTCGGTCATGTGACCGATGAGCGCGGCGGTCGCCGCGGCCGACAGCGCACCTCCACCGCCCACCACCTCGGTGATTCCGGCGACGAGTTCGGCAGGGCTCACGGTCTTGCTCAGGAAGCCGTTGGCGCCCGCGCGCAGGGCGGCGAGGACGATGTCGTCCTGGTCGAAAGTGGTCAGCACGATCACCCGCGTCTTCTCGTGTGGATGCTCTGCGCGGATCCGGCGGGTGGCTTCGACACCGTCGATGCCGGGCATCCGGATGTCCATCAGCACCACGTCGACGGGGTGGTCCCGGAGGAAGGGGACGACCTGGAGCCCGTCGGAGAGATCCCCCGCGACGACGAGACTCGGGTCGAGCCGAAGCATCGCCCGGATCCCGGCCCTGATCTCGTCCTGGTCGTCGACGATCAGAATCCGTGTCATCGCACTACCTCTCCCAGCGGGCTGAACTCCGCGTGGACCCGGAATCGCCCGTCGTGACTGTCGATCGTCAGCCGCCCGTTGGAGGACTCGACGCGTTCGCGCATCCCCACGAGTCCGAGTCCGCTGCCCGGGTCGGAGCCGTGGGGTGAGTGACCGACGCGGTTCTCCACGGTGACGCGGATCCTGCCGTCGTGCTCGCGCACATCCACCGTTGCCGTCCCCTCTCCATGCCGGTAGGCGTTCGTGAGCGCTTCCTGAACGACCCGGTAGACCGTCACGCCGACGCTCGGCTCCACGAAGCCGGCCGGGATGTCGATGGAGGGCCGGACGTCGAGGCCGATGCTTTCGAAAGAGGCGATGAGTCCTTCCAGGCCGCTCAGCGCCGGGGTCGGCCGCAGCGCCTCGTCGCCGGAGACGTCGTCCCCGAGGCGGAGGAGCGCGAGGATGCGCTGCGTCTCGACGACGACGGTACGGGCGCTGGACCTGGCCGAGACGAGGGCCTGCCGGGAGGACTCGGCGTCCTCGGGCAGCCCGATCTCCGCCGCACCGAGGTGCACGCTCAGCATCGCGACCTGGTGTCCGATGACGTCGTGGAGGTCCCGGGCGATACGGAGACGTTCCTCGGTCACTCGTCGGGTGGCTTCGATCTCGCGGGTGGCGATGGCGATCTCGGCCCGTTCCTCCAGGGTCCACCAGTGCTCCCGATGGATACGGAGCGCGGCCCCCGTCGCACCTCCCGCCATGGCCGAGAAGAAAGCGGCGGCTCCCACGACCGCACCGCCACGGAATCCCCCGACCGTCATGAACGCCCCCAGGAAGAACGCCGCCACGATGCCGGTCCCGACCAGCGGCTGCTTTCCCCTGAGGGTGACCGAGAACAGCACGAGCACCGCCATCATCCACACCGACAGGGGGTCGTCACCCACCGCTGTGACGGCGAAGGACGCCGCACTCGTCACGACCAGGCCTGCCCACGGCTTCCACCACGAGAGGGCGACGCCGCATCCGGCGAGGAGCACGGACAGGGCCGTCGGCCAGTCCGCCCCCCTCACCGTCGCCGCCACGATCTGCCCGGTGAACACCAGACCCGCCACCGAATAGACGGCCCGGTGCAGCACCTCGGGGTGGCGGACCCACAGCGGTGCGGCCGGCCCGTCCTGACTGCTCTGCGCCTTGGCCATGAACCGATTCTCGTTCACGTGTGCGGCGGCCGTGTACTTCGAACGATGTAGACGACGGAGGGTGTGGACGACGAACGAGGCGGACGACGAAGGGTGTGGACGACGAAGGATTCGGTCGACCGAGCCGCTTCGGTCGCCGGAGACGGCAGAACCCGTTCCGTCGAAGGTGGATGGCAGAAGTACTTCGTTCGAAGTACGCGGCCCCTCCCGAGGCCGCTGAGACTCCTCATCGAGGCGACCGTCTCACACCGTCACGATCACAACGGGACACCCGATGACTCAGACCACCGCAACTGCGACCACTTCGGCCACGGCCACGACGATGTCCTCCGGGCTCCGATCGCTCCACCTGATCCGAGTCGCCTTCTCCCTGATCTGGGTGGCACTCGTCTTCACGACCTCCGCCTCGCTCGTGTCGGCGGACGAGCCGACAGTGATCGCGGCCGTGCTGCTCGTCGTCTACCCCCTGTGGGACGCCGTCGCCACGCTCATCGAGCGCCGCCTGGCCGGCGCCGGCTCCCCGAACGGCGTCAGCACCATCAACATGGGGCTCGGTCTCGCCGCCACCGCCGGTATGTTCGTCGCCGTCTTCTCCACCATCGGAAGGGCCCTTCTCGTGTTCGGCGTCTGGGCCCTCCTCTCCGGAGCCATCCAGCTCGTCGTGGCGGTCCGGCGCCGACGCACCGTCGGCGCCCAGTGGCCCATGGCCGTCAGCGGCGGACAGTCCGTCCTCGCGGGTGCCACCATCGCCGCCACGTCCGCCTCGGCGACGAGCAGCCTGTCCACCGTGGCCGGATACTCGGCGTTCGGCGCCTTCTGGTTCCTCGTCTCCGTTATCGCCCTGAGCATTCGCAGCCGACGCGAGAAGCGTTGACCACCGCCGTCGGAGCCACCGTCTCTCCCGGAGCCTCGGCCTCTTCACCAGAAGTACGACACCGCGGGAGCGTGCTTCAGCGACAAGCCGGTCGGCGAGGGGTCACGGCGCTCGGGCCCTGACCGCAGCGAAGTGTTCATCGGTGAGACGTTCCCGGGTCAGCGCGCCGCGTCCTCCTTCGGTTGCCGGCGGCGGGGTCGAATAGGGCGCTTATCGAGATGCAAATGCCGGACCAACACTGGGAGTTCATCGGGCCGCACCTGCCGATCGGCGAGAGTACGGCCCCTACCCCGAACGCCTGCGGCGGAAGTTCGAGGGCGTGATCCGGCGGTTCAAGACTGGCGGACAGTGGCGGGAGATCCGCAGGAATTCGGCGCCTGGTCGACCGTCTCCCACCGCTTGCGTCAGTGGCGCGGCGCCGGCGTGTTCGAGGCCGCCTGCTGGGGGGGGCTGATCGCGGAGGCCGCGAAGCGGCGCGTCCGACACGGGGCGCGCGCCGTGCCGGAGGGGTGACGGTCCAGGGGCGGGGCGGACCAGCAAGGTCCATCTCGCCGCCGACCGCACGTGAATTCAGATCCGCAGCCCCGTCGGCAGCCCCCGCACCCGCCCCGACGCGGTAGCCGGGAACAAGGCCTACTCGTCCCGCGGCAACCACGCCCCACCTGCGGAAACGCCGCATGAAGGCAGCCATCCCGGAGAAGAAGGACCAGAGACAAGCCCCCAGACAGCTACCTCGCCGGCCTCCCCTTGCACGCCTCGATGATCTGGACCAGGGACCTCACGCGGACCGCCCGTCGATCACGATCAACGCGCCTGGCCGTACGGGTTGAGTGCCCGGAAGCGGACGGTGTCGCTGCGACGGTCGAACCACAGCTTGGTGGAGTAGCCGCTGCCGTCGCGGTCGAGCTCGTGCGACCGGATCCACTGGGGGTTCTCCGGCCCCTCGCCCTTGAGCGGCTTCTCAAACCACGAGGTGAAGTCATCGGCGGGCCCTTCGGAGACGAAGGTGTGGGCCGCCGTCAGCTCGGCAAGTTTCCCCTGTGCCAGCCGGGCGAAGCCCGAGATCACCAGCTCCGGCGACGGTATGCCCCGATCGTTGTCCCGGCTGCTCACCCACTGGGCGTCGGTGAGCGGGCCCAGCAGCGGGAATGCCCGCCGTAGCGGTGTGGTGTCGGTGCGCCAGCCCCCTTGGCCCCGTTCGCCGCCTGCCGCAGGGTCCACCAGACGGGTAGGACTGCCGGCCCCGCCCCGATCCCGATCAGCTTCCGCCGGTCCAACGAGATCGCCCTCATGCCTGCTTCGGGGGCACCTTATCCGGCTCGAGCACCTCACCCGGAGCGGAGCAAGCAGCAGTCAGGGGTGACGGCGGTCACATGCCTGTGACATGAACCCGACGATTCCGGTACTCGTGATCTTTAGGGTTGTTCTCGCTGGTCAGAGCGGCCAGCACGTCAGAAGCCGATTCCGCCAGGAGCAGCCATGCGTACTGCACTCCGTACCACCCTCGCCGCCGTCGCCCTCGTCGGTATCACCACTGCTTCCATGGTCTCGGCCACTGCCGCCACTGCGCCCGCGCCGGCCGGGAGCAGCGCCTGCGTCACCGCCACGACCATCCCCTCCGTCTTCGGCGGCGGCATGAAGGTCCGGCTGG
Organism: Streptomyces flaveolus; assembly: GCF_000716535.1. Classification (GTDB taxonomy): domain Bacteria; phylum Actinomycetota; class Actinomycetes; order Streptomycetales; family Streptomycetaceae; genus Streptomyces; species Streptomyces flaveolus_A. Next base: position 41,272 of record NZ_JNWV01000021.1, on the reverse strand, counting down.
TCAGCAGCGCCGACAACGGCGCGTCCGCCACGCTCCTGGACGCCAAGGGCCACGCCGTCGCGACCGTCAACCAGAGCAGGCCCACCGACCTGGCCGACGGCCTGAAGATCACCGGAGTCCTCTCCGCCAAGCCCGTCTTCGGCCAGCGCAGCCAGGGCGGGCCGACCCCCTGGCAGTCCACGCCCTTCCCGGCCCTGTCCGCCGACTGCACCCTGCACGGCACGCTCTCCCGCACCCTGCGCCTCGACGCACGTACGACCGCCCAGATCTTCAAGGTCTCCGCCGACCACCACCAGGCCCGCGTCTTCCGGGACGGCAAGCTGGTGCGCTTCCTCGACGCGCACTCCCGCGCCGGTGCCGCTCTGTTCGGCAACCGCACGCTGGTGCTCGACCCGCTCGGCGCGACCGTCAGCTGGACCGGCGCCGAGACCGCCGTCAGCCCCCGGCTGGGCCGCTACAAGCTGGCCAACGGCGCGATCGTCAAGCTCGTCAAGCGCAACGGTGTCTACGGGGCGCAGCTGACCACCAGTCACGGCACGTTCCCCGTCTCGTACGCCAAGGGCCGCCCGGTCGTCCTCCAGGACAACGTCACCCTGGTCGTCCTGGGCGCCGACGGCACCCTCAGCAACCACATCTACACCAAGTCCGTCCAGAAGGCACCGGTCTACCTGGGCGCCTGAGCCATCAGTCCGAAGGGGACGGTCACGCCCTACACGGACCGCGGCTACGACCACGAGCCCTACCGCAAGCAGGGCTGCGCCCGCGGCATCGTGCCCGCCACCGCACGGCGCGGCACCGGGCACGGCTCCTGACCCGGCGTCCACCGGTGGGTGGTCGGCCGTGGTGGAGATCGACGGCCCCCGCTGATACCGGCCGATCCGGTCCGCGGGCGGCGGTGGGCCGGCCACCGCCGCACCCTTGAGGCACTCGCCTGGAATTACCGCACCAACTCGCCCTGGCGGGATCCGAGCAACTTCGTCCCGGACCCCGTACGAAGCCATCGCCCCGAGGCTCACTCCAGCACCAACAGCACCGCCAGAGCGACGAGGAGGGAGTCGATCCGGTCGAGGATGCCGCCGGAGCCGGGCAGCCACCGGCCGGCGTCCTTGGCGCGGGCGCCCCGCTTGACCATCGACTCCAGCAGGTCCCCGAGCGGACCGCCGACCGCCACGGCCACCGCCGTCTGCCACGTCAGGGAGGAGAGCACGGCCAGCGTGAGGAGACCGGCCGCGGCCCCGGCCAGCGTGCCGCTCCACCGCTTGGCGGGCGACAGCGGGGAGAGCCGGGGGCCGCCGAGACGGCGGCCCCCCGCGTACGCGACGATGTCGGCGATCGACACGGCCACGAACAGGACGAGGCCGAGGGCGCCGGACGACACGAGGCCCGCCAGGGCGCCCAGCCACACGAGCCCCAGCACGCCCGCCCCCAGGCGGCGCAGTCCGTGCTCCGCGTCGCCCGAGAGCAACGGCACCCCGGCGATCGCAAGCGCCCCGGCCGCCGCCACCCGGAGCACCTCCCCGGGGGCCAGCCAGGCAGTCAGGACGAGTCCGACGATCGCCGCGCTCAGCACCGTCCGGTCCACCGGACCCAGCCGGAGCAGCCCGCCGAACTCCGCCACCGCGACCACACCGACCACGGCCGCGAGCACCGCGATCCCCGGTGGACCGAGCCAGAACGCGGCGGCCACCAGGGGCACTCCGAGCGCCCACACGCACCAGCGGACCATCAGTTCACGGCGCCGGGTCGCCGCTACCGCGACGCCTCCGACCGCCAGTGCCCCGCCGAGGTACGGCACGAGACCGGCGACTGTCGTCACCGGGAGCCCCGTCCCGGCGTGCCCGAGACCACTGCGGCCGGCGTGCGCAGCGCGTCCAGGGCGCTCTGGCACGCCGCCACGATCCGCGCGTTCTCCGCCGTGTCGCGGACGGCGATCCGAACGGTCCGCCCCTCGTACGCCGGGGACATCGGCGACAGGTCACGCAGGAAGACGTCGTGCCGCCGGCACTCGCGCACCAGCCGCGCCGCGCTCGGTCCGTCCGGCGGCAGGGTCACCGTGAGGAAGTTCGCCACCCCCTCGTCGACCGAGGAAAACCCGTCCAACTCCGCGAGGTCGTACGCCAGTTCCCGGCGCAGCACATGGGTGCGGGCCCAGCGCTCCGCGTAGTACGCGGGGTCGCGCAGCGCCGTCACGGCAGCCAGCTGGGCCGGCAGGCTTACGGGCCACGGCGGCGTCCAGCGTCGCAGCTCCCCGGCCGTCTCCGGACCGACCACCAGGTACGCGGCCCGCATCCCCGACAGCGCGTACATCTTCGACAGCGAGGTGCAGACCACGACCCGGGCGTCGACCGAGGCGAGCGCGGCAAGCGAGTCCGCCGGATCGGCATACCCCAGGTAGGCCTCGTCGATCCACCACCGGGTCCGCACGGGCGAGGCCTCGATCACCGCGCGCAGCGCGTCGGCCGGGGCGTGCCGGCCGGTCGGGTTGTTCGGGTTGACCACCACCACGAGGTCGTACCGTCCGTCGCCGGTCGCGGCGGCGAGCCGGGCCGGGTCGAGCAACCAGCCGTCCTCCCGGCGCAGTGGGAGCCGGTCGACCCGGCAGCCGATCACCCGCTCGGTGACATGGGCGTACTCCCCGTAGCCCGGATCGAGCAGGAGCACCCGGCTCCCCGGCGTCAGCCACCGGCCGAACGCGCGGAAGATCAGATCGGACGAGCCCGCCCCGACGACCAGCGACTCCACCGGCAGCCCGCGGACCCCGGCGATCTCCGCGAGCAGTCCCTCCGCGCCCGTCGGCGGCGAGGTCCGGGCCGCCCACCCCGGATCCTCCGAGAGGACCGCGCGGACCCCTGGGGACGGCGGGAACCAGGCGTCCAGCACATCCGCCGCGACCACCTCGTGACGGCGCGTCAGGGTCCGGAAGTCGGTGCCGATCGCCGAGAAGAACGCCCCGCCGTGCTCACACCCGTCCGCACGCGGCGCGAAGGGGACGTCGAGCCGCCAGTCGAGGCCCGTCCGCAGCCGTTCCAGGATCCGGCCGTGGCACTCCGCGACCGTCTTTGTCAGCTCGGCCACGGAGCCGCTGAGGACCTCGAACGAGACCGCGCCCGAGCGGACCGTGCGCCCCACCGGCCGCAACCCGGCGGCTAGGTACATGCCGAGCAGTTCCGTGCGTCCCATCGCCACCACCCGGCGCCCGCCCCGCGCCGCGACCCAGCGCAGCGCCGCGTACATGAGGAGTGGCGCCGCCGCGGTGGACCGCCAGTGCTCCTCGACGGTCAGGACGCGGATCTCGAACGGCGCCTCCTCGGTCAGGAGCGGCAGCTCCTCGCGCGTCAGGTACTTGTCGAGGGAATAGCGGCCGACCCACGGCGGGGTGAGGCTGACGAAGCCGATCCGCGTCTCGCCGCGCGCGGCCACGAGACAGACGTTGTCCCCGTCGAGTCCGTCACTCAGCCTTCCCGACGGATTCACCGGATGCTGGCCGAGCTCCTCCGCGTACACGCGGTGGCGCAGTTCGTGGATCCAGTCGTGATCCCGAGGCGTGGCGGTGCGCAACTGCAGGGCGTCGTCCATGTGTATGTTCCCCCGTGACGGTCCGGCGTTCGCGCCCCAGCATGGAGGAGTCCGGCAGACGGCACCTGAGTACGCGTACTCAGCTGGACAGCGGATGAGGTGGAAGCGGTCCACGCTTCCCATGGCCTTTGTCGGCGGCGCAACAGGGTGCACAGGCCATGCGGGTAGCGTGAGACACCTCGGGTGCCACCCTCCCAACCCACACCACTCGACACGTCCGGCGCGCGCGGTTCCCGCCGGCACCCGGGACACCGCGCCGAAGGCCGCCCGTGCCGCTCGGAGAAACATGTCCACACTCACCCCCCAGCCCGCCGACCCCGCGTCGAGCCACCGGGCCATCGAGAACCTGATCGCGCGGTACGCGGAGCTGGTGGACGACGGCGATTTCGCGGGGCTCGGCGCGCTCCTCGCCGACGCCACGTTCACGGGCAGTGGCGAGCCGGTGAGCGGGCGCGCTGCGATCGAGAAGATGTTCCATGACACTCTGATCGTCTACGCCGACGGTACGCCGCGAACCCAGCACGTCACCACCAACATCGCCCTTGAGGTCGACGAACAGGCGGGCACGGCAAAGGCACGTTCCTACGTCACCGTGTTCCAGGCGCTGCCCGACCTGCCGCTGCAACCCATCGCGGCCGGCCGCTACCACGACCGCTTCGAGCGCCGTGACGGGCAGTGGCGCTTCGTGGAACGACGGGCCCGCATCAACCTCGTCGGCGACGTGAGCCGCCATCTGCACCAGGCTGCCGCACAGCGGTAGCCCCCGCCCGGGACGGTACCCCGCGACAGCAAGACGCTCGCGTATGCGGTTGAGCTCTGCGGCTATGGACCGTCTCGGCTCGGGCGACCGTCAGTGCTGCGCGCGTGGCTGGACGACCCGGCTGCCGAGACCCCCAACTGGCACCACGCGCAGAGCGACCCGGTGGTGGGGCCTGCGCTGCGGATGCTGCACGACGACCCGGGACGACCGTGGACGGTGGCCGCCCTGGCCGCCGGGGCCGGGGTGTCCCGAGCCGTGCCGGCCCGCCGGTTCACCGAGCTCGTCGGGGAGCCGCCGATAACGTACCTGACGAGCTGGCGTCTCACCCTCGCGGCGGACCTGCTGCGCGACCCGGACGCGACGGTCGGCGCGGTGGCCCAGCGGGTGGGCTACGGCAGCGCGTTCGCGTTGAGCGCCGCCTTCAAGCGGGAGCGCGGCCTCAGCCCGCAGGAACACCGGGCACGCGTTCCCCTCCTGCCGCGGGGACACGGGACAATCGGACAGCCCTTGCGGTTGGAGGCGGCTCAGCCGCCGATGGCCTCGGCAACGGAAGTCTGAAGCCCTTGGTCGTGGGCCACCGGATGCGGGGGATGGTCGCGGTCCACCGCTGCGGATGAGCACCTGCACGACCGGGTGCCGGCCGCCGGCCGCGAGTACCGACGCCGCGCGCGGGGGAGTGGTGGGATCGGGCGGTCGAGGTCACCATGCGGCTGCTGGCCGGCCGCCCTCGCGCTGCAGGACCGTCCGCCCGAGCGGGCCACCCCCTGGACCTGCGGGCACGCGCGGCACTGGGCCTGGCCCCGTCCGCCGACGGGATCGAACAGGTCCTGTCCGCACACACTGACGAGGTCGACGGTCACGCCACCGGCCGGGGTCGAGCCGCTCGCTTCCCGCTGGGGGTGTGGCACTGGTCGCCGTCCCTGCTCGCCCCGCTGACCGCCGCCCGGCTGATCAGCGAGGGGTCAGCTCTCCACCCAGCTCACCCTTGCCCGCCGCGGCGGGGCATCCCGTAATCACTGCGTGGTGTGAGTGCCTCCGACGTGGACAACGCGGTCTGGTTGGCCCAGGTACTCAGCTACCCACCGCGGCCTCCCACTTGCGTCGGCGCAACTCGTAATCGCTGAAGAGGTGCCGGCTCCGGTCGAGCAGTTCCCCCACCTCTGCCTCGAGGGTGCGCACGTCCGCCGACGGATGCCAGCGCTGCACGGATTGCCCGGCCCAGGTGCGCAGCTTCTCATCCGGGTCCTCCAACAGACCGACCGCCACCCGTAGCGCCACGATGCCGCCGTACGCGTCGAGCAGCCGGAAGGCGCCGACGCGGACGTGCCGCGGCTGCTCGGAGCCGGTGCGCTCCACTAGCCAGTCGGCGGGCAGTTCCTTCGCCGAGGGAAGCAGGGCGAGGGCCGCCTCGCGGACGACGCCGGCGGCGGAGTCGTCGAGGAGTGGCCGCAACTGCTTCGTATCCACGCAGTCCAGTGCCCGCAGCCCTGCCACCGCCCGCGCCCGGACCCCGGCCGCCGGGTGCGCGAGCAGCGGCCGCAGCAGCCCGGCATCCGCACGGTCCCCGCACTCGGCCAGTCCGATGACCGCACCCGGCGGCAACTCCGGGTCGTCCGGCGCCGCACACCGCTTCCGGTACCAGGCCGCCGGATCACCTCCCTGCTGTCGCACGACATAGCGGGCGCAAGCACGCACCAGCGCGGACCGGTCGCTGAGGAACGACGCCGCCTGCTCCGACCGCCCAGCCCGCCGCAGGGCGGTGACGCCGGCCGACCGGGTACGCGGGTTGCGCGCGGACAGCAGTGGAGGCAGCACATCCTCATACGCCTCCCCATCCCCCAGAGCCGCAAGCGCCGCTGTGGCGCACAGGTCCTGGACCACGGTGTCCTCATCCTGGGCGGCGGCGCGGGCCAGCTCAGCGGGACGGAGCAGCCGGCCCTCGACGGCGAGCCGGTACACGAACCGCCGGACGATGCGGTCGGGGTCGGTGTAGAGAGCGACGAGCTGCCCGGGAGACGCCCGGCGCAGGGTTGGACCGAGCAGATCGACGCCGAAGGCACCTCTGTCGCGGCGGCCGACGCGGAGGATGAGCGGCGCGAGGTCGAGGGCCGAGTCCACATCCAGGGCCTCGCGCAGCCGCTGCCGAGCGCACTCGCGCACCGGGCCGGCCCAGTCGGCGCAGCGGATCACGACCAACGGCAGCAGACCGGGATATCGGGCCGACTGACGCACCGCCTCCTGACGGATCCGCCCGTCGCGGTGGCACAGGGCGAGTGCGAGCTGAGACTCACCGACCTGACTCAGGTCAGAGGGCAGCGGAACGGAGTGCTCCCAGTCCGGCAGCAACTGCGGGCGGTACCAGGCCACCTCACGCACTCCAGCGTCCAGTACGAGCCAGTCACTGGGATCGGCGACATCAAGTGCGCGGTGAAGTGGCGCACCTTTCGCCAGCTGCATCGCTGCCGCTGTCCCGTCCTTGACGTCCTCGAGCATCCCCGCCCCCTCCAGCAGCCGTACCGGGTGATCGTAGGGTGCAGGGTCCGTGCAGAGCACGCGATATGTGGCTCGCGATCGCCGAGGGCCACCGCTCGACACCCGCCCAGCAAAAACCGAACACGGGAGCTGATACGCGGGCACCGGCATCACGCCACCCCCGGGAACCCGGCTGCGGCACGTGAACTTCGACCAGGCCCTCAGCGCCTTCCTGTACCAGCGCCCCTACGACAGCAACGCGAGCCGCGCGGACCTGTGCCTCAAGAAGTGGGCCTTCGACCGACCTCACTCCGCGTCCGGAGGCTCTTGAACCGACAAGCGGCCGAGGAATGAGTCGTGAGAGGGTGCGGTTCGATGCGGGAGAGGGGGAAACGTGGGGCTGATCCACGGCTACGACATCTATCTGCGTCCTCGACATGTCGCCAGGGCATTGGCCAAACTGGCCGAACTGGCGCCACCGGCCCGTGCCGTGCCGCCGCTGGAGGTCACCCTGCCCGACGGCGAGCGGCTCGCCCTCCCGTTCACGTCCCAGTTCAAGAGCGAGCCGGTCGACTGCTCCACGCACAGCACGCTCGAACTCGAAACGTCCCTCATGTTCGACGTCGATGACGCATTGCGTGAGTACGCGCAGAGGAACGGTCTTGAACCCCAGACGGACGGGCGCGTCCAGCTCGGGTACATCTACGCGACGATCCGGTTCGAGTCCCTTCTGCACCCCGGCTACACGTCGGTGGAGTGCTGGGCGGCGACGTCGGGGATGAGCCGCTTGTTTGCGCAGTCGGCCAACATCAGGAAGGTGTTCACCGACCTCACCGCGGACAGCGCAGGAGTGTGCTGCCTGTTCGACACTGGCGACGGCGCCCCCGAGCAAGTGTGCTGGCTCAACGGTGAACCCACCCTGGAGATGGTTTCCGGTCCCCGCTTCCCAGATCTGCGAGCACTCGTGGCGACCTGGTTCGACTCCGAGAAGTGAGCATCGATGCTCCCCCTGTGAGGCCACGAGATCGTGATTACGGCTCTTGGGCCCGGCGTCGGCGTCGGGCTGGTGCACTTGTCGTCTGCGGTGAGCAAGAGCGCAAAAAGCCGTTCGCGCTCGGGCTGAAGCCAGACCCCCGCAGTGTGCGAGCTCTGGGAAGTGGAAATGTCTGTCTGCGGGACGGCTTGCCAGACTCGTTGATCCAGCCGGGTGGGGCGAGCGTGAGGTGACTGCGGAGGTCTCCAGAGTGAGTGACTGCACCTTCTGCAAGATCGGGCAGGGCGAGATCGATGAGGACTTGGTCGCCTATCGCTCGGGGAACGTCTTCGTCGTCCCCGCGCTCAAGCAGCGGCGGAACAACCCTGGTCACGCCCTTGTCCTGCCGGTGTCACACATGACCGGCCTGCATGACGTACCAGCTGATCTCCTGCATGAGATCTTCGAGGTCACAGCCAGAGTGACCTTGGCGGTGAAGGACGCCTATGGGGCTGTCGGCAGCACAGTGACGCAGAACAACCATATTCCAGGTCAGGTGCTTCATCACGTGCACGTTCATGTCGTCCCCCGGTTCGAGAACGACGGCTTTCGTATGCCGGACCCAGCACTGCGTGAAGCACCACGAGAGGTGCGACTTGCCCGAACTGCTGCCCTCAGGAAGGCGTTGCAGCCGGGCGCATGAGCCCGGCAACGGTTGAGGTGGGCCGCCGACCGTGAGGTCGCCGGCCCACCCGGAAGTTCGGTCGTCCAGGCACTGGGTCAGTGGGTTCTGCGGAGAGGGATCACGTCCGGTCCGGTGGGCATGGCGGGCCGGGCGGCTTCCGGGGTGGCCGGCAGGGAGACGATGGTGACCGGCCGCTGGCAGTGCGGGCAGTTGCGGGTCGCGGTTGGTTCCATCGGATCCCGGTCAGCGGGGTGGCGCAGGTTGCCGATCCGGACGGCGGGTTTGTTCCATCTCGGCAAGGCGCCCCCGCGCCCCCGCCTCCCCGCCCCGAACTGCCGTTCCCGCCCCTGAGGGTGCTTGACCAGTTGGTCGTGTCGTACGGCGCCGGTGATGCCGTACGCAGTCGGCTCGGCTGCGGACAGGAAATCGATTGCGGCCCTGGACGGACGCCAACGGCCGGGGGACATGAGACGTCGGACGCCCCGGAGAGCTCCGGGGCATCCGCGAGTGGACTCGACGGCCTGTTGTGCGGTCAGCTCACGGTGTTGAGGCTGTAGTCGCCGAGGAGATCGATGTCGACGTCGACGGCGGTGGAGCCGGCGTTGTAGAGGTCGATCTCGCCGTTCGTGCCCACCTTGACCAGCGCGGCGCCGGCCGCGGGGTGTCCGCTGGTGTAGTCGGCCGAGTGCACGTCCGGTCGGGTGGTGCCGTCGGCGTAGGCGACGAGGTAGCCGCTGCCGGTCGGCGAGGGCACCGTGAGATTGAGGTCGACCGCGCTCACCGCGTTCGCCGGTACCCCGTGGGCGCCGGTGACCTTGAGTCTGAGCGTGGCGTGAGCGCCCAGCTTGGCGGTCCTCCCGCCGCTCCCCGTACGGGTGTTGAGAATCCGGACCGGGCTGACCGGCTGGAACGTCGCCCCGCTCGCGGTGGGGCCGTACCAGCCGACCACGTCCGCGACGAGGTGCGCCGAGGACTTGCTGTTGTTGCGGAGGACGACCTTGCCGTTGATCAGCGGGACCATGGGGACGACGATTTGGGCGGAGGCGGTCTGCCCCGTGGTCCAGTACGGGCCGGACACACCGGAGTTGACGGTGCCGGCGGGGGAGGCGGTGAGGCTGCCGGAGCCCTTGGTGGCGGTCGCCACCACGTTGAGAACCACGGCGTTCGCGTCGGCCGGGACGCCGTGGGCGCCCGAGACGGTCAGGGTGACCGAGTGGCCGCCGGTGACCGCCCCGGTGTGGCCGCCGGTGGTGCCCCGGGTGTCGAGCAGACGGATCGGCTTGGCGGGATGGTAGGTACGGCCGAACTGGGCGTGCGACTGGAGGCCGAGCGTGGCGACGTTGACGGTGACCGGGCCGGAGCTGCCGTTGTAGAGGTCGATCGCACCGGTGGGAGTGACCTTCACCGTCGCCTCGTTGGAGACCGTCCGGCCGGGCTCGAAGCCGACGGTGGAGGTGCCCGGCCGGGTGGTGCCGTCGGTGTAGAGGGTGAGGGTGCCCCTCGCCTCGGCACCGCTGGTGACGATCTGCAGGCGCGCCGCGTCGACGCCGTCGGAGTCGGCGTGCACGGTGGCCGCGGAGAGCTTCAGCACGCCGTGGGCGGGGATCGTCCTCTCGGCGTCATGCTGCGCGGTGATGGGCAGGAAGGCGTCCGCGGCGTGCACGGTCACCTTGGCGGTGGTGGTGCGGCCGAGCAGGTCCGTCTGTGTCAGCGTGGCGGTGTACGAGCCCGCCGCCGGATACTGGTGCTCGATCTTCTGGGGGCCGTCGGCCAGGTTCTCATGGTCACCGTCACCGAACGTCAGGACCCGGTAGGCGACTTCCCACGCGTCCGCCGGCTGCGCAACGGTGAACGACGCGTCCCCGGCGTCCACCTGCCCGTCGGCAGTGGTGACCAGGGCGCCGGACAGCGAGGCGGCCGGTGGTGTGGCCGTACCCGCGTCGACGGCAGCGGGCCAGACGGTGCGGCTCGACCCGTCGGCGTCGGTCACCGTGATGGCCGGGGCATACACGCCCGGCGTGGTGTAGGTGTGCGTGATCGGGGCGCCCGGTGCCCGGGTGACCGGGGCGCTGCCGTCCCCGAAGTCGACCGAGTACGTCGCGATGGACTTCCCCCACGAAGTGGTGGCGTCGTCGGTCTTCACCGAGGTGACGAACGGCGCGACGCCCTTGGACGGCGACGGCATGTCGTCGCCGGGGACGGTGATGAGGTCCTGCCGTTCGACGGCGCCTCGGTCGTGGTGTGTCGTCGGGCCGCTGCCGGTGTCGTCGACGAGAGGGTCGTCGACGACCGGAAAGCCGTCTATGTCGGTGGTGAGCTCACCCGGTGCGTCGGCGTCGGCGGAGTCGACGAGCGCGGAGTGCTCGGGCGGCGCCGCGGTGGTGGGCACGTTGAGCCCGTCGATGTCGTGCGCGCCCTGCCCGGTCGCGTCGTGCAGCGCCACGGAGGTGGTGTAGGGGGTGCCGGCCCACGCGTACTCGGGCCGCGGCCGGGCGAAGGTGCCGACACCGTTCGCCGCCACGTTGTAGTCGCCGGTGACCTGGTCGGCGGATGCGGCGGACACGGAGTAGAGCGGAGCCGTGGGTGCCGGACAAGTGTCGGTCTGCTTCGCCGTGGCAGAGGCGACCACGTTGTTCTCCACGGTCCCCGAGCTCGCGCCTTCCAGCGAGATCCCGGTGGCGCACGGAGCGATGACCGTGTTGCTCGTCACGGCGGCTCCGGACGTTGCCGTCAGCACGATCCCGCCCCGCCGCGGATTGGTCACCACGTTGGTGGTCACGGTGACCCGCGAGGCTCCCGGCTGCGCCTGCACGCCGTAGGCGTACCCGTCCGGAACCCAGTTGCGCGACACGGTCACGTCCGAGGAAGCGCCGTCCACGCTGACCGCGGTACCGGTGCCGCCGGTCGACGGCGCCGGGCGGCGGAACGACAACCGGTCGAGGGTGACGCCCGTGGAGCCCGTCACCACCACCGCGTCCGCGCCCGCGTAGCCGATCCCCAGCGACTGGAAGCGCACGTCGTGCACCGCTTCGAACGTCAGCGCCGGTGCGGACCCCTTCGGCGTGAGGACCGCCGGCGAGCCGCCGGGGACGAGGGCGGCCCCGGTGAACGTGATGGGGGCGTCCTCGGTGCCGGACCGAGTCAGGGTCACGGACTCGACGTAGGGAAGGCCGTCCGGCGATTCGAGACGAACCGTCTGCCCCGGTACCACCGCGTCCGCCGCTGCCTGCACCGTGCAAAAAGGCATGCTCGCCGAGCCCGTAGCCGTGTCGCTGCACACCCCGTCGTGATTCACATACAGCGTCCCGGCCGGGCTCGGCTCAGCCGCCGCCTCACCGGTTCCCCAGCCGCTCACCATCCCCGCCACGACGAGAACGGCCACGGACACACCAGATGCGGGGCGAGGTCTTCGCATATGAGCTCCAGGGAAGGATCGGCGGTGCGGATGACGGCACCGGGGTCTGATGCGCGGGTCATCGACCCACCACTCGAGAGGCGATGACGTGGTGGGAGCAAGCCGCCGGTCGCAGGCACGACCTGCCGGTCCCGGACGGTTCGGCTCAGGAGCTATGCGCAGCCCTCATGATCTCAGCCCCACCCTAAAGGAACGGCCACGATCCGACCTGGCCTTGCTCAAGTCGTCCGGCGTAACGGCGAGTTGCACGCCAATCCGCCAATGCTGCCAAGCCGGCCTCCCCGCCGGTACGACGGGTCGGCTGCTCCCAGCGCATGCCGAGCCGGTCCAGCTCGGCGCGGCGCTCGGGGGTGAGTCTGTCGGCCCGGCGGCGGGTGTTGTCCAAGAACGTCCCCAGCTTGATGTCGACCTCCACGCCGCCGATGTCCAGACGCTCGGTGCGCTTGCGGGCTGGGCACAGGTGTCCTTCGCGGGCGTGGCCCTGCCGGGCTCCGCGCAGGTTGAACGCCTACTTGCCGGCCGGCGTGAGCTTGGCCGTGCGTTCAGCGGGGCTGGCGGGCGCCAGGCCGAGTGTGCTGCCGAGTAGCCACTGCTGCGCGGGTCACTGGCCGTCTCGGGGAGGGTGCCGAATCGGTGGCTTCTCCTGGCGGGGCTGGTGCTGGCCGTGGCCGCACTGGCCCTCTCGCGGGTGCGCCGCTGGCGGATCCTGCCGGCCCTCGCCCTGTTCGCGGTTGTGGTCCTGGTGGCAGCACGGTGTGCCGGGCGTCGGTGCCCGTCAGCCGGGCGGCCGTGCCCCGGGCGGCCTCTTCCGCCCGCATCAGGACGTCCACGGTGGTGTGGTCGGCGGTGGCGGACTCCTCCAGGGCTCGCGCGCTCGCGGCCACGGCGTCCCGCGACGGCGGTCCGAAGCGTGCGAAGTCGAGGTACCCGGCGGGTGTGTCGAAGTGGGCGGCGTACGACGTGAGCACGGGGCTCGTCCCTCCGGGCCGATGCGGTGCGGTAAGGGCGGCGCGGTGGGTGAGGACCGTACGCGTGCCGTGGACCGCCTGCTCGTCGCCCACCATCACGCGTGTCGAAACCGGCCCCGCACCGTACGCGGTTCACGGCGCGCGGTTCTCCGCGGGGTGCCGGTTCGCGTGGGGATCTCCGTCATTCCGCCCCGCGACCCGCCACGCGCATCATCCGGGCGAGGGACGCGCCGAACCGCAGCACGCCGCTTCCGGCGGCCGAGCTGATCCGGACGCGCGGGGCGCCTCGTCCCGCCTCCAGCAGGTTCGCCGAGCGGTTCTCGCGGTGGAGTCGCCGAGGCGGCTCGACCTCTCCGATGGCGGGTGAAACGAGCGTGGTCGCCGTACCAGACGGGCCCCAGAGGTGGTTCGCCGGACTGGCCGTCGACGGGGACGCGCGTCAGGTTCGCGGACGCGAGCGGCACGGTGATCCCCGGCTGCCCGCATTCGTTCAGCGCCAGGCAGAGGGCAGGCCGCATGAACCTCGGCGTCGGGCGCCCCGCCGCAGCTCGGGTGACAGTCGTCCGCCGTCGCCCGAGCACATGCCACGGCAGCGCACTGCTGCTCATCGCCTGCCGGAGTGCCCGAGCGTGGACACAGGGGGAGACTGGAGAGACCGTGGCACAGGGTCGCTGCGCCGGGGGCATACGTGTGCCGGGCCCGGGTGTCTGCTGCGGCCCGGTCGGCCGGGGAGCGGGCTGGGTCATTGCGGTGGGACGCGCGGCAGTCGCCCGGCGAGTCCGCAGACCGACGGATTCCCCGCCTCCCCGCACCCGCGGGTGCCCGGCGAAGTCCGGCCGCTGCGGACCGGTGGCCCACTCGGCGCAGGAGGAGCGCTATGTCGAGACAGACGAACATCGCCGCCCAGACCGCCTTCGCAGAGGCCGTCATGTCCGGGAACCTCGACGCCCTGGACAGGGTCGTGGCGCCCGGTTCGATCGATCACGACCCGGCCCCCGGCCAGGGGCCCGGGCCCGCGGGGTACAAGGCGATGTTCGGCGAACTCCGCGCCGCCTTCCCGGACCTGAACGTGGCGGTGGAACACCTCGTGGCCACCGATGACGAGCTGGCCTTCGCCTACACCATCAGCGGAACACACCTCGGACCGCTGATGGGGCACCCGCCCACCGGCAGGAAGGTGAGCTACCGGGGCATGCAGATCAGCCGCTTCGACAGTGACGGCAGGCTCGTCGAACGCTGGGGCAGCAGTGACGAACTGGGCATGCTGCGGCAACTGGGTCTCACCGGCGCCGGGTGACACCGTGGACGAACACGCCGCGCCGGAAGCCGCCCAGGCCGCCCGCGGCGGGCCCCGGGAGGCCGTCGGCGCCACGGCCTCCCGGGGCCCGGTGATCAGGCCCGGCCGCTCAGGGCGAAGACCTTCACATGGCTCACCGCCGTCGAGGACACCGACTCCGCCGTCCGCTTCGGGTCGACGGGCAGGGCCACGTGCCGGATCCGCACGGTCCGCCCGTCCGTCCCGTTGACGTGCTACCGGGTGGAGGCGCTCACCGAGCGCAGGCGGCCGCTGGTGGTGTTCACCACCAAGTCGATGCTGCGGCTGAAGGACGCCACCTCCGGGCTGACGGACTTCACCGGGGGCTCCTTCCGTCCGGTCCTGCCCGGCGGAGCGGTCGACGGTGCCGCGGTCCGGCGCGTGCTGCTGTGCTCGGGAAAGGCTTCTACGACCTGGATGCGTACCGGCGGAACGCCGGCCTGCGGGGCACTGCGATCGTCCGGCTCGAGCGCCTGTAACCCCATCCCCGACGCCGAACTGGCCGCGGGACTCGCCCGCTTCCCTCGTGACACCGAAGTGCGGTGGGTGCAGGAGGAGGCCGGCGACCAGGGCGCGTGGTCCTTCGTGAGGCCGCACGTGGAGCGGTGGGGGGCGGACCGCTCCCTGGAACTGGTGGGCCGACCGCCCGCCACGGCCCCCGCGGTGGGCTCCAGCAGGCGGCATGCCGCCGAGCAGAAGGAACTCCTGGAGGCAGCCTTCCGCTGACGGCTCCCGGCCCGCCCCGGTGGATCGTGTGGGCTTCCGTCCGCACCGGGGCGGGGACGTGGCGCAGAGGTCGTCCCGCACACCGGCCCTCGCGAGCGCAGCCGGGGAGCCGCTGAGTGCTGGGCTCCTGCGCTGTCGTCCTCAGGGGTGAGGAGGGGCACCACGTCGGCGTCTGCACGAACGCGTTGGTCTTGGTCATATGTGTGCTGCGGATGGGTGTCGCCTGGCGGGATGTTCTCGCGGAAACCGCGGGGTGCTCCTGGCTGACGACCTGGCCACGGCTGCGGGACAGGACCGAGGTCCGACTTCCATCAGGGCCTGCTCGAACGGGCGTGCCGCCTCATATGCCTCTGCCGCCTCAGGCCCTCGCTGTGCAACGATCACTCAGTCGCCCAGGACCCGCTCCCACAACAGCCCGTCCTGCCAGCTCCCGTCAAGGAAGATCGAGGAGTGCGCGATGCCGTACGGGCTGAACCCGTTGCGGCGCAGCACCCGCTGCGACGGAAGGTTCTCCAGATTGGTGGACGCCTCGGCGCGGTGCAACCCGAGTTCGTCCGTCATCACCCGGAGTGCAAGCCCGACGGCGCGCCCGGCGTGCCCTTGATTCTGGGCGACACTGGCGATCCAGTACCCGACGGACCCGCGGCGCAGGTGCGGCTGCGGCAGGATGCCTCCGACGGTTACCTGCCCGATCACCTGGTCGTCGGAGAGCACCACGCCCGGCCATACCGTGCCGGCTCGGTATCCGGCCAGCAGCCTGTCGATCCGCTCCGCCTGACCCTGCGGGGTGAAGAAGCCGGCCGGCTGGGCCGGTTCCCACGGCCGGAACGCCTCGAAGTCCCGCACCCGATGTGCGGCTATCGGGGCGGCATCGGCGGGCTCGATCAGGCGGATCCTGGTGCTGCTGCGCATGGGCTGATCCTCGTCGCGGCGTGTCGGATGAGACCGGCCAGCCTATGCGGGCCGCAAGAGCCGACACTTCTCGCCAAGCGCTTCATTCTGAGATGACCTGCTCGACCGCGCGTCCCTCATCACGGGCGACACCGCCTTCGCCTCCGGCTCCGGGGGACGAGGCGATCGGTAACCCGGAAGACCGCAGGTCCTCGGCACCATCCGCAACGATCTCGACGTCCTGCGAGATCAAATCGTGGAAAGCTCCGAGCAGACCCTGGTGGCACGCCCGCACCGACGTTCGACACGCGAGTGATCCCTCCCACGACACTTCTGGACACGAGGCAGGCACTTCGGGCCGTGCGGCTCCGCAGCGCCCGTACGCGCGGATCGGAGAAGTAGCTTCGACGTCGGCAGTCCTGCTCTCCCGGGCGGTGCGGACGAATGTGGTCGGACCGCGACCGCCCGGCTTACCTCAAGGCCCTTGTGGTGGCCTACCGGAGCCGCGTCGCTGCCCCCACCGTCACCTTCGAAGGAGTTCCGCCCATGAAGACCGTCGTCCACTGGATAGGTGGCAAGCCCTTCGGAGACGCCATGGGCGCTTCCGGCACCTGGGGCCCCGTGACCGACCCGGCGACCGGAGAGGTCACCACACGGGTCGCGATGGCCGGGGCCGCCGAGGTCGATGCCGCGGTCGCCGCAGCGAAGGAGGCCTATACGACCTGGCGCATGTCCCCCCTCGCGCGGCGGATGGCGATCCTCTTCCGCTACCGCCAGCTGCTGGACGCGCGCCGGGACGAACTCGCCGCGCTGATCACCGCCGAGCAGGGCAAGGTCCACGCGGACGCGCTGGGCGAGGTGGCCCGGGGCCTGGAGATCGTCGAGCTGGCCTGCGGGCTCGGCACGGCCCTCAAGGGCGACACGTCCACGGAGGTGTCGGACCACGTCGACGTGGAGTCGCTCCGCCAGCCGCTGGGTGTGGTCGCGGGCATCTCGCCGTTCAACTTCCCCGCGATGATCGGCATGTGGATGTTCCCCATGGCGATCGCCTGCGGGAACACCTTCGTCCACAAGCCGAGCAGCAAGGCCCCCTCGGCGTCCATGCTCCTCGCGGAACTCGCGGCCGAGGCCGGTGTGCCCGACGGTGTGCTCAACATCGTTCACGGCGACGAGGCCGCCGTGAACGCGCTGCTCGACCACCCGGACGTGGCGGCCGTGTCGTTCGTGGGCTCCACGCCGGTCGCCCGGCACGTCTACCGCAGGGCGTCCGCGAGCGGCAAACGCGTCCAGGCCCTCGGCGGGGCGAAGAACCACATGCTGGTGCTGCCCGACGCCGACCTCGACGCCGCCGCCGACGCCGCAGTGACCGCCGCCTACGGCTCCGCCGGCCAGCGCTGCATGGCGGTGTCCGTGGTGGTCGCCGTCGGCTCCGCGGGCGACGCGCTGGTGCCCCGGATCGCCGAGCGGGCCACGAAGGTCAAGATCGGCCCGGGAAACGAGCCGGCGTCAGAGATGGGCCCGCTGGTCACCAGGGCACACCGCGACGAGGTCGCGGACTACGTCGCGGGCGCGGCCGCCCAGGGCGCCGACGTGGTCCTGGACGGCAGGGACTTCACCGTCGAGGGCTTCGAGAACGGGCACTGGATGGGCATCTCGCTCCTCGACCGGGTCAGTACCCACTCGGACGCCTACCGGAACGAGATCTTCGGTCCCGTCCTGTGCGTGGTCCGCGCGGAAACCTACGAGGAGGCCATGCGCGTCATCAACGGTTCCCCGTTCGGCAACGCGAGCTCGGTCTTCACCCGCGACGGCGGTGCGGCCCGCCGGTTCAAGCTGGAGGTCGAGACCGGCATGGTCGGCGTGAACGTGCCGATGCCGGTGCCGGTGGGCTACCACTCCTTCGGCGGCTGGAAGGACTCGGCCTTCGGTGACCACCGCATGTACGGCAGCGAAGCCGTCCACTTCTACACGCGCGGCAAGGTCGTCACGAGCCGCTGGCCGGACCCCGCCGAGACGGCGGCCGGTTAGGGGCCCGATCTCGACGGCGTCCACGGCCCGAAACGCCGGCGGCCGGCATGCCCGCCCCTAAGCGGTGGGAGTGTACGACCATCCGCGCGCCGATCTTCGACTCCTTCGCCCACGACGGCACCAGCCCCCAGCGCAACGCCCGCAGCTCCCTCACCCGTGCCGCACCACCGCCCCCTTCGCGCGGGGCACGCTCCAGCACGGCCCACACCTCGTCGGTCGGCGCGACGTTCCAGCTCGGTGCCAGCGCCTCCGTGCTCGGCCAGTGGGCGGCATGGAACAGCCGCGACGGCCGCTCGGTGTCCCCGGCCGTGAGCGACAGTACCGGCGAGTACAGGTCGCCGAGTCCGCCGGCGGCCTGGACGTAGAACGCGACGACCGTCTCGTTGAACGGGTCCTTTGGGTCGTGCAGCGCCGCGGCGGTCGTGTGGTCCGGAACGACCGCGATCGGCGCCACCACGCGGCCGCCTGCGGGCTGTGCGCGGCGTTGCCGAGACGCTTTTTTACTGTCGGTAGAGATAGGTGTGATCGGGGGTGCGAGAACGGACGGCCCGGTCTGAAAAGCTCAGGGGCCGTGCACATGACCGGTCGGATCTGCGGGTCAATGCCTCACCTGCCCGAGGGTCGTCACGCTGGCGAGGCGGCGCCCCGGTCATAAGGCCGGGGCGGATTTCTTCGCGGCCGGCAAGAATACTCAGACGACCGCCTTGACTGAAGCCGTCCGCGACAGCGAGCCGCTGCCCACTCGGGGACCTGATCAACTCCAGGGCGTACCGGGGAGTGGACGCCACGGGCCGTTGCCCGGCGTCACAATCCGTACCGACGGTGCAGCGCTTGGGTCACCAGCAGGCTGGTCACCCGTGCCCGGGGCCGGCGCGAGCCCGGTGGCCCACAGCTGGTCGACTCGCGCGCGCTCGGTGGCGTTCGGGTAGCGGTTGGTGCACGACGGGCCGGGGCCGCCGCCCGACATCAGCTCACTGCACGGCCCACTGTAGTCGTCCGGAAGACCCAGCACGTGTCCCGTCTCGTGGGTGACGACGCGGATCGAATCGTCCTGCTGGTTCTGGGCATAGTCGAGGAAGATGGAGCCCTTTCCGTGGCCATCGGTGTCGGCATGGGACCCCCGAGGGTCGTTGCCCTCGTAGTAGGAGAAGTCGGCACCGCTCGAAGCCTCTTCGAGCTTGACGTTGGACTCGGAGCTATTCCAGATCGAGGCCGCGCTCGATATCTGTGAACGGAAACTCGGCGCCTTGGAGGCGTCGTAGTAGAGAGTCACTGCCTGCGCGCCGGGCTGGGCGGCGCGCCTCTCGGCGACCGACTTGAGCACAGCCTCGAAAAACGCCTTGTTGTTCGCGGCCTCCTCGGCCGACCCGTAATACCGCGCCACAGAGGTACCGGCTGAAACGGACGGGGCGGCGGCCGGCTCTGCGCTCGCCGGTACTGCCGCGCCCAGCGCGCTGGAGGCCAGACCCACGCCGAGAGCGAGGGAGAGGAGTCTCGGGGACGTTCGGGACAAATTCACGTGGGGGGCTCCTGCTCACTCGGTGACGTCGAGCGCCGCAGTGCGCGGTCTTGTCGGCGTGAACACCGGGCCTCAACTGTGGCGACGTCCTGTGGGTCGTCATTCTTAGAACGGCTCAACAGGGTGCGCAACGGGTCCCGCCACTACGTCGCCTCGTAGGCCCCAGGACCTCGCCAGGGCAGCGCGCAGGCCTCCCGTCAGGACATGGCGACAGGAGGACAGGCTGTCACGATGTCAGAAGCCGTAAACCACGCTGTAGTTGCTATGCAGACCGACCGGGCGGAGTTTCAGGATGCACGACAGGATCCACATTTATGCGAAAGTGGATAAAACTTCCAATATGCGCCGTATCGCGTCTACTAAGAGCGCAGGTTGATTGGCGGAGCGCCGTGACCGACGTCACGGATTTTTAGTTGGCCTCCGTTTCGTCGCGCCCCCTGGCCCCGAGTCCTCCCCCGGGAGTCACCCTCGACGTCTGGCGCCATCCTTCACCGGTGAGCCACCGCCACTCTTCCCCGTCGGCATCGGGCATGCCGCTGTACCGGACGACGGCGGCCGGTTCCAGGCGGTGTACGCGGGCCAGTACCATGCGCACGCGTGAGGACGGCGCGGGGCTGGCCGAGCGGCTGGCCGCGAGGCCGGAGCGGGTGCTGGTGATCGGCGGTGGCTTCACCGGCTCGGAGATCGCCTCGGCCTGCCGAGAACTGGGGCTTGAGGTGACCGTCGCCGAACGCGGTGCCGCCCGTCGGGATGATCGGCCTGATCAACGCGATCGACCGGTTCGAGCTGTCCCGCGAGGTCGAGTTCACCTCCTTCGCCGTCCCGTACATCGTCGGCGAGATCAAGCGGTTCTTCCGTGACACCTGTGGGCAGTGCACGTCCCGCGCCGGCTCCAGGAGGCCCGCGCCCAGCTCGCCCGCGCCAACGAGGAACTGCGCAGCCGGCTGAACCGCACGCCGACGGTGAAGGAACTGTCCGACCTGATGCGCCTTCGGAGGACGAGGTCGTCGAGGCCCAGCTCGCCTCCAACGGCTACAGGTCCGCCTCCCTGGATGCCGCGATCAACGGCAGCGAGGAGGGCGAGGCCGCGCTGGCGGACTTCATCGGTGACGAGGACGCGGCCCTCGGCCTGGTGGAGGACTTCCACGCCCTCGCTCCGACGATCGCCGAGCTCGACGAACGCGACCGCAAGATCATTCACTGGCGCTTCGTCGAGGAACTGACCCAGGTTCAGATCGGCGAACGGCTCGGCGTGTCGCAGATGCACGTCTCGCGCCTGATCACGCGTCTGCTGACCCGCCTGCGCGAAGGCATGCTGAGCACCACCTGACACCGGGGGGCCGCCGGCCGGACCTCCACCGGGTCCGGCGTCAGCGGCGCCCGACGGCGGCGTGACACGGGGTCCGTGGGGCAGCCGACGTCCGCGGCGGCGGACCACGGCCGGCCCGCACTGCCGATCACGGCCGGCCACTCCACACGGATGGAGAACCGGCCCGCCCGTTTCGGAACGGTGTGGGCGGAGACTTCTGATGGCGTGCGGTGCGCAGATTCGTCGCCCTTTGGCGCCGACCATCCGGTGCCTGCTCCCCGTGCGGCCGAGCGCCCTTCACCGGGGGTGATTCATGAGAGTTCTCGCACGCCTGGACGGCTATCAGAGACGGCACCGCTGGGTGGGCCAGCCGCTCGCCGTCATGTACAAGTTCTACGACGACCAGGCGTTGTACCTCGCGGCCCTCCTCACCTATTACGGTTTCCTCTCCCTCTTCCCGCTGCTGCTGATCCTCGTCGTCGTCCTGAGCACCTTCCTCAGTGACGACCCGCATCTGCGGCAACGGGTCCTGGACTCCGCCCTGAGCGAGTTCCCGGTCATCGGTGACCAGATCGGGGAGAACATCCGCTCCTTCCACGGCAACGGCGTGGCCCTGGCCGTCGGCATCGTCGGCAGCCTCTACGGTTCACTCGGCGTCGCCCAGGCCGCGCAGTACGCGCTCAACAAGATCTGGGCCGTGCCGAGGCACGCGCGCCCCGATCCGCTGCGGTCACGCCTGAAGGGCCTGGTCTTCCTGCTGCTCCTGGCACTCGGACTGTGTGCCTTCACCCTGCTGTCCGTGGCGGGCTCGGCGACGGGCGTCCTCGGCGCACGGTTGCGGGGTGCGACCTGGATCGCCGCCACGGCCGGTTCCGTGTGTCTCAGCACCATGCTGCTGCTGTTGAGCTACCGGCTGCTGACGCACCGGCCACTGCCACTGCGCCGGCTCCTCGGGGTGGCGCTGGGCGCCGCCGTCGCCTGGCAGGCACTGCAGTGGGTGGGCTCCTACTACGTGAGCCACGTCCTGCGCGGCGCCACGGCCACCTACGGCCTGTTCGGCATCGTGCTGGGGCTGCTCGCCTGGCTTTATGCCGGGGCGCTGATCTTCGTCACGGCCGCCGAGGTGGGAGCCGTGCAGATCATGCGGCTGTGGCCGCGCAGTCTGCTGACCCCGTTCACGGACCGGGTGCACCTGAGCCCGGCGGACCGCCGTGCCTACCGGTCGTACGCGGCGACCGAGGCGTTCAAGGGCTTCCAGAAGATCCGCGTGCACTTCGAACCGCCGCCCGACGACACGCGGTACGACCAGCCGCCCGACGACGCCCGGTGAGACGGTGAGTCCCGCGCGCGGACGTTCGCACCGACTCGGACGGTTGCGGGCGGGGGCCTCGCGTGCCATCGGCTCCTTGCAGAGTGATCGATTGCCCTTACCGGGTGACTCCGAGACGCTGCTCACAGCAGGCGGCGGTAACGGCGGGGTATCCGAACCGGGAGACTCACGGACCCGACTGTTGCCGTTTGACAACTATGGCCGTGAGGCAACAAAGTGTCGGAGTCGTGACGCACGGGGAAGGAACCGCAATGCTCCGGTGGACGGACGTCGCTCCGTGCGCCGGCCATCCAAGCCCTGAACCGCGGGGGCGACCGGTGGCCGGGCCCTGTGTTCAGGCCGTCTGGTCTCCGGCGTCCGGCGCGGTGTCGTGTATCTGCAGTGCCGCCGTGTTGCAGAACGCCTCGAGTCCTTCCAGGAGCGCGGTCCGCTTGGCGACGGGCATCAGCTCCAGGACCGCGTGCAGTTCCCGCTCCCGGCGCGCACGCAGGTCGTCGAGGAAGGCGCGACCGCGGCTGCTGAGGTGCAGCCGCACCTCGCGCCGGTCGGCCGGGCTGACCGCTCGCTCCACGAAGCCGGCGGCCACCAGGCGGTCGCACAGCCGGCTGGTGGACGGAGGAGTGGAGGCGAGGGCATCGGCGAGGCTGCGCAGGTTGATGCCGTCCTGGTGTTCGAGCATCAGCAGGACGCGCATCTGGGACGGAGAGGCGGGCGCGGTCGAGGCCCGCCCCCAGAGGACTTCCAGCAACTCCACGGCCGTCAAGGTCACGCGTGCGACTTCGGCGGGCTCTGGGCGGGGGCGGAAGACAGTCACCGTCACACTCTCGCAGGCACTGGGACGGCCGCCAGCGTACTAGGTGCCGGGAGCGGCAAGAGATGGTTCGGACGAACGGCGCGATCGGACCCCGGGTGGCCTCGTCACCCGAGCCGGGCCCGTGCCCGTCGAAAGATAGGTGTTTTTACCGTCGTGAACAGATTTGTGACCGCCGAGCGCGCCCTGCGCACGGCGGCTCCGCACGAGTTGTTCGTTGCTGTGCGCGGTGTCCTGGCCAAGGAGTACGCCGCGCGCTCCGTCGAGTTGTACCTGGCCGACTACGGGCTCACCGTCCTGCAGCCGGTGTCGGTGGCGCCCCACGCGGCGGAGCCGGTGTCGGTGTACGGCAGCGCCGCCGGCCGTGCGTTCGGTGCCCAGGAGCCGTACGTGGAGGTGCTCCCCGAGGGCTCCGCACGCGTGCATCTGCCGGTCACCGTGCGAGGGGACCGGCTGGGCGTGCTCTCGGTCACCCTGCCGGACGGGGACGCTGAGCCCGGCCGTCTGGACGAGCTCGCGGACATCGCCGAGGTGCTCGGACACGAGATCGTGGTCGCCGAACGGGACACGGACGTGTATCTGCAGGCCAGGCGCAAGGACCGGCTGACCCTGGCCGCTGAGATGCAGTGGCAACTGCTGCCCGGTCGCGCCTGTTCCCGCCCCGAGTACGAACTGGGAGCGCAGCTGGAGCCGGCGTACGCCATCCACGGTGACAACTTCGACTGGTCCGCCACCGCGGACCACCTCATGCTCTACGTCACCAACGGCATGGGGGAGGGCATAGAGGCCTCCCTACTGACCAACCTGGCCATCAACGCGCTGCGCAACGCCCGGCGGGCCGGTATCCCCATCGACGACCAGGCCGCCCTGGCCGATCAGGCGGTGTACGCCCATTACCAGGGGCGCTGCTACCTCTCCGTGCTCATGTTCGACTTCGAGCTGGCGACGGGCCGGGCGAAGGTCGTGGACGCCGGCTCACCGCAGTTGCTGCGGCTGCGTGACGGATCGGTCGAGCGCGTCGCCTTCGAGGCGCAGCTGCCGCTCGGGATGTTCGAGGAGACCGACTACGTGGCGCAGGACTTCCGGGTCGAGCCGGGGGACCGTCTCGTCTTCGTCAGCGACGGGGTGCACGCGGTGGCCGCGCCCAAGGGGGAGGCGTACGGGGACGCTGCACTGGCTCGGGCGATCACCTCCACCCGTCTCCTGCCGGCCGCCGAGGTGCCGCGCGCCATCCTGCGCGAGCTGACCGGCCACCGGGGCCGCTCCGTCCCGGACGACGACGCCCTGGTGGTGTGCCTCGACTGGCACGGACGCTGATAGAGCGCCAGGGCGGTCGCGTCCACGCGCGGCGGATGTGTCGATGCTGTGTCGTTTCACCGCGCCCGCAGCGCCCATGCTTGTCATGAGACAATAATTGCCGCTGTTGTGCCCGGCGGCGTCGGCCCAGTGGCCCGTCGCGGAGGGAGACGATGCAGGTGCCGGAGCAGGCCGTGGAAGGGCCGGCGGCGCGGGAACTGGGGAACTTCCTGGAACGCCGCCGCGAGCAGATAGCCCAGCGGTGGGCGGACGTGCCCCTTTTCCGCACCGTGTTCACCGTGTCCCGCGACGAGGCCGTGGGGGCGTGCAAGGTCGTGGTGGACGCTCTGCGCGAGGTCGCGTCGAGCGGCCGGCTGGAGAACGTCGCGGCTTCCGGATTCGACTCGGCACGCGAGCAGCTAGGACGCATGGCCGCCTCGCGTGCGCGCCGGGGCGTCAGCCCGACGCAGATCGGGAACGAGGCCGCCGGCCTGCGAGCGGCGGCCGCCGAGTTGCTGCGCGGTGAGGACCTGCCCGATCGCGAGGCCCGGGAAGCTCTGCTGGCCCTCACCGCCGTGATGGGGACGCTGCGGCTGGTGATCATGGAGACGACGGTCCTGGCCGGTGACGAGCTGATAGCCCGCCAGCGGCAGCAACTGCTCGAGGTCGCCACCCCCGTGATCAGCCTCTGGGAAGGCGTCGTGGCGGTGCCCCTGATCGGCACGTTGGACAGCGCCCGCAGCCAGGTCGTCATGGAGTCGCTGCTCCAGGCCGTCGTGGAGCGGCGGGCCCGCCACGCGATCCTCGACATCACCGGCGTCCCCGCGGTCGACTCGCTGGTCGCGCACCATCTGATGCAGACGGTCGCCGCGGTGCGGCTGATGGGTGCCGAGTGCATAGTCTCCGGCATCCGCCCCGCCATCGCGCAGACGATCGTGCACCTCGGCATCCACCTGAGTCCTGTCCTCACACGCGGCTCGCTGGCCGACGCCCTGGAGTACGCGCTTGCCCGGCAGGGCATCGAGGTCTCCCGACGCGCGGCCGGTGCGACACCGCGATGACCGCCCCCCTCCCGGGAAGACGGCCCACTGCCCCGCCGGCGGCCCCGTGGGCCGTCCTCCCGGCCTCCCGAGGCCGTCGAATCGTTCCTCCGGGGGGCATGTGATGCCCGCCTCCGACCCCGCCGCCACGACCACCATGCCCATCGGCTCCGACGCGGACCTGGCGTGGGTCCGCCACCGGGTACGCCAGTGCGCGGCCGGATTCGGATTCGGTCTGGTGCAGCAGACGAAGCTCGTCACCGCGGCCAGCGAGCTGGCCCGGAACACACTGGTCCACGGCGGCGGGGGACACGTCGAGATCACCCCGCTCGCCGACGGCCCGAGGCGGGGGATCCGGCTGGCCTTCACCGACAGCGGACCCGGCATCGGCGACGTGGACCTGGCGATGACCGACGGCTACAGCAGTGCCTGCGGTCTCGGGTTGGGCCTCGGCGGGGCCAGGCGGCTCGTGGACGAGCTCACCGTCGACAGCCGGGCAGGCCAGGGCGCCGTCGTCACGGTCGTCGCCTGGGTGACCGGCGCACCCGCCGACCGAACGGGCGACAGGTGACGCGGGCGCCGGATCTGCCGGCCACGACTCCTCCCGGGTGCGGCACGTGCCGGCCGGCAAGGCCCGGGGGCATGCCGCCCGGACGCTCCTCCCACCGCGGCCGCGGTGCGACGGCACCGAGCGGGCCGACCGGTCCGTCCCGGCACGCCCGGTGCCGGCCGCCCGCTGACGGCCCCGCGACCCTCACCGCTGCGCCAATCCCGCCGGAAGCCGTCCCGGAACGCGATAGCGTGGAGGTCACACGGGGAGAGGATGGAGAAGCCGTGAACACCTCTGGACCGGTCCCGTCCGTGGAAGCCCAGCTGCGCGCTGCTCCGCCCCACGCCCTGGTGGCCACCGCCGACCGCCTGCTGGCGCAGCGCTTCGGCGCCCGGGACGTGACGCTCCTCCTCGCCGACTACGGCCTGAGAGTCCTGCAACCCGTCACCGATCTCCCGCACACCGGTGAACCGGTCTCCGCGTACGACGGTCCCCCCGGTACCGCCTTCACCACGCAGAAACCGGTGATCGAAATCACCGCCGAACCGGCCACCGAGCTGGTTCACCTGCCCATCACCGTACGCGGTGACCGACTCGGCGTGCTCTGCGCGCGCGTTCCCGACACCTCCACCGATCCGGGTACGGTCCTGCGGCTCGGGGAATTCGCCACCGCACTGGGCCACGAACTCACCACGGCCGGCCGGGACACCGACCTGTACCTCCTGGCACGCCGGACCCGCCGTCTCACCCTCGCCGCCGAAATGCAGTGGCAGCTCCTTCCGGGCACCGGCTGCGTGCGCGACGAGTACGTCATCGGCGCCCACCTGGAGCCGGCCTACGCCATCGGCGGCGACAACTTCGACTGGTCCACCAGCGCCGACCACCTCACCCTCACCGTCACCGACGGCATGGGCCAGGGCATCGACGCCTCACTGCTCACCAACCTCGCCGTCGGGGCGCTGCGCAACGCCCGCCGTGCCGGGATCGGCCTCGCGGACCAGGCGTCCCTCGCCGACCAGGCCCTTTACTCGCAGTACCGAGGCAAGGCGTACGCCTCCACCCTCCTGCTGTGTTTTGACCTCGCCACCGGCCGGGTCCGTGCCGTGGACGCCGGGTCCCCCCAGCTGTACCGCCTGCGCCGAACCAGGATCGAACGCGTCGAACTGGAGGCCCAGTTGCCGCTCGGCATGTTCGAGGAAACCCTCTACGAGGAGCAGGTGTTCCAGGTCGAAGCGGGAGACCGCCTGGTCGCCATCAGCACCGGCGCCCACGGCACCCGCTCGGCGACCGGAGAGGTGTTCGGCGAGAGCGTCCTGCGCCAGATCCTGAGTGCGACCCGCGGAGCACCACCGCATGAGACGGCCCGCTCGGTCGTCGCCGGCCTCCTGGAACACGTGGGCCACCAGGACCTGCTCGCCGACGCCGCCGTCGTCTGCGTCGACTGGAACGGCCGCCCCGGTGGGACATCCTGAGAGAGCGCGGCGGGACGGCCGTCCCTACGGTGTCTCCGGTGACCCGGGCGGCACCTTCCCGTGGGCCGAGAAGAAAGCTTTCATGCCGCGGACCAGCGCCGCTCGCTCCGTCGGCGCCATCTGCGCCAGCACACCGGCCAGGGCCTGGGTGCGCCGACGGGCCACGTCTCCCAGCACACGGCGGCCCTGCCCCGTGAGCCTCAGCTGCACCTCACGGCGGTTGCGCGGGTGCAGCGAGCGCTCCAGCATCCCGGCCGCCTCCAGCCGGTCGCACAGCCGGCTTGCGGTGGGAAGCCCTATGTCCAGCCGTTCCGCCAGCCCGGTGAGGTTCACCTCCGGCGCCGTCTCCAGGGCCCTGAGCGCCCGCAGCTGGTGGAGGGAGAGCCGTACAGCCGCCTCCTGGGCGGCCGTCGACCAGAGGTTCGCAAGACTCTCCACGGCATCGGCGATCTCACGCGCGCCGGCACTCGGCACGTCACCCGAGCCCTCAGCGCGATCGTCGGCGCCGCCGGGAGAAGTCACGAACACATCACTTTCCGTAGGATCCGGGTACTGCGGGCACCATCCATAATCTCTCGCTGTACCCGAGCGCCCTGCCGACAAGCAGCGTTCGTGGCGCGGGACCACCCGGCCGCCCCGACAGGTGCACCTGAGCGGCCCGCTCGCCGCTCGGGCGGCGGCTTCGGGCGCCGCGTGACCGGCATCCGACGACCGGCTCCCTTCCCCTGTGCCGGAACGGCTGTCCGGCCGTCCGCGGCAGAGTGCCGCGCCCCCGGACGCGGGAGGCGACCGGGACGGCCCGCGACGCGCGGCCGACGACCGGGCGGGTCAGCAGCACCGGAAGCAGGATCCAGGCCGTCTCGTCAGCCCCCGCGACAGCCCGGCCGGCGACGTCGCAGTCCCGCCCGGCCACCGGCGTCCGGGGTGGCACCGACTCCCGTCCGGCCGCACGACCGCCACTGTCTTCCCTGAGGCGGATGCTCTCACCCCCGACGCTGCGTCATTCCCCCGGCCACGACTGCGGCTCCCCTTCCCCGGAACGTCGATGACATGCCCGTGACTCGGTCACAGGATCCGGGCGAAACGGATGCAAAGGTCCGGTGCGACTTTCCGGGACGGGTTGCGACGGCGGGTGCGGGTGCGGGACCGTTGCCGTACGACATCTGTCTCCCCATGGCAGGAAGGTAGTGAGGTACGCACGTGCGTGCCTCCGCTCGTGTCTTCTTCCCCCGGTACCTCCGCCCGTTCCCCCGATGCTGGCCACACGGTCGGCGCGGCCTGGACTGACGCCCCCTGTCCCGTTCTCATCGTCGACCGGCACGGCGGCCTCGTGGACATCAACGGCGCCGCCCGGAAACTCCTCCCCGCTGCCGTCCGCGGCGACTGGCTGCACGAGCACGTCCCGTCCTGGCTCACCGACGCCCACCAGCGCATCGGTGAGGGACAGCACGGCACGCGCGCCGAGCCGCTGAACGGGCCCATCAAGGAGCGCCACTACGAGGCGCACCCGACGGCGACCGACGACGGCGACATCGTGTGGTGGCTGGTCGACGAGACCGACCGCCGCCTGGCCCAGGCCGCGCTGACCGACGCGCAGACACGCACCGAGATCTTCTCGGAGGCATCCAGCACGCTGCTGTCCACGCTGAACGTGCCGCGCTGCATAGAGGTGACCGCCGCCATGGCCGCGGAACACCTCGCCGACGCCGCGGTCCTCGTCGCCCCGCCCAAAGGGCGGCGCCACCCGCTGACCTACGCCACCAGGGGCGGGCCGGCCACCCAAGTTACGCAACTGGTTGACGTTTCCGGCGTCCCGGGCCTGACCGAGGCCCTGCAGGGCTTCCCGCCGGTACCGGCCCGCTGGATAAACCCCGCCGATCTCCCCGACTGGGTCACCCCGGACGGTTTCGCCGGTCCGGTCGGATCCGTGATCGTCGCTCCGCTCCCCGGCCACGGCGTACCGGCCGGAGCCCTGATCCTGATGCGGGCCAGCACCGAGCAGTCCTTCACGGAAGGAGAGGAGGTCTTCGCCCGGCTCTTCGCCGCGCGCGCCGGCGCCGCCCTCTCCGCCGCCCGCCTCTATAGCGAGCAGGCCACCGTCACTGCCAAGCTGATGCGCGAGTTGCTGCCCCCGCCGCTGAGCAGCGTGAACGGCGTGGAGTACGCCGGCGGTTACCGCGCGGCCAAGGACCACGAACGGGTCGGCGGGGACTTCTACGACGTTCACCCCGGCTCCGACCCCTCCCAGGACACCCTCGTCGTCCTCGGCGACGTCGCGGGCAAGGGCCTGGACGCGGCGGTGCTCACCGGCAAGATCCGCAACACACTGCACGCGCTGCTGCCGTTGACCGACGACCATCAGCGGGTCCTCGACCTGCTCAGCGGCGCGCTTCTCACATCCCGTCAAACACGCTTCGCCACGCTGGTCCTCGCCTCCGTCCGCCGCCGGGGCAGCCGGGCACGGCTCCGGCTGACCAGCGCTGGACACCTGCCGCCGCTGATCCTCCGCGCCGACGGGACGGTGGAAGAAGTACACACCAGGGGGACCCTCGTCGGTGCACTGCCCGCCGTCACGGCGCACACGGTCGAGACGGTGCTCGCGCCGGGGGAAACCTGCCTGCTCTACACCGACGGCATCACCGAAGCGCGGGGCGGCCCGCTCGGCGACGAGTTCTTCGGCGAGCACCGCCTGCGCCGAGCCCTGTCGGAGTGCGTGGGCCTCCCGGCCGTAGCGGTCGTCGAACGGGTGCAGATGCTCGCGGCCCAGTGGCTGGGTGCCGGCCGCCACGACGACATGGCCGCCGTCGCCATCAGCGTCCCCCGGACCGGCCCCCTGACCGTCCTCAACGGGCGGTCCCGAGCGAGGAACAGGAGCAGCACGTGAGGTACCCCACCGTGACGGCCGACCCGCCGGACCGGCTGTGGGAGGCAGCGGCCGACGGCGACGCGCACGCGGCCGTCGACATACCCCACGAGACAGCGGCCGACGCTGTGGCGCGACCGCCACCGACGGACGGCCGGTCGCCACCCTCACCCACCGTCGGCCGGCGCCGGAACGCCGCGCCCCCTCTCACGGCCGGGTCACGGCCGGCTGCGTCGACGGCGCATGGCACGCCGTCCCCGCCCGGCTCGTCGCCGAGGTGCTCCGCCCGCGCGGCCGGCGGCTCGACCACCCCTGCGCCCGAACCCCCACAACTCCATCTGGTCGCCCACCCGCATCGCACCGACCCCCACGCCGTCCTGCTGCCCGGGTCGCCCCCCACCCACCTGCCGGCCGCCCATGCCGTCGGCGCGGACGCCGTGCCGGAAGCAGACCTAGGCCGGCCCGGCCCGGCGGCGACCCGCCAGGTGGCGGACGACCTGCCCCACCTGGCGGACCAGGAACACACCGCGTTCCCGACCCGGACCGCCGACGCTCTCGAAGCCAGGCACGCCCCAGCAGCCCCAGGAGTTCCGCCGCGTCCCGCGCCTGCCGCACGAGGCGGTGCCGCGGTGCTCGACCGCACCCCACGTCCCGTCCCCGGCCCCCCGTCCAGGCATGACCGACCCGCACCCCACCGAATTCACCCTCACCGTCCTCCGCGCGGCCGGCACGCTGACCGTGCGGGTGGGCGGCGAACTCGACTACGACACGAGCGACGGCCTGACCGACATGCTCGTCCGCCACCTGACAACCGACGAGGCCGGGCTGAGCGACGTACGTCTCGACTTCCGCGATCTGACGTGGATCGACTCCTCGGGCCTGACCGCGCTGGATGGTCCGTCGCCGTACCGAGGCCGTCGGCGCCACGCTGCACCTGGACCACCGGCCCGACGCCCTGAAGCGCCTGCTGCGCCTGACGAACGTGCTGGAACACCTCACCGCCCCCGTGACGGGAGAGGAGACCCGGGACAGGCGCCTGAGAACCGCGAGGAGTGACGGCTGATGCCCACCGACATCGATCCTCACCGAGCGGGCCTCGCTG
Source organism: Streptomyces flaveolus (assembly GCF_000716535.1). GTDB lineage: Bacteria > Actinomycetota > Actinomycetes > Streptomycetales > Streptomycetaceae > Streptomyces > Streptomyces flaveolus_A. Next base: position 10,171 of record NZ_JNWV01000021.1, on the reverse strand, counting down.
TGCTGGCTCCGTGGCCGTGACGCGGCCAGGCGGCTTGAGCTGCCGTGTCGCCGTCCGGCACTGGCGCTGTGAGGGCCGGCCGCGTGGGCCGGAGGCCCCGGCGTCGCTCAGGAGGAGGCCCGGCGGCGGTGCCGGGCGGCGACCGCCCCCAGGATCACACCGACCGCGATGACGGCCAGCCCGCGCGCCCAGACATCGGCCTCGATCTGCGTGGCGAGCGCCAGGCAGGAGGCCGCCCCCAGGACGGGGACGACAGTGTAGGCCCGGAAGTGCGGGTGATCGGAGCGGTCGCGCCGTTGGACGAGCACTGCGGTGTTGACGATGAAGAACACCACGAGGAGCAGCAGCACGAGGGTGGAGGCGAGGCTGGCCACGTCACCGGTGAGCGCCAGCAGGAAGGACAGCACGGTCGTGGCCGCGATGGAGGCCCACGGCGTACGGCGGCCCGGGAGCACCCGGGTCAGGAAGCGGGGGAGGAGCCCGTCCCGCGCCATGCCGTAGGCCAGGCGGGAACTCATGATGCCGGTGAGCAGCGCGCCGTTGGCCACGGCGACGAGGGCGATGGCGCCGAACACCTCCGGCGGTACCCCGCCCGCCTCCTTCACCACTTCCAGCAGCGGACCGCTGGAGCGGGCCAGCGTCGCGGTGGGGACGGCGGCCGAGGCGACGGCACCGACCAGGACGTACACGGCTCCCGCCGTCACCAGGGCGCCGAAGAGGGCTCGCGGGTAGGAGCGGCGCGGGTCGCGGGTCTCCTCGGCGACGTTGACGGAGGTCTCGAAGCCGACGAAGGAGTAGTACGCGAGCACCGTTGCGCCCAGCACACCGGCGGCGGCTCCCGTGTGCGCGGTGCCGAGGTGGACGAGCCTGCCGGGGTCGCCGTCGCCGCGCAGGAACAGCCAGGCCCCGAGCCCGACGACGAGCAGGAGACCACCGACCTCGACGACCGTCGCCGCCACGTTGGCGCGGGTGGACTCGCTGATGCCACGGGCGTTCAGCAGCGCCAGGGCACACAGGAAGACGGCCGCCACCAGCACGACCGGAAGGCTGACGAAGACGGCCAGGTAGTCGCCGGCGAAACCCCGCGCCAGCGCGGCGACGGAGACGATGCCCGCGGCGAGCATGCAGAACCCGGCGAGGAAGCCGGTGAACGGCCCGTAGGCGAGGGTCGCATAGTGGGAGGCGCCGCCCGCCCTCGGGTACTTCGTGGCGAGTTCGGCGTACGAGGCGGCCGTCAGAAGCGACAGCAGCAGGGCCAGGAGCAGGGGCAGCCACACAGCGCCGCCCGACTCCGCTGCGATCTGGCCGACGAGGACGTAGACACCGGCGCCCAGCACGTCGCCGAGGATGAAGAAGTACAGCAGCGGGGTCGTCAGCGCCTTCTTGAGCGCGGGTGCCCCGCCCTGCGGCGAGCTGTCCGTCTCAGCGGTGGAAGGCGTGGAAGGAGTGGTAGGAGGTGTCACCACCCCCGCCTACCCCGTGGGGCCGGCCGCAGGTGGGGACGGGCGTGTGACGTGTGCGGACCGTCCCGGCACGGCCCGGTGTCCGCCGAGTCCGCCGTCGGCCGGACCGCCGTCGACGTCCAGGCGCCCGCCGCGCTTGCGGAGCCGGGGTCCCTACCCTGCTGCCGGTCGCCGCTCGTCACCGCGTGTCGGAAGGGTGGCTCAGGTAGGGGGCGAGCAGGCGGCGGTACTCCGTGGAGGGCGCCAGACCCAGTTCCCTGCGCGGCCGGTGCCGGTACGACGCGAAGTGCCGCAGTGCCTCGGTGGCGTTGCCCTCGGCGAGGTGGACGGCGGTGATGTCCCGGTGGGCGCTCTCCCGCAGCGGCTCGGCCTCGGCCGCGGTCATGGCGTACGTGAGCGCCATGCACAGCCGGCCGTGGTGCCGGTGGTGCCGGCCGATGGCCTCCAAGGCGTGCAGTCGCAGCTGGTGGGAAGTGTTCCCGGACGTCGGTCACCCAGTCGTCGCACCAGTGGGGGAGAAGGTCCTCGCACAGCACGGGCGGGATGTCCTCGCCCGGGGGACGCTCCGGGAACCGTGGGCCGCCCCGCCCGACGCGCACCACCAAGAGCACGTCGACGTCGCGCCGACCTGGCGCGCGGAAGGCGGCCCCGGCCGGAACCCCGGCGGGTGGCACCGACCCCCGTTACGAGAACGGGCCGCTCGCGGTCGTCGACGTCGACACCGACGGACAGGTGCTGGCGCACTGCACCGGCGGCCTCGTCCTGGACGTGCCCGCCAAGAGCATCCCGGCCTGGTGGACTGGACGCTGCGCGAAGCCGAGCTCGGTCAGCCGAAGCTCGCCGGGCCCGGCATGGACGCCGACCCGCTCCTCGTGCTCACCCAGTCCGCGCTGGAGCGCTACGGCCTCCCCCCACCCTCACCGATGAGGAACGGCTCGCCGGGCGGCTCCCGGAGAACCACAAGGTCATCAAGCAGCTGACGCGCGCGGAGTGGCAGCTGACGAAGCGCGGCTTCGGCCCTTGGGCGCGGATCTACCGCCCGGCCAAGGGTTCCGAGCACACCTGCGTGCAGCTGTGCATGCCGTCCTGGCACGCGCTCGACTCCCGCCACTCGGGCCACACCGCGCAGCTTCCGCCGGCGGACCTCGCCCGGCTCCTGGGCACCTATGCGTCCCGGTGACGACGCCGCGCGGCTCCACCGCCGTCACCGGCCTGGAGCTGATGACCGCCCTGCACCCGCCGACCCGCGCCTTTGAGCCGGACGCGGAAGGCCGCCGGCACCCCGAGCACAACCCCGGCTCGCTGGGCAAGGACCCGGTGGACTGCGCCCCGTGCGAGGCCCCCGACGGACACCCGCTCCTCAAGGACCTACCGCGCTTCCACGTCCGCGGCCCGGCGGAGAAGCTCTTCGAGGAGGCATACGACTGGGCGCGGCCCATGACGAATGCCGAGTGCACCCTGCGGCACCTCGGCTCCACCGACGAGGACTGCCTCCGGCACCTGACCGTCGCCCTGCCGCCCCACTACGCCGCCCGCCTCTTCGAGGCCCAGGAGCAGGGCGCCACCGAGCAGCAGCTGCGGGAGATCGCCGCCGAAAGGCTCAAGGAGGTCTAGTTCCAGGACAACGGCCGCCGCGCCGGCCGGCCGGAGCAAGTCCGCTTCACGGACATCGAGCACCTCGAGTTCGACCTGTAGCAGCCGCGCCCCGAACAGCCGTGAGCCCAGGACCGACGTGGTCCGGGGTTCGCTCGCGTATCCGCGGGGGACGAATGTTTCTGCACACGATGTCGTGTTCAAAGACGCCGCCGTACGCCGGTAACCCTGCACTTGCGGCCGGACCGGGAGAAGGACAGCCGACCAAGTGCAGCGAGAGTCGCGTCGACGAAGGTCCACACCAGCGCGGTCACCTGGGACGCCATGACGTCGGACAGCACTGCCTCACGCACCAGCGCCGCGTTGGATGCGGAGGCCGGCGACAGCCCGCGCGGCCCGCTCGCGCTCGTGGCTGTCGAGGGTGGTGTCGTTGGCGAGGCTGGTGAGCAGGCGGGCGGCTTCGTCCGCATGCCCGTCGACCCTACCCAGGGTCTCCGCGGGCCCCTGGCGATCCCAGCCGGACATGGTGGTGTCGTTGGCGAGGGTGGTGAGCAGGTGGGCGGCTTCGTCCGCATGCCCGTCCAACCCTCCCAGAGCCTCGGCGGCGGACCGAGGGGCGACGACAGGGGATGTGGTGTCGTTGGCGAAGGTGGTGAGCAGGCGAGCGAAGGTGGTGAGCAGGCGAGCGGCGTCCTCCGCATACCCGTCAACCTTGCCCATGGCCTGCGCGGCCCGCACACGGTCATCACTGCGGAGGGTGGTGTCGCCGGCGAATCCCGCCAGTAGGCGGGCGGCGCGCTCGCCGCCGAGGTCGGCCAGGGCCTGCGCAGCCGACACCCGGTCGTAGCCACGCAACGATCTGTCGTTGGCAAGGGTGGTAAGCAGGTGGGCGGCGTCTTCCGCGTGTCCCTCGGTCCTACCCAGGGTCTCCGCGGCCCAGCGGCGATCCCAGCTGGACAGGGCGGCGTCGTTGGCGAGGTTTGTGAGCAGGCGGGCGGCCGCCTCCATGTGTCCGTTCAGCTCTGCCAAGGCCTCAGCCGCCTTGACGCGGTCGGAGCCGTCGAGGGTGGTGTCCTGGGCAAGGTGGATCAGCAGGGCCGCCCCGGCCCCCCGCCGTCACCGCCTGTCCCCGACTAGCTTTGTCCAGTGTTCAGCTAATTCGTCCATATCAGCCGCTTGCCGCCCCATAACCAGACATCATTCCGGACAGGCACTGGTCAGAGCCGCTGAACAGCGAAAGATCCAGGCATCCGTTTATGGCTGGTGTCGCGTTTCGTTGGCCGACGGTGGAAGCGGAGCGAAGTTACTAGGCAGGGGTAGCGTTCCGGCATGACGTCAGTGCCGCCCCGGTTCCCGCCGCATCCGATCCGTGGCGTACGGGTAGTGCATCAGAAGCAGAACTGCGCGCCGCATTTCGCGGAGATCGAGGTGGATTTCGAGCCCGCAGCTGAGGGCTTCGTCTTCGAGGTGGCTCAAGGGCTCACGGTGGACTACGAACCGGCCGAGGCCCTGTCACGCTTCTTCGAGGCTGCCGCTGCGGGGATCGAAGAGCAGTTGAGCTTGCCCGCGCACGGACTCGTGATCGCCACCCGGGTGGTGCTGTGGCGCGCCCGCGCCGATACGTTCGGCTCTCATGAACTGGCGTTCAAGATCGCGGGTTATCTCGCCGCCCGCCAGGCGTTGGAACGTACGGGGTGGGCACGCCTGTGAGTGCTGTCCCTCGCGATGAGGTAGCGGAACCTCACACTTGGCCGGACCTTGACTGACAACAGGCGTGCTGTCCCGGGCGCGGTGACAAGTAGCGCGCCGAGTTGGTGACAACTGCCGTGCTTCGACACCGACCTGGGTGACGGACTTCGTGCTTCGGCACAGTTCGGTGGAGCGTCGTACAGCGCTCTGGCGGCGGCCCACTACGAATGCACCCCACGAATATGAGGCCGATGATGACCACGCCCTTGGCCGCATCGCGCACTGCGCGCCGTCCGCTCGCCCAGTGGGTTGCCGCGCCCCGAGAGCCGGTCGATCCGGCCCTCGAGGACGCCCGGTTCGACGCCCGGCCGGCGTCCCGGCACGAGGACCTGGCCGGCGACCTCCGCGGCCCGGCGGAGCTCGAGGAGTGGGAGTGCATCGACCATTCGGCTGCTGGTGCACCGACCCCGTCTGCTTCGACGTCTGGCCGTACGACCGGCTGGACGCGGCCTGCACCGAGCTCGTCACCCAAACCGTGCAGGCCGGCAACGGCGACCGCTACGTGGTCTGCGACGGCCACGCCCTGACCGCCCGCACCCAGACCACCGACGGCCAGGTCCTGCCCGGCCTGCCCGCCTGAGCCCCGATACGGACGGCACCGTGGACGACGACGAGTACCCGCTCGCCACCATCGTGGACAGGATCCGCGAGTACCTCGACCGGGCCGGGCTGCTCCACACCGAGGAGTTCCCCGCCATCAAGGACGACGTGGCCGAGCTGGCCCGCCGGGGTAACGGCACGACGGGCAGGGCGCCAGGGCATGTGCGCGGTGGCCTGGCTTGCAGGATGCCGCCGTCTGCACCGGCGCTACGAGCGCAAGGCGGAACACTTCCTCGCCTTCGCAGGCATCGCCGCCACCCTCGTCTGCTACCGGCGGCTGACCGGGTGAGGGACCTTACTAGAGGTCTGGCTGACGGCGTGCGAGGAGGATCCCCGCAAGGGTGCTCTCGGCCGAGGTGAGTGCCCTGTGTTCGTCGACGGTGAAGCCAGCCTCGTTGAGCCAGCCCATCATCCGGCTGTGCTGGCGACGATGGACGTGGACCTTCATCGGGTGGCCGCCACAGCCCTCCGTCTTCACCTTCGACGTGTCCCCGACATGGAAGCTGAGGAGCAGCCGTCCACCTGGCTGCAGCACTCGATGGAAGTGCTTGAAGACCGTGCCGATCTGCGTGTTGGGGATGTGGATCAGCTAGTGCTGCATCAAGCAACGTTCGCCCTGTTATGACGCGCCGTCCGGATGGTGATCCGCGCTGCGCGTTGTGCGTCATGCTGGGCAGGTGGCTGAGCGTGTGCGGGTCCGCGAGATCGATGACGACGAGGGGCAGCGACTGCTCCGGATCGTCCGCCGAGGTACCGGATCGGTGGTGACCTGGCGCCGGGCTCAGATGGTGCTGTTATCGGCCCAGGGCATGGACGTAGCCAAGATCGCCGAGGTGACGTTCACCAGCCCCGACCGGGTCCGGGATGTGATCCACAACTTCAACGCTGACGGCTTCACTTCGCTCTACCCGAAGTACAAGGGCGGTCGGCCCAAGACGTTCAGCCTGCCCGAGCGGCACGAGATCAAGAAGATCGCCAAGTCCAGGCCAGCCGAGCACGGCCTGCCGTTCTCCACCTGGAGCCTGGTCAAGCTGGCCGACTTCCTGGTCGCCGAGGGGGTGGTCGACGACATCAGCCACGAGGGCTTGCGCATCCTGCTCCGCGAGGAAGGCGTCACCTTTCAACGCCTGAAGACCTGGAAGACGTCGAAGGATCCTGATTACGCGGTCAAGAAAGCCCGCGTCGAGCACCTCTACGCCATCGCTGACGGCGAGGTCCTGCCCGAGCCGGGCGAACCCGAGGTTTTTTTCTGCCTGGACGAGTTCGGGCCGCTCAACCTCCAGCCCCACCCCGGCCGCCAGTGGGCCGAACGCGGCGGCAAGCACAAGGATCCCAGCCGCGGACCACGGCCGCGCCGCCGCGCGACCTACACCCGCCCCCACGGGGTCAGGCATCTGTTCGCCGCCTACGACCTGGGCAAGGACCAGCTATACGGCCACATCAAGAAGACCAAGAACCGCTCCACGTTCCTGGAGTTCTGCCGCTATCTGCGCTCCCTCCACCCCGCCGGCAAGCGCATCGCGATCATCTGCGACAACTACTCCCCACACTTGACCACCAAGCGCTGCCGCCGCGTCGCCGACTGGGCCGAGTCCAACAACGTCGAAATTGCCTACACCCCGACCAACAGCTCCTGGCTCAACCGCATCGAGGCCCAGTTCACCGCTCTGCGCTACTTCGCCCTCGACGGCACCGACCACCCCACTCACAAGGCCCAGGGCAGCATGATCCGCCGCTACATCATCTGGCGGAACCAGCACGCCACCGACGAGCGCCTACGCCGAGTCGTGTCCAGAACCAACGTCGCCTGAGACCGTGGGGCACCTGCGGCTGTAGTCAGCCCACAGAGACGACCAGTACCGCACTGCCGTCCTTGCCCTGGGCAGGCTCCCCGACCAGCGAGTGTCCTGCCGAGATGACGGCCGTCACGGCACGCAGGTCGTCCGGAGCAGCCGCGATAACTCGCACCCGTGCCTGGCTCGGACCCAGGCCGCTGATGTCGAACGAGACTGCAGGAAGTGCGCTTTGCGCGGCCCGCTCGTGCGTGAGTTCGCTGATCTGGAGTACCAGGGTGCGGCAAATCCCTTCCTCAGTGATCTGATCACGCATGGGGCCGGCATAGGCGAACGCGTCGGTCAGCGTCTCATCCACCGCGTCCACCTGCCTGAATTCATGGCCGACGATGGAGATGAGCGCGATGCCCGCGCCGAGCGTGTCCGTCATGGCGAGAGTCTTGCATCCGCCTCCGACAACACGGCACGGGGCACCTGCACCACCTGCCCAGCCGCCGAGGCGAACGTTTTCTGATGCGGCACTAGTACCAGGCGACCAGGCCGGCCATCGAGCCATTGCTGAAGTTGAGGTCCGTCATGGAGCCGAGTTCGAACCGCAGACGGGGGTGGTCACGCCGGGCTATCTCGATCGTCCCGGGCGATAGGTCGATCCCGAACGCGTCCACGCCCAGTTGGAGCAAGTGAGCCGTGATCCGACCCGGTCCACATGTGGACTACATCCCGTTCGACCAGGACGCCGCGAACCTGGTCTTCCAGCTCATAGCCTCGCGCTGCGAGCAGGGCTCCGTGATGGTGACCTCGAACCTGCCCTTCGGGCGCTGGGGAGAGACCTTCTCGGACGACGTCGTCGCGGCCGCGATGATCGACCGCCTGGTCCACCACGCCGAGGTCCTCACGCTCACCGGCGACTCCCACCGGACCCGGGCCCGACGCGAGCCGCTGGCCGAGGACCGGGCCGGACGGGAGTGAGCCGTCACAGCGTCCACCAGCAATAAAGACGCAGGCCCGCAGCGCGAGCCCGCCTGGCCAGGCCAGCCAGGGCCTCCACGACCACAGCTGCCGTCGACGCATCGAGTCCGACGACCCCACCGGCCGAGGACCAAGCCGCGGCTGCGGCCACAAGGTCGTCCTCTGAGGCGGAGACCAGGACATCGCACAACGTGTCCGACACGGTCAGCACGAACGGGCTGTCGACGTCCTCAGAGGACAGCAGCTGTCCCACCCTCGGGCGCTGGCTTGCCTCTTCATAACTGCAGCCGGTCATCACTGCTTCGACCTGGGCGATGGCATCGACCGGGTCGATGTCCTTGAGGAAGATTACGTCCAGCCCTGCACGGACCGGCCCGCCAGCCTCGATCACCGCAACGGCGGACTCATCATCGGCGGCACAGAAGTAGTCGGCGTCTGGCATGCCACGGATTCTGGCATTCGCCGCTGACGATCAACGCTCACGGGCCCGACCAGAGCGTCACACGATCAGGGGGTCGATTTTCGGAGACTGCCAGAGGGCCACTTTTCGCGAAGCGTTGTCATGCAGTACGTAGAGGATCCCGCATAGCACATCCCGGTCCGGCAGCGGCTTGCGGCCCGGGTACCTGAAGCGCCGCTCACGCTGCGGCAGCAGCGGTTCCAGGCGGTCCCACAGCTCATCCGACACAATTCACGGCGAACTCTCCACACCAAGCCGAAGACGCAACTTTCACGTCAGCACGGCCCTCCGGGCCGATCCACCTCATTGTGTTAGCCGCTGTAAGCAGGAACGGCTGGGGCGGTTTCACTCTCCGTAGAGCCAAGGGAGGCCTGGATGCTTCCAGTGTCCCCGCGGGGCGCCGGGTTCCGTGAGGCTGCGGTGACCGAGCCGACGCAGGCCCGCCACGCGGATACCGGCGGGTAGCGGGTCGGCGCACGGGTGCGGCCGAGGAGGTCGAGGGCGGCCCAGAATCCGTGAACGCCTCGGGCAACCGCACCCGCTACTGCGGTGCAGCTCGGTGGCATGACGTCATCAGTTCAGCGTGAGGCGGTAGTCACGTCACAGAAGTCGGCATCTGCCTCGTGAACGGGTCGATGAGTGTGGTCAGGAAGGCGGCGTTCAGGCTGTCGAGGAGTGCGGGAGGAACGCCTCCAGCGGGGCCTGCCTGATCGGGGCCCAATCGACATCGAAGTAACGCCCCGCAACCCCTCCCCAAGAGGCGTGCCCAGTGCTCGACAGAGCCAGGTGACCTAGCGCAGGCAACGGGCGTGGTTCCCGCTCCAGAATGGGTGTCTGCGCCAGTTCTGGCCCGGCGCGCACAGCGTGGTCTCGAACCGGGCGCAGCCGCCCTTTCGCATATGAGCACCGGCCTTGCGCTACTCCTCCAGCCAGGCGGTTACGGGGATCGGTCCTGCGCGGAGCGACTGAGACTGACGTGTGGGTAGTGCTGCGCTCCGGCGCTGGCGGGTGTGGCTGGATCAGTCAGCCCGGCGAGGCTGGCCGATCTGTGCTCCCTGGCGTCGCTCCACCTCCCACCGTTCCTCCAACGGCGATCCAGCGGTCGATGAGCCCAAGCTGCCGGACGGCCTGCTACCCGACAACGCACCAGGCGGAACGCAGCGCGTCCAGACGAGACAGCGACTGCTCACCACCCACCTGCTGTGCACGGTGCCGCCCACCATGATTGGGCGGCTTGGGTCACTCACCCGTGAGGTGGTCTGCGTCGAAGATCGGCTGCGGGTTGGCCCGGTCGCGTAACGCGGGTTCAGCGACTTGCCAACCAGCCCGTGAACCAGGTGCGAAAGCCGGGGCTCACCGGGACGAAGCCACCCCAGTCGGGATCGATCTGCCAGACCTGGCCGGCTCGTGGACCGTTCACGACCAGCCGTGTGAAGATGCCGCAGGGGGCTTGACCCCGGATCCTGGACACCCGAGAGACTTGGATCTTGAGTCCAGGAGAACGGATGTCCCGTGGTCATGAAGCACTATCCGCCGGAGTTCAA
>NZ_JNWV01000020.1 GCF_000716535.1 Streptomyces flaveolus | reverse complement strand
GCGCTGGTCATGGTGGAGACGGCTCAGTCAGACCCGCGCTCGCATCAGCCACTACAAACGGCGAGGCCAAACCCCATAACTGTGATTGCAGTACTAGGCCCCTCAGAAGGGATACCACCGCACCGTCGGGTCCCCGTCCCGCAGCGACGCCACCCTGCGCCGGAACTCGGCCAGCGCCTTCGGGTTGGACGGCGCGTGCTGGGCCACCCAGGCACAGCTCGCCGTCTCCCGGGCGCCGCGCAGGACCGCGCAGCCCTCCCACTCGCGCACATCCCACCCGTACGCCTCGGTGAAGGAGTCGTACGCCTCCGCGGGCAGCCCGTACCGGTCGCGGGAGAGAGCCATGACGACCAGGTCGTGCTCGCGCAGATCGGCGGAGAAGGTCTCCAGGTCGACCAGGACCGGCCCGTCCGGCCCGATGTGCACATTGCGGGGCAGCGCGTCCCCGTGGATCGGCCCCGGCGCCAGGCGCGGTGTCAGCGCCGCCGCCTGAGCGGCGAAGCCGTCCCGGCGCGCACGGAGAAACGCCGCGTCCGAGGGATCGATCGCGTCTCCCGCGAGCCTGAGCCAGCGTTCGACACCGCCCAGCAGATCGCGGGGCGACAACCCGAAGGGGGGAGAGGGCAGTGCGTGCACCCGGCGCAGCAGGGCGGCCAGGTCCCGCGGCTCGGCCGGCCGTACGGGCTCCGGCAGCCGGTGCCACACGGTCACCGGGTGGCCGTCCACCAGCAGCGGCTTCGGCTCGGCCGCCCGTACCGCCGGTACGTCCGCCTCGGCAAGCCAGCCGGCGATGGCCAGCTCGCGCTCGGCCCGCGCCAGCAGCTCCGCGTCCCGGCCCACCTTCACCACCAGGTCACCGGCCGCGAACACCGCGTTCTCACCGAGGGCCAGGAGCCGTGCGTCCCGGACCGGGGCCGGCAGCACTCCCGCCGCGGCCAGTACGTCCCGCGCGCGTGCCTCGTCCATCGTCCTGCCTCCGTGCCGTCTTCCCGTGCCGTGTGTGTCCGGTCCCCGGCCAGTCTCGCATCCGCCCAGGTCGGCCACCGTGCGCGGGCCCGGCGGTCGTGCGCGGTCCCTTGACGGGGTACCGGGCCTTTACGAACATGAACACGCCAACCGGAGCAGGCAAAGGGGCTGATTCCGTGACATCGGTTGCCGAAGCGGGGACACCACCGGCCGGAGCACGGCGGCCGGCCGGCCGCCGCGTCGCCGATCGCGGCGCCTGGTTCCTGCTCCTGCCCGCCCTCATCCCGATCCTCCTGCTCAGCGTCGGCCCGCTCCTCTACGGCATCCTGCTGGCCTTCACCGACGCCCAGTCCGGCCGGACGACCGCCACCCGGTGGATCGGCGCCCTCAACTTCCGTGACCTGCTGCACGACACCCTGTTCTGGGAGTCGTTCCGGATCGGACTGGTCTGGGCGATCGGCGTGACCGTTCCCCAGTTCCTGCTGGCGCTCGGCCTGGCGCTGCTCCTGAGCCAGGACTTACGCCTGCGCGGCCTGGCCCGCGCCCTCGCGATCGTGCCCTGGGCGATGCCCGAGGTCGTCGTCGGCATCATGTGGCGGCTCGTCTACAACCCGGACGCCGGCGTCCTCAACGAAACGCTGCGCGACCTCGGCCTCGGGACCGGCCGGGACTGGCTGAGCGGCCTGGCGACCGCGCTGCCCGCGGTGATCGTCGTAGGTGTGTGGGCCGGTCTGCCGCAGACCACGGTCGCCCTGCTCGCCGGACTCCAGAACGTCCCGCGTGAACTCCACGAGGCCGCGGCGGTCGACGGCGCGGGCGCCTGGCGCCGCTTCCGCACCGTCACCTGGCCCGCGCTCAGACCGGTGGCCCTCGCCATCACCGCGCTCAACCTCATCTGGAACCTCAACTCCTTCGCCCTGGTCTACGTGCTCACGAGCGGCGGACCCGGCGGAAAGACCCGGCTGCCGATGCTCTTCGCCTACGAAGAGGCCTTCCGTTACGGCCAGTTCGGCTACGCGGCGGCGATGGGCTGCGTGCTCGTCGCGGTGGTCTCGGTCCTGCTCGCGGTGTTCCTTGCCGGCCGGCTGCGGGGCGGTGAGGAGGCATGAGGACCCGCCGCGCGGCCCGCGCCGGCCAGTACGCCGCCCTCCTCGGCTACCTGCTCTTCCTGGCCTTCCCCCTGCTGTGGTTGCTGTCCACCGCGCTCAAGTCCCCGCGCGAGCTGGGCAGCCTGCACCCCACATGGATCCCGCGCCACCCCACCCTGGCCAACGTCCGGCAGGCCTTCGAGGAGCAGCCGCTGGCGCACGCCGCCCTGAACTCCCTGCTGGTGGCGCTCTGCACGGCCGTCGTCGCCGTACTGATCGCGACCCCGATGGCCTACGTCATGGCCCGCCACCGCACCCGGCTGGCCCGGGCCGCCACGGGGTGGGTGGTGGTCAGCCAGGCGTTCCCCTTCGTGCTGGTGATCATCCCGCTGTTCCTGGTGCTGAAGAACCTGCGGCTGATCGACTCCCTGATCGGACTGGTGCTGGTGTACGTGGTGTGGGCGCTGCCGTTCGCGCTGTGGATGCTCACCGGGCACGTCCGGGCGGTGCCCGCCGAACTGGAGGAGGCGGCGGCCGTGGACGGCGCCGGGCGGCTGAGAACACTCGTATCGGTGACGGCGCCGCTGCTCGCACCCGGCATCGCGGCGACGGCCCTGTTCGCGTTCGTCACCGCGTGGAACGAGTTCTTCTTCGCGCTGGTGCTGCTCAAGAGCCCGCAGAGACAGACCCTCCCGGTGATCCTCACCCACTTCATCGGCGCGGAGGGCGTGGCCGACCTCGGCCCGCTGGCCGCCGCCGCGTTCCTCGCCACCCTGCCCTCCGTGGCCGTCTTCGCGCTCGTCCAGCGGCGGATCGCGGGCGGCCTGCTCGCCGGGGCGGTGAAGAGCTGATGCGCGGTCGAGGACTGACGCGGACCAGGATCGCCACGGCGCTCGTCGTGCTCCTGCTGCTCCTCGCGGGCTGCTCCCCGGGTGGTCGCACGGACGGCGGCCCGATCACCCTGCGCTTCCAGTCCCTGGCCTGGCAGCAGGAGTCCGTCACCGCCAACAAGGAACTGGTGAAGGAGTGGAACGCGTCCCACCCGGACATCAAGGTCGAGTACGTCCAGGGAAGCTGGGACAGCGTGCACGACCAGCTCCTCACCTCCTTCGAGGGCGGTGAGGCCCCGGACGTCATCCACGACGCCTCCGACGACCTCGCCGACTTCGCCTACGGCGGCTACCTCGCCGATCTGAACGGCCTGCTGCCCGCCCGGCTCAGGTCCGACATCCCGGCGAGCGGCTGGGAGGCGACCACCTTCGGGCACGGCGTCTACGGCGTGCCGTTCCTCCAGGAACCCCGGGTGCTGATCGCGAACGCGGACCGGCTGCGCGCGGCGAAGGTGCGCATACCGACACCGGAACACCCATGGAGCTGGGCGGAGTTCCGGCAGGTGGCCAAGCGGCTCAGCGGGCCCGGGCGGTACGGCGTGGCCTGGCCGCTGAAGGAGCCCGTCTCCGCCACGCTCAACCTGTCCCTGTCGGCGGGCGGGCGGCTGTTCCACCGGGACGCGGACGGGAAGGTCGCCGTACGGTTCACGGCCGGGGACGCGGTCGTACCGCGCACCGTGCACGACCAGGTCGCGGTCGACCGCAGCGCACCCGCCTCCACGCTCGGCAGCGGCGGTTCGGACACCCTGCCGGGCTTCTTCGGCGGCCGGTACGCGATGGTCCCGCTGGGCTTCTCCTATCGCCAGCAGATCGCGCAGCAGGCGCCCGAGGGCTTCCGCTGGGAGGTGCTGCCCGCGCCTGCGGGCGCCGACGGGCTCACCCAGGGCGTCAGCCCGCAGACGCTGTCCGTCTCCGCCGACTGCCCGCACAAGAAGGAGGCGGTCGCGTTCATCGACTTCCTGCTGCGGCCGGAGAACATGGTCCGCCTCGCCCTCGGCGACTGGATGCTGCCCACCGGCACCCGGGCCCTGAAGGACCCGGCCCTGCACACCGAGGAGAACGGCTGGGCCACCGGCACCGCCCTCGCGGCCCGGCTGCGCCCGGCGCCCGCCCAGTCCGTGCGCGGCTACCCGGAATGGAAGGACAAGGTGGCCACCCCGGCCTACCAGGAGTACTACAGCGGCGCCATCGGCCTCGCCGAGCTGCGCCGTCGTCTGGAGAGGGACGGCAATCTGGTGCTGGCCCGCTACCAACGCTGAGCGAGACCGCCGGCCTCGACGAGGCCCGGACCCGCCCGGAACCCGCCACCGGGCCGGGCGGGGAAATCGATTGAACGAGACGTCTCGTCTCGCCTAGCCTTCCGCTCATGACCGCGCCCGCCCACATCGCCATGTTCTCCATCGCCGCCCACGGCCACGTGAACCCCAGCCTGGAGGTGATCCGTGAACTCGTCGCCCGGGGGCACCGGGTCAGCTATGCCATCCCGCCGGCCTTCGCCGACAAGGTGGCCGCCACCGGAGCCCGGCCCGTGCCCTACACCTCCACCCTGCCGGGCCCGGACGCCGACCCCGAGGCCTGGGGGACCACCCTGCTGGACAACGTGGAGCCGTTCCTGGACGACGCCGTCCAGGCGCTCCCGCAGCTCGTCGAGGCCTACGCCGACGACACCCCCGACCTCGTGCTGTACGACATCACCTCCTACCCGGCCCGTGTCCTCGCCCACCGCTGGGGCGTCCCGGCGGTCTCGCTCTCCCCGAACCTCGTCGCCTGGGAGGGCTACGAGGAGGAGGTCGCCGAGCCGATGTGGGCCGGGCCGAGGAAGACGGAGCGCGGACGGGCGTACTACGCCCGGTTCGCGGCCTGGCTGGCCGAGAACGGGATCACCCGGCACCCGGACGACTTCGCCGGCCGCCCCGCCCGCTCCCTGGTGCTGATCCCGAAGGTGCTCCAGCCGCACGCCGACCGGGTGGACGAGCGCGTCCACACCTTCGTCGGCGCCTGCCAGGGCGACCGCGCCGACCAGGGCGACTGGCAGCGGCCCGCCGACGCGGAGAAGGTCGTCCTGGTGTCGCTCGGCTCGGCCTTCACCAAGCAGCCCGCCTTCTACCGGGAGTGCGTGCGCGCCTTCGCCGACCTTCCCGGCTGGCACGTCGTCCTCCAGGTCGGCCGGCATGTGTCCCGCGCCGAGCTGGGCGACGTGCCGGCCCGGGTCGACGTCCGCGACTGGGTGCCGCAGCTCGCGATCCTGCGGCAGGCCGACCTGTTCGTCACGCACGCGGGCGCCGGCGGCAGCCAGGAGGGGCTGGCCACCGGGACGCCGATGATCGCCGTACCGCAGGCCGTCGACCAGTTCGGCAACGCCGACATGCTCCAGGGGCTCGGGGTCGCCCGGCACCTGCCCCCCGAGGAGGCCACCGCCGACCGCCTCCGCGAGGCGGCCCTCGCCCTGGTGGACGACCCGGAGGTCGCGCGCCGGCTCAAGGAGGTGCGGGCGCAGATGGCCCGGGAGGGCGGCACCCGGCGGGCCGCGGACCTCATCGAGGCCGAACTGCCGGGCCACCGCCCGGGGTAGAGACGGCGAGAGCACGGACAGGGCCCGCCGGTTCCCAGCGAGAACCGGCGGGCCCTGCGTCAACGGGCCGCATCAGACAGTCAGTCGCTCACCCCGGTCGGGCACCGGCGTCGCCACCTGTTCCGGCGACTCGTCGTGGGTGAGGTCCGGCAGGCGGTGCAGCCACTTCGGCAGGTACCAGTTGCGCTCGCCGAGCAGTGCCATCACCGCCGGCAGCAGCACCCCGCGGATGACCGTGGCGTCGATCAGGACCGCCGCGGCCAGGCCCACGCCCATCTGCTTCATGGACTGCATGGACAGCGTGCCGAAGATCGCGAAGACGGCGACCATGATGACCGCGGCGCTGGTGACGACCCCGGCCGTGGTGACCACGCCGTGCCGGATCGCGTCCTTCGTCGTACGGCCGCGCATCCGGGCCTCGCGGATCCGGGAGACGACGAACACGTGGTAGTCCATCGACAGTCCGAACAGGATCACGAAGAGGAACAGCGGCAGCCACGTGACGATCGCGCCGACGCCCTCCGCGCCGACCAGCGAGGCACCCCAGCCGTGCTGGAAGACGGCGACGAGGATGCCGTAGGCGGCGGCCACCGACAGCAGGTTGAGCACGATCGACGTGATGGCGACCGTCAGCGAGCGGAACGACAGCAGCATCAGCAGGAAGGCGAAGACGACCACGAACACGAAGACCGGGACGACGGAGCCCATGAGCTGGTCGTTGAAGTCGTTGTTGCCCGCGACCTGCCCGGTCACCGGCGCCTGCACGCCGTCGACCTTGCCGAGCGTGGCGGGCCGCACCTCGTCGCGCAGCTTCTCCAGGCTCTCGGTCGCCCGGTCCATGTCGGAGCCGCCGACCAGCGGCACGGACACCAGGGCCACGTCCTGGGCGTCGTACAGCTTGACGTCGACCGGTCCGCGCGAGGCGCCCGAGGCGACCGCCTGCTTCTTGAAGTCGGCCAGTGCCTGCCGGACCTCGGGCGCGTCGATGTCCTTGGCCCTGACGACGACCTCGGCCGGTTCGCTGCCGCCCGGGAAGGCGTCGTTGATGCGGTTGTACGTCTGCACGATCGGCAGCGAGTCGCCGAACTCCTGGTCCAGGGTGAGCTGCTGGGTCTTCATGCCGAGCGCGGGCGCGGCGACCGCCAGCAGCGCGCCGGCTGCGACGACGACCGAGACCAGCGGCTTGGCCAGCACGCCCCGCAGCACGGCCGTCCAGAACCGGCTGTCTCCGTTCCCCCGGCGCCTGCGGCGGCCCAGGAACGGAAGCCGCCCCTTCTCGACCCGCTCGCCGAGCAGCGACAGCAGCGCGGGCAGCACGGTCACCGAGCCGACCATGGCGACCGCCACCACCATCAGCGAGGCCAGACCCATCGCCTCGAACTCGGCGAGCCCGGTGAACAGCATGCCCGCCATCGCCACGCAGACCGTGACACCGGAGACGATGATCGCCCGGCCGCTGGTCGCGGCGGCGATCCGGAGGGCGGTGCCCGCGTCCCGGCCGGCCTCCCGCTCCTCGCGCTCCCGGCGCAGATAGAACAGGCAGTAGTCGACGCCTACGGCCATACCGACCAGCAGCATCACGGAGTTGGCGGTGTCGCTCATCGGCTGGAGGTGGCTGACCAGGCCCATCAGGCCCATCGTCGCCATGATCGCGGTGATCGCGAGGGCCACCGGCAGCAGCGCGGCCACCAGCGCGCCGAACGCGATCAGCAGGATG
Source organism: Streptomyces flaveolus (assembly GCF_000716535.1). Taxonomy (GTDB): domain Bacteria; phylum Actinomycetota; class Actinomycetes; order Streptomycetales; family Streptomycetaceae; genus Streptomyces; species Streptomyces flaveolus_A. The sequence continues at coordinate 341,619 of NZ_JNWV01000020.1, read as the reverse complement.
CCGAGGGCCACCGGCACCGCCGAGTACTCGGCCTGCTGGAAGTCGTCCCCGAAGGCGTCCTTGTACTGCTTCTGCATGCTGGCGCCGCCGATCTCCTCGATCCGCAGCGTGCCGTGGTCCTTCTGCACCCCGGCGACGGCCTTGAGCACCGGCTCGATCCGGTCGGCCGCCGTCTCCGCGTCACCGCGCAGGTCGAACTGGACCAGCGCGCTGCGGCCGTCCCGGGAGACGGTGTGCGTGTCGTACGGCGAGGTCACCGCCGTCACCTTGCCGGTGCCCTCGACGGCCCCGACCACGTCGGCGACGGCCGCGCGGAACTGCGGGCTGGTGGCCTTGACGGCGCCGTCCTTCGACTGGATCAGGACGGTCTCACCGGCCGGCTCCTTGATCCCGGCGTCATCGATGATCTTCGCGGCGGTGTGCGTCTCCCCCTTGAGCTGATCGCTCTCGTTCACGTCGACCCGGCCCGCCGCCGAGCCGAGCCCCATCGCCAGGACGACGAACAGCACCCATATGCCGACGGCCGCCCAGCGGTGCCGGGCGCTCCAGCCGCCGGCGCGGGCGGCCAGCCCCCGCACCCGCACCTCTGTGTTCCCCATGACGGGTCTTCCCCCTCGTGTGCGGTGACGGCCCCCTGCCGCCACGTCTGCGCTTGCTCCTGTTCGACGGTAGGGGCGGGATAAAGCCATCTCGTCGTACTGCCCGGTGAACCGCGCGGGGGCCGGATCACCGCTGGGGAGGACGGCGGCCCCTTACATCTATCGCCGGTTCTCGGGGGCGACCCTCAGGGACGCGGTGTCCGATCCGCCGCCAGGAGCCCCCTTTGTCATTACGAAAGTTTGTTGAACAAGTCACAGCTGTGCCGAGGAGTTGAACCCGACCCCGCCGATCGGCCAGAGTTTCGCGCAACGCGGCATGCGCCGAGCGCGGCCGTCGTGCCCGCCCCCACGGGGCACGACGGCCGCACCACACCGGCGCGCCGCCGGGCCGGACGCATGTGCGAGGCTCTGCCCATGCGCTACATCATCATCGGGGCCGGCGCGGTCGGCGGTACGGTCGGCGGTCGGCTGGCCCAGGCCGGGCGGGACGTCGTCCTCGTCGCCCGTGGCCCGCACCTGACCGCCCTCCGCGAGCACGGGCTGCGACTGCGCGTTCCCCAGGGCGAGTCGACGCACCGGCTGCCCGCCGTCAACGGGCCGGGACCGCTCGGCGAGCTGCGCGCCGACGACGTCCTCGTCCTCGCCGTGAAGACCCAGGACACCGTGGCCGCCCTGGATACCTGGGCCGACCTGCCCGTCGCCGGCGGCGGCACGGCGGCCGAACTGCTGCCGCTGGTCTGCCTGCAGAACGGCGTCGAGAGCGGCAGGCTGGCCCTGCGCCGCTTCCGGCACGTGTACGGCGTCTGCGTCTGGCTGCCGTCGACCTTCGTCGAACCCGGCGTCGTCTCCGCCGCCGGCACCCCGCTCACCGGCGTCCTGCACCTCGGCCGCGTCCCGCACGGCACCGACGACACCGCCCACCGGATCGCCGCCGACCTCGCGGACGCCCACTTCGAGGCGCCGGTGGTGCCCGACGTGGCGCGCTGGCAGTACGCCAAGCTCCTCGGAAACCTCGGCAACGCCCTCGAAGCGGTCAGCGGGCCGGTGGCGAGCGCGGAGGCACAGGCCCTGTTCGCGCGCGTGCGGGCCGAGGGCGAGGCCGTGCTGGACGCCGCCGGCATCCCGTACGCCGGCGCGGAGGAGCAGCGCGCGGCCCGCGGCGACAAGGTCACCCTGGTCCCGCTGGACGGGGCACCGCGCGGCGGCGGCTCCTCCTGGCAGTCCCTCGTCCGGGGCACCGGCACCATCGAGGCGGACTACCTCAACGGCGAGATCGTCCTGCTCGGCCGGCTGCACGGCGTCCCCACCCCGCTGAACGAACTGCTCCAAGGCCTCGCCAACCGGTTCGCCCGGGAGCACCGGCCGGCGGGCTCACTGTCCGTCGCCGAACTGGTCCGACTGGCCGACGAGGCGGTGCGCGCGTGACCGCTGCCTGAAGTGGGTCAAAGAAGTGCAGCGGGATTGGGTCGGGATTCTGGGCCACCGGCGCACTAGCGTCGGCGGCATGACGCACAGCAGCCCCGACACGGACACGGTCACCGACACCACCGCCCCGACCCGGGTCGACTTCTTCTTCGACCCCGCCTGTCCCTTCGCCTGGATCACCTCCCGCTGGCTGCTGGAGGTGGAGCGGCTGCGCCCGCTCGACCTCCGGTTCCGGGCGATGAGCCTGTACCTGCACAACACCGGCAACGAACTCCCCGACTGGTACCGCGACCTGGTGGACCGCTCGATCGGGCCCGTGCGGGTCGCCGTGGCCGCCGCCGAGCGGTACGGCGAGAAGGTGCTGCGCGACCTGTACACCGCGTTCGGCACCCGCATCCACGAACGGCGCGTCGAGGACTTCGACACCGTGGTCACCGAGGCGCTGGCCGAACTCGGGCTCCCCGCCGACCTGTCGGCCGCCGCCCACGACCCGTCGTACGACGACGCGGTCCGCCGCAGCCACGCGGCCGGCGCCGAGCCGGAGACCGGCGGCTACGTCGGCACACCCACCCTCCACATCGACGGCACCGTGTGGTTCGGGCCCGTACTGCGCGCCGTCCCGCGCGGCGCCGTGGCGGCCGAACTCTTCGACAGCTTCCGGGTGCTGGCCCGGCACCCCGACTTCTTCGAACTGAAGCGCACCCGCACCGGTGCGCTCCGGTTCGACTGACCCGGAGCAGGGTGGCCGATAAACGCCCCTCCGGCGGGCCGGCCGCACCGGACGTGTGACATGACGACGCCGTCCGGCGCAGAACCAAGAGCCGCCACGGTCCGACGTCACAGGGGAGCGCCGGACCGCGGCGGCCGATACCACACGGCCGTCCCCCGGCACCGCGGCTCGCCGAACCAGGCGACAAACCCGCGGGGTTGTCCCTAGGGTGAACCGCGCGGAAGGCCTGAGGGGGACGGACGGATGAGCGTGACGGGCAGACCACTGCCGTCGTTGCCGCAGTACCGCAAGGACGGGGTGACCCGGCGCCTGAGCGCCTCGGTGCACCTCGACGACGACTTCGCCCTGTACGTCGACCGCATGCTCACCGGCGACCGGCTCAACGCGATCGGGCTCAGCCTCAACATCAACTTCGTCGCCCTCGCCCGGCACGCGCGCGTGGCCACCCGCCGCCGCGCCGCCCTCGACCGCCGCCTCGCCTGCCTCCAGACGGCCGTACCCGTCGCCCTCCTCCTCGGGCTCTGGGGGCTGGTCAACGGACACCGTTCACTCGGATGGGTGGCGATTTTCGGTCCTCTCGGCGCCTACGCGATCGCCTGGACACTGGTCCGCCACGCCCAGGCGCGCAGCCGCGTCACGGCACGGGAGGTGTTCCTCTCCGCCGACAGACCCGAGCGGACCGCACCTCCGGTGGAGCCGGAGGCCGAGGCCGCGCTGCACGACCTCAAACGCGCCAACGTCCTGCCCTACGCCGACGAGGCCGCCTACACCAAGCCGTTCGTCGGCAGCGGCGACAAGATCAAGGAAGTCGTCTGGCAGCCCATCGACATCAGCAGGCCCGCCGAGGCCCCGGGCGGCGGAAAACTGCCGATGCGCCCGTTCGACGTCATCGACCTGCACACCTACGTGGCCCGGCACATGGAGAACATCTCCGGGCTCCAGGGGCTGCGGGCCCGCAACCGGCTCTACGTCCTCGGCAGCAACGCCCACCTCATACCCGAGCTGGTGCCCGACCCCACCCGGCGGCCCCGCGCCCAGATCCCCAAGCAACTCGTGCAGGCCGGCCTCCAGACGCCGGGGGCGGGCATGCGCACCCACCTGTGCCTGGAACGCGTCGGCGAGGGCGGCCGGCTCATCGTCTCCATGTACCTGCGGGCGATCCTCCAGCACCCCAGCCTGACCTGGGAGGTGGCCGCCTACGCGATACCGCCGCTGGACGGCCGTTTCTACCGCGTCGACCGGCTCCCGGTCGCCCCCTGGGAGAGCTGGTGGGACCTGTTCCGGTACGCCACCCGCCGTACCGGCCCCGAACTGCGCGGCGCCCTCGGCCGCATCCTGCGGCGCCGGCGCTGGCAGAACGACCACGACCGGGCGCTGGCCAGGACCCGTCGCTCCATCACCAAGCAGCACGTCCGCCACGACTACGGCGCCACGGGCAGCCTGCGCGAGGACCTCGGCGCCTGGGACGAGGCCGGCTACATCGAACGCACCGACGCGCAGGACTTCCTGTTCCGGCTCCAGCAGGGCGTGCTGACCGCCACGGAACGGTTCCTGCGCGACCACGACATCGACACCAGTTCCTACGACAAGGCCGTACAGGTCATCAACACGCAGACCTACAACATCGGTAACGTCAGCGGTCCCAGCAACTTCGGCGCCCACGGGACGATCCTCCTGGGCGGGCAGCAGGGGCCCGGCCCCCAGGGCGGCCCGGGAGCCCAGGGCGGCCCCGGTCCCGCGGGGTCAGGGCCGCCCGCGCCGAAGCCGTAAACCCCACCCATCCGACGGCTCCTCCGGTCCGGGGCGAGCCGCCGGACCGAAGCGAGGACAGGATGAGCACCTACAACTTCGGCAACGTCAACGGCCCGGCCAACTTCGGCGACCACGGCCAGATCCAGATCAACCACGCCCACCCCGACCTGCCCACCATGATGGACCTCGCCCAGCGGCTCACCGACACGCTGCGCGTCGAGTACCCGGAACTGGTGCCCCAGGGCGAGATCATCCAGGCCCAGTTCCAGGAGTCCGCCGACGACGGCCTGCCGCCCAACCGCGGCCGGATCCGCTCCGCGCTGGAGACGATCGCCATCGCGGCCTCGGCCGGCACCGGCAGCCTCGCCTTCACCCAACAGCTCATCAACGCGCTCGGGCTGTGACCGGCCGGAGCCCCGCCGCCACGGGGCTCCGGCCACGGGACGTCACCGGGCCCGCACCACCGCCCGGACCCCGCCGCCGAGGTCCAGGTCGAGCCCCGACCGCAGCGGCACCGTCTGACCGGGCTCGATCTTCTGCACGGTGCCGTCCGACCGGGTGCCCGTCCAGGTCTCCCGCGAGCGGTTGGCGAGCCCGAACCGCCCGGGCTTCTTGGGGTGTTCGACCAGCTCCGCGACGAGCGCCGCGTCCGAGCAGTCGTGCCGCGTCGGCTCCGGCAGCAGATGGTGGGCCTGCACCCGGGCGGCGCGGCGCAGCCGGATGTGGTGCTCGCTGCGGGGCGGAGGAGTGGTCACCGTCAGCCGCGGCGGCAGCACCAGCCGGGCCCCGCACCCCCAGCAGTCCCGTGGCGGCGGGTTCTCGCCCGGCTCCGTCATGTTCTGCCGCCCGCACGAGGCGCACTCGACCACCGCGTCCAGCACCGCCCGCAGCGCGTCCCGCCACTCCGACTCGCGCACCCGTGCCGCCGGATCGCGCAGCCCCGTCGTGAACGACCGCCGGAACAGCTCCCGCAGCCGCTCCGCAGCCGCGTCCCAGGTGGCCAGCACGGTCGCGTGCTCCAGCGGGTCCGGGGCGTTGGCGTCGTCCGCCGGGTCGAACACGAACAGCGGGCTCCTGCCGTACAGCTTGCGCTCCGCCGCCTCGTCCAGACAGTGGATGCCCAGCTCGCGCCTGCCCTTGAGAGGGTGGTGGTTCATCAGCAGCATGAACAGCAGCACGGCGAGCGAGTGCAGGTCGGACTGGGTGCCGGGGCGCGCGCCCGGGTCGCCGCGCACCAGCTCCGGCGCCATGAACTCCATGGTCCCCGAGATGCCGCTGGCGTCGCCCTCCACCACCGCGTTGTCGTTGTCACAGACCAGCACGTCACCGGTGTCCGGGTCGAAGAAGATGTTCCCCCAGGAGATGTCCCGGTAGGCGATGCCCCGCGAGTGCAGCGCCTGATACGCCTCCACCGTGTACAGGCAGGCCGTCAGCAGCGCGCGCGGACTGGTGCGCAACTGCCGCCGGAACAGCGCCGGAAGACCCTTGTAGCGGTCCGGGCGCAGACCCATCAGATAGCCGAACGAGCCGTGGTGCTCCGGCACGAAGGCCTCCGGCCACAGGAACCGGTCGTCGGCGAAGTCCCGGCTCACCAGCTCCCGTACGATCGCCTCCTGGCCGGCGGTCGCGCAGGTCGGGTAGTACCACTTCAGGGCCCGTTCCCCGTCCGGCGTCCGGACCCGGTACACCTCGCCCTGGCCGCCCGCGCCGAGGAAGTCGAGGATCTCGACGTCGTCACCGTTCTCCGCCGCGAGGTGCACCCCGCCATCGAGCATGCCGCTCATCTACGTCTCCGTTGTCCGTTCCATGTCCACCTCGCCGCCGGCCGGGCCGGGTGGCGTCCGTGCGTCCGTCGTACCGGGCTCCCCGGGCTCCGCCGGGGCGCCGGGAGCGCCGGGTGCCGCCGGGCCCCGTGCCGGGTCCGGGGCGTCCACCGGCACCGAGGCGTCGGCCTCGGTGTCCGGGCGTACCGCCGCCGCCAGGGTCGTGTCGTCCCCGGAGTAGCGGGACGCCTGGGTGAGCCAGTCCGGCAGGGCCTCGCGGACGCCCGTGCTGCCCTCCTCGGCGAGCCGCCCGGCCAGCCCGCTGACGAACTCGCGGTACCCGTCGGCCGACGCGAAGCTCTTCGACAGGCCGTCCGTGGAGAGGACGACCAGCCGTGGCGCCCGCGCCTCCTCGAACAGCGGCGCCCAGTGCATCCGCATCGCCCGCCACGCCTCCCGCCCGCACAACGACTCCGTCTCGTCGCCCAGGTCCTCCTCGGCGGGTGCCAGCGGCCGGACCAGCGTGCCGTCGTGCTCGACCACCGCGAGGTCCCCGTCGCCGATCTGCCAGGCCACGAACAGCCACGGCGTGAGCACCGCACCGATCAGCGTGGTGCCGTACAGCACCAGCTTCTCCTCGGTCCCCGGCTCCCGGGAGGCCTCCTCCACCACCGGGCGGTTGCGGTCCCAGTGGCCGAGGGCCTCCTGCCGCCACGCGTGGACCAGGGCCCGCGGGAAGTCGTCCCGGGCATAGGTCATCAGCCGGGTCAGCCGCCCCGGTCCATGGCAGTCGTGCGCCGCCCGCCCGAAGGTGGTGGCCAGCGCCAGGAACCGGTCCACGGCGAACCGCGCGCCCAGCGCGCTGCGCGCGTGCACCGCCGAGCCGTGGCCGTCGGCCACCGCCAGCACCAGCGGGTCGGCGCCGGTCCCGGTGCCCCGCCAGTCGTGCCAGTCCTGGTTGCGGCGCTTGCCCACGCCCTGGACGCTGCCCTCCAGCGTCTCCCACCGTCGCACCCCGAGCGTCACCACACGTCGTCGTCATCGTCGTCGTCCAGCACCGGCGGCGCGTACGGCTGCTTCGCCGTGCTCACCCCGGGCCCGTCACCGGCGACCGGCTGGGAGGCCGCCTTCACGGCCGCCGTGGACGCCCAGCGGATCGCCGCCGCGAGCTGCTTGGGGCTGTTGGCGTCCAGCGGCTGCAGCTCCGGGTTGCCCAGGAACTCCTGGAGCACACCCCGGTCCGCGTCCGCGCCGATCGCGATGGCCACCCGGACCGCCTTGCGGCCCCACGGGGTGGCGTCCACGGCCTTCAGGCCCGCCTTCCAGTCGTCGGTGGGCACCCCGTCCGACACCAGGGCCAGCACCGGCTTCAGCGCCCGCTGCGGCATCGGCGGGGTCTGCAGCTCGCGCGCCACCAGGTGCAGCGCCTCCCCGAGGTTGGTCATGCCGTCGACCTGCACGTCCTGCCAGGTGAAGTCGTCCACCGGGACCGGGGTCTGGTGGTGCCACTGCGCGGTCGTGGAGAAGGTGACGGTGCGCAGCAGCAGTTGGGCCGCGGGGTTGTCGTGGGCCACCGACCGCATCTCCGGAACGGCCTCTCTGATCGCGTAGTTGAGCTTGGCGATCTTCTCGCCCTGCATCGAGTACGAGCAGTCGAGCAGCCAGATGAAGTGGACCGGCCGGTTGGCCATCGGCCCGCCGGGAATGTCACTCACGCCGCAGTTCCTTTCATGTGAGTCATCGAGGGGGAGTCATGTGAGGGAGAGTCGTCGCCGGAGGTGTCAGGGCCGGGGCAGCGACAGCCACGCCCCGAGGAGGAGCGCGGCCGCCGCCAGCAGCAGTGCGGCGACGAACAGTCCCGCCATCACCCGCCGGGCCCGGCCGGCGGACGGAGTCACGTGGTTCATGCCGGGGTGTACCCGCCTTCCCTGTCGCCGTCCCTGCCGCTCTCCGGGGCGCTGTCCGGCCGCCGCCGGGGCCACGGCACCCGCCCCGCCCCGCCGCCGGCCTGCCCGGTCAGCGGGCCGGTGCGCAGCCCGGAGGCCGCGAGGAGCCACAGCACCGGTTCGGCGGCGCGCCGCTGCTCGCTCTCCAACGGGCCGGTGCCGGTGGCCGCGTGGGAGCTGACCGCCCAGTAGCGGGCCGCCCCGAAGTCGTGGCCGAGGGCCCGCACCAGCGCGCCCAGCCCGATGTCGCCGAGCCAGTCGTCGATCGGGCCGTCGCCGGGCACCGGCAGCGAGGTCAGCCGGTCCAGCACGTCCCGCTTGGTGACGACCGCGGCCACCGGCAGCCGGCGCCGGCGCCCGGTGAGCGCGGCCAGTTCGCCGGTCAGCCGCTCGTACGTCGTGCGCGGGCCCTGCGCCGAGGGCCGCGCCCGCTGTGCCCGCTCGGCGTCCGCCGGGCCGAGCCGGCCGCGCACCGTGGGATCGGCGAGGACGTCGGCGACCAGGACGACCCCGTCCGCGTGCGCCAAGTACCCCTGGGCGCGCACCCGTTCGGCGTCGCTCACGGACTCGCCCATCGGGTCGTACAGGTACAGCAGCCGGCGCCGCCGGCCCCGGGCCACGGTGAGCATCAGGGCGCGCGGCGGCCCACCGGTCGTGGCGTGCGCCCAGCCGGACTCGCTCAGCCGGCGGCTGATACCGGAGTGGGCACCGCGGTCGGCCGTGGTGGCGTACTCGACGCGCAGCCGGCCCTCCCGGGCCCAGGAGAGCAGCCCCTCCACCATGGCCGTCATCAGCATCGTCTTGCCGGAGGAGGTGCCGCCGACCAGCGGGGTGTGCACCACCCGGGTGGTGGCCAGCGCCTCGGGCAGGATCTGCTCGCAGCGCGGGCACAGCGCGGACAGCTCGCCCCGCCCGGTCAGCCGCGTGGCGGGCAGCCGGCGCCCGCAGCCGCACACGTGCCACAGGGCGCCGTACCGGCCCGGCCGCAGCTCGGCGTGGCGGGCCGGGCAGTCGGGGCAGCGGTGCACGGCCAGCGGCACCGGCGCGTAACAGCCCGGGTGGGGACAGGCCATGCGCAGGCCCCGCAGCAGCGCCCAGCCGCGTTCCAGCCCGCGCAGCAGGGGCACGCCCGCCGCCCAGCCGAGCCAGACGACGCCGAGCAGCAGCGCGAAGACCAGCAGCGCCCAGCCGAGCAGCACGGTGGCGAGCACCGCGCCGATCAGCGCGCCCGCCGCCGTACCGGGGGCGATCAGGGCGACCAGCAGGAACCGGCCGAGCGGTACCCGGACCCAGCGCCCCCGGGGGCGCCGGCCGCGGAACAGGTTCCGTACGGTCCGGTCCATCCAGGGATCGGTGAAGGCCCGCCAGAGCGTCCGCATGCCGTCCCGGGCGGCGCTCGCCGCGTCCGCCCACGACTGCCGCCACCAGTAGGCGACTTCGGCGGGCTCGGCGGCGCCGACCCCGGGCAGGCGCGGGTCCAGGCGGCCCGCCTGCCAGGGTCCGAGTCCCCGCCACACCGCGCGCACACCCCGCCCGAGGAACTCCCACAGCGTCCGGAACAGGCACACCGTGACGGCGACCAGCCCCGACCAGCCGCACAGGGCCAGCAGCACCTGGAGCACGAGGTGCAGATCCGAGTCACCGCCTCCGGCGTTCACCGGGCACCTCCGTCGGCGGGCGGCTGGACGTCCCCGTGCCAGGCCGGCCGGGCGTCCTCGCGCCGGCCGCGCCCGGTCAGCCGGCCCGCGAGCCGGCCCAGGGCGCCCGGCCGGTTCCACGCGCGGTACGCGTCCAGCCGGCCCCGGCCGGTGCGCCGCAGCACCTCCTCGACCGCCACCTGGTCCTCGGCGGGCAGCGCCCGCACCACCGGCCGCAGCACCCTGGCCAGCAGCGCCGTACGGGTCGCCTCCCAGCCGGGATCGGTGTCCTGGTACGCGCTCCAGTCGCAGAAGCGGGCGGCGACGTACGACGGCGCGGTCCGCAGCCGCTCGGCCACCGTGGCACCGCGCGCCGCCCGCTCGTAGGCCGCCAGCAGCGCCGGGTCGCCCGAGCGGGCCAGCGCGTACAACTCGCTCTCCGGCACCGGCACGGAAAGCAGCCGCCGGGCGAGGGCGTCGTACACCCGCCGGGTCACCTGCTCCGGTACGGGCCCGACCGCGCCGTCCCGCAGCGCCCGGACCCGTTCCACCCAGTTCTCGCCCTCTGCGTCGGTGCCGAGCAGCGCGGCGAACTCCAGCAGGAGCAGCGGCGCCCGGTGGGCCGGGGCCAGCTCCGTCGTGAAGCAGCGCAGCAGGTCGGCGGCGAGCAGCGGGACGGCGGCGTCCTCGGCGGGGGCGGCGAGCGCGGCGGCGACCAGCAGGTCCCGGGTGCCGGCCAGCCGGTGCGCGTCCGAGCCCAGCTCGTTCAGCAGCAGGCTCGCCTCCTCGCCGGTGGGCAGTTCCTCGCCCCACACCAGACGGAACGCCGTGTGCAGGACGGCCGGTTCGGCGTGCGGCGAGACCCCGGCGGTGTGCAGCACCGCGCGCAGCCGGCCGCGCCGCTCACCGGCGGACGGGCCGGCCGCGTCGCCGAGGACGCACATCCGCAGATGCGGGAAGCCCGGGTCCAGGGCGACCGGCAGCCCGGACCCGGCGAGCCGGGCGGCGACCGCGGCCGGATGAGCCGCCGCGAGCGCGTTCAGCGCCCCGAACAGGGCGGTGCGCAGGGCGGGGTGGCCGTGTACGGCGTCGAGGAGGGCGGCATCGGTCCGGACGTCCGCAGGCTGGACGCTCACCGGAGCCTGGCCGCCCATCGGCGCTGTGCTCACCAGCGCCCGGTCGCCCTTCGGACCCCCGCTCACCAGGGTTCGGGCACGCGCCGGATCCCGGGTCACCTGCGCCTGGTCGCCGGCCGGATCCGCACTCACCGGTGCCCGGTCGCCCGTCGCATCTCCGCTCACCAGCTCCCGGGCGGCCCGGCCCGCGAACTCCGGGAGCAGGTCCGTGCAGTCGACGTCGAGCAGGTCGGCGAGGTGCAGCAGCGCCAGGGGCCGGCCGATCGCCGGCCCGGTCGCGTCGGCGATGCCGTGGCGCAGGTCGGGTGCGAGGTCCCGGGCCAGCGCGGCGCGCACCTGCGGGGTCAGCGAACCCGCGCCCAGCGCGGGCACCGGGCCCCGGCCGCGGACCGCCAGGGACAGCACCCGGGCGGCGAGCGGCGCCGAGACGGCCGTGGGCACCTGCCCGTCCAGCCGGGCCAACAGCGCGGCCAGTGCGGCCGGTTCGTCGCCGGAGTCCACGGAACTCTCCCCGGTCTCCCGCGCCAGCTCCCCGATCAGGGCCGTCAGCGTCGGTTCGGGCAGTCCGGCGGCGTGGTCCGTGGCCCAGCGGGCCGCCGCCGTCCGGGCGGCCGGGGGCAGGGTGATGTGCTCGGCGAGCGCGGTGACGGCGAGGGCACCGACCCCACCGGCGGTGTCCCCGCTGCCGCGGACGGTGTCGCGGAACAGCTCCGGCCGGCCGGCCGTCCAGATCCGCGCGCAGACGTCGGCCCAGATGTCCGTCACCGGCTCCCCGGCGGCCCGGCCGGTGCCGTCGTGCACCCGGAACCGGTGGTCGTGCCCGACCGGATCCGACGAGGGCAGCGCCCCCACGATCTGCTGGCGGGCCTGCTGCGGCCGCCGGGTGTACGTCGTGAAGGTCAGCCGGTGCGCCTGCTCGCGCGGCAGGACCGTACAGGCCAGCGCGATCCACTGGGCCACGTCCGCGCTGTCCCGCTCCACGAGCACGATCTGCCGGGCGTCGCCGCCGTCGGCCAGCGTGCGCAGGTCGGCGAAGAACGCGGCGAGCCGGTCCGCGCGGGACCGGGCGAACGCCACGAGCCCGTCCCGGCGCAGCAGCCCCGACGGCTCGAACCGGTCGATCGGCTCCGGCCGTCCGCCCGGCGGAGTGGCGTCCGCCCAGCGCGGCGACTCCCACGCGGTGATCGGCAGCGCGCCGTCCGGCAGCCGGGTACCGGGCGGCAGGTGCACGGCGTGGGCGTGGAAGTTGCCCCAGCGCCCGCTGTAGTCGGCGCCGGTGTACACCGACCGGCACAACAGCAGCCCGCCGTCGGACAGTTCGGTGCAGCTCAGGGAGCGCGGGAAGGATCTCAACTGCTCGCTGTCCGGCCGGTCGGGCAGGTCGCGCGGCGGCTCGTACCCGATGAGCTGTTCGGCCTCCCGCAGCAGTGCGGCCGGTACGCCGGGACTGACGGCGGTGAAGCGGAAGCCGGACCCGTCCGGGCCGGGCGGCGCCGAGGTGTAGTGGAACTGGGCGAGGCTCACCGCACGCGCTCCTTCCCGGCCTTCGCGGCCGAGGCCTTGTCCTTCGCGGCGGTGCGGACGGGCAGCAGCCCGCGCAGGGAGAGCAGCCACAGCAGCGGGTCCTCCACCCGCACCGGCTGCGGCCCCGACTTCGGCACGTCCGCCGGTGCGCTCGCGGGCGGCGGCGCGCCCAGCGCGGACAGTCCGAACAGTGACAACTGGGCGAAGTCGTGCTCGAGTTGGCGCAGCAGCGCGCCCGAGTCCCAGTCGGTGAGCAGGGCGCGGAGCTCCTCGTGGACGGCGAGCCGGTCCTCGGCGTCGTAGGCACCGCCGGTGTGCGGGGCGTTGTGGAGCAGCGGGGAGTGCGGATCGAGCAGGGGGCCCAGCATGTCCGTCTTGGTGACGGCCACGGCGATCGGGGTGGTCACCCGGCCGCCCGCCCTGCCCTTGCCGTGGGTGCGCAGCTGGGCGGCGAGGTCGGCGGCGATCTGCCGGGGCGAGGTCTCCACCACGGGCAGCGGCGGACCGTCGTGCACCGGCAACCGGTCGCGCACCGAGCCGAGTTGCAGGGGGTCGACGAGCAGGATGATGCCGTCGGCCGCGCTCAGGTAGCGGGTGTAGCGGTCCATCGCCTCCGCGTCCGCGAGGTCCTCGCCGGCCGCGTCGAAGAAGACCAGGGTGGTGTGCCGGGTGCCGGAGCCGCCCAGCAGCCCGCGCCTGGGCAGGCTGAGCCGGTACAGCAGCGGGTCGTTGAAGCCGAGCGCGGCCGGCCGGGTGGCGCCCGGCAACCGCAGCCGCTCGTACAGGTCCTCGGCCATCTCCCTGTCCCGTGCCTGCGTGTGCTGTCCCATCGCCGCGAGCGACGCGTGGTAGGCCTGGCCCACCCGGTGGTCCAACTCGTTGCGGAGGACGGCGACGTAGGTGCTCTTGCCGGAGGCCTTGGCACCGACCAGGGCGATGATCCGGCTGTCCTGGTCGCAGTAGTCGCTGGGCAGGTCGCTGTGGCAGGACCCGCACACCCGCACCGGCGTCGGCACACCGCAGTCGGGGCAGGGCACGCTGCTGCCGGAGCCGCCGGGCCCGGCGAGTCCGGCGAGCCTGCGCGCCGGGGCGAACACCGGGCCGCGCATCCGGGCCGCCGGGGGCACGCCCGGACCCATGAACGCGGCCCATGTCTCGTCCGGCTGGGGTGCGCAGGGCGCGCCACCGCGCACCCCGTTCGGTGTCATCAGACAGCGGTACGGCAGTCTGGCCGCCGACGCGCGGGTGAAGCAGTAGGGGCAGATCACGGTCGTCATGGCTCAGCGCACCACCAGGCTGGTGAGAGAGGGTTCTTCGAGTCGGACCGAGGCGGCGTGCTCCCCGAGCAGGAAGCCGCGCAGGGTGTAGGGGGCCGGGCAGGGGGCGGCCGGCAGTTCCCGTTCGATGCTGCCGTGCCGGGCCAGCTCGGGCCCGGGTATCCGCAGGACGGTCGTGCCGTCGGCGGCGTTGCGCGGGCGGAGGGTGCCGCCGCGGGCGACGCACACGAACTCCGGGACCTCGGCGAGCCCACCGGGCGCGCTGAGCGTGACCCGCAGCAGCGGGCGACGGCTCCGGCCGAGCAACCGCCTTGGCGCGCGGACCAGTTGGTAGGAGACGGACGCGTCCGCCGGGACCAGTACCTCGGCCGCGTCGGGCACCACGACCACCGCGCCGGGCACCCGGGGCACCGAGGCGGCCCGCACCCGGACGGTTCCCGGGCCGACGGGCAGGTGCAGGCCGCCGCGCCGGTAGGCGTGCGCGGTGACCGTGCGTTCCCCGCCGCCCGTGGACCCCACCGGGGTCCAGCCGACCACCAGGTGCGGGACGTCCTCGGGCCAGTCCAGGAGGATCCGCGCCTGCCCGTCCGGGAGCCGGTGGGCGCTCAGCCCGGGCACGGGCCGTACGGCCTCCACGCCGACCGTCGGCCCCGCGAGCGCCCGCGCCCCGCGTACGGCGACGGCGGCGACCTCGGTGTATGTGCCGGGCGGCGGACACAGGGCGTCCGCCGGCCCGGGCCAGTCCAGCGGGGGCGGCAGCGCCTCGGTGCGCAGCTCGGTGCCCGGCTCCGGAGCCCCGCCGGGCCACGTCACCAGCCGGACCTCGGCGTCCTCCGCCCCGGTCCAGGCGAACCGCACGGCTCCCTCCACGGGCCGGGCGGTCAGCGTGCGCACGGGCTCCGGCCAGGGGTGCACGGTGGCGGTCGTGCGCAGGCCGGGGGAGGGGACCGTACGGCCGTCGGACGTGCGGTAGTGGCACACGATGCGGAAGACGTGGTCGCCGGCCGGGAGGCCGGTCGCGGTGAACCCGTCGGCGCGGGCGGTGAGGTGCGCGGTCTCTCCGTCGGGCCCGGTGCGTTCGACCGTGACCTCGGCGGCGGCGTCCGGCCGCCGCCAGGAGCAGTCGATCCGCTCGGGGCCGTCCGTCAGCACCGGGCGCTCCACCTCGGGGGCGACGAGCAGCCGCCGGGACACCAGCGGTGGCCCGTCCACCCGGCCGTCGCGCAGCGGCAGGGCCGCGTACCGGACCGTGCTGCCCGGCTCGGCAGCGGTGTCCCGCGCCGGGCCCGCGGTGGCCGTGGCGGAGCCGGGCAGGGCGCGTACGGCGGGCCTGCCCCGGCCGTCCCGGTACAGCCGCAGCAGCCGCCACTCGCCGGGCGTCTCCCGGTCGTCCTTCCAGTTCAACTCGACGTGGTCCGAGCGGAGTTCGGTGCCGAGCGCGGGCCGGTGGCCGTGCAGGCGGACCAGCCCGCGCAGCGCCCGCCGGTCGTCGGCGGCCGTCCGCAGCGCCCGCAGATAGGCGTCGCCCGCCGTCTCCCGGTCGCCCCGCGCCTCGGCCCGCCGCCCGTCCCGCAGGGCGTCCTCGACGGCGCGCAGCCGCTCGGCCGTCCCGTCCCGCACGGCCGTGAGCGCCGGGTCGGCACCATCCGCGGGCAGCCGGTCCAGGAGGACGCGCAGCCGGTGCAGCCGCGCCTGCGCCAGCGCGTCGGCCAGGGACTCCGCGGCATCCCGCTGGCGCCGGTCGAGCCGGGGGCGCAGCCGGGCCGCCGCGAGCAGACCGGCCGCCTCGTCGGGGTGGACGCCCGCCTCGCGCACGGCAGAGCCGCGGGCGTCCTCGGGGCGCTCCTGCAGCAGGTTGATCAGTTGGTAGAGGACGATCCGGCGGGGTGCCAGCGGGTCGGCGTGGTGCAGCTCGGCCAGCCGCGCGGCGAGCGGGGCGACGGCGGGACCCGAGGACCGGGCCAGCCCCTCCAGCAGCGGCGCGTCGACCCGGCGCCGGCCACGCGTTCCAGCCGGCACGAACAGCCCGTCCAGCACCCGTAACCCACCGGTGCCGGCCCCCAGCGCCTCGCCGACGTGGCGCAGGCCAGCCGCGTGTTGAGCCGCGGCCAAGGCGCCGTACCCGGGCACGAGCGGGCTGAGCGGCAGACCCGACAGGGCCCTGGGCAGCCCCAGGTGACACCCGAACTCCCGACCGGCCACGTGAACCGTTCTCCCCCGATAGCGCTCAGGGGTCCATCCCAGCAGATCCGGAAGTGCCCAGGAGGGGTTTTCGAGGAAACCGGGCAGGTGGGAGCGTGCCGTGACGACCGACGGCACCGTGGTACCGCCGGGGACACGGGGAACCGCGCGCCCGGCCTCCACGAACCCGCGGCCGACGCGCGCGACGCGCCGCCACGGCCGCGCGGCGGTTACGCGCCGAGTGCCGCCAAGGCCGGCCGGCAGGCGCTGTCGTACCGCTCCAGCGACACCCGCGCCACCTCGGGGGCGGGGCCGAGGACCTCGGCGAGCACGTCCGCCCCGGCCGCGCCGCGCGCGATCCGGTCCGGCAGGAAGCCGGGGGCCAGGACGTACGGCGCGACGGCGACCCGCTCGCAGCCGAGGGCGCGCAGCTCCCGCACCGCGTCCTCGGTGCGGGGAAGGGATGCGGAGGCGAACGCGGGTCGCACGGCGCACCAACCGGTGTGCCACCACTCCCGCGCGATGTCGGCGATCACCGCGATCGCCTCCGGGTCGGAGGACCCCGCCGAGGCCAGGACGACCCCGGTCGAGGACTTGTCGGCGGGTGACAGTCCCGCCTCGTACAGCCGTCGTTCCAGCGCGGACAGCAGCAGCGGGGACGGGCCGAGCACGTCCGCCTGCCGGATCCGCAGCCGCGCCGGCGCGTCCCGCAGCACGGCGGGGATGTCGGCCTTGGCGTGGAACGCGCGGGTCAGCAGCAGCGGCAGGGCGACGACGTCCCGCACGCCCTCCGCGGCCAGCGACTGGAGCACCCCGTGCACCGACGGGACGTTGAAGTCCAGGAACCCGGTCTCCACGCGCAGGCCCGGCCGCAACGACCGCACCCGCTCCACCAGGGCGTGCACGGTCGCCGCGTGCCGCGGGTCGCGGCTGCCGTGGGCGATGACGAGGAGGACGGGACGGCGCATGGTCAGCTCTTCACCAGCAGGCCGCGGCTGCGCAGCACCCACCGCTCCAGCGGGCTGAAGATCAGCAGGTCGATGGCGATGCCGACGAACAGGATCAGGAAGATGGCCTCGAACACCATGGACATCGAGCTGGCGTTGCGGCCGTTCTCCAGCAGCGCGCCCAGGCCGATGCCCAGGTCGGGGGAGGAGGCGATGATCTCCGCGGCCATCAGCGAACGCCAGGAGAAGGCCCAGCCCTGCTTCAGGCCCGCGAGATAGCCCGGCAGCGCGGCCGGCAGGACGATGTGCCAGGCGCCGCGCACCCCGGTCGCGCCCATCGTGCGGCCCGCCCGCAGGAACAGCGGCGGCACCTGGTCGATGCCGGAGACCAGGCCGTTGGCGATCGACGGGACCGCGCCGAGCAGGATCACCGCGTACATCATCGAGTTGTCCAGGCCCAGCCAGATCACGGCCGGCGGCACCCACGCCACCGACGGCAGCGACTGCAGACCGGACAGCACCGGGCCGATGGCCGCGCGCACGAACTTCACCCGCGCCACCAGCAGACCGAGCGGGGTGCCGATGGCCAGCGCGAACAGGAAGCCCAGCAGGCCGCGCGAGACGCTGGTCCAGATGTAGCCCAGCAGCGTGCCCTCCAGCCAGGCACGCTTGAACTCGCCGCCGACGTCGGCGGGGGAGGGCAGTTTCGTCGGGTCGTCGACGATCTTGAAGGAGATCAGCGCCTGCCACACGACCAGCACCACCACGGTGGCGACGACCGGCGGCAGGATCTTGCTGGTGAACGTCTGCCGGAACGGCGTACGGCCGGCGGCGACGACCTCCAGGGCGTCCAGACCCGCCTCGACGCTCCCCGCGTCCGTGACGGTCTTGGTCTCAGTGCTGGCCATGACGCCGGATCTCCCCACGCAGTACTTCGGTGATCTCCAAGGACAGTTCGGCGACCGGCGCGTCCTCGATGCGCCGCGGCTGCGGAATGTCCACCCGCCACTCACGGGCCACCCGGCCCGGCCGGGACGACAGCAGCACCACCCGCTGCGCGAGCCGTACCGCCTCGCGCACGTTGTGCGTGACGAACAGGACGGACACGCCCGTCTCCGCCCAGATCCGGGTCAGCTCGTCGTGCAGCAGGTCCCGGGTGATCGCGTCCAGCGCGGCGAACGGCTCGTCCATCAGCAGCAGCTGGCTGTCCTGCGCGAGCGCGCGGGCCATGGCCACGCGCTGGCGCATACCGCCGGACAGCTCGTGCACCCGCTTGCCGTACGAGCCCTGCAACCGCACCAGTTCGAGCAGCCGCTCGGCCCGCTCGCGGCGCTCGTTCTTCGGAACGCCCCGGAGCCTGAGGGCGAGTTCGATGTTCTTGCCCGCGGTCAGCCACGGGAACAGGGCGTGCTCCTGGAACATCAGGGCCGGACGCCCGTCGGTCGCGATGCTGCCGGCGGAGGGCTGGTCCAGCCCCGCCACCAGGTTCAACAGCGTCGACTTGCCGCAGCCCGAGGCCCCCAGGAGGGTGACGAACTCACCCGGTGCGACATCGAGGCTGATGTCGTCCAGGACGAGCTGCTGCCCGCCCGGTGTCGCGAAGGACTTCGAGACGTGCTCGATGCGCGCCGCGTGCTCGACCGTCTCGGCGGCCTCGGCGAAGGTCGTTGCCATGGTCGTCACCTCCTGGGAACTCATCGGCTACGGGACTTACTCGGCGCCGAGTCCGGCGTCGCTGACGGTCTGTTCGCCCTCGGCCTTGAGGACCTTGTTCAGGAGGGTGAGGTCGTAGATGCCGTCCAGCTTGGGGTTCTCCAGCAGACCGGCCTTGACGGCGTGCTTCGCCTCGGTGTCCAGGGTCGCGGCGAGCGGGTCGTCGGTGAACTGGATGGACTTCCACGCCGGGTCCAGGACGTTCGCGGGCAGCTCCTTGCCGGAGTCGACGCCGAGCTGCTTGTTCGCCGCGGCCTTCGCCTCGTCCGGGTTGGCGTTGATCCACTTGTTGGTCTCGACCGACGCCTTGAGGACCGCCTCGACGGCCTTCGGGTGCTCCTGGAGGAACTTCTGCGACACGATGATGTTCGTGATCACGAACTTCTTGTCCGGCCACAGCGACGACTCGTCCAGCAGCACCTTGCCGCCCTCGGCGACCAGCTTGGACGCGGTCGGCTCCGGCACCCAGGCGCCGTCGATGGAGCCGGACTTGTAGGCGTCCGGAGTCACCTTGTTGTCCGTGCGGACGACGGACACGTCACCCTTGCCGCTCTGCGCGTCGACCTTCCAGCCCTGCTCGGCGGCCCAGTTGAGGAACGCCACGTCCTGCGTGTTGCCGAGCTGCGGGGTCGCGATCTTCTTGCCCTTGACGTCCTTCAGGGACGTGATCTTCTTCGGGTTGACGACCAGCTTCACACCGCCGGATGCCGAGCCGCCGATGATGCGCAGGCTCTTGCCGTCGGACTTGGTGTAGCCGTTGATCGCCGGGGAGGGGCCGATCCAGCCGATGTCGATGGAACCCGAGTTCAGCGCCTCGATCTCGGACGGACCCGCGTTGAAGACCTGGTACTTGGCCTCGGTGGCGCCGAGCTCCTTCTGGAAGAAGCCCTTCTGCTTGCCGACCAGGGCGGTGGCGTGGGTGAGGTTGCCGAAGTAGCCGATCTTGACGGAGCCGAGCCCGTCGATCTTCTTGGCGCCGGTGGCGATCTTGGCGCCCGCGTTGTCGTCCTTGGAGTCGGACCCGTAGCCGCAGGCCGCGAGGGTCAACAGGGGGAGCGCGGCGATCGCGGCGAACCCGCGGCGAAGCAGAGTGGAGCGGTTGGCAGGCACGGGAGGCTTTCCTCTCGTTGGCCCGGCGGTCACGGTCTCTCAGGTCGTGGCCGGGAGTCGGCAAAGGGTCTTCGTCGCTTCAGGGGTGGGGGTCCCCCCGCTTGCGAGCGAAGCCGAGCATGTGGGGGAGGGTGGGGGGACGGGGCGCGCAGGCAGTGCGCGTACGTCACAGCGCACATCGCGCGACCCCACCCTGCCCGCTGCCGAGGGCGCCGCTGCCGACGCGGCCGCCCTCCTTCGCGAACGTCGAGAAGAAATCGGTGGAGTTCATGCTCAGAAGTCCCAGCCGTCTTCGTCGGCCGCGTCCTTGACCGGCTCGGGGGACGCGAACGACTCGCCGACCATGCCCGCGGTGAGCGTGGTGCCGTCGGCGGGGTCGATCAGGATGAAGGAGCCGGTGCGGCGGGAGTCGGCGTAGGAGTCGACCGGCAGCGGTTCGGCGGTGCGGATCTTCACCCGGCCGATGTCGTTGGCGACCAGCCGTCCCGGGTGCGGGTGCAGGGACAGGTCGTCGAGCGTCAGCCGGGACGGGATGTCCTTCACGATCGCCTTGACCGTGCGGGTGCCGTGCTTGAGCAGCACCCGGTGCCCGACGGTCAGCGGCGCGTCGGCGACGTGGCAGACGGTCGCCTCCACGTCCTGCGTCGTGGCCGGGGCGTCCTTCGTCGGCACGATCAGGTCGCCGCGCGAGACGTCGATGTCGTCCGCCAGCAGCACCGTCACCGACTGCGTCGTCCAGGCCACGTCGACCGGCTCGCCGAGCAGGTCGATGCCGGAGATCGTCGAGGTACGGCCGGACGGCAGGACGGTGACCCGCTCGCCCACGCGGAACGTGCCGGCCGCGATCTGGCCCGCGTAGCCCCGGTAGTCGGGGTGCTCGGCGGTCTGCGGCCGGATGACGTACTGCACGGGCAGCCGCGCGTGGCAGTGCGCCAGGTCGTGGCTGACCGGCACGGTCTCCAGGTGCTCCAGCACGGTGGGACCGCCGTACCAGTCCATGTTCGCGGACGGCTCCACCACGTTGTCGCCGGCCAGCGCCGAGATCGGGATCGCGGTGACCTCCGGGACGCCCAGCTCGGTCGCGTACGCCGTGAACTCCTCGGCGATGGCGGCGAAGACCCGCTCCTCGTACCCGACGAGGTCCATCTTGTTGACGGCGAGGACGACGTGCGGGACGCGCAGGAGGGCGGCGATGGCCGCGTGCCGGCGGGTCTGCTCGACCACGCCGTTGCGGGCGTCGACCAGGATCACCGTCAGCTCGGCCGTGGAGGCGCCGGTGACCATGTTGCGGGTGTACTGCACATGGCCCGGGGTGTCGGCGAGGATGAACCGGCGGCGCGGGGTCGCGAAGTAGCGGTAGGCGACGTCGATCGTGATGCCCTGCTCGCGTTCGGCGCGCAGGCCGTCGGTGAGCAGCGCGAGGTCCGGGCCGTCCTGGCCACGGCTCGCGGAGGCGCGCTCGACGGCCTCCAACTGGTCGGCGAGGACCGACTTGGAGTCGTGCAGCAGGCGTCCGACGAGCGTGGACTTGCCGTCGTCGACGGAGCCGGCGGTGGCGAACCGCAGCAGGGTGGTGGCCGAGAGCGCCTCGGTCGTGGTCGTGCTCATGCTTAGAAGTACCCCTCGCGCTTGCGGTCTTCCATCGCGGCCTCGGACAGCTTGTCGTCGGCGCGGGTCGCACCCCGCTCGGTCAGCCGGGACGCGGCGATCTCGGCGATGACCTTCTCGATCGTGTCGGCGTCGGAGTCGACCGCGCCGGTGCAGGACATGTCGCCGACGGTCCGGTAGCGCACCTGGCGCTTCTCGACCGTCTCGCCGTCCTTCGGCCCGCCCCACTCCCCGGCGGTGAGCCACATGCCGCCGCGCTGGAACACCTCGCGCTCGTGGGCGAAGTAGATCTCCGGCAGTTCGATGCCCTCACGGGCGATGTACTGCCAGACGTCCAGCTCGGTCCAGTTGGACAGCGGGAAGACCCGGACGTGCTCACCGGGGGCGTGCCGGCCGTTGTACAGGTTCCACAGCTCGGGGCGCTGGCGGCGCGGGTCCCACTGCGAGAACTCGTCACGCAGGGAGAAGACGCGTTCCTTGGCGCGGGCCTTCTCCTCGTCGCGGCGGCCACCGCCGAAGACGGCGTCGAACTTCTCGCTCTGGATCTTCTCCGTCAGCGGGAGGGTCTGGAGCGGGTTGCGGGTGCCGTCGGGGCGTTCCTTGAGCACACCGCGGTCGATGTAATCCTGGACGGAGGCCACATGGAGGCGAAGCCCATGTGCGTCCACCACACGGTCCCGGTACTCAAGGACTTCCGGGAAGTTGTGTCCGGTGTCCACATGGAGCAGGGAGAACGGCACCGGCGCAGGCGTGAAGGCCTTGAGCGCGAGGTGCAGCATGACGATGGAGTCCTTGCCGCCGGAGAACAGGATCACCGGGTTCTCGAACTCGCCCGCGACCTCGCGGAAGATGTGCACCGCCTCGGACTCCAGCGCGTCCAGGTGCGACAGCGCGTACGGGCTGTCCGTGCCCTCGTCCACCTTGGCGACCGTGGTCATGCCAGTCCCCTCTCGTTCAGCAGCGCGTACACCGACGCGGCCGACTCCCGGACCGTCTGGTGCTGCGACTCGATCCGCAGGTCGGGCGTCTCCGGCTCCTCGTACGGGTCGTCGACGCCGGTGAGCCCGGTCAGCTCGCCCGCGGCCTGCTTGGCGTACAGCCCCTTCACATCGCGCACGCTGCACACCTCGACCGGGGTCGCCACGTGGATCTCCAGGTACGGCGTCCCGTTCTCCTCGTGCCGCCCCCGCACCGCGTCCCGGCTGTCCGTGTACGGCGCGATCACCGGGACCAGCGCCTTGACGCCGTTGCGGGCCAGCAGTTCGGCGACGAAGCCGATGCGCTGCACGTTCGTGTGCCGGTCCTCCCGGGAGAAGCCGAGGCCCGCCGAGATGAACTCGCGGATCTCGTCGCCGTCGAGCACCTCGACACGGTGGCCCTCGGCGCGCAGCCGGCCCGCCAGCTCGTACGCGATGGTGGTCTTGCCGGCGCTCGGCAGACCCGTGAGCCAGACGGTGGCTCCGGTCGTCACGTGGTTCTCCTGAATCCGCTTGTTCGTCATCCGTGCAGCCCGCACTCGGTCTTGGCCCGGCCCGCCCAGCGGCCGGCCCGCGCGTCCTCGCCCTCCAGGACCCTGCGGGTGCACGGGGCGCAGCCGACGGAGGCGTAGCCGTCCGTCAGCAACGGGTTGGTGAGCACGCCGTGTTCGGTGATGTACGCGTCCACGTCGTCCTGGGTCCAGCGGGCGATCGGCGAGATCTTGACCTTCTGCCGCTTCTCGTCCCAGCCGACGACCGGGGTGTTCGCCCGGGTCGGGGACTCGTCGCGGCGCAGGCCCGTCGCCCACGCCTGGTAGTTCTTCAGGCCCTCTTCCAGCGGCCGCACCTTGCGCAGCGCACAGCACAGGTCGGGGTCGCGGTCGTGCAGCTTCGGGCCGTACTCCGCGTCCTGTTCGGCGACCGTCTGCTTCGGGGTGAGCGTGATGACGTTGACGTCCATCACGGCCTCCACGGCGTCCCGGGTGCCGATGGTCTCCGGGAAGTGGTAGCCCGTGTCGAGGAAGACGACGTCCACGCCCTTCAGCACGCGCGAGGCCAGATGAGCCACCACGGCGTCCTCCATGGAGGAGGTGACGCAGAACTTCGCACCGAAGGTGTCCACCGCCCACTGGAGGATCTCCAGCGCGGAGGCGTCCTCCAGGTCCCGGCCCGCCTGCTCGGCGAGCGCCTTCAACTCCTCGGTCGTACGCTCTTCCTGAGCCGTCGTCATATCAGGTCGTCCCCTCCGTTGTCGGCTCGCTGAACGCCCCGGGCCAGCAGCCCCAGGAACTTCAGCTGGAATGCGCGGTTGCACGCGGCGCATTCCCAGGCGCCGTGACCCTCGCCGCTCGGGCGCAGGTCCTCGTCGCCGCAGTAGGGGCAGTAGAAGGGCGCGGCCCGCTCGCTCACGACAGCGCCTCCTCGCTCGCCCGCGCCGCCCAGGCCGCGAACCGCTCGCCGTCCTCGCGCTCGGCCTGGAACCGCTTGAGCACCCGCTCGATGTAGTCGGGCAGCTCCTCCGCGGTGACCTTCAGGCCGCGCACCTTGCGGCCGAAGCCCGGCTCCAGTCCGAGGGCGCCGCCCAGGTGCACCTGGTAGCCCTCGACCTGCTCGCCCCGGTCGTCGAGGACGAGCTGGCCCTTGAGACCGATGTCCGCGACCTGGATACGGGCGCAGGCGTTCGGGCAGCCGTTGAGGTTGATGGTGATCGGCTCGTCGAAGTCCGGCAGCCGGCGCTCCAGCTCGTCGATCAGCTGCGAGCCGCGCTGCTTGGTCTCCACGATGGCGAGCTTGCAGAACTCGATGCCGGTGCAGGCCATGGTGCCGCGCCGGAACGAGGACGGCCGCGCGGTGAGGTCCAGCGCTTCCAGGGCCTCCACCAGCGAGTCGACCTTGTCCTGCTCGACGTCGAGGATGATCATCTTCTGCTCGACGGTGGTGCGCACCCGGCCCGAGCCGTGCGCCTCCGCGAGGTCGGCGACCTTCGTCAGCGTGGCGCCGTCGACCCGGCCGACGCGCGGCGCGAAACCGACGTAGAAGCGGCCGTCCTTCTGCCGGTGCACACCGATGTGGTCGCGCCACTGCTGCACCGGCTGCTCGGGAGCGGGGCCGTCGGTCAGCCGGCGCTTCAGGTACTCGTCCTCCAGCACCTGCCGGAACTTCTCCGCGCCCCAGTCGGCGACGAGGAACTTCAGCCGGGCCCGGTTGCGCAGCCGGCGGTAGCCGTAGTCGCGGAAGATCGAGATGACGCCCTCGTAGACGTCCGGGACCTCGTCGATCGGCACCCAGGCGCCGAGCCGCACGCCCAGCTTGGGGTTGGTGGACAGGCC
Organism: Streptomyces flaveolus; assembly: GCF_000716535.1. Lineage (GTDB taxonomy): Bacteria > Actinomycetota > Actinomycetes > Streptomycetales > Streptomycetaceae > Streptomyces > Streptomyces flaveolus_A. The sequence goes on along the minus strand of NZ_JNWV01000020.1, from coordinate 316,964 downwards.
GCCACCGACCCAGACGTCGAAGCCCGGGCCGTGCTCGGGGTGGCGTACGCCGACGAACGCGACGTCGTTGATCTCGTGCACGACGTCCAGCAGCGGCGAACCCGAGATGGCCGTCTTGAACTTGCGCGGCAGGTTCGAGTACGCCTTGTTGTTCAGGACGCGGCGCTTCATCTCCTCCAGCGCCGGCGTGGCGTCGATGATCTCGTCCTCGGCGATGCCCGCCACCGGGGAGCCGATCATCACACGCGGGGTGTCACCGCAGGCGGTGACGGTGGACAGACCCACGCCCTCCAGCCGGTCCCAGATCTCGGGCACGTCCTCGATCCGGATCCAGTGGTACTGGACGTTCTGCCGGTCGGTGATGTCCGCCGTGCCGCGCGCGAACTCCTGCGAGATCTCACCGATCACCCGGAGCTGCGCCGTGGTCAGCGCCCCGCCGTCGATGCGGACGCGCAGCATGAAGTACTCGTCGTCCAGCTCCTCCGGCTCCAGGATCGCCGTCTTGCCGCCGTCGATCCCGGGCTTGCGCTGGGTGTACAGCCCCCACCAGCGCATCCGGCCGCGCAGGTCGTTCGGGTCGATCGAGTCGAAGCCGCGCTTGGAGTAGATCGTCTCAATGCGTGTCCGCACATTGAGACCGTCGTCGTCCTTCTTGAACTGCTCGTTGCCGTTGAGCGGGGTGAAGTGGCCAACGGCCCACTGGCCCTCACCGCGGTGACGGCTCACCTTGCGGCGGGGCGCGGAGGCGGCAGGGTTCTGTGGGGTGGCGGCCATGGAGGTACGTCCTTCGGGACAGGCGGGAATGCGGCTGACCTGCGCGTGCGGGCGCATGCGACATGGGTGCGCGTCATCGCGCACGCGATCAGGTACGAGGAGGGAACGGCGGTGCTGGGAGGCGTCAGCTCGCCGGACAGATGGCGCTGGACATGCGGCCGAGATCGACGTGCCGCCGACTCACCAAGGCAATTCCAGTTCCGGACATGACGAAAGCGTGTCACGGCGATCTGGACACAGTCCAGCTTCATCCATCATGCGGACACCCTTGTCCCGGAATGTGGAACAAGGGTGTCGTCGCTCACATGCGTCGCCGCGAGGCTTGTCCTGGCAGGTCAGGCGGGGTATGCGCCGGGCCAGGGACCCGGCGTGGTCACGTCCGGCTCCAGCTCCACCTTCGTGTCGAACAGCTTGAAGCCGCGCCGCTGGTAGTTGTCCATCGCGAACTCGCCGTCCTTGCTGCACGTGTGCAGCCACACCCGCTTCGTCGGCGTCCGCCCCGGCCACCGCTCGGCCAGGTCCCAGGCACGGGCCGTCCCGTACGCCAGCAGGTGGCCGCCGATGCGCCGGCCGCGGAAGGCGGGGATCAGCCCGAAGTAGACGATCTCGACCGCGCCCTCGTCCTGCGGCTCCAGCTCGACGTAGCCGGCCGGGGTGCCGCGGTCGTAGGCCACCCAGGTCTCCACGCCGGGCCGCTCCAGGTACTCCCGCCACCGCGCGTACGTCCAGCCCAGCCGGTCGGTCCAGCGGATGTCGCCGCCGACCGAGGCGTACAGGAACCGGCTGAACTCGGGGGAGGGGACCTCGGCGCGGACGATCCGTACGTCGCCGTCGGGGGCGGCGGAGGGCAGGAGGTCGGCCGGGGAGGTCTGCTCCAGGGACCAGGTGGTGACAGGCGTGCTGCTCATGCGGGCCAGGGAACCATCCCGCGGCCCGGTCTGTCGATCGGGTCCGGGAACGCCCCCGGAGCCGGGCGGCGCGAGGGCCCGGCCCTCGGAGCCGAGGGGCGCGACTGCCCGCCGGAGCCGAGCGGCACGACCGCTCCCGCAGGCGAGGCACCCGCCCGCGCCCGGCGCCGGGGCATGACCGCCCGTCCGAACCGAGGGGACGCGGGTGCCCGCCCGTCCGTGCTGAGGGACGGGGCGGTCCTCGCCGTCGAGGGGCGCAACCGCTCTCGAACCCGACGGTGCGACCGCCTCCGGAGGAGGGGTACGCGCCTGCCCTGGTGCCGAGCGGCACAGTGCTCCTGGGAGCCGGGCGGGACAACGCCCCCCGGGCCGGGCGGCGCGACCGGCCGTCAGTCCAGGGAGCGGTCCAGCTCGGCCAGTGGCAGCGCGAACAGCATGCGGTCGGACAGCGACCACACCTCGCCGGTCTCCTGCCAGTAGGAGAGGGAGCCCGCGTCCTGCGCCCAGCAGCGGTCCGAGGCGTCGGCGCCGCAGCGGGCCGCCCGGGCACCCCGGGTGTCCTGGCGCCACAGTCCGCCGTGTCCGTCCCGCGACTCGGGCAGCCGTCCCACATACCAGGACGGCCGGTCCGCCCCGGGCTTCCGGTACGACAGCAGGCCCCGGATCCCGTCCGCCCGGGTCCGGTACGCCTCCACCGCGTCCGCCCGCCCCCAGGCGTCCGTGGCGAGCAGCCCCGGACGTGCCGGATCGTCGCTGAACGCGTACCGCCACAGCCTCGCGCGCCGGTCGCGCCCGGGCGCGGTCCACTCCGCGGCGACCAGGCTGTCGGGCGTCGTGCCGCGGTCGAGGGCGAGCGCCCCGGGACAGGGCGGGCCGGAGGGGGCGCAGCGGCCGGAGGCGAAGCGGTACGAAGCGACCGCGGGCAGCACGTAGTCGTAGCCGTCGGCGGACCAGCCGCCGGGCACGCGGCCGATCGCGGGCCCGTCGACCGTGGTGCGCTGGATGCGGTCCAGGTCGTAGACGTAGAGCGCGTCGGCGCCGCCGGCCGTGGTGGTGACCAGCAGCTTGTTCTGGTACCAGACCATGCCGGAGAGGCCGGAGGTCAGGCCCCGGTAGTCCCGGCCGCCGTCGACCGGCACGACCAGCAGCACCCACCGGTAGGAGAGGTGGGCGGGATCGTCCGCGTCGACGAAGGCGACCCGGGCGAGGCCCCGCTCGGCGGGGCGGCCGGTCGTGGTGCTGTGGGTCCAGCCGGCGAGGACGACCCGGTGGGTGCCCCAGACGCCGTCGTCGTCGGCGTCGCCGGAGGTGGTCACCGAGGCGGGCCGCCAGTCGCCGGTGGCGGTGTCGGCCGGGTCCCAGCAGTAGGCGCGGGCGGCGGCGGGGGCGACGGGCAGGGAGGCGCGGTCGCCGGCGGAGCAGTCGCCGTCCCGGCGCAGGCCACGGTCGGTGCTCTGGAGCACGGCGTCCACACCGACCGGGCGGCCCATCGCGTCCGTGAGCCGGTCCAGGGTACGCGCGGGGACCAGGCGCTCCTGGAGGCGGAGCCGGCTGGTGTCCGCCGGGGAGGTCAGCGGCTTCAGCGCGCCCGGGTTCTCGGTGACGTCGGCCTGGGAGGCGCTGATCAGGGTGGCCGCGGCGGTGAGCGCGAGCGCGGTGCCGGTCAGGACCGCGCGCAGCGCCGCGCCCCTTCTGCGTCGGCGGTGTCTGCCGCGATGCTTCATCTCTCCTCCAGAGGGCGGGCCAACTGCGCCTGGCGATCCGTAGGTTGACGCGAGGAACAGGTGGGGAGGCCCGTACGGGATGCTACGGCAGGAACGGGCCGCGTAGGGCAAAGACCGCGCAGATGGGCGGAAGACGCGCGTGCGGGCCCGGGGCCGGCCAGGCGGCCGCCCCGACCGGGCTACTCGGTCCGGCCGTTGTGCGCGACATTCCGCTTCTTTGTCACCGCCGGTGCTGTCGACTGGGGGAGCAGGTGGGACGGATCCTCTGGAAGGATCACTTCCACTTCCACATCGTCACGGAAACGATACGGCCGATGCTGGAGGAGTTCCCCAAGATACCTCCGGATCCTGGACATTTCGGCCCGTACGGTCACGGTCCGGGAAGGATCGCCGAACAGGTCCTCGGCCAGCCCCGCCGCCCCGCGCCCGGCACGGTGCTCGCCGAGCAGGAACAGCAACTCGGCATGGCGCGGGCTCAACTCCCGCGACCAGGAACCCGCCGAAGCCGTGACCGTCACCGTGCAGCGGCCCGGCCGGGCGAGGTCCAGCACGATCCGGCGGGCACCGGCCCGGGGCTCCTCCTCCGCCCGCAGCAGCCAGCCCCCGGCCAGCGGCTCCACCGCGCAGGAACCGAGCGAGGGCAGCCACCGGCGGCCCGGCGCCAGGGTCTTGGGCAGCGTCACCCGCCGCACGTACGGCATCCCGGTCACGGCCGCCGCCCAGCCGTCGCGGTCCACCACCAGCGCCCGCCCGGCCAACCGGGCCAGCACCGGCGCCGCCACCACCCGCAGCCGCTCCAGCGAGGCCAGATGGAGCTCCCGCAGCCGGGCCTCGGCCAGCTTCGCCACCGAGTCCACCCAGGCGAGAGTCGCCGGGTGCATGGTCTCCAACGGGCCGCTGACGTCCACCACACCGAGCAGCCGCCCGTCCCGCGGATCGGTGATCGGCGCGCCCGAGCAGGTCCAGGAGACGTGCGACCGTACGAAGTGCTCGCCGGCGAACACCTGGACCGGCCGCCGCACCACCGCCGGAGTGCCCACCCCGTTGGTGCCGACGACGTCTTCCCGCCAGTCCGCGCCGAGTTCGAAGCCGAGCCCGTCCGCCTTCCGCAGCACCGACGGCGCCCCCTCACGCCACAGCACGCGCCCGTCGGCGTCCGCGACGACCATGATGTGCTGGGCGACGTCCGCGACCGAAAGCAGTCCCTCCCGCAACACCGGCAGGACGTGCCGCAGCGGCGACTCCTCCCGCCGGCGGCGCACCTCGTCCGAGGGCAACAGTCCGGACCGGAAGTCGTGTTCGGGGTCGACGCCACTGCGCAGCATCCTTCCCCACGACTGCTCGATCACCGGACGGGGCGCGAGCCGCGTACGCTGCCCGGCGAGCGTGGCCTCACGCACCTCGCTCAGCACCCGCGCCGCATGCGCCGCGTCCACGGCGGCCAGGCGCGCCACGTTCATCGGCGGGTTCACCACTGCGGTCCTCCCGGAAAAGGGGCGTCGAACACACTTGTCAAGCCGTCCGGGCGGCGGTTTCCGGTCCGACTGTGTCTCTCATACTGCCGTTCCGGACATGGCGGAGGCACAGACTCCGCGCATGTGCCCCCATAAGTTGCAACCCCCTGCAACCCTGGTGAACCGCCGGGGTGTGGCTGAGACTTGACTCAGGTGGTGGGGGGTGGTGCCGTGTCGGCGCAGCACCACCCCCTTCCTCCGAGGGGGTGGCCGGACGCGCGGCCGGGGGTGCGGCTCGCTGGGCGCCGGCGATTGCGGGCCGGTTCGTGGCTGGGCGTTTCGTTGATGAGCGCGCGATTCCTCGCCCCCGGGTGGGTCAGGACGGCCCGCGCCTCACTGCGTCGGGCGTGCGCGGTCCACCACCGACTCCAGGTCCAAGCCCGCCGGCAACGTGCCGAAGGAAGCCCCGTGGTCGCCGCCCAGGCGGGAGGCGCAGAAGGCGTCGGCCACCTCCGGTGGGGCGTATCGCACCAGGAGAGAGCCCTGGAGGACCAGCGCGAGCCGTTCCACCAGGCGCCGGGCGCGCCCCTCGACGCCGTCCAGGTCGGCGAGTTCGGTGAACAGGTCCTTCACCGCGCGGTCCAGCCGGTGGTCCGCGCCGTGCACCCGGCCGATCTCGGTGAGGCAGGCGTCCAGCGCTCCCGGCTCCCGCTGCAGGGCCCGCAGCACGTCCAGCGCCTGCACGTTCCCGGCACCCTCCCACACGGAGTTCAGCGGCGACTCCCGCACCAGGCGGGGCAGACCGGACTCCTCGACGTACCCGTTGCCGCCCAGGCACTCGGCGGCCTCCACGGCCACCGGGGCGCAGCGCTTGGTGATCCAGTACTTGGCGGCCGGCACCGCGAGCCGCAGGAAGGCGCGCTCCTGCTCGCCGCCGTCGTCACAGGCCGCGGCCAGCCGCAGCGCGAGCGCGGTCGCCGCCTCCGACTCCAGCGCGAGATCGGCGAGGACGTTGCGCATCAACGGCTTGTCGATCAGCTTCCCGCCGAACGCGTCCCGGTGCGCGCAGTGGTGCACGGCCTGCGCCACCGCCTGCCGCATCAGACCCGCCGAGCCGAGCGCGCAGTCCAGCCGGGTCGCGGTGACCATCCCGATGATCGTGCGCACCCCGCTCCCCTCCTCGCCGACCCGGCGCGCCCAGGTGCCGTCGAACTCGACCTCCGCGGAGGCGTTCGAGCGGTTGCCCAGTTTGTCCTTCAGCCGCTGGATCAGGAAGACGTTGCGGCCGCCGTCGGGCAGCAGCCGCGGGACCAGGAAGCAGGTGAGCCCGCCCGGGGCCTGCGCGAGCACCAGGAACGCGTCCGACATCGGTGCCGAGCAGAACCACTTGTGCCCGGTCAGCAGGTACGTGCCGTCCTCCGCGAGGGGCCGCGCCGCGGTGGTGTTCGCGCGGACGTCGCTGCCGCCCTGCTTCTCGGTCATGCCCATTCCGAACAGGGCACCGGGCTTCTGCCCGGCGGGCCGCAGCTCCCGGTCGTAGAGCGTGGACGCCAGCCGGGGCTCCCACTCGGCGGCCAGCTCCGCGTCGGCGCGCAGCGCGGGCACGGCCGCGTGCGTCATCGACAGCGGGCAGCAGGTGCCCGCCTCGACCTGCGTCCAGACCAGGAACCCGGCCGCCCGGCGCACATGTCCCGACGGGCGCGTCCAGGCGCCGGTCAGACCGGCCGAGACGGCCTTGCCGAGCAGCCGGTGCCAGGCCGGGTGGAACTCGACCTCGTCGATCCGGTGGCCGTACCGGTCGTGGCTGCGCAGCCGGGGCGGCTGCTCGTTCGCCTGCACCGCCCACTCCTGGAGCTGCACCGAACCGGCGGCCCGGCCGAGGGCGGACAGTTCGGCGCGCACCTCCTCCAGGACATCGGCGCCGGTGTACCGGTCGACGGCCTCGGCGAGGGCCCGGTCGGCGGTGAAGACGTCGTAGCCGGCCAGCGGCGGCGGCTGGTTCGTCACGGTGTGGGTGGAGGTGCCTGCCATGATTGCGAACCTACCCGGGACGGCGGCGGTGATGGCCTCCAGAGTGGCACAGTGCCGGAAATCGACGTATCCCCCTCGGTGATCGCCCCCGGAAGGTGAGGGCTGCCCGGTGCGGCGGATACCGTTAGGACGTGCAGCCAGCAAGTGAACCCCCCGAGCGGCCCGCCGGCCGGCTCCACCGGGCCAGAGCCCTCTACCGGAACGTCTCCAAGCGCAGGACCGCCTGGCTGTTGCTCAAGGACACCGTCAACTCCTGCATGGAGTACCGCATCCTGGGCCTGGCGGCCGAGGCGGCGTTCTTCACGCTGCTGTCCGTGCCGCCGCTGCTGCTGAGCCTGATCGGGCTGCTCGGCTACGTCGACGACTGGACCGGCGCCGACACCATCCACAGCCTGGAGACCAACCTCCTGGAGGCCTCCCGCACGGTGCTGTCCGACAAGGGCGTCAAGGAGATCGCCGAGCCGATCCTGCACGACGTGATGAAGGGCGGCAGGCCCGACGTCATCTCCATCGGCTTCCTGTTCGCCCTGTGGTCGGGCTCGCGCGCGGTGAACGTCTTCATCGACACCATCACCGTCATGTACGGCCTCGACGGCGTCCGGGGCATCGTCAGGACCCGGATCATGGCGTTCCTGCTGTTCATCGTGGCGCTGCTGATCGGCTCGGTGGCACTGCCGCTGATGGTGGCCGGGCCGGACGCGGTGGTGCGGATCCTGCCCTGGTCGGAGACGGTCGTCCAGGTCCTGTACTGGCCGGTCGTGATCGTCCTGTCCATCGTCTTCCTGACGACCCTCTACCACGTCTCGGTGCCGGTCCGCTCGCCGTGGATCGAGGACGTGCCCGGCGCGCTGGTCGCCCTCGCCATGTGGGTCCTCGGCAGCTTCCTGCTGCGCATCTACCTCACGAACACCATCGAGGGCGCCACCATCTACGGCTCCCTCGCCGCCGCCGTCGCCGTCCTGCTGTGGATCGGTGTGTCCGCGTTCGCCGTGCTCGTCGGCGCTGCCGTGAACGCGGCCATCGACCGGGTCTGGCCGGCCGCGGCCACGGCCGCAGCGCGCGAGGCCAACGAACGGATGCGGCACGCGCAGGTCGCCGAGTACGTCGCCCGCGCCGCGGCGGTCCGCGAGACCGACCCCGACGACCCCGACATGCCCTCCGAGTTCCCCGAACGCTGGTCCCGCTTCCTGCCCCCGGAGGACGTGACGGCCCGCCTCCGCACCCACGCGAAGAACCCGCACCACGCGCACAAGGGGAGTGGGCGTGCCGGGGGTGGCCGGGGCGAGGGCGGGGACGGGGACACGGCGCATCCGGTGCAGTGACCGTCCGGCCGACCGGTCGGCTGAGCGCTGCGATCGACTGACGCCGGGAGCGGCTCTCCCCGCCCCGTCGTGTCTCCCCGTCCCGTCGTGACCGTCTCCACCCGCGGGTGTGGACCCTGCGGTGGAGAAGGCGGCTTCGCTTGTCCCCGGAATGTCCACCCGGCACTCCACCCCTGCGCCGATCCGCGGGCACCGGTCCGCGCCTAGCGTGAATGTCGTGAATGCGCAGGCCGGAGGCGTCCGGCCCCAGCGGACAGCCGGGCAACGCAGTCGTTCGCCACGCCGCCCGGCACGGCTTTCGGCACCGGGCGAGGAGGCAGCGGACGTGGCGGATCTGGCGGGGCACACGGGACGCAGTGGTACGACGAGGAGGGCGGGCGAGGCGGGCGCGGACGCCGGGGTCGGGAGGAGCGACGCCGGAAGGGCGGCCGGGAGGTCCGGAAGGAGCGGCACGACCGGGGTGGCCGCGGCGGCCGGGAGCGGCGGCATCGGTGGGGCGGACCAGGCACACAGGATGCACGGGTCCGCGTCCGCCGAGTCGGCCGGCCCTCCGAGGTCACCCGGAACCGCTCGCGGTCCCCTGCTCTCCCTCGCCGTGGACATCCTCCTCCCGCTCCTCGTCTACTACGCGGCCCGGGCACTCGGCGCCGGCCAGACCTCGGCCCTCCTGCTGGGCGGTGCGCCACCGGCCCTGCGTCTGCTGGCCGGCGCGGCCCGGCACCGCCGGATCGACGGCGTGGACCTGTTCTTCACGGTCCTGCTGGCCGCCGCCGCGCTGGTGTCCTTGATCGGCGGCGGCCCCCGCGTCCTGCTGTTCAAGAACGCGGCGCTGTCCCTCGCGGTCGGCGCCTGGGCGCTCGGCACCGCGTTCACCCGCAGACCCCTGGCCTTCCAGATGGGACAGCGACTGCACAGGGGAGGCGCGGCCCGCGCACGGGACGGGATCTGGCAGGACAGCGCCCCCTTCCGCCGAGCGCTGCGTGTCCTCACTTCGCTGTGGGGGACCGAGCAGCTCCTCGACGGCGCCGTCAGCTCGGTCGCCGCCGCGACTCTGCCGACCGACACGGTGCCGCTGCTGGACCGCGCCCTCTCGCTGTTCCTGCTGGGCCTGACCGCCGGGGCCACCGCCGTCTACGCCCGCCGCTTCCGCACCCGCCACGCCCTGCCCCTGTTCGGGACCCCGGCACCGACGACGGCACACGGAGGCGGACCCTCCCCGGCGTCCGCGCATCCAAGCTGACGGCCGAACCGCCCGGGCGGCGGTTCCACCCGTGCCTCGTCGCCCTCGACAGGCCCCCTGCGGCGGCCCGGTCCGTGTGCCCTGGCCTCCTCGGCCCGTCACTCGGCGCCGGCCATGCGCGCGTGAGCTCGTCTTCCGGTTTGCCACCCCGGAGGCGACCCGGCCCCTCGGCCCGTCACTCGGCACCGGCCACGTGCGCGTGCGGTCGCCTTCCTGGTTTGCCACCCGGTGGCGATCCCGCTCGGCGGCGCCCTCACCTTCCGGTCCGTCATTCGGCGACGGCTCCACCCGTGCCCTCGCCGCCCTCGACAGGCCCCCTGCGGCGGCCCGCCTCCTGTGCCCTGGCCTCCTCGGCCCGTCACTCGGCGCCGGTCTGCGCGCGTGCGGTCGCCTTCTTGGTTTGCCACCCGGTGGCGATCCCGCTCGGCGGCGCCCTCACCTTCCGGTCCGTCATTCGGCGGCGGTTCCACCCGTGCCTCGTCGCCCTCGACAGGCCCCCCTGCGGCGGCCCGCCTCCTGTGCCCTGGCCTCCTCGGCCCGTCATTCGACGACGGCTCCACCCGTGCCCCCTCGCCCTCGGCAGGCCACCCCGGCGGCCCTCACCTTCCCGGGCCGGCATTCGGCGGCGAGCCGCTCGGTGTGCTCGCCCCTCCCGGCTCGTCACTCAGGCCGTGCGGTGGCGGGGGTGATCACGCCGGCCCACCATGCCGACCCCACCGCGGAGGCCCCGCACGGGCACCGTGGGCGGCGTACGCTGGCTGACGTGTACGTGGAGCGGGTGTCCCGGTTGGCCGGTGCGGTCGTGTGGACGAACTCCCCGGCCGGTGCCGGTGCCGGTGCCGGTGCCCGGCCCGTGCTGCCCGACGGGTGCATGGATCTGCTGTGGACCGAGGGGCGGCTGCTGGTAGCCGGTCCCGACACGCGCCCCTATCTCCCCGAGGGCCCGGCGCGTACCTGGGCGGGCATCCGCTTCTTCCCCGGCGCCGCGCCCGCGCTGCTCGGCGTCCCGGCGCATGAACTGCGCGATCTCCGCGTCGAGTTGGCGGACCTCTGGCCCGCCGCCAGAGCCCGCCGGCTGTGCGACCGGGTCGCGGCGGCCCCGGACCCGGCAGGCGCACTGGAGGACATCGCCCTCGACCTGGCGACGGAGACGGGAGGGCCGGACCCGCTGCTGCGCCGGGTGGTGGAGTGCCTGGACGCGGGCCGCACAGTGGCCGCGACGGCCGCCGAACTGGGCCTCGGCGAACGCCGGTTGCACCGCCACTGCCTGACCGCGTTCGGTTACGGCCCGAAGACCCTGGCCCGCATCCTGCGTCTCCAGCGGGCGCTGGCCCTGGCCCGCTCCGGGACGCCGTACGCGGAGACGGCGGTCCGCGCGGGCTACGCGGACCAGCCCCATCTGGCGCGGGAGGTGCGGGAGCTGGCGGGGATGCCGCTCGGGGAACTACTCGCCGGGCGCGGGTAGCGGGGCGAACAGCTCGACCGCGTTGCCGTCGGGGTCGTGCACGGTGGCGTACCGCTGTCCCCAGAAGGCGTCCCACGGCTTGAGTTCCCCGTGGTGACCGGCGGCCACCAGCTCCTCGTAGCGGGCGTCGACCTCGGCGGGGGAGTCGCAGCGGAAGGCGAGCGCGACCCGCCCTCCGCCGGCCGGTGGCCGCCAGCCGGGGTGGAACGAGCGGATGGTCTCCTCGGTGTCCAGGGCGAGCACCAGCCCGCCGGGCAGTTCGGCCTCGACATGGGGCTGGTCCTCGGCCCCGTCGGGGAAGACCAGCCCGAGGCGGCGGTAGAAGGCGAGCGAGGCGGCCAGGTCGGAGGCGACCAGGCCGATCACGGCGAATCGTACGGTCATGCGGCCACCGTAGGCGGCGGCCGGTCAGCCGGTCTTGAAGGAATCGGACACCGGCGGCGGGCACGGCCGCGGGCTCGGCCCCGGGCGGCCCGCGCGGCGGCCCCGGCCGGCCGTGCCGAGGTGTTCGACGAGTACGAACGTCACGCTGATCAGCAGGGACCAGGCGCCGAACTTGGTCAGGGGCACCGGCTGCCAGCCGCCGAGCTGTTGCGGGTAGCTCCAGGCGCCCGCATAGGTGGCGGCGTTCTCGGCGACCCACAGGAAGAAGCCGATCAGCACGAAGCCGACGGCGAGCGGCATGCGGTAGCGGTGGGCGCCCACGCTGAAACCCACCCAGGTCCCGGCGGTCGCGGCGGTCATCGCCACCGCGAGCGGCCAGCGCAGGTCCGGTATCCAGTGGTGGGTGAAGAAGTTGAGGTAGACGGCGGCGGCCACCAGGGTCGTGGCGGCGGCGCGGTATCGGGTGTACCGCAACCGCATCAGCCGCCGGGCCCGGCACACGTAACTGGCGACCGCCGCGTACATGAAGCCGCCGTACAGCGGTACTCCGGCGACCTTGGTGAGGGCGTCCTCGGGGTAACTCCACGACCCCAGGCGCACCTTGACCAGTTCGAACAGCAGCCCCAGCACATGGCAGACGGCGATCACGGCGGTGTCCCGCCGGGTCTCCCAGCCCAACTGGCGGGCGACGAGGGTGAGCAGCACGCCGTAGACGAGGACCAGGTCGTAGCGCGCCACGGGCAGCGGGGGCAGCAGCCGGGAGGCGCCGATTCCGGTCAGCAGCGCCACGGCGAAGGCGCAGGCGCGGGCCTGGACCACCCCGAACCGCACCAGTTGACCGAGCCCGTGCCGGATCCCGCGCGCGGCGGACCTCTCCTCGTTGCGCATGCCCCCTCCTTCGCGCGACAGCGAGGGCCCCGATACTAGGCGCGCAATTGAACGTGTTCAAATATGGCGGGCGGTGAGGGCGCCGTCGGGTTCGGGTGAGCGCGCGTCGCGCGTGCGGCCCCGGGTACCGCGGCCCCGGGAGTTTGCTGCGCCAAGGCCCTCGCGGCCTCGCGGGCGGCTCCGGCGAAGGCCTGCACCGCGCCGGTGGCGTGTCCGGCCCGCCACACCAGGCCGTAGCCGGTCGGCTCCGCGTCCGCGAGGGGAACGTAGGCGACACCGGGGCGGGCGTGGTACAGAGCCGTGTGCGCGGGTGCGAGCAACGCGCCCTTGCCGGCGGCGACCAGCATCAACGCCTCCTGCATGTTGGTCATGCCGGGGCCGCGGGCGATCGGCCGGCCGCTCGGTGCGTGGGCCGGGACGTGGTGTTCGAGCCAGTAGTCGGGAAGGTCGCCGACGATCGTGAGCAGCGGTACGTCGGTCAGGTCTTCCAAGGACAGCGAGTCCCGGGCGGCGAACGGATGCGCCGAGCCGATCGCGAGGACGCGTTCCTCCGCGAGGAGCGTCGGGCCCTCGCCCAGATCCACCTCACGCACGGGCAGTTCGACGAGCTGCAGGTCGAACTCGCCCTTGCGCAACTGGCCGTACGGATCGGCGAGCGGCACCTCACAGATCTCCACGGCGAGCCCGGGGTGGCTGACGCGCAGTGCCTCGGTCGCCTTCATCACGATCTCGCCGGTCAGCGGGTTGGAGAAGCCGACATGCAGCACGGTGTCGACACCACGCGCGGCGGCGGCGGCCCGCTCCAGGGCGGCTTCGATCGCACGGTGGTGCGGTTCCAGGTCGGCGCGCAACTGCCGGCCGAGCGAGGTGAGGGCGACGCGGCGGCGACCCGGAGTCAGCCGAAGGTGACCGGTCCGTTCCGGGTGTCCACGGTGAAGGAGAGCGCGAACGGACCCGTGGTGAGCGTCAGCGAGGTGCCCAGGGCCGACAGCGGACCGCGCACCCGGGCCGGGTCGGGCGCCGAGGCCGACACCGCCAGCAGCGGGGTGACCGGCAGTCCCGAGTCGGCCGGGTGCGGGGAGTCGCCCCAGTCGATGAGGAACGGCACCAGGCCCCCCGCCTCCCCGGGGCCGGCGTCGGTCAGCCGCCACCGCAGCAGGGTGCCGTCCGGGGTGCGGCGGCTCATCGGCCGTACCGGGCCCGGGTCATGGCCCCGCGCCCGCGCCCCGGCGATCGCCGCGTCCAGGTCGGGCGGGCTGATCGCCCAGGTCAGCACCGTCGGCTCGGCCAGCCGGTCGACGCCGAACGGCCGCGGCCCGGCCGGCTCGGGCTGCTCCGGATCGGGCCCCAGGATCTCCAGGTAGCTCCGGCCGCCAAGGCCCACCAGGTGGTTGCGCGTACCCAGTCCGACGTGCACCCCGCCGGGCGCCGGAGCGACTCCGGTCCGCCGCGCGAACTCGGCGACCGTCGCGCCCAAGTCGGGTGTGGCCAGGACGAGATGGTCCAGCAGTGGCGGAATCGCGTTCATCGCGCAGGAGGTTACGGGATCGGGACCGTCCCCGGGAACGCCCGTGCGGCACCATGGGCGCATGATCCGTACCGCACGCGCCCTGCCGCTGCTCCTGCTCCTCCCCGCGCTGCTCACGGCATGCGGCACCGAGAAGGCGGACACCGGCGATGCCCGGGCGTCGGCGTCCGGTGACGCCCGGGAGCCGGCGTCCCCGGACGTTCAGCGCGCCGACATGGACGACCGGCTGCGCGCGTTGGGCATCGCGCCCGAACTCGTCTACGTCACCGACGTACCGGGATTCACGCTCGCGCAGCAGTCGATCGGCGTGAACGGGGACGACGGCTTCTCCGCCGCGTACTGGGCGAAGAACGGCGCCGTGCTCCACCTCTACGCCGAGCGGGGCAGCGCCGCCGACTGCCCGGAGGGCTACGCCTGCCTGGCACCGGCGAAGGGCCAGGTGGTGCGGATCAGCGGCGAGAAGGTCGCGGCCGACGTGCTCCGCAGCGCCGCGGACGCCGTCCACCGCCCCGAACCGGCGGAACTCGCCGCGCTCCTGCCGCCGCCCCGCACGGCGACGGCACCGGTGCGGCGCGGGGACCTGCCGTCGTACGGCGACGGAGCGCCCGACAACAGCGTGGGCGAAGGCGGTTGAGCGGAACGTCCCGTGACCCGGCGGCGTGGAGCCGGGGTGCGACGGACCGCCCTGCCGGGCCGTCGCGCCCGCGCCTAGAGTCCCGTGGCATGCCTCCTCGTCTCCTCCTCTACACCCGTACCGCCGACTACCGCCACGACTCCATCCCGGACGCGGTCGCCGCCGTGCGGGCGCTGGGCCGGTTCGCCGTCGAGCACACCGAGGACCCCGCGGACCTCGAACGGCCGCTGGACGGGTTCGCGGCCGTGGTCTTCCTCTCCACCAGCGGGGACGTGCTGACCCCGGCCGGGCGCGAGCGGCTGGCGCGGTACGTCCGGTCGGGCGGGGGCTTCGCCGGGGTGCACGCGGCGGCCTGCACCGAGTACGGGTGGCCGTACTACGGCGAACTGCTCGGCGCCCGCTTCACCCGGCACCCCGCCCACCAGCCGGGCCGGGCCCTCGTCGCGGACCCCGGCCACCCCGCCACCCGGGAGCTGCCGCCCGTGTGGGAGTTCACCGACGAGTGGTACGACTTCGACCATGCCCCGCGCGGCGGGGCACGCGTGCTGCTGCGCGCCGACGAGACGTCGTACGACGGCGGCGGGATGGGTGCGGACCATCCGCTGGCCTGGTGCTACGAGCGGGGTCCCGGAGGCGGACGCGTGTTCTACACGGCCCTCGGTCACGCCGTCGACGCCTACCGCGACCCGGTCTTCCTGGCCCACCTGGGCGGGGGTCTCACCTGGGCGGCAACGCCCACTCAGTGACGTTTCTGCGGTGAACCGATTGCGCCGTTGGGGTGAGTAAAGCTGGCGTAGGAGGAAGGTCACGTGACTATCTAGAGATGCTCTTGTCTTGGCAAAGGGCGTCGAGACGCGGCGGCCTCCCCTTCCCGCCCCGCGTCACCCACCCACAGGAGGAGCCGGACCTTGACCTACGGTAATAAGCTGCGCGAACGCATCGCCGGTCCCGGAACCACACCGCTGATCGGCGTGTACGACATGTACTCGGCGTCGATCGCGGCCAAGCACTACGACGGCATGTTCGTATCGGGCTTCGGCTTCGCGGCCTCGTACTACGGACTGCCGGACATCGGATTCATCGCCTGGCCCGACATGGTGGCCTTCGTCCAGCGCCTGCGCGGCGCGTTCCCCCACCACCACCTGCTGGTCGACATCGACGACGGGTACGTCGACCCCGAGGTCGCCTGTCACGTCGTCGAGGGACTGGAGCGCATCGGTGCCTCCGGGGTGATCCTGGAGGACCAGAAGCGGCCCCGCCGCTGCGGCCACGCCGACGGGAAGCAGGTGCTGCCCCTGGAGGAATACCTGGAGAAGCTGCACAAGGTCCTGGAGACCCGCAAGGACCTGGTCGTCGTCGCCCGCACGGACGCCACCGACGAGCACGACATCCTGCACCGCGCCGAGCGGCTGGCGGCCACCGACGCCGACGTGGTGCTGGTCGACGGGGTGCGCAGCGTCGAGTGGATCAAGCGGATCCGCGAGGTCGTCGGGGACAAGCCGCTGCTGTTCAACCAGATCGCGGGCGGCAAGTCGCCCCGGTTGTCCCTCGGTGAACTGTCCGACCTAGGCGTGGACGTCGCCATCTACAGCACCCCGTGCCTGTTCGCCGCGCACGAGGCGATGGACTCCGCGCTCGCCGGCCTGAAGGCGGCCGACGGCCGGCTGCCGGAGGTGGACCCCGCGAGCGGCGTCGGCGTGAAGGCCTCCACCAGCCTGCTGGAGCGCAACATCGCGCGCGAGCGGCTCACCCCCGAGGGTGTGGGCGTGTGAGCGGTGCCGTACCGCGGCTCGGCATGGCCACGGCGGTCGTCGCCGTGCTCCTCGGAGCCGGCGCCGTACCCGCCGTCGCGTCCGGGAGCCTGATCACCGTGATCGACAACTCCCACGCCGACTCCTGGCTCGAAGTCGATCGCGCGGCCAACCTCCAGACCGGCAGCGGCACCGCCGGCAGCGACCACGACGGCAGCGCCGTGGACGTGGTCGAGGCCCTCGTCGGGGCCGACCGGGGCGAGGAGGACTGAGCGACCACCGGACGACACGACGGCCGGGCACCCCCCTGCGGGAGGTGCCCGGCCGTCACCGTGTCACCGGCTCCGGGCGGCCGGCCGCCGGACTCAGTCCTCCTTGAGGTCGGGGCGGCCGTTCTCGTCGAGTTCGACGTCCTCCTTCGGGTCGTGCTCGTCGACGGGGGAGGCCACGGTGGCGCGCTGCTGTCCCGGGGCGAGGGTGCGGCAGGCGGCATGGGCCGTGCCGTAGGCGGTGACCAGGGCGACCGCGGCCACGGAGAGGGCCGCGGCGATACGCGTGGAGTGCTTCATGCCCGGCAAACGACCTCCCCGGGGCAGGGTCACCTCCCGCGCCCGAACCGGCTGCCGACCTCGCGCAGTTGGCCGCTCGGTCCGGCGAGCAGCCGGCCGGTCGGTGAAGTCCACGGGGGTGCGCCCGGGACGGGTACCGGCTGTCGCCGGTGCCCGGCGGACTGCTGGAGCACGTAGACAGGCTCGGCGCGGTCGCCCCGGCCGGGGGATGTTCAGGTCGAGGCGGGGCGGTTCGCGGGCGGGGCCGTGCTCGCGCGCTGAACCAGCCGTGTCGACAGCTCCGTCCGCGTCCCCTCGGGGCTGTCGCCCCGCATCATCCGCACCAGCAGCCGCAGCGCCGTCGCGGCCATCTCGGCCAGCGGCTGGCGTACGGTCGTCAGCGCCGGGGTGACCCAGCGCGCCTCGGGCAGATCGTCGAAACCCACCACGCTCACATCGTCCGGCACCCGCAACTCCCGCTCGGCCAGCGCCGCGTACACCCCGAACGCCATCCGGTCCGAGCACACGAACACCGCGGTCGGCGGTTCGGGCAGGTCCAGCAGCTCGTGGGTGCGCAGCCGGGCGGTGGTCTCGTCGTGGCCCGCGTGCCGCACGTACTCGGCGCGGTGCCGCACTCCCGCGGAGGCGAGCGCCGAGCGGTAGCCGGCCACCCGGGCGCCGTCGGCCATCGTCCGCCGGTGCCCGGCCATCACCGCGATCCGCTCGTGCCCGAGCCCCAGCAGATGCTCGGTAGCGCTCACCCCGCCCTGCCAGTTGGCCGCCCCGACCGACACCACGCCGGCCGGCGGCTCGTGCGCCGGGTCGATGAGCACGTACGGGATGCGGTGATGGTCCAGCCAGGCGTACTGGGACGGGGACAGCTCCGCCAGGTCGACCAGCACGCCCGAGGAGCCGCGCGCGGTCAGCTTGTCCAGCCAGTCGCGCTCCGGGCGGGCGCCCGGGGACCGGGCCGGGCCGGCCGAGACGACCACCTCCAGGCCCGCCTCGTACGCCGCCGCCTCCACCCCGTGCAGCACCGCACCCGACCAGGAACTCTCCAGTGATGGCAGCACCAGGTCCACCAGGCCCGGCGCCCTCGCCGCGTCGAAGCGGGGGCGGCGCACATAGCCGAGCCGGTCGAGCACCTCGGTCACCCGGCGGCGCGTCTCGGGGGCCACGTCCTCGCGCCCGTTGACCACCTTCGACGCGGTGGGCACCGATACGCCCGCCTCCCGGGCCACCACCGCCAGCGTCGGCCCGGCCGTCACGCTCGCACTCCCCGCACGGACCATAGGGAACCACCTCTCCGGCCCGCCCGTGGGCCATCGAAAGTTGCGACCAACGCTGCTTCCGCGGTCTGCTCACCGACGGTGCAGAAAGCGCTTCCTACGATAGGTGCGGGTCAAGACGGCGGGAAGACAGGGGGATTCACGGGATGGCGCCTACGGGGACTTTCGAAACTCGCCGTACACCGAACAGCCCACATCCAGGACCTGTGCACCGGAATAGGTCCGCGCGATGTGGTGCTCTGGATGAACACGGCACGCGCACGTGGCGAAGGGCTGGTGGGCGATGGCGGCAGACCGGACGGGCCCCGTGGTCGAAACGCCCCACGGGGCCGTACGCGGCAGGTACGAGCGGGGGATCGCGGTCTTCCGGGGCATCCCGTACGCCGCCCCGCCCTTCGGCCCCCTGCGGTTCCGCCCGCCCCGGCCGCCCGAGCCCTGGGACGGGGTCCGGGACGCCGGCGCCTTCGGGCCGACCGCGCCGAAGCCGCCGTACTCCGAGGCGTTCGCCCAGTACCTGTCCGACCCCGTGATCCCCGGCGACGACTGCCTCAACCTGAACGTCTGGACCCCCGAGCCGGGCCCCGGCGCCCGGCTCCCGGTGCTGGTCTGGCTGCACGGCGGCGCGCTGACCAGGGGTTCCTCGGCGGTGCCCGTGTACGACGGCAGCACCTTCGCCCGCGACGGGGTCGTCTGCGTCTCGGTCAACTACCGTCTGGGGGTGGAGGGCTACGGACTGTTCCCCGACGCGCCCCCGAACCCCGGCCTGCGCGACCAGCTCGCCGCGCTGCGCTGGGTGCACGAGACGATCGAGGCCTTCGGCGGCGACCCCGGCCGGATCACCCTGTGCGGCCAGTCGGCCGGGGCCATCAGCGCAGGCGTCCTCCTCGCCGCGCCCCAGACGCGCGGCCTGGTCCGGCGGGCGGTCCTGCAGAGCGGCGCGCCCGAGGTCTGCGAGCGGGACAAGGTGCGGCGGATGGTGCGCCGGATGGCCGCCCGGCTGAAGATCCCCGCCACCGCCGAGGCGTTCGCGGCGGTCGACCGTGAACTGCTGCTGCGCACACAGGCCGAGGTCGGACGGCTCAGCAGCCCGGTGCTGGGCGGACCCGGGTTCGGCATCGTCGTGGACGGCGACCTCGTGCCCGGCGACCCGTTGAAGGCGCTGACCGAAGGCGCCGCCGCCCCGGACGTCGAACTGCTCATGGGGTGGACCCGGGACGAGTACCGGCTGTGGCTGGTGCCCGGGGGACTGCTGGAGCACGTCGACCGGCTCGGCGCGGTCGCCCTGGCCGGGGCGATGGCCCGCTGCCACGCCGGGCACGAGATACCGCGCGGCTACCGGGCGCTGCATCCGGACGCCGGGACCGCCGAGATCGTCGGCCAGATGGTCACCGACCACCTGCTTCGGGTGCCGCTGCACCGGATCGCCGACGCCCGCCCCGGCGCCAGTCACCTGTACGAGTTCGCGTGGCCCTCCCGGTTGCCCGGCCTCGGTGCCTGCCATGCCCTGGAGCTGGGGTTCGTCTTCGACAGCGGGGACGTGCCCGAGTCGCGGAAGCTGGCCGGTGAGGGCGCCCCGCAGGAGCTGGCCGACGCGATGCACACCGCCTGGGTGCGGTTCGTGACGACCGGGGACCCCGGCTGGGCGGCCTGGGACGCGACCCACCCGGTGCGGGTCTTCGGCGACGGAGTGCCGCGTACCGCGCACGGTCCACGGGACGCGGAGATCGGCCTCTGGCCGGCGGCCCGCACCGTCCCGGAGCCCGGCCCCGCGTCCGAGGTCCGGGCGCCGGGGGCCGAGCTGGCGGCAGCGGTACGGCGTCTGCGGCGCTCGGTGGCGGCCCGGCGCCGCTGACGGCGTTCAAGAACCGTGCCTGCCGCAGCGGTTGCTCCCGTGAGCACGGCTGTCCGCGACCTCTTCTCCCGCC
This sequence comes from Streptomyces flaveolus, assembly GCF_000716535.1. GTDB lineage: Bacteria > Actinomycetota > Actinomycetes > Streptomycetales > Streptomycetaceae > Streptomyces > Streptomyces flaveolus_A. The sequence goes on along the minus strand of NZ_JNWV01000020.1, from coordinate 297,099 downwards.
GGTGACGGGCCGTCAGATGTGCAGCCCTTGTGAAGATCGCTAAGCACCTTTTGGGCTCCAAGTCCGTTGTATTACCGAAAACTTGACAGACCTTTAGGTCCTTGGGAGAGTCCTGCTCGATCAAGATCAAGATCAAGCCAAACAAGGCCCATATCAAGCCAAAGGCGAGATCATGTCATGGAGAGAGAGAAGATCCCTGTGAAGACCAAGCGCAGCCTGAAGGTCGCGATTGCCGCCGGTGCCCTCGTCATCGCCGGTGCCACGCCGGCCCTGGCCACCATCTCCTACCCGGCGGAGGGTGGCACCTGGGACCACGGAGCCGGCACCTCGTACGTGTGGTCGGACTACTACCTGTCCAGCCGGTGCCACGGCTCGACGTCCGTCGGTGAGTACATCGACACCGACGAGGCGAGCGCGGGCAACTGGAGCATCACCCAGGCCGACGCTGCGCTGTACGGCAACAAGACGTACTACAAGACGAGCTGCTGACCCACCGGGGCCGATGAGCCCCTGTCCCTCGTGGTGAGGTGAGCGCCTCCGCCCGCGGAGAGAATGCCATGTCTCCCCGCGGGCGGTCCACTCCCTGCCCGTTCTGCCCTCCCGGAGCTGCGCTCCCCGATCTGGGTCGTCGATGCTGCACCGAAGTATCAAGTTCGTTCACGCCGCCGTACTGGCGTTCTCCGCAGTGCTCTCCTTCCTGTTCCTCCGAGACCTCGACGGACGCTGGGTCATGGGGCACACGGCCGTCGTCTGGGTGACGGACACCAAGGGGGAGACCAGCGGGGCGCACGTCACCCGTGTCCTGGCCGAGTTCGCCCAGTCCCACCAGGCGACGGTCGCGCGCGAGACCCCCGACCTCAAGGAGCCGTACAGCCGTCGGCATCTCTATCTGGCCCCCGGCGGACCCCACTCCGACTGGCTGCGCGACGGTTACCCCGCCTTCGACCGCGACTACCGCACCGACGTGCACCCCGTCGCCGAGCTGGGCAACCGCGACCCGCGTGGCTACTACTACGTGTTCGGCTCGGACCGGGACGTCGACGAACTGGTCCGGACGTTCACGGATCTCGGGTTCGAGGCGGCGCCCTACCGCCCCTACTCGCTCGGGCAGCTCACCCCGGCCTACTCCGACAGCGCCCTGCTCCGCTCCTTCTTCGTCGTCACCCTCGCCGTCGTGACGATGACGGGCGCCGGCGTCATGCTCAGCGCCAAGGGATACGGGGTGCAGCGCCTCCAGGGCAGGTCGTTCGGGCAGATACTGCTGCGGGACCTGCGGCAACTGGCCACCTTCTGGGCGGCGGCCTTCGGCGGGGTGACCGCCCTGGTTCTGCTGCTGCTCGGCCTCTACAACGGACTGGCCTGGATCGGCGTCTTCACCCTCGTCGCCCTGGGTCTCGCCGCCGTCCTCGGTCTCGTCTCCGTCGCCGTGCACGCGATCACGCTCCAGCTCACCTCCCAGACCGGACTGCTGCGCGCGCTGAAGGGCGAACTCCCGGCCCGGACCGCCGCGATGAGCACCTATCTGGTACGGATCCCCGCCCTCCTGCTCGCGGTGAGCATCGCCGGCGACGTCGTCATGGCCGGTCAGAACATCGCGAGCCGGGAAGCCAGCATCGAGACGTACCGGAACATCGGCGACACGACCGCGATCGCCCTCAACGGCAGCACGGCGAGCGAGGGCGCCTTCGAAGTCCTGGACGAGAAGGTGGGCGGCTGGCTCCGCGAGGCCGACGGGGACGGGCAGATCATCGTCGCCGGGCACCGCAGGCTCCGGCACCTGGGCGACCTGGCCGGCCTCCCGGACCGCGACCTGCTGATCGTCAACCAGTCCTATCTCGCGGCACAGCCCGTGCTCGACGCCGCGGGGCGGCGGGTCCCCGCGACCACGGCCGACCAGGCCCGGGTGAGACTGCTCGTCCCCGCGGACCTCGACCGGTACACCGACCGTCTCGCCGCCTCGGTCCCGGAACTGCTGAACCCGAGCCGCCCGGAGGCGATCCCGGCCGAGCGGGTGACGGCTCTGCGGGCCCAGGACGGCCAGCGACTGTTCACCTACAACCCCCGGGGCCGGCTCCAGGCCATGACCAACCCCGACGCGGACGAGTCGTTCGTCACCGACCCGGTGGTCGTCGTCTTCCCCGACGGCTCGCCCTCCCTGAGCAACCGGGGCTACGTCGCCTACGCCTCCCAGCAGAGTCTCGTCTTCAAGAACCCGGACGACGTGACGGACGGGATCGCCGAGCACCATCTGCAGACCTACGTCACCGGGATGAGTCCGGTCGGACAGAACGCGGCCCTCAAGCTCCGCGACCTCGTCGCCGACTTCCGGCTCCAGTTGTTCAACCTGGCCGTGGCGGTCGTGGTGCTGCTCATCACCGGAGTCGGGGTCTGCATCGTCCACTCGCGGAAGAACGCGCAGACCATCTTCGCCCGGTACATCAGCGGCTGGCGGTTCACGGCCACGCACCGTGCGCTCCTGGGCGTCGAGGGGCTGCTGGCCGTCCTCCTCGCCGTATGGGTGCCCTTCCAGGTGTGGTGGCAGAACCAGGAGCTGGAGGAGTACCGGAGAACCGGCCTCAAACCGCCCGCGGAACCCGTCCACATCACCGGCCTCGACCTCGGCGCCAACGCCGGACTCGTCGCCGTAGAGATCGCCGCGGTGCTCGCGGCCCTGGCCTTCTTCCACCGTCGGATCGTCAAGGAAGGGGCGGCAGAGTCGTGACCCGCCACCGTCCCATCGGAGCCACCTCGTGATCGAGATTGAGAACCTGCGCAAGTCCTACGGCCCGCGTACCCTGTGGTCCGGCCTCGAATTCACCGTTCGGGGAGGCCAGTTGCTGGCGCTGGTCGGGCCGAGCGGCTCCGGCAAGTCGACGCTGCTGAACTGCCTCGGCCTTCTCGACACCCCGAGCTCCGGCGCGATCCGCCACGAGGGCCGGGACATCACGGGCTTCGGCCCGCGCGCCGCCCGTCACTACCGGCGCGACGTCCTCGGCTACCTCTTCCAGAACTACGCCCTGATCGAGAACGCGAGCGTCGCCGCCAACCTGGAAGTCGCCATGAGGCCACGGCGGAAGAGGGCGAACGCTCCGACCGTCGCCGACGCGCTCGACCGCGTCGGGCTGGCAGGCCGGGAGAAGGAACAGGTGCACCGGCTCAGCGGTGGCGAACAGCAGCGCGTCGCCCTGGCCCGCCTCATCGTCAAGCAGCCCGCCCTCGTCCTGGCCGACGAGCCCACCGGCGCGCTCGACCACGACAACACCACCCTGGTCGTCGACATCCTGCGCACGATGAGCGAGGACGGCTGCGCCGTCGTCATCGCCACCCACAACGACGCGGTCCGCGACCGCTGCGACACCGTTCTGACCGTCGGAAGCACGACCCGACCCGAACCTGTGAAAGGAAGGCAGCTCGCATGAAGATCCGTCTCACCTGGGCCGCTCCCCTCGCCCTGGTCGCCCTCGCCGCCATCGCGGTCTTCGCCGTCTACGGCACACACGCCTTCACCATCCTCGGGCGGATCGGGGCGAGGATCTTCTGAGCGTCCCGCCCGGTCGCCCGAGGGGCGGTGCGGCGCCCGGCCGGGCGGCGTGAGTCGCCGGTCACCGGTCCGGTCCGCCCGCCTCACCCGCCGGCCGCCGCCACCGAATCCGCACCGCACACGCGTGCCCGGCAGCGGACGCGTCGCTGCCGGCGGACCGGCGGCCGGCCCGCAGTCCGTCTTCGCCGAAGCCTTCTCCAAGACGGCTCCGGCCCCGGCGCGGCAGCGACCGGCCCGGCCCGCCCCTACGCGGCGAGCGCCCCGGCGATCCCCGCGATCGCCTCCGGCCCCACCCGGCAGCACCCTCCGATCAATCGTGCTCCCGCCTCCCGCCACGCCTTGACCTGCTCGGCGCCGAACGTGGTGCGCCCGCGCCAGGTCCGTGCCCGGGCGTCCCAGGCCTCCCCGCTGTTGGGGTACACCACGACCGGCTTGCCGGTCACACGCGCCGCGATCTCCACCGCGCCCGGCACATCCTCCGGCGCACAGCAGTTGACGCCGACCGCGATCACCTCGTCGGCATCGGCGGCGAGGCCGAACGCCTCCTCCAGGGGCTGCCCGGCCCGCGTCCGCAGGCCCTCGACGGTGTACGACAGCCAGGCCGGCACCCCCAGCCCCCGCACCGCCCGCAGCAGCGCGGCGGCCTCGTCGGCGTCCGGGACGGTCTCCAGCGCCAGGACGTCCGGCTCGGCGGCGGCCAGCACCTCGATCCGGGGCCGGTGGAACCGCTCCAGCTCGGCCACGCTCAGCCCGTACCGGCCCCGGTACTCGGAGCCGTCCGCGAGCATCGCCCCGTAGGGGCCGACGGAAGCGGCCACCCACAGCGGGCGCTCGCTGCCCGCGTCCGCCGCCCGCCGGGCCGCCGTACGGGCCAGTTCCACGCTGAGGCCGAGCAGCCGCGCGGCTTCCTCGCGGCCGATGCCACGCTTGCCGAACCCCTCGAAGGTGGCCTGGTAGCTGGCCGTGATGGCCACGCTCGCGCCCGCCAGGAAGTAGGCGAGGTGGGCCTCGGTGACCGCGTCGGGCCGCTCGGCGAGCAGCCGCGCCGACCACAGCTCGTCGCCGAGGTCGTGCCCGGCCGCCTCGAGCTGGTTGGACATGCCGCCGTCGAGCACGACCGTCCCGGTGGCGAGGGCGTCGGCGAGGCTGGGGGAGGTGTGGCTGGTCATGGTCACGACGCTAGTCGAACGGGGAGGGGAAAGGGCTTTCCCCTCTGTCGCGCTTTCTCCGTCGGACCCATTGACCCCCTCGTGACCCGCCCTTACCTTTTCGGCGTTCGGTATCACAGATGATGTTCGAGATATCGAATGCCGTGAGCAGTTCTTGATCCGACAGTCCTCGAAGGCACCGCTTCCCCACCGAGAGGCAGTCCGCATGAGCCGCGACAACGACCTGCCAGAAGCCCCCGGCCGCAGACTGATGCTGAAGGGGGCCGCGCTCGCCGCCGGTGCCCTGGCGGCCGGCCCCGGCCTCGCCCAGGCCGCCCCCGCGACCCCCAAGACCCACCCGCCCGCGACGACCCCCCTCGTGAACCCCCTAGTCCTCCAGCGCGCCGACCCGCACATCACCCGCCACACCGACGGTCTCTACTACTTCACGGCCACCGTCCCCGAGTACGACCGCATCGTCCTGCGTCGCTCCCGCACCCTGAACGGCCTGGGCGCCGCCGCCGAGTCGGTGATCTGGCGGGCGCACGCGACCGGCCCGATGGGTGCCCACATCTGGGCGCCGGAGCTGCACCGGATCGGTGGCAAGTGGTACATCTACTTCGCCTCGGCCCCGGCGGAGGACGTGTGGGCCATCCGCATCTGGGTGCTGGAGAACGCCCACGCCGATCCCTTCCAGGGCACGTGGGTGGAGCGGGGCCGGATCAAGACCGCGTGGGAGACCTTCTCCCTGGACGCCACCACCTTCAAGCACCGTGGCACCCGCTACCTCGTGTGGGCCCAGCACGAGCCCGGCATGGACAACAACACCGCGCTGTGGATCTCGAAGATGGCCGACCCGTGGACCCTCACCGGACCCCAGGTCCGGCTGTCCACCCCCGAGTACGACTGGGAGTGCGTCGGCTACAAGGTCAACGAGGGGCCGTACGTCCTGCAACGCAACGGCCGGGTCTTCCTCACCTACTCGGCCAGCGCCACGGACTGGCACTACTGCGTGGGCCTGCTGACCGCCGACGCGCACAGCGACCTGCTGGACGCGCGGAGCTGGGCCAAGTCGCCCGTCCCGGTCTTCACCAGCAACGACACCACGAAGCAGTACGGCCCCGGGCACAACTGCTTCACCGTCGCCGAGGACGGCCGTACCGACGTCCTCGTCTACCACGCCCGCCAGTACAAGGAGATCACCGGCGACCCGCTGCACGACCCCAACCGGCACACCCGGGTCCAGAAGCTCGGCTGGAAGCCGGACGGCACACCGGACTTCGGGATACCCGTCGCCGACACCGTGAAGGAGGGTGCGTGACATGAGACGGGCGTACGCGATCCTGCTCGCCCTGTGCTGCGCCCTCGCCGCCGCCCTGGCGACGGCCGGCCCCGCCGCGTCTGGTGCCACCGGGCGCCGTCAGGGTGGGATGAATCCCCGGGGCGCCCCGAGCGAAACCGGGGCGCCCCGGTTCCCGTGAGGAAGGACAGTCACCGCCGTGCTCGAACTGCCCGCCGACGACCGCGTGTCCAGCCCGTACACCGGCTACACCCGCGCCCACTGGGAGGCCGCCGCCGACGCCCTGCTCGCCGCCGTCGAGCCGTACGCCACCCCCGACCGCGCCCTCTACCACCTGCCCGGCGACCACGTGAGCCACGCCGGCCACCTCTCCGACGGCCTCGAAGGGTTCGCGCGCACGCTGCTGCTGGCCGCGTTCCGCCGCGACGAGACCGCGCTCGGCCGGTACGCCGAAGGCCTGGCGGCCGGGCCCGGCGGGGTCTGGCCACGGATCACGGACCGCAGCCAGCCGCTGGTCGAGGCCGCCTCCATCGCGCTCGCCCTGCGGCTCACCCGGCCCCTGCTGTGGGACCGCCTGGACGACGCCGTCCGCGAGCGCACCGCCACCTGGCTGGCGGACGCGCTCACCGCCGAACCCTGGCCGTGCAACTGGGAGTTGTTCCCGGTCACCGTCGGCGGCTTCCTCGCGGAGACCGGCCACCGGGAGGAGGAGGCGCGCAAGGCGGTCGACCGGGGACTGGAACGGGTCGAGAGCTGGTACGTCGGCGACGGCTGGTACACGGACGGCGACGGACGGAAGTTCGACTACTACAACGGCTGGGCCATGCACCTGTACACGGTCCTCCACGCATGGCTGGCGGGCGACGCCGAACTGCTCGCCCGCTACGGCGGGCGGTTGTCCCGCCACCTCGCCGACTACGCCCGCCTGTTCGGCGCCGACGGCGCCCCCCTGCACCAGGGCCGCTCCCTGACCTACCGCTTCGCGACGACCGCCCCGCTCTGGCTCGGCGCCCTGACCGGGCACACCCCGCTGCCCCCGGGCGAGACACGGCGGCTGGCCTCCGGAGCGCTGCGGTACTTCCTCGACGGCGGCGCGGTCGACGAGCGGGGCCTGCTGCCGCTCGGCTGGCTCGGCCCCGACGAGTCCGTCGCGCAGACCTACTCGGGCCCCGCGTCACCGTACTGGGCGAGCAAGGGCTTCCTCGGCCTGCTGCTGCCGCCCGGACACGAGGTGTGGACGGCACGGGAGGAGCCGGGCCCGGCCGACCGCGCCGACGCGGCCCACCCGGTGCCCGCACCCAACTGGCTGCTCCAGACGACCCGTTCGGACGGCGTGGTCCGGCTGCACAACCACGGCAGCGAGGACGTCCGCTACGACCCCTACTACACCCGGCTCGCCTACTCGACCGCCACCGCGCCCGAGCCGTCGTACGACAACAGCGTGATCGTCGACGGCGATCCGGGCCGCACGGAGATCGAGCCGCTCGGCACCGGCGAGGGGTGGATCGCCTCCCGGCACACCGTGCGCGCCGGGATCACCGTCACCAGCCTGGTGGTGGTCCGGGGTGCCGTGGAGGTCCGGGCCCATCTGGTGGCGGGCGCGGCACCCGGGACGCCGGTACGGGTGACGGGCTGGCCGGGCGGGAAGGGCGTACGCGTCGAACTCGCCCCGGTCACCGGCCTGTCGGCGGAGCTGATCGGGGTGACCGGGGACGGCGGGGCCACGCTGTTCGTGGCGCTCGCCCGGCTCACCGGGGAGCCGGACCCGCTGCCGCTGCCGGAGCTGGTGTCCGTGGCGGTGCGGGAGGCGGACGCGGACGAGCAGGGCTACGACGTGCGGGTCGGCTGGTTCGAGGGGCCGGCCGCCGCCTTCCGGTTCACGGCCGCGGACGAGGTCCCCGCCGGCTCGTCCTGGTCGGTGGCGCCGCGGTGACGCCTCGGTGAGACGGCGGGCAGGGGCGCCGCAGCATGCTTCGGCGGGCGGGGTGCCGGTTGTTTCGGCGGGCGCCGAAACAACCGGGGCCTAGCGTGGCCGTATGACCGCAGAGCCCGTTCCCGCCGCCTCCTTCGCCGGCCTCCACCACTGTCCGGGCGAGCCGCTGCTGCTGCCCAACGCCTGGGACCACGCCTCGGCCGCCGCCCTCGCCGCCCGGGGGTTCCCGGCGGTCGGCACGACGAGCCTGGCGGTCGCGGCGGCCGTCGGGCTGCCCGACGGGGAGGGCGCCACCCGCGAGCACACCGTGCGGCTCGCCCTGGCCCTCGGATCCGGGCCGTACCTCCTCTCGGTCGACGCCGAGGACGGCTTCAGCGACGACCCGGCCGAGGTCGCCGAGCTGGCCCGCGAGCTGTGGGCCGCCGGGGCCGTCGGCATCAACCTGGAGGACGGCCTGGGCCCGGCCGGCCGGCACGCGGCGAAGATCGCCGCCGTCAAGGCGGCCGTACCGGGCCTGTTCGTCAACGCCCGTACCGACACCCACTGGTCGGGGGACGGCGACGAGCGGGACACCCTGCGCCGGCTCGACGCCTACCAGGAAGCGGGCGCCGACGGGGTGTTCGTACCCGGCGTCACCGACCCGGCGCGCATCGCGGCCCTCGTCCGGCACACCGCCGTCCCCCTCAACGTCCTCTACTCGCCCGCCGGACCCACGCTCGGCCGCCTCGCCGGACTCGGCGTGCGCCGCGTCAGCCTCGGCTCGCTGCTGTACCGGCGGGCGCTGGGCGCGGCCCTGGACGCGATGGCCGACATCGCGGCCGGACGCGCCCCGGCCGGTACGACCCCCTCCTACGCCGATGTCCGCGGGCTGGAACGCAGCGTCTCGACGAGCGAGTCGGCGAACTCCACGGGGTGATCCAGCGTGCCGAGATGTCCGCCCGGGAACTCGGTGAAGGCACAGCCCATGCGTCCGGCGAGGAACTCGGCCGTGCGGTGCAGGAGCTGACCGCGCGATGCGGCGCCGGCGGCGATGGTGAGCCGGCCGGGGGGCGGGGTGACGGCGGGCGCGTACGCGGTGAACGGGCGCAGGACACGGGCCAGGAAGACTCCCGTCGGGGTCGCCGACTCGCCCTCGGCGGGCGGTCGTCCGGGGCCGTCGAGCTGCTCGATCAGCTCGGCCCGCCGCGCCGCCCCGTCCGGCAGGACCGTCACGCACGGCGGTTCGTGCGCGACCACGTGCGCCAGTCGCGCGGGGTACCGCGCCAGCAGGTCCAGCACCGCGATGCCACCGGAGCTGGTGCCGAACACCGACGCCGTCCCGCCCTCCGGCAGCACCGCCTCCAGCACCCGGCGCGCGCCCTCGCTCCAGTCCGCGACCCGCTGTTCGGCGACCGGGTGCCCGAGCCGGCCGTGCGCGAGGCCCAGCGGGTCGTACGTCACCACGGTGAAACGCGCGGCCAGCCGCTCGGTCAGCGGACCGAGGCCCATCGGGTGCCCGGCCCCGCCCGGCACGAGCAGCAGCACGGGACCACGGCCCGTGACGTCGTGGTGCGGTGTGTCAGTCATCGGCGCACCCCTCCTCGGGCCAGTGTGCGAGGGCGAGGTGCAGGGCGTCGACGGCCTTGTCCCAGGAGGCCTGGACATCCCGGTCCGCGCCGAAGCCGCCGGTGCTCTCCAGGAGGCAGTAGCCGTGGAAGGTGCTGCGCAGCAGGCGCACCGCGTCCGTCAGGTCCGGTTCCTCCAGGCCGTACGCGCGCAGCATGCCGTAGGTGATCTGCGCGGTGCGTAGCAGGGCGGGGGAGTCGGCGATGAGGGCCTGGTCGATGCGGATCTGCGTGGCCGCGTACCGGCCCGGGTGTTCCAGGGCGTAGTCCCGGTAGGCGCCGGCGAAGGCCCGCAGCGCCTCCTTGCCCGACCGGCCGGCCACCGCCGCCGCGATCCGGTCGATCAGCTCGCCGCCCGCGTACAGGGCGAGCCGGGTGCGCAGGTCCTGGAGATTGCGGACGTGCGAGTACAAGCTCGCGTCCTTGACGCCGAAGCGACGGGCCAGCGCCGAGATGCTGACGTTCTCGAAGCCGGCCTCGTCCGCCAGCTCCGCCGCTGCCGCCACCAGCCGCTCGACGGTCACTCCCACCCGGGCCATCCGCCCACCTCCCTTGGGATCCTAGGTTGTAGCCTAGAGCCTCTAGGGTTATGTGGACAGTGGGTTCCAGTACCACCCGCGTTCCGCACTCAGCGGACCGGCGCGTACAGCACGCCCAGCTTGTCGATCCCGTCGCCCGCGCGGCCGGTGAAGCCGACGATCTGCCAGCCGGTGGGGGCCGTGAAGGTGGTGGTGTCGGTGGTCGCCGTGCCCGCCGACAGGGTGCGGCCCCGGTCGGTGGTGAAGGCGGCCGAGAAGATACGGGTGCGGCCGTCCTTCCGGCCCTGGGTGAGCTTCACCGAGGTGAGGTGTTCTCCGGCGGCGAGGGTGAGGGAGGCGGCGGTACCGCCCGTGCCGCCGTGGCCGAGGACCGTACCGCCGTCGTGGGTGAGGGACACGGCGTCCAGGCGCGCGCCGCCGCGCAGGGTGAGGGTGCGCGGGGCGGGCGCGGCCGGCAGGTCGTCGGCGTCGTCGAAGGCCGTGCCGTGCGGGCCGCCGAAGAAGTCGCTCGCCCGGAGCCCCGGGTTGGGGGCGTAGGAGAAGTCGACGGTGTGCGGGAAGTGGTCGGAGAGGTTGCCGCCGGCCGCGTCCAGGAACGTCGCCCACGCGTTCTGGTAGCGGGTCGCGGTCAGGGAGACCAGGTTGCTGCCCCGGTAGAGGACCTTGTCGACCACCTCGCAGTCGTCGGGCGGCGCGGACGCCGGGCACAGCAGCGGATCGGCGCCCTGCGCGGGGGCCGTACCGCCCCTGACCAGGCGCACCCAGGCGTCGGTCAGACCGTTGTCGGCGACCAGGGTCCGGAGGTTGTCGCCGGCGCGGGTGTAGCGGGTGTTGGTGTCGCCCATCACGATCACCGCGTTGCCCGCCGAGTTGGCCTGGATGAAGGCGGAAAGCTGCGCGATGTTGGCGCGCCGGGCGGCCAGGGCGTCCTCGGTGTCGTCGGCGTTGGGATGCGCGTTGTACACGTCGACGTAGACGCCCTCGGCGAGCCGCACCCGGGCCAGTGTGAAGCCCTTGGGGGTCAGGCAGTTGGTGCCCGTGCAGTCCTTCCACTTCACCCGCTCGAAGTCCTCGAACGGGTAGCGGGACAGGGTGTTGAGGCCGTCGCCGATGCCCGCGCCGCCGCTGGTCGCCGTGCGGTGGGGGTGGTCGTCCCCGGCGTAGAGCGCCGCGTGGTAGTTGAAGTCCTCCTGGACGTTGACGATGTCGTAGCCCGCCAGTCGCGGGGAGATCAGCGGGGTGTTGGTGGCCGGATGGCTGGAGCTGAGGCCCTCCGGCAACCCGGCCACGTTGTACGTCAGGACACTGAAGCTCCCTGGCTCGGCGGCCTGGGCGGTGCCGGCGGAGGCGGTGAGTCCGGCGAGGGTGAGCGCACCCGCCGCGAGGATCCCGGGAACTCTTCTGTTCGGTCGCATGTGAGTCATGTTCACGCCAACTCTCCTGGTTTGAAAGGCAGTTGGGAAAACCGTCATGTGAACAGCCGTCTCACGGGGCGTCCCTCCCGATCACCCGGATCAGTGCCGCCGTCGCCAGCGGCGCGCGGGCCCGGGACCGCCGGGCCGTACAGCGCCTGGAGCGTGCCGATGAGGACGAAACCCACGCAGGACGCGACCGCGGCCGGCCGGGAGAAGAGCCGGCCGGCCGCGGTGGGCGCCAGGACCGTGCCGGTCACCTGGTCTCCGCGGTGACGGCCGGGGAGAAGACGAACGAGAACTCCGCCGGCTCGGCCCTCAGGTGGTACTGGGGCAGCGGGGCAGGGCCGCAGGACTGGGAGCCGATGCCGTGCTGGCCGTGGTCGAGATTGACCCAGACGCCCGCGCCGGAGCCGGGCACCAGGTCCGTGCGGTGGGCCGCCGCGTCCAGTTGCTCGGTGGTCCAGCGGCGGGCGGTGAACCAGTACGCCGGGTCGCCCTCGACGCGCAGGCCGCCCAGCTCCGCCCAGCGGACGTCGATCCGCGCGCCGTTCTCCTGGGGGCGGACGTACGGCGTCTGCATCTCGTCCACCGTCGACTGCCAGAGAGCGATCCGGGACGCCGTCCGCGTGTCCGGGTACGCCTCACCGGGCCCGCCGCCGTACCACCGCACCCGGTCGGCCGTGGCCAGCCCGAAGCGGATGCCGAGGCGGGGCAGCGGGACGGTCCAGTCGCCGTCCGGGACGGTGGACACGGCCAGCCGGAGCCGCTCCCCGTCCGACGTCCAGCGGTACACCGTCGACAGCCCCAGCTCCCGGGCGGCCGGCGCCACCCGGGTGCGGACCGTCAGCGCGTCCTCGCCGAGCTCGACCGCGTCCAGGCGGTGCCGCATCCGGTGCAGGCCGAGCTTGCGCCACAGCAGGCCGTAGCGCAGGTCGCTCTGCCAGGCGGCACCGTCGTCGTTGTCGGTGGTGGCACGCCACACGTCCAGACGCAGACCGGTGACCGGTACCGCGCCGATCGTCCGCAGCGCCCCGGTGCGGGCGTCGAAGACGGCCGGGCCGAGGGTGATCACCCCGTCACCGGGTGCCGGGCGGGCGGTCGCGGCGACGTACGGCCTCCGGCGCGCGGACACCGGTAGCTGGCCCCAGGCGACGACGTGGTCCCGCGGCGCCCAGGAGGTGGCGGAGGCGAGCACGGCCCGGACGGTCCAGTGCGCCTCGCCCGCCGGGGCACCGGCCGGCACGGCGGGCAGCTTGACCTCGGCGGACTCGCCGGGGGCCAGCGCGGGCACCGACAGGCTGCCCGAGTCCACTGTCTCGCCCTCGACCTCGTACGACCACGAGAAGGCCAGCGCCGACAGGTCCGCGAAGTCGTACTTGTTGGTGACACGGAGGGTGCCGGCCGTGCCGTCGCCCGTGACGGCGACCGGTTCGACGACCTTCTTGTACTCGACCAGGCCGGGGGAGGGCCGCCGGTCCGGGAACAGCAGGCCGTCGCAGACGAAGTTGCCGTCGTGCAGCTCCTCGCCGAAGTCGCCGCCGTAGGCGTAGCCCAGCTCGGGGTGGGCGATGCCGTGGTCGATCCACTCCCAGACGAAGCCGCCCTGGAGCCGGTCGTGGGCCTCGAACAGCCGCTGGTAGTCGGCGAGTCCACCGGGACCGTTGCCCATGGCGTGCGCGTACTCGCAGAGGATGAAGGGGAGTTCGCGGCGCCTGAGTGGTCCGCCGTCCAGACGCCGGCCGATCCGCTCGACCTCGGCGTGGTTCGCGTACATCCGTGAATAGACGTCCGTGTCACGGCAGGTGTGGTCGCCCTCGTAGTGCACGAGCCGGGAGGCGTCACGGGCGCGGATCCACTCGGCCATGGCGGTCAGGCCCCGGCCGGTGCCGGCCTCGTTGCCGAGCGACCAGACGACGACCGAGGGGTGGTTCTTGTCCCGCTCGACCATACGGGCCGCCCGGTCGAGCAGGGCCGGGGTCCAGCGGTCGTCGTCGACGGGGTTGTCCCGCCAGCCCTGCTCGGTGAAGCCGTGCGTCTCCAGGTCGCACTCGTCGATCACCCACAGGCCGTACTCGTCGCACAGGTCGAGGAAGGCCGGGTGCGGCGGGTAGTGGGAGGTGCGGACGGCGTTGATGTTGTGCCGCTTCATCAGCAGCACGTCCTCGCGCATGGTCGCGAGGTCGAGGGCCCGGCCCTTCTCCGGGTGCCACTCGTGCCGGTTGACGCCCTTGAAGAGCACCGGGCGGCCGTTCACCTTGATCAGGCCGTCCGACAGCTCCACCGTGCGGAAGCCGATGCGCAGCGGCACCCGCTCGCCCTCGGTGGCCAGCACGCCGTCGTAGAGCCTCGGCGTCTCCGCCGTCCACGGCTCGGCCGGGACGGTCACCGGCTCGCCGGCCGGGACGTCGACACCGAGGTCCGGGACGGTCACCCGGCCCGGCACGTCGGAGTCGACGCGCAGGGTGCCGGTGCCGGACACGTGGTCGTAGGAGGCGTGCACGAAGAAGTCCCGGACACCGCCCGCCGGGCGGTGCAGCAGGGTGACGTCCCGGAAGATGCCCGGCAGCCACCACTGGTCCTGGTCCTCCAGGTACGAGCCCGCCGACCACTGGTGGACGCGCACCGCCAGCACGTTGCCCGAGGTCCTCAAGAGCGGGCCGACCGCGAACTCGTGCGGCAGCCGGGAGCCCTTGAACTCGCCCAGCTCGGTGCCGTTCAGCCAGATCCGGGCGCAGGACTCCACGCCGTCGAAGCGCAGTACGGCCTCGCCGTCGGCCGGCCAGTCCGAGGGCAGGTCGAAGACGCGCAGGTGGTCGCCGGTCGGGTTCTCGGTCGGCACCCGGGGCGGGTCGACCGGGAACGGGTAGAGGTGGTTGGTGTAGACGGGGGAGCCGTGGCCCTGGAGCACCCAGTGGCCCGGGACCGTGACCTCCGCCCAGTCGCCGGCGTCGAACCCCTCCGCCGCGAAGGAGTCGTCCTGGGCGTCGGCCGTGTCCGACAGCCGGAAACGCCAGCCGCCGTCGAGGGAGAGGGACGGGGCGTCGGAGGACGCGTACCAGGCGCGCGGCGGCAGCGCCCCGGACCCCGGGGAGACGTCCTCGACGTAGTCGGTGCGGGTGTGGAAGGACATCGGTCTCCTAGTTCAGCCCTTGATGCCGGTCTGCGCGATCCCCTGCACCAGCCAGCGCTGGAGGAAGAGGAAGACGAACAGCAGGGGCAGGATCGAGATGGCGGTCGCCATGAAGATCAGGTGGTAGTTGACGGTCTGGTTGGTCATGTACGACGACAGCGCGACCTGGACGGTCCAGGCGCTCGGGTCCTGGCCGATGACCAGCGGCCACAGGAACGAGTTCCAGCCGCTGATGAAGGTGATGGTGGCGATCGCCGCGAAGAAGTTCAGCGAGTTCGGTACGACGACCCGCCAGTACGCGCCCCAGTAGCCGAGCCCGTCCACGCGCGCCGCCTCCTCCAGCTCCTTCGGGAACCCGAGGAAGTACTGCCGGAACAGGAAGCAGGTGAAACCGCTGAAGAGGCCCGGGATGATGAGACCGCGGTAGCTGTCGACCCAGCCGAGGGACGACACGAGGACGAAGCTGGGCACGAAGGTGACGGCCGTGGGGACCATCAGGGTCACCAGCACGGCGTAGAAGATCTTGTTGGCGTGCCGGTACGGGATGCGGGCCAGGGCGTAGCCGGCGAGGGAGCAGACGAGCAGCGTGCCGACGGTGTGCAGGATGCCGACGACGAGCGAGTTCGCCATCGACCGGCCGAAGTCGACCGTGGGGTCGTCGAACGGCTCGGTGATGTTGCCCCACTGGATGTGGGTGGGGAAGAGCTTCCAGTCCTCGCCGGTGATCTCCGGGTCGGTGGAGAGGGCGTTGCGGACCAGGACGTAGAACGGGACGAGGAAGAGCAGCGCGGCGACGCCGGTGGCGATGTACAGCCCGGTGGAGCCCATCACCCCGCCGCGCCGGACGCGCTCGCGGGGCTCGGGTGCGGTCGCGGTCACTTGGACTCGTCACCCCTTCCGAAGCCCATGATCCTGCCCTGGAACAGGGTGACGACGCAGATCAGCACGGTCAGCAGCATGGCGCCGGCGCTGCCCTTGCCGTAGTTCTGGTCCTGTCCGAGGGCGGTGTAGTACAGGTCGACGAGCGGCGGGCGGCCCCAGGTCGTCTTGGACAGCAGGTTGAAGAACTCGTCGAAGGCCTGGTAGGCCGCCACGAGCAGCAGCAGGATCACGGCCGTGGAGGTGGCCCGGAGCTGCGGCAGCGTGATGTGCCGGAAGGTCTGCCAGCCGGGCTTGGCGCCGTCGATGGAGGCGGCCTCGTACAGCTCCCGCGGGATGTTCTGGAGCGCGGCTAGGAACAGGATCATGTAGAAGCCGGACTGGAGCCACAGCCGGGCGGTCACGATGACCAGCCAGTACCACGGCGGGTCGGGGTTGGCGAGCCAGGCGATGTTGTCCACGCCGAACCAGCCGAGGACGGTGTTCGCCAGGCCGAAGCGCACGCCGTTGAAGAGGGACATCTTCCACACCAGGGAGGCCGCGACGTAGCTGCACGCCGTCGGCAGGAAGAACACCGACCGGTAGAACGCCCGCATGAACGTCAGCCGGTTCACCAGCAGCGCGAGGCCGAGGGAGACCGCCCAGGTGGTGGGCACGATGAACGCGGCGAAGACGGTGAAGGTGACGAGCGAGCCGGTGAACTGGCTGTCGGCGAGGATGTCCCGGTAGTTGCCCAGACCGACGAAGTCGCTGGGTGTGACGGTGAAACGCGCCTCGAAGAAGCTGAGGTAGAGGCTCCAGACGATGGGCACGTAGACGAAGACGATCAGCCCGATGAGGAACGGGCCGGTGAAGAGCCAGAAGTGGAAGGTGCCGCTGCCCCGCAGCCCCCGTCGTGGCCGTGCCTTGGAGACCTCGGCCGGGGCGGGGCCCGTCAGGCCGCGCGTGGTGGTCGTAGACATGTCGTGATCCGTCCGGCGGCCTATCCGAACAGCTTCTTCAGCTCGGCGTTCACGGTCTTGTCGCACTTGTCGAGCGCGGCCTCCGGGTCACCGCCCTTGCGGACGCAGTCGGCGAACAGGTTCTCCGTGGCGGTGATCATCGCCTGGGTCCAGCCGATGTTGTCGAAGTGCCCGAACTCGTTGAAGAGCTTCACGCCCTCCGCCGGCAGGCCCGACTTCAGCTTGCTCGCCGATCGGGCGATGGAGGTGCGGGGCGGGATGTGGAAGCCGTACGAGGTCGCCCAGTCCTCCTGGTACTTCTTCTGGTCGATCCACAGCCACTTCACGTACTCCTTGGCCGCGTCGACGTGCCTGCCCTTGGCGTTGACGAACATCGACCAGCCGCCGTTGTAGACGGACGGCTTGCCGGCGTCGGTGACCTTCGGGAACGGCATGACGCCGAGGTCGTCGCCGAGGGTCTGCTGGAACTGCGGCATGGCCCACATGCCGCAGAACTGGATGGCGGTGAGGCCCTGGTTGAGCGCGGAGGGGTCCCAGAAGTCGGCCGGGGCGTCCAGCAGCAGATGGCCGCTGGTGAAGAGCTTGCGCATCTTCCTCAGGCCCTCGACCACGCCGTCCGTGTGGTAGGCGATCTCGTTCTTCTCGTTCAGGGTGTCCGCGCCGGCCGACCAGATCAGCGGGTTGATCACCGCGTGCAGGTCGTTGCCGAGGAACAGGCCCTTGACCTTGCTGGTGGTCAGCTTGGCGGCGGCCTCGATCAGTTCGTCGAGCGTCCGCGGCGGCTCGACGCCCGCCTTCTCCAGCAGGGACTTGCGGTAGAAGAAGAACTGGGGGTCGTCGATCATCCGGACGCCGTAGATCTTGCCATCGGCCGTGTGGGACCTGATGTCGGCCTGGTTGAAGTCGTCCTTGACCGGCCCGACGATGTCGGTGAGGTCCGCCACCTGGCCGCTGCGGACGAGCTGGATCTGCGGGTGGAACTCGAACAGGTCGGGCGCCTGATCGGTGAGCAGGGACGCGAACAGCTTGCTCTCGAAGTTCGAGCCGGTGATCCACTGCGTGGTCACGCCGGCCTTGGAGTACGCCTTCGCGTACCGCTTGATCGCCTGCTCGGTGCCCGGCTCCCCGTACGCGTGGAAGTACTGGACGAGCTGCTTGCCCGAACCGGAGCCACCGCCCCGGCCGTTGTTGCCGCCGCACGCGGCGAGCGTGCCGGCTGCGGCCAGGCCCGCGGCGGCGCGGAATATCGAACGGCGGTCCCAGGTGCTGCGCTGTGCCGACATGGTGGCGTCCTTGTCTGTTCGGGTGCGACTGCGGCTCTCACCCCGGCGGCCGCGAAGGCCTCGCATCGGGGCGTGGTGCGGGACGCTAACCTTCGGCTAAGCCTTCGGCAAGGGGTTGGACGAAGCCCGTGCGAGTTGTTGTACGCGGTTCGGGATCGCGAACACCCGTCCGGAGCAGGCGAGATGAGGGCCGCCGGGTCAGGGGAGTGACCGGCGGCCCCCGGTCGGGGAAGCGGTCGCGCTACTGCCTGGTCCAGGCCTCGTTGGCGCCGCCGGTGCAGCGGTAGAGGATCACCCTGGAGCCGTCGGCCGTCGCCTGTCCGCTGACGTCCAGGCACTTGCCCGACGCGTCGTTCACGATCTGCCCGTCGGCGTTCAGCAGCCAGCGCTGCGTGCCGTCACCGCTGTACGCGGCTGAGGCCGTGAGCCCCGAACTCCCGGCCGTCAGATAGCCGTTGGCGCCCTTCAGGGTGCCCCTCGCGTCGTACGACCAGGACTGCCCCGCGGCGCCCGTGCAGCCGGTGATCGTGGCACCCGAGGCATCGGCCGTCAGGCACTTGCCGGACTGCTCGCCCACCAGGGCACCCGTCAGCGCCGAACTCCCGTGTCCCTTCCGGTCGAAGACGTACGTCGTGATCGAACGGGCCGCGAGCGTCGCGGACACCGTGCCGCCCGCGACCGAGGGCTTCGCCACCTTCGCCCAGTTCTCGTCGGCGGAGGTCCGTACGGCCCGGGTGGCCCGCCCCGGCGTCCGGCTGTTGAAGTGCAGGTTCAGCGCGGTGTCGGTCGCGTTGTGGTTGTTGACCACGACCACCCAGTCGCCGTTCCCGTCGTACGCGGACACCTCCACGCCGTCCGGCGCGCCGGTCACGTCGTGCAGGGCCGCGCCCGGCCGGACGAACCTGCTGTACTGGCCGAGCGCGTAGTAGCGCTTGGTGACGTACAGGGTCTGGTTGCCGTTCTTCGCGTAGTCCGGGTCGTAGTAGATCAGGCCGTCGTTCCAGCCCTCGTCGTTCCGGGCCGTCGGATCGCTGCCGATCATCTCCGACAGCGCCACCCACCACTGGAACGCCGAGTCATGGGCGGTCGCGAAGTCCTTGTAGACGATCCTGGACAGGCTGAGCCCGCCGTCGATCGTCGGGTCGTACTCCTGCGCCCAGCCCGTTCCGCCCTTGCCGAAGCAGCAGATCTCCGTCGACCAGGACTCCTTGCCGGCCGCCCTGGACGTCTCGTACACCTGCGCCCGGTCGGCGTCGCCCGGGTTGTCGTACGTGTGGTGGGCCAGCTTGGCGACGTACTGGGCCGTGCCCGGCTGGGAGATCCACTGCGGGACCTCGGTGTTGAACTTCACCGTGCTCGTCGACTCGTCGGCGATGATCGTCGCCTTCTGGTGCCGGGCCCGCTGTTCGGCTCCGAGCGCGCGCACGATGTCGTCGCGCTGGGGGACGTCGACGAGCATGCCCTCCTGGCCGCACGAGTCGAAGCTGTTCGTCGGCTCGTTGAACGGGCTGATGTAGTCCAGCCGTACGCCCTGCCCGGCGAAGTGGTCGGTGACGTCGGCGACGTACTTCGCGAAGTCCTGTTCGTTCTCCGCCTTCAGATGACCGCCGCAGCTCTTGCCGTTCGTCTTCCACGCGGCCGGAGCGCTGTTGACGAACCCGATCAGGTCCTCGACGCCGTACTCGGCGGCGGCGCGGAGGAAGTAACGGCCGGCCTCGTCCTTGCTCCAGTCGTAGCCGCCGTCCGGGTCCAGGAAGTCCTCGGGGGCGCGCGGCGCGTACGTCACGCCGGTGCCGCCACCGCCGATGTTGTAGCGGTACGAGCTGAGATCCAGGCCGTCCTCGGAGAACAGCAGCCGGGCGACCCGGGCCCGGACCTTCGGGTCGAAGTTCTTCAGGTCGTTGACCCACCAGGCGCCGGACGCGCCTATGTTGTCGATGGTCTGGGCGGCGTGGGGGGAGACCTCGGCGGTGGCCGGGGCGGCGGCGGTGCCGGCGGCGCTCGCGGGCGGGGAGCCGAGCAGGGCTCCGGTGACGGCCAGCGCGGC
The DNA here is from genome assembly GCF_000716535.1 of Streptomyces flaveolus. GTDB lineage: Bacteria > Actinomycetota > Actinomycetes > Streptomycetales > Streptomycetaceae > Streptomyces > Streptomyces flaveolus_A. Next base: position 277,318 of record NZ_JNWV01000020.1, on the reverse strand, counting down.
CGAGGCCGTCAGCAGGACCGGTCTGTGGGTGCGGGGCCGAGGCATCCGGGGCCGGGAAGCGGGGGGCCGGGAGGTGTGGGGGTCGGACACGTGCATCCCTTCCGTCGTCACGAAGGCGGTGCGGTACGGCTCCTTGCGGTTGCGGTGGTGCGCTTGGTGCTGGTCCGCTGCCCGACGGACTGCAGCGCCCCCTCCAGCGCGAACGTGGCCGCGCCGAGGGACACCGGGTCGGTGGGGATCGGGGAGAGGACGATCTCGGTGGCGGCCAACGGCCGGCCCAGGGCGTGCCGGGCGACCGCCCGGCGGACCTCCCCGAGCAGCGGCTCGCCCAGCCGGGAGGCCACCCAGCTGCTGAGCACGACCACTTCGGGGTTGAGCAGATTGATCAGGTCGGAGATGCCGGCGCCGAGGTAACGGGCCGTGTCCCGGACGACCTTGAGCGCGACCGGGTCGTCCTGGGCGACCGCGCGGGCCAGCGCGTCGATGGTGGCCGTCTGGTCCCCGGGGTGCAACAGGGCCGAGCGCGGGTCGAGTTCGCGCAGGTTCTGCATGATGCCCGGTGCGCCGACGTAGGTCTCCACGCAGCCGTGGTTGCCGCAGTGGCACAGCCGGCCGTCCAGCACGAGCGTGGTGTGCCCCCACTCGCCGGCGCTGTTGCTCACCCCGCGGTGCAGCCCGCCGCCGAGGGCCAGACCGGCGCCCACCCCGGTGCCGAGGTTGACGACCACGGCGTCCCCGCGGCCCCGCGCCGCCCCGAACCACAGTTCGGCCACCGCGCAGGCCCGCAGCGGGTTGTCCAAGTACAGCGGGTAGGCGATGTGTTCGGCGAGCAGGTCCAGCAACGGCACGTCGTGCCAGTTCCAGTTGGGCGCGTACTCCGCGACCCCGGTGTCCCGGTCGACCTGGCCCGGCACGCTCACCCCGACGCCCAGCACCCGGGCCGCCTCGATGCCGGCCTGGGCGACCACCGAGCCGACCGCGGCGGCGACGTGCCCGACCACCTGCTCGGGGCGGCTCTCACCGGGCCGCATGTCCTCGTCGGCGCGGGCCAGCACGTCGAGCGCCAGGTCGAACAGCTCCACGTGGACGTACGTCTCGGCGATGTCCACGCCGATCAGCGCGCCCCCCGACGCGTTGACGGCGACCAGCCCCCGGGGGCGGCCCCCGGCCGAGTCCTCGAACCCGACCTCGGTGATCATGCGGAGGTCCAGCAGCTCACCGACGAGCGTGGCCACCGTGGCGAGGCTCAGCCCGGTGGCCGCGGCCAGCTCCTGACGGGAGGTGGGAGACTCGGCGATGATCTGGCGCAGCACCTCGTAGCGGTTCGCGGTGCGGATGTCACGTGAGGTGCGCTTCACGTGGCTGCCCCTCCCCTGCCGTACGGACCAGTGCGGGCCGGGGCGGCTTCGGCACCGGCGCGGACGTCAGGCTATGGGCTGGGAGGGACTTTCGACAAGGGGTTTGGAAAGGGGGTGGAGAAAGCGGGGCGTGGAGGAAGTGCCCCGCCGAACGGCCGTCAGCGGTCGAGGAGGTCCCGGACGAAGGCGTTGGCGAACGTGCCGGAAGGGTCGAGGACGCGCACCAGGTCCCGGAAGTCGGCGAACCGCGCGTACCGATCGCGCAGTACGGCCGAGGGGGTCTGGAAGACCTTCCCCCAGTGCGGGCGCGGGTCGAACGGCTCCAGCGCCTCCTCCAGCCGGCGCACCACCGGCAGCACCGCCGCCTCGTCCCGCACCCAGGTGAAGTGCAGCGCGACCGAGTCCCGTCCGTGGGCCGGGCTCAGCCACTGCGCGTCGGCGGCGATCGTCCGCACCTCGCAGGTCTGCAGCACCCCGGCGACCGTTTCCCGGATGCCGTCGACCGCGTGCAGCGCGTCCAGCGCCGCCGACCGCGGCAGCAGGTACTCCGACTGGATCTCCTCCCCGCTGCTCGGCGTGAACTCCGCCCGGAAGTGCGGCAACCGCTCGTGCCACGGCCCCGGCACACCGAGCTGCTCGGTGCAGTTCGCCGCGGGCATGCCCGGCACCGGGTGCTGTGGCTCCGTCGCGGGCGCCGCCCACGGGAAGTCCACCGCCGGCCGGTCCGTGCGCCGCTTGACCCACACCTGCCGGAAGCCCGGCCGCCGCCAGTCCGTGAAGAGGCTCACGCTGTATCCCGCGGCCGCCACGGCCTCGAAGTCCAGGCCGTCCAGCGGAAGTTCGGTGTAGACCCGCTGCTCCACCTCGTACGCCGGCTCCAGGTCGAGCGTGAGCGCGGTGACGACGCCCAGCGCGCCGAGGGAGGTGACGACACCGTCGAACCGCGCGTCGTCCCGGCCCGTCGTCCCGGTCGTCCCGGTCGCGGTGACCATCTCCACCTCCCGGACCGCCGACGCCAGCGGGCCGTTGGTCACGCCCGAGCCGTGCGTGCCCGTCGCCACCGAGCCGGCCACCGAGATGTGCGGGAGCGACGCCATGTTGGACAGGGCGAGACCGTGCGCGTGGACCGTGCGGGCCAGTTCGGCGTAGCGGACCCCGCCCGACACCCGGACCGTACGCGCCGTCGTGTCGACGTCGATCGTCTGCGGCAGCCCGGCGGTGGACACGAGGATGCCGTCCGGGCCCGGGTCGGCGATCCGGTTGAAGGAGTGCCCGCTGCCCAGTATCCGCACCCGCGTGTTCCCCGCCACCAGCGCCGCCAGCTCCTCCGGCGTGCGCGGACGGTGGAACTCGCGCGCCGCGTACGTGACGGTGCGTGCCCAGTTGGTGACCGCGCCCGTGCCGGTTCCGCCCGTCCCTGTGGTCCCCGTCGTCCCTGCGGTCTCAGCCATGCCTGCGTCCCCTCCTGGAGCGTTGCGTCTCCGTTGACCCTCTCATTCGCCGCCACCTACGGTAGAGACCGGTTGCTGTCCGAGCGTCACCGAGCCGGAAGGTCACCTCCTTGCCCGAGCGTCCCCAGGCGCTGTTCGCCATGACGGCCCGGAACACCCCGCTCGTCTTCCCGCCGGAGCTGCTCGCCCGGCTGCGCGCGTGCGTGGAGATCGATCCCGCTCTGGTGGCGCACGACTTCACCGAGGCCCGGGTGCGGGAGGTCCTCGCCCGCACCGAGATCCTGATCACCGGCTGGGGCTGTCCCCGCCTGGACGCCGCCGTCCTGGACGCCGCGCCGAAACTGCGCGCCGTGCTGCACGCGGCCGGCTCGGTCAAGGGCTTCACCACGCCCGAGGTGTGGCAGCGGGGCATCGCCGTCTCCTCGGCCGCCGCCGCCAACGCCGTGCCCGTCGCCGAGTACACCCTCGCCATGATCCTGCTCACCGGGAAGGACGTCTTCGCCCTCCGCGACCGGCTGCGCGACCGGCGGGCCTTTCCCTACGGCGACGTCCTGCCCGGCATCGGCAACCACGGCCGCCGCGTCGGCATCGTCGGCGCCTCCCGGATCGGCCGCCGCCTGCTCGAACTGCTCCGCCCGTACGACCTCGCGGTCACGCTCGCCGACCCGTACGTGGACGCCGCGGAGGCCGCCCGGCTCGCTGTGCCGCTGCTGCCGCTGGACGAGCTGCTGCGCACCTCCGACATCGTGACGCTGCACGCCCCGCAGACCGCCGAGACCCGTCATCTGATCGGTGCCCGCGAACTCGCCCTCATGCCCACCGGATCCGTGCTGGTCAACACCGCGCGCGGCGCCCTGGTCGATCACGAGGCGCTGATCGCGGAGCTGCGCGCCGGACGCCTCAGCGCCGTGCTGGACGTGACCGACCCCGAACCCCTGCCCGCCGACTCCCCGCTGTACGACCTGCCGAACGCCTTCGTCACCCCGCACCTGGCCGGCTCGCAGGGCAACGAGGTGGCCCGGCTCGGACGGGTCGTCGTGGAGGAGGCCGAGCGCCTGTCGGCGGGCGAGGGTCTGCGGTACCCGGTCGACCCCGCGGAACTGGGACGGACGGCCTGAGCCCTCGGCACGCCCGTGGCCCTCCGCGATTCCGCGCGCACGGCGAGCCGGAACGACGGCACCCCGTCAATTCTCCGCGAACTCTGACACAAGGGGCGTAACGGTAGGATCGCCGGGGCCCCGGCACGGGTCCGCCGGTGGCGGGGGCATACGGTGAGAGGCGTACGCCTGAGCCGGGAGGAGACAGACGGATGGGCAGTCGTACCGCGCTGGTCGAGGATCTGATGGAGCGGTTCCCGCAGGTGCCGCGGGAGGCCGTCTTCAAGGAGGACCTGCTCCGGGGTGGTGTCGCCTTCGACAGATCTGCCCTCAGCGACAACGAGGACGGTGACGTCAAACCGAAGTCGTACTTCATCTTCTCCTTCGACCACGGCACCCTGCCCGAGCTGGGCGAGGCCGCGCTGCGCCGGCCCCCGGAGGAGATCATCCTGACGGGAGGCCCGTACGACCTGCGGCGCACGGTCGTCTCCGTACGGGTGAACCCCGCCTCGCCGTACCGGGTCGCCGCCGACGAGGAAGGGCTGCTCGGGCTGTACCTCGACGGCAGGCGCATCGCCGACGTCGGCGTGCCGCCGATGCCCGAGTACTACCGGCACACCCTCTCCAACGGGAAGTCCGTCATGGAGGTCGCGCCCACCATCCAGTGGGGCTACCTGATCTACCTCACCGTCTTCCGGGTCTGCCAGTACTTCGGCGCCAAGGAGGAGTGCCAGTACTGCGACATCAATCACAACTGGCGCCAGCACAAGGCCGCCGGCCGGCCCTACACCGGCGTCAAGGACGTCGAGGAGGTCCTGGAGGCGCTGGAGATCATCGACCGGTACGACACCCAGAAGGCGTCGACGGCCTACACCCTCACCGGCGGCGCGATCACGTCGAAGGTGGCGGGGCGGGACGAGGCCGACTTCTACGGCCACTACGCCAAGGCCATCGAGGAGCGCTTCCCGGGCCGCTGGATCGGCAAGGTCGTCGCGCAGGCGCTGCCCAAGGCCGACGTGCAGCGGTTCAAGGACTACGGCGTGCAGATCTACCACCCCAACTTCGAGGTGTGGGACCGCCGGCTGTTCGAGCTGTACTGCCCCGGCAAGGAGCGCTACGTCGGCCGGGACGAGTGGCACCGCCGCATCCTGGACTCCGCCGAGGTGTTCGGCGCGCGCAACGTGATCCCCAACTTCGTGGCGGGCGTCGAGATGGCCGAGCCGTTCGGCTTCACCACCGTCGACGAGGCCATCGCCTCCACCACCGAGGGCCTGCGCTTCTTCATGTCGCACGGCATCACCCCGCGCTTCACCACCTGGTGCCCCGAGCCCACCACGCCGCTCGGCAAGGCCAACCCGCAGGGCGCGCCGCTGGAGTACCACATCCGGCTGCTCCAGGCCTACCGGCAGACCATGGACGACTTCGGCCTGTCCTCCCCGCCCGGCTACGGCCCGCCCGGCCCCGGCCGCGCGGTCTTCTCGGTCAGCTCCTTCATGGACAGCCTGCCCGCGGACGGCACGTCGGCGGAGGGGACGGAGACGGGGGAGGAGCCCGTCCGGGTGTGACCCGTCGAGTCCCGGCGAGGTCCGGGTGCGACCCGGTGAGCAGAACCGCGTCCACGTCCGTACCAGAGGCCGGAGTTGCGGGCTGACCGCCTCACGCGCGCCCGCCACCACTGTCGGTAGCCGGATGTGAACAGGCCGCTTGTCAGTTGTGGCGGAAGCGTGAAAGGCTCTGTGCCCTGCCGCGGGGTTCCCCGCAACTCCCTTTTCCCTTTGGTGAGTTGCCCTCGCTCGTGGATGCAGGAGTCCCATGCCCGACCTGCCGATCCCTCAGGACGACACCGAGGCCGCGCTGTTCTCCGAGTGCTGGGACGCGGTGCTCGCGTACGCGGACCTGTGCACCTCCGGGTCCCTGACGGCCCACCAGCTCGCCACCGAGGCGTTCACGCTCGGCATGCGCGAGGTCCGCGCCGCCGCGAGCACCCATGTGCGCGGCGCCGGCAGCCGCACCGCACGGCTGCCGACGATCCCGGCGCTGCTCACCGCCGTACGCACCACCGCCGCCGCCTGGGAGGCCGACGGGCAGGGGCACAAGCTCGACCCCGAGCTGCGGCTGTGGCTCAACTCCGAGAACGCCGCCCGGTTCTCCGGGCCGCCGCTCGGGCGGCCGGTCGCGCTGCGGGGCCTGCGGGACATGCAGGAGGCGGACGCCGCGCTGCTCTGGCTGGCCGAGGTGGAGGCGCTCCCGCTGCCCACCGTGGCCCGCCGGCTCGGCCTGGACCCGGCCACCGTCGCCGACGAACTCGACCAAGTACGCGGCCTGTTCCGGGACCGCTGCCACCGCGCCCACCTCGACTCCCCGATGGACGCGCAGTGCCGCAGCTACGCCCGCCTGCTGGACGCGGTCACCCGCTCGCCCACCGCCGAGACCCCCGGCGACCTCTCCCGGCACCTCGCCACCTGTGTGCGGTGCGCCGAGGCCGCCGCCTGCCTGCGCCTGCACGGCGGCGGACTGCCCGGCGCGCTGGCCGGCGGAGTGATCGGCTGGGGCGGCCTCGCCTACCTCGAACGGCGCCGCCGCGCCACCGAGGTCCGCCTCGGCGCGGGCCGCCCGGGCGGCGCCGACCCCGACGACCGCGAGGAGGGCACGGGCCGCAGCCGCGTGCTGCGCGGCGGGCTCCTCGCCGCCGCGGTGCTGCTGTCGGCGCTGGCGCTCGGCGTGTCGATGGTGCCGTTCGGCGGCTCCGGCGACGACACCGCCGCCGCCCAGGACGACCGGCTGCCGGTCGCCGTCCCGGGCGTCTCCCGCACCGCGGCGCGCCCCACCGCCACGGACTCCCCTTCCGCCCCGGCCTCCGCGACGCGCACCGAGGGCCCGCCCGCCCGGCAGAAGCCCGACCCCGAACCCCAGGGCACCTCCTCCGCCACCCACCGCGCAGGCCCCACGAGCGCCCCCGCCACCACCCGGTCGGCCGGCTGCCGGGTCGCCTACGAGCTGGACAGCCAGTGGCCCGACGGCTTCCAGGCCACCGTCAGCGTCACCACCGACGAGGCCCTCACCGGCTGGGCGGTGTCCTGGACCTTCCGCGACGGCCAGCAGGTCGGCCAGATGTGGGACGCCACCGTCCACCAGGACGGCCCCCGAGTCACCGCCACCGCCGCCGACTACAACAAGGCGGTCGCCGCGCACGGCACCCTGTCCTTCGGCTTCCTGGGCTCCTGGGCGGACGCGAACCGCACGCCGTACCGCTTCACGCTCAACGGCTCGCCCTGCACGGTGGGCTGACCGCGAGAGCGGAACGATTCCGGCCGTGCGGAAAACGCTTTGACGTACCGGCCCGTCCACGGGCTACAGTTGCCGGGCACGCCGAGGTGGTGTGCGGACGCGCGAGCGAGGACGAGGAGGTGTCGACAGATGGCTGTCACTGTGCTGGGCGCTGCCCTCATCCAGGAACTCATCAAGTCCACCTCCGTGGCCGCCGGCTGAACCGACCGCGCACCGTACGCGCCTGCCCGGGGCCACCCTTGTGAAGGGTCTCCCTTGACTTCCACCTCCGCTGCTTTCTCCGCACTGGCTCCCTACGGCTGGGACGAGTCCTGGGCCGAGGCGTTCGCCCCGTTCGAGGCCGACGGGCTGCTGCCCGGACGGGTCGTCCGGGTCGACCGAGGACAGTGCGACGTCGTCACCGCGGACGGCACCGTCCGCGCCGACACCGAGTTCGTCGTGCCCCGCGATCCGATGAAGGTCGTGTGCACGGGGGACTGGGTCGCCGTCGACCCCGGCGGCGACCCCCGGTACGTGCGCGCCTACCTGCCGCGCCGCACCGCCTTCGTCCGCTCCACCTCCTCCAAGCGGTCCGAGGGTCAGATCCTCGCCGCCAACGTCGACCACGCCGTCGTCGCCGTGTCCCTCGCCGTCGAACTGGACCTCGGCCGCGTCGAACGCTTCCTCGCCCTCGCGTGGGAGTCCGGCGCCCAGCCCGTCGTCGTCCTCACCAAGGCCGACCTCGTGCCGGACCCGGTCACCCTGGCCCACCTCGTGCAGGACGTGGAGACCAGCGCGCCCGGCGTGCCCGTCCTCACCGTCAGCGCCCTGCACGGCGACGGACTCGACGTGCTCGTCGCGCTCGTCGGCTCCGGTACGAGCGTGCTGCTCGGCCAGTCCGGCGCGGGCAAGTCCACCCTCGCCAACGCGCTCGTCGGCGCCGACGTCATGGAGGTGCAGGCGGCCCGGGACGTCGACGGCAAGGGGCGGCACACCACGACCACCCGCAACCTGCTCGCCCTGCCCTCCGGCGGGGTGCTCATCGACACGCCCGGGCTGCGGGGCGTCGGCCTCTTCGACGCCGAGACCGGCGTCGGGCAGGTGTTCACCGAGATCGAGGAGCTGGCCGGGCGGTGCCGGTTCCACGACTGCGCCCACGAGTCCGAGCCGGGCTGCGCGGTGCGGTCCGCCGTGGAGAACGGGGAACTTCCACAGCGGCGGCTGGAGAGCTACCGCAAGCTGCTGCGGGAGAACCAGTGGATCGTCGCCAAGACCGACGCGCGGCTCCGGGCCGAGATCAAGAAGGACTGGAAGCGGAAGGGAGCCGAGGGGAAGGCCGCGATGGAGGCGAAGCGGGGCCGGTGGTCGTAGGAATCCGCCGGCCGTGCCCGTCAGCTCCACGTCCGATTTCCGCTAGCCGGTCACCCGTCCCCGCCCCACACTGGACGATGTGAAGGACGAGGACAGCAGGTACGAGGCCGTGCGGAGCCGGGACGGCCGGTTCGACGGGGTGTTCTTCTTCGCCGTCGAGACCACCGGCATCTACTGCAGGCCAAGCTGCCCGGCCGTGACGCCGAACCGGCGCAACGTGCGGTTCTTCGCGACGGCCGCCGCCGCGCAGGGCTCCGGGTTCCGGGCCTGCCGGCGGTGCCGGCCGGACGCCGTGCCGGGCTCGGCGGAGTGGAACGTCCGCGCGGACGTCGTCGGCCGGGCCATGCGCCTGATCGCCGACGGCGTCGTGGACCGCGAAGGCGTCGCCGGGCTCGCCGCACGGCTCGGCTACAGCGCCCGGCAGGTCCAGCGGCAGCTCACCGCCGAGCTGGGCGCCGGGCCCGTGGCGCTCGCCCGGGCCCAGCGGGCGCACACCGCGCGGGTGCTGCTCCGGACCACCGACCTGCCGGTCACCGAGATCGCGTTCGCCTCCGGGTTCGCCAGCGTGCGGCAGTTCAACGACACCATCCGGGAGGTGTACGCGGCGACCCCCACCGAGGTGCGGGCCGCAGCCCCCCGGAACCGGGCCGCCCGCCGGGCCGCACCCGGCGCGGGCATCCCGCTCCGGCTCGCCCACCGCGGCCCCTACCAGTCCGCCGCCGTCTTCGACCAGCTCGCGCGGGAGGCCGTACCAGGTGTCGAAGAGGTGACCGGCGCCCCCGGCGCCCGCACCTACCGGCGCACCCTGCGACTGCCGTACGGCACCGGCCTCGCCGCCGTCCAGGAACGCACCCGCACCCCACGGACCGGCACCGGCACCCGCCCGGGCGGCTGGCTCGACGCCCGGCTGCACCTCACCGACCCCCGGGACCTCACCACCGCCGTGCAGCGGCTGCGCCGGCTGTTCGACCTGGACGCCGACCCGTACGCCGTCGACGAGCGGCTCGGCGCCGATCCACGGCTCGCCCCGCTGGTCGCCGCCCGGCCCGGACTGCGCTCGCCCGGCGCCGTGGACCCGCTGGAGCCCGCCGTACGCGCCCTGGCCGGCACCCATGGCGCCGAGGAACTGGTGCGCCGGTACGGAAAGGTCCTCGACGCGCCCCACGGCGGCCTGACCCACCTCTTCCCCGAGCCCGCCGTCCTCGCCGAGGCCGAGCCCGGCGGCCCGCTGGGGGCGCTCGCCGCCGCCCTCGCCGACGGCAGAGTACGGCTGGACCCGGGCGCCGACCGGCACGACGCCGAGGAGGCCCTGCTCGCCCTGCCCGGCATGGACCCGGCCACCGTCGCCACCGTCCGCGTCCGCGCCCTCGGCGATCCCGACGTCGCCCCGCCCGGCGCCGACGTCCCCGACACCTGGCGGCCCTGGCGGTCGTACGCCGTCCAGCACCTGCGGGTGGCGGGGGAGCCGATCCCGTGACCGCCGGCCCGAGCACCACGACGTCCGTCCGCCCCCTGACCGCCGAGCCGAGGAACACGGTCCGATGACCACCGTCTACTGCACTCACCTGGACGCCCCCGTCGGGCGGCTGCTGCTCACCGCCGACGCGGACGGCGCGCTCACCTCGCTGTCCGTGCCCGGACAGAAGGGCGGGCGGACCGTCCAGGACGGCTGGCGGCACGACCCCGGGCCGTTCCGCGCCGCCGCCGACCAGCTCGCCGCCTACTTCGCCGGGGAACTCAAGGAGTTCCGGCTGCCGTTGCGGGCGACCGGCACCGAGTTCCGGCAGCGGGTCTGGGCCGCGCTGGACGAGCTGCCGTACGGCGTCACCGCCACCTACGGTGAGATCGCCGCCCGGATCGGCGCGCCCCGCGCCGCCGTTCGCGCCATCGGCGGGGCGATCGGCGCCAACCCGCTGCTCATCGTGCGCCCTTGCCACCGGGTGATCGGCGCGAACGGAGCGATGACCGGGTACGCGGGGGGACTTGAGCGCAAGGTCCGGCTGCTCACCCTGGAGGGCGTGCTCCCCTGACGGCGCCTCTCCCCCCGCGCGCCCACCGCGCCTTTCTCCCCTGCGCCCCTGGTGTCCCCGTTGCGCCGAGCGGGTGGACCGCCGTCGATGTTCCGGCGGCGCGGCCCGCCCGTGTGGCACGGTCGCCTCCGACGGCCGACGGGGAAGGGCGGGCACACATGGCCAAGGTCGTACGGGTCCTCGCGGTCCTCCTCCCGGCGCTGCTGCCGGGCCTGACGGCACCGGCCGTCGCCGAACCGACCCCGCTGCCCTGGACCGGCAGCTGGGAGACCGCTCCCTCCGGCACCGCCGCCGCGCTGCCCGGCGCCGCCGTCCGCAACGTCGTCCACCTCAGCGTCGGCGGCACCGCGGTCCGCGTCCGGCTCAGCAACCGGCTCGGCACCACGCCGCTGCGCCTCGGCGCGGTCACCGTCGCGCTGAGCCGTGCGGCCGGCCCCGAGGCCGTACCCGGCACCCTGCGCACCGCCACCTTCCGCAGTGCCACCGAGCTGACCGTCGCACCGGGCGCGGACGCGGTCACCGACCCGGTACCGCTGCGGGTACCGGCCGGAGCCGACCTGCTCGTCACCGTGTACACGCCGGAGAAGTCCGGGCCCGCCACCTATCACCGCACCGCCCTCCAGACCAGCTACGTGGCCCCGGCCGGCGCGGGCCGGGCCGCCGACGAGGACGGCAGCGCCTACACGGCGACCACCAGCCGCTGGTACTACGTCACCGGCGTCGACGTCCGCGGGCCCGCCGCCGGCAGTGTCGTCGCCTTCGGGGACTCGCTCACCGACGGCAACGGCTCCACCCCCGACACCAACCGCCGCTGGCCCGACCGGCTCGCCCAGCGACTGCGCGAGCAGCGGCTCGGCGTCCTCAACGCGGGCATCGCCGGCAACCGCCTGCTGCTCGACGGCACCGGGCCGAGCGCCCTCGCTCGCCTAGACGCGGACGCGCTGGACCGGGCCGGGGTGCGGGTCCTGGTCGTCTTCGAGGGCATCAACGACATCAAGGGCACCCCGGAGGCGAGCGACGCCGCCGCCTTCGCGGACGCCTACCGCACCGTGGTGACCCGTGCCCACGCCCGCGGTGTCCGGGTCGTCGGCGTCACCCTCACCCCGTACGGCGGGCACCCCGCCTGGACCGCCGCCCGCGAGGCGGTGCGGCAGCGGGTCAACGCCTTCATCCGGGACGGCGGCGCCTTCGACGCGGTCGCCGACGTGGACGCGACCGTCCGGGACCCGGACGACCCCGGCCGGATCCTGCCCGCCTACGACCCCGGCGACCACCTGCACTTCAACGACGCGGGCATGGCCGCCGTGGCCGACACCGTCCACCGCGTGCTGACCTCCGGGCCGCTGGGGCACGTCCCGACCGCCCGCGCCCGCGCCACGGCACCGCGCCCGGTCACAAGCCCGCGCTGAGCGGGCAGGCGAACAGCCGCGGACGGCGACGCGGGAAGGCGGCGGGCAGCCGCCGGCCCGGTGGGACGCGGGGCGGGCGCCGCTCAGCCGGCGTTCTCGCGGGTCACCCAGCCGCGTTCCCAGGCGTGCCAGCCCAGTTGGAGCCGGGTCGTCACCCCGGCCAGTTCCATCAGGCGCCGTACCCGGCGCTGCACGGTCCGCAGGCCCAGGTCGAGCTGTTTGGCCACGCTCGCGTCGGTCAGCCCCGCCAGCAGCAGCGACAGCACCTCCAGATCGGTGGCGTCCGGGCCGTCCGGCTGTTCCTCGCTCACCCCGGCGGCGCCGAGCCGCAGCGGCAGCGCCTCCCGCCACACCGACTCGAACAGCCCGGCGAGCAGCTCCAGCAGCCCGCTGGCGTGCACCACCAGCGCGGCCGGCTCCGCCTTCCTCGACGTCAGCGGCACCATCGCGAGCGACCGGTCGGCCACCACCAGCTTCGTCGGCACCCGGTCCACCACCCGCACCCGCTCGTCCCGGCCGAGCGCCGCCGTCAGCTCGGTCAGCCCGTGCGGCTGGTCCAGCACCGCCCGCTCCACCACCACCCGGTAGCGCACCCCGCGCCCGGCCGCCTGCTCCTCCGCGTCGTTCTCCATGCCGGACACGGCCACCGGGTTGCCGGTCACCAGCGCGCACACCTCCTCGGCGGCGCCGAGCTGGAGCTGGAGGAAGCGCTGGGCGACCGCCGAGGCGCCGGTCACCACCTCCACCAGGTCGTGCACCGCCGGTTCGGCCGCCGCCGCCCGGTACTCCTCCGCGAGCAGCGCCGCCGCCAGCTCCGCCTTCTCCAGCTCGTGCCGCTGCTGGGTGAGCAGCGCGCCCAGCGCCACCCCGGGCGGAGCCGCCACCCAGCGGCCCGGCCGCGCCGAGGACTGCGCCGCGAGACCCTGCCGCTCCAGCCGGCGCAGCGCCCGCTCGGTGTCGTGCTCGGCCAGCGTCAGGCGCCGCGCCAGATCGGTGACGTCGGCCGCGCCCACGGACACCAGCGCCCGGTACGCCGCCTCGTGCGTCTCGTCCAGCCCTATCGCTGCCAGCATCGCCCCGCGTCCCTCCCGTGCGCACAGACCATCGGAAGCGGTACGACGTGGCGGAAACCGGCCACGGCGCAAACCCGCCGCCGACATCATCGCCGTACCAGTGGTGACTCTGCCAAGGTGGGTTCGGACGTCGCCGGGCGGTCCTCCCGTGGGGGGTGGGGCCGCCCGGCGGCCACCAACCGTGTCTCGTACGGCAGTTCACCCGCTCACTCGACACGCCGTTCGACGGTGGCGATGCGCCGGATTTTCCTGATGCCCCGTTTTCCCACCGCCCGTGCGGTGGACAATTAGGGGCATGAGCCAGCAGGGGGGAACTCCCGCCCGTCACGACGACGACTGGTGGGGGCAGCTGTACGACGACTCCACCGAGGACACGGGTCCCACGGCAGTGCCCGATTCCCTGGACGACCGCTTCGCCTCGGCGCGGAACGCGGTGGGGGGACGGCCGCCGGACACGGTGGAACGAGGACCGTCGGATCCGGCACCGGTGGATGCGGGACCGGTGGACCCCGGCCCGGCGGATCCCGGACCAGCCGAGCCGGCACCTCCGGCACCGGCACCCGTGAAGGCGCCGGTGCCGACGCAGCGCGCCGCGCCGCCGCCACCGACGGAACCCGCCCTCCCCACCGACCCGGCGCTCCCGGCCGAGTTCACCCCGCCCCCCGAGAGCGCGCCGCCACCCGAGAGCACCCCGCCCTCCCCGCCCTCCTCCGTCGACTACGTCGGCTCCGGTCCCCCCACCTACGACCCCGAGCCCACCGCGCTTCCGCTCGCCGAGCCGGACGGGCTCGGGGAGCTGGTCGCGGACACCGTGCTGGACGGCGCCCGGTACGGCGCCTGCACCCTGCGGGCCGTGTCGCTGCGCGGGGACTCGGCCCGGTTCCGGGGCGAGCCGCGCCGGGACGCGCTGCTCACCGCGCGGTTCGGGGCGGGCGAGCAGGCGCTGGTCCTGGTCGCGATGGCCACCGGTGCCCGGGCCGCGCCGGGCGCGCACCTGGCGGCGGCCGAGGCGTGCCGCTGGATCGGGCGGGCCGTGGGCCGCAGCCACCAGCGGCTCGTGGAGGACATCCGCGCGGCCCGGCGCGGAGACCTGAAGTCGGGTCTGCACCGGCTGACCGACCGCAGTCTCGGCAAGCTCCGCGCGAGCGCCGCCGCACAGGGCCTGGGCCCCGAGGAGTACACGGCGAGCCTGCGCTGTCTGCTGCTGCCCGCCGACCCGGACTGCCGTACCCGGGTGTTCTTCGGCGTCGGGGACGGCGGACTGTTCCGGCTGCGGGACGGCGCCTGGCAGGACATCGAACCGCGGGTCGCGCCCGAGGCCGGCACCGGCGCGCCCCCTGCCGCCGGTTTCGTCTCGCCGCCGGAGCGGACGCCCGAGGGCGACCGGCTGACGATGGACCTCGGCCTCCCGGCCCCGCCGAGCCCCTTCGAGCCCGCGGAGCCGGCCCCGGAGCCGCCGCGCGAGCCGTTCCGGTTCAGGGCCTCGGTAGCCCGCCCGGGTGATGCGCTGGTGATGTGTACGGCGGGCCTGGCCGGCCCGCTGCGCGACGAGCCCGCTCTCTGCGCCTACCTGGCCCGTCGCTGGTCCGACCGCACTCCGCCGGGCCTCGCCGCCTTCCTCGCCGACGCCCAGGTACGGGTGAAGGGCTACGCCGACGACCGTACGGCGGCGGCCGTGTGGGAGGCGTAACCACCGCCCCTGTGGATTGATGGAACGGGAGGGCCGTATCCCGGGACAGCGAAGGGGCTGACGCGCGCCATGGCCAAACAGAACGTCGCCGAGCAGTTCGTCGACATCCTCGTCCGCGCCGGAGTGCGGCGCCTGTACGGCGTCGTCGGCGACAGCCTCAACCCGGTCGTGGACGCCGTCCGCCGCAACGCCGCCATCGACTGGATCCACGTGCGCCACGAGGAGTCCGCCGCCTTCGCGGCCGGTGCCGAGGCCCAGATCACCGGGAAGCTGGCGGCCTGCGCCGGCTCCTGCGGCCCGGGCAACCTGCACCTGATCAACGGCCTGTACGACGCCCACCGCTCGATGGCCCCGGTGCTGGCCCTCGCCTCGCACATCCCGTCGAGCGAGATCGGCCTCGGCTACTTCCAGGAGACCCATCCGGAACGGCTGTTCCAGGAGTGCAGCCACTACTGCGAGCTGATCTCCAGCCCGAAGCAGATGCCCCGGCTGCTGCAGACCGCCATCCAGCACGCGGTCGGCCGCAGCGGGGTGGGCGTGGTGGCGCTGCCCGGCGACATCGCCGCCGAACCGGCCCCGGAGAAGGCGGCGCAGAGCGCGCTCGTCACCTCCCGGCCCACCGTGCGGCCGGGCGACGCCGAGATCGACGCGCTCGCGGAGATGATCGACGAGGCCGGCAGG
Organism: Streptomyces flaveolus; assembly: GCF_000716535.1. Classification (GTDB taxonomy): domain Bacteria; phylum Actinomycetota; class Actinomycetes; order Streptomycetales; family Streptomycetaceae; genus Streptomyces; species Streptomyces flaveolus_A. The sequence continues at coordinate 261,891 of NZ_JNWV01000020.1, read as the reverse complement.
GTCACCCTGTTCTGCGGCAGCGGCACGGCCGGCGCCCACGCCGAGGTCATGGAGTTCGCCGGGAGGATCAAGTCCCCGGTCGGGCACGCGCTGCGCGGCAAGGAGTTCATCCAGTACGACAATCCGTACGACGTCGGCATGAGCGGACTGCTCGGCTACGGCGCCGCCTACGAGGCCACCCACGAGTGCGATCTGCTGATCCTGCTCGGCACCGACTTCCCGTACAACGCATTCCTGCCGGACGACGTGCGGATCGCGCAGGTCGACGTACGGCCCGAGGTGCTCGGCCGCCGCTCCCGGCTCGACCTGGCCGTGTGGGGCGACGTCCGCGAGACGTTGCGGTGCCTGATCCCGCGCGTCGCGGAGAAGACGGACCGGCGCTTCCTCGACCGGATGCTCAAGAAGCACGCCGACGCGCTGGAGGGCGTGGTCAAGGCGTACACCCGGAAGGTCGACAAGCACATCCCGATCCACCCCGAGTACGTGGCCGCCGTGCTGGACGAAGTCGCCGACGAGGACGCCGTGTTCACCGTGGACACCGGGATGTGCAACGTCTGGGCCGCCCGGTACGTCTCGCCCAACGGCCGCCGCCGGATCATCGGTTCCTTCTCGCACGGGTCGATGGCGAACGCGTTGCCGATGGCGATCGGCGCCCAGTTCACCGACCGGCGCCGGCAGGTGGTCGCCATGGCCGGGGACGGCGGATTCTCCATGCTGATGGGGGACTTCCTGACCCTCGTGCAGTACGACCTGCCGGTGAAGGTGGTGCTGTTCAACAACTCCTCGCTCGGCATGGTCGAGCTGGAGATGCTGGTCGCCGGACTGCCCTCGTACGGCACCACCAACACCAACCCCGACTTCGCCGCCGTCGCCCGGGCCTGCGGCGCGTACGGCGTGCGGGTGGAGAAGCCCAAGCAGCTCGCCGGGGCCCTCAGGGACGCCTTCAGGCACAAGGGGCCGGCCCTGGTGGACGTCGTCACCGACCCCAACGCGCTGTCCATCCCGCCGAAGATCAGCGCCGAGATGGTCACCGGGTTCGCGCTGTCCGCCTCCAAGATCGTGCTGGACGGCGGGGTCGGCCGGATGCTCCAGATGGCCCGCTCGAACCTGCGCAACGTACCCCGGCCCTGAGGGGGGTGATTTCGGCCAGTTTCACGTGGCGTGACGACACGACGTCAGCCGGTGCCGGACGCGGCCGGACCGGTGTCCCGGGGCGTCCGTGGCGGCCGGTGGCGTCCGGTGAGCGCGAGGTCCGGCCGCGGCGGTGCCCGACGGCCGGACCGGGCACGGTACGGATATGGCCGAACCACCGGCCATCGGGCACGCTCCAGGACTGCCCGGGAGCCTGCTGGGCAAGCATCCCCCGTGAACGTGTTCGACCAGAAGGGGCAGGGACCGGCGGCGTGCGGGCGGGGGTCATGAAGAGGCAGGCGCGAGGGGGCGGTCCCGTGACGGTAGGGGCCTTCTCGGCGACAACGGGGGAAGAGACCGGCACCATCACCGAACACGTGCGGCGGCTGCGGCGCAAGCTTGGCCGGGCGGACCTCAGGGCGGTGCCGGAGGCCCGCCGGGAGCTGCGCGCACTGCTGCGGCACTGGGGCAAACCGGGCCGCTCGGAGATCGCCGAACTGCTCACCAGCGAACTCGTCACCAACGCACTCGTCCACACCGACGACGACGCCGTCCTCACGGCGGTCGTGGACCCCGGCGGGCTGCGCGTGGAGGTACGGGACTTCGTGGCCCGCAGACCCGAGCTGCACGCGCCGGCCACGGACGACGACACCCACGGGCGGGGCCTGCTGCTGGTGCAGTCCCTCGCCGACGACTGGGGCGTACGGCCGCACGGCGTCGGCAAGTCGGTGTGGTTCGAACTCGGCGCCGAGGCGGCGTGAGGCACAGCGCGACGGGACGGGGGCGTGACCCGCGCGGTCACGCCCCCGTCCCGTACTGCGGTCGCACCACAGGGCCGGCCGTCAGCCGAACTGCTGCTCCAGGTCCTTCAGCTTGCGCTCCAGGGAGTCCAGGCGGGGCAGCGCCATGGTGTCGTCCTCGGCGGTGAGGTCGACGGTCACCGGCTCACTCCCGCTGGGGACCCGCTGCAGGGAGGGCCGTGCGCGGACGGGCAGTTGTTCCGCGGTCGATATGGCAGGCTCCGCGGTCGCGGGAGCCGGGCCGCGCTCCACGGCCTGCACCTCGACCTGCCGGCCGGCACCCCGGCCGACGAAGCCGCGGTGACCCCGGCTGATCGCCTTGAGCTGGGCGCGCTCCACACGCTGCTGGTCGCGCCGCCGCTGCCGGGTCTCCTCCTTCTGCCGCTTGTCCTCGCGGACCTCCTCGACGGCCTCGTCGAGGCTGCGCACGCCCTCCAGGAGCATCAGCGACCAGGCCCGGTAGGTCTCACGGGGCGCCCGCACCCAGCGCACGATCCGGATCTGCGGCAGCGGACGGGGCACCAGGCCCTGCTCGCGCAGCGCGGCCCGGCGGGTCTGCTTCAACGCCCGGTCGAACAGCACGGCCGCCGACAGCGACATGCCGGAGAAGAACTGCGGCGCACCGGCGTGCCCCACGCCCCGGGGCGCGTGCACCCAGTTGAACCAGGCCGCCGCCGCGGCGAACAGCCAGACCAGTATCCGGGAGCCGAGCGCCGCGTCACCGTGGCTGGCCTCGCGGACCGCGAGGACGGAGCAGAACATCGCCGCGCCGTCCAGGCCGAACGGCACCAGGTACTGCCAGCCGTCGGTCAGCCCGAGGTTCTGCTCGCCGAAGCCGACGAGGCCGTGGAAGGACAGGGCCGCCGCCACCGCCGCACAGCAGAACAGCAGTACATAGGAGGCCGTGCCGTAGATGGCCTCCTTGCGCCTGCGGCGCTCCTCGCTGCGCTCCCACGAGTCGTCCGCGCTCGCGTTCTCCCCGGAGGAGCGCTTGCCGCGCGCGAGCACCGCCACCGCCGCCAGCACGCCCAGGAGCAGTACGGCGCCCGGAAGCAACCAGTTCAGCGATATGTCGGTCAGTCTCATCAGGGGTCCCTTGCATTGGGATAGGGCGTAACGCCCGCCATAGTGGCCCACTCCCGAGGGCCCTCAGGGGGTTTCGGGGCAAGAGGCCGCCAATAAGGTGCAAGGGGATGCCCAGGGCGACGTTCTGCTCGAACTGCCGCGTGAGGGGCGGGAGTTGAGTTCGAATAAGACTACCCGTACGGGTGGTTCCTCGGAAAGTTCCCGCGACGAGTGAGGAAGTTGTGAATCACCTCTTCGTGAACCGGGCCGGGGGCGGGCGGTCGTGTGCCGGTGATCCTAGTGGACCCACGGGTGTGCTCCCGACCTGACCTCCCCTCAGGCGGCCGCGGCTGTCGCCAGTTTGGCGATCCGCTCGCAGTCGCGGGTGCGCGGACAGGTGACGCAGGTGTCCTCCGGGCGGACGGTGTAGAACATGCAGCAACTCGCCCGGTCCCGGGTGGGCAGGGGCGAGCCGTCCGGCCCGGTCAGCGTCCGGAACCCGGCGGACCCGGCGTACGGCAGGGTCGCCCCCGGAAGCAGCAGCTCCAGCTCCCGCACGGCCCGCGCCGCCTCCGGCTCGCCGAACAGCCGGGCGACGTACCACAGTCCCTCCACGACCTCGTCGGTCGCCATGCCCCACAGTGCGCGTCCCCGCCGCCGCATCCGGGGCCCGAAGGCGCCGAGCACCGGCTCCAGATGCTCGGCCACGGCCGCCCGCACCTCGGCCCGCAGCGCCTCCTCGTCCGGTACGACGACCGCGCCGGGCTGTGCGGCGGCGGGGTCGCCCGGCAGGCAGGCGACGGAGACGGGGGGCCGTACGGCCATCCGGCCGGCCGTGCGGTCGTACCAGACGTGCGTCACGGGCAACCGGGGCACCCGGCGGCGCAGGAACCACGGGACGGTGATCAGCAGGCAGGCCGGCCAGGCGTAGCGGTGCAGGCCGAAGCTCGCGACGACGTCGGGGCGGGCCGGCCGGCCGTAGTCCCGCACCACCTGGTCCGCGTCCCGGGCGAGGAAGGCGTCCAGCTCCGCGCCGCCCGCCGCGAGCCCGGCGGCGGCGGTCCAGCCCGCGCCCGCGGGTGCCGGGTCGTCCGGGCCCAGCTCGGTCACGGTCAGGCCCGGGAAGGCCGTGGCGAGGCGGTCGTACGCGGCGGTGAGCGGCGAGGCCGCAGCGGGCATGGCGGGACCACCGATCCTCGGGCGCGTCCGTGATCACGGACTGGGCTGCAAAGGTAAGGCTTACCTTACCCGGAAGTCGTCGGAGTTTGAACTGCCGCCCGGTGCGCCTAAGGTGCTTGACGGACAAGCGACAACCCGTCGTTAATGACCCCAAGTGCCGACAAGCCGCCAGGAGGAGCCGTGAAGCAGGGCGTGCAGGGCTCCCCGGGCACGCCGGCCGACGCCCGGGTGCCCGCGCAGCAGCGGCAGCGGCCGGCCGCCGGTGCCGACCCGGGCCGGGAGCGGGACGCCGCGGTGCCGGGCGCGGCGCGCGGCGAGCACACCCACGGCGAGCGGCAGGTCCCGGAGCCGCGGGCCGCGGTGCAGCGCTCCTCGGTGCGCGGGCAGATCCTGGACGCGCTGCGCACGGCGCTGGTCACCGGTGACCTGAAGCCGGGCGAGGTGTACTCGGCGCCGGTGCTCGGGGAACGCTTCGGCGTCTCGGCCACGCCCGTGCGGGAGGCCATGCAGCAGCTCGCGCTGGAGGGCGCCGTCGAGGTCGTGCCCAACCGTGGCTTCCGGGTGGTCGAGCGGGGCGCGCGGGAGCTGGCCGAGCTGGCGGAGGTGCGCGCGCTCATCGAGGTGCCGGTGATGCTGCGGCTCGCGCGTACGGTGTCCGCACAGCGGTGGGCCGAGCTGCGGCCGCTCGCGGAGGAGACGGTACGGACGGCCGCCGCCGGCTGCCCGGCGGCGTACGCGGAGTCCGACCGGGCCTTCCACCGGGCCCTGCTCACCCTCGCGGGCAACGAACAGCTGGTCCGCATCTCCGAGGACCTGCACCGGCGGTCGCAGTGGCCCCCGGTGCGGCGGGGGAGGGCCGAGCTGGTCGCCGACGCGGCGGAGCATCTCGCTCTGCTGGACGCGTTGGCCTCGGGGGACGTGGACGGGGTGCGGAGGCTTGTGGGCGGGCATTTCGCGGGCGCGGGGGTCAGCTCAGCAGGGCAGCAGTGAACGTCTTGCGGTGGTCCACCAGCCAGGTCTGCACACGGTCCCAGCGTTCCCATCCACCGCGCTCGGCCAGCGCCCGGAGGTAGACCGGGTCGCCGTCGGCCACGCGGCGGGCGACGAAGGCCCGGCAGACCTCCGTGGCCTGCTCGACGACACCGGGCAGCTCGGCGCGGTCCCCCGCCGAGAGGCCGTACCCGTCGGCAAGGATCCGCAGCCGTGCGGGCGCGTCCAGCCCGGAGGGGTAGAAGGCGGCCGCCGATCCGGGGTCGACCATGGGCACCCAGTAGCGGGCGGTCATGGCGAGGTCCCACAGGGGGCGGCCCGGGGCCGCCAGGTCGAAATCGATCAGGGCAGCGGCACGGCCGTCGCGGAAGACGACGTTTTCCGGGCACACGTCGTTGTGGCACAGCATCGTTCCCCCCTCCGGGTCGGCCAGGTCCCTGGGCCACTCGGCACGGGGGTCGACCGCGACGGCCGCGCTGGTCCCGTGCAGGCGCCGCAGCAGGCTCCCCACCGATTCCAGGGCGGTCCTCGTCATGGCCCAGTCCGGGAACGGCGGCAGAGCCACGTCGCCCGGGACGAAGGTCAGCCGCTCGCGGCCGTCCGCGGTGAGACCGACAGGGGCCGGCGCAGCGTCGAAGCCGTGCTCCCTCAGCGCGAGGAGATAGGCGTGCAGGGCGCGCGCGTTGCGCGGTGCCGGGCGCTCCACCGACTCCCCCCGGCGGAAGACCGCCCCCGCGTTCGCCATCCCGCCGGCCAGCGCCTCGTCCTCAGCCGTCACGAGGCATCACGCTGTCGCCGGACCGGCCACCGCGCGGGCCGGGCCGCCAACTCGGCACGGACAAGCGCCCAAGGCTCACCCACGAGACCGTGCGACGCGAAAGCCCACGTCGTCGACCTGGAAGGTCGGGTGGCTACGGCGGCGCACGGAGGCCCGGCAGCTCCAGTGCTCGTCGAACCAGCCACCGCCGCGCAGCACACGATAGGTGCCGTAGACCTCGGCGTCGTAGACGTCCCAGCACCACTCCCAGACGTTGCCGAGCATGTCGTACAGACCCCACGGGTTCGGCCGCTTGCCGCCCACGTCATGCACGCGCTCCCGCGAGTTGCCGCGATACCAGGCGACCTCGTCGAGCGGCCCGTAACGCGGTCCGGTCGTCCCGGCCCGGCAGGCGTGTTCCCACTCGGCCTCGGTCGGCAGCCGGTACCCATCGGCGGACCGGTCCCACGCGATGCCCTCACCCCCGGCAGGAAAGCGGTAGGCGGGTGTGAACCCCTCACGCAGCGACAGGGCGTTGCAGAACCGGACCGCGTCCCACCAGGAAACACCCCGCACGGGTGACCGGTCCCCCTGAGAGGTACCCGGCCGCTTGTCGGTGATCCGTGCGTACAGCGCCCCGGTCACCGGGAACACCGCCAGTCGGTAGGACGCGAGCTCGACCTGCCAACTGCGTTCTGTCCGCCGGTCCGACAGCGTCACCCGCCCCGGCGGGACGGCGATCATCCCGCTTCCTCCGCCCGTGTCCATGAGCAGGTGATCCTACGCCGTCGCCGCCCCCGGCGCGGGCGGGGCCAACTGCTCCGCCAGCCACGTCGGTACGCCACCGAGCAGCCGGAACAGGCGGCGCGCCTCCTCGCGGAGCCGGGACGCCTCCGGTTCCTCCTCCGTGTCGGCCAGGGAGACCAGCGCGGGCGCCGTGCCCACCAGATAGCCCAACTCCTCCCGGATGCGCAGGGATTCGGCGAAGCCGTGCCGCGCCTCCGCCAACTCGCCGTCTCGCAGCGCGAGTCCCGCCAGGTGGCGCCAGGTGAAGGACAGCAGCAACGGGTCGGCGTTGGCCGTGGCGGCGGCGTGCGCCCGGCGGAACGCGGCGCGGGCCGCCTGCGGGGCGCCGGCCAGGTTCTGGGCCACCAGCCCGCGCCGGAAGTCCAGCAGGGCCCGCCCGGAGGCCCCCGGCGGGATCAGCGCCGCCGCCCGGCCCAGCGCGGCCCGCGCCTCGTCCGCCCGGTCGCGCACGCCGAGCAGTGTGGCGGCGTACGCCAGGTAGCCCCGCTCGCACGCGGCGGCCCCCCGCTCCTCGTCGCTGTGCGCCACCGCCTCCGCCGTCCGCAGCGCGTCCTCCGCCTCCTCCCAGCCCCGCTCGGTGTACAGGCACCGTTCGGCCAGCAGGGCGGCCCGCTGCAACGCCGGGGCGGGGCGGTCGGCGGGCAGCAGGGCCGCCGCGTCGGCCCAGCAGGCCCGGCTGCGCAACCGCCATACCGCGGTCTGGAGCGGATCGTCACCGGTGGTTCCGTTACCAGACATGGCGGTATGCGCCACGTTGCCCTCCCCGAGCACGCCATCGAGCTGTTGAGTGGTGGCGGCATTCCAGCACCAATCGCGGGGCCCGGCCAAGAGGGTGGGTGAAAGATTTCACAAAGTAGTGGGGTGCGGGCGTGACCTTGTCCGGCCGCCGCGCGCCCCCGCTGACCTCAGCTCATGCGCAGGGCCAGGAAGAAATCCAGCTTGTCCTCCAGGCGGGACAGGTCCCGTCCCGTCAACTGCTCGATCCGCCCGACCCGGTAGCGCAGCGTGTTGACGTGCAGGTGGAGGCGGGTGGCGCAGCGCGTCCAGGAGCCGTCGGAATCGAGGAACGCCTCCAGGGTCGGGATCAGCTCGGCCCGGTGCCGGCGGTCGTAGTCCTTCAGCGGGTCCAGCAGGCGGGCCGTGAAGGCGCGGCGGACGTCGTCGGGGACGAACGGGAGCAGCAGGACGTGGGACGCCAGCTCCTGGTGGCCGGCCGCGCAGACCCGGCCGGAGCGGGCGGCGGCGACCCGGCGGGCGTGCCGGGCCTCCTCCAGGGCGCCGCGCAGGCCCTCCGCCGAGTGCACGGCCGCGCTGACCCCGAGGGTGACCCGGCCGTCCTCGTCCAGGCCCGCCGACAGCGGCTCGCGCACCGACCGCAGCAGGGCGTCGGCGAGCAGGCCGGTCTCCGAGCCGTCGTGCTCGGAGGCGACCGCGGGCAACGGGACCAGGGCCACGGCCTCGTCGCCGGTGTGCGCGACGGCGATGCGGTCCGAGGGCTCGGGGCCGGTGGCCAGCGGGTCGACCAGCACCTCCTCCAGCAGGGACTGGGCGACCGGGCCGCCCTCGACCTCGCCGTCCTCCCATTCCACCCGGGCCACCACGACCTGCCAGTGCGGGGCCGCCCCGAGCCCGGGCAGCAGCACCGGGGCCGCCACCCTCAGGCGGGCGGCTATCTCGGCGGGCGCGGCGCCCGTCTGCACCAGCTCCAGTACCTCCTGGGCGAGCCGGCGGCGGACCGTGCGGGCCGCGTCCCGGCGGTCCCGCTCGACGGCGATGAGCTGGGTGACGCCCTGGAGCAGGTCCAGGCGCTCCCCGGGCCAGTCGCCCGCGTCCGCCTCCACGGCCAGCAGCCAGTCCGACAGCACCGTCTCGCGGACATCGCGGGCGGCCTGCGGGGAGCGGCCGGAGGAGCGGACCGGGAAGAGGGAGTAGGTGGTGCCGTGGAGCTGGACGCGGTGCGGGCCGCGACGGCCGGTGCGGGTGGCCGCCAGGTGCTCGGCGGCGAGCCGGGCGCAGGTCTCGGCGGGCGGCACCGGGCCCGCCACCTTGGAGCCCGCGATCATCCGGCCGGTGGGGGAGAGCACCCAGGCGCGCAGGTCGAGGTCGGAGCCGAGCAGGTCCAGGACCACGTCCGGGCCGCCGCCGGCCGGGCCCGAGGTCATCATCCGGCGGTGCCGGTCCACGACGGCCGCCAGGTCCCCGGCGCGCTCGCCGGAGACCTGCCGGACCACATGCTCGGTGATCGTCGCGAACGCCACCGACTCGTGCACCGCGAACAGCGGCAGCCGGTGCTTGGCGCAGGCCAGCACCAGGTCCTCCGGCACATCGCCCAGCTCGGCCTCGCCGGCCGCGAGGGCGGCCACCCCGGCCTGCGCCAGGATCCGTACGAAGGGCTCGGAGTCGGCGGCGTCCCGGCGCCAGGCCAGGCCGGTGAGCACCAGCTCGCCGCCGGAGAGGTAGCGGCTCGGGTCGCGCAGATCGGTGGTCATGACCCCGCGCACCGCGCGGTCCAACTCGTCCTCGCCGCCGAGCAGCCGCAGGCCCAGCGCGTCGGTGTCCAGCAGTGCGCGCAGCCGCATCTCGTCGCCGCCGTTCTTTGTCTCGAAACCTACGATGGATCTTGGAGGAGCGCCGGGCGGTGGTCCGGTGAGGGGCCGCACCGGCCGGAATCCGGGGTCGCCGTGCCGTTACCCGCGTTTCCCCGGGAAAACGGAGAGGTTAGCGATGACCTCCGTTCATACGAATCTACAAGATGCTCGCGCTGGCCAGCGAACTCCTTCATGGTTTCGGTGACTGACCCCGTCGGAGCACAGGGCGGTGTACTGAGTCCACTCCGCGTCAACAGCACATGAACGAGCCGGGCCCGCCGCACACGGATTGGCTCAATCTGTACGACTCCAAGAGCACTGAGACGAAGAAGAGAGCCGGTCATGGACTTCCTTCGCCCCGCCAGCTGGGAGGAGGCGCTCGCCGCGAAGGCCGAGCACCCCACCGCTGTGCCGATTGCGGGTGGCACCGACGTGATGGTCGAGATCAACTTCGACCACCGCCGGCCCGAGTACCTCCTCGACCTGAACCGCGTCGGCGACCTCTACGAGTGGGAGGTCGGCGAGGACACCGTACGGCTGGGTGCCTCCGTCCCGTACACCGCGATCATGGAGAACCTCCGCGCCGAGCTGCCGGGCCTCGCGCTCGCCTCGCACACGGTCGCCTCCCCGCAGATCCGCAACCGCGGCGGCGTCGGCGGCAACCTCGGCACGGCCTCGCCCGCCGGCGACGCCCACCCCGCCCTCCTCGCGGCCGGCGCCGAGGTCGAGGTGGCGTCGGCGGCCCGGGGCACCCGCCTCGTCCCGATCGACGCGTTCTACACGGGCGTCAAGCGCAACGCGCTCCAGCCCGACGAGCTGATCCGCGCGGTGCACATCAAGAAGGCCGACGGCCCGCAGCAGTACTCGAAGGTCGGCACCCGCAACGCCATGGTCATCGCCGTGTGCGCCTTCGGGCTCGCCCTGCACCCGCGGACCCGGACCGTGCGCACCGGCATCGGCTCGGCCGCGCCCACCCCGGTGCGGGCCAAGACCGCCGAGGAGTTCCTGAACGCGGCCCTGGAGGAGGGCGGCTTCTGGGACAACGGAAAGATCATCACCCCGTCGGTCGCCAAGCGGTTCGCGGACCTGTGCTCGGCCGCCTGCAACCCGATCGACGACGTCCGGGGCACCGCGAGCTACCGCCGGCACGCGGTCGGCGTGATGGCCCGCCGGACGCTGACCTGGGCCTGGGAGTCGTACCGCGGCGCCCGCCGCACCACCGAGGGAGCTGCGTGATGCGCGTCAACTTCACCGTCAACGGACGCCCGCAGGAGGCCGACGACGTCTGGGAGGGCGAGTCCCTGCTGTACGTGCTGCGCGAGCGGCTCGGCCTGCCGGGCTCCAAGAACGCCTGTGAGCAGGGCGAGTGCGGTTCCTGCACGGTCCGCCTCGACGGCGTGCCCGTGTGCGCCTGCCTGGTCGCGGCCGGTCAGGTCGAGGGCCGGGACGTCGTGACCGTCGAGGGGCTGGCGGACTTCGCCAGGCAGCGCTCCTGCGGGACGGGCGCCCACGGTGGCACGAGCCTGGACGAGGCCACGTCGTGGCAGGCCGGGGGCACCGACTCGCAGACCGGCGAGGGCACCGAACTGAGCCCCGTCCAGCAGGCGTTCATCGACGCCGGCGCCGTCCAGTGCGGCTTCTGCACCCCCGGCCTGCTCGTCGCCGCCGACGAGATGCTGGAGCGCAACCCGAACCCGACCGACGCCGACATCCGTGAGGCGCTGTCGGGCAACCTGTGCCGCTGCACGGGCTACGAGAAGATCATGGACGCGGTCCGCCTGGCGGCCGCACGGCAGTCCCAGGGGGTCTGAGCATGCCGGCCAACGGTGCACCCACCAAGATCACCCAGGGGTCGCAGACCAAGGGCGGCATCGGCGAGTCCACGCTCCGCCCGGACGGCACCCTCAAGGTCACCGGCGAGTTCGCGTACTCGTCCGACATGTGGCACGAGGACATGCTGTGGGGCCAGATCCTGCGCTCCACCGTCGCGCACGCCGAGATCGTCTCGATCGACACCTCCCAGGCCCTCGCGATGCCGGGCGTGTACGCCGTCATGACGTACGACGACCTGCCCACCGAGGTGAGGAACTACGGCCTGGAGATCCAGGACACCCCGGTCCTCGCGCACGGCAAGGTGCGCCACCACGGCGAGCCGGTCGCGATCGTCGCCGCCGACCACCCGGAGACGGCCCGCCGCGCCGCCGCCAAGATCAAGGTGGACTACAAGGAGCTGCCCGTCATCACCGACGAGGCCTCCGCGACCGCCCCGGACGCGATCCTCGTCCACGAGAACCGCGACGACCACCACGCGGGCCACGTGCCGCACCCGAACATCGTGCACCGCCAGCCGATCGTCCGCGGGAACGTGGAGGAAGCGCGCGAGCGCGCGGACGTGATCGTGGAGGGCGAGTACACCTTCGGCATGCAGGACCAGGCCTTCCTCGGCCCCGAGTCCGGCCTCGCAGTGCCCGAGGAGGACGGCGGCGTCCACCTCTACATCGCCACCCAGTGGCTCCACTCCGACCTGCGCCAGATCGCGCCCGTCCTCGGCCTGCCCGAGGAGAAGGTGCGCATGACGCTGGCCGGCGTCGGCGGCGCGTTCGGTGGCCGCGAGGACCTGTCCATGCAGATCCACGCCTGCCTGCTGGCCCTGCGCACCGGCAAGCCGGTGAAGATCGTCTACAACCGGTTCGAGTCCTTCTTCGGGCACGTCCACCGCCACCCGGCGAAGCTGTACTACGAGCACGGCGCCACCAAGGACGGCAAGCTCACCCACATGAAGTGCCGGATCGTCCTGGACGGCGGCGCTTACGCCTCCGCCTCCCCGGCGGTCGTCGGCAACGCCTCCTCGCTGAGCGTCGGCCCGTACGTGATCGACGACGTCGACATCGAGGCCATCGCCCTCTACACCAACAACCCGCCCTGCGGCGCCATGCGCGGCTTCGGCGCGGTCCAGGCGTGCTTCGCCTATGAGGCGCAGATGGACAAGCTGGCGAAGAAGCTGGGCCTGGACCCGGTGGAGTTCCGGCAGCTCAACGCGATGGAACAGGGCACCGTCATGCCGACCGGGCAGCCGGTGGACTCCCCGGCCCCGGTCGCCGAACTCCTGCGCCGCGTCAAGGCGATGCCCATGCCGCCGGAGCGCCAGTGGGAGTCCAGCGAGGGCGCCGACGTGCGGCAGCTGCCCGGCGGACTGTCCAACACCACGCACGGCGAGGGCGTCGTACGCGGGGTCGGTTACGCGGTCGGCATCAAGAACGTCGGCTTCTCCGAGGGCTTCGACGACTACTCCACCGCCAAGGTGCGCATGGAGGTCGTGGGCGGTGAGCCCGTCGCCACCGTGCACACCGCGATGGCGGAGGTCGGCCAGGGCGGCGTCACCGTCCACGCGCAGATCGCCCGCACCGAGCTGGGCGTCAACCAGGTGACGATCCACCCGGCGGACACCCAGGTGGGCTCGGCCGGTTCGACCTCGGCCTCCCGGCAGACGTACGTCACCGGCGGTGCCGTGAAGAACGCCTGCGAGCTGGTCCGCGAGAAGGTCCTGGAGATCGGCCGGCGCAAGTTCGGCTCCTACCACCCCGCCTGGGCCACGGCGGAGCTGCTGCTGGAGGGCGGCAAGGTCGTCACCGACGCCGGCGAGGTCCTCGCCGACCTGGCCGACGTCCTCGAGGACGAGGCCGTGGAGGTCGAGGAGGAGTGGCGGCACCGGCCGACCGAGCCCTTCGACCTGCGCACCGGCCAGGGCAACGGACACGTCCAGTACTCCTTCGCCGCCCACCGCGCGGTCGTCGAGGTCGACACCGAACTCGGCCTGGTCAAGGTGATCGAACTGGCCTGCGCCCAGGACGTCGGCAAGGCGCTCAACCCGCTCTCCGTCATCGGCCAGATCCAGGGCGGTACGACCCAGGGCCTGGGCGTGGCCGTGATGGAGGAGATCATCGTGGACCCGAAGACCGCCAAGGTCAGGAACCCCTCCTTCACGGACTACCTGATCCCCACCATCCTCGACACGCCGACCATCCCGGTCGACGTGCTCGAACTCGCCGACGAGCACGCCCCGTACGGGCTGCGCGGCATCGGCGAGGCCCCGACCCTGTCGTCCACCCCGGCCGTCCTCGCGGCGATCCGGAACGCGACCGGGCTGGAGCTCGACCGCACACCGGTGCGACCCGAGCACCTGACGGGAACGTGACCCTTCGGGGATCCAACCGGTGATCTCCCGGGGGGACCTCGTCCCCCCGGACCCCCACTGTTCGTCTCGGGCCGTCCCCCGGGTCGTCCAATCCCAAATCCCGTGCCGGACAAGGCGCCGCACGGGTGCACCTATGAACCTTGGGAGTTGGCCCATGACCCAGCAGTCAGTGGAGCCCAGGACCGCAGCCGAGGACGCCGGCGAAGGCAGTCGCGTCCCGGCCGGGCGGTCCTGGCTCGACCGGTACTTCCACATATCCAGAAGAGGATCGACGGTCGCGCGTGAGGTGCGCGGCGGCATCACCACCTTCATGGCGATGGCCTACATCCTCCTGCTCAACCCCCTCATCCTGTCCGGCAAGGACGCGGCGGGGGACACGCTCGGCCAGAAGGCGCTGATCACCGCGACCGCGTTCGCGGCGGCTTTCACCACGCTGCTGATGGGCCTCGTCGGCAAGGTACCGCTCGCCCTCGCCGCCGGCCTCTCCGTCTCCGGCGTCCTGTCCTCGCAGGTCGCCCCCGCCATGACCTGGCCCCAGGCCATGGGCATGTGCGTGATGTACGGCGTGGTCATCATGCTGCTGGTCGTCACCGGCCTGCGTGAAATGATCATGAACGCGATCCCGCTCGCGCTCAAGCACGGCATCACCATGGGCATCGGCCTGTTCATCGCGCTCATCGGCTTCTACAAGGCCGGCTTCGTGCACCAGGGCAAGGCCACCCCGCTCACCCTCGGCACCGCAGGGGAACTCGCCGGCTGGCCCGTGCTGCTCTTCGCCGGCACCCTGCTGCTGATCTTCATGCTCCAGGCCCGGAACGTTCCCGGCGCCATCCTCATCGGCATCGTCTCCGGCACGGTCGTCGCCGCCGTCCTCAACGGCCTCGGTGTCATCGACGCGGGGCAGTGGGCCAACGGCGCGCCCCAACTGCACGGCAGCGCCGTCTCGATGCCCGACTTCTCGCTCTTCGGGAACGTCGAGTTCGGCGGCTGGGGCGAGGTCGGCGCGATGACGATCGGCATGATCGTCTTCACCCTGGTGCTCGCCGGCTTCTTCGACGCGATGGCCACCATCATCGGCGTCGGCACCGAGGCCGGACTGGCCGACGACAAGGGCCGGATGCCGGGCCTGTCCAAGGCGCTGTTCATCGACGGCGCCGGCGGCGCGATCGGCGGTGTGGCGGGCGGCTCCGGCCAGACCGTGTTCATCGAGTCGGCGACGGGCGTCGGCGAGGGAGCCCGCACGGGTCTCGCCTCCGTCGTCACCGGCCTGTTCTTCGCGGCCTGCCTGTTCTTCACCCCGGTCACCGCGATCGTGCCGCAGGAGGTCGCCTCCGCCGCGCTGGTCGTCATCGGCGCCATGATGCTGATGAACGCCCGGCACGTGGACTGGGCCGACCGCGCGACCGCGATCCCGGTCTTCCTGACCGTCGTCCTGATGCCGTTCACGTACACCATCACCACCGGTGTCGCCGCGGGCGTCATCTCCTACGTCGCCATCAAGACGGCCCAGGGCAAGGCCCGCGAGATCGGCGCCTTCATGTGGGGCCTGACGGTCGTCTTCCTCGTCTACTTCGCCCTCCATCCCGTCGAGGCCTGGCTGGGCGTGCACTAGCCACCCCGATACCTCCGACCCGCTTAAGGAGACCGACAGATGCTGGACATCGCCGAGGAGTTGAACCGGTGGGTCGAGCAGGGCCGTGACTTCGCCGTCGCCACCGTGGTGGCCGTCGGCGGCAGTGCCCCGCGCCAGCCCGGCGCGGCCCTCGCGGTGGACGCCGACGGCACGGCGATCGGCTCGGTCTCCGGCGGGTGCGTGGAGGGCGCCGTGTACGAGCTGTGCCGGCAGGCGCTGGAGGACGGCCACACCGTCCTCGAACGCTTCGGCTACAGCGACGAGGATGCCTTCGCCGTCGGCCTGACCTGTGGCGGCGTCATCGACATCCTCGTCACACCGGTCAGGGCGGACGGTCCCGCCCGGCCGGTGTTCGCGGCCGCGCTGGCCGCCGCCGCCCGAGGGGAGGCGGCGGCGGTCGCGCGGATCGCCGAGGGCCCCGCAAAGCTGCGCGGCCGGGCCCTGCTGGTCCGGCCCGACGGGTCGTACGACGGCGGCTTCGGCGCCCACCCCGAGCTGGACCGCACGGTCGCCGCCGAGGCCGGCGCCTTCCTGGACGCGGGCCGCACCGGCACGCTGGAGATCGGCGAACAGGGCTCGCGCTGCGGCGCCCCGCTCACGGTCCTGGTGGAGTCCTCCGTCCCCGCACCCCGGATGATCGTCTTCGGCGCGATCGACTTCGCGTCGGCGCTGGTCCGGATCGGCAAGTTCCTCGGCTATCACGTCACCGTGTGCGACGCCCGGCCGGTGTTCGCGACCAGGGCCCGTTTCCCCGAGGCCGACGAGATCGTCGTCGAGTGGCCCCACAGGTACCTGGAGCGCACCGAGGTCGACGGCCGCAGCGTCCTGTGCGTCCTCACCCACGACGCCAAGTTCGACGTACCGCTGCTCAAGCTGGCGCTGCGGCTGCCGGTCGCCTACGTCGGCGCGATGGGCTCCCGCCGTACCCACCTCGACCGCGGCGAGCGGCTGCGCGCGGTCGGCGTCACCGAGCTGGAGCTGGCCCGGCTGCGCTCCCCGATCGGCCTGGACCTCGGCGCCCGCACGCCGGAGGAGACGGCGCTGTCCATCGCGGCGGAGATCGTCGCGGGCCGGCGCGGGGGCAGCGGGGCGTCGCTGACCGGCGCGCACACGCCCATCCACCACGACACGGCGACACGGCCGGCGGGGCGGATCGGGTCGGTGGCCTGAAAAGGGTTTGCCGACCGCCGTCGCGCCTGTGTTGCATGACGGCATGGTGTCCCCCGACCGGCTGGCGGCCTTCGCCGTCCTCTCCTTCCTGCTCATCATCGTCCCGGGCCCCAGCGTGCTGTTCGTGATCGGACGGGCGCTGGCGCACGGCCGCCGCGCGGCGCTGACCACCGTCGTCGGCAACACGCTCGGCGCCTACCTGCTCGTCGTCGCTGTGGCGTTCGGCATCGGGTCGGTCGTCGAGCGCTCGGTCCTCGTCTTCACCGCGCTGAAGCTCGCGGGCGCCGCGTACCTCGTGTACCTCGGGGTCAAGGCGTGGCGGCAGCGCGGCGCGCTGCGGGCCGCGGTCGCGGACTCCGGCCCGGCGCGCGGCGGCCTGCGCACCCTGGGGGAGGGCTTCGCGGTCGGCGTGGCCAACCCCAAGACGATGGTGTTCTTCGCCGCGGTGCTGCCGCAGTTCGTGGACCGCGAGCAGGGTCACGTGCCGGCGCAGATGCTCCTGCTCGGGTTGGTCTTCAACGCCATCGCGGTGATCTCCGACGCCGTCTGGGGCCTGGCCGCCTCAGCCGCCCGCGACTGGTTCGCCCGCTCCCCCCGCCGCCTGTCCGCGGTCGGCGGCACGGGCGGCCTGACGATGATCGGCCTGGGCGTGACCGTTGCCCTGACGGGCCGCAAGGACTGAGGGCCGCGCGGACGCACCCACCCCCGGCTCAGCCCCGGGTCAGCAGATGGTTCGCCGCCCGGCCGAACAGCAGGCGGGAGGCCGACGTGAGCGGGCCGTCGAAGGCCCGGGGGAGGAAGCGGACGCTCAGGTCCTCTCGCCACACCACCCGGCTGCTGCCCCCGGGCCCCGGGTGGACCTCGATCTCCGCCCAGCCGAGGATCAGCCGGCCGCGTTTCTCCAGCCGGCACAGGCCGGGCATCCCGTCGGCGGGCGGGCGCCACACCGTCACCTCCATCACGTCGTCGAAGGCCAGCGGGCCGAGCCCCGACCGGGCCACGAAGCGCGTGCCCTCGCGGGTCGGCGGCGGCGTGAGCACCCTGATCCGGGTCAGCGGGACCGCGTCGGCGTGGCGCGGCCAGTCCGTGAGCCGGCGCCACGCCTCGTCGGGCGGGAGCGGGACCGTACGTTCGAAGGAGAAGGTGGGCACGGCACGATCGTAGGCAAGGGAGGCCGGTAACCTGCGCGTTCACCCGCCGCGCCGTCCCGCTCGCGTAGCAGGTGTCCGTGCGGAGTCGTATTCTGGAACAGTGGGTGCGCGGGGCGGCGCCACGGGGATCCAGCTTCTGCGCTACCGGTCACGGGCCGGTCCAACAGCCCGTTCTCACGGGGGAGTCGATCGCCATGCCGGTGAAGAACTACGGCGTTCTCATCGCCCGTGTCGTCGAGACACGGCGTGAGGGCGCGCGGGAGACACCGCACTACCAGATCCACCTCACGGACGACCACGGCACGCACTACCGCGCCGCGGTCAACGTGCTCTCCCAGGAGCACCCTTCCGAACTGCTCTACCTGGTCGCCGACGACTTCCGGCACCCGCTGACCGCCGCCCTGGAGGGCCTGCCCGGCGGCTGGAACACCCTGCCGGCCGGCCCCGGCGGCCCGACCCTCGACTTCGTGCGCGGCAACCTCTTCGACCCGGCCGGAATGCGCACGCTCCCGCCGGACGTCGAGGGACCGGACAACGACCTCGCCGACCTCCTCGACCACTACGTCCAGCGCGCGGTGGCGGACCCGGAGGCGCGGGCGTACGTCTTCGGCTCCCGCTTCGGCCCCGAACCCGCCGTCAAGGACAAGGTGTTCGGCTTCCTGCCCGGCAACGGCGTGCACGACGTCCACATGAACCAGGGCAACAGCCGCCGGTTCAAGGGCGACGACGGCGTGTGGCAGGACGGCGGGCTTCTGCTGCGGTTCCCCGCGCAGTCCCGCTGGGTCGGCATCTTCCTGGCCTTCCAGAGCCAGTCCTGGCACACCGACGACACCACCGGGCACACCCTGGAGGACGTCGACGGCACCCGGCCCACGACCGGCGCGCAGCCCGTGATGATCGTCGCGGCGATGGTCAACCCGAAGGGGGCCGCTCCCGAGGCGGAGACCGTGACCCTCCTCAACGCCTCGCCGGACACCGTCGATCCGACCGGCTGGCGGATCGTCAGCCGCCTCGGCCACGGCTCGCCGGTCCCGGCCACGGCCCCGCTCGCGCCCGGCGAGTGCCTCACCGTGCCGCTCACCGCGGACACCCCGCTCGGCAACCAGGGCGGCGAGATCACACTCCTCGACGCGGCCGGCCTGAAGGTCCACGGCGTCTCCTACACCGCCGAGCAGGCCTCCCGCGAGGGCTGGTCGGTGGTGTTCTGAGCGGGCGGACGGGTCCTAGGGGCGGTACACCTTGCCCGGCTCGGCCTTGCCGGGGGCCAGCAGCTGGGGGACCGTCACGAAGACGTAGCCGCGTGCCTTGAGCGCGTCGATGATGCCGGGCACGGCCGGCACGGTCCCGGGGTAGATGTCGTGCAGCAGGATGATCCCGTCCCGGGACGACTGGTCGAGGACCCGCTTGGTGATGAGCGCCGAGTCGTTGGTCGTGTAGTCCTTGGCGGTGACGCTCCACAGCACCTCCGCCAGCCCCAGCTCCTTGCAGATCCTGTGCACGTCGGCGTCGGTGCGGCCCTGCGGCGGGCGCATCAGCGTCGGCTTGTGCCCGGTGAGCCGCTCGATCGCGTCGTCGGGCCGGTTCAGCTCCTCACGTATCTCCTTGTCCGAGATCCGGGTGAGGATCTTGTGGTCCCAGGTGTGGCTCGCGACCTCGTGGCCCTCCGCCGCCATCCGCTTGACCAGCTCCGGGTACTTCTCGATGTGCCGCTTGCCGAGCAGGAAGAAGGTCGCCGGGACCTTCTTCTCCTTGAGGATGTCGAGCAGCCGCGCCGAGTTCTCGCTGGGGCCCGCGTCGAAGGTGAGCGCGATGCACTTGGCCTCGCGGCAGTCGACGGTCCCGAACCGGGCCGGCGCCCCGTGGGCCGCCGCGGCGCGGGCGGTGCTCGGGGCGGTCGTGTCGACCTCGGCGCAGCCGGACAGGGTCAGCGTCAGGCAGGCGGCGGCGGACGCGAGCGCCCAACCGCGCAACCTTCGGCCCGTCCCGCGCATCTTCCTGGGTGCGTAGGTGGTCGCGTGCGTCGGCGTCGGGCTCGTCCCGCTGGTAAGAGGCATGCCGGGACTATACACCGCGTGTATAGACCACGTTCGAATCGTGGTGTCCGGCTTCCGCAACAACCCCGTGCACACCAGTAGTACCGGGAGTGGTACGCGGAGTAACCTCAGGTCCATGACGCGCACGGGGGAGCGAGTCGTCGCATCGCGCTTACGGACACCGTCCTGGATCGCGCGCATCGAGACACCGGACGGCCGGGTCCTGGGCGCGGGCGTGCTGCTCGCCCCCGAACGGGTCCTCACCGCCGCACACGTCGTCAGCCCCGGGCACCGCTACACCGTCCGCCTGGTCGGCGTCCCCCACCTGGCCGCCGTGGCCGCCACCGTCCGCCCGGACGAACACGTGCCCCAGAGCGAGGACACCTTCGGCGACCGCAGCGGCGACCTGGCCCTGCTGCGCCTGACCGCACCCCTGCCGGCCGAGCACACCACGCGGCTCTACCGGCTCGCCGCCCCCCACGGACCCGTCAGCATGTACGGCTTTCCGCGCGGCGACGACGGCGGCCGCTGGCACGGCGCCACCCTGGTCGCCGCGCGCGGCCGGGACAGCCAGGTGCAACTGCGCCCGCTCACCCCCGAGGAACTCGCCGACGACGGCTTCAGCGGCGGCGGCGTCGTCGACCACGCCACCGACCAGGTCATCGGCATCGTCCTGAGCGTGGACGAGGGGCCGGGCTCCGCCTTCAGCTACATGAGCCCCACCGAGACCATCCTCAGCCATCTGCCGCAGGCCGCCGCCTGGACCGACGGCGCCGAGGCCGTCGACCCCCGGCTGCGCAACCGCACCGGCGCGGCCACCGGCCGGCTCGACGTCCCGTTCGCCACGGAACTCGCCTCCTGGTTCCGCGGCGAGGGCTGGCCGGTGCTCGTCACCGTCGTCCCCGCACGCGGCGACCGCGCCTGGACCCTGCAACGGGCCGTCACCCTCGCCGACCGCGAACTGCGCACCCACCGCAACACCAGCGCCGTCAGCCACGACCCGCCCGAGACCGTGCCCCCCGCCGGCGCCCACGACCTCGCCCTGGACGTCAAGGGACTCACGGCCGCGGAGGTCATGGACCGGATCGCCGAACGCCTCGGCATCCGCGACGACCCCCGGCCCGAACGGCTCGGCACCCTGCGCCTCCCGCTCGCCGCCGTCCTGGTCGCCGTCGACGAGGCCGCCGAACCCGACGCCCTGCTCGGCCTGCTGGACCGGCTCGCCCGGCAGGGCGCGCGGCTGCTGCTGGCGTTCCGCGGCCCCGGCGAACGGGTGGAGCAGGCCGCGGAGTTCCTCGTGCACCGGCCGCTGCGCGAGCGCTGGGCCCGCCTGCGCACCGAACTCGACCGGATCACCGACGAGTTCGGGCCGGCGCTCGACGCCCGCCGGGACCGCGTACTGCCCCCGCCCGGCACCCGGCAGCTCATCGACCGGGCCGAGGCCGGCGTCCGGCGCAGCCGGATGCTGCGCGCCTGGATCGACCACGCCCCCGACCAGGAACGCGGACCCGCGCGCGCCGGACGGCTGTTCACCTTCGAGGACGCCGTCGGCCGCCGCCGGCGGCGCCTGGAGCAGGCCGTCGGCCTGCTCGACGCCCGGCTGCGCCGCCGCGAGGAGCTCCTCGGCCGCGTCGGCGCCGAGTGGCCGCTGTGCCGGCAGCGGGCCGCCGCGCAGGGCGACCGGGTCATGGCGGCCTACCGGCTCTACGAACAGGCCGTCTCGCTGCTGCGGCAGACCCCCTGCGACATCGAGCGGGCCGAGGCCGCCGTCGAGCGGTTCGTCGGCTTCTGCTCCGCCGCCGCACCCGGTGAGGAGGGCGCCCCGTGACCTCGTGCATCCGGCCCGGCTGCGCGGGCCGCATCATGGCCACCGGCTACTGCGACACCTGCGGCCACCGGCACGCCGAACCGCGCACCGCACCCCCGGCCCGGCCCCCGGCCGGCTCCGCCGAGGGGCCCGAGCCCCCCGGTCCGGCGGCCGTGCACGCCGTCGCCGGCATCGGCGAACTCGACCAGCACGGACTGGTCGTCCTGCCCGACGTCCCCGTCCCCGACGACGTCCTCGTCGAGGACCCGCGACCGCCCGCCGGGGGCCGCCGCTGCGGCGCGAACGGCTGCACCATGACCATCGGCATCGGCTACGGCGGCCAGCCCGCCCGCGACACCGGCCGCTGCCCCCGCTGCGGCACGCCCTACTCCTTCCGGCCGCAGCTCACCAGGGGCGACGTCGTCGCCGACCACTACGAGGTCCTCGGCTGCCTCGCCCACGGCGGCCTCGGCTGGGTGTACCTCGCCGAGGACACCCGGGCCGACGGCCACCGGGTCGTCCTCAAGGGCCAGATCAACGTCCACGACGCCCTCGCCCGCCGCACCGCCGTCGAGGAGCGCCGTTCCCTGACCGACCTGCACCACCCCGACATCGTCCGCATCATCACCTACGCCGAGGACCGGGCCCCCGGCCGCTCACCCACCGGCTACCTGGTCATGGACTACATCGGCGGACGCTCCCTGCAACAGCTCTTCGACGCCGACGACGTCGAGCGGATCTTCCACGGCCGCCCCCGGCTCGACCACGTCCTCACCTACGGCTGCAAGATCCTCGGCGCCCTCCAGTACATGCACGAACGCGGCCTGCTCTACTGCGACATGAAGCCCGCCAACGTCATCCACTTCGGACGGGCGATCAAGGTCATCGACCTCGGCGCCGTCCGCGCCATCGGCGACCGCACCTCCGCCTACGTCCACACGGCCGGCTTCGCCCCGCCCCAGGAGGAGATCGACCGGCGCGGCTGGCACGTCGACAGCGACCTCTACACCGTCGGCATGACCCTCCAGGCCCTGGCCCGCGACACCGAACCCGCCCGCGGCCTCGCCCCCGACTCCTTCCGCCGCCTCATCGCCCGCGCCACCCACGCCGAACCCCGCGCCCGGTTCCGCTCCGCCGCCGAGATGTCCCGCCAACTCTGGGAGGTCCTCCGCGAGTTCCGCTCGCTCCAGTTCGGCGAGCAACTGCCGGAGAGCTCCACCCGGTTCCGCGCGACCGGCGCCAGCCTCGACGCCGGACTCGGCGCCATCCCCGCCCTGGACCACTGGACCACCCGCCCCGGCGAGCGGCCCGCCGGCCTGGACGTCTCCCCGCCCGCCGCCGCGGAGGTGGCCGGCGCCCTGCCCGAGCCGCTGCCCGACCCCGACGACGGCGCCGCCCTGCTCCTGGACACCTTCCCGCCCGACGCCCCCGACCGGGTCGCCCGGCAGTGGCCCCGCGAATCCCGCCTCGGCACCCCCGAGACCGCGCTGTGGCTGTGCCGCGCCTACCTCAGGAAGGGCGAGCAGCGGGCGGCGGAGAGCTGGCTCGCCGAGGCCGAGACCCAGCTCGGCGAACGCGCCGCCGCCCATGACTGGCGCATCGCCTGGCACCACGGCGTGCTGCACCTCAGCAAGGGCGAGGTGGAGCCGGCCGGCGCCCGCTTCGACGCCGTCTACCGGGCCCTGCCCGGCGAGTACGTGCCCAAGCTCGCCCTCGCCTACTGCGCCGAACACACCGGCTCCCGGTCCACGGACGGCGGGCGCCCCGCGCGGGCCATGCGGTACTACGAAGCCGTCTGGAAACGGGACTCCGCGCACACCGCCGCCGCGTTCGGCCTGGCCCGCGGCCACCTGGCCGGCGGCGACCGGGACGCCGCCGTCCACGTCCTCGACGAGGTGCCCGCCACCTCCCGGCACTACGACGCCGCCCGCATCGCGGCCGTCCGCGTCCGCGCCGGCATCCTGCACGGCGACCCGCCCACCCCGGCCGGTCTGCGGGACGCGGTCCGGCGGCTGCCCGTACTGCGCCTGGACGGCGGCGCGACGGCCGGGGAGTCCCGGGCCCGGCTGGTGGCGGAGGTCCGCGAGAACGCCCTGCACGGCCGGCCCGCCCAGGGCTGGGGACCGGACTTCCCCGCCGGGGACCTCCTCGGACCCGGGGACGAGGACAGCCTGCGCACCCTGCTGGAGCACTCCTTCCGGCAACTGGCCGCCCAGGCCCGCACCGCCGGCGAACACGGCCGGCTCCTCGACCTGGCCCACGCGGTCCGGCCGATGACCACGTTCTGACCCCGCACGGCCCTCCGGAAGCACGACGCCCGGAGGAAACGACCTTTCGGACCACTTGGGAAGAGGCAGCGATGACCGTGGCCGAGGAGACCGAGGTGACGCTCGCGGTCGGCCAGCAGAAGGAACTGCCGGTCGCGCCGGACCCCGCCGGGCGGCACCCGGACCCGGAGATGCACGCCATCCTGGAGATCGGGGTCAGGAGCCAGGGCCGCCCGGGACATTCCGGCGCGCCCGTGCCCGGCACCGGGCCCGCGCTCGCCGAGGTGCTGATCGTCGACACCTCCCGCTCGATGCTCCACCCCGCCGCCAAGCTGCACGCGGCCAAGGACGCCACCGTCGCGGCGGTCCGGATGCTGCCCGACGGCACCGCGTTCGCCGTGCTCTCCGGACGGTTCGACGCCACCCTCGTCCACCCCGGAGCCGGCAGCGGGGTGCTCGCCGTCGCCGGTCCCGGCGAACGCGAGGCCGCCGAACGCGCCGTACGGATCCTGGACGCGGACGGCGGCACCGCCATCGGGACCTGGCTCGACCTCGCCCGGTGGCTGCTCAAGGACCACCCCGCCCCGGTGAAACACGTCCTGCTGCTCACCGACGGGCGCAACGAGCACGACCACCGGGCCGCCATGCCCCTGGAGACCGCGCTCGACGCCTGCGAGGGCCGGTTCGTCTGCGACGCCTGGGGCATCGGCGACGACTGGGACGCCGAACTGCTGCTGCGCATCACCCGGCGGCTGCACGGCCGCGCCCGGGCCGTCCGCGCCGAGTCCGAACTGACCGCCGCCTACGAGGAGCTGGTGGCGGGACTGCTCGGCACGGCGGTACCCGAGCTGCGCATCCGGCTCACCCCCACCCCGGGCACGGTGATCCGGCAGGTCAAGCAGGTGGTGCCGAGCGAACAGGAACTGCCGCCCGTCCCGGCCGGCTCCGGCGGGCGCGGCGCGGAGTACGTCACCCGGGCCTGGGGCGACGAGGTACGGCACTTCCAGGTCGTCCTGACCGCCGACCCGACCGGCCGCGAGACCGGCGAGGACCTCCAGCTCGCCGCCGTGGAGATCGCCGTACCCGACTTCGGCCGGCCGGTACGGCTGCCCGCGCCGCAGCCCGTCCTGGTGCGCTGGACCGACAACCCGCTGGACGCCTCCGGGCAGCATCCCGGGGTCCGCCGGCACGAGCTGTACCAGCAGGCGAGCGCCGCCGTCGCCGGTGCCTACCGGGCCTGGCTGCGCGGCACGGACGGCCGGGACACCGCGGACCGGGAACTCACCCGCGCGCTCGCGCTGGCCGCCGAACTGGGCGACGCCCAACTGCTCGGCGCGCTCCGGCTGATCGAGGCCGCACCGGGCACCGGCCGGGTCCGGACCGGCCTCAAGGACGTCGACTGGCAGCACCTGATCCTCTCCAGCGCCCTGACGACGCCACCGGAACAGCCGGCGGCGGGCCCGGGGGAGGGGCCTGCCGCCGCGCGGAACGCGGCCGCCACCCCGCAGGGCTCCGGCACCCCGCCGGAATCCGCCACCCCGCTCGGAGTCACCCCGCCGGGGTCCGCCGTCGCGTCCCTGCCCGTCCGTCCCGACGGCCTCATCGAGTGTCCGGGGTGCAAGTGGCTCGGTCCGGCCGACTCCGTCTACTGCGGCGGCAAGTGCGGCCGGCCGCTGAGAGGGGCGCCCGCATGACCACCGGCAGGGGGACGACGCCCGGTTCCGCGACCGGCGCGCAGCCGACAGCCCCGTCCACCCCACGCCCCGCACGGGCGCGCCCCGCCGACCGTCGCGTCCCCGGCAGGGCGTCGCGCCGCCTCGCCCGCCTGCGGGCCCGGCTCCCGGGTGCCGGGCCGCGCCCGGCGGACGGCGGCAGCACGACCGCCCATGACCTCGCCGTCCGGCACCGCCTGCTGCTGGCCCTGTCGGCCCTGCTCGCGCTGTCGCTGTTCGTGTCGTACCAGGGTGTGCACGGCGACGCGAACCCGCTGCGCACCTCCAGCGCCCCCGCCGTCCTCTCCCTGGACACCGCCCTGTACGCCCTCGGCGAGGCCCAGCGGGACGCCGGCGCGCCCGCCCCGACCAGCGACTTCCAGAAGCAGATCTCGGTCGCCGTGCAGAGCCTGTCGGCCGCCGCGGCGGCCGACGACGTGGGCGGACCGGCGGGCCGGCAGACCCTGCAGACGATCGCCGGGCTGATCACGGTCTACGCGGACAAGGTCCAGAGGTCCCAGCTCCAGCCCGACGGCAGCCTGTTGCGCGAGGCGTACCGCAGGTATGCCACCAGCGTCCTGACGGAGAAGGGCTCGGGCATACAGGACCGGCTGCGGGCACTGCAACGGCAACAGCGGGCGGCCGTGCACCGGCAGACCTCGTTCGGCCCGCTGCTGTGGCTCGCCTGGACCGTCACCCTGCTGCTGGCCCTCGCCCTGGGCGCCGCGCTGCTGGAGACCCAGCTCTTCCTCCGCCGCCGCTTCCGGCGCCGGTACAACCGCCAACTCCTCGCCGCCCTGGCTCTCTCGGCGGCCGGTGTCGGCACCGCCGTGCTGTTCACCGTATGGACCCAAGCGGGGATGGCGGACACCCGGCACCTGCTCGACAGCCCGCTGCCCGGGCGGCTCATACCCGACGCGGGGCGGGACACCGCCTCGTACCTGGCGCACACCGGCTTCCGCGCGTCGGCGGCGGTGTGGATCCTGATAGGAGGCGTCCTGCTGATGGCACTGGCCGAGACGGGCCTGCGGCGGCACATCGACGACTACCGGTTCAGGCCCCGGTGAACGCGCACCCCGGCGGCTCCGCGACGGCCGCCCCCGGCACCCGGTTCCGCCCCTCCCGCCGCCTGGTCCGCATCGTCACGGTGGTGGCGAGCTGCCTGGTCGTGCTGGCGGCGGCCGTCGTGGTGGGCGTACGCGCCCTCGGGCAGGAGCCGACCGTCACCCTGCTGGCCAACTGGACCGGCGAGGACGAGGAGAACTTCCGGAAGGCGGTCATCGAACCGTTCGAGCGGAAGCACCACATCCACGTCGACTACCAGGGCAGCAACGCCGAGAGCCAGGTGCTCGGCGCCGACGTCGAGGCCGGGACGCCGCCCGACGTCGTGGTGCTCACCGGCCCCGGCGAACTCGCCGAGTACGCCCGGCAGAAGCACCTGCTGCCGCTGGAAGACCTGGTGTCCCAGGCAGACTTCGGCACGTCCTGGGCCATGCCGCTGGCGGACGGGCACGTGTACTGGTTCCCGCTCAAGGCCGACCTGAAGAGCATCGTCTGGTACCCGGCCGGAGTGGGGGAGCAGGAGCGGAAGCAGGCGGTGCACCGGCCGGCCGCGTGGTGCGTCGGCATGGGCTCCGGCGCCACCAGCGGCTGGCCCGGCACCGACTGGATCGAGGACATCCTGCTGCAACGGTACGGTCCCGGCGTCTACGAGCAGTGGGCGCGCGGCGAACTGCCCTGGGCGTCGAAGCAGGTCGAGACGGCCTGGACCACCTGGGGCGACCTGGTCGGTGCGGGAGGCGACCCGCACCTCGTCCGGCGCGCCCTTCAGACCCCGTACGACGCGGCGTCGCGACCGGTCACCGCGAGCCCGCGGGGCTGCACGCTGGAGCACCAGGCGTCGTTCATCCGGGGCCGCCAGCACGCCTGGAAGGACGTCGACGGCCGCTACCAGCCCTCCGCCCAGCTCCTCTCCGGCGCCCCCGCCAACCGCGCGTGGGAGGTCTCCGGGGACCTGGTCGCCCTGCTGCACGCCACCCCGCCGGCCGAGAAACTGATCCGGTACCTGGCCTCCGCCGACGCCCAACGCGCCTGGAGCGCCCAGCAGTCGGGGTTCTCCGTCCACGCCGGCGTCCCGCCCGCCGACGACACCGACCCGGACTGGCGCCGCTCCCTGGCACTCACCCTCCGCGACCGGCGGGCCGTGCACTGCTTCGACGCCTCCGACGCGATGCCGCCCGCGGTACGGGACGCGTTCGCTGAGGCGGCGATCGAATTCCTCGCCCACCCCGGGCACCTGGACGAGCTCCTGCACTCCCTGGACACCCTCAGCGCCACCCGGGGCCTGACCTGGCTCCCGTCGGTGTGCGACCGCGCGCCGTGACGTCGTGGTGTGCGACCGTGCCCCGGGAAACCGTCGGCGTACGGGAAGTGCTCAGCCCCGTGCCCAGGGCAGTGCGAGCGCGCGGCCCTGGGCGCGGCCCGCCTCGGCGGCCGGGCGGCGGGTGGCCGGGTCGAGGGCGTTGTCGCCGATCGCCGCGGCCGACGCCTCGTCGGGAGCGACGACCACGACCTCGGCGCCGCCGGCGCGCAGCTCCGCCACGGACCGCTCCAGCGGCCGCTCGCTGGGGAAGGGTTCGGTGGTGCCCAGCGGCACCAGCACCAGCACCCGGTCGGATCCGGCGGCGAGGTCGACGTTGGCGACGGACCGCACCCCGCCGTCCACGTACCGGCGCCCGTCGATCGTCACCGGCGGCCACACGCCCGGCACGGCGCAGCTCGCAGCGACCGCGTCCACCAGCGGCACGCCCGAGGCCCGGTCGAAGACCCGCGGCTCACCGCTCTCCGCGTCCACCGCGACGATCTTCAACGCCCGCTCCGGCCACCCGTGCGAGGGCAGCCGGGACTCGATCACCGCGCGCCGCTCCGCCTCGGGGACCGTCCGCGCCTCGAGCGCCACCCGCCCGACCGCGCGCCGCAACTCCGTCATGGACGCCGTCGTCTCCATGGCCGCGCCGATCTGCGCCGCGAACTTCTCCAGGTCCATCTCGGCCATGATCTCGGCGGCCTGCAAGGCGGGATCCACCTGCCGGGCGTACAGCTCCTCCAGACCCAGCCCGCTGCCCACCTGCGCGGCCACGGTGGACCCGGCGGAGGTCCCCACGAGCAGGCCGGCACCGGTCACGTCCCGCCCGGCCTCGGCGAGCCCCGTCAGCACCCCGGTGATCCAGGCGATCCCACCCACACCCCCGCCGCCCAGCACCAACGCCTCGCCCATGTCCGCCCCTTCCGAAGAACCAGCCCGCGATCCACGCGTACGACACCACAGCCGGCGGCGGAGGGACAACCGCGGGGCATCGAGGACAGGCGCTGTCCGCCAAGGGCGTTAGCGTGCGCTCATGACCCAGAGCAGCGGTAGGCAGAGCAGCGTCCGGAGCGGTTCGGGACGTGCGGCGGTCATGGACGTCCGTGCGCTGAACCGCGCCACCCTCGCCCGGCAGCTCCTGCTGACCCGGTCCGCGCGGCCGGCCGGGGACGCGGTGAGTCATCTCCTCGGCCTCCAGGCGCAGAACACCAGGCCGCCGTACTACGCCCTCGCCGCCCGCCTGGACGGTTTCACACCGCAGCGGCTGTCCGCGCTCATGGCCGGCCGGGACGTGGCCCGGATGGTCACCCTGCGCTCCACGATCCACACCCACACCGCCGACGACTGCCTCACCCTGCGGCCCTTCGTCCAGCCGGCCCGCGACCGCGAGCTGGGCAACTTCCGCACGGGGCTGGCCGGCGTCGACCTGGACCGGCTCGCGGCCGTCGCCCGGGAACTGGTGGAGGCCGAGCCGCGGACCATGGCCCAGTTGCGCGCGGCGCTCGGCGCCGAGTGGCCGGACGCCGACCCGCGGGCCCTCGCCGTCGCCGCCCGCTGCACGCTCCCCCTCGTCCAGGTCACCCCGCGCGGCCTGTGGGAGGAGAGCGGCCAGGTCTCCCTCACCACCGCCGAGCACTGGCTGGGCCGCCCCTGCGAACCCGCCCCCGCGCCGGACGCCGTGGTCCTGCGCTACCTCGCCGCCTTCGGCCCCGCCTCCGTGCGGGACATGCAGACCTGGGCCGGGCTCACCCGCCTCAAACCCGCGTTCGAACGCCTGCGCCCGCGGCTGCTGACCTTCCGTGACCCGGACGGCGTCGAACTCTTCGACCTCCCCGCCGCCCCGCGCCCCGACCCGGCCACCCCCGCACCGCCCCGCTTCCTGCCCGAGTTCGACAACCTCCTGCTCGCCCACGCCGACCGCACCCGTGTCGTACCGCCCGCGCACCGCGGCCGGCACTGGCAGGGCAACCAGGCCCACCGCACCCTGCTGGTCGACGGTTTCCTGGCCGGTCTGTGGAAGCTCGACGGCGACACCCTCGTCATCGAGACCTTCGCCGAGCTGGACAGGGCGCGCAGGGAGGAGGTGACCGCGGAGGGGGAGCGGATGCTCTCGGTCATGCACCCGCGCACCGCGTACGACATCCGGTTCGGGGACGTCGTACGTCGGTGAGCTCGCCGGCGAGGCGACCGGAGCGGTGGAGAGGGGGCGTTGCGGGCCGCTCGTGGTGGCCCGCAACGCCCCCCGGCCGTCACCCGAGCGGTGCTCGGGAAGTCTTCCGGGTCACGAGTCGACCTGCGCGGTCACCAGGTCCGAGAAGGTGGTTACCCGGGTGTAGACACCCGGGTAACCGGCCTCCGCGCACCCCTCGCCCCAGGAAGTGATCCCTGCCAGGGCGCCCCCGATGAGCAGGGGACCGCCGCTGTCGCCCTGGCAGGTGTCAACGCCGCCGGACGTGTATCCGGCGCAGACCATGTCGGACTGGACGAAGTCCGAACCGTAGGAGGAGCGGCAGCTCGAGTCGGACACGATCGGGACGGTCGCGGTCCGGAGCTGGTTGGAGGAGCTGCCGCTCTCCGAGGTGGTCCCCCAGCCGAGGATGCGGGCGGTGGTGCCGGCCGCGTACACGCTCGTCTGGGAGGAGGAGACGTACTTCGCCGTGGTGTACGGCATCGACGTCGAGAGAGTCAGCACGGCCACGTCGTCGCCGTTGGTGGCGTCCGTGTAGTCCGGGTTGATCCAGATCTTGCTCACCCGGCTCACCGTGCCGTTGGTGCCGTTGAGGTAGGTCCGGCCGCCGACCACGCGAACGCTGCTCGTGGTCTCGCCGACCATGCAGTGCGCGGCCGTCACCACCTTCTTGGGCGCCACCAGGGTGCCGCCGCAGAACTGGTTCTGGGACGCGTCCGTGATCTGCATCATGAACGGGTACGCCGTCGTCGTGGTGGTCGTACCGCCGACGATGGGCTGAGGCGCGGCGCTCGCCGTGGGGGAGGCGAGCAACGCGGACGCCGCCGCGGCGGCGGTGGCCACCACGGTCGCGGCGGTCTTTCTTGCACGTGTGAGCCCGAACATGAGTCTCCTCAGTGGGGGTTGCACCGGTGGGGGGTCGCGCGGGTCTGTGTGGGGGGTCTGCATGGGGCGGGGGCACCCCCGCTCGAGCGAAGCCGAGAGTGGGGGAGGGACCGACCCCATGTGCCCGGGCGAGCGGCACGCCCATTACGCTAGGACCCGGAACCCTCGGCTCCCAATGAGGGAACCCCCTAGGGGGTTGGGTGAGGGAAAACCCTCGGTCCGGTTCAGTTAACAAGAGCACCGCTCAGGGCGCGCGGTGACCTGCCGCCAATCGGACGATGTCCACCCGCGAGCGGATCCCCAGCTTGCGGTAGACCCGCGTCAGGGTCGCCTCCACCGTCTTCACGCTGATGAACAGCCGGGCCGCGATCTCCCGGTTGGTGGCGCCCTCCATGACGAGCGCGGCGACCTGACGCTCCATCGCGGCCAGCGCGTGCAGCGCGGCCGGTGCCTCGGACGCGGCCGGCACCGGTTCCGGTTCTGGGGCGGCCAGGGATTCGTCCACTTGGCGCAGCCAGGGCAGCGCCCGGCAACGCCGGAACATCCGGGTGGCCTCGTCGAACACCGGTGATCCGGGCCGCGCGCTGCCCCGCAGCCGGGCCAGCGCGAACGCGGCCCGCGCCTCCTCCAAGGCGTAGCCGAGCTTGCCGAGCCGGTGCTGAGCGGACGTCAGCTGGGCGAGCGCGGCCTCCAGGTCGCCCCGGGCGGCCCGCACCAGCGCCTCGGACCGGTCGAGCACCGCGAGAACGCTCTCCCGGCCGAGCCGCAGCGCGTGTTCCCGGCTGACGTCGATGACGTCCTGCGCCTCGGCCACCTCACCGGTCCGGACCAGCGCCTCCGCGAGGTCGCCCTGCCAGCGGCCCCGGGCCGGGTCGGTGATGCCGAGCCCCAACTCCAGGCTGCGCACCCGGCGCAGCGAGCGCACGGTGCCCGCCGGGTCCCCGGCCACCAGCTGGGCGTACCCGAGAGCGCCCAGCGCCCGGGACAGGTACATCTGGTCGCCGTCCTCCTCGGCGTGGTCCACCGCTTCCCGGGCGAGGGCGAGGGCGCGGTCCACATCGCCGCCGGAGGCCTCGGCGAGCGAGGTGAGCATCGCCGAGGCGGTCTCGCCGATCCCGGAGTCCCGGGCGAGCCGCAGGCTGTCGCGGGCCAGTTCGAGGGCACGCCCGCAGTGCCCGGCGCGCAGCTCGGTCTCGGCGAGGCCGCGCAGGAAGTGCACCTCGCTCTCCACCGAGCCGCGCCGGCGCACCTCGCGCAGCAGCGCGGTGACGGTGGCCCGGGCCTCGGCAAGCTGGTCGCCCATGACCAGCCAGCGGAACCGGGCGCTGCCCGCGCCGTTGTGGTGCCAGGCCACCCGGGGGTCCTGGGGCTCCTTCAGGGCCCGCTTGATGGTGCGGGGCGCCTCCGGATGGCCCATCAGGGTCTCGGTCTGCGCCTGGAAGGCGAGGGAGAGCAGCTCGGTGCGCCGGTCCTCGCCGCGCGCGGCCAGCTCGGCGGCGTGCGCGGCGGCCTCCCGGGCCTCGGTGAAGTCACCCTCCACGATCAGCGCTCGCCAGGCGAGCTGGTAGTGGACCAGGGCGAGCAGCCGGGGGTCGTCGCCGGCGTCGGCGAGGGCCTGCGGGAAGACGGCGTCGACCTCGGCCATGGTGTGGCCGGCGGTGTCGATGACGATCATCCAGGCCCGCACCCGGTCGGCGGGTACGGTTGCCCGGGCCAGCACCTCCCGGGCGATGTCCCGGGCCAGGTCGACCTCGCCGGCGGTGATCGCGTCCTCGGCGGCCGTCAGCCGGCGCTCCTCCGGGCTCGGGGCGCCGTCGGCGGGGGTGTGCCGGGCGGCGAGCAGCCCGAGCTGCGCGGCGACCGAGGGCGCCCCGCGGTCCCGGGCGAGGGCGGCGGCCTCGGCGAGCCGGGCGGCGACCTCCGGGTCGGTGCCGGTGGTGGCGAGCGCCAGGTGCCGGGCCCGTTCGATCGGGTCGGAGGCGGCGGTGGACAGCGCCGCGTGCGCGGCCCGCCGTTCGTGCGCGGGAGCCTCCGCGTACAGCGCGGCGGAGATCAGCGGGTGCGCGAACCGTACGGCCGGGGCGTCCGGCTCGGTGGCCAGCAGCCCGAGTTCGGCGGCCTGGGCGCACTCGGCCTCGGCGTTCTCCCGGCCGGCCGCGTGCAGCAGGGCCGGGGTGGGCCGGGCACCGGCGCTGGCCACCAGCAGGGTGCGACGGGCCTCCACCGAGAGCATGTCCAGCCGGCTGAGCACCAGGGCCCGCAGCGAGGTCGGCACGGGCAGCGGCTCGCCCGGCCGGGGCGGGGTGGGGCTGTCGGCGAGCGCACGGCCCAGCTCCAGGGCGAAGAGCGGGTTGCCGCCGCTGGTGCGGTGGATCTCGCGGACCGTGGAGCGGGACAGGCAGCCGTGGCCGCGGTGGTCGAGCAGCTGGGCGACCTGGGCGCGGGAGAGCGGGCCCAACCGGACCGCGAGGGTGCCCGGCGGGCAGGCGCGCAGGTGACGGTCGTACTCCTGGCTCCCCCGGCCCTCCGTGCGGACCGCGCACAGCAGTTGTACCGGGGTGCCCTCCAGGCGCCGGGCGGCGAAGCCGAGGAGTTCGGCGCTGGCCGGGTCCAGCCACTGGAGGTCGTCGGCGACGACCAGGACGGGGCCGTGGGCGGAGAGGGCGCGCAGCGCGGAGAGCACGGCCAGGCGCAGCGCGAGGCCGTCGCGCTGGAGGCTGGACTCGCCGCGGCCGGTGAGCGCCGACTCCAGGGCGGTGCGCTGGGCGGCGGGCAGCCGCGGGGAGACCTCGTCGAGCACCAGGCCGAGGAGGTCGGCGAGGGCGAGGAAGGGGAGGTGGGATTCGGACTCGGTCGCCGAGCAGCGCAACACGGTGTGCGCGGTGGCGCCGTATTCCTCGGCCAATGCCCGCAGGACGGTGGATTTCCCTATTCCGGCGGGGCCGTGGAGCAGCACACTGCCGCCGGAGGCGAGTTGCTCACTGGCGCCGGCGAACAGCTCCTCGCGGCCGATGACCAGGTCGGGGCGGCACCTGGCAGGCTCCTGGAAGTCCCGTCGCACGGTCACCGCTCCCCTCGTGTGTCGTGTCCGGACCAAATTCTAGGCAACGATCCTTGAAATTCGGACGGAAGCCCTGGTGAGGGAAATAACAAACGGTCAAGCAGAGGGAAATTCAAAGTGGCGCCGGATGAATGGTCAGGTTTCCTAACCGACAGGTTTTCCGGCCGACTTCGGGCTACGGCAGCAGCCCCGCCCTGCGCGCCGCGGTCACCGCCTCCCCTCGTGTGTGCGCGCCCAGCTTCCGCATCGCCGAACGCAGATATCCCTTGACCGTCTCCGGGCCGATGCCCAGCCGCTCGGCCACCGCCGCGTTGGTGGCCCCCGCCGCCACCCAGGACAGCACGTCCACCTCGCGTGGCGCCAGGGTCACGCCCCCGGCTCGCGGCGGTGCGGTCAGCAGCCCGCACGCGGCCAGCAGTTCGGCGCGCAGCTCCGGGTCGGCGATCCGCGGGGCCAGCGCCCGCAACGCCGCATGCGCCTCGCGCACCTGTTCCCACACGGCGCCGTCGTCGGTGCCGGTCCGCTCCGGCCGGGCCGCCGCCAGCAGCTCCCGTGCCTCGTCCCGCACCACCAGCGTCTGCTCCACGTCCCGCGCCACCGCCACCGCCGCGCCCAGCGTGCGGTCGCCGAGCGGCCGGGCCGAGCGCAGCGCGCCGTACAGCACCCCACGCACCCGGCGCCGCACCACGACCGGCACGGCGAGCACCGCGCGGATGCCCTCGGCGGCCACCGGTACGTCGTACTCGTGGCTGATCTGACGTGAGCTGGAGTAGTCGGTCACCGCGCACGGCCGGGCCAGCGCCACCGCCTTGCCACCGAGCCCGTTGCCCGAGGTCACCGCGAGCGAGCGCAGCGCGGCCGTGGTCGTACCGCTCAGCTCGCTGATCCGGATCTGCGGCCGGCCCGACTCCACCAGGCCGCCGAAGGCGACGGGGAGCCCCGTCGCCCGCCGCAGCCGGGCCAGCGCGCCACCGATCTCCACCGCCCCCACCGCGTCTGCCGTCACCCGTTCGCCCTTTCGGCCGCCCACACCCCCGTTCGGGGGTAGTGAGACCCGCATCACGGATTAGACGATGCCAGAGAGCCGCCCGGCAATGGTCCGGAGCATAGGAGGAAAACCGATGACGACGGCGACGGAGATGTTCCGCAGGGCACGGGACTTCCTGCTGGAACACCGAGAGGACTACGCCACCGCCTACGAGGGCTTCCGCTGGCCCCGGCCCGAGCACTTCAACTGGGCGCTGGACTGGTTCGACGAGATCGCCGACGGCAACGACCGCACCGCGCTGCACATCGTCGAGGAGGACGGCACCGAGACCCGGCTCTCCTTCGCGGAGCTGTCCGAGCGGTCGAACCGGGTGGCCCGGTGGCTGCGCGAGCGCGGGGTCGCCGCCGAGGACCGCGTCCTCGTCATGCTCGGCAACCAGGCCGAGCTGTGGGAGACCGCGCTGGCCGCGATGAAGCTGCGCGCGGTCGTCATCCCGGCCACCCCGCTGCTCGGCCCGGCCGACCTCGTCGACCGGGTGGAGCGGGGGCGGGTGAAACACGTCGTCGTCCGGGCGGAGGACACCGCCAAGTTCGCCGAGGTGCCCGGCGCCTACACCCGCGTCTCCGTCGGCGGCCTGCCCCAGGAGGGCTGGGAGCCGTACGAGGACGCCTACGCGGCCCCCGCCGACTTCGTCCCGGACGGCCCGACGCTGGCCGACGACCCGCTGATGCTGTACTTCACCTCGGGGACGACCGCCCGGCCCAAACTGGTCGAGCACACCCACACCTCGTACCCGGTCGGGCACCTGGCCACCATGTACTGGATCGGCCTCAAGCCCGGCGACGTCCACCTGAACATCTCCTCGCCCGGCTGGGCCAAGCACGCCTGGTCCAACCTGTTCGCGCCGTGGAACGCGGAGGCGACGGTCTTCGTCTTCAACTACACCCGCTTCGACGCGGCCCGGCTGATGGCCGAGATGGACCGCGTCGGCGTCACCACCTTCTGCGCCCCGCCGACCGTGTGGCGGATGCTCATCCAGGCCGACCTCGGGCAGCTCCGCACCCCGCCCCGCGAGATCGTCGCCGCCGGCGAGCCGCTCAACCCGGAGGTCATCGAGCAGGTCCGGCGCGCCTGGGGGGTGACCGTCCGGGACGGCTTCGGGCAGACCGAGACGGCCGTGCAGGTCTCCAACAGTCCCGGCCAGCCGCTGAAGACCGGCTCCATGGGCCGCCCCAGCCCCGGCTTCCGGGTGGAACTCCTCGACCCGGTCTCCGGCGCGCCCGGCGCGACCGAGGGCGAGATCGCGCTCGACCTCGCCGAGCGGCCGGTCGGCCTGATGACCGGCTACCACGGCGACCCGGACCGCACGGCGGAGGCCATGGCGGGCGGCTACTACCGCACAGGGGACATCGCGACCAGGGACGAGGAGGGGTACCTCACCTACATCGGACGCAGCGACGACGTCTTCAAGGCCTCCGACTACAAGGTGAGCCCGTTCGAGCTGGAGAGCGCGCTGCTGGAGCACGAGGCGGTGGCCGAGGCGGCCGTCGTCCCCGCCCCGGACGCACTGCGGCTGGCCGTGCCCAAGGCGTACGTCGTCCTCGCCGAGGGCTGGGAGCCGGGCCCGGACACCGCGAAGGTCATCTTCGAGCACTCCCGTGACGTGCTCGCGCCGTACAAGCGCATCCGCCGGCTGGAGTTCGGCGCGCTGCCCAAGACGGTCTCCGGCAAGATCCGCCGGATCGAGCTGCGCGAGGCCACGGCGGCCGGCTCTCAGAACGAGTACCGCGAGGAGGACTTCCGGTGACATCGTCGCTGTCGTACACGCACGGGACGAGCCCCACCGTCCTGCTCGGCGACACCATCGGCGCCAACCTGGACCGGGCGGTGGCGACCTGGCCGGACCGCGAGGCCCTGGTCGACGTGCCGTCCGGGCGGCGCTGGACCTACGCGGAATTCGGCGCGGCCGTCGAGGAGTTGGCGCAGGCCCTGGTGGCTGGTGGGGTCACCAAGGGCGACCGGGTGGGCATCTGGGCGGTCAACTGCCCCGAATGGGTGCTGGTGCAGTACGCCACCGCCCGCATCGGCGCCATCATGGTCAACATCAACCCGGCCTACCGCACCCACGAGGTCGAGTACGTCCTCAGGCAGTCGGGCGTCTCGCTGCTGGTCGCCTCCCTCAGCCACAAGACGAGCGACTACCGGGCGATGGCCGAGCAAGTGCGCGGAAACTGCCCCGAGTTGCGCGAGATCGTGTACATCGGCGACCCGAGCTGGGACGAACTGCTCCGACGGGCGACGCCCGACGTGTCCTACGAGGAGCTGTCCTGCGACGACCCCATCAACATCCAGTACACCTCGGGCACGACCGGCTTCCCGAAGGGAGCCACCCTCTCCCACCACAACATCCTCAACAACGGCTACTTCGTCGGGGAGTCGATCGCCTACAGCGAGCAGGACCGCATCTGCATCCCGGTGCCCTTCTACCACTGCTTCGGCATGGTGATGGGCAACCTGGCGGCCACCTCGCACGGTGCCTGCATGGTCATACCGGCGCCGTCCTTCGACCCGGCGGCCACGCTGGAGGCGGTGCAGCGGGAGCGGTGCACGTCGCTGTACGGCGTCCCGACCATGTTCATCGCGGAGCTGAACCTCCCCGACTTCGCGTCCTACGACCTCTCCACCCTGCGCACCGGCATCATGGCGGGTTCCCCGTGCCCGGTGGAGGTGATGAAGCGGGTGGTGGCCGAGATGCACATGGAGCAGGTCTCCATCTGCTACGGCATGACGGAGACGTCCCCGGTGTCGTTGCAGACGCGGATCGAGGACGACCTGGAGCACCGCACCGCCACCGTCGGCCGGGTCCTGCCCCACCTGGAGGTCAAGGTCGTCGACCCGGCCACCGGGGTGACCCGACCCCGCGGCACGGCGGGCGAGTTGTGCACGCGCGGCTACAGCGTGATGCTCGGCTACTGGAACGAGCCGGAGAAGACGGCCGAGGCCGTCGACGCGGGCCGCTGGATGCACACCGGGGACCTGGCGGTGATGCGTGAGGACGGGTACGTCGAGATCGTCGGCCGGATCAAGGACATGATCATCCGGGGTGGCGAGAACATCTACCCGCGCGAGATCGAGGAGTTCCTGTACGCCCACCCCAAGATCCGCGACGTCCAGGTCGTCGGGGTGCCGCACGAGCGGTACGGCGAGGAGGTCCTCGCCTGTGTCATCCCGAGCGATCCCGCCGACCCGCTCACGCTGGAGGAGCTGCGGGACTTCTGCGCGGGGCGGCTCGCGCACTACAAGGTCCCCAGCAGGCTCCAGCTGCTCGACACGTTCCCGATGACGGTGTCCGGGAAAGTCCGCAAAGTGGAGCTGCGGGACACGTACGGGGCGTGATTCCGGGTGTGAAACGGCCGGAAACGAGCATGCGGTGAATGTTCCACGGCGGTCCCCGGGCCGAGCGCACGGTCGGCGGCGCGCTCGGCCCGGGGAGCGTCGGGTGGGCGCCGGTGTTCGCGCCAGGGGCGGTCAGCCTTGTCCGTCCCTCGTTCCCCCTTCCGGCGCGCCCGTGGTGTGCAGGGCGTCGGCGGGGTCGTTCATCGGCTGCGGGACGCCCGCGAGGTCGAGCACGAACAGCGGGATGCCGAGGGCGTCCGCGGCGGCCCGGGCGGCGTCGGTGTGGCCGGCGAGGGAGAAGTGCACGCACTCGGCGGACTCCGTCATCGCCGTCAGCCACAGGCACTCCACGTCCTTCGGCCCGGCCGGCCGCACGGTCGGGTCCACCTGGGCGAGCAGCCCGCGGGCGGCGAGCCCGATGCCGTACGGCGGCCGCTGGTCCGCCCGGCGGATGTCCCGGTAGCCGAGCCAGCGGAGATAGAGCGCGGCGGTGGTGACGGCATCCAGGGCGGTACGGATGGTGCGGGGCCGGAAGGGGGGACGGCAGCCGGGTGAGCGGCGGGCGGCGGCCGGGCCCGGCGCGTTTGCGGGTGCTTGGCTGGTGTCCGGCCCTGGTACGTGCGCTGGTCCGTGGCCGCCGGCCGGGCTGGGTGCGCGCGTTGGTCCTCGGCCGTCTGCCGGGCCGGGTGTGTTGGCTGGTTCCTGGCCGCCGGCCGGTCCTGGTGCGCTCACTGGTCCTTGCCCGTCGGCGGGTTCCGATGGGTCGGCTGGTCCGTGGCCGCCGGCCGGGCCGGGTGCGTGCGCTGGTCCTCGGCCGTCTGCCGGGCCGGGTGTGTTGGCTGGTTCTTGGCCGCCGGTCGGGCTGGGTGCGTGCGCTGGTCTTTGTCCGTCGGCAGGTTCCGATGGGTCGGCTGGTCCTTGGCCGTCTGCTGGGCTGGGTGCGCCCGCAGGTCCTTGCCCGCCGGCCCGTCCTGGTGCGCGCGCTGGCGCTTGCTCGCCGGCCCGGCCCGGCACCCCGGCCGGCCCCCGTGCGTCCGGAGCTTCACGCCCGCCCGGGGATCCCCATGGGCCGGCCGGCCCCCGTGCCCACGGCGTCCCCGTCACCGGGATGCGCAGGACCGTGCCGCACGGGCAGCCCAGTTCCGGGTGGGGCCAGTGGCCGAGGCGCCCGCAGGTGGCGCACGGCAGCGTGAGCCACTCGTCGTCCCAGGCGCGGTGCGCCGCCACGGCCGGTTCGGCCGCCGGATCCAGCAGAGGAGCGGTCGGCGCCCCGCACGCACACGGATACGCCGGCGCGGTGTAGACGTGCGCGCGCCGACAGGCCGGGCAGCGCACCGGAACGCTCTCGGGCATGGCCCACTCCAAGGCGTCGCGTCGGAACGGCGCTCCCATGGTGCTCCTCTCCGGCCGCTCCTGTCCGGCGCTTGCCGGTGTCCGGACCACTCTTGACGGCCTTGCCCCACCCCCTTACATTGCTTCCAGATAGTAGAAGTCACTTTCCGCTATGCGGAAATATGGGTGCTCACCGCGGGGCGCGACGGGAGTACGCATCCGACAGCCGAAGCAGGAGTACTCGATGGCTCGTATGACCGCTGCCCGCGCGGCAGTTGAGATCCTCAAGCGCGAGGGCGTCACCGACGCCTTCGGTGTGCCGGGCGCGGCGATCAACCCGTTCTACAAGGCCCTCAAGGAGGGCGGCGGCATCAACCACACCCTCGCCCGCCACGTCGAGGGCGCCTCGCACATGGCCGAGGGCTACACCCGGACCAAGCCGGGCAACATCGGTGTCTGCATCGGTACGTCCGGCCCGGCCGGCACCGACATGATCACCGGCCTGTACTCCGCCATCGGCGACTCCATCCCGATCCTGTGCATCACGGGCCAGGCGCCCACCAGCGTGATCCACAAGGAGGACTTCCAGGCCGTCGACATCGCCTCGATCGCCAAGCCGGTGACGAAGATGGCGGTGACCGTCCTGGAGGCCGCACAGGTCCCCGGCGTCTTCCAGCAGGCCTTCCACCTGATGCGCTCCGGCCGCCCCGGCCCGGTCCTGATCGACCTGCCGATCGACGTCCAGCTCACCGAGATCGAGTTCGACCCGGAGACGTACGAGCCGCTGCCCGTCTACAAGCCGGCCGCGACCCGCGCCCAGATCGAGAAGGCCCTCACCTTTCTTCTGGAGTCGGAGCGCCCCGTCATCGTCGCCGGCGGCGGCATCATCGGCGCCGACGCCACCGACCTGCTGGTGGAGTTCGCCGAGCTGACCCGGACCCCGGTCATCCCGACCCTGATGGGCTGGGGCGCGCTGCCAGACGACCACGAGCTGAACGCCGGCATGGTCGGCGTCCAGACCTCGCACCGGTACGGCAACGCCAACTTCCTCGAGTCCGACGTCGTCCTCGGCATCGGCAACCGCTGGGCCAACCGCCACACCGGCTACAAGCTCGACGTCTACCGCGGCGACCGCAAGTTCGTCCACGTCGACATCGAGCCCACCCAGATCGGCAAGATCTTCCCGCCGGACTACGGGGTCGTCTCCGACGCCAGGGCCGCACTGGAGCTGTTCGTCGAGGTGGCGAAGGAGCTGAAGGCCGAGGGCAGGCTCCCCGACCGTGCGGACTGGGTCGCCGCCACCCAGGAGCGCAAGGCCACGCTGCTGCGCCGTACGCACTTCGACAACGTGCCGATGAAGCCGCAGCGCGTGTACGAGGAGATGAACAAGGCCTTCGGCCCGGACACCCGGTACGTCACCACGATCGGCCTCTCCCAGATCGCCGGCGCGCAGATGCTGCACGTCTACAAGCCGCGCCACTGGATCAACTGCGGCCAGGCCGGCCCGCTCGGCTGGACCATCCCGGCCGCGATCGGCGTCGCCAAGGCCGACCCGGACTCCCCGGTCGTCGCGCTCTCCGGCGACTACGACTTCCAGTTCCTGATCGAGGAGCT
This sequence comes from Streptomyces flaveolus, assembly GCF_000716535.1. GTDB lineage: Bacteria > Actinomycetota > Actinomycetes > Streptomycetales > Streptomycetaceae > Streptomyces > Streptomyces flaveolus_A. Next base: position 220,777 of record NZ_JNWV01000020.1, on the reverse strand, counting down.
GGCGGTCGCCGCCCAGCACAAGATCCCGTACGTCCACGTGCTGGTGAACAACGCCTACCTGGGCCTGATCCGCCAGGCACAGCTCGGCCTGGACATCGACTTCCAGGTCAACCTGGAGTTCGAGAACATCAACACGCCCGAGATCGGGGTCTACGGCGTCGACCACGTCAAGGTCGCCGAGGGACTGGGCTGCAAGGCGATCCGGGTCACCGAGCCGGACCAGCTGGGCGCCGCCTTCGAGCAGGCGAAGAAGCTGGCCGCCGAGTACCGGGTGCCGGTCGTCGTCGAGGCGATCCTGGAGCGGATCACCAACATCTCCATGAGCCGCACCATGGACATCAGCGACATCAGCGAGTTCGAGGACCTGGCCACCGAGCCCGGCCACGCGCCGACGTCCGTCACGCCGCTGAAGGTCTGACCCACCGCACGTACCGCGCACCGCAGGGGCGGCCCGTCATCCGGACGGACCGCCCCTGCGTCGTACGCGCACCCGCCGGCCCTCAGTCGAACCCGCCGCCCCCGCCGCAACCGCCCCCGTAGTCGTGACCCCCGTGGTCGTGCCCGCCGTACCCACCGCCACCGCCGTCCCAGATGGCCTCGTCCCCCACGACGTACCGGAAGACGGTGCCCCGGCCGAACGGGAAGCGGCCCTCGTCCGCGAGCGCACCCCGGCCCGTGAGCCCCGCCTCCCGGGCGAAACGCGGTGCGAGGACGGTCAGGGCCCGCCCGCCGTACAGCGCGACGGCGAGCAGCACCTCGTCCTCCGGCAGCCCGTCCGGGCCCTCGGGGAGCGGACGGCGCTCGCGGAGGTCCGCCAGCAGACGGCGGGCGGCACGGGTGCGGCCGGGCGGCCGCAGCCGCAGCAGCCCCTCCGCCGCCAGCTCGGCCCGCATCCGGGCGAGTGCCCGCCGCACCACCGCGCGGCCGGGCAGCTCCCGGGGACCGGCGGGCCGGTACAGGGCGGTACGGACGGCCTTCTCCAGCGGATGCCGGAAGGGCCCGGCGTCACCGGTCGCTGTCTTGCGCAGTGTGCCCGGCCGGCCCGCCTCGACCGCGCCGCGCAGATGCATCCCGAGCACGGCGACGGCGAGGGCTGCGCGGTCGCCCCCGCGCAGCAGCGCGACCACGCACGGGTCCGGCGGATTCGACGTCGTACGGCTCATGAGACACCCCCCGTACGGAGCCCGTCGCCCCCGTGCCGACGGGCCCCGTGTGCCGATAATGTGCCCTGGCACAGGGGTGGTTGAAGCCTCCGCCGCGGTCTTCAGAGGATGATTTGAGGGTTGCGCACCAGGCCTACGACCGCTGCCGTACGCGCCGCCGTCACAGCTCGTGCTCCGACAGCCCCGGCCAGTCGTCCGGGCCGCCGCCCTGCCATTCGATCAGGTCGCTCTGCTCCACCTCGATCCGGTCCAGATCGGCCAGCCGCAGGATCTCCACGACGTCGTCGAGATGCGAGGCGATCCCCAGCGTCACGTCCCCCTCGGTCACCCGCCGGGAACCGTCCAGGGCCGGGGGATGGACCACGATGTGCGGGTAGTGGGTCGGATTGGCCATGCCTTCAGCGTGCGGCGGGGGAACCGGATCTGCACGCCGGGACGGTGACTGTCAGTGGCGACACCCACACTGACGTCCATGAGCGTGAGAAGCGACATGGTGTTGGAGCGGCAGCTGGGGCAGGTGCGCGGCGCGGCCGCCGACGAGGCCGTGCGGTCGGCGGTGGACGCGGTCTTCGCCTACATGGGCAGCGGCAGCCCCGGTAGACGCAGACAGGGCAAGGAACTCGTCAGGCTCATGGAGGCCGCCCGCAAGACGGCGGCGGAGGCGGGGGAGTGGCACGTCGTCCGGCTCTTGCAGGACTCACTGGACTACGCGGAGGGCCGCATCCTCCAGCAGGATCTCGAGGAGCGGTACCGGATCTTCCAGGACGGGGCGCGCAGAGAACGGTCCCGTGACTTCGTGGCGAGCAGCCTGCGGACCATGCACCAGTGGCTGGTCGCCGCGGGCGAGGCCTACCTGAGGGAACATCCCGGCGCGAGCGCCGAGGAGACGCTGAGCCATTTCCGGGCCCAAGGGGAGGACGCCGCGTTCCTGCGGGCTCCGGACGACCGCCCGGGGCGCTACGTGATCCCCCGTGGGGCGGCCGAGATCTCGCTGTGGCTGGAGCGGCTGCTGAGGAGCGAGCGAATCGACGTCGCGGACCCGGCGGAGTCGGCTCGCAGGATCGTCGGCTCTCCACAGGCCATGGCCCTGCTCGCCGCCGACCGCGAGGGACGGCTGATCCTCCAGGCCGCCGAGCTGCGACGTCGGGCCGCCGGTCCCGAGGAGCTGCGGGCCGTCGTGGAGGACCGCACGGCCACCGAGGCGGATCTGCAGCGCGCTCTCGAAGGGAACCACTGGATCTTCGGCGGCCGGTTCGTCGGCGAGGCCGCGCGGCGCCGGCTGGTGCCGGGGGACGAGGTGGACATCCCGCTCATACGCGGTGACGGGGCGCTGCACATCGTCGAACTCAAGCGGGCCATAAGTCTCGACGCGCCGCTGGTCAAACGCCACCGCCACGCATGGGTGCCCGCGGCGCACGTCCACGAGGCCGTCGGGCAGGCCGTCAACTACCTCGTCGGACTGGACGAGCACCGTGCCCGCATCCGCGAGGAACTCGGCATCGAGACCCGGCGAGCGGGCGCGCTGGTGCTCGTCGGTCATCCCGGTCTGCACCCCGACGTACCGGAGGGCGAGGTCAACGAGACGTTGCGGACGTTCAACTCGCACGTCACCCGGGTCGAGGTGCTCACCTACAAAGAGCTGCTGGACAACGCCGAACGCTCCCTCGCCGGAGGTGTCGAACCGGTGTAGGGAGCGCTTGGTGGCCGTCCGACGGCGCGAGGCTGGGCGCGACAGGTCGTTCGCGCCGCCGGACGGGGTGGGTGGGCCCCTCGGGAGGGGCTGGGTGGGACCGCGGTGGATGCGACGGAGCCCGGCGCCCTTCCCTCTGGTCGAGAAGGGGACGGGGGTCCTTCACCACCGCACTGGCTCGCAGGCCACCGCGGTCCTCGCCCTGCCCGCGCGTTCGCCCGGCGGCCACCCCTCATCCGGGCCGCCGGCGTGCCGCGCGGGCCGCGTACGGACATCATGACCTCCCGTCAGACTCCGTACGCCGCATGCGGGTTCCTGGTGCTCAGTCCTCGCGCAGGGCGTGGACCGCCTCCTCCACGCGCTTGCCGTACTCGGGGTCGGCGGCGTGGAAGTGGGCCAGGTTCTTCTCGATCACGTCGTCGCGGGAGACCTGCGAGAGGCCGCCGGCGATGTTCGCGACCAGGCGGGACTTCTCGTCCTGCGACATCAGCCGGTACAGCTCGCCCGCCTGGAAGAAGTCGTCGTCCTTGGTGTGGAGGGGCGCCTCGTGGGTGCCCGTGTGGCCCGAGACCGCCAGCGGGGCCGAGAGCGGGCGGCCGGTCTCGACCGGGCCGTCGTAGGAGTTCGGCTCGTAGTTCTTGGCGTGGCGGCCCTGCGCGTTGAGGGCCATGAAGCCGTCCCGGCCGTAGTTCCGCGCGCCGCCGGGGACCGCCTTCGGGGTGTTCACGGGGAGCAGGGTGTGGTTGACGCCGAGGCGGTAGCGGTGGGCGTCGGCGTAGGCGAACAGGCGGCCCTGGAGCATCTTGTCCGGGGACGGGCCGATGCCGGGCACGAAGTTGTTCGGAGCGAACGCGGCCTGCTCGACCTCGGCGAACACGTTGTCCGGGTTGCGGTCGAGGACCAGGCGGCCCACCCGCTGGAGCGGGTAGTCCTTGTGCGACCACACCTTGGTCAGGTCGAACGGGTTGAAGCGGTAGTCCGCCGCTTCGGCCGCCGGCATGATCTGGACGTAGAGGGTCCAGGACGGGTGCACCCCGCGCTCGATCGCCTGGAGCAGGTCGGTCTGGTGGGAGTTGGGGTCCTTGCCGGCCAGCTCCTGCGCCTGCTCGGCGGACAGGCAGCGGATGCCCTGGTTCGTCTTGAAGTGGTACTTGACGAAGAAGGCCTCGCCCTCGGCGCTCGTCCACTGGTAGGTGTGCGAGCCGTAGCCGTTCATGTGCCGGTACGACGCCGGGATGCCCCGGTCGCCCATCAGCCAGGTCACCTGGTGCGTGGCCTCGGGGGAGTGCGCCCAGAAGTCCCAGACGTTGTCCGGCTCCTGCTTGCCCGTGAACGGGTCCCGCTTCTGCGAGTGGATGAAGTCGGGGAACTTGATCGGGTCCTTGATGAAGAACACCGGGGTGTTGTTGCCGACGAGGTCGTAGTTGCCCTCCTCGGTGTAGAACTTCACCGCGAAACCGCGCGGGTCACGGACGGCGTCGGCGCCGCCGAGCGAGTCGGCCACGGTCGAGAAGCGCACGAACACCTCGGTGCGCTTGCCGATCTCGCCGAGGAAGGCGGCGTGGGTGTAGCCGGTGACGTCGTCCGTCACCTCGAAGTGGCCGTACGCGCCGGAGCCGCGGGCGTGCACCACACGCTCCGGGATCCGCTCGCGGTTGAAGCGCGCGAGCTTCTCCAGGAGGTGCTGGTCCTGGATCAGGAGCGGGCCGCCGACGCCGGCGGAGGCGGAGTTCTGGTTGTCGGCGACCGGGGCGCCGGACTCGGTGGTGAGCACGCGCTGCGACATCGTGGACCTTCCGTGCGGGTGTCAGCGGAAACCTGTTTCCGCTTCGTGGAGCCTAGGAGTGGGGCGATCTGGGCGTCAACAGTTTGTTGAACTGAATCAGTGCCGTGGTGGAGGCGGTTCCGGGCCGCGGTGCCGCCTGGGCGCGACAGGACAGGTGTCAGCGGCGCCGCGGCCCGGAAGTCCGGGAGGGGCCGTCAGACCTGGGCGCCGGACAGGCGCTCCACGGCCCGCAGCAGGGCCGAGTGGTCCAGGCCGCCGTCGCCCTGGGCGCGCAGCGACGCGACCAGTTGGGCGACCACGGCGCCGACCGGCAGGGCCGCGCCGACGGCGCGGGCGGCGTCGGTGACGATACCCATGTCCTTGTGGTGCAGGTCGATGCGGAAGCCCGGCTTGAAGTCGCGGTTCAGGAAGTTGTCCTTCTTGCGCGTCAGCACGGTCGAGCCGGCGAGGCCGCCGCCCAGCACGTCCAGCGCGGCCTTCAGGTCCACGCCCGACTTCTCCAGGAAGACCACGGCCTCCGCGCACGCCTGGATGTTGACGGCGACGATCAGCTGGTTGGCCGCCTTCACGGTCTGGCCGGAGCCGTGCGGACCGCACAGCACGATGGTCTTGCCGAGCGCCTCGAAGATCGGCCTGGCCTGGTCGAAGTCGGCCTGCTCACCGCCCACCATGATCGACAGTACGGCCTCGATGGCACCGGCCTCACCGCCGGAGACGGGCGCGTCCAGGACGCGGATGCCCTTCGCCGCGGCGTTCTTCGCGAGATCGACGGAGGTCTGCGGGGTGATCGAGGACATGTCGATCAGCAGGGCGCCCCGCCCGGCGTTCTCCAGGATGCCGTCCGGGCCGTAGGCGATGGCCTCGACCTGCGGGGAGGCGGGCACCATCGTGATCACCACGTCGGCGTCCCGCACGGCCTCGGCGAGCGAGGCGGCGGCCGTACCGCCGGCGGCGGCCAGCCGGTCCAGCTTCTCCCGCTCCAGGGTGTAGCCGGTGACGTCGTAACCCGCCTTGACCAGGTTCTCGGACATGGGGGAGCCCATGATGCCGAGGCCGATCCACGCGATCTTGGGAAGACTCATTGGGGGTGCCTTTCTCAGTACAGGGTGGTCAGCGGGCCGCGCGGGCCCCGACGGGCAGCCAGTCGAAGGCCTCGGCGCTCGGGCGGTCGCCCGGCTTGTACTCAAGGCCCACCCAGCCGTCGTAACCGGCCTTCTTCAGCCGGTCGAGCAGGTCCTCGAGCGGGAGCGAACCCGTTCCGGGGGCGCCGCGGCCGGGGTTGTCGGCGATCTGCACATGGCCGGTCTTCGCCGCGTACCGCTCGATGACCGCCGGCAGGTCCTCGCCGTTCATGGACAGGTGGTACAGGTCCATCAGGAACTTCGCGTTCCCGAGACCCGTCGCCTCGTTGACCCTGTCCACGACCTCGATGGCGGCGGGTGCGCTCACCAGCGGGTACAGCGGCGACTCGGGCTTGTTGAGAGCTTCGATCAGCAGGACCGCGCCGACCCGGTCGGCCGCCCGGGCCGCGAGGGTCAGGTTCTCCAGGGCGAGCGCGTCCTGCTCGGCCGGGTCCGCGCCCTCGACGCGGTTGCCGTACAGCGCGTTGAGCGCCGTGCAGCCGACGGAGGCCGCGAAGTCGGCGGCGACGTCGACGTTGGCGCGGAACCTCTCCGACTCCGCGCCCGGGACCGACAGGGCGCCGCGGTCCGGGCCCGGGAGCCGGCCGGCGTAGAAGTTCAGGCCCGTGAGCCGGACTCCCGCGTCCTCGATCGCCTTCTTCAGGGCGTCCAGCTCGGACCGGGCGGGCGTGGGGGAGTCGATCCAGGGCCACCACAGCTCGACCGCGGAGAAGCCCGCCGCGGCGGCGGCCGCGGGACGCTCCAGGAGCGGGAGTTCCGTGAAGAGGATCGACAGGTTGACGTTGAAGCGCTGGTCTGCGGCGGTGCTCCACTCGAAACCTGGCATTCGGGCCGCGCTCCCTTCCGTGGGTCGAGATTCCGTATTACGGAAGTTCGTTTCTGCGTAATGGAAGATTGCCGTCGGGTGTCGGAGCTTGTCAAGGGGGGCCGGCCTCCGGGCGCCCGAAAAGCCGCGCCGGGCGTTAGGTTGAGCGCGTGCGATTGAGAGTGGAGTTCACGACCGAACCCTTCGACCTGGACGAGGCGCCCGCGCACGCCCTGGTGGCGCGGGAGGTCATCGAGACGGCCGGGCTGGACGCCGTCGACGTCGGCCCGTTCGGCAACACGGCGGAGGGCGGCGCCGATCGCGTGCTCACGGCGGTCGACGCGCTGCTGCGCAAGACCCTGGAGGCCGGCGCCACCCGGGTCTCGCTCCAGGTCAACGTGATCGACGACGCGAACGGCGACGAGACCGCGGAGGGCGGCAGGTGACCGGGGACGAGCCGTTCATCGCGGCCGTGAAGCCACTGGTCGACGCCATGGGCGGGGAGCTGCTGCCGCCCGACGAGGCCGGCCCCGAGGACGTCGTCCTCGCCTGGGAGGGTGTCGACGTCGTCGCCGTACGCCTGCCCCAGCTCGCCGACTCCCTCGACCACATCCTCGCCGCCATGGAGCGCAGGCAGGGCCGGCCGCTGGCCGACCTGGACCGCAAGGCCAAGCAGGAACTCGTGCGCAGCCTGGAGGCGCGCGGCGCGTTCGCCGTGCGGCACGGTGTGGAGACCGTGGCGAGCGCGCTCGGCGTCAGCCGGTTCACCGTCTACAACTACCTCAACCGGGAGAAGGGGGCCTGACCGGCGCGGAAGCGGGGGCTGTCGTACCCGCCCGGACCGGGCCCGGCTTGTTACGCGGAATTTTCAACAAAGTGTTGACGTGATGTTTCCGAGGGCGTTAGCTATCGGCAGCCCGTTCAGCACGACGGCCCATCGTGGCCACGGAGGCTCCCGTGACGTCGACTTCCACGCCCCCGGGCCTGGCCCGGTTCAACGATCTGGAGGAGCGCGCGGCCCTCGCCGCACTCCACGAGGCGTGCGCCTCCACCGAGTGGGCCCGGCGACTGCTCGCCGCCCGCCCCTACGCCACTCCCGAGGACCTCTTCGCCACCAGCGATGCCGCCATGGCCGAGCTGACCACCGCGGACCTCGAGGAGGCGATGGCCGGGCACCCGCCGATCGGCCGCCCCAAGCCCGGCGACCCGGCCTCCGCCCGCGAGCAGCGCGGCATGGCCGGCGCCTCCGACGAACTCAAGGCGGAGATGCTCGAACTGAACCTGGCCTACCAGGAGAAGTTCGGCCATGTCTTCCTCATCTGCGCCACCGGCCGGACCGGCGAGCAGATGCGGGACGCGGTCAAGGAGCGGATCGGCAACGCGCCGGAGCGGGAGCGGGAGATCGTCCGTACCGAGCTGGGCAAGATCAACCGCATCCGACTGGCCCGACTCGTCGAAGGGGACGCCTGACACCATGAGCACCAGCACCACCGCCTCCGTGTCCACGCACATCCTGGACACCTCGATCGGCCGCCCCGCCGGGGGCGTCGCCGTCCACCTCTCCGCCCGCAGTGGCCGGTGGGCGGACTGGACCGCGCTCGGCGGCTCCGCCACCGACGGGGACGGGCGGTGCAAGGACCTCCCGGCGCTGCCGGAGGGGACCACCCACGTACGGCTCGACTTCGAGGTGGAGCCGTACTTCGCGAAGAAGCAAGCCGATGCGCAGCAGGACGCCCCCGCGAACCGGGACAGCGGTGCGCCGTCCGTGTTCTTCCCCGAGGTGGCGATCACGTTCGCCGTCGTACCGGGCGAGCACTACCACGTACCGCTGCTGCTCAACCCGTTCGGCTACTCCGTTTACCGAGGGAGCTAGCTAAATGACCGTCAATTCCCGCCCTGCCCGCCCTGTGATCCTGGGACAGAACCAGTACGGCAAGGCCGAGAACCGAGTCGTCAAGATCACGCGGGACGGCGCCACCCATCACATCAAGGACCTCAACGTCTCCGTCGCGCTGAGCGGCGACATGGAGGACGTCCACTACTCCGGTTCCAACGCCAACGTCCTGCCGACCGACACCACGAAGAACACGGTGTTCGCGTTCGCCAAGGAGCACGGCATCGAGTCCGCCGAGCAGTTCGGCATCCACCTCGCCCGGCACTTCGTCACCTCGCAGGAGCCGATCCACCGCGCCCGGATCCGCATCGAGGAGTACGCCTGGGAGCGGATCGAGACCTCCGACGCCAACTCCAGGTTCATCGGCGCCGACGAGGTCAAGCACTCCTTCGTCCGCAAGGGCCAGGAGACCCGCCTCACCCAGGTCACCTACGACGGTGAGCGGTGGGAGGTCGTCTCCGGGCTGAAGGACCTGGTCGTGATGAACTCCACGAACTCCGAGTTCTGGGGCTACGTCAAGGACAAGTACACCACCCTCCAGGAGGCGTACGACCGCATCCTGGCCACCCAGGTCTCCGGCCGCTGGCGGTTCAACTGGACCGACGACGAGCAGAAGATGCCCAACTGGGAGAAGTCCTACGAGCAGACGAAGAAGCACATGCTCCAGGCCTTCGCCGAGACGTACTCCCTCTCCCTCCAGCAGACGCTGTACCAGATGGGCGCGCGCATCATCAACAACCGCAGCGAGATCGACGAGGTCCGCTTCTCGCTGCCGAACAAGCACCACTTCCTGGTGGACCTGGAGCCGTTCGGACTGAAGAACGACAACGAGGTCTACTTCGCCGCCGACCGCCCCTACGGCCTCATCGAGGCCACCATCCTGCGGGACGGCTGTGAGGCCCGTATCCCGGTCGACATGACCAACCTCTGACGCGGGACGCGTGCCCCCGGCCCCGCCAGCCGGGCCGGGGGCCCGCCACACCGGAGGGAACGAAATGGCACAGCCTGCGAAGGGGCCCGCCACAGCCCCCTGTTCCACCCCGCCGGAGCACACCGAGGACGCCGTCACGTCCGTGCACCCGGTGGACGAGAAGCTCCACCCCTCGCGGCTCGTCCCCGCCGCGCTCCAGCACATCGCCGCGATGTACGCGGGCGTTGTCACTCCTCCGCTCATCATCGGCCAGGCCTGCGGGCTCGACATCGCGGCCCGCACCCGGCTCATCGCCGCGAGCCTGCTCATCGCGGGCGTCGCGACCGTCCTGCAGACCATCGGCGTCAAGGGCCTCGTCGGCAACCGGCTGCCCTTCGTCAACGCGGCCTCCTCCGCCGGCATCGCCCCGATCCTCGCGATCGCCGAGACCAACGGCAAGGGCCACCAACTCCCCGCGATCTACGGTGCGGTGATGGTCGCCGGCGCCTTCTGCCTGGCCCTCGGCCCGTTCTTCGGCCGGCTGCTCCGCTTCTTCCCGCCGCTGGTCACCGGCGTCGTCATCACCCTGATCGGCGTCACGCTGATGCCCGTACCGGTCGGCTGGGCGCAGGGCGGCGACAAGACCGCCGCCGACTTCGGTGCCATGCGGCACCTCGCGCTCGCCGGGTTCACCCTCGCCGTCATCCTGCTGATCCAGCGCTTCGGCAAAAGCTTCGTCAAGCAGATCGCGCTGCTGTTCGGACTGCTCGTCGGGACCCTCGCCGCGATCCCCTTCGGCATGGCCGACTTCACCGGCCTGCAGTCCGCGCCGGTCGCCGCGCTGCCCACCCCGTTCGCCTTCGGCGCCCCCGAGTTCCAGCCCGCGGCCATCCTCTCCCTGTGCATCGTGATGCTGGTGCTGATGACCGAGTCCAGCGCCGGCATGCTCGCCCTCGGCGAGATCTGCGACCGCCGCGCCGACGCGCGGACCATCACCCGCGGTCTGCGCACCGACGGCATCGCCACCCTGCTCGGCCCCGTCTTCGGCGGCTTCCCCACCTCGGCCTTCGCCCAGAACGTCGGCGTCGTCTCCCTCACCCGGGTGCGCAGCCGGTACGTCGTCGCCGTCGCCGGTGCCGCCCTGCTGGTCCTCGGTGCCTTCCCGGTGCTCGGCGCGGTCGTCTCCCTGGTCCCCATGCCGGTCCTCGGCGGCGCGGGCATCGTCCTGTTCGGCTCGATCGCCGTCAGCGGGATCCGTACGCTGTCCGAGGCGGGCCTGGACGACAGCTCCAACATCATCCTGGTGGCCGTGGCGCTCGGCGCCGGCATCATCCCGCTGGCCGCGCCGACCTTCTACGCCGGCTTCCCGGCCTGGGCGCAGACCGTGCTCGGCTCCGGCATCAGCGCCGGCGCGCTGGTCGCGGTCCTGCTGAACCTGTTCTTCCACCATCTCGGCACCCGGAGCGGGCAACCGGCTCCGGCACTCAAATCCTCCTAGGGTCCTGCCGTGCCCTCCCCGTGGACACCCTCCCGTTCGCGGGCCGCCACTGAAAGACAAGGAAGCACCATGGCGCCATCGGCAGCCGAGCGCATCGTCATCGAGAACTGTGCCATCGCCACCGTGGACGCGGCCGGCACGGAGTACGCCTGCGGACACCTCGTCCTCGCCGGCAACCGGATCGAGTCGGTCGGCGCGGGCAAGGCCCCCGAGGGCCTGGAGAACGTGGTGCGCCGGATCGACGCGAGCGGCCATCTGGCCACGCCCGGTCTGGTCAACACCCACCACCACTTCTACCAGTGGATCACCCGGGGCCTGGCCACCGACCACAACCTGTTCAACTGGCTGGTCGCGCTCTACCCCACCTGGGCGCGCATCGACGAGCGGATGACGTACGCCGCCGCGCAGGGATCGCTCGCCATGATGGCCCGGGGCGGAGTCACCACCGCCATGGACCACCACTACGTCTACCCGCACGGCTCCGGCGACCTGTCCGGCTCGATCATCCGGGCCGCCGCCGAGACGGGCGTCCGCTTCACGCTGGCCCGCGGCTCGATGGACCGCGGCGAGAAGGACGGCGGACTGCCCCCGGACTTCGCCGTCGAGACCCTGGAGGGCGCCCTCGCCGCCACCGAGGAGACCGTCCGCGAGCACCACGACGCCTCCTTCGACGCGATGACCCAGGTGGCGGTCGCCCCTTGCTCGCCGTTCTCCGTCTCCACGGAACTCATGCGCCAGGGTGCCGAGTTGGCGCGCCGCCTCGGCGTACGGCTGCACACCCACGGCTCGGAGACGGTGGAGGAGGAGAAGTTCTGCCACGAACTGTTCGGCCTGGGCCCGACCGACTACTTCGAGTCCACCGGCTGGCTCGGTGAGGACGTGTGGATGGCGCACTGTGTCCACATGACCGACTCCGACATCGCCGCCTTCGCCCGCACGAAGACCGGCGTCGCCCACTGCCCGTCCTCCAACGCCCGCCTCGCGGCCGGCATCGCCCGCGTCCCCGACATGCTCCGGGCGGGCGTCCCGGTCGGCCTCGGCGTCGACGGCACCGCCTCCAACGAGTCCGGCGAACTCCACACCGAGCTGCGCAACGCCCTCCTGATCAACCGCCTCGGCGCCCACCGCGAGGCCGCCCTCAACGCCCGCCAGGCGCTGCGGCTCGGCACCCACGGCGGCGCCCAGGTCCTCGGCCGGGCGGAGCAGATCGGCTCGCTGGAGCCCGGCAAGCTCGCCGACCTGGTGCTGTGGAAGATGGACACGCTCGCCCACGCCTCCATCGCCGACCCGGTGACCGCGCTCGTCCTCGGCGCCGCGGCCCCGGTCACCGCGTCCTTCGTGAACGGCCGGCAGATCGTGGAGAACGGCCGCCTGCTCACCGTGGACGAGGACACCATCGCCGCCTCCACCCGCGCGGAGGCCCAGCGCCTGGCCCGCATCACCGCGCAGGCCTGACCCGGCTCAGGCCCTCACAGACTCCGGCCGGGAGGGACGGCTCCCGGCCGGGACCCGTGGATCCGAGCGGGATCCACGGCAGCCGTCCCCGGGGCGGGTGCACGCACGCGCCCTGGGGACGGTCACCCCCACACCGCTCACCCCCGCTCACCGCGCCACCCCCGTCAGGTCCCTCCCCCGGCTCTCGGCTCCGCCCGAGCAGGGAGGTCCCCCCTGCCCACCCGCACCACCTCCATGAAACCCACGTCGACGACGACGTGTTACCCGCCCGGAGGACCCGCCGTGGCCGCCCATCCCGTAGACGAGAAACTCCCCGCCCTGAAAATGGCGACCAGCGGCCTGCAGCACGTGGCCGCCATGTACGCCGGGGTCGTCGCCCCACCACTGATCGTCGGCGCGGCCATCGGCCTGAGCGCGACCGACCTGACCTTCCTCACCGGTGCCTGCCTGTTCACCGCGGGCCTCGCCACCTTCCTCCAGACGCTCGGCTTCTGGAAGATCGGCGCCCGGCTGCCCTTCGTCAACGGCGTCACCTTCGCCGGTGTCGCCCCCATGACCGCGATCGTCGCCTCCACCGAGGACAAGTCCGACGCCCTGCCGGTCATCTTCGGCGCGGTCATCGTCGCCGGACTCCTCGGCTTCCTCGCCGCGCCCGTCTTCTGCAAGGCGGTCCGCTTCTTCCCACCCGTCGTCACCGGCTCCGTCATCACCCTGATCGGCGTGTCCCTGCTGCCGGTCGCCTTCGGCTGGGCCCAGGGCCCCGACCCCCGGTCGGACGACTACGGTTCCACCACCTACCTCACCCTCGCCGGCACCACCCTGCTCATCGTCCTGCTGCTGCGCCGCTTCACCCGCGGCTTCGTCAAGCAGATCGCCGTCCTGCTCGGCCTGATCGTGGGCACGCTCGTCGCGATACCGTTCGGCGTCACGGACTTCAGCCCCGTCGCCCACGCCGACGTGGTCGGCTTCCCCACCCCGTTCCACTTCGGCGCCCCGCAGTTCCAGCTCGCCGCGATCCTGTCGCTGTGCGTGGTGATGGTCGTCTCGATGACCGAGTCGACCGCCGACATGCTGGCGCTCGGCGAGATCGTGGAACGGCCCGCGGACGAGAGGACCATCGCGGCCGGCCTGCGCGCCGACACCCTCGGCTCCGCGATCAGCCCGCTGTTCAACGGCTTCATGTGCAGCGCCTTCGCCCAGAACATCGGCCTGGTCGCGATGACGAGGATCCGCAGCCGGTACGTCGTCGCGACCGGCGGCGGCTTCCTGGTCCTGATGGGCCTGTGCCCGATGGCCGCCTCGCTCATCGCGGTCGTCCCCCGGCCGGTCCTCGGCGGCGCCGGCGTCGTCCTGTTCGGCTCGGTCGCCGCGAGCGGCATCCAGACCCTGGTCCGGGCCGGCCTCGACCGGGACAACAACGTCCTGATCGTGGCCGTGTCCCTCGCGGTCGGCATCATCCCGATCACCGCGCCGGAGTTCTACCACGCGTTCCCCGAGACCGCGAAGATCGTGCTGGACTCGGGCATCTCCACGGGCTGCGTCACGGCCGTGGTGCTCAACCTCCTCTTCAACCACCTCGGCAAGGGCCGCGAGGCCCACGACGTCACCCATCCGATGGAGGCGGGGGAGGAGATCGCCGCCGCGCACTGAGGCCGGCGGTCAGGAGTCACGAGGCCGGGGGAGCGGGCGGCGACGCCGTGGCCCCCGGCCACTTCATAAGGTTGGCCAGCAACTCCGCCTGCTCGATCGCGTCGTCCAGCGCGTGGTGCGTGTGCCGGCGCCGCGACAGCAGTTCGCGCGGCATGGTGCCCTTCGCCACCGCCCGCAGCGGCAGCCGGGCCTTCGCCGCGTACAGCGTCTTCATGTCCAGGCAGCCGGAGTGCCCGAAGGGGCTGCTCCCGGTGAAGCGGACCAGATACCAGTACAGGAACGTCCAGTCGTACGACGCCGGGTAGCCGCACATCACCGGCTGCGCGCCCGCGCCCGCACCGACCTCACGCACCCACGCGGCGAACTCCGCCAGCGCCACGGCCGGTTCGGCGCCCTCGGCGGTCAGCCGGGCCCGGTCGAGACCGCTCACCGCCAGCGCCTCCGGCACGAAGTCCTCGCTGATGGGCCGCAGTTCGCGGTAGAAGGTCCGCTCCTCGGGGTCGGCGGCCGTGAAACCGGCACCGTCCTGCACCCCGGCGACCGCCGCCCCGAGGCTGAGCATGGAGTACGGCCCGGGGATCGGTCCGTCGGCCTCGATGTCGACGGAGATGTACAGACTGGGCTTGACGCGGCGTGCGGACATGCCCCGGAGCATCCCACCCTCCGCGCGCGCCCCGCATCTCCATTCGGCCCGCACGGAGACACGGGGCGTCACGCCGGGTGGCGGCCGCCCCGTCGCGCCGGCCGGGGCCGGGCGTGACCGGCCCCGTGTCCTCGCCCGTGTCAGGCGCGGCGCCCGCGCAGCACCAGCGCCGCCAGGGTCAGGGCCGTCGCCGCGATGCCCGTCGCCACCGCGAACGCCAGCCGGTAGCCCTCGGCGGTCGCGGGCAACAGGGGTGTGCCGTCCGCGAGCAGGCCCTCGGTGCGGCTCGCGGCGAGCGTCGACAGGACGGCCAGGCCCAGCGAACCACCCACCACCTGCGTGGTGTTGAACAGTCCGGACGCGAGCCCCGCGTCCTCCTCCCGGGCGCCCGACATCGCCAGCCCGGTGAGCGCCGGCATGGCCGCCGCGAACCCGGCGGACAGCAGCAGCATCGCCGGCAGCACATCGGTGGCGTACGACCCGTCGGCGGGCGCCCGGCCCAGCAGGGCCATGCCCGCCGTGATCAGCACCAGGCCGGCCAGCAGCACCCGGTACCCGCCGAACCGGGCCACGGTCCACGCCGACAGCCCCAGCATCAGCACACCGATCGCGACCGGAGCCGGCAGGAACGCGGTGCCGGTGGCCAGCGCGCCGTACCCCAGCACCCGCTGCAGATACAGCGCGCCGATGAACTGGAAGCCGTACATGGTGGCGATCATCAGCACCTGTACCGCGTTGGCGCCGGTCAGCAGCCGGGAGCGGAACAGCCGCAACCGCAGCAGTGGGCGCGCGGCCCGGGCCTGGCGCAGGCCGAACGCCGCGAACAGGGCGAGGGCGAGGGCCGCCAGCAGCAGGGTGACGGTGCGGGAGCGCTCGCCGGCGCCGACGATCACGTACACCGTGAGCATCAGTGCGCCGGTGACCAGCGCGGCCCCGGGGTAGTCGGCGCCCCGGCCCAGCCCGGCGCCGGGTTCCGGCGTGAGCACCCGCACCGCGGCCAGCCACGCGGCCACCCCGATCGGCAGGTTGATCAGGAAGATCCAGTGCCAGTTCAGCGCCTCGGTCAGGGCGCCGCCGAGGAAGGTGCCGAGCGCGCCGCCCGCCGAGCCGACCGCGCTGAACGCCGCGATGGCACGGGCCTGTTCACGCGGCTCGGGGAACAGCGCCACCAGCATCCCGAGAACCACCGCCGAGGCCATCGCGCCGCCCGCGCCCTGCACCGCCCGGGCCGCGATCAGCATGCCTTGCCCGGTCGCCGTCCCGCACAGCACCGACGCCAGCGTGAACACCGCGAGCCCCGCCGTGAACATCCGCTTGCGGCCCACCAGGTCACCGAGCCGTCCCGCCAGCAGGAGCAGTCCGCCGAAGGAGATCAGGTAAGCGTTGACGACCCAGGCCAGCCCGGGTCCGCTGAAGCCGAGGTCGCTCTGGATGGCGGGCATCGCCACCGTGACGATGTTGCCGTCCAGTACCGTCATCAGCGTGCCCGCGCACAGCACGACGAGGGCGGTCCAGCGGGAGTACCGTGCTCCCGGAGCCACCGCCGTCGGTGACGGACTGTTCTCGATCATGGCCGACATCGTGTGCCGCCTCCCCGTTCTTCCTGTGCGCCTCGGTTCTCCCCGCGCACCTAGGTGCACGACTTGTAACGGGGGACATCGTGGGTGACCCTGGAGGCCGCCGTAAGGAGGCAGTTCGATGTCCCAGAGGAACACCGGTGTTACCGTCCAGGCAGTGAACGCGTACGCGTGCCCCGTCCGCGAAGTTCTTGACAGGGTGGCCGGCAAGTGGAGCGTGCAGATCCTCGTCGCCGCCGCGCACGGACCCGTCCGGTTCACCGAGTTGGAGCGCGGCATCGAGGGCATCAGCCGCCGCATGCTCACCCTCACCCTGCGCAACCTGGAACGGGACGGCCTGGTGACGCGCACCGTGCATCCCACGGTGCCGCCGAAGGTGGAGTACGCACTCACGCCCGTCGCCCACGAGTTGAACGACACGCTGCAACGGCTGACCCACTGGGCCGAGCGCAACCGGGTGTACGTCGCCGAGGCACGGGCGGCCTACGACGCCGAGCACCAGCCCGAGTTGCTCGACGCGTAGGCCTCCGCCGGGGACTACAGGCCGAACAGACCGGGGTCCGTCGCCAGCTCCTTGAACACCTCCCGGGGGTCGGCCAGCAGCTTGCGCTCGGTGAGGTTCAGCAGGCCGCCCACCGCGACCACCTCGGCCGCCAGGGTGCCGTCGGTCTTCACGAGCTCCTGCCGGATCCGGAAGGTCTTTCCCTCCCCCCACTCGAACTCGCAGGTCACGTCGACCTCGTCGCCGGCGAGCAGCTCACGGCGGTAGCGGATGGTCGTCTCCAGCGCCACCGGCCCCACGCCCTGCCCCGCCAGCCGGGCCTGGCTGATTCCGGCCGCCTGGAGCAGCGACCAGCGGGCGTGCTCCGCGTAGTTGAGGTACACCGCCTGGTTGAGATGCCCCTGCACATCGGTCTCGTAGCCGCGGACGGTCACACGGACGGAAAACGGTTCGGCCACTGCTTGTCCTTCTCCTGTTCGAATTTCCGGTCGACCGATCCTGACACGCCGGTCACACGCGGCGCGGCGAGGCCAGCAGATAGCGCGCTCTCGTCCGGGGCTCCGTGTACTCGCCCGTCTGCCAGCCGGCCCGCTCCAGTGTGACCGCGCACGCCGCCAGCGTCGGCGCGTCCGGCGCGTACACCGCCACCGCCTCCGGCTGCGGGGTCGCCCGGACCCGGTAGCCGTCCGTGTCCCCGCCGGCCGGCCGGTGCCCGGCCGCCTCCAGCGCGAGCGCCGCGGCCCGCACCAGATGCGTACGCTCCCACCCGCAGGGCCGGTCCGCCGCGCCGTCGGGATTCGTCATCCGGCGCAGCTCCAGCAGGCCCTGCCAGGCACTGTGCACCTCGCGCCGCCGGGCCGGACCGGACGCGGGCGGCTCCTCCTCGCCGCCGACGCGGGCCGTGAACACGCCGGTGTCCCGCGCCGGTTCCGGCGGTGGCTCGGGTACCGCCTCCCGTATCCGGTGGCCCGCCGGGGTGAGGAAGTGGTCGTGCGGCGGCCGGGGATGCCGGAAGGCGAGCCCCCGCTTCACCAGCGCCGCGAGCTGGGCCTCGGTACCGCGCAGCCGGCCGGTGACCGGATCGGCGTCCTCGATCACCCGCCGCTGCGCGGGGGTGGGCGGTCGGGTCACGGGGGCTCCTCCCGGTGCGTTGTCATGAGGCCGGTGGGGTGGGCCGGGACCGCCGACGGGTGGTCCTGCCGGTCCGTCGGCCGGGTGGCCCCGCTGGATCACCGGTCGGGCGGCCGTGGCGGACCGTCGGACGGGTGGCCCATTCGCAGAGTACGACCCGGGTCTGACAACATTCCCTGCTCCTCACCCCACCCGGGGCCTCACTCCACCCTGCTCCTCATTCCTCCCGGGGCCGGATGTTCCACCCGGCGATCACCGGTCGGCCGTGCTCCGTGCCGAGTCGGCACAGCGTCCCCGTCGCGAGCTGGAAGAGGGCCCCGTGCCGGGGCGGCAGGCCCAGGCGGCGGGCGGTGAGGACACGGAGGAAGTGGCCGTGGGCGATCAGCACGACGACCCCCTCCGTGTCGGCGAGCGCCGCGTCGACCTTGGCCAGCATCCGGTCGGCGCGCTCCCCGACCTGCCCCGGGGTCTCGCCCGGGTGGTCCGGCGGTCCGGGGGCGACGCCGTCCGTGAACAGGAACCAGCCGGGCCGGCTCCGCTGGATGTCCGCGGTGGTCACACCCTCGTAGCCGCCGTAGTCCCACTCGCGAAGGTCGGCGTCGACCCGCGCGTCCGGGATGCCGATGAGCCGGGCGGTCTCCCGGGCCCGCTGCGACGGGCTGACGAACGCCGCCCCGATCCGGTGCGAGCGGATCAGCGGGGCCAGCCGGCGCGCCTCCTCCCGTCCGTGCTCGGTGAGGGGTACGTCGGTCCGGCCCGTGTGCCGCCCGGACCGCGACCACTCGGTCTCACCGTGCCGCACGAGAAAGAGGTCACCCATGACGGCACGGTGGCACAGGGCGCCTGCCGCCCGCAGGACGGACTGCGCCAGACGGCCGGTCGCCGGGGTGAGGGTGGGGCGAGGGCCCCTGCCCGGCGGGACCCGGTCCGAAGGACTGTTCCTCAGGACCCGGCCGGTGTGCGGTGCGGCACCGCCAGGGCGAGGGTCTCCCCACAGGCTTCGATCACGGTGGCCTTCCCGTGCGCGTCCGTGACGGGGACGACGGTGCCACGGGTGTCGTGCGGTGCGCGGACCGAGGCCTCGCCCTGCCGTACGCACCAGGTGCCCGCGCCCTTCGTGCCACGGCGCGTGTAGCGCAGGTCCACGGTCACGGACGCCTTGCCGGGCAGGGCGAGGGCGGCCGGGCGGCCCTGCCCGGTGCCCTCGACGCTCTCCGCCTTGCCGTTGTGGAGCTCCAGGACCGGATAGCCCGCGAACACACAGGTGCCGGGGCCCTTGTTGACGGCGGTGAGCCGCGCGTTGGGCCGCCCGACGTTCTCCGTGCCGTCGCGCTTCTCCGTGCCGCCGCCGTCGAGCAGGGACAGCGTCCAGGTCAGCGAGGCGGTCCGGCAGGGCGGTGCGGTGGCGTCCGGTGCGGCGGTCGTGGTGGTGCCGCAGGCCGTCAGCGCCAGGCCGGCCGTGAGCACGGCGAGGCAGGTGGTCGCTCGCATGATTTCCCCCTGGGAAGTCAGGTGCCGGGATGGACCAGCGTGTGCTCGGTGCCGACCGTCTTCGTGCCGGTGTCGGCGTACAGCGTCGTCTCCCCGTCGGACCAGCGCACGACCAGGTCGTTGCCGGAGCGGCCGTGGCGGAAGTCGCCGACCGTCAGCGCCTGCGCATGCCGCCACAGCCCGTTCGGGCCGCGCAGCCGCGTCCTCGTGCCGAGCCCCGCCGCCGAGGTGCCGGTGTACGTGTCGAGTGCGCCGTCCGCCCAGCGCACCAGCAGGTCACCGCCGGCCGTACCGTCGAAGTCGCCGGCCGCCAGCAGGGCCGCCTTGGTCCAGGTGCCGTTCGCCGCGACGAGCCGGGTGCCGCTGCCGAGGCCACCTGCCCCGATCTCCGGGTACAGCGTGAGCGCGCCGTCGGCCCAGCGGACCAACAGCCCCGTGCCCCCGTCCGCCCGGAACGCTCCGGAGGTGAACTGGACGGCGTTCTTCCACGCGGAGCGGGGCGGCGCCATCCGGATCTCCCGGCCCAGGCCGGAGGGGCCGGGCTGCGGGTAGAGGGTGACCTCGCCGTCGGACCAGCGCACCAGCAGGCCGGATCGGGCGCCGTCCGTGAAGGTGCCACCGGTCAGGGTCCGTGCGTGGGTCCAGGTGGAGTTGGCCCGCCGCAGCCGCTTCTCGGCGGTGAATCCGCCCTTGCCGTCGCCCGGGTGCAGGGTGACTCCGCCGTCGGACCAGACCACCAGCAGATCGCCGTGCCGGTCGCCGGTGTAGTCGCCGGACGCCAGGAGCGCGGCCTTGCGCCAGCGTGCGGCGCCGCCCGGCAGGGTGCCCTTGACGCCCCGGTACGGCGGCAGGTCGGTGGGCGGGGCCTGGTCGGCGACGGCGTCGGCGAGGAGGTTCGCGGCGTCGGCGCCGAACGCGGTGGCGTAGCTGATGTAGTCGACTTCGGCGTCGTTGCCGCCGCCGTTGTAGCCGCCGAGGTCGCCGATGACGTGCCCGGTGCGGGCGTCGTCCTTGTAGTCGGTGATCCACGGGCTGCCGGACACCCCGCCGTAGTAGCCCCCGCAGGTCATCGAGAGCTGCCGGTAGCCGCGGAGCTGCTGGGTCGGGACCGTGCACTTGACGGCGCGTCCGGCGCTGTTGTGCCGGTGGGAGGGGTAGCCGACGACGGTGACGCCGCGGTGGGTGTAGCCGGTGGGCCGGGTGAAGGTCAGCCCGCCGCCCACGGCGTCCTGGAGGGAGGTGCCCCGCTGGTTGGCCGAGACCCGGGCGAACGCGGTGTCCAGGTCCGACACGGCCTTCTTGGTGGTGGCGGAGCCGCGGTCGGGCACGTACCGGGGGTCGATGAAGATCCGCTGGATGTGGAAGATGCCGTACGGCTGCCGGTCCGGGGCCGCGCCCTTCACGAACTTCGGGACGAAGATGTAGTCGTCCTTCATGTTCAGCGCGCAGTGGGCCGCGGTGAGGACGATGTTCCGCGCCTTGGTGTCGATCACGCTGCCGGTGCAGTGCCAGGTGGTGCCGCTCGGTCCGTCGGCGCCGAAGAACGTCCCCACCAGGCGGGTCCCCTTGAACAGGGTGCCCTTCGGCCGGGCCGCCGCAGCGGTCGCCGCTCCCGGCTCCGCCGGCACGTGCCGCGCCGCGTCCAGCGGACGTGCGCCGGCCATGCGCTGTGCGGTCCAGAAGCGCGCGGCCTGCCGTGCCTCCTGCCCGGCGGCGGGCGCGGACGGCCGGGACTCTTCTGCGGCCCGGGCGCTCGGCACCGCGAGCCCGAGTATCACCGCGCACAGCACGACGACGGCCGTACGGCGCGTTCCGTGCGTACGGCGTTGTCCGTACGAGAACACTGCTGCTCCCCCTGGTCTGACGGGGCTGACGGGTCTGCCCGGACCGGACCAGGGGGGGGTGCGCGCTGGTCGGGCACGCACCGAGAGCTGAGGGGCGGCCCGCCCCGCGTGCGTCCCCCGGTCGTCAACGGGGGTGATCTTCGCACGAACGCGCGAAACGGGCCAGGCGCCTACTGCCGGTAGCCGCTGAGGAACCTGCCGATCCGGCCGATCGCCGCTTCCAGGTCGTCCGCGTGCGGCAGGGTCAGGATGCGGAAGTGGTCGGGGGAGGGCCAGTTGAAGCCGGTGCCCTGGACCACCTGGATCTTCTCGCGCAGCAGCAGGTCCAGGACGAACTTCTCGTCGTCGTGGATGGGGTGCACCTTGGGGTCGATGCGCGGGAACGCGTACAGCGCGCCCTTGGGTTTGACGCAGGACACGCCCGGGATCTCGTTGAGCTTCTCCCAGGCCACGTTCCGCTGCTCGTACAACCGGCCGCCGGGCACGGTGAGTTCGCCGATGGACTGGCGTCCGCCGAGGGCGGCCTGGATGGCGTACTGGGCGGGCGCGTTGGCGCACAGCCGCATGGAGGCCAGCATCGTCAGGCCCTCCAGGTAGTCCTTGGCGTGCTGTTTCGGCCCGGTGACCACCAGCCAGCCGGAGCGGAAGCCCGCCACCCGGTACGTCTTGGACAGGCCGCAGAAGGTGAGGACGACGAGGTCGGGGGCGAGCGCCGCGGCCGAGTGGTGGACGGCGTCGTCGTAGAGGATCTGGTCGTAGATCTCGTCGGCGAACACCATCAGGCCGTGCCGGCGGGCCAGGTCGAGGATGCCCTCGACGACCTCCTTCGGGTAGACCGCGCCGGTCGGGTTGTTCGGGTTGATGATGACCACGGCCTTGGTGCGGTCGGTGATCTTCGACGCCATGTCGGCCAGGTCCGGGTTCCAGTCGGCCTGTTCGTCGCACAGGTAGTGCACGGCCTTGCCGCCGGCCAGCGTGGTGACGGCCGTCCAGAGGGGGAAGTCCGGTGCGGGGATGAGGACTTCGTCCCCGTCCTCGATCAGCGCCTGGACGGCCATGGAGACCAGCTCCGAGACGCCGTTGCCCAGGTAGACGTCGTCCACGTCCACGTCGAGGCCCAGGTTCTGGTAGCGCTGGGCGACCGCGCGACGGGCGGAGAGGACACCGCGGGAGTCCGTGTAGCCGTGTGCCCGCGGCAGCATCCTGATCATGTCCTGGAGGATCTCCTCCGGCGCCTCGAATCCGAAGGCCGCGGGGTTGCCGGTGTTCAGGCGCAGCACGCTGTGCCCCGCCTCCTCCAGCGCGTTGGCGTGCTCGATCACCGGGCCGCGGATCTCGTAGCACACCTCGCTGAGCTTGTTGGACTGCCGGAACTCCATGCGCCCCTCCGGAAACTCGTGTTGCTTGGTTTTACCAAGCGGGAGCTTGGAAAGTCCAACAACGCGTCTAGACTGCGTCGCATGTCACCTCGCCGAAGCTACGACCAGTACTGCTCCGCAGCCCGCGCCCTCGACCTCGTCGGCGACCGCTGGACCCTGCTGATCGTCCGCGAACTGCTCGCCGGCCCGCGCCGCTACACGGACCTGCACGCGGACCTGCCCGGCGTCAGCACGGACGTACTCGCCTCGCGGCTGAAGGACATGGAACGGGACGGGCTCACCACCAGACGGCGGCTGCCCCCGCCGGGTGCGGCGTACGTGTACGAACTCACCGCACGCGGGCGCCAGTTGCTGCCCGTACTGCAAGCGCTGGGCGCGTGGGGTGAGGAAGAGCTGGGGGAGCGCAGGCCCACCGACGCGGTCCGCGCGCACTGGTTCGCACTGCCGCTGCTGCGGGCGCTGGACGGCGAGGGTGTCGTGGAAGTCGGCCTGGAGGAGGGGGACTTCCACCTCCACGTCGGCGCGGAGGAGGGGCCGGTGTACGGCGACGGGCCCGCGCCCGGCGAGGCGGACGCGCGCTTGGTGATGGACGCGGCGACCTGCGAAGCCATCGCCCGCGGGGAGACGGGGCTGCCGGACGCGGTGCGGGACGGCCGGGTGACGGTGACCGGGGACGGCACGCTCGCCAAGGCACTGCGGGAGGCGTGACCGTCCGGCGAGCGGAAAGGCCCGCCGTCAGGCGGGCCTTGGCGCTGCATCGGCTCACACGTTCGGCGGCACCCGCGACGGCCGTCCGGCGCCCCGCGTCAGCACGTAGCCGCCGATCCCGGCGAGCGCGGCCAGCACCGCGCCGATCCCGGTCCACACCCACCGGTCGGACCACCACCCGGACGACCAGCCGTCGTCCGAGCCGAAGCTGGACAGCACGGCACCCTTCGCACCGTCCTTGTCCTCCTCCGACTTGACGGCGATCCCGGGGACGAGCGGCTTGCCCAGCGAGCCGTCCACGGCCGCCGGGCCGCCGATGCCCTTGGAGTCGACGCGCACCTCCGCGCTCACCGGCTTTCCGAGGTCGGCGGCGCCGAGGTCCACCACCGTCAGCCGGACGTAGTACGTGCCCGGCAGCGGGTCATTGGCCCACGGCTCCGCCCAGCCGCGCACCGTGCGCAGCACACAGGCCAGTTCGACGGAGGCGGCGCCCTGCGCGGCGGTGCGGGACTGGGCGCCGTACTGGCAGGACTGGCGGCGGCGCAGTCCGTCGTACACGTCGAGCTGCCAGGTCTCGGAGCCGTGCGCGTCGGGGAGCTTCACCGTCGCCTTGACGGTGGGGCGCTGCCCGGTGTCCGCGGGGAACGACCAGTACAGGTAGTCGCCGGTGGAGCCGGAGGCGGTGGCCTGCTGCCCCTGGTCGATCTCGGTCGCCGTACGGAAGGAGGTGCCCGCCCGGGTGGGCGCGTCGCCGTCGGCGGAGGCGCTCGGGGAGGGCGAGGAGTCGGCGGCGGCCGGTCCGGCGGCCAGCCCCAGCGCCAGCAGCGCGGCGCCCAGCACACGTGTGATACGCATCAGTTCGTCCTCCAGACGGCGACCCGCCAACGCGACAGCCAGCCCCACAGCAGACCGGCGAGGAAGCCGATCAGCACCAGCGTGCCGAGCAGCCACCAGCCGCGGCCGAGGCCGAAGGCCGCCACGTCGTGGTGGCCCGACGGTCCGTCCACGACGTCGACGGTCAGCTCCAGCGGCAGACCGGGGGTCGTCTTGACGCCGGACGCGGCCGAGAAGGAGCTGGTGACCTGGAGGCACACCGTCTCCGCGGGCGCCGCGTCGTCGTCGCTGTCCGGCTTCGGGTAGCGCAGCCCGGTCGAGACGACGTCCGTACGGCCGGTGCCGGCGGCCTCGCCACGGACGATCTCCCGGCCGTGCACGGTCACCGCCCGCAGCAGCACACCGTAGTTCGGCTGGACGGCCCGGTCGTCCGCCACGCTCACCGAGGCGCGCAGTTCCTGACCGGGCTCGACGTCCACCTTGTACCAGCGCTGCTGCCCGAACCCGGCGCGGTCGGTGTACAGACCGGACTTGAGCGCCGGCGCCTTCTCGCACCGGTCCGCGCCCTCGGTGGCCACCGGTGTGACCACCGGTTCGGCGGCCCGATCCACCAACTCGCCGACGCGGTCGCTGAGTTCCTCCTTGTGACGCACGTCGGTGTAGGTGCCGCCGGTGGCGTCCGCGATGCAGCTGAGCTGGTCACGGGTCTTGGCGTCCGGCACCAGGCCCAGGGTGTCGATGGTCAGCCCGATGCCCTTGGCGGCTATCTCCCGGGCCACCTCGCACGGGTCGAGCGGCTGGCAGGTGTCCTCGCCGTCGCTGATCAGGACGATACGGCGGGTGCCGTCACCGCCGTTCAGGTCGTCCGCCGCCTTCAGCAGCGCGGGCCCGATCGGCGTCCAGCCGGTCGGTGCCAGCGTGGCCACGGCCGTCTTCGCGTCGGTCCGGTTCAGCGGGCCGACCGGGTAGAGCTGCTCGGTGTCCTTGCAGCCCTCCTTGCGGTCGTTGCCGCGGTAGTTGGCGCCGAGCGTACGGATGCCGAGCTGGACCTCCTCCGGGGTCGCGTCCAGCACCTCGTTGAACGCCTGCTTCGCCGCGGCCATCCGGGTGCCGCCGTCGATGTCACGGGTGCGCATGGAACCGCTGACGTCCAGCACCAGTTCGACCTTCGGAGCGGCCTGGTCCGTCTCATCGGCGACCGCACCGGCGGGAAACGCGATCCCGGCCGTCAGGGCGGCGAGCAGAGCGCATACGCCCGCCGCCAGCCGTTGTCTTCTGATCATCGCCGGATCTTATTGATCAGACAGTCCGTCCTCCAAAACGACCGCTGCCCGCCGCCCCGGACCGCCCGTCAGGTCCCGTCGTCCGGCGCCGGAGTCCTCAACACGCCTGCCAGACGGGCCCGGTACAGCGCCGCGACCGTGAAGCCGTCGGTGATCCGCCCGTCGGCCACCATCTCCTCCGCCTCGGCCGGCGTCACCGTGACCGCCCGGGGGATCGCCTCGCCCTTCTCGACCGGGCCGATGCGGTCCACGCACGCCGCGTAGAGGGAGACCTTGTGGGCGAGCAGCCCGGTGTCGGGGTGCAGTTCGCCCAGGGGGATCACCGCTGTCGGCGTGGCCGCGATCTCCTCCCGCAGTTCCCGGGTGACGTTCTCGGTGGGCGTGGCGCCCGGATGCCCGAAGCCGCGTACCACCTCCCAGTGCCGGCTCCGGGTGGCGTGCCGGTGGTGTTCGATCAGCACCACCTTCTTCTCGGGACCGAGCAGCGGCAGGACCACCACGCCGGGAGTGGAGCCCGGGGGCGGCAGGATCCGGTCGTACAGGCCGAGGCGGCCGTCGGGGAAGCGCACCGGGTCGCGCAGGTACCACAGGTAGCGGTCGGCCGACACGACACCCTCGGGGACCGGCCGCAGCACGGCCCGCAGCCGTGCCCACAGGGCGCCGAACACGCCGCCGTGGCCGGTGTGCCCGGCCGCGGTCGCCTGGCGGCGGGCGTCGCGGATCAGTGCCGGGTCCGTGAGGATCCGGACCCCTTCGGGATCGTCGCGGAACCACTCCGGGACGTCCCGGCGCAGTGCCTCGTAGCGGTTCATCGGGGCCTCGGCAGGCTGGTCAAAGCGATCCTCCGGCTCATCGGTCCCTCAGTAGTCGGGCAGGTCCTCGTTGTCCTGGGTGGTCGTCGACGCCGTGCCCGTCGGAGCCCGGTCCGCCGTGCCCCGGTACCCGGGCAGGCGTCGCACCAGGTCGTGGAACTGCGCCCATTCTCGTCCACTGGCCAGACGTACGGAGGCGATTTCGCGAGCGAATCTCTGTTCCTGCCGGCCGGCGATGTGGTTGCGCAGCACCAGTTGCACCGAGCCGGTCAGCGAGCCGCTCACCGTGAGCGGCAGGACCGTACCGGCGACCTGCCAGATGTCGTTGCCGCTGACGGCGGTGAACACGGCCGCGCCCACCGTGACGACGACCTCGACCACCGGGCGCCAGGGGGCCGGCCGGGCCTGCCGGCGCTCCCGCGCGAGCCGGAGGATCTCCGAGTTGAGCCGGACGTAGGAGTCGAAGACCTGCCCGACGCTCTCGTGGAACGTCTCCGGCGCGGCGGTCAGCGCGCCGAACGCCTTGATGTAGGAGTTCCAGACGGGGCTCTGCCGCAGCCGCCAGATGTCGTGCAGGGTCAGGTCGTTCACCGCCTGCGGCGTCAGGTGGTCCTGTACGACGGCGAAGGTCTGCTGCCGCAGGAACGTCAGCAGTTGCTCCGGGTCCTGGACGACACCGACGGTGGCGGACGTGGCCTCGCGGGCCTCCTGCAGCACCACGCGCCGCAGGCTGCCGACCGGGGTGAGGGGGTAACGCCCCAGGGCGTCGGCCAGGTTGACGTTGTAGATGAGGTCCAGGAGCTGCTTTATCTCCGCCGCGAAGGGCTTGGCGCGGTCGTATCTGCCATCCGCCACGTTCGTGCCCGGGACGGTCACGAACTCCTCGTACAGGGTGTTGCGCACGACCGGCTGCCTGCGCACGCTGAGGCCGTTGCTGAACGCGACCACCTCGCCGAGCCGTTCACCGAACCGGTCCGTGTCCTCGCGGGCCACGCCGACCTGCGCGGCGAGGATGTCGATGTCCTTCGCCGTGAGCCCCTGGACCTTCTCGGTGAACGGCTGGTAGAGCCGGATCCGGGTGCGGTCCAGGTTCTCCTGGTCGCCGGCGGAGTCGTCCCAGGACATGCGCACGCAGCGCACCCGGTCGCTCGCGGACATGCCCGCCAGCGTTTCCTGCCAGGCGGTGAAGCCCTCGCGCCGCAGGTGGAGGTGGGCCGGCGGGTCCTCGGCCGGGTGGCGTTCCCGAAGCAGGAAGGGGACGATCGCGCCCGAGGCGAGCAGCTTGCGGTGCGCCGCGCGGGCCTCCCCCTCCTCGACGAGGTCGCGGCTGATCGCGTCGTTGTTGTAGAAGTACGCCCGGTTGATCACGACCTGGCTGGCGTTGATGAGGCTGCGGAAGTACTCGGCCCGCACCTCCCGCACGCGTCGGTGGTCCACCTGGTCCAGGGACTCACCGCGCTCGATCATCTCCCGGGTGAGCTGCGCGGGGACCCATTGGTTGTCGAGTGACTGGGCGATCACGGCCCCCGGATCCAGCTCTTCGGGCCGGATCGGCGACATCAGGCTGTCACTGCGGTCGTCGTCAGTCATCTTCCGCTCTCGAAGTTCTCGTGTCCTGGCTGGCTCATCAGGGGTACACCGCCGGACGGCGAATCGTAGAGCAACGGCCTTTTCAGTGAGGCAACATGACGCAAAATCAGCCCCGGTCCGGGGGCGGCACCGCGTGAGGATGAGGCAGAGCCGTCCAGATGTCACCGGCGTGGTCGGGTGACAGACGCATCAGCGTCAACGCCTTCGCCGGAAGCGGGCCTTCGCGCAGGGGCGCCAGGTCCGGGCCGGACGGCAGATCGGGCAGGGCGGCCCGCAGCGCCGTGTCCAGTGCCGGGCCCGAGCCCGCCGTACCCGCCAGCGCCCCCGCCACCAGGGATCCGAACAGCTTGCGGCGCAGGGCCGTGTCGTCGTCGGTGACCAGACGGCCCGTGAGGGCCGGCGGGGTGATGCCGTGACGGGTCAGGCGGGCCGGGCTGATCCGGATGTCCGCCAGGTCGCGGTAGACCAGGCGCAGCGGGGTGCCGTCGGCCGACAGGACGACCAGGAGGTTCTGGCCGTGGGCCTCCAGGGCCACGCCGAGATCCAGCAGCCGCAGGCCGACCGTGAGCGTCAGCCGGGTGAACGCGGCCAGCCAGGCGGGGGAGCCGGGCAGGGACGTGGTGGCGAGGGCGGCCACCGGGAGGACGCGCTCACCCGGAGCGGTGTACACCTCCGGCGACTCCCGCAGCAGTGCGGCCAGGTCGGGGGAGTGGGCCGTGACCGCCCCCAGCGTGCGGGTGACGTGCAGCAGGCCGTCCGTGCGCGCCGCCAGGTCCTCGGCGAACGCGGACAGCGCCGCCGCTGCCCGCACCGAGTACACGGAGATGTCCCGCACCGACGACGTCAGCCGGGCGCTCAGCGCGGTCTTCACGTGGGGGCCGCCGGGCACCGCCAGCGTGCGCAGGGACATCAGCGGCCGGGCGGGACGCCAGGCGTCGTACGGCCGCCCGAGCACCCGCGCGGCCTGCCACGGGTGGACCGGCACCAGGAGGCGGTCGCCGTCGCGCAGCTCGGCCGGCCAGTCGCCGGACACCAGGCACCCGTCCGCCGGCACCGGCACCGTCCCCAGCTCCACCACCGGCCCGTGCTCGGGGCCGTACGCGAGCTGGTCCGCCACCGAGAAGCCCGGCCGGGAACGGCAGTTGGGGTGGTACGGGTGCCCGTCGACCACCCGCTGCTCCCACTCCCAGTCCCTCCCCCCGCCTTCCACCGGCCACTCCTTCGGGTGATCGGCACCGGCCCGGGACAGCGCCAGCGAGGCCACGCTGTGCGCCAGCTCCACGGCGAAGGCGGACGCGTGCGGCACCCCGAGCGCGGTCATCAGCCGCGCCGGATCGTCGTACCGCTCCCGGTCCAGGCGTACGGCGGTGACGTACGCGCTCGTGGCGTACGGATCCGCGTGCGGCCCGTGCAGGGTCCGTCCGTCCGCCAGGCGGAGGGTGAGGCCGTCCGCCCCGGACACCCGGCCGGTCAGCCACGGCAGCGGCTCGTGGGCCAGCGCCCGCCACAGCCGGGTCAGCACGGCGGCGCGGGCACCGGGCAGCTCCGCCGCGTACCGGGGCAGCAGCGCGGGCCGGACGGCGGCCAGCTCCTCGGCGATCTCGGCGTCGGCGGTCGGGGGACGGTGCACGGTCGGCTCCTCGGGTACACGGGGCACGACACAATTGTCCGGGACGGGAGCCATACTGATCGTCACCGGCTCCCCCACGGCACACCCGGCGTGCCCAGGGGGAAGACCGCGGGCCCCTGGACGAAGAACGAATGGATCGCGTGGACCTCACACCCCCCGACGGCGCCGTCGGCCGCCGCGCCGACGCGTACGCGACCGCGCCCCTGCTCAACTGCCTCCTGCGCGAGGTCGCCGAACCGGTCCCGGACGCCGGGGACCGCCGCGTCCACCGGCTGCCGGACGGCCGGCTGCTGCGGGTGCGCCCCGGGCGGCGCCCCGCCGACCCCGAGCTGTACTCGGCGGGGGGCTGGCGCCGCATCGGCCACACGGAGCTGGTCAAACTGGTCGCCGAGGAGCTGCGCCGGGTCACCGGGCTGCCCGGCGGCGACCTGCCCGCCGAGATGATCGACAGCCGGGACGCGATCGCCGCCCTGCTCACCGCCCGCGCCCGGGCCACGGCGCCCGACGACCCGTACCTGCGCTCCGAGCAGTCCCTGCTCACCGGCCACCCCCACCACCCGGCCCCCAAGGCGCGCGGCGGCGGCCCGGTCGCGTCCTGGCTGCCGTACGCCCCCGAGGCGCACGCCCGGTTCCCGCTGGTGCTGCTCGGCGTCCGCGAGGACCAGGTGGCCGAGGAGGGCGACACCCGGGCCCTGGACGCCCTCGGCACCGCCCCGCCCGGCTACCGCCTGCTGCCCGCCCACCCCTGGCAGCTCGACCTCGTCGCCCGCGACCTCGCACCCGCCTTCGCCGACGGGCGGCTCCTGCGGCTGGGCACGACCCCGTTCGACACCTGGCCCACGGCCGCCGTCCGCACGGTGTACGAGCCGCGCCGCGACCTGTTCCTGAAGTTCAGCCTGGACGTCCGCATCACCAACGACATCCGCCGGCTGTGGCGCCACGACCTGCACAAACTGCGCCGCACCGACACCGCCGCCCAGCACGCCTTCGCGGCGATGGGCCCGCCCGCGGCCTGGCTCGGCGACCGCGGCTACCGCACCGCCGCGTTCGCCTTCGAGGAACTGGCCGTCCTGGTCCGCGACGGGCTGCGCGGGCACCTGCTGCCGGGCGCCACCCCCCTGCTCGCGGCGGGCCTCGCCGAGGGCTTCGAGGGCAGCCCGCTCGCCTCCACGACCGACCCGGCCGCCTGGTGGGAGGCGTACCTACGGCAGGTCGTGCCGCCCGCCCTGACCGCGTTCGACGACCACGGGGTGGTCCTGGAGGCCCACCTCCAGAACACGCTCGTCGCCGTGGACACGGCCGGCACGCCCGTGCAGGCACTGTTCCGGGACGCGGAGGGCGCCAAGCTGCTGCCGGACGTCACCCGGGCCGCCGGCTGGGAGCGACTGGTGTACTGCCTGGTCGTCAACCACCTCGTCGAGATCGCCGGCGCCCTCACCGACCACCATCCCGGCCTCGACCCCTGGCCCGCCGCCCGCCGGGAACTCGCCCGCCACGACCTCCCCGAGATCCCCGTCCTGCTCACCGCGCCGACCCTGCCCGGCAAGACCAACCTGCTCCTGCGCTGGACCGGCGCGGACGGCGCGGACGCCCGCTACCTGCCGCTGCCGAACCCGCTGGCCAACGGCTGACCTGCCGTAGTCTGGCCGGTGTGCTGCGCGACGTGACTGCTGTTCGATACGTGACCCCCCTCCGCTCCGGCGGCTCCGTGCCCGGCGTCGTGGAGGCCGACGACCTCGGCACGTACGTCGTGAAGTTCACCGGTTCCGCGCAGGGGCACAAGGCGCTCGTCGCCGAGGTCATCGTCGGTGAACTCGCCCGTGCGCTCGGCCTGCGCTTCCCCGAGCTGGTCCTCGTGCACTTCGACCCGGCCATCGCCGCCGGGGAGGAACACCAGGAGGTGCGCGAGCTGCACAGCGTCAGCGCGGGCGTCAATCTCGGCATGGACTATCTGCCGGGCGCCAGGGACTTCACCCCGGAGGTCGCCCGGACGTTCCCGGTGGACCCGCTGGAGGCCGGCCGGATCGTCTGGCTGGACGCGCTGACCGTGAACGTCGACCGCACGGTGCACAGCTCCAACCTGATGGTCTGGCCCACGCTCGGCACCGCGCCCGCGTGCCTGTGGCTGATCGACCACGGCGCCGCCCTCGTCTTCCACCACCGCTGGGACACCACGGCCCCCGGCCGGCGGTACGACTTCCGGCACCACGCCCTCGGCCACTACGGACCCGACGTGCGCGCCGCCGACGCCGAACTGGCGCCCCGGGTGACGGAGGAGCTGCTGCGCGGGATCGTCGCCGAGGTGCCGGACGCCTGGCTCGCCGAGGACGCCGGGTTCGCCACGCCCGACGACGTGCGGGACGCCTATGTCGGCTACCTCCTGGACCGGGTCCGGCTCTCCCCGGAGTGGCTGCCCACCGACTTCCCGAGCCGTGAGGAGCTGGCCGCCGAGGAGGCCGCCCGCGCGCAGAAGACACAGGCGGGCCGGCCGGACTGGCTGAAGCGGGTGCCCGACCTGCACGGCAAGCCGGCGGCGGAGCAGGACTGGTCGGTGCACCTCGGATGACCCGCCGAATGGCCCCGGGAACGCCCCCGGGGCCACCCGGACGGGCCTGGCCTCAGCCGCGCAGCTGCTGGTACGCCGGCAGCGTGAGGAAGTCGGCGTAGTCCTCGTCGAGGGCCACCCGCAGCAGCAGGTCGTGCGCCTCCTGCCAGTGCCCGGCGGCGAAGGCCTCCTCGCCGATCTCCTTGCGGATGGCGTCCAGTTCCTCGGCGGCGACCTTGCGGGCCAGCTCCGGCGTGGCCCGGTCGCCGTTCTCGAACTCGACGCCGGCGTTGATCCACTGCCAGATCTGCGAGCGGGAGATCTCGGCGGTGGCCGCGTCCTCCATCAGGTTGAAGATGGCGACCGCACCGAGGCCACGCAGCCAGGCCTCGATGTACCGGATGCCGACCTGGACGGCATTGACCAGACCCGCGTACGTCGGCTTGGCGTCCAGGGAGTCGATGGCGATCAGGTCGGCCGCCTCGACGTGGACGTCCTCGCGGAGGCGGTCCTTCTGGTTCGGCTTGTCGCCGAGGACCTTGTCGAAGGACTCCATGGCGATCGGGACGAGGTCGGGGTGGGCGACCCA
Organism: Streptomyces flaveolus; assembly: GCF_000716535.1. Lineage (GTDB taxonomy): Bacteria > Actinomycetota > Actinomycetes > Streptomycetales > Streptomycetaceae > Streptomyces > Streptomyces flaveolus_A. The sequence continues at coordinate 188,226 of NZ_JNWV01000020.1, read as the reverse complement.
GGAGCCGTCGAAACCGTCGTTCGCCTCGCGGTCCTTGTCGGCGCGGACCTTCTCGAAGGCGACCTTGTTGACCTCGGGGTCCTTGCGGGACGGGATGAAGGCGGCCATGCCGCCGATGGCGTGCGCGCCGCGCTTGTGGCAGGTGCGGACGAGGAGTTCGGTGTACGCCCGCATGAACGGGGCGGTCATCGTCACCGCGTTGCGGTCCGGGAGGACGAACCTCGCCCCGCCGTCACGGAAGTTCTTCACGATGGAGAACAGGTAGTCCCAGCGGCCGGCGTTCAACCCCGAAGCGTGGTCGCGCAGTTCGTAGAGGATCTCCTCCATCTCGTACGCGGCCGTGATGGTCTCGATCAGGACGGTGGCGCGGATGGTGCCCTGCGGGACGCCGACGTAGTCCTGCGCGAAGACGAACACCTCGTTCCACAGGCGGGCTTCGAGGTGCGACTCGGTCTTCGGCAGGTAGAAGTACGGGCCCTTGCCGAGGTCGAGCAGCCGCTGCGCGTTGTGGAAGAAGTACAGGCCGAAGTCGACGAGGGCGCCGGGCACGGCGCGGCCGTCGGCGTCGGTCAGGTGCCGCTCGTCCAGGTGCCAGCCGCGCGGGCGCATGACGACGGTCGCCAGCTCCTCGTTCGGCCGCAGGGCGTACGACTTGCCGGTGCGCTCGTCGGTGAAGTCGATCTTCCGGCTGTAGGCGTCGATCAGGTTGAGCTGGCCGAGGACGACGTTCTCCCAGGTGGGGGCGGAGGCGTCCTCGAAGTCGGCGAGCCAGACCTTCGCGCCCGAGTTGAGCGCGTTGATGGTCATCTTCCGGTCGGTCGGGCCGGTGATCTCGACGCGCCGGTCGTTCAGCGCGGCCGGGGCATGGGCGACCTTCCAGGAGTCGTCCGCGCGGATCGCGGCCGTCTCCGGCAGGAAGTCGAGCGTGGAGGTGCGGGCGATCTCGGCGCGGCGCTCGGCCCGGCGGGCCAGGAGTTCGTCACGGCGCGGGGTGAACCGCCGGTGCAGCTCCGCCACGAAGGCGAGCGCCGCGTCCGTGAGGACCTCCTCCTGCCGGGGCAGGGGCTCGGCGTCGACGATGGCCAGCGGGGACGGCGCTGGTGCGGACATGAGCTGTCACTTCCTTCAGCGGTGGCACCGGGTGCCAAGTGGCACGAACAGGACAGTGAGCGCCGACTGTGCGGACAGGCGCTTCTGATCAGTGGATAGTAGTTTCCTCATCGTGGAAGTTCAATGGTTTGTTGATGTCGAGATTCTCCGAGTCGAGGCAAGGTGGCGCCCGGTGCCACCCCCGTTCACCGAAGGTGGTTCAGGTCGGCCTCCGTGTCGATGTCGTACGGCTCGGCGACGTCCGCGCACTCCACGAGCCGTATCTCCCCCTCGTGCGCCTTCAGATAGGCCCGCGCCCCGCGGTCCCCGGTGGCCGTCTCCGCGATGCCCGCCCAGTGCGCGGCACCGAACAGCACCGGGTGCCCGCGTACCCCCGCGTAGGCGGCCGAGACCAGCGAGGTCTCGTCCCCGTAGGCGCCCAGCACCCGGGCTGTCGCGGCCGGCCCGATGCCGGGCTGGTCGACCAGGCTCACCAGGGCCGCGCGGACGCCCGTACCGGCGAGGGAGGCCAGCCCGGCGCGCAGCGAGGAGCCCATGCCCGCCGCCCAGTCCGGGTTGTCGACCAGCACACAGCCGTCGAGTCGGGCGCGGTCCCGCACCTCGTCCGCCGCGGCGCCCAGCACCACGTGGATCCGCTCGCACCCGGCCGTGCGCAGCACCCCGACCGCGTGCTCGACCAGGGGCCGGCCCCGGTGCGGCAGCAGTGCCTTGGGGCGTCCGCCGAGCCGTCTGCCGCCGCCGGCGGCGAGCAGCAGCCCCGCGACGTCCCCCTGGAGATCCTGGATGTCCGTCATGGGTCCTGCATACCCGACGGCCGTCGAATCGGCCGGTTTTCCGGTGCCGGTTCCGTTGGGCTGAATTTCGGTCCGCGCTGTGGCGCTCCCGCACGGGGTGGCGTTTACTGGCCCGCGCACGACGGCGTGTCAGGGGGGAGGGCTGTGTTGCGGAGCTTGGGGCAGAGGCCAGTGACCGGCAGCGACGAGGAGCCGAGGGTGGCGGAACTGCGGACCGCGGTGTCCCGTTTGCGCCGCGAACTCGCCGCGTTGCCCGCGGACTTCCCCGACCGGGCGATAGCCGAGGACGAGCTCGCGGCGATGGCCGCGATGGCCGCCAACGGTCTGCCGGAGATCCCGCGCCTGCGCAACTCCCTGTTACTGATCGCCGGCGCGATCGGCTCGATGAGCGCGCTGGCCCGAGGGCTGTCCCAGGTGCGCGACGCCGTGGACCTGTTCGGCGAACCGCCCCGCGCCTAGCCGCCCGCTACGGCCGCGCGTCCCGGCAGCCCGAGGCCGACGGCATGTCACGGCAGAACTGGTCCTCGTGGGACTGCGCCGCGGCCCCGCCGAAGACGATGAGGCACACCAGGGTGGCCATGACGGCCTGGGTGGCCACCGTGACGACGGCCCCGGCCCGCGCGGCGATCAGGCCCGCCACGAGGGCGAGGACGCCGACTCCGCCGGCCGCGGCCAGGTAGTTCCACAACGGGTCGGTCGTGACGGTCCTGGCCGGGTCGAGATTCCACCCGGACAACGCCCAGAGCCCGAAGATCACCACCAGGGCGACCAGTTCCAGGAACACCAGCCCGCACCCGGCTCCGACATCGGCACCAGGGTCGGCACGGCGGCGCGGCCCGGGACCGGCGGTGGCGTCGAAGGCCGGCGGGGCGACGGGCAGGTCCATGCCGCCACCCTGTCCGGGCGGGCGGAAGGGGCGCATGAGTACGGCTACTCATCCGCGCGTGAGCCCGGCCCGGTGGCCCCGTGGCAGGGGCATGGCCGGGTGGTCCGGCGCCGGTCACCGGCGGCAGGTGTGGCGCTGGACGTCGTGCAGGGCGTCCTCGGAGTCGGCCCGGGTTCCACCATGGCCGAGCGAGCCGAGCGGCCCCAGATGGCTGCCGCCCTCGAATCGGGCACCTCCGACTCCCTGGCGGTCGTCGTGGTGAAGCTCCCGGTGTCGTGTTGAGCTGCCCCGACTGTCGGGCTGGACGGTGATCTCTTCGTCGCCCTTGAAGGGGACGTCTCGGGGTCCCGGGGCGTCGTGGTGAAGCTCCCGGTGTCGTGTTGAGCTGCCCCGACTGTCGGGCTGGACGGTGATCTCCTCGTCGCCCTCGAAGGGGACGTCCCTGACTTCCCGGGCGCCGTAGGGATCAGCTCGCACCGGCGTGCTGATCTGCCCTGGCCGTCGGGCCGAGTTATGACCATCGCCGTCGGGCCGGCCGTCGTACCGGCGCCCCCGTCAGCCCTGGTTCTGGCTGATCAGTGCCGCCGACAGTTCGCCGGCGATCTGCTGGAGCACCGGCACGATCTTGTCGGTGGCCGCTTCCGTGACGCGTCCCGCCGGTCCGGAGATGGAGATGGCGGCCGCCGTGGGGGAGTCCGGCACGGACACCGCGAGGCACCGCACCCCGACCTCCTGCTCGTTGTCGTCCACCGCGTAGCCCATCCGCCGCACCTCCTCCAGCGCCGCCAGGAACCCCTCAGGCGTGGTGATGGTCTTCTCCGTGGCGGCCGGCATGCCCGTCCGGGCCAGCAGCGCCCGCACCTCGTCGTCCGGCACCCCGGCCAGCAGCGCCTTGCCCACGCCGGTCGAGTGCGGCAGCACCCGGCGGCCGACCTCGGTGAACATCCGCATCGAGTGCTTCGACGGCACCTGGGCCACGTACACGATCTCGTCCCCGTCGAGCAGCGCCATGTTCGCCGTCTCGCCGGTCTCCTCCACCAGCCGGGCCAGGTACGGCCGCGCCCAGGTGCCGAGCAGCCGGGACGCGGACTCGCCGAGGCGGATCAGGCGGGGCCCGAGGGCGTAGCGCCGGTTGGCCTGCTGGCGGACGTAGCCGCAGGCGACCAGCGTGCGCATGAGCCGGTGGATGGTCGGCAGGGGCAGCCCGCTCGCCGCGGACAGCTCGCTCAGACCCACCTCGCCGCCCGCGTCCGCCATCCGCTCGAGCAGGTCGAAGGCGCGCTCCAGGGACTGCACCCCGCCGGCGGCGGAGGGCTTGGCGGAGTCGGTGGTGCTGGCGCTGGACGTCGGCACGGCGCGTTCCTTTCGGGACTGGCGGGGAGAGCAGAAGCCTACCCGGCAGTCGGTTGACTCCCTGCTTGTACATAGCTACGTTCTGCTTGCTGGAATTCTAATTCCGCTTTGTGGAAACGTCCAGAGCTGTCACCGCTTCCGTGATGCTCAGAAGTGCGCCTCTTGACGACGCGGAAGCGGGAGTGAAGACTCCTTCAACAGAACGTTGAAATCCGTTACGTGGGTGTAAATCCCGTTTCCTGGACGTAAAACGGCGGTAGAGAGAGGGGTTCGGGTGTCCGACGCTGAACTGGTGCTGCGCTCCACGCGCGTGATCACTCCGGAAGGGACGCGGGCCGCCACCGTCACCGTGTCCGCCGGGACGATCACGGCCGTCCTGCCGTACGACGCCGAGGTCCCGGCCACCGCGCGGCTGGAGGACGTCGGCGACCACGTCCTGCTGCCCGGCCTGGTCGACACCCACGTGCACGTCAACGACCCGGGCCGCACCGAGTGGGAGGGCTTCTGGACCGCCACCCGCGCGGCGGCGGCCGGCGGCATCACCACCCTGGTCGACATGCCGCTCAACTCCCTGCCGCCGACCACCACGGTCGAGCACCTGCGGATCAAGCAGGACGTCGCCCGGAACAAGGCGCACATCGACGTCGGCTTCTGGGGCGGCGCCCTGCCCGACAACGTCAAGGACCTGCGCCCGCTGCACGACGCCGGCGTCTTCGGCTTCAAGGCCTTCCTGTCCCCGTCCGGCGTGGACGAGTTCCCGCACCTCGACCAGGAGCAGCTCGCCCGGTCCCTGGCCGAGATCGCCGGGTTCGACGGGCTGCTCATCGTGCACGCCGAGGACCCGCACCACCTGGCCGCGGCCCCGCAGCAGGGCGGCCCGAGGTACGCCGACTTCCTCGCCTCCCGCCCGCGCGACGCCGAGGACACCGCCATCGCGAACCTGATCGCGCAGGCCAGGCGTCTGAACGCGCGCGTGCACGTGCTGCACCTGTCCTCCGGCGACGCGCTGCCGCTGATCCGCGCCGCCCGCGCCGAGGGCGTCCGGATCACCGTGGAGACCTGCCCGCACTACCTCACCCTGACCGCCGAGGAAGTCCCGGACGGCGCCAGCGAGTTCAAGTGCTGCCCGCCCATCCGCGAGGCCGCCAACCAGGACCTGCTCTGGGAGGCGCTCGCCGACGGCACCATCGACTGCGTGGTCACCGACCACTCGCCGTCCACCGCCGATCTGAAGACGGACGACTTCGCCACCGCGTGGGGCGGCATCTCCGGCCTCCAGCTCAGCCTGTCCGCCGTCTGGACCGAGGCCCGCGAACGCGGCCACGGCCTGGAGGACGTGGTGCGCTGGATGTCCACGCGGACCGCCGCCCTCGTCGGCCTCGGCGCCTCCAAGGGTGCCATCGCCCCGGGCCACGACGCCGACTTCGCCGTCCTCGCCCCCGACGAGACCTTCACCGTCGACCCGGCCGGCCTCCAGCACCGCAACCGGGTCACCGCCTACGCCGGCAGGACCCTGTACGGCGTCGTCAAGTCCACCTGGCTGCGCGGCGAACGCATCGTCGCGGACGGCGAGTTCACCGCGCCGAAGGGCAGGCTGCTCGCCCGCGCCCAGTGAGCCACCCCCCCCAACCCGCACCGGCCGACTCCAGAAAGGACCCCCTGATCACCGTGACGGCGATACCGAGCTTCACCGGCGACGCGAACCCCTACGGAGGCGGCGACCCGTACGCGGACTACCGCACCGCCGACTTCCCCTTCACCCAGTACGCCAACCTCGCCGACCGGCGACTCGGCGCCGGTGTCATCGCCGCCAACGACGAGTTCTTCGCCCAGCGGGAGAACCTGCTGGTGCCCGAGCGGGCCGAGTTCGACCCCGAGCACTTCGGGCACAAGGGGAAGATCATGGACGGCTGGGAGACCCGCCGTCGGCGCGGCACCTCCGCCGAGCACCCGTGGCCGACCGCCGAGGACCACGACTGGGCGCTGGTCCGCCTCGGCGCGCCCGGGGTGATCCGCGGGATCGTCGTCGACACCGCCCACTTCCGCGGCAACTACCCGCAGGCCGTCTCGGCCGAGGCCACGTCCGTACCCGGCTCCCCGTCCCCGGAGGAACTGCTGGGCGACGACGTGAAGTGGACGACGATCGTCCCGCGCACCGCCGTCGGCGGCCACGCGGCGAACGGCTTCGCCGTCTCCGTCGAGCAGCGCTTCACGCACCTGCGGGTCAACCAGCACCCCGACGGCGGCATCGCCCGGCTGCGCGTGTACGGCGAGGTGGTCCCCGATCCCGAGTGGCTGGCGGTCCTCGGCACCTTCGACGTGGTCGCCCTGGAGAACGGCGGCCAGGTCGAGGACGCCTCCGACCTCTTCTACTCCCCGGCCACCAACACCATCCAGCCGGGCCGCTCCCGCAAGATGGACGACGGCTGGGAGACCCGCCGCCGCCGCGACCAGGGCAACGACTGGATCAGCTACCGGCTCGCCGCCCAGTCCCAGATCCGCGCGATCGAGATCGACACCGCCTACCTCAAGGGCAACAGCGCCGGCTGGGCCTCGGTCTCCGTCAAGGACGGCGAGAACGGCGAGTGGACGCGGATCCTGCCGCGCACGCGCCTCCAGCCCGACACCAGCCACCGCTTCGTGCTGCCCGAGCCGGCGGTCGGCACCCACGCGCGGATCGACATCTTCCCCGACGGCGGCATCTCCCGGCTGCGTCTGTTCGGCTCCCTGACCGAGCAGGGCGCGAGCGGCCTCGCCGCCCGCCACCAGGAACTCGGCGGCTGACCCCGCCGCTGACGCCCTCCACGCGCGCGTGGGGCGCCCCGGCGGGACAGCACCGGGGCGCCCCACGCGTCACCCTCGCGGACCCCAGCTCCGGGCTGCCGGAACTCTTCCCCCCTCCTATCGCGTTCTCCCCTCGTGACCCTGAAGCAAGAGATCGTCGGCAACGCCATGCAGATGGCGGTCGTCAACCTGCACCCCGGCCAGACCGTGTACTGCGAGGCCGGGAAGTTCCTGTTCAAGACGGTGAACGTGACCATGGAGACGCGGCTGTCCGGCCCGTCCGGCAGCGGCGGGCAGCAGCAGGGCGGCTCGGGTGGCGGCATGGGCGGCCTGCTCCGCCAGGCCATGGGCACCGCCATGCAGGTCGGCCAGCGCATGCTCGCCGGTGAGTCGCTGGCCTTCCAGTACTTCACCGCCCAGGGCGGCGAGGGCACGGTCGGCTTCGCGGGCGTGCTCCCCGGTGAGATGCGCGCCCTGGAGCTGGACGGCACGCGCGCGTGGTTCGCCGAGAAGGACGCCTTCGTGGCCGCCGAGTCCACCGTCGACTTCGGCATCGCCTTCGCCGGCGGCCGCACCGGCATGAGCGGCGGCGAGGGCTTCATCCTGGAGAAGTTCACCGGGCACGGCACGGTGATCATCGCCGGCGCGGGCAACTTCATCGATCTGAACCCGGCGGACTTCGGCGGCCGCATCGAGGTCGACACCGGCTGTGTGGTCGCCTTCGAGGAGGGCATCCAGTACGGCGTCCAGCGCGTCGGCGGCCTCAACCGCCAGGGCCTGATGAACGCCGTGTTCGGCGGCGAGGGCCTGTCCCTGGCCACGCTGGAGGGCAACGGCCGGGTGATCCTCCAGTCCCTCACCATCGAGAGCCTCGCCAACGCCCTGAAGAAGGCCCAGGGCGGCGACAAGCAGGGCCCGACCGGCGGACTGTTCTCCACGCACGCCGGCTGAGAGGCTGCGCGGATAGGGCGGTTTCAGGATGGTCGGTTCGGGCTGTTGTCCCAGCGATGGGTGCGGCGGGTGGGGCTACGCACCGCCTTCAAGCGGCCATGGCACTTGGAGGTGCTCGCTCGGCAGGTCAACGTGCTCTCGCCGTCCGGCCGTGGCATCAACCCGTCACGGACTCAGATGCAGCGATGAAGGCTTGTACGAGGGGACGGTTGTCTCCTCGGCGGGTGGCCATGAAGATCCGGCTCACTGCGGGAGGCCCGTCGAGTTCGAGACGCCGGGCGCCTGGGGGGAGTAGCGTCGTGACGCTGTAGGGGGCGATGGTGACGCCAAGGCCGGCGGCGACGAACATGATGATGGTGTGCCAGTTCGAGCACTCCTGCGCGACCTGGACGTCGATGCCGGCGTTGCGCAGTGGCTGTGTGTTCACGTCGAACGCATGAGCTCCTGCTGTGCGTGGGAACAGGATCAGCGGGTCAGCGGCCAGCGTGGTTGCTTCCACATGGTCACCCTTTGCGGCGGGGTGCTCGGTGGGGATGACGGCGACAAACCGTTCCGTCGTCAGCGGGGAAAGGTCGATATCGTCTCGCTCCTCGGCATCGCGCACGATCCCGATGTCGGCTGTGCCCCGCTCCAGGGCCGCCAGGACGTCGGCCGTGAAGCCGTCGTGCAGCTTGATCTGCACGTCTGGGCGGCGGCGGGAGAACTCACGGAGCCGTTCGCTGACGATCGCGGTGGCGGAGGTGATGAAGGCGACGTCCAGGCGACCGGCCTCACCGCGCCCGACACGGCCGGCCTCGTCGAGGTCGGCCGCCAGACGGCCCAGAAGGTCCCTCGCCCGTGGCTGGAACGTCGCTCCCGCGTCTGTGAGGCGGACGCTTCGGGAGGTCCGCCGGAACAGTTCAACACCGACAATCTTCTCAAGCTGCCTGATCTGCTGGGACAGCGCCGGCTGGGCGATGTTCAGCCGCTGGGCGGCACGGCCGAAGTGGAGTTCCTCAGCTACAGCCAGAAAGTACCGCAGATGTCGGAGGTCGATACGCTGATCCATAGGTCAAGCTTATCGATGCACGCTATCGCTTGTATTGGACGTATGGGTCGGTAGGAGCGGAGGCTACTGACGGGAAGCTCACCGGAAAGGGAACCCGCCTCATGCCGTACACCTCTGCCCCGACCGTGGTCTCCTCGATCGCCTCACAGCGTGATGCCGACGCGTTCCGCGCGTTGAACGAGGAGTGGATCTCGCGCCTGTTCACCCTGGAGGACGAGGACCGGGCGGTTCTCGGAGATCCGTTCGGCCGCATCGTGGGCCCGGGCGGCGACGTGCTCCTGGCGCGCGAGCCGGGCAGCGGCACCGTCGTCGGATGCGTCGCCCTCCTGGCCTACCCGCACGCCGTGTTCGAGCTGGCGAAGATGGCCGTGGCCCCCGCCGCGCAGGGACGCGGCATCGGCCGCCAACTCATAACCGCAGCGATCGACCGCGCCCGGGCGCTCGGTGGGACCAGGCTGTTCCTCGGCACGAACAGCAAACTGGCTCCCGCCATCCACCTCTACGAGGAAGCCGGGTTTGTCACGATCACCCGCAACCGTCTCCCGGTGACCGACTACTACGCCCGCGCCGACGTCCTCATGGAACTGAAATGACGCCCCGGCCGGCGCCCGGAAACTGCCTCCCCACGGCTGTCTTCACCAGCACGTCGGTTCCCCCGCCGCCTGCGGCACGCCGTACCTGTGCCCAATCGTGGCGGGACCGTTCGGGTGGCTACTCGACGACGCCCCCGCACGGGCCGACTGCACTGGACACGAGCCCGGGAGGGGCCTGAGCGGCCGCGGTGGAGGACGACTTCCCCTCACGTGCACGACCCACCCCATGGCCCCGGCGCGGTGGCCGTGGCCCTGGCCGGTGGCTCTTCTTCCGTACGCCGTGCTCGTTCTGATCGAGCGGACGGCCCCAGTTGGCACCGCCCCGACGGCCCGGCGCCACCGGTTCCCGCCCTTCACGTGATCTTGTGCAGCGTGGGCAGCTCCCCGGGCGCACTCGCCCGCACGTGTCGGCGTGCCGGGGTGCGGGGCGCCTGCCGGACGCCGTTGAGCCTCGTGGCGCTTGCCCTGTGAGCCCTGACCGCCCTCAGCTCCCGGCGGGTTCGTCGCGCTGCTCGTATGTCCACACCGCCAGCTGCGTGCGCGAGGTGAACCCCAGCTTGTCCAGGATGCGTTCGACGTGGTTCTCCGCGGTGCGCTGAGCGATCGTCAGGCGCGCGGCGATGTCCTTATTGGTGAGGCCCCCGGCGACCAGCTCCGCGACTTGGCTCTCGCGCTGCGTCAGGCCCGGCGCCCCGGCCGCGTCATCCAGGACGTAGGCCATCGCCTCGTCCACGCTGGCGCGTGCTCCGCGGCGGAACTCCCGGTCGAAGGCGGCGGGCAGCGCCTTTCGTACCGCGGCTTCGAAGCGCAGATGCTGCGCGCGCATGAACGGTGCCGAGCCGAGCCGCCCGCCCAGTGACTCCCGCAACATGTGCAGCACGCCCAGGAGCCGGGCCGCGCGTCGCGGGGCGTCCTGGGTGCTCCACGCGATGACCTCCCCGCACATGGCCACGTCCCACCAGTCCTGGAACGGGCGCAGCCGGGCGATGGCCGCCCTGGCGTGCGCGATAGCGTCGGCGGGCGCGTCCGCGCGCCGGGCCGGCAGGGCGCGGGCGAGCAGGGCCATGCCGTGCAGCCAAGACTCCTTGTGGGCTCGGGCGGCCGCCTCGACCTCGCCGCACGCCTCGTCGGCCGCGGCGGCCTCACCTCCGTAGGCATGCGCGATGGCGGACTTGACCCGGCATTCGTAGGCCGCGTCGAGGCAGCCCTGCGCGCGGAACTCGGTGCGCGCCCGCGCGAGCAGCTCGGCGGCGCTCGCGAAGTCCTCGCGCCAGACGGCGAGGATCCCGTGGTGGTGCCACACCCACGCCGACTCCCGCCGGTGGCTGCCTCGCCGGGCCGCCGCCTCGTTCTGTCCGGGCCCGAAAGACCTGGCCGAAGATCGTCGGCGTCGGTACGGTGGGCGCGTCCCGTGCGAGCCGCCGATGTCTCCGCACCCCATGTCCGGAGACCGGGAGAGCCGCACCGATGTCCTCGCTCGCCGTGCCCGCCGCGCTCGTGCCCCGCCGGGCCTGGCACACCGATCTTCCCGTGCTGCTCGTCGCGGTCTGCTGGGGCGCCAGCTACCTCGCGGCGAAGGAGATCACCACCGCCGGGACGGTGCTCGCCGTCCTGGTGCTGAGGTTCGCCCTCGCGCTGCCCGCCCTGGCCGTCGCCGGCCGCCGGGCCCTGCGCGCGCTCACCGGCGCGCAGTGGCGCGGTGCGGCCCTGCTCGGGCTGATCCTCGCCGGGATCTTCCTGCTGGAGACGTACGGGGTGGTGCACACCTCGGCGACCAACGCGGGTCTGATCATCAGCCTCACCATGGTCCTCACCCCGCTCGCCGAGGCCGCCGTCACCCGCACCCGGCCCACGCCGTCCTTCCTCGGCGCGGCGGCCCTGTCGGTGCTGGGCGTCGTCCTGCTCACCCAGGGCGCCGGCTTCACCCGGCCCTCCCTCGGCGACCTGCTGATGCTGCTCGCCGCGTGCGCCCGCACCGTGCACGTCCTGGCCATGTCCCGGATCAGGGCCGTACAGGACGCCGACGCGCTGCCCCTGACGACGGTCCAGCTCGGCACCGCCGTCGCCGTCTTCGCCTTGCTGTCGGCCGCCGGCGGCGGACCGGCGCCGTGGACGGCCGCGAGGGACTTCGGCGCGCGGGAGTGGGCGGGGCTGCTGTTCCTGTCGGCCCTGTGCACGGTGTTCGCCTTCTTCGTGCAGATGTGGGCCGTCCGCCGCACCTCCCCCTCCCGGGTCAGCCTGCTGCTCGGCACCGAGCCGCTGTGGGCCGCCGGCGCCGGCATCGCGCTGGGCGGCGACCGGCTCGGCGCACTCGGTCTGGCGGGCGGCGCGCTGGTGCTCGTGGGGACGGCGTGGGGACGCGGGGCGGCAGACTGACACGAGCACGGCTCGGCCGTCGCCCACCGCGTGCCGCATGAGCGCTCACGTGTCACGGCATCACAGCCCCGCCCCGCCGATGACCAGCGCGCCCACCGCCACCGGGCAGGTGGCGCACGTCCGTCGTGGCCTGGACGGCCGGTCCGGCGGGCATGGGCCCGATCCGCGCGAGGAGCCGCCGCGGGTCCGGGTCGGTGGCCATGTGGCCGAGGCGGGGGAACAGCATCGAGTCTGCGACTGCCGCGAAGCCGGCCCGTCCGTCAACGACTGGAGCGCCGCCGATCCGAAAGCCTGGTCGATTCCCTGGTCTGTGACCTGTCACACATCTCCCAGGGGTTGATCGAAACGTTTGAGTTTCGCTGGGCGATTGCCTACCTTTGCAGAACGAAACCGTTTCGGACCGATGGCCGCGGGGACACGGTCGTCCCGCCGGCGCTGACGCACAACCGAGCAATCCGAGCCCCTCGAGGGAGTTCCATCGTGGAAGCCATCCCGGTCGCCCCCGTCCAGGCCGGGCCGTCCGGCCAGACCCATGCCTCACCGAAGCACCGCTGGTGGGCACTGGCCGTGATCGGCCTCGCCCAGCTCATGGTCGTGCTCGACGCCACGATCGTGAACATCGCGCTGCCGTCCGCCCAGCATGACCTGGGCTTCGACAACAACGGGCGGCAGTGGATCGTCACCGCCTACTCCCTGGCCTTCGGCAGCCTGCTGCTGCTCGGCGGCCGGCTCGCCGACCTCTTCGGCCGCAAGACGACCTTCATCATCGGCATCGCCGGCTTCGCCGCCGCCTCCGCCGTCGGTGGCGCGGCCAACGGCTTCACCATGCTGGTCGTCGCGCGTGCCGTGCAGGGGCTGTTCGGCGCCCTGCTCGCGCCGGCGGCGCTCTCCCTGCTGACGACGACGTTCACCGAGCCGAAGGAACGCGCCAAGGCGTTCGGCATATTCGGTGCCATCGCCGGCTCCGGCGCCGCCGTCGGCCTGGTCCTCGGCGGCCTGCTCACCGAGTACCTCGACTGGCGCTGGACGCTGTACGTCAACGACGTCATCGCGATTCCCGCGCTGATCGGCGCGGCCGTCCTCATCGGCCGGTCCGTCCCGGCCGAGCGGCCCAAGCTCGACATCCTAGGCGCCGTCCTGGTCTCCGGCGGCCTGTTCGGTGTCGTCTACGGCTTCGCCAACGCCGAGACGCACGACTGGGACAACTGGATGACCTGGGGCTTCCTCGCGGCGGGTGGCCTCCTGCTGGTGGCGTTCTTCCTCTGGCAGACCCGTGCGAAGCACCCCGTCCTGCCCCTGCGCGTCCTGGCCGACCGCGACCGCGCCGCCGCCCTGTCGACCGTGCTCATCTCCTCCGCCGGGATGTTCGGCGTCTTCCTCTTCCTCACCTACTACCTCCAGTCGACGCTGGGCTACTCGCCGGTGAAGAACGGCGTGGCCTTCCTGCCGATGGTCGCCGCGCTGATGGTGATGGCGCAGCTCTCCACCAACTGGCTGGTGCCGAGGATCGGGCCCAAGATCGTCGTACCCACCGGCTTGCTGCTGGCCGTGGGCGGCATGGTCTGGCTGACACGCCTCGGCCTGCACAGCAGCTACGCGCCGCATGTGCTGCCGCCGCTGCTGCTGCTGGGCGCGGGCCTCGGCATGTCGATGCCCGCGGCGATGAGCTACGCCACCCTGGGAGTGCGGGCGAGCGACCAGGGCGTGGCCTCGGCAGCCGTCAACACCACCCAGCAGGTCGGCGGTTCGATCAGCACCGCGCTGCTGAACACCCTGGCCACCAGCGCGGCCACCGACTACGCGAAGCACCACCTGACCGACCCCCTGGTCAAGGCGAACGCGGCGCTGCACAGCTACACCGTCGCCTACTGGTGGTCGGCCGGCTTCTTCGCCTTCGCCGTGCTCGTCACCGTGCTGCTGTTCCGCGCCAGGAAGAGGGCGGCCCTGCGCACGGAGGACGCCGAGGGGCGGGCCCAGGCCGAGGCGCCGCCTGCCACCGAGACCGTACCCGGCGCCGAGGCCGTGCCTGCCACCGAGACCGTACCCGGCGCCGAGGCCGTGCCTGCCACCGAGACCGTACCCGGCGCCGGTGCCGAGGCGACGGCCGCGCCCCTGCCGGCGCCCGCCGTCGAGGCCGCCATCCGCGGACAGGTGCGGGACCGTGCGGGCGTACCCGTCCCCCGTACCGCGATCACCGTGCTGGACACGGCGGGTCACCAACTGGCCCGGACCGCCTCCCGGGAGGACGGCTCGTACGCGGTGGACACGGTGGACGTTCCCGAGCGCGGCAGCCTGGTCCTGATCGGCTCGGCGTCCGGATACCAGCCGCAGGTCGCCACGCTGACCCTGGACGGCACACCCGCCCTCCACGACCTCGTGCTCCTGCCCAGCCCGGGCGGCGTGGCCGGCACGGTGCGCGGCGGGGACGGGCAGGTGCTTTCCGGCGCACTGGTGGTGGCCACCGATCAGCACGGTGACGTGGCGGCTTCCGCGACCACCGGTACGGGCGGCGGCTACCGGATCGACGATCTGCCGCCCGGGGACTACACGCTCAGCGTCAGCGCGCCCGGCCACCGCCCGGCCGCCGTGCCGGCCACCGTCTCCGCCGAGAACACCCGCTGCGACGTCCGGCTGTCCACCGCGGCGACCCTGTGGGGGACGGTGCACACGCAGGACGGACGGGCGCTGGAGGACGCCCGGGTGACCCTGATCGACGCGGCGGGAAACGTCGTCGGGACACGCACCACGAGCGTCGACGGCGGCTACTCCTTCACCGACCTCGCCGGCGAGCAGTACACCGTGATCGCCTCCGGCTACGCGCCGGTGGCCACGCAGGTCACCGTGGACGGCGGCCAGGCCGGAGTGGACATCCTGCTCAGCCACAAGGAGGCGTAGTCCCGAGGAACGGCGTCCGCGCGAACTCGTCGGCCGCCTCGCCCCGCGTCCCGGTTCTCCGTGGGGGGTACACGGGGCGAGGCGGCCGGGTCGGACGTCAGCAGCCGAAATCGACCAGGTCGAACGTGGCGTAGTGGTCGGAGGTGTAGTAGTCCTCCTGGTACTCGTCGCCGGTGACGATGCGTCGGGCGCCGCGCGTGGACGAGCCCGGGGTGATCACCGTGTACTCGTGGTAATAGCCGGACGACCGGCTGGGCAGGACGCCTTCCCGGTTCTGGAAGACGGTGCCGTCCTGCGCGTACGGGAACGGCCCGCCCCGCTCGATCAGGTCGAGCGTGTCGTACGCCTGTGACGGCAGGTCGCTGTAGCAGATGCTGCCGACCGCGGCGGCCGCCGGGGTGGCGGTGACGGTGCCGCCGACGAGGAGGGCGGACAGGACAGCGGCCGCGGCGCCGACGCGTGTGATCCGTGGGGGGAATCTCATGGCCTCATGATGACGCGCGTAGAAGGTGGCATGTCAATGACAACTCTGGAGAATTTCCCGTGAAGTCGGGGGAGCTTTCGGGGAGTTGACCTGGCGCCCGGCGTCTCAGTCCCCCTGGCTCTCCGCGGCGGCGAACAGGGCGAACGCCAGCAGCAGGAGCGCGACGCTCGCGTAGACCTCGTAACCGTCGAGGAAGCCGATCCGCTGCACGAGACCCACATGCCAGTCGGTGAACTCGTGCACCAGGCCCAGTGCGCCCTGCACCAGGGCGATGAATCCGAGGAATTCCAGTACCTGTTTCACGCTACGACTGTTGCCGCGCGGCCCCTCCCCGCGCATCGGCCGCAGGGCGGGCACACGGCGTCGAAAGACTGTGCCCGCACCGGGTGGGCGGCACCGAAAGTCCTTCGGGGTGCGACTTCGGTCGACGGTTCCCGGTCGTTCGGTCGGCGATCCGGGCGCGGGACGGCGGCGGGGCGCGTTCCGTGCGTAGATTTGCCGACCGTGACCGAAGACGAACAGGCCTGGGCGCCGAGGGGGTTCACCGGCCGCCGGTGGCTGTTCCCCTCCGCCCTCGTCCACGAGCTGGACCCGGATGCCGGGGCCCCGGGCCGACGGCCGCGGCGCACGGCGCGCGACTGGGTCGTCGACTTCTCCTGCTTCCTCCTGGCCGTCGTCCTCGGCCTGGCGGCCGCCCAGGGGCTGTCCGAGGAACCCGGCCTGCCGCACTCCCTCGCCGTCCTCGACCAGACGCTGGGCGCCCTCTCCTGCGGCGCGGTCTGGCTGCGCCGCCGGTGGCCCGTCGGGCTCGCCGTCGCGATGATCCCGGTCGGTCTGCTGTCCAACAGCTCGGGCGGCGCCGCGATGGTCGCCCTGTTCACGCTCGCCGTCCACCGGCCCTTCCGGTACGTCGCCTGGATCGGCGGCGTCGACCTCGCGCTCATCCCGCTGTTCTACTGGGTGCGGCCCGACCCCGACCTGCCCTACGCCGGCGTCGTCGCGTTCACCACGCTGCTGACCGTGTCCGTCACCGGCTGGGGCATGTTCGTCCGCTCCAAGCGGATGCTGATGCTGAGCCTCAGGGACCGGGCGCACCGGGCGGAGACCGAGGCCCGGCTCCGCGCCGAGCAGGCGCAGCGGCTGGCCCGCGAGGCCATCGCCCGGGAGATGCACGACGTGCTCGCCCACCGGCTCACCCTCCTCAGCGTGCACGCGGGCGCCCTGGAGTTCCGGCCGGACGCGCCCCGCGAGGAGATAGCGCGGGCCGCCGGGGTGATCCGGGAGAGCGCCCACGAGGCCCTGCAGGACCTGCGCGAGATCATCGGCGTCCTGCGGGCCGGGGAGACCGAGGAGCCGTCCGGCGGGCGTCCCCAGCCGACGCTGGCCGCGCTGGACGCCCTCGTCGCCGAGTGCCGCGAGGCCGGCATGAAGGTCACCCTCGACCACCGTGTCGCCGAGCCGGCCGTCGTCCCCGCCTCCGTCGGCCGCACCGCGTACCGCATCGCCCAGGAGGCCCTCACCAACGCCCGCAAGCACGCCCCCGGCACCGAGGTCACCGTCCGCCTCACCGGCACGCCCGGCGACGGCCTGACGATCACGGTCGCCAACCCCGCCCCACCCGCCGAGGTCCCGCCCGTCCCCGGCTCCGGCCAGGGCCTGATCGGCCTGCGGGAACGGGCCACGCTGGCGGGCGGACACCTGGAACACGGCACGCGCCCTGACGGGGGGTTCGCGGTGCGGGGGTGGCTGCCGTGGCCGCGGGGCTGAGGGATGCCGGCGTACGCGCGCGCGTGCCCCTGACTCCCGGCCGTTCCCGCCGCCCCGACTCCCCACCCGTGATTACGTGACCCCATGACTGCGACGCCGATCAGACTCCTCCTCGTGGACGACGACCCCCTGGTGCGCGCCGGTCTGGCGCTGATGATCGGCGGGGCCGAGGACATCGAGATCGTCGGGGAGGCCGCCGACGGCGCGGAGGCCGAGGAACTGGTGCGACGGGCCCGGCCGGACGTCGTCCTGATGGACCTGCGCATGCCGGCGGTGGACGGGATCACCGCGACGCGACGGCTGCGCGCGCGGCCGGACGCGCCGCAGGTGGTCGTGCTCACCACCTTCCACGCCGACGAACAGGTGCTGCACGCACTGCGCGCCGGAGCCGCCGGCTTCGTGCTGAAGGACACCCCGCCCGCCGAGATCGTCGACGCCGTGCGCCGGGTCGCGGCCGGCGACCCGGTGCTGTCGCCCGCCGTCACCCGGCAGTTGATGCGGCACGCGGCCGGTACCGCAGCCGACGCCCGGCAGACCCGCGCACGCGAACGGCTCGCCGTCCTCAACGACCGCGAACGCGAGGTCGCCGTCGCCGTCGGCCGCGGCCTCGCCAACGCCCGGATCGCCGCAGAGCTCTTCCTCAGCGTGGCCACCGTCAAGGCCCACGTCTCCCGCGTCCTCGCCAAGCTCGGCCTGGACAACCGGGTCCAGATCGCCCTGCTCGCCTATGACGCGGGGCTGTTGGAGGACGCCGACGACGGGCACCGGGCGGCGGGCACGGGCGACACGTACTGATCGGCGGGCACTACTCGGGCACCGTGCGCGTTGTTCCGGGTACCGGCCGCTGTCCGGGACCTCGGGGCAGTCCACAGGGGGAGACATGGAACGAGTGATCGACCTGACGGAGTTCGGCGACGCGCTCCGCCGGGACCCGCACCCGGTGTACGCGCGGCTGCGCGAGCGGGGCCCCGTCCACCGGGTCCGCCTCGCCATGCCGGGCGGAGCCTGGGAGACCTGGCTGGTCGTGGGGTACGAGGAGGCCCGGGCCGCCCTCGCCGACCAACGGCTGGCCAAGGACAGCGCCAAGACGGGCTTCGTCCCCCTGGACGAGCAGCTCATCGGCAAGTACCTGCTCGTCGCCGACCCGCCGCAGCACACGCGCCTGCGCGGCCTCGTCGCGCGCGCCTTCACCATGCGCCGGGTCGAGCGGCTGCGCCCGCGGATCCAGCAGATCACCGACGAGCTGCTCGACGACATGCTGCCGCGGGGCCGCGCCGACCTCATCGATTCCCTCGCCTACCCGCTGCCCATCACGGTCATCTGCGAGCTGCTCGGCGTGCCCGAGATGGACCGCGCGGAGTTCCGGAAGATCTCCACGGAGGTGGTCGCGCCGAGCGGCGCGGACTCCGAACACGCGGCGACCGTCCGCCTCGCCGAGTACCTCACCGAGCTGATCGAGGACAAGCGCTGCGCGGGCCCCACGGGCGATCTGCTCAGCGACCTGATCCGCACCACCGCCGAGGACGGCGACCGGCTCTCGATGGACGAGCTGCGCGGCATGGCCTACCTGCTGCTCATCGCGGGCCACGAGACCACGGTCAACCTCATCGGCAACGCCGTCCTCGCGCTGCTCACCCATCCCGCCCAACTGGCGGCCCTGCGCGCCGACATGACCCTCCTCGACGGCGCGGTGGAGGAGACCCTGCGCTGGGAGGGGCCGGTGGAGAACGCGACGTACCGGTTCGCCGCCGAGCCGCTGGAGATCGCGGGCACCAGGATCGGACGGGGCGACGACGTGCTGATCGGCCTCACCGCCGCCCAGCGCGACGGCGCCCGATACGCCGACCCGGACCGCTTCGACATCCGCCGCGACACCCGCGGCCACCTCGCCTTCGGCCACGGCATCCACTACTGCCTGGGCGCACCCCTGGCCCGCCTGGAGGCCGGCATCGCCCTCGGCACCCTCCTGGACCGCGCTCCCGGCCTCACCCTGGACGGCGAGCCGGGGGAGTGGCTGCCGGGCATGCTCATACGAGGCGTGAGAACCCTGCCGGTCCGCTGGTGACGGCCCGCACCACGCGCCGACCGCAACCGGTGCAGGGACCTTGGTTGTACCGGGGCTCTGCCTGGGGGGTGACGGCGTGCGGCCTTCAGTCGTACCGGGCTCTGCCTGGCGGTGGCGGCGTCGTACTGTCGGCGATGTCAGGGGGCTGCCTGGGAGTGACGGCGTGGGCGTTCGGTCGTGCCGGGGGCTGCCTGGGGTGACGGCGTGGGTCTCGCTCATGCCGGTGCCTCCTCGCGGTGACGGCGCGGGGGCTCTCGGCCGTACCAAGGCTCCGCCCGGCGGCGAAGGCGTGCGGCCCTCAGCCGCATCAGGGCTGCCCCCCCCGCGACGGCGTACGCGCCCCCGCCGGCCGAGCGCTGTGCCCAGCTCGCCCGCCCCGGCGTCGGCGTTGTACCGCTCGGCCGTACAGCGTGCCCAGCTCGCCCGCCCGGGCGTCGGCGTCGTACCGCTCGGCCCTACAGCGTCCCCGCCCCACCCGGCACCTCGGCGAGTGCCACCGGACGGCGCTCGTGGCGAGAGCGTTCGCAGGCCTCGGCGATGCGCAGTGCCTGGAGCGCCTCCCGGCCGTCGCACGGGTTGGGCCGTTCGCCGCGCACCACGTCCACGAAGGCGTTCAGTTCTGCCTCGTAGGCGGGGCCGAACCGCTCCAGGAAGCCCGTCCACGGCTTGTCCGCGGGCGGCGGACCGGTCGGCTCGGTGGACGCGAGGGGCGTACGGTCGTCCAGGCCCACCACCACCGTGTCGCGCTCCCCGGCCAGTTCCATGCGGACGTCGTAGCCGGCGCCGTTCAGCCGGGTCGCCGTCGCCGTGGCCAGGGTGCCGTCGTCCAGCGTGAGCAGCGCCGCGCCCGTGTCGACGTCCCCGGCCTCCCGGAACATCGCGGGACCGCGGTCCGAGCCGGCGGCGTACACGTCGGTCACCTCGCGGCCCGTCACCCAGCGCAGCACGTCGAAGTCGTGGATCAGCGTGTCCCGGAACAGCCCGCCGGACAGCGGCAGCCACTCCACCGGCGGCGGGGACTGGTCGCAGGTCAGGGCCCGGACGGTGTGCAGCCGGCCGAGCCGGCCCGCGCGGACCGCCTCACGGGCGCCGGCGTACCCCGCGTCGAACCGCCGCTGGAAGCCCATCTGCAGAACCGTCCCGGCCGTCTCCACCTCGGCGAGCGCGTGCAACGTGCCCGGCAGGTCCAGCGCGATGGGCTTCTCGCAGAAGACCGGCAGGCCCGAGCGGGCCGCCCGGCCGATGAGTTCGGCGTGGGCCGCCGTCGCCGTGGTGATCACCACCGCGTCCACGCCCCACCGGAAGATCTCGTCCACGCCCGGCGCCGCCGTCTCGCCCAGCCGGTGCGCCAGCGACTGCGCCCGCGCCGGGTCCGTGTCCGTCAGGATCAGGGATCCGACCTCGCGGTGGCGGCTGAGCGTCCTCGCGTGAAGGGTGCCGATGCGGCCCGTACCGATGACCCCGATGCGCATGGAAACAAAGTGAGGGCGGACCCCGTACGCTGTCAATGCATATGTCCGGACAACCGGACTACACGACTTCCCGTCAACCGGGCACAGGGCTACGCTCGGGGCCGTGCCGAAACCAGATGTGGACCCGACCGTGTCGCTCGACCTCCGCGTGGACCGTAGCTCCCCGGTGCCGCTGTACTTCCAGCTCTCCCAGCAGCTGGAGGCCGCCATCGAGCACGGCAGCCTCACCCCGGGCAGCCTGCTCGGCAACGAGATCGAGCTGGCCGCGCGGCTCGGGCTGTCCCGGCCGACCGTCCGCCAGGCCATCCAGTCCCTCGTCGACAAGGGCCTCCTCGTGCGGCGCCGGGGCGTGGGCACCCAGGTCGTGCACAGCCAGGTCAAGCGCCCGCTGGAACTGAGCAGCCTCTACGACGACCTGGAGGCGGCCGGCCAGCGCCCCGCGACGAAGGTGCTGGTCAACACGGTCGTCCCGGCCTCCGCCGCGGTCGCCGCCGCGCTGGGGGTCGCGGAGGGCGGTGACGTCCACCGCATCGAGCGGCTGCGCCTCGCGCACGGCGAGCCGATGGCGTACCTGATCAACCACCTGCCGCCCGGCCTGCTCGACCTGGACACCGGCCAACTGGAGGCCACCGGCCTGTACCGGCTGATGCGCTCCGCCGGGATCACCCTGCACAGCGCCCGCCAGTCCATCGGCGCCCGCAGCGCGACGGCCAGCGAGGCCGAGCGGCTCGGCGAGGCCGAGGGTGCCCCGCTGCTCACCATGCAGCGCACCACCTTCGACGACACCGGCCGCGCGGTGGAGTTCGGCGACCACACCTACCGTCCGAGCCGCTACTCCTTCGAGTTCCAGCTCCTCGTACGCCCCTGACCGACCGACCGCCTTCGTCGCAATGTCCGGACAATGCGACCCGTGGGGGCTCCCCGGTCATGTCATGGGTGTTCCGCGTGTTCGATACTGGAGCGTTTGGGGCCGCTGACGCGATCGACGGCCCCTCGCGTATGTACGAACACGGCAAGAAGGGCACGGCCTCGTGGCACGGTTTCGGACCTGGGTAGGCATAGCGCTGGCGGGGGCACTCTCCGTGTCCCTGGCGGGATGCAGCAGCACCGGAGGCAAGCGGGCGGAGGACGCCCGCAAGGCCGCCGCCGCCCAGGGCAGGGCGGCGGTGAACACTCCGCGCTGGACCTTCGCGATGATCACCCACTCGGGGGACGGCGACACCTTCTGGGACATCGTCCAGAGCGGCGCCAAGCAGGCCGCCGTCAAGGACAACATCAACTTCCTCTACTCGCACGACGACGAGGCCCAGCAGCAGGCCCAGCTCGTGGACGCTGCCGTGGACAAGAAGGTCGACGGCATCATCGTCACCCTCGCCAAGCCGGACGCCATGAAGGCCGCCGTGGCCCGTGCGGAGAAGGCCGGCATCCCGGTGATCACCGTGAACTCCGGCTCGGAGGAGTCGAAGGCCTTCGGCGCCCTCACCCACATCGGCCAGGACGAGACCGTCGCCGGCGAGGCCGTCGGCGAGGAGCTGAACAAGCGGGGCAGGAAGAAGGCCCTGTGCGTGCTCCACGAGCAGGGCAACGTCGGCCACGAGCAGCGCTGCGACGGCGTCGCGAAGACCTTCCACGGCACGCTGCGCAAGCTCTACGTCAACGGCACCAACATGCCCGACGTGCAGTCCGCGATCGAGGCCAAGCTCCAGGCCGACACGTCCATCGACTCCGTGGTCACCCTCGGCGCGCCCTACGCCGACACCGCCGTGAAGGCGCGGACGGACGCGGGCAGCAAGGCCGAGATCGACACCTTCGACCTCAACGCCAAGGTGGCGGCCTCGCTGAAGAACGGCACCCTCGGCTTCGCCGTGGACCAGCAGCCGTACCTCCAGGGCTACCAGGCCGTCGACCTGCTGTGGCTGTACAAGTACAACGGCGATGTCCTCGGCGGCGGCCGGCCGGTGCTGACCGGCCCGCAGATCATCACCAAGGACCAGGCGTCCGCCCTCGCGGAGTACACCGAGCGGGGCACCCGATGAGCGCGGTCACGGACGAGAAACTGCTTGACGAAAGGATTCTGCAGACCTCCCCGCTGCGGAAGCTGCTGGCCCGCCCGGAACTGGGCTCGGTCGTCGGCGCCCTCGCCGTCTTCGTCTTCTTCGCCTTCGCCGCCGACGGCTTCCTGCGCGCCACCAGCCTCAGCACGGTCCTGTACGCCTCCTCGACCATCGGGATCATGGCCGTACCCGTGGCCCTGCTGATGATCGGTGGCGAGTTCGACCTCTCGGCGGGCGTCCTCGTGACGTCGTCCGCGCTGGTCTCCTCGATGTTCAGCTACCAGATGACGGCGAACACCTGGGTCGGCGTGGGCGTGTCCCTGCTGGTCACGCTGGCCGTCGGCGCCTTCAACGGCTTCATGCTCACCCGCACCAAGCTGCCCAGCTTCATCATCACGCTGGGCACCTTCCTGATGCTGACCGGCATGAACCTCGGCTTCACCAAGCTGATCGACGGCACGGTCTCCACCAAGACCATCGCCGACATGGAGGGCTTCACGAGCGCCCACGCCGTGTTCGCCTCGACGATCGACGTCGGCGGCGTCGACATCAAGGTCACCATCCTGTGGTGGCTGGGCCTCGTCGCCCTCGCCTCCTGGATCCTGCTGCGCACCCGCACCGGCAACTGGATCTTCGCCGTCGGCGGCAACGAGGACGCGGCCCGCGCGGTCGGCGTCCCGGTCGCCCGGACCAAGATCGGCCTCTACATGGGCGTCGCGTTCGGCGCCTGGATCTCCGGCCAGCACCTGCTCTTCTCCTTCGACGCCGTCCAGTCCGGCGAGGGCGTCGGCAACGAGCTGATCTACATCATCGCGGCCGTCATCGGCGGCTGTCTGATCACCGGCGGCCACGGCAGCGCGGTCGGCTCGGCCGTCGGCGCGCTGCTGTTCGGCATGACCAGCAAGGGCATCGTCTTCGCCGAGTGGAACCCGGACTGGTTCAAGTTCTTCCTCGGAGCGATGCTGCTCCTCGCGACCCTGCTCAACGCCTGGGTCCGCAAGCGCGCGGAGGCCACCAAGTGACACTCGTCGAACTGACCGACGTCAGCAAGCACTACGGCACCGTCCGCGCCCTCGAAGGGGTCTCGCTGGAGGTGCACGCGGGTGAGATCACCTGCGTCCTCGGCGACAACGGCGCGGGCAAGTCCACCCTGATCAAGATCATCGCGGGCCTGCACCGGCACGACGGCGGCATCCTGCGCGTCGAGGGCGAGGAGACGACCCTCTCCTCCCCGCGCGAGGCCCTGGACCGGGGCATCGCCACGGTCTACCAGGACCTGGCCGTCGTCCCCCTCATGCCGGTCTGGCGCAACTTCTTCCTCGGCTCCGAGCCCCGCAAGGGCGCCGGTCCCTTCAAGCGCCTGGACACCGACTTCATGCGCCGCACCACCCGCGAGGCGCTGCTCCGCATGGGCATCGACCTGCGGGACGTCGACCAGCCCATCGGCACGCTGTCGGGTGGCGAGCGCCAGTGTGTCGCCATCGCGCGGGCGGTCCACTTCGGTGCGAAGGTGCTGGTCCTGGACGAGCCGACGGCCGCACTGGGAGTCAAGCAGTCCGGTGTGGTCCTCAAATATGTGGCGGCCGCACGGGACGAGGGCCTGGGCGTTGTCTTGATCACCCACAACCCGCATCACGCGTACCTGGTGGGGGACAGGTTCGTGTTGTTGAGGCGCGGCACAATGGTGGGCAATCACACACGGGACGAGATCACCCTGGACGAGCTGACGCAGCAGATGGCCGGAGGATCCGACCTCGACGCCCTCCGCCACGAACTGCAACGAGGCTGAGGGGCGCGAGGAACTGCGTGACCGACCACGACGGACCCGCACCCGGCGTTGATCACGCAGTCCCCCCGCCCCGCACGGCACCCGCCCGCGCGGTGAGGCAGAATCAAGGCCGATGAGCACCTACCGCGACCTCACCGCCCCCATCGGCTCCCGCCGAGCCCCGGTCCTGCGCACCGTGGGCACACGAGAGCGCCGGTCACACCTGACCGCACCCCGTGTGCCCACCGTCGGCATCGACATCGGCGGCACCAAGGTCATGGCGGGCGTCGTGGACGCCGACGGCAACATCCTGGAGAAGCTCCGCACGGAGACCCCGGACAAGTCCAAGAGCCCCAAGGTCGTCGAGGACACCATCGTCGAGCTGGTGCTGGACCTGTCCGACCGGCACGACGTGCACGCGGTCGGCATCGGCGCCGCCGGCTGGGTCGACGCCGACCGCAACCGCGTGCTGTTCGCCCCCCACCTGTCCTGGCGCAACGAACCGCTGCGCGACCGCCTCGCCAGCCGGCTCTCCGTACCGGTCCTCGTGGACAACGACGCCAACACGGCCGCCTGGGCGGAGTGGCGCTTCGGCGCCGGCCGCGGCGAGGACCACCTCGTCATGATCACCCTCGGTACCGGCATCGGCGGCGCCATCCTGGAGGACGGCCAGGTCAAGCGCGGCAAGTTCGGCGTCGCCGGCGAGTTCGGCCACATGCAGGTCGTCCCCGGCGGACACCGCTGCCCGTGCGGCAACCGCGGCTGCTGGGAGCAGTACAGCTCCGGCAACGCGCTGGTCCGGGAGGCGCGCGAGCTGGCCGCCGCCGACTCGCCGGTCGCCTACGGGATCATCGAGCACGTCAAGGGCAACATCGGCGACATCACCGGCCCGATGATCACCGAGCTGGCCCGCGAGGGCGACGCGATGTGCGTGGAGCTCCTCCAGGACATCGGCCAGTGGCTCGGCGTCGGCATCGCCAACCTCGCCGCCGCCCTCGACCCTTCCTGCTTCGTGATCGGCGGCGGTGTCTCGGCAGCCGACGACCTGCTCATCGGCCCCGCCCGGGACGCCTTCAAGCGGCACCTCACCGGCCGCGGCTACCGCCCCGAGGCCCGCATCACCCGTGCCCAGCTCGGCCCCGAGGCGGGCATGGTGGGCGCCGCCGACCTGGCCCGGCTGGTCGCCCGCCGGTTCCGGCGGGCCAAGCGGCGCCGGGTGGAGCGGTACGAGCGGTACGAGCGGTACGCCCAGGCCCGCCGCGACCAGGACACCGCATGACGCCGTCGCTGCCCCACCAGGGCGGCCCGCCCGACGAGCCACAGCGGCCCGCCGAGGACCCGCGCCACAAGGCCAAGCGCCGGGCGCTCACCCTGTTGATCATCGTGCTGCTCATCGGCGTCCCGGCCGGCTACCTGGTGATCTCCGCGAACCAGAGCCGCAACAGCGGCAAGGACAAGGAGGCGAAGTACTCGGCGACCGGCCTCACCTCGGGGTGGCCGTCGAAGGTGCAGCGCCGCCTCTACCAGGTGACCGTCCCGCACCCCGCCGACGAGGTCGCCTACTACGAGACGAACAACTGGAAGACCAGCCGCCTCTACGTGCAGTTCCGCACCAACCCCGCCGGCCTGGACAGCTTCCTGGAGGCCATGGGCGTGCGCCGGGACCAGCTGAAGAAGGACGACGTCACCGTAGGCGAACGCGACCGGAAGGTCAGCGGCTGGACCTTCGACGGCCCCGGCCCCTGGTGGGGCCTGACCCACGAGCAGAAGAACCCGGCACCCACCCAGGACGTGGTCGTCAACCTGTCCGACCCGGAGTATCCGATGGTGTTCGTGGTCTCCCGCACGGTCCCGTAGCCGGGGCCGTGACCCGCCTCCGGAGCCGATTGTCAGACCCCGCCCGTAGAGTCGAAGACGTCTGATCCGACGCACGGGCGGGAGGTGGCAGGACGTATGAGCGGCACGGCTGCGGTGGCCGAGCGCACGGGTGTTTCCCGGGAGACGGGGACCGGGCTCCCGGTCCCGGTGCGCCTCGCGTCCGTCTACCTGCCCGCGCCCCTGCCGCGCCAGGGCCGCCTCGCCTTCTGGGCCCCCGACGGCGACCCGCTGCCCACCGCGAGCGGGGCCGATTCCGAGGAACTGACGGTCGTACGACGGCACGGCGCCGGTGTGCGCCGCCGGCAGGTGCCCGCGCTGACCCTGCCGCTCGCCGAGGCCCTGCCGCTGCTGGTCAGCGCCCGGCGCGACCCGGCCGCCCACCCGGCCACCGCCTGCTGGGGCGCCGCCGCCCTGCACGCGCTGCGGCTCGTCGCCCGCGGCCGGCTGCTGCCGGGCCTGACCCCGGCCGGCCACGACGCCTGGCGGGCCGGCCCGCTGGACCCCGACGACATCGCCCACCTGCGCGCCATCGCCGCCGCCCTGCCCCCCGAGGGCCACGCCGTGCCCCTCCCCGGCCCGGGCGCGCTCCGGCTGCCCGAGCCCGAGGCCCTGATCCGCTCCTTCCTGGACGCGGTCGCCGACACCCTGCCCCGCACCCCCGCGGCCCCCTGCACCGTCGGCCGGCCCTTCGCCGCCCGCGAACCCCAGACCCTGCCCGCGGCCCATGAGTGGGCGGCCGAGGTCGCCGCCGGGATGGACGCGGGCGTGCGGATCTCACTCCGCCTGGACCTGTCCGCGTACGACGTCTTCGACGCCGGCGCGAGCGAGGGCGCCCGCGCCGCCGGAGCGGCCGTCGTCCAGGTCCACAGCCTCGCCGACCCCACCCTGGTGGCCGACGCGGCGGCCCTGTGGGCGGGCGAGGCCGACGAGGCGTTCGGGCCCCGCGCGCGTGTCGACGCGGCCCTCGCCGTGCGGCGCGCCGCACGGGTGTGGGCGCCCCTGGACCGCCTCGCCGAGCAGGACGTCCCCGACGTCCTCGCCCTGTCCGAGGAGGAGCTGGGCGAGCTGCTCGGTGTGGCCGCCTCCCGGCTCGCCGCCGCCGGGGTCGCCGTGCACTGGCCCCGGGACCTCGCCCGCGACCTGACCGCCACCGCCGAGGTCCGCCCGGCCCCCGGCTCGGCGACCGACGGCACCGGTTTCTTCGAGAGCGAGGACCTGCTCCGGTTCCGCTGGCAGCTCGCCCTCGGCGGGGACCCGCTCAGCGAGGCCGAGATGGACGCCCTCGCCGAGGCCCACCGCCCGGTCGTACGGCTCCGGGACCGCTGGGTGCTGGTCGACCCCGCCCTGGTCCGCAAGGCCCGCAAACGCGAACTGGGCCTGCTCGACCCGGTCGACGCGCTGGCCGTCGCCCTCACCGGCACCGCCGAGGTCGACGGCGAGACCGTCGAAGCCGTCCCCGCCGGCGCGCTGGCCGCCCTCCGCGACCGGCTCACCGCCGGCCTGCGCCCCGCAGACCCACCCCCCGGCCTGCGCGCCACCCTCCGCGACTACCAGTTGCGCGGCCTGGCCTGGCTCGACCTGATGACCTCGCTCGGCCTCGGCGGCTGCCTCGCCGACGACATGGGCCTCGGCAAGACCGTCACCCTCATCGCCCTGCACCTGAAGCGGGCCCGCACCGAGCCGACCCTCGTCGTCTGCCCGGCCAGCCTCCTCGGCAACTGGCAGCGCGAGATCACCCGGTTCGCGCCCGGCGTCCCCGTCCGCCGCTTCCACGGCCCCGAGCGCACACTGGACGGCGTGGACGGCGGCTTCGTCCTCACCACGTACGGCACCATGCGCTCCACCGCGGCCCGCCTCGCCGAACAGCCCTGGGGCATGGTCGTCGCCGACGAGGCCCAGCACGTGAAGAACCCCTACTCGGCCACCGCCAAGGCGCTGCGCACGATCCCGTCCCCCGCGCGCGTGGCACTGACGGGCACCCCGGTGGAGAACAACCTCTCCGAACTGTGGGCCCTGCTCGACTGGACCACCCCCGGGCTCCTCGGCCCGCTGAAGTCCTTCCGCGCGCGGCACGCGCGGGCGGTGGAGAACGGGGAGGACGAGGAAGCGGTGCAGCGGCTGGCCCGGCTGGTCCGCCCCTTCCTCCTGCGGCGCAAGAAGTCCGACCCCGGCATCGTGCCCGAGCTGCCGCCCAAGACGGAGACGGACCACCCGGTGCCGCTCACCCGGGAACAGGCCGCGCTGTACGAGGCGGTGGTGCGCGAGTCGATGCTGGCCATCGAGACGGCGCAGGGCATGGCCCGCCGGGGCCTGGTGCTGAAGCTCCTCGGCGCCCTGAAGCAGATCTGCGACCACCCGGCGCTCTACCTGAAGGAGGACGCGCGTCCCGACCGCCTGGCCGCCCGCTCCGGCAAACTCGCCCTCCTGGACGAGCTGCTGGACACCCTGCTCGCCGAGGACGGCTCGGCGCTCGTCTTCACCCAGTACGTCGGCATGGCCCGCCTCCTCACCGCCCACCTGTCCGCCCGCGCGATCCCCGTCGACCTGCTGCACGGCGGCACGCCGGTGCCGGAGCGCGAGCGCATGGTCGATCGCTTCCAGGACGGCGGGACACCGGTGCTGGTGCTGTCCCTGAAGGCCGCCGGCACCGGCCTGAACCTCACCCGCGCGGGCCACGTCATCCACTTCGACCGCTGGTGGAACCCGGCCGTGGAGGAGCAGGCCACCGACCGCGCGTACCGCATCGGCCAGACCCAGCCGGTGCAGGTCCACCGCCTGGTCACCGAGGGCACGGTGGAGGACCGCATCGCCGAGATGCTCGCGTCCAAGCGCGCCCTCGCCGACGCGATCCTCGGCTCCGGCGAGGCGGCCCTCACTGAGCTGACGGACCGCGAGCTGTCCGACCTCGTCTCCCTGCGGAGGACCCCATGACGCCCCCGCCCCGCCCCGGCGACGTCGCCCGCCGGGCCCTCCGCGCGGCCCGCGAACGAGCGGAGACCGAGCGGGCGTGGACGGCGGCGCCGCGGGACACCCGGGAGGAAACGGCGTCCGAGCCGACCGAGGGACCGCAGGACTCCACCGTCGAGACCACGGCTCACCCGGACAGCGCGGACGGGACCGAGCCCTGGGCGGGAGCGGAACTTTCCGCCGGCGGGGCGAGGCCTGGCGACGGGGTGCCTTCCGGGGGCGTGTCGCGGGCGGGGCTTGTCGCTGGTGGCCGGGGCGAGCTGGGTGGTGCGGTGCCGTCCGGTGGGGATACCGCGCCGGGGGGCGTGTCGCGGGCGGGGCTTGTCGCTGGTGGTCAGGGCGAGCTGGGTGGTGCGGTGCCGTCCGGGGGTGAGGGCGAGCCGGGTGATGGGGGGTCGGCCGGGCTTTCCGGCGCGCCTGGGGCCAAGCCCGGCGATGTGGCGCGCGCAGCTCTCAGGGCCGCCGTCGCCACGCGCCGGGGTCAGGGCGGGCCGATGCCGGCTGCTGGGCAGGCAGCGGTGTCCGACGCCGACGGCCCGGTGGCGGATGGAGGCCGCGAGGAGGCCTCACGTCCTGGAGCGGGGTCCGGGCGGGGAGTGGGCTCGGTTGATGCCGGTACGGAGGGTCCGGGGCCGGCCGGTGCTCGTGCGGAGGGCGTGCGGCCGGCCGGTGCCACGGGCGGGCGTCCAGGTGATGTCGCCCGGGAGGCGCTGCGTGCGGCCCGGAGGGAAGCGGAAGCGCTGCGCGCGCGGGCGGCGGAACCCCGGCTTGAGCGGCGGACACCGGGGCGTTCGGATACCGCCACACCGCCCCCACCGGGACAGGAGACCTCGGCCGCCAAGGCCAAGGCCGCGCAGGACATGCGGCACTACTTGGCGACCGCCTTCCGCATGCCCACGTGGACGGAGACCGCCGAGGAGCCGGATGAGCACGTCTCGCCCACGCCGGCCGAGCCGATCCCGTCGACACCGGCGTCGGCATCGTCACCCTCGGCGCAGGCCCCGGCCCCCCCGGCAGAGCCTTCGGCTGCCGCACCCGAGCCCTCGGCCCCCGCCGTTTCCCCTGAAGCCCCCGGCGTCACCGCCAAGAACCCGTTGACCGACCCTGCACCCCCGGACCCCGCCTCCGAGCCGGGGGCCTCCGCACCCTCCGCGCCTGCGGTGTCCGGTCCTTGCTCCGAGGCGTCCCGAACCACCCCCTCGGCACACACGTCCGCCGCCCTCCCTGACCGGGCCGAGCCGTTCGCCCGTTGGACCCCGGCCGGGCGTGCCTCGGCGCAGGCCGGCCCGACCGAGCCCTCCGGCTCCCGGGACTCGGTTACTCCCTCCGCGCACCCCGACCCCGGCCCCGGCACCCCTCCCGCTCCCGCCGTCCCGCACGTACCGCCGACCATGGCCACCCCCCACCGTGACACCGAACTCCGCCGTACCTTCCCGGCGTTCGTGCCGCGTGAGACCGCCGGGGGGATCGGGTCGTTCGCCGGGACCTGGTGGGGCAACGCCTGGGTCGGGGCGTTGGAGCAGGGCGCGTTGGACGCGAAGCGGCTGGCGCGGGGGCGGGGGTACGCGGACCAGGGGCATGTGGACGCGATCACCGTCACCCCGGGACTCGTGCTGGCGTACGTGCGCGGAAGCCGGCCCCGGCCGTACCGCGTGCAGGTGCGGGTGCGGACGCTGGAGGACGAGGACTGGGAGAGGTTCCTGGACGCCGCGGCCGACCGGCCGGGGCACATTGCGGCGCTGCTCGACAAGGAGTTGCCCCAGTCGCTCGCCGACTGCGGGGTGCCCCTGCTGCCCGGCCCCGGCGACCTCGCCCCCCGATGCAGCTGCCCCGACTCCGGCCACCCCTGCAAACACGCGGCCGCCCTCTGCTACCAGACCGCCCGCCTGCTGGACGCCGACCCCTTCGTGCTGCTCCTGCTGCGCGGCCGGGGCGAGAAGGAACTGCTCGACGCGCTGTCCCGGCGCAGCGCCGCCCGAGCCGCCCGCGCCGCCCAGGAACGACAGCCGCAGACCCTGCCGGGCGTCCGTGCCGCCGACGCCCTCGCTCCGCGCGAGCTGCCGCCGCTGCCGCCGCCGTTGCCGGTGCCCCCGCACCCCGAGCAGCCCCCGGCGTACCCGTCGGCACCGGGCGGCCCAGACCCCTTCGCGCTGGACCAGTTGGCGACCGACGCCGCCGCCCGCGCGCACGCCCTGCTCGTCTCCGGACGCGACCCGGTCGGCGAGCTGACCCTGTGGCAGGACGCGGTACGGCTCGCCGCGGCCCGCCCCGGTTCCGGGCTGACCGCGGCCACCCGCACGCTGTATGCCACGCTGGCCGACGCGGCCCATCGCACCCCGGCCGACCTCGCGCGTGCCGTCGCGGCCTGGCGGCAGGGCGGCTTGGCGGGCCTGGCCGCGCTGGAGGAGCCGTGGGACCCGCCGGCCGGCCGCTTCGACCGGGCCCGCCCGTTGCTGCTCGCCGCCGACCTGCCGGCGTTCCGCCCCTGGCGCAACCGCCTCACCCACCCACGCGGCCACGTCCAGCTCCGCCTGGGCCGGGACGGCCTGTGGTACGCCTACGAGTCGGACCCCGGCCAGGACGACTGGTGGCCCCGCGGCACCCCGGACCTCGACCCGGTCGGCGCCCTGACCGGCCTGGGCACACCCGACGACGCGGTCTGAGCGCCCCCCGCCAGTACCAAGCGACCCCCGCCAGTACCAAGGGCGTTGCCGCGAGGCCATACCGGCCGCGAGCACCACCGCCCTCGCGCCACCACCCCGAGCTCCATAGCCGCAGGCCCGGCTTCTCGCCGCCGGACGTACGTCAGAAGCAGCACGTGCCGGTCCAGAGCCACCGCGTTGATCACGAGGCGCACCCGCAGCACCGACGTCACCGACCTCGCCACCATGGCAAAGCCGTCGAGGCCGCCGAGACCATCGCCCCCACCCCGGCGGCAAGTCCGCGCCGTCCGCAGGCGATGCGCGAGGACTGAGCGGCCGAGACCGTACAGCATCGCCTCGCGGGATCACCGGCTCCGGCCCGGTGATCCCGCGAGCACGTCGGATCGCGTAAAAGGTCAGCCGCGACCGGGCGCGTACGACGTCGACATGCCGCGCCGTGCCTCGGACGACTCCGCCGCTCGGGCTGCCGCGCTGGCGGCCAGGGCCAGCAGGAGGGCCAGCGCGCCGACGATGACGTTGTTCACGATCGTCTTCGTGGTGCTGACGTTGCCGGCGACCACCCACGGCGCGATGATCGCCCACACACCCAGAGCGCAGGACGCCCACGCCATGCTGTGGGTGCGTTCGTAGGCACGGCCGAATCCGCCGCTCATCAGGACCGCGTAGGCGATACCGGTGAGCAGGTTGGTGACGGCCAGGGTGGACAGGTTGTTGAAGCCCGTGATCCAGGGCGATGCCGCCAGGTACAGACCGGTGAGCAGCGCCATGGTCTCGATGGCCTGGCCTTTGGGCGTGCTCGTGGCGCGCTCGGCCATCTCGTGCCGAAGGCGCATGTCGACGATGTCGGGGTGCGTCTCCATGGACGGCCTGGGGGAAGTGGTCATGGTCTTCACCTTCGGGGGGTGTAGTACGTCCGTACTTCCGCGAGTACCCCGATCCGGGCGTGCAATCTTGGATAAAAGGGGCGATACGCCGCCCGGTGCATCGGGCCTGTCCAAAGATCCGGCGGTCGTCAGGAGGCCGCTCCCGTCAGGCCGAGGAATTCACTGCGGGAGCGGGCGTCGGAGCGCAGCAGGCCGAGGAGGGTGGAGGTCATGGTGCTGGAGCCGGTCGCCTGCACCCCGCGCAGGGTCATGCAGGAGTGTTCCGCCTCGATCACCACACCGACACCCTTGGGCTCCAGGTGGTCCTGAAGCCAGTCGGCGACCTGCTTCGTGAGGCGTTCCTGGACCTGCGGGCGGCAGGCGAAGTGCTCGACGACGCGCGCCAGCTTGGACAGGCCCAGGATCCGGGCGCCGGGCAGGTAGCCGACATGGGCGGTGCCCACGAACGGCAGCAGGTGGTGTTCGCACACCGACCGGACCGGTATGCGACGGGCCAGGACGAGTTCGTCGTAGCCCTCGTCGTTGGGGAAGGTGGTCAGGTCGAAGGGGCGCGGGGTGAAGAGTTCGGCGTAGGCGCGGGCCATCCGGCCCGGTGTGCCGCGCAGACTCTCCGAGGCGGTGGAGACGCCGAGCGCGGCGAGGAACTGGCCGGCCGCGGCCTCCGCCGCGGCGAGGTCGATCCCGTCGCGCTCGTGGACGACCCGCAGGGCGGGCCGCCCGGGTATCGCCCCTTCCTCGTCGAGGGGGTCCCTTCGGGCGCTGGTGCGGTCCAGGCGCTCGGTCATGTCAGCTACCCCCGACGCCGAGGGCGGTGAGCAGGACCAGGACGAGGGTGACCACGGCGAGCAGGCCGTGGGCCACCACGACCGGCACCGGGAAGTGGCGCTCGGCGGGGACGGTGCCTTCGGCTCCCGGACCTCCCGCGGCCGCTGCCGCGCCGACCGTGGCACGCTCGCGGTGGACGGGGATCCAGCGTGCCAGCATTACGAAGCCCAGCAGGGCGACGGGCAGCAGCAGGCCGAACGCGGTCCAGGCCAGCGCACTCCTGTCGGCCACGACGTAGATGATCCACACCACCAGTCCGATCGTGGCCAGGGCGAAGTGCCCGAAGACGACGGGTGCGGGCAGGCGGCTGGTACCGGTTCGCTGCTGGCGGATCCCGCCGCGTTGGATCCAGGTGCCGAGCATGTAGAAACCGCCGAGAGCGGTGATCACCCAGGTGATCAGCGCGGCGATGTCCATGGGAACTCCAGAGGGGGACGGTGGCGAAGGCGACCGGAGGGCACCGGCCGGCAGGGTGGACGGGGGCCGGGTCACCCGGCCGAGCGGGCGCCGCTCCGGCCGCGGCCGGGTGCGTATCCCTCGGCCTGCGTTGTCTCGTCGGCGACGCGTACGCCGTAGCGGTAGGCGAGTTTGCCGCCGAGGAATCCCGAGACCGCAAGGACCGCGACGCTGAGTGCGGACAGGACGAGCCTGCCGATGCCGACGCTTCCGCCGTCGGCGTGGCCGCCTTGGCGCCAGAGGAAGTTGACGACGTAAGCGGCGGTCACCAGCAGGTTCAGCGTCATGTGGACCAGGGCGGTGCGGAAGGCCGGGGTGCCGGCCGGAATCGCGAACAGGTCGAGGAATCCGACCATGGCCGCCAGCAGGGCACCGATCACACCGACCGCGATCAGCCACTGCGAGGACTGGGTCAGGAAACCCGGGCGGTGCACGACGTGGCTCGCGATGTCGAACACCAGGCTGGTCACCCAGGCGCCGATCGGCACGGTCACCAGGATCGGGTGGAACGGGTGGCCGTACGGGCCGGCGAGCGCGGCGCTGACCGGGCGCTTCGCCTGAAGCTGTGAATCACTGGCCATCGCAACCTCCTGGTGGTTTCACCAACAAGTCTTGGTCTTATTCCGGGGATGCGTCAAGACGTACAGCACACGACAAGGGAAGAACACTTGTGCCCACGCGGTTGGGCGTTACCGTGGTCGTGTGGCTTCCGATCCCAGCGCGCGGGCCGACGCGACCGACCGCGCCATCGACTCCGTGAGCGTCCTGAGCGAGGACTCGCGCCGGCGCATGTTCACCTTCATCCGCCGCGCCCGCCGCGCCGTCACCCGCGACGAGGCCGCCGCCAGCGTCGGCATCTCCCGCAAGCTCGCCGCCTTCCACCTCGACAAGCTCGTCGACGCCGGCCTGCTGCGCGCGCGCTACGAAACGCCCGGCGGGGTCCGCAAGGTCGGCAGGCAGCCCAAGGTGTACGAGCCCGCCGACGCCCAGATCACCGTGAGCATCCCCGACCGGCGCCACGAACTCCTGGCCGACCTGCTCCTCGACGCCGTCCTCACCGAGGGCGCCGACGAGAACGCCGCCCAGGCCGCCATGCGCACCGCCGAACACCGCGGCCGGCGGCTGGGCGAGGCGGCCCGCGACGAGACCCGTCCGGGCCGCCTGGGCCCGGAGCGCGGGCTGACCGCCTGCGAGCGGCTGCTGGACCAGTACGGCTACGAACCCGTCCGGGACACCCCGACCCGGCTCCGGCTGCGCAACTGCCCCTTCCACCCGCTGGCCGCGAAGGCGCCGGAGCTGGTCTGCGGCATGAACCAGGCCTTCCTCTCCGGCTACCTCAGCGGCCTGGAAGTCAACGGGGTCCAGGCCGTCCTCGCTCCGGAGCCCGGGGAGTGCTGCGTCCGACTGGGCCCGAGCGACCCCGACCACGACGACGAGGTGGCGCGGGACCGCTGACAGGCGCGGCCATGCCCGGTCGCACCCGTGGACGCCGCGTGCCCGAGTGATCCAGGAGCCCGCGGGGCACACTTGAGGAGACGCCGGGCCTCACCCGGCAGTGGCAGACCTTGGTACAGCGCATCCGCGACCGACTGTCCCTTCACGCTGTCCGGTTGTCGTGGGGGACGTCGCGGCGCCCCGAGGATGAAACCGGCACGCGTACTGGTGGGGGGACACACGATGGCGACGGGGCCGAGTCCGGAACCGAACGGCACACCGTGGAGAGACGCATCCGGCGCATGGCGGATGTGGTGGAAGGTGCTCGTCTCCCTCGCGGCGGGCGGCCTGGCGTCCGTCGTCACCGAGGTCGCCGACGCGGAGACCAAGTGGCAGATCGGCGTCGGCATCTTCGTCGGTGGCTGCCTCCTGGTCCTTCAGCTCCTCGGCGACCTGATCAATCAGGTGAGGGACTTCAAGGCCGCGCTGCCCCGGCACCAGGCGCAGACACAGGAAACGGTCGTGCGGAGCTTCGCCCGGATCAGCGAGGCGACCAGGTTCCACAGCGAGATGGAGAGGCTGCCTTCCGACGGGGTGGCCGCGTTGGCCACCAGCGCGGTGGAGGTCGTCTCCAGGGGTCCCGACATCATGAGGCGCTTCGCCGAGGAGCTGATCCGGCGCCTCGCCGTCGACATGGAGGCACTCAAGAGCGGGACCGTCGATTGCGCAGGGGAGAACCACGACTGGCTGCTGGCCCTCACCGACTGCGCCACGGATTCCATCGACACCACGAGCACGCTGTCGTTGGTGGACCGGGACTTCTGGGACAGCGAGCCCGCCGGCCGCTATCTTCAGGCGCAACGCGAGGCGATAGCGAGGGGGGTGACGGTACGACGGCTGTTTCTGGTGGCCGACCCGACGGACCTCGACGACGACCTGCGCCACATCAGCCGGGAGCAGGAGGAGTTGGGCATCCAGACGCGTGTGGTCGTCCGGAGCCAGCTACCCCCGGCCGTCAGGCGGGGCCTGGTGGACGAATTCGTCGTCTTCGACCAGGTGACCTGCTACGAGATCGAACAGGACCAGCGTCACGTCAACACCTCGACACGGGTCAGGGCGCAGGAGAACCACGTCAGACTGAGGACCCAGCGGTTCGCCGAGCTCTGGGACGCGGGCGTGCCGACGCAGACGGCGGGAACCCCCAGTGGCGGGTCGGGGGCGGCCGGAGCGTGACGTGGCGGAGCGCGGACGTCCGTTCAGCCGTCGTCAGCCGGCGGCAGGGCGGGGGCGGGCCAGCAGGAGAGTGATGTCGTCGTCCAGCGGTCCGTCGGGGACCACGGTGTCGATGACCGACGCGCACAGGTCGTCCAGACTGGAAAAGGGGCCGGCGAGCGCCGTGCGCAGCCGCCGCAGGCCGCGGTCGACGTCATGGTCCGTCTCGATCAGACCGTCGCTGTACAGCCCGATCACGCTGTTGTCCGGCAGTTCCACCTCGGTCGATTCGTAGGAGCCCAGTCCCACCCCGATGGGTGCGCCTGGGGGTACGTCGGCGAAGTCGACCGATCCGTCCGGGGAGATGATGGCGGGCGGGGGATGGCCGGCACTGGACATGGTGCAGCGCCGGGTTGCCGGGTCGTACACACCGTAGAAGCAGGTGGCTCCGAAAGCCGGTGCAGCGGAGGGATCGTCGTCGAAACGGTCCCGGGTGACGTCGAGGGCGAGTTCGTCCATGAGACGCAGCAATTCGGCGGGCGGCAACGCCAACTTGCTCAGCGCACGGGTCGTGGCGCGCAGGCGTCCCATGGTCACG
This sequence comes from Streptomyces flaveolus, assembly GCF_000716535.1. GTDB lineage: Bacteria > Actinomycetota > Actinomycetes > Streptomycetales > Streptomycetaceae > Streptomyces > Streptomyces flaveolus_A. The sequence goes on along the minus strand of NZ_JNWV01000020.1, from coordinate 150,909 downwards.
GCCGCGTGCATGCCGTGACCGACGACGTCCCCCAGTACCAGGGCCACCCGGGCATCGGTCAGTCGTATGACGTCGAACCAGTCGCCGCTGACGCCGCCATGTGTGTCCGCGGGCAGGTAACGGGTGGCCACCTCGACCGTGCTGCCCCCGGACAAGCGGTGCGGCATCAGGTCGCGTTGTATGGCGAGCGCCGCCGTCCGCCCTCGCGTGTAGCGCAGGGCGTTGTCGATGATCAGTGCGGCCCGGGCCGCGAGTTCCTCCGCGAGAGCGAGATCCGCCCTGCTGAAGGGGACCGGGTTCTCGCTGCGCACGAAGACGGCGATGCCGAGCGTCGCACCGCGGGCCTGCAGGGGGACGATCATGAGGGAGTGCATTCCGGTCCGGTGGATGACCCGGGCCCGATCCGGGTCGTTGTCGAGCCAGGTGCCGGGGGAGGTGTCGAGAACGGGCTCGAAGTGGGACCGGCGCTCTTCGAGCACGGTGGTGAAGGGCGATGCCGGCGGAACGTACACCGGCGTTCCGCGTGCCCAGAGGGACTCGCGGAGATCGTCGTGGATGGAAGCGGCGCCGGCCCGGTAGAAGCCGGGGATGCTCATGTCGGTGGACTTGAGGCGTCTCAAGGGCTCCTTGTCCAGCGGCACGGCCTGGACGAGGTCGATGGTGACGTAGTCGGCGAGGTCCGGTACCGCCGTCTCCGCCAGAGTCTGACTGGTGACCAACGGGTCCAGATCCGTGCCGATGCGGCTTTTGGCCTCGTTGAGCAGATGGAGTCGCCCGCCCTCCTGCCCGCTGCCGGCCAGCACGGCAACGGAACAGACGCCCAGGGGCCGACCGTCCGGCCCGTCGAGACGGATCAGGGCGACACGGTAGTGACGGTCGGGGGCCCGAGCCCCGGCCGGCCACAGTTCCTGCCCGAGGAGCGGCTCGCCGTTGCGGAGGACGCGCGCCATGGCTCGTTCCAGGAACTCCGGGTGACGAGCACGGACCACGTCGGTGACATGGCCGCCCAGCTCCGGCTCGGAGCCGTAGAGGTCCTGATGGTGCACGCTGTCGTTGAACCAGACGGAGCGCAGGTCCCGGTCCCAGATGGCCAGACTGACCGGCGAGTGGTGGAGGAACGCGTCCACCGCGGCCGGATCCAGGCCCGGTCGCCCGAGGACGCTCGGCCCCCACACGAGCCATCCAGCGCCGCCGTCGGTGTCCAGAGGTGTGACCCGCAGGTACGCGGGTGTCTCATGGCCGTCGCGGCGGCGGATCCACACCCGCCCCGACCAAGGACTGCCGGCGAAGACGCAGGGAATGTCCGAGGCGCTCGCAACCAGCAGCCTCTTGGCGGGACCATGGAGCACTTGCCCGGCCGAATAGCCCCACAGGCGCTCGGCGGCCCCGGTCCACACGGAGACCGTCATGTCGGCACTGAGCACTGCCAGGACCTCACCCGGTTCCACAGCCCGCTCTCCAGCCGGTGATCCCCTAGCGCGATCAGTCGACATACTGCAACTATGCCGCGCGTGCGGCGGTACCTGCCACGGCAGGGCGGAGCAGCGGATTCCTGTGACCGCGAGAGGCGAGAGGCCGCCGGCGCCTGGTGACAACGGCGGCCTCCGGACAAGAGCATGGGGCTGCGCCGCGGACCGCCCGGCGCGCTGAAGCGGGGGCTCCCTAGTAGCGTGGGACCCACTGACGTGCTCATCGGCCGCCTTCCTGCGCGGGCCCGTCCGTCGTCCCCCGCGGCGTGACACGCCCCCTGCGGCTCGGGCACCGAACCCTCATGCACGCGCATTCCGAACAGGGCTGGAGGGGCGCTCATGGCCTTCGCCACTGCCAAGGACGGCACACAGATCTATTTCAAGGACTGGGGGTCGGGCCAACCGGTGGTCTTCTCCCACGGCTGGCCACTGACCGCGGACGCGTGGGATCCGCAGCTGAAGCTGATGGCGGACAACGGCTTCCGGGCCATCGCCCACGACCGGCGCGGGGGCGGACGCTCGGGCCAGCCCTGGCAGGGCAACGACCTCGACACGTACGCCGACGATCTGGCCTCGGTGATCGAGACCCTCGACCTCCGCGACGCCATCCTGGTCGGTCACTCGACCGGTGGGGGAGAGGTCACCCGCTACATCGGCCGGCACGGATCGGACCGTGTCGCCAAGGCGGTCCTGCTCGGGGCGATCCCCCCGTTGATGCTCAAGACGGAGGCGAACCCCGAGGGGCTGCCGGTCGACGTCTTCGACGAGATCCGCAACGGTGTGCTGACGGACCGCTCCCAGTACTACGAGGACCTCAGCGCTCCCTTCTACGGCGCCAACCGCGAGGGATCGACCGTCTCGCAGGGGACCCGCGACCAGTTCTGGCTCTGGAGCATGTCCGTGGGCATCAAGGGCGCCCACGACTGCGTCAAGGCCTTCTCCGAGACCGACCTCACCGAGGATCTCCAGAAGTTCGACGTTCCCACGCTGATCATCCACGGCGACGACGACCAGATCGTCCCCATCGTGGCATCCGCCAACAAGTCGTCGAAGATCGTCAAGGACGCGATCCTCAAGGTCTACCCAGGTGCTCCGCACGGGTTGTCGATGGTCCCCGAGTTCGCGGAACGGTTCGACGCCGACCTGCTGGAATTCGTCCGGGGCTGACCGGCCACGCCGTCGCACCGCCGACCCGGTGCGCGGCGTAGCCCCGCACCCCGCTGCCCGCCTGTCCGGATACGGGTGACTCATGGCCGGACCGAGGCGGTGCCGGACACCGGGTGACCGGCACCGTGGAAGACGGACGCACCGTCCGGTCGTAGCGCACTGATACCGGAAGTTTCAGAGGTCATGAGCGAGATCATCGTGGGGGTCGGGATTCCCGGAACGGCGGCGGTCACCCGAGCCACGTCGCATGGGTGACCGGCACGAGCCCGGACGGTCCGAGCAGGAGGACCCGCTCGCAGCCGAATGGGAGAGGCACCAGCCCGCGGTCTTCGGTGTGGCCTACCGGCTGCTGGGGAGTGTCGCCGACGCCGAAGACGTCGCCCAGGACGTGTGGCTGCGGGCGGCCGGAGCCGATCTGCGGGACATCGGCGATCTGCGGGCCTGGCTGGTGACGGTGGCCGCGCGACGGTCGTACGACATCCTCAAGAGCGCCCGTTTCCGCCGGGAGACCTACGTCGGGCCGTGGTTGCCAGAGCCGCTGCTGACAGGGGCGGACGCGGCACAGCCGGTCCTCGTCGACGAGTCCGTCAGTTCCGCCATGCTCCTGATCATGGAAGAGCTGAGCCCGCCGGAGCGGGTGGCCCTCGTCCTGCACGATGTCTTCGGCCTCGAGTTCGGCCGGATCGCCGACGTCCTGGGCGTCTCCGCGCCGGGTGCCCGGCAGCTCGCCTCGCGGGCACGACGGCGGGTGGCCAGAGCGAGGCAGTCCACGCCGCAGGCGTCGAAGACGGAGCGCCAACGCATCCTCACGGTCTTCCGCGCCGCCTACGAGGCCGGGGACCTGGCCGGCCTGGTCAGGCTCCTTCATCCGGACGCGGTCTACGTCACCGACGGAGGCGGCAAGGTCCCCGCGGCACGCAAGCTCATACACGGCGGCCAGCGCGTCGCCGAGGTCATGGTGCGCACGGGGCGCCAGTGGCACCCGGACCGCATCGACTTCGCCGAGGTCGGCGGTGAGCCGGCCCTCGTGTTCCACCGGGCAGGCCGGGTCTACTCCGTCGACACGGTCCAGATCACGGACGGTCTGATCACCGCGTACCGCCGGGTCATCAACCCGGAGAAACTCGTGCGCGTCCGGGCTGTCACACCCGGAGGTGCTGCCTCGTCTCCCTGACGAGTAGTACGCAAGACGGGCGACGGAGGAACGCGCCGGCAGGTGAGATCGATCATGCGGAACGGCATACATCCACCTGCTGCGTCTTCCCGACGACGAGCCGCCGCCGGCCCTGAATGTGACCGGGCCGCGCGCTCGGGTCGCCCCTCCCAGTAAGGACCTGTATGCAAGCCATCACAGTTCGAGACCGTGACGCCGGGGTCGCCGGGATGTCCCTGGCGGACATCCCCTACCCGCATGCGGCCGAGAACGACGTCATCGTGCGGGTGCACGCCGCGGGCTTCACCCCCGGAGAGCTGGACTGGCCCGCCACGTGGACCGATCGCGCCGGCCGCGACCGGACGCCCAGCGTGCCCGGACACGAACTCTCGGGTGTCGTCGTGGAGCTGGGGTACGGCACCACCGGCCTGAGCGTCGGACAGCGGGTGTTCGGCCTGGCCGACTGGACCCGTGACGGCACGCTCGCCGAGTACACCGCGGTGGAGGCCCGCAACCTCGCCCCGCTGCCGGCGGGCATCGACCACACCCTGGCCGCCGCACTGCCGATCTCCGGGCTCACCGCCTGGCAGGGGCTGTTCGACCACGGCCGTCTCACCACCGGCCAGACCGTCCTCATCCACGGTGCCGCGGGCGGCGTCGGCTCGATCGCGGTGCAGCTCGCCCACGAGGCCGGCGCCCGCGTCATCGGCACCGGCCGGACCTCCGCCCGGGACAGGGCCCTCGCCCTGGGCGTCGACACCTTCATCGACCTGGAGACCGAGAAGCTGGAGGAGGCCGGCGAGGCCGACGTCGTGTTCGACGTGATCGGCGGCGACATCCTCGACCGCTCGGCCGCCCTGGTCCGCCCCGGCGGCACCCTCGTCTCCATCGCCATGCCGCCCAAGGTCCGGCCCAAGGACGGGCGGGCGGTCTTCTTCGTCGTCGAACCCGACCGCGCCCGGCTCACCGAGCTCGCCGCGCGGCTGAGGGACGGCCGGCTCAAGCCGCTCGTCGGTGCCGTGCGGCCGCTCGCCGAAGCACCCTCCGCGTTCGCCCCCGGCACGCGCACCCCGGGCAGAACGATCATCCGCGTCACGGAAGACCGAACAGGAGACCGATCATGATCGGAATGCGGATCGCCGGCGGCTTGCTGGCCGTCGCCACGCTGGGCGCGGCCACCGCCTGCTCGACCTCCGACCAGCCCGCAGCCGCCCAGAGGCCGACCGAGGCCGTGGCATCGCCCGCGGCCATGGCGTCGACGCACCCCGCCGAAACCCTCAAGCCGCTGCTCCAGCAGGCACTTCCGAACGTGAAGGGGAAGACGTTCACCTCGGTGATCGTCGACTTCCCGCCCAACGCACGCGCGATGCCGCACCGGCACGGCCAGGCGTTCGTCTACGCCTACGTCCTCGAAGGCACCGTGCGCAGCCGGCTCGACGACAAGCCCGTGCGCACCTACCACCAGGGCGAGAACTGGGTCGAGGAGCCGGGTGCCCACCACGTCCTCACCGAGAACACCAGCCCGACCGAGCGGGCCAAGCTCCTGGTCGTCTTCGTCTCCAACACCGGAGACAAGCTCAAGATCGACGACCCCGCGTCATAGCCGCCCCCCGGAGGGCGGGGCACGCACCACACGAAAGAAGCGAAGGACGACATGACCGACACCCAGCGCGTCAACATCGGCGAGCAGCACCCTGCCGCCTACAAGACCCTCATCGCCCTGTCGTCGGAGGTGGGAGAGGCCGCCGCCGCAGCGGGCCTCGACCCCCTCCTGGTCGAACTGCTGAGGATCCGCACCTCCCAGATCAACGGCTGCGCGTTCTGCCTGCGCATGCACACCCGCGACGCCCTCAGGAAGGGCGAGAACCCCGACCGGATCGCCGTGCTGCCCGCATGGGCGGAGACCGGCTACTTCTCCGAGACCGACCGCGCCGCCCTCCGCCTGACCGAGGCGATCACACGCGTGCCGGACGGACACGTCAGCGACGAGGACTACGACGCCGCCGCGGCCGTCCTCACCGCCGACCAGGTCTCGGCGATCGCGTGGCTGGCGACCGTGATGAACGCCTTCAACCGCGTCGCGATCACCAGCCGGTACCACGTCGGCGGCTGACCTCCGTCGCACCGCCGGGGGGTGCCGTCGGCGCCGGGCGGACTCCCGAGGCCGTCAGGGCCCGGCTGTCTCCCCTTGCCACAAGGCGCCCGGTCGTCCGGACCGGGCGCCTCGTGCGCATCTCGTCGGGCCGGCGGCTACGTGAAGGCGCGCAGCCGGAGGCTGTTGGTGACGACGAAGACCGACGAGAAGGCCATCGCCGCTCCCGCGATCATCGGGTTGAGCATGCCGAACGCGGCCAGGGGCAGGGCGGCGACGTTGTAGCCGAAGGCCCAGAAGAGGTTGCCCTTGATGGTGGCGAGCGTCCTGCGGGACAGGCGGATGGCGTCGGCCGCCACCCGCAGGTCACCGCGTACCAGCGTGAGGTCGCCGGCCTCGATCGCCGCGTCGGTGCCGGTGCCCATGGCGAGGCCGAGATCGGCGGTGGCGAGGGCGGCCGCGTCGTTGACCCCGTCCCCGACCATCGCGACCGTGCGTCCCTCGGACTGGAGCCGCCTGACCACGTCGACCTTGTCCTGGGGCAGGACCTCCGCGATCACCTCCTCGATGCCGACGGAGCGCGCGACCGACTCCGCGACGCGCGTGTTGTCGCCGGTCAGCAGTACGGGCGTGAGCCCCAGCCGACGGAGTTCGGCGACGGCCTCAGCGCTCGTCTCCTTGACGGCGTCGGCCACGGTGAGCACACCGCGCGCCTGCCCGTCCCAGGCGACCGCGACCGCGCCGAGCTGGGCGCCGCGCCCGGTGCCGACCATCAGCGCGGTCGGGGTGGCCAGGCCCAGCGCGCACGGGCAGGCGATGATCAGGACGGCGACGGCGGCCGTGAACGCGGCGGTGGCGTCGCCGGTGACGAGGAGCCACGTCGCCAGCGTGCCGAGGGCGATCAGGATCACCACCGGCACGAAGACGGCGGAGATCCGGTCGGCGAGGCGCTGCACGGCCGCCTTGCCGTTCTGCGCGTCCTCGACGAGCCTGGCCATCCGGGCGAGCTGGGTGTCGGCGCCGACGCGGGTCGCCTCGACGACCAGCCGGCCGCCCGCGTTGACGGTGGCGCCGGTGACCGCGTCACCGACGGTCACGTCCACCGGGACGGACTCACCGGTGAGCATGGAGGCGTCCACCGCGGAGGAGCCCTCGACCACCGTGCCGTCGGTGGCGATCTTCTCGCCGGGCCGGACGACGAACCGGTCGCCGACCGCCAGCTGTGCGACGGGGACGCGGACCTCCTTGCCGCCGCGCAGCACGGAGACGTCCTTCGCGCCCAGCTCGATCAGGGCCCGCAGGGCCGCGCCCGCCTTGCGCTTGGACTTCGCCTCCAGGTAGCGGCCGGCCAGGATGAAGGCGGTCACTCCGGCCGCGGCCTCCAGGTAGATGGAGGAGGAGCCGTCCGTGCGGGAGACCGTGAACTCGAAACCGTGCCGCATGCCCGGCATACCGGCGTGCCCGAAGAACAGCGCCCACAAGGACCAGCCGAGGGTCGCGAGTGTGCCGATGGATACGAGCGTGTCCATGGTGGCGGCACCGTGTCGGGCGTTGGTGAAGGCCGCCTTGTGGAAGGGGAAGGCGCCCCAGACCACGACAGGGGAGGCGAGGGTGAGCGAGAGCCACTGCCAGTTGTCGAACTGCAGGGCCGGGACCATCGCCATCAGGACGACGGGCACGGACAGTGCCAGCGACACGAACAGGCGCTGGCGCAGGGAGAGAAGTTCACCGTCCGGCGCGGCGGGGGTCTCGGCGGCGCCCAGCGTCTTCGCGACCGCCGGAGGAGGAGGCTCCTCGGCGGTGTAGCCGGTCTTCACGACGGTCGCGATGAGGTCGGCGACCTCGACGTCCGGGCCGTAGGTGACCTTGGCCTTCTCGGTGGCGAAGTTCACGGTCGCCGTGACGCCGTCCATCCGGTTGAGCTTCTTCTCCACCCGGGCGGCGCACGAGGCGCACGTCATACCGCCGATGGAGAGCTCCACCTCGGAGGGGGGCGAGGGCGTCGGACTGCTGAGCGTCTTCTCGGGAGCCGTGCTGGTCATGCGAATCTCCTGGTGTAGGCCGGGGCGTACGGCGTCCGTATCAGCGGAGCGGTACGTCCCGACGCGGGAGCGAATGAGCGGCGCACCGGGTCGGAACCCCGCGGGAGCCGTCAGTCCCGGCCGACGAGCTCGTAACCGGCCTCGTCCACGGCGGCGCGGACGGCCTCCTGGTCGAGCGGGGCCGTGGACGTGACCTTGACCTCGCCGGTCTCGGCGACGGCCGTGACCGCGGTGACGCCGTCCAGGGCGGATATCTCCTTCGAGACGGCGGTCTCGCAGTGACCGCAGGTCATACCGGAGACCTTGTACGTGGTCGTGACGCCGACGCCGTGGACCTGGACGTCGGTCGCCGCGCCGGTGCCGCAGGAGCCGCAGCAGGAGGAGCCGGAGTTCGTCTGATCCGTCATGGCTTCTTCCTCGTGTGTGAGCGTGGGTCGATCCGCGGGAGGGGCCGGATTTCGCGCCCCTCACAATCGAACACTATACCCCCGTAGGGTATGTGCACCGGTGGTGGATGCCCTGCCGGTCGGCATGGTCCCGCGCTCGTGTTCACCGCTTCTCGATCTCGTCGTAGACCGTCTCCCACCGCAGGTTGGCGCCGTCCCGACCGGCCCACGACGCGGTCCGGCGGGCGGCGTCGCGCAGTCCGGCGGGCCACCGCGGATCGGTGAGCAGCCGGTGCAGTTCCTCCGAGATGTTGCTCAGGGCCTGTCCGGCGACTTCCAGCAAGTGGCGGCCGAGCTGGTGGTCGCGGGTGCCGTAGTCGATGAGCAGGTCGTAGAGGTTGGAACGCTCGCCGACGAGGACACGCAGGTAGGGGCGCCACGGGTTCCACGCGAACTGTCGCCAGCGGGCGTGAGGACCGGAGCCCGCGGTCACGACCTCCACCGCCGACCCCAGTAGCTCTTCGGCGTCCTGGGGACGTCCGGCCTCGTGAAGGTCGATGCACAGCCGGGGCATGGTCTGGAACCGGTGCGGCCACACGTTGGCCGGCTCCGCGAGGCGATGACCGCGCGGTACGCACGGGTTCCCTGGCACGAAGACGAGGGAGCGGAGGACCTCCAGCCCGATGTCACGACTGCCGTCGGCGAGTCTCCGGCGTGCGTCGAGCACGGCGAGACGGACTCTCAGCAGATGGGCGGCGTTTCCGGCCAGCATGTAGGCGTCGTGCCCTTTCTGCGGCCGGGTGACGGTGGCGGCGATCTCCGAGGCACGTGCGACGAGTTCCGCGAGGACGGGGGTCAGGGTGGTCCGCGCGGCGGAGAGATCCCACTGAGCGGGGTCGGCGGTGATGGCCTGCGTCGCCGCCTCCAGCAGTGCGGTCTGCGCGCCGGCGCTCGTGCGCAACGCGTCGAGTTGCTCCGCCACGTCGGCGGGGGTGCCGAGCGGTGTGAGACCCCGGCTGATCATGCGGGCGGTCAGCCGGTGTGCCGCCGCCCAGGCCAGGGGATCCTTCCTCTGTTCCCGCAGGTGAGAGGCGATGAGGGAGAGCTGCCGGGTGTGCTCGGCGGGCAGTTGTCGTGCCTCGTGGGCATGGACGAAGGCGATGAGGGCGTCGCTGCTGGAGCGGAGCCGCGCGTCCTCGAGGAGCCAGGGGAGCAGGAGGTCCGGGGCCTCGGGGACGCGTACGACGACCTCTTCGCGTGGTGACGGCAGCCGCTTGCGCGCCTGCCGCCCCCTGCTCCGGCGCTTCCCGGTGCCCCGCTCCGTGTTCTTCTCTGTGCTCGTCTCCGTGCCCGTCTCCGGGGCCCTGTCATCGCCGACGCGGTCCTCGGTGTGGCCCTCCTCGCTCTCCCGCTCCTTCTCGGACACCTCCCGGGCCGCCTCCGGACCGGGGGTGACACCGGTGAGGCGGTCGAGGGCGTGGGTGGCGAGGTGATGGCCGCCGGCCGCGGCGGCGACGGTCAGCTCCGGGTCCCAGGGAGCCGTGGTCCACGGCAGGAGCGTCGTCGCCCGCGGCTTCGCCGATCTGCGGTCGTCGGGCAGTGACGCGGCGACCACGGCGGCGGGCATCCGCTGTGCCAGGGCGGTCAGAACCAGGGTCGTGGCGGGCGGCTGGGGGACCTGCCCTACCCGCTCGTGCGACGTCTGCGCACGGCACCACTCCCGTGCCGCCCGCCCTGCCGGCGCCTCGCCGGCCATGAGCAGCGGGCGCAGGAAGTAACGGGCGATGACCTTGCGGGTGTCGCCGGCGGGTGCGGACGCGGCGGCGAGCGCCAGTGCCTCGCGCAGCGCCGGCGGTGCGATCCGCACGCCGGGATCGCACAGGGTCTTCGCCACACCGTGCAGGACGACCGGGTGGGGGGCGACGGGCAGGGCTCCGTCGGCGAGTTCGCTCAGACAGGCGCGCAGGGCCCGCAAGGTGTCGGCGGTGCCTTCATGGACCTGTACGGCGGCCCAGCAGGCCGCGGCCAGGGCGATGATCTTGTCGACGTCCTTGGGGACCTTCCCGGGAATGGCGGCGACGCGGGCCGGTACGCCGCGGCACAGATCGCCGTACCGGTCGGGCCAGGTGGCGCCGAGTTCGGCGAGCGTGGCAAGGGCGTGCTCAAGAGGCGCGCCGAGCCGCACGAAACCGTCGTCGAGCATCGCTTCGATCATGGCGGCCACGGGGTGCTTCGGAGAGGCGGCGGTGGCACGGCGGGAGCCGTCGGGGACCGCCTCGCCGGCCTCGTGGAGATGGCGCATCAGGGTGGTCAGCTGGGGGGCGGGGGTGCACCGGGGCAGGTCCTGGGCGGGCAGGCCGTGCAGGAAGGCCGCGGCGGTGGCGCGTTGCTGCCGGAGCAGGACGGTCAGGATGCGCAGGACCTCGCGGCGCTGGGGGCCGTCGGCCACGGCCCAGATCCTCTTCAGCATCGTCGGCCAGATGTGCTCGGCGGGCCGGCCGGTGGCCTTCAGACGGGCCAGGTAGTGCGCGGCGAGGAGCCGGCCGTCGTCGGCGTCTTCGACGAGCGGGCCGGCGTGCTCCAGGGCGGTGGCGGGAGCGTGGCCGAGTCCGGCGAGGATGCGCAGGAACGTCTCCCGGGCCACCGGCGACGAGGCCCGGGCGAGCGGCGCCAGCAGGGGATACCAGTGCGTCGCCCGGTGTGCGCGTGTCCGGTCGCTGTGGTGGAAGGCGTGCCGGGCGGCTTCGGCGAGATAGAGGTCCTGGGGATGCTCGGCGATCCGTCGTACGGCCGCGTCGAGTCCCGCGGGGGAGTCGGCGAGACCGCGCCCGGCGGCGTACTCGCCGATCGCCTGGTGGTGGAAGCGCAGCCGGCCGGCGAAGGGTTCGCTGAGCACTCCCCGGCGCCGCAGTACTCCGATGGAGTGGGCTGCCTCCTGCCCGGACAGGCCGAGGCGGGAGGCGACGAGATCGCGGACGGCCTCCTGCCGCAGCTCGATGGTGCCCTCGCGCAAGGTGACCAGGCCGATCTCGGCGGCGACCGGACCGAGGGGCATGGTCTGTTCCCCGGGCTCGGTGCCGGGCGCCGGCGTCGAGTGCCGCATGTCGCGGTCGACGCGCCTGACCCAGAAGTCGTGGAAGAGGCCGGCGACATCGAGGTCCGACCCGCTCGGCCCTTCGGGGGCGTAGAGGTCGAACACCATGCGCAGATGCAGCGGGTGGCGGATCAGCTCGCCGAGCGGCAGCCCGCGTGCGGAGGCGTCCGCCAGGGCCCGCCGCATCTGCGGCAGGGAGCCCTCGGTGCGCCGCGGCGCGTACGCCTTGGCGTAGGCGTCGACGGCCCGGGCCAGTTCGGATCCCGGGGCCCATCCGCCGCGACGGTCGTCGTCCGTGCCGGTGTCGTACAGGTCGAGGAGGATGTCGGAGAGCAGCGAGGCGTACGCGCCGGGTCCGCGGGCGGTGTCCCAGCTCTGCTTGAGCAGACCGGCTTCGCCTCTCCGGCAGGCCAGGGCGACCGCGGTGCCCGCGGAGCGCAGATCGGTGATGAGTTCGACGAAGTCGTTCGCGGTCTCCGGCTGATGCAGCAGGAGGTCGGCGGTGTCCAGCAGCAGGACGAGGGGGCGCCTGACGCCCGAGGTCCGTCCGCGGTGTTCGTGCAGCAGCGCGGGCAGTTCGTGGGGCCGCAGGTCGGCGGGACCGCCGGGGCCGGCGAGCAGGGAGGTTGCGGAGAGCAGGACCAGGCAGATGTCCTCGCGCCGGGACAGAGTTCGGTGCACCCCCCACAGGGAGCAGCTCTTGCCGACGCCGGGCTCCCCGACGAGAGCGGCGGCCTGTCCGGCCGCGGCTCCGTTCAACTGACGCTCGATGTGCTTCAGCATCTGCCGCTCGGCGGTCCGTTCGACACGGACCTGAGCGAGCGTCACACGGTCGCCGGCCGGCCCGAACTGGTTGACGGTGACCGTCTCCAGGGACCGCAGAGCGCCCTCCCGCGCCTCTGCCAGGACCGACAGCCGGCGGTCGATCTCCCGTGGGGTGAGCTTGAGGGGGGCGGGTACGACGGTTCGCCGGCGGGAGCGCTGCCGTGCCGCCCTCTTCTGCTCCTCGCTGTGGTGGCGGGCTCGCGCGTACCGCTTCCGCAGTTCCGCGAGGTCTCCGTAGCCGCTCTCGCACGAGGCTGTGCAACCGGCGCGTTCCCGGACCGTCTCGCAGTACTTCAGGCCCTCGTCGCCGCGGACGCCGCCCTGGGCGATCCACGACGAGACGGTCCCGGCGGACTTCACGCCGAACACCGGGCGCAGGTCGCCAGCGAGCATCCGGCGTCCTTCGTAGCCGTGCGCCACGCCCCACATCCAGTGCTTGAGCGCGTTCAGGATCCAGAGCCGGTCCTCGCCCCAGCCGTCGGTGTCCTGCGGCCACGAGATCTGCCGGCCTGGACCCGCGGGATGCCACCGCTGTTCTTCACGGGCCAATTCTTCAACCCCCGGAGCCTTTGAAAAACGACTACTCGCTGTCATCCGAGCAGTCCGGAAGCGTACGCCGATTGCGTGGGCGGTCGCCCGTATTCGCCGGCGTTCTGTACAACTTCCCCTGAGAGCAGCCTCGTTCATGTCGGAAGCAGCCGGCGACCGACGACCGACATGATGAGGAGTGACCCATGTTTCTCGATGAACTGCTCGACCAGGCGGCGGACCTGGCGGAGACCGTGGCCCCGTGGACGGGCGTCAACCAGGGGCTGCGCCTTGCCCGCGACATCGTCAGCTACGGCGCGGTCCTGTGGATGACCCGGGGCTGCACCCCGCGCGAGCGGGCGCTGGCCCTCGCGGCCGTGCACAGGCCCCGGCGGGGCCGCCGCCGGAGGCGGTGACGGCAGGGGCGTGGGGGCCGGGGCAGCAAACCCCGACCCCCACGCCCCTGCCCAGATCCGGCGGCTCCGGTCGCCTCAGCCGGCGCTGTGACCTGCGCCCCGGCGCGGAGGTCGCCCACCTGGACCACTGCAACATCCGCACTCCCGATGTCCCGGCGGCCCACGCCCACCAAAAGTCCCTCGGCTTCGGCTGCTCGGAGACCATCGAGGGTGATGAGCACGAGCTGTACGCGGCCTGGATGTACGGCAGGCAGATCGTCCAGAGCGTCGCCTTCACCGGCGGCGCCGGACCGCGCTCGCACCACCTGGGTGCCGCCACCCACGAGTCGCACCAAGTCCTGGGGCGTGCCGACCTGTGCACAGCGGCCTGACGAGAATGAGGCTCATGGACCCTCTGTTGCACCTCGACCGCACGCTCGACGAGCTGGACCCACCCCGCTGGACGCCTCCTGACGCTGACGCGACCCATTTGGTGCGCCGAGTCCATGGGCTGCGGAGCGTGCCCCTGGGCGAACTCGGCCCCGCGGATCTGCGCACCCTCATCGCGCAGCAGGTGGCACTGCCCTACGTTCTTCCACTCGCCGTGCGCTTGCTGATCGAGGAGCCGCTGCTCGACGCCCGTTTCTACGAGGGCGACCTGCTGCTCGCCACCGTCGAAGCCCCCGCATCGGCCTGGACCGTGCTGCCAGAGCTCGGAGCGCGCCTGCGGACCGTCATCACGACATTGCCGGAGACCGCGGTCGCCGACCTGCCACGCGGTGCCGCAGACCAGCTTGCCCGCTTCGTCGGAGAGAGCCTTCCCGCAAGCCCCCGCGACAGGGGCGTCCGCGATACGTGAGACGGTCTGACGCGTGGATAGGTCCCTCACTGGGCACGACCCGGCACAGGTTGTAGCGACCGGCTGCGGTGTCCACGGTCTTGATACCGAGGTCCCGCGCGCACAGGCCGGGCCTCGCTGATGCAGACCCAGGAGAAGCAGCGGTTGACGACCCCGTCCTCCGGCTCCTCCGCAGCGTTTGGGGCGTCTCAGCTGCTGTCGGCAGGCGGCCGACGCGGCGGCCGCGAGTTGGTCGATCGGGGCCTGGGCAGGCCGGTTCCCGGAAGTGGCGCTGGAATCCTGCCCGAGCAGCCGACCCGCCGCATGACGGCACGCCCCGGTGCGAAATACTCTCCCGATGAGTTCACGCACTTCCCCGATCAGCCAGCCGATCACGATACGGAGGGCCGCCGCGCGGGATGCCAAACGGCTCACGCGGCTCGTGCGTGGCTCAGGCGCCTACGCGGGCAAGTACGCGGCCGCAGTCGCGGGCTACCGGGTCGGGCCTGATTACATCGAGGCCCACCGCGCCTTCGTGGCCGTCGGCGCCGACGAGCATGGCGGCCGGGTCCTCGGCTTCTACTCACTCGTCCTCTCCCCACCGGAGCTCGACCTGCTGTTCGTCGCCGACGAAGCGCAAGGACGGGGTATCGGACGGCTGCTCGTCGCACACATGCAGTCCGAGGCCCGTGCCGCCGGGCTCGACCGTGTCAAGGTCGTGTCGCATCTTCCCGCCGAGGACTTCTACCACCGCGTTGGCGCAGTACGGATCGGGACCGCGCTCGCGAACCCGCCCGCCGTGCCGTGGGACCGCCCCGAATTCGAGTTTCGCGTTTCTCCGGAATGACGCGGTGTGACGCCGCGCGCTCCGTGTGTGCAGCCCGGGGACAATGTCAGTGCCCTGTGCAGGACGACTGAGTGGCCAGGAGTTCCGCCAGCTCAATCGCGCGGAGCGGCATCTGTCACTGGAGATGATGTCCGGCTCGCCTGGCTTGAACCAGTGCCGTACGCACTTCGGCGGATGCGTGTGCGGGTCGTCTCGGATGAGGCTGCCTACAACGCCGCATGCGAGGCCCTGTGGGAGCGTGAGGCAGCGGGCAGGCACGAGGTCCGCCGTGCGACGACGACAGGGCGCCGAGACCGGGACGACGCCGCGAGACGGGCGGTTCTCAGGCGCAGCGAAGGCCGCTGTGAGAGCCCGGAGTGTCTTCTGCCAGACCTGCCGTATCGCACGACGACCGGGGAACCGCTCCTCGAAGTCGATCACGTCGACGACCACGCGGCAGGTGGGCGCGACTACCCGAGCGCGATGGTTGCCCTCTGCCCCGATTGCCACGCCAACAAGACACGTGGCGCAGACCACGATGAGCTGAGGGAGCGGCTCCGCGTGGTGGCCCTGCGGTGTCACCAAGCGCTGCGCGGCAAGGGCCGGGACTGAAGTCGAGTGCCCGAGGCCGCGTTGCCCCGGGCAGCAGTTGGCGTGCTCGCTCGGGACACGACACGTGTGCCGGGGCGGGCGCGTTCGTAGCGGCAGATGACCTGGCCGGTGGGCCGGTCCGTAGCCCCTGACCTGGCCACAAGTCACGGCGAATACCGTTGCAGTACTAGCTGGTGGTGGGCCGCGCCGGGATGCCCTCGTGCGGGGTCCGATCCGCGGCGCCGCCGCAGCCGTAGCCCGCTTACGGGTCTGTGCCGACGCGGCGCTGGCCCGTTTCCGGTCGCAACCGATGCTCCACGCGCGGCGCGACGGCAGACGGGCCGACACCGGAACACCGGCCGGACACTCCGGTCAGTCGGGTCTGTGGCCTCCCGGAGGGGAGACGTCCGAGCTCACGCCTGCCCATTGACCCTGGGATGGCAGGCATGGGTGGAGGGTGAGGGGGTAGCCGGGGCGTTGTCGGCCGTTTCACGGCGGGCCGTGGAACGAGTTCGAATCGGGAGGGGACCTACATGCCGCTCATGAGCAGGTTGGACACGCAGATCACCGAGCTGCCCGAAGTCGCCGACGCGTCCCGCGTGGCGCCCAAGGACGCCCGCGAACTCTCCCGCTTGTTCTTCGAGCAGCTTGCGGTGCTGGAGGAGGGCACGCCCGAATACAGCTACGCCCGTAACACGCTGATCGAGATGAACATGTCCCTGGTCCGCTACGCGGCCGGCCGCTTCCGCAGCCGCGGGCCGGAGGAGATGGAGGACATCGTCCAGGTCGGGATGATCGGCCTGATCAAGGCGATCGACCGGTTCGAGCTCTCCCGCGAGGTGGAGTTCACCTCCTTCGCCATCCCTTACGTCGTCGGGGAGATCAAGCGGTTCTTCCGGGACACCACCTGGGCCGTGCACGTACCCCGGCGGCTGCAGGAGGCCCGCGTCCAGCTCGCCCGGGCCACCGAGGAACTGCGTAGCCGGCTGGGTCGCGCGCCGACGGTCAAGGAACTGTCCGAGCTGATGAGCCTGTCCGAGGACGAGGTCCGCGAGGCCCGCCTGGCTTCCAACGGCTACAACTCCTCCTCCCTGGACGCCGCGATCGGCGGCAGCGAGGACGGCGAGAGCGTCCTACAGGACTTCATCGGCGTAGAGGACGCCGCGTTGGAGCTGGTGGAGGACTTCCACTCCCTGGCCCCGCTGATCGCCGACCTGGACGAGCGGGACCGGCAGATCATCCACATGCGGTTCGTGGAGGAACTCACCCAGGCCCAGATCGGCGAACGCCTCGGCGTCTCCCAGATGCACGTTTCCCGACTCCTGTCCCGCTGCCTCGCCCGCCTGCGCGAGGGCCTGCTCACTACCGGCTGACAGTCGGCTGTCCGCGCTCCGCTGATGCCCGCCGCAGCCGTGGCGGGCATCATCGGCGTCGGCTTCATCAGTCGCCACGGCCCTGCGGCCAGGGTGGCGAGGCGTCCGGAACAGCCGGGCGACAGGCGATGACGTCGAGATCCCCGCAGCCCCACCTGCCCAGGCGGCCCCCGCGGAACCCTGCCGGTTCTCGTCCCGTCGCCCCTCTCGACGAACACCGCCTGATCACCCCGCTGCGCTCCGAGAGGCAACCAGATCCCGACGCCAGAGACACCCGCGAGCAGGCGCGATGCGTGTACTGGGTGAAGACGGGCGAACCCGGGGAAGAAGGAGCGGCAACGGATAGGAGGTTGCCATGGGTGGCGGGGATCTGGAACTGGGGCAGCTTCTGGCCGCCGCGGAGGCGGCACCGCCGGGGGAGTCCGTCGAGGTGGTTGCGAACGACTTGCGCAAGCGTTTCGGGGCGGAGCACGTGTCCTTCCTGTTCGTCGACCTCGTGGGCCATCGGCTGCTGCGCCTGATCACACAGGCCGACGACGACGGGGGCGCTGCCGAGCGGATCGACCTGGAGGGCAGCGTCTACGACGCCGTCCTGCGCAGCCAGCGCCAGCACGTGGAACCGGACGGCCTGGGCGGGCGGCGTGTGATCTCGCCGGTGACCAACCGCGGCGACTGCATCGGTCTGCTGGAGGCGACGCTGCAGAACGCCGACGACACCGTGCTCGCCCAGATCGAGGACGCGGCGCACGCACTGGCCTACATCATCGTCACCGACCGCCGCTTCACCGACCTGTATCAGGCGGGCCGGCGCACCACCCGGACCAGCCTGGCCGCCGAGATCCAGCACCAACTGCTTCCCTCGGCCTCCTGCTGCGAGGCTCCCCAGTTCACCCTCGCCGCGGGGCTGGTGCCGGCCGACGACATCGGCGGGGACACATACGACTTCACGCTCGATCACGACACACTGCACCTGTCCATCACCGACGCCATGGGTCACGACACCCACTCCGCGCTGCTCGCCACGCTCCTGGTCGGCGCGTTGCGCGGCGCCCGCCGCAGCGGTTGTGACGCGCTCCAGCAGGCCCAACGTGCCCATGACGCCTTGCTGACCCACAGCCGTGGCCTGGCCACCGGTCAACTGCTGTGCATCAGCCTCGCGACGGGGACCTGCGAACTGGTCAACGCCGGGCATCCCCGGCCGCTCCGCCTGCGCAAAGGCGCCAGCGAGGTCGAAGAGGTCCAGCTCGCGGCCAACCTCCCCTTCGGCGTGGCGGCCCCCGCCTCCTACCGTGTCCAGCAACTCCAGCTCCTCCCCGGCGACCGTCTGGTCCTGCTCACCGACGGCATGCAGGAACGCGGCGCCGGAGCAGTCGACCTGGCATCCCTCATCTGGGACACCCGCGCCTCGCACCCCAGGGAGACCGTGCGCAGCCTGACCACCGCGGTGCTGGACGCCTGTCGGGGAAACCTCAGGGACGACGCCACCGTCCTCATCTTGGACTGGCATGGTTCGCAAAGCGAAGACGGGTAGAGCCCAGTCCGCCGGTCAAGCACTACGGTTCGCTCCCCCACGGCGGCGGAGTGGGCTGATGAGGCGGCGGGATTCCGTCTCCCAAGGGGCGGGGCTCCCTCTACCGCAGCCTTCCGTCAGGGCCGCCGGGAGGCTGATCACGCGCCTTCCGGGAGGTTGACGAGAGTCCTGCCGTGGGCGGCGCCGACGGCAGGGGCGCGCCGCGCATCCGCGGCCTGCAGATCCGGCCGGTGAGGCGGGGACGGTGGCGACCTGGTGACTGGTCCGGGTGGTACTCCGGCCGCTCGGGCAGCGGGACCGCGACTCGGTCCCGGAGGCGGTTCCGTCAGCCGTGCCGTCGAGGCCGGCCACACCCCCACCACCTCTGCGGGCCGCTTTCTTCCCGCCGATGGAGAGGCCGGTTCCGAAGCGTCAGTTGCTGAGGGCCTGGTGGAGCGTTTCCCGGCAGTCGATGAGGGTGTCGACGCCGACGATGTTCAGGGTGCGCATCACGGATTCGCGGGGTGCGGCCAGGCGCAGCCAGCCGTCGGCCTCGCTGAGGGCGCGGTGAGCGGCGATGAGGATGTTGATGCCGCTGGAGTCCATGAAGGTGACCTGGTGCAGGTCGACCACGACGCGGGGGCGGGGGGTGTCGGAGGCGTCCAGGGCCTGGCGGAGCGTGTCGCCGGTGTGGTGGTCGAGCTCTCCGGCCGGGGTCACTACGCGGATGCCGTCGACGGTCGTGGACACGACCGATAGTCGGCCTGGCGGCTCGGTGGGTCCGTTGTCGGTCATCTCTGCCTCAGCCATATAGGTGATCCTGGCATATTCACACCGTCGTACGCAGTGCCGTCCGGCATGGTACGGGCGGGGTCTTTGTGTGGCACAGTCAACAAGGCGGGCAAGGCGTGAACCTCGGCTGCGGGGGTATGTGCGGGGCGTTCACATGGGGAAAGAATGGCGGCTGTGATGGGGCCAGGCCCGGTGGGGGAGGACGACACCGCGCCTGAGGCCCGTGTTCTGCAGACCGCCGTGGCGCTGGCGGGGGACGACAGTTGCATCGCCCAGGCTCGCCATCTGGCCGCGGATTTTCTCGTCAGTGCCCGGAGCGGGCAAGGCGTACCGGTCTCGCAGCGTGCCGTGGACCTCACCCAGCTGGTGGTCAGCGAGCTGGTCACCAACGCCCGCAAGTACGCGCCCGGACCCGTACTGATGGAACTGCGGATCATGGGCGAAGTGGTGGAGGTCGTCGTGTGGGACTCCGACCCGGTGCTGCCGGTGGCGCGGGTCTCGGAGGCCGGCCGCGTCGGGCAGCACGGCCTGGAGATCGTGATGGCCGTCGCGCAGGGCGTGGAAGCCCGGCGCGAGCCGGTCGGCAAACGCATCGCCGCCCGCATTGCCCTCGCTGACGTCCCCGGCCTGGCCGGCCCCCGCGGCAAACCCTAGGAATGCGGTCGGCTACCGCAGCCTCGCCGAACCACTGCAATACGTGCGCCAGCAGGTCCTTGCGAGTGACGGTACGGCGGGAGCACGCGGCATACAGCCGAGGCCCCCTCGAAGTCGATTGGGCCGATTCCGATCGGTGCCGTACAGTTCACCGTACCGACGCGGGGTGGAGCAGCTCGGTAGCTCGCTGGGCTCATAACCCAGAGGTCGCAGGTTCAAATCCTGTCCCCGCTACTCAAACGTGAAGGCCCGGTGTCCACCGGGCCTTCACTGTGTGTGTGCCGGTTCGGACCTTGCTCTCGGCGAACAGGACACCGCGCTCGCAAAAGGCGTCAATGCGCTGGCCTGCACCGACGCCGTACGCCGCCTCACCCACCGTGCTCACGGAATCCCGCTCACAGCTGTGCTTCGCCGTCGGGCGAGGGGGCTGCAGCGCACGCACCCAGCACGCACCGCCACTGTCGAACTCCCGGCGGATGACTTTCACGGGATCCGCCGGTCACCCGGCAGACACGGATGGTTCACCGGGCAGGCACGGGTAACCCGACAGATGGCTCCCACCGGCTGCGCAGCGCACCGGTCGGCGGCGGCCCAGAGCCACCCGCGCTGGAGGATTCTCGTGAACGGCGAATCGACCATCCCATCCTGCGAGACGCGCTTCCCCGCAGTCACGGCGAGCATCACGGCCGCCCGGCACTGGGTCCGCGACTGCGTGGACGGTTTCGGCGGCCCGCTGCGGCAGCACCGGATGATCCAGACCGCCGAACTGCTCGTCTCGGAACTGATCACCAATGCCATCCGCCACGGCTCAGGCCCGCCCCTGATCCGGCTCACCTGGAACGGGCGGTGGCTGCGCATAGCCGTCAGCGATTCCAGCGACCGCTGGCCCCGTAAACGCCCCACTGCGAACACCGAGCCCGGCGGTTTTGGCATGCAACTCCTCGACCGACTCTCCCGACGCTGGGGCGTCACCCCGGGTCACCCCGGCAAAACGGTCTGGGCCGAACTCAGCCTCGACTCCTGAGCGCGGTGGCGGAGCTGCCCACCAACAGCGTCGTCCACGGCGCCGGCTCGCAGCGGATCGGGGCCGAGAGCGACCGGATCGTCCGCGCGGTCCACGATGTCGGACAGCTGAACGATCCCTTGGCCGGTCGCCGCCCGCCCCATCCACCGGAGCCCGGCGGCACGGGACTCCTACTCGTGCACCAGGCGTTGCCACCCCGGCCTACGGGGGTGGCTGGCGAGCCCCGTGCCGGACCTCGACGCCGGCGGCCCCCGCGGCCGGGACGGGACAGTGCTGCCGGGCTGTAACTCAGGCGTCGATGATGACGGGGATGATGAGGGGCTTGCGGCGGTGGGCGCGGAACGCCCAGTTCGCCACGGCGCGGGCGAGGAGCTGTTCGAGTTGGCGCGCGTCCCCGACGCCTTCCTCGGCGGCGGTGGCCAGGGTCTTCTCGATGACGGGGATGACCGGCTCGAAGGTGGTGTCGTCGTGCACGAAGCCGCGGGCCAGGAAGTCGGGGGCCTCGGCGAGGGCGCCGGTGTCGGCGTCGACGATCGCCACCACCGTGAGCACGCCTTCGGAGGCGAGGGTGAGACGGTCCTTGAGGGACGCTTCGGTGGCGCCGCCGACTTCCATGCCGTCCACATAGACGTTGCCGGCCGGGACCTTGCCGGTGATGGACGCGCGCCCGTCGACGAGGTCGACGACGACACCGTCCTCGGCGATGACGACCCGTTCGGGGTCGACGCCGGTACGGATGGCGAGGTCGCCGTTGGCCCGCAGGTGGCGCCATTCGCCGTGGACGGGCATGACGTTGCGGGGTTTGACGATGTTGTAGCAGTAGACGAGTTCGCCGGCGCTGGCGTGCCCGGAGACGTGCACCTTGGCGTTGCCCTTGTGGACCACGTGGGCGCCCCACCGGGTGAGCCCGTTGATCACCCGGTAGATGGCGTTCTCGTTGCCGGGGATGAGGGAGCTGGCGAGCAGGACGGTGTCGCCCTTGCCGATGCGGATCATGTGGTCGCGGTTGGCCATCCGTGACAGCGCGGCCATCGGTTCGCCCTGGGAACCGGTGCACACCAGAGTGACCTTGTGGTCCGGGAGCTTCTCCAGCTCCCTCGTGCTCACGACCAGACCGGAGGGGACCTTCAGATACCCCAGGTCACGGGCGATGCCCATGTTGCGGACCATCGACCGGCCGACGAAGGCGACCTTGCGGCCGTGCTGGTGGGCGGCGTCCAGGATCTGCTGGATGCGGTGCACATGGCTGGCGAAGCTGGAGACGATGACCCGGCGCGGCGCGGTGCGCATCACCTGCTCGATCGCCGGGTTCAGCTCACGCTCGGAGGTGGTGAAGCCGGGTACTTCGGCGTTGGTGGAGTCGGTGAGGAACAGGTCCACGCCCTCCTCGCCGAGGCGGGCGAAGGCGCGCAGATCGGTGATGCGGTCGTCGAGGGGGAACTGGTCCATCTTGAAGTCGCCGGTGTGCAGCACCAGCCCGGCCCGGGTGCGGATCGCGACCGCGAGGCTGTCCGGGATGGAGTGGTTGACCGCCACGAACTCGCAGTCGAAGGGCCCGAAGCCACGCCGGTCGCCCTCCCGCACCCGAACCGTGCGCGGCCGGATGCCGTGTTCCTTGAGCTTGGCCTCCAGGAACGCCAGCGTCAGCTTGGAGCCGACGACGGGAATGTCGGACCGCTCGCGCAGCAGGTACGGCACGCCGCCGATGTGATCCTCGTGGCCATGGGTGAGTACCACGGCCACGATGTCGTCCAGCCGGTCCCGGATCGAGGTGAAGTCCGGCAGGATCACGTCCACGCCGGGTTGGGTCTCCTCGGGGAACAGCACGCCGCAGTCGACGATCAGCAGCTTGCCCGCGTGCTCGAAGACGGTCATGTTGCGGCCGATCTCACCCAGGCCGCCCAGGGCGATGACCCGCAGCCCTCCTTCGGGAAGGGGTGGGGCGGCTTTCAGTTCGGGGTGTGGATGACTCATACCCTGACGGTACCCGGGGAGCGGGGCGGGTGATCCATTGCCTGCGGGATCTGAGCGCTCGATACGACCCGCCGCGCCGACGACGTACCGGCGCTCGTCGACCGCTGGCCGGGGAGGGTGCGTCGCCGATGCCGAGGGTCTGTCGTTTCGCGAGGACGGGGGCGAGGCACCGGTCTTTGTCGTACACGTCGAAATGGCTCGCGCCCGGCACCTCGAACAGCTCCTCCGGCTCGCCCGCACGTGCGACGGTCCCGTGGCTGAAGTGGGCGGTGGCGACCTCGGTGCCGGCGATCGTCAGCAGGGGCCCGGAGGTGCCGCCGGGAATTCGGCCAGGACCTCGAATCCGGCTGGCGAGCTGGGCGTTTGTGTGTCCGCACCGAAGGTGGGCCAGGACCGGCAGGGCCTGCCGATCCGCGGGGAGCCGACGCCACCGCGTGCCCCGCTCCAGGCGTCGGGTCCGCCAGCACCTTCACCTCTTCCCGGACACCCCCAAGCCACGTGCAGTCGTAACCCCCGTCATAGGGCGGTGTGAGAGCGGCGTGCGACGAGAAGCCCCGCGGGCGCGGCATGGCGGGGTTTCCGCACATGTGGGTGACAACGCCGGCGCCGTTGCTCTCGGTTGTCCTCTTGGGAGCCACCCGAAGCAAGGACACAGCGACGGCACGCGTTACGGCCGATGCGCAACGCACGACCAGGGACTTGATGCGATCAACCGGAACACATCCGCTTGCTGGCGCAAAGTCTGACGTCTTCTGATGCGGTTCACGAGGCCAGCCTGAAGTCGTCCTGCACAGGCTGGCCCTCGCTGCGGCAGGCCCAGGGGAAGCCGCGGTTGACCACCTCGTTCTCCGGCTCCTCCGCTGCGGTTCGGACGTCTCAGTTTGCTGTCGGCGGCGGTAGATGCGGCGGCAGTGAGTTGGTCGATCGGGGCCTGAGCAGGCCGGTTCCCGGGAGCGGTGCAGGAATCCTGCCCGAGCACACGACCCCGCCGCACGGCGGCACGCTCCGGTGCGAAATGCTCTCCCGATGAGTTCACGCACTTCCCCGATCAGCCAGCCGGTCATGATACGGAGGGCCGTCGCGCGGGATGCCAAACGGCTCACGCGGCTCGTGCGTGGCTCAGGCGCCTACGAGGGTAAGTACGCGGCCGCAGTCGCGGGCTACCGGGTCGGTCCGGATTACATCGAGGCCCACCGCGCCTTCGTGGCCGTCGGCGCCGACGAGCATGGCGGCCGGGTCCTCGCATTTTACTCGCTCGTCCTTGCTCCACCGGAGCTCGACCTGCTGTTCGTTGCTCCCCCGTGGGGTCGGGCCGTTCTCCAAGGGAACGGTTGTTCCAGGCCGACCCGCTGCCAGCCCCGTACACAGGGGCGATCGGTATCAGCGGCGCGAGGTTATGCCGTGTGTTAGTCTCACGCGTTTGCGTGGTCGTCGCGGTGGGCGATTCTGTCTGTTCCGTTCGGCTTGTGCGTGGGCTGTCCAAACCTGCCGGGCCTTCCTCGGTACGTTCCCTTGCGGAAGGCTGTTTATGAAGCATCCCAATGACTCCGGTATCGCTCACGGCAGTCCCGCCCAGCCCGGGGCAACGACCCCGACGCTGCTCCCGGCCGTCACCTTCGCCGGTCTGGAACTGCCGACGGAGGTGCTGCGGACACTGAGCGAACTCGGGGTGCGCGAACCCTTTCCGATCCAGGCCGCCACACTGCCCGATGCTCTGGAGGGGTGCGACATCCTGGGACGCGGGCGCACCGGATCAGGCAAGACGCTCGCTTTCGGCCTGCCGCTGCTCGTACGGACGGCCGGGCGGTGTGCGGAACCGAAGCAGCCCCTTGCTCTGATCCTGGTGCCTACCCGGGAGCTGGCCCAACAGGTCACCCAGGCGCTGGCGCCGTACGCCCAGGCACTGGGGCTGCGGATCGCCACGGTCGTCGGCGGAACGTCGATCGGCCGGCAGATCGCCGCGCTGCGCCAGGGAGCCGAGGTGGTCGTCGCCACTCCCGGACGCCTGCACGACCTGATCGAGCGCAACGCCTGCCGCCTGGGACGGGTGAGAATCACCGTGCTGGACGAGGCCGACCAGATGTGCGACTTGGGATTCCTGCCGCAGGTTGCCGACGTGCTCGACCAGGTGCACCCCGACGGTCAGCGGATGCTTTTCTCGGCCACTCTCGATCGCGACGTCGATCAACTGGTCCGCCGCTACCTCCACGACCCCATCGTCCACTCGGTCGACCCGGCCGCGGGCACGGTCACGACGATGGAGCACCACGTTCTGGTCGTCCACGGCCCTGACCGCTACGCCGTCATCACGGAGATCGCCGCCCGCGACGGCCGCGTACTGCTGTTCCTCGACACCAAGCACGCCGTCGACCAGCTCACCCGGCATCTGCGGGCCAGCGGGGTGCACGCCGGGGCCCTGCACAGCGGCAAGTCCCAGCCACAGCGCACACGGACCCTGGCGCAGTTCAAGAACAGCCAGATCACCGTTCTGGTGGCGACCAATGTCGCGGCCCGTGGCCTGCACGTCGACGACCTCGATCTCGTGGTCAACGTCGCCCCGCCCACCGATGCCAAGGACTATGTGCACCGGGCGGGCCGCACCGCCCGCGCCGGTGAGTCCGGCAGCGTGGTCACGCTCGTGGTGGCGGGCCAGCGCCGTGAGACGAGCCGCATGATGGCCGAGGCCGGCATCGAGCCGACCGTCACCAAGGTGCGCTCGGGCGAGGCGGAGCTGAGCCGGATCACCGGCGCCAAGACTCCCTCCGGGATCCCGCTCGACGGCGAGCCCACCGTCCCCCGCCCCAAGAACAACAACGCTCCCTTCCGCGGCCTCGGCACGAGCAAGGGCACCTCCCGCGGCGCCGGCGGCAAGTCCCGAAAGGCGGGCGAGGTCCGCAAGCTCGCCGAGGCCCGCAGGGCCGCCCTCGTGCGTCGCAACGGCTGAGAGCCGTTGCCCTGGCAGCCTGGCCACGGGATCGACAACCCTCGGCCAGGCCCGAAGCCGTCCTGTGTGCCTCACCTACGAAGTCAACGCCTTTGGCCGCGGGAGGGATGCCCGCCGAAACGGAGCAAGATGATGTTGCCGGCGCCTGGCACTGCGCCCGGCATGACAAGCTGTGCTTGTCCACCCCCGAACCCAGGAGGTCACCATGACCGCAGAGCCCGTATCTACGGAAGGTTCGGAGCCGGCTGCCCCCGAGACGTCCCCTCTGGAGCCGGACAGCGACGGCAACTACGACCTCAAGCGCAAGTTCCGCGAAGCCCTGGCGCGCAAGCGCGGTGCGCAGGCGGATGCCGCTGATGTTGCCGCCAAGTCCGATACATCGAAGGTGCGTTCGGCGCACGGCCCGGCTGCGAGCCAGCGGTCGTTCAGGCGCAAGAGCGGCGGCTGAGTCGATGAGTCCCGCGATCTGACCGCTTCACCGGCACTCGCGCTATCCACTCGCGCGTCCCGTGCAGTGGCCCGCGACGTGCGCATGCCCGTGCGCGCGTTGCGGGCGGGGCGTAGCCGGGGACTTGCCTGGGGGAATGGCCCAGATGCGGTTGGCTCGGGTCGGTGGCGCCGCCGAACTGGAATTCCGGGATGAGGGCATGATCGGTGGGGTCCACCCGCGAACAGTCGGCGGCGGGGAGAGGCCATGCCTCGCCGCAGCCGTGTGCAGAAAAGAGGGGCGCGAAGCTGCTTGATCACCATCGGCCGAGCCTCACGGGCGATCCAGCCCTTCGTTCCGGGCCGGATGCTGGCGCGTTTTCGCTAGCGGCTTCCGTCATGCCGTTATAGCGTTGTGATCAGCAGTCGTGGTTCCGAAGTTCCGTTCGCCCGTGATCGCCTCACGGGCGTTCTTGCTGTTCAGCGCCTCTCCGGACCAGGGCGATCACCTCCCGGTCGCGCACCGTGCGTGCCCGGTTTCCCTCAAAGGAGACAGTCATGGCCAAGGGCACAGTGAAGTGGTTCAACAGCGAGAAGGGCTTCGGCTTCATCGAGCAGGAGGGCGGCGGCCCCGACGTCTTCGCCCACTACTCCAACATCGCCAGCCAGGGCTACCGCGAGCTGCAGGAGGGCCAGAAGGTCGAGTTCGACGTCACGCAGGGCCAGAAGGGCCCGCAGGCTGAGAACATCCGCCCCGCCTGATCGCGCCCCGGTAAGGGGGCCCGGCATCCCGGCTTCGGGACGCCGGGCCCTTACCGTCGCACGACGGTTCATCTGACTACGGGGTGCGGCCGGGCGCCGGCCTGGGACGGGCAAAATGGACACCCGTTGTTTGACACTCAGGTCGCCCGACGCATCAGTACGGCCCCTTGGTCGCTGGCGACGCCGGCTACATCGCCGCATTCGACCCAGGGCGGCTTGTAGTCCTCGATCCGCTCTCTGGCAGAGAGCTGTGACGCAAGAGCGCAGGCGGCGCCTTCACCACCACGCCGTTCATGGCGGGCGATCGGATCAGGGCCAGTGACCGTACTGGGGTCCTGCACGCGTGGGATCCGCGCACCCGCCGGAGTACGGCCCAGCTGCCAGCGCGGTGGAGCGAAGAAGGCCGCGGACAACCCGCCGTTGAGAGCCGCATGATGTTCGTCTCCACCAGCGGCGGTTGGCTGCAAGCGTGGGAACTGCTGTGAGAGCGCCCGTGATAGGGCAAGGCTCGCCGGGGAGCATGCTGGCGGGGCCTCTGCACGGACCCGTGAGGTGACGAAGCCGCACCGGAGAGTGTTGGTGCGGCTTCGTCGTGAGATCGGCTGCGTCGGCGCGCACCATTCAGTCGGCGGCCTTATGCGGTTTCCTGCATGCTCTCGGGACGTGCACCGGATTTGCGGTTGCACCCGTCCACCCGGACCAGTCCACACAGCGCAGCTTCCGAGATGATGTACAAGGGCTCTCCGGAACACCGGCGCAGGTGCTGACCCGCTTGTGCCGCACTGCCGTCGCACAAGCAGGGCCGCTTCCTACCCATCACCTTCGTCCCGCCCCTCGTCGAAGACGAACAGTGGCTTGGTGCCGCGGGCGGGTGCTTCGGCGAGCGCGACGGCTTCTGCGAAGGCTTCGAGCGGGAACGGCCGGCCCTGGGGGATGCTCAGCACCCCGTCGGCGACGAGACCGCGCACCTGGGCCAGCGCGTGCAGCGCGTCCTCCGGTGAGGCGCTGCCGAACCAGCGATTCAGCCAGAACCCACGGACTGTTTTGGTCTCGTAGATGACCGAGCGGGCCTGGAGCGGAATAGTCAGCGCCGCCGGGTCGGTCTGCCGGTGGGTGGAGAGCGCGCCGTACACCACCAGCTCTCCACGCGGAGCCAGGGCCTGGGACACTTGGGCGCCGACGGGGCCCGCGACACAGTCGATGGCCTTCCGCACGCCGGCCGGTCCCGCGATCTCAGCGACGCGCTGCACCAGGTCCTCGTCCTCCGTACAGATGACCTCGTCTCCACCGAGCGCTGTGATCTCCTTGACAGCAGCACGTCGGCGCACGACATTGATCGTGCGAATCCCCAGATGCCGGGACAGCTGGATTACGAGCCGGCCGACGGTGGATCCCGCGGCGGTCTGCAACAGCCATTCGCCCGGCCGTACGCCGAGTTCGCGCGTTACGAGGAGCAGCGCGGTCAATGGATTGACGGCGAGTTGGCAGGCGCTGGAGTTGCTCAGCTGGTCGGGGGCCGACAGCAGCCTGTGTGTGTCGGCGACGAGGTATTCCTGCCAGGTGCCTGCCACAGGGGGCCCGGGTACAGCTGGGATAGCGGCGACCACCACGCGCTCACCGATCTCCAGCCCCTCGGTTCGCGGGCCCAGGTCTGCGATACGGCCCACGCACTCCATGTTGCCCCCGACGGCGGGAAACTCCGGCGAGAAGCCGTAGCGGCCGCGCAGTACGTGCAGGTCACTCGCGTGAACCGGGGTCGCCTTCACACGGATCAACGCCTGACCGGCGTCCGGCGTGGGAACCGGCCGTGATTCCAGCCGCAGGACGTCGGTGGGCTCGCCGGCCGCTACGGCTACGAGCGCGCGCATGGATCGAGGCATGAGTGGCCTTTCGTCTCCCGGTCCACGCGGAACCTGGCGGACGCTCCAGGCAGAGCGATGCCGGGGTCGATGCCCTGGCCGGTGCCGCGGCTGTGATCGGCATTGGACTCTCCCAGACCCTTAACCGGCTCACCCGAGGTGATCATGCAAGGGCTCTGGGCTCACGGGTTTGCCGAGCCCCGTGCCCCGGACCCGCTCGCTCCAGTACGAGTCCGGACAGGCACCCGTTACTTCACGC
This sequence comes from Streptomyces flaveolus, assembly GCF_000716535.1. Taxonomy (GTDB): domain Bacteria; phylum Actinomycetota; class Actinomycetes; order Streptomycetales; family Streptomycetaceae; genus Streptomyces; species Streptomyces flaveolus_A. The sequence continues at coordinate 121,926 of NZ_JNWV01000020.1, read as the reverse complement.
TACGCCCAGCTTCGGAAAGGTTCTCGGCGGTGGACCATGACCAGGGAGAGAATGCCCGCCGCGCCGATTCGGGACTCGGCATCAGCCGCTTGTGTCGGCGTCGCCGTCATCAGGCGGATCCCCCTGTCTCCTGCCGCCCGGAGGGGAGCCGTCCCCGTGCTCTTCCAGCAGTTCGAGGAGCGCGGCATCCGCTCTCCTTCGGTCTTCCTTCGTCAGTTCGACCGGTGCGTTGTTGTAGACGGTGTAGCGGTCTGGATCGATGATGTTGGCGGCCCGCAGGGTGAACGTCAGCAGGGGGCGCCATCCCTTGCGGTGGCCGACCCGCACCTGTAGCTGGGCCTTGTAGTCACGGGCCTCCGGGAGGAATCCGGAAAACGGGGCCTCGAACTCGAGGAAGAGTTGTTGCGCTTCTCTGCCGGGCACGACGAATCCGGCGGGCAGCTTCGTCTCCTTGTCCGGCCCCGGTTGGAGCCGGGACGGGGAGGACACCCACAGCAGTGGCAGATGAGAGGCGGGCTCATCGGGGAAGGTCAGGATGAGGTCCTGCACGACGATCGGCTTGGGACCGGTGTTGTGCAGGACGAGCGGCAGTCGTAGGCGTGCCGTGGAACCGTGGACGATCGCCGCGAAGGAATGAGGTTCCCACGCCTGCAGGCGTCCCTGTCGGGCGTTGAGCCACCAGAACGACGCGACGGTGAAGAGCAGTGCGCAGACTGACACCACACTGGCGCCGGTAAGCGATGAGGACGCGATCTGATCCGCCGCGACCGTCAGCGGAACCACAGAGTCAGTCTGCCAGCCCCGCCGTGGGCTCGCTATCAGGACGAGTGGCCGCCGGCAGTCCCCCGGAACGGGTCAGAGGCCGGCGAGGAGTACGAGGTACCAGGCGACCAGGGCCGCGCATGTCACCGCGGGGAGGAGCTTGGTCAGCCCGTCGCCCTTGCGTGCGTGCGTGGTCACGGCACCGGCGAGCAGCATCAGCAGTCCGATGCCGGCCAGGCCGCCGCACAGCGGTACGACCGGGCCGAGGGCCACGCCGACGGCGCCCGCCAGCTCCAGGCCGCCGATGACCCGGTAGGCCGCGGTGGTGAAGCCGGCGTGGGCGGCCAGCTCGGGCATCGGACCCAGGGCCAGGATCTTGGCCGTGCCCAGCAGGGCGAAGATCAGCGCGAGGAGACAGGTCAGCGAGGCGGAGAGGATCACGAGGCGCCTTCGGGGGTGTGCGGGCGGCGGGCCTGGCGGCGTTCGGCGCCCAGGCCGGCGAAGTAGGCGATCAGGTCGGGGTTGTCGACCGCGGAGGGGTTGAGGACCTGGTCGGCGCGGGCGCCCTGAAGGAGGCGCTTGACCGGGACCTCGAGCTTCTTGCCGGTCTTCGTGTGCGGGATGGCCGGCACGGCGAGGATCTCGTCGGGGACGTGGCGGGGGGAGGCGCCGGTGCGGATCGCGTCGCGGATCTTCTCGCACATGGACTCGTCCAGACCGACCCCGTCGGCGAGGACCACGAAGAGCGGCATCCAGTAGCCGCCGTCGGGTTCCTCCGCACCGATGACGAGGGCCTCGGTGATCTCGGGGAGGTGTTCGACGATGTCGTGGATGTCGGCGCTGCCCAGGCGTACGCCGTTGCGGTTGAGGGTGGCGTCGGAGCGGCCGTGGACGATCACCGAGCCGTGGGAGGTGAGGGTGATCCAGTCGCCGTGCCGCCACACGCCCGGGTAGGCGCTGAAGTAGGCGTCGCGGTAGCGGCTGCCGTCGGGGTCGTTCCAGAAGTACAGCGGCATGGACGGCATCGGGCGGGTGACGACCAGTTCGCCGACCTGATCGACGACCGGCCGTCCCGCGTCGTCGTAGGCCGCGAGCGCCACGCCGAGGTTGGGGGCCGACAGCTCACCGGCCCACACCGGGGTGGTGGGGGCGCTGCCGGCGAAGCCGGAGACGACGTCCGTGCCGCCGCTGGTGGAGGTGAGCTGGACGCCTGCGCCGACGTGGTCGCGGACCCAGGGGTAGGCGGAGGCGGGCAGGGTGGAGCCGGTGCAGCCGATGACGCGGATCGCCGACAGGTCGTGCACGGAGGGTTCGACGCCGAGTTTGGCCATGGCCAGCAGGTACTGGGGGCTGGTGCCGAAGACGGTGACCTTGTGGCGGGCCGCCAGCTGCCACAGGACGTCCGGGTGCGCCACGGGGGCGGGGCTGCCGTCGTAGGTGCAGGTGGTGGCGCCGGTCAGCAGGGTGGAGACGACCAGGTTCCACATCATCCAGTGGGTGGTGGTGTACCATAGCAGGCGGTCCCCGACGCCCAGGTCGCAGTGCAGGCCGAGGATCTTGAGGTGTTCCAGCAGGACGCCTCCGTGACCGTGGACGATGCCTTTGGGCAGCCCGGTGGTGCCGGAGGAGAAGACGATCCACAGCGGGTGGTCGAACGGAACCGGGGCGATGGCCAGATACTCGGCGCGGCCGGCCGCGTCCTCCCAGGGAACCGTCAGCCTGGCGGCCCGGGTCGCGGGCCACGCAAGGCCCAGGTGGTCCACGAGGACCGTGGCCTTGAGCGTGGGCAGGGCGGCGGCCAGGTCGAGGGAGGCGGCGCGGCGGTCGTGACGGGTGCCGTTGAAGAGGTAGCCGTCCGCGGTGATGAGCACCGTGGGTTCGAGCTGGGCGAAGCGGTCGGCGGCGGCCTTGGGCGCGTAGTCCTGGCCGCACACGGACCACACCGCGCCCAGGCTGGCGGTGGCGAGGAAGGCGATGACGGCGTGGGGGGTGTTGGGCAGGTAGCCGACCACCCGGTCGCCCTGTCCGACGCCCAGGTCGCGCAGGGTGGCCGCGACGGAGGCGACCCGGGCGCGGAGCTGTCGGCCCCTGATCTCGTAGGCGGCTCCGGTCTCGTCCAGCGCGGTGATCGCGGGGGCGTCCGGGTGCAGGTTGCGCAGTGCGTGGTGGGCGTAGTTGAGGGTGGCGCCGGGGAACCAGCGGGCGCCGGGCATGGCTTCCTCGGCCAGCACCCGCTCGTACGGAGTGGCGGCGTCGATGTCGAAGTACTCCCACACCGCGGCCCAGAATTCTTCCAGGTCGGTGACCGACCAGCGGTACAGGGCTTGGTAGTCCGTCGGGGCTTCGCCGGCCAGCGTGTCCCGGTGATGGGCTGCCCACTGGGCGAAGTCCGCGATGCGGCTGCGGGCGGCCGTGTCCGGATCGGGGGTGAAGAAGGGTTCCGGGTACGGCGCGAGGCGCGGGGTGGTCATGATGCGGTGCTCCTCGGCAGGGGGTCGGGCCGGGCTTCGGCGGGGCGGCGGGTCGTGTGCAGCAGCGGGGCCCAGACGGTGGTGCCCGTGAAGTCGCTTGTGCCGGTTGGGACGGTGTCCATCACGACGTGGTCGGGGCGCACCAGGACGGCGTCGGCGCGCCCGCGGGCCAGCCAGGCGGCCAAGGTGCCGTCGTCGTCCAGGTCGTCGACGTGGATCGTGAGTGCGTCCAGTGCCGTGGCCACTGCCGTCATCCGCGCTGTCGGCGGTACGGCGGTCAGGACGGCGAAAGAGTCCCCGAGGACGTCGTCGAGGCGCACTCGCCTGCCGTCGTGTCGTACCCAGGGCTGGGGGGAGAAGGTGCCGGCCAGCACGCGGCCCGTCAGCCGGGGGCGGCGCCGTACCAGCGGATTGGCGGTCAGTGCGGGGCTGAGGTCGCGGCTCACCGCCGCGGTCACGCCGGGGATGCGGCATGCCGCGCCCACGACGGCCCGGCGGAGGGCCGCTCCGCGGTCCTGTCCGCCGGTCATGGCCCAGCCGACGGCGACCGCGAGGCGGATCACGTGGCGGGCGTGCGGCTTGCGCTCCTGCTGGTAGGTGTCCAGCAACCGGTCGTCCGCGCCCTGCTGGAGGACGCGGGCGAGTTTCCAGGTGAGGTTGCGGGCGTCGCGCAGGCCCGCGCACAGGCCCTGCCCGATGAAGGGCGGGGTGAGGTGGGCCGCGTCGCCCAGCAGGAAGACGCGCCCACGGTGCCAGCGGTCGGCGACGCGGGCCCGGAAGGTGTACCGCGCCTGCCGGATCACCTCGAAGTCGTCGCCCCCGCCCCCGTGGGCAGCGGACGGCAGGTCGACCCAGGGGGCCACCAGCTCGCGCAGCTGCTCCAGCCCTTCCGGGCCGTCCAAGGGCTCACCCTCGGCCAGTCGGAACTCCCAGCGGTAGCGGTCCTCGCCGACTCGCATGAAGGTGGCCGGGCGGGTGGGGCAGCAGATCTGCTCGGCACCTTCCCAGGTGCGCACCGGGAGGCTGGTGCGCACGTCGATGACCCGCCAGCTCTCCTCGAAACGCAGGTCCTCCCACACGGCGCCGATGGCGTCGCGGGTGATGCTGCCCGCGCCGTCGCAGCCGAGGACGGCGTCGGCCCACACGTGCTCGTCCTCGTCGCTGCCATCGTGGCGGAAGGTGACCCGGACCGGAGCCGTTCCGTCGGTGTCCTGGCTGACGGACACGACCTCCACCCCGCCCCTCAGCTCGCACTCGGGGCGACGGGCCAGGGCGTCGCGCAGCAGCCGTTCCAGCTCTGGCTGGTCGAACATGCTGGTCTGCGGGAAGCCGTGGTGGCCGTGCAGGGACCGTGGGAACTCGGCGATCACGCGGCGCCGGGCGTCCAGCAGCCGCAACCCGGGCGCCGGCCTGGCGAGGGTGGCGAACTCCTCGTGGACGCCGACGCTCTGCAGGATCCGGCGAACCTCGTCGTCCACGACGACGGCGCGCGGCAGGGGGTAGACGTCCCGGTGGCGTTCGAGGAGCAGGCTGGGCACTCCGTGCCGGGCGAGCAGGAGCGCGGCCGTGACTCCGACGGGTCCCGCGCCGATGATCACTACCGGTCTCCGGGATGCGGCGCTCACGTCGCGTCCGCCACAGCGGTCCGCTGCTCGCCCAGGTCGATCCGCCCGTCGGGGGTGGCGATCGTGGCGGTGACGAGGTCACCGTCGCGCAGGTACAGGGGGTTCTTGGCCTGGCCGTTGAAGAACGCCTTCCACTTCAGCGCGGGCGGCAGCAGCGCGGCGATCTTCTCGACCGGCTTGGGCGGGGCCTTCAGGGCGGTGCCGCCGGGCGTACCGGTCAGCAGCAGGTCGCCCGGGTCGAGGGTCTGGAAACGGGCGAGCAGGGTGAGCGCCTGCGCGGGCCGCACGATCATGTCGGCCAGGGTGCGGTCCTGACGCGTTACACCGTTCACCGACAGCCGCAGTCGCAGGTCGATCAGACGGTCGAAGTCCTCCGGCTCCAGCAGGGCCAGGTACGGACCCGTCGGCGTGAAGGTCGGGTAGGACTTGCTCTCGTAGAACTGGGTCTTGGTCAGCTGGACGTCGCGGGCGCTGACGTCGTTGGTGAGGACGAGCCCGGCGACGTACGAAGGAAGGTCCTGCTCCTCCACCACCGTGCCCACCGGGAGCGTCGCGCTCATGACGAGGCCGAGTTCGACTTCGTAGTCGAGGAAGTTCACGTGTGCCGGGCGGACGATCGTGTCGTGCGGGCCGCTGACCGAGCCGGACGCCTTGCGGAAGAAGGTGGGCGGTATGTCGCCCGTGAAGCCCGAGTCCTTGGCGTGGCTGCGGTAGTTGACCATCTGGGCGACCACTCGGCAGGGGGTGGTGACCGGAGGCAGCGCCACCAGGTCGGCGACGGGTGTGCCGTTCTCGCCGGAGGCGGTGGCCGCCTGCACGGCGGCCCGGTCGGCGAGCAGTTCGGCGGTGGTGACCGCCTTGGTCTCGATGCGGACGGCGCGCTCGGTGGGGGTCCCCCCTGCTCGAGCGGAGTCGAGAGCTTGGGGGAGGACGGCCCACCAGCCGTCGGGGGTGCGCAGCACGTTGGTGCTCATGAGCTCATCGCTTTCATCAGGCCCAGCAGGCGTGCGGGGTCGAGTTCGTTGTCGCCGCGCAGGGCATGCATGACCTCGCGCAGCTTGGCGGGGGACGGGCTGGCGCCGAGGAAGTCGCGGGTGACGGGCGGGCCCCACTGGGCCAGGCCGCTCGCCGACATCGGCGCCCAGCCGGGTTCGAGGTCGCAGGAGAACAGGTCACCGTCGGCGAAGTGCTCCAGCATGAAGCGGTCGGGGTCACGCCAGTAGTCGAAGAGCTGGCTGCCCTGGATGTGCCGGCCGATGCCCCAGCTGCGCTGGTAGCCGCGCTCGGCGAGGTACTCGCCGCCGGCGGCGATCGCGTCGAGGTCGGTGACCTGGTAGGCGGAGTGGACGTAGCCGGTGCCCGGCCCGAGGTGCAGGGCGAGCGTGTGGTGGTCCACGGGCGTGCTGCCCTGGTCGCAGCGGATGAACGCCATCGTCGGCCCGCGCTGGCGCTGCCCGTCCAGGAACAGGAAGTCGGACACGATCATCCCGAGGGTGTCCAGATACCAGTCCAGGGTCCGCAGGAAGACCCGCGTCTCCAGCACCACGTGACCGAGCCGCTGGATACGCGACGGCTCGCGGGGCGGCCGCTGGGTGGCGTTCGTACGACGGCCTTCGACTCCGGTGTTGATGATCAGGGGCTGCTGCCCGGGCAGAGCGGGCAACTGCTCGGCGCAGTGCACGACGCGGACCGGGAAGCCGGAGGGATCGAGCAGGGTGACCGCATGTCCGCCGCCGGGTACGTCGATGTCCCGGACGTCGCTGCCCATCGCACGGGCGAGCCGGTCGAGGTCGGCGCGCTCCGCCGCCCGGAACGCCGGCCCCACGAAACGGGAGGCCTGCCCGCGCCGGATGACCATGCAGGGGGAGCCCGCGAACGTGCCGCGCAGCCACAGCTCCCGCTCGGTGCGGGCGGCGATCGCGAACCCGAAGTCCCGGGCGAACACCTCGGCCCGGTCCAGGTCCGGCTTCTCGAACTCCAGCCAGGCCAGGTCCGCCACCTTGACGACGGGGTTCCGGGACCGGCCGGGATGCTCACCGCGCAGGGCGCCAAGCTCACTGTGGAGATCTTGATGGGGCGTTTGGAGATCGGCCCTGTTAACGGGGGTGTGGGACATGGTGCCCTCCAAGCAACACTGCCGTAATGAGGAAATCATCAACTTTGCCGTTGCTCATCGTCAATAGAGCAAGCCCAAACAATTGATGGAAACATCAGTCATGCGGGTGTCATCGGCTCGGTTGTTACACTCGGTCGTATGCCGATGTCAGCCCCGCCCCGCAACCGCTTCGAACGGCGCCGCGCCGAGACCCGTCAGGCCCTCATCCGCGCGGCCCGGCAGATCCTCGCGGAGACCGGCGACACCAGCGCCAGCATCCAGGCCATCGCCGAGCGCGCGGATGTCGGCTTCGGCTCTTTCTACAACCACTTCGAGTCCAAGACGGCACTGTTCGACGCCGCCGTGACGGACGCCCTGGAGGAGTTTGGTCAGGTCATCGACGAGCATGTGGAAGGCATCGACGACCCCGCCGAGCTCGTCGCTGCGGGTTTCCGCCTCAGCGCCCGGATGGCGGACTCACACCCCGAACTCATGCGGATCCTGCGCGACCGCGGCCTGGCCCACATCCACTCCGATCGCGGCCTGTCGCCACGAGCGCTTCGTGATCTGGAACGCGGCATCGCCTCGGGACGCTTCACCGGCACCGATCCGACCACGGCCCTGTCCGCTCTGGGCGGGACCCTGCTGTCCCTGGTGGCGCTGAGGCTGGCCCGCCCCGACCTCGACGGCGACGAGGCCGCCTCCGACCTCGCCGCGATGGTCCTGCGTATGCTGGGCCTTCGCCCGGAGGAGGCGCACGAGGTCACCCGGCGCCCGCTGCCGGGCCTCGACTGAGGAGTCGGTGGGATCTGCGCCGCCGGCCAAGGCGCGGGGGCCTCGTACGACGGCGCCGTCGCCCTGCAAGCCGGGCCAGCCACTGCGAGACACGATGCGGTGGACACCGGTTGCACGGGGCGGCCCCTGCCTGCGGACCGGATCACCTCCGGTGGTATACGCGCGGATCGACGCTGTTGTCGCCAGTCGGATCCGTCGCGACATCGGCCAAGGACCTGCGGCGGTCGCCGTGATCATCGACCTCTCAGTCGGAGCGCCCGCCCCGCTCGGCGGTATGCGCGGCGATGCGGTGACCCTCCCGTGTGCCTCCGGCGGCCTGGCGCCAGAGGCACAGCCCACGGGCGTGCTTGTCGGGGCGCGCCAGTCACTCCCGTGAGCTGGTCCACTGCTCCTCGAGGGCCACGGCGACCTCGGCCGGTTTCTGGATCGGCGTCCAGTGGCTGCTGTCGAGCCTCAGGAAACGGGTGGCGCGCACGGAAGCGGCCATCTTCTCGCCGAACTCGACGGGGCAGACTGGGTCGAGCGCCCCCCAGAACACCAGGGACGGACCGGCCAGGTTCGCCAGATCCAGTTCCCACTCCGCACCGACCGTCAAGGCGGAACGATATAGCTTGAGAATGCTGTCGCGCATGGTCTCGTCCACGCGGCCGGCTGTCTGTTCGGCCAGCTCAGCCGCGATCTGGAAATTGTCGGTCAGGTCCTTGGCGAACGCGGCGGCGTCGTACTCCACGGCCCAGCGGTCGCCCGCGACGGGGTCCTGCCACAGCTTGGCCAGCGGATGCCAGTCGTACTCTGCGCTGACCGGACCGTTGCTGCCGGCCCACGTGCGGATCAGATCCGGCCGTACGGAGGCCACGCGCGCGGTGAGGAGGCAGCCCCAGTCATGGCCGACCAGGTCGACTGGTTCACCGATTCCTTCCAACCGCTCGATGAGCCAGTAGACGTATGCCTCCTTGGTGCAGGTGAAGCCCTCTGGCCGCGGCGAACCGAAACCGGGCAGGTCCCAAGCCTCCACGTCGCTGCGGGTCAGATGCTCGCGCACGCCGTCCCACACATGGTGGGTGTCGGGTACGCCGTGGATCAGGATGGCAGGCATGAATGAACTCCTACAGGGGGTGAATGTCCGGACAGAAGTGGAGCGACGACACAGGGAGGAGGGGGAATGGGGAGGGGGGATGGGGACGCCGAGGGCGGCGTCGGGTCACCGAGGCGTAACGCTTGAGGACCATTGGCCTGGGCCAGGCACCGTCCCCTCCGGGCCGGCTGACGCGCAGGTGGATGGTGAACGGCCCGCAGCGTATGCGTCCGGGACAGGAGAGTGGACCCTGGGACGCGCCGCCTCTACGCCGCCCGAGGGGGCCCCAGTGGCCAGGCAGCGTTCCGGGCCGGGAGTCGCCCTTACTCGCGCAACACGGCTCGAACCCGGCGCGATGCGATGTGTGGTGCTACTCCGGCGGCGACGAGGAACGCGGTCGCCGCGGCCTCACCCGCAGGGTCCGCCCAGGCGGAGGTGGTGTTCTCCTCGGCGAGGGCCAGCATCAGGGCTTCCAGCGCCTGAGCGAGGATGGGCGCGGGGACGTGGTCCGCGAACACGCCGGAATGCTGGCCGCGTCGTATGGCCGCCACGGCCTCTTCGCGAGCGGGTGCCAGAGTGGCACGGATCGTCTCCTCTCCCGGATGGTGTCGCCCCAGGGAGATGAGCATGCGGTACTGGTCGCCCACCGCCCATGCCGCAAGGGCCATCCGCGTCATCGTCTCCAGCGGGTCGGCATCTGGGACACGGGTTGCAGCGAACGCCTGTCGCAGTGTCCGAGCTGCTTCGTGCGTCAACTCGGCGATCAGCGCTTGGCGGTTGGAGAAGTGACCGTAGAGGGTGCGTCGTGCGATGCCGGCCGCCAGGGCGATGCTGTCGAGACTTGCGTCGGGGTCGTCCCGCAGTTTTTGCCGGGCAGCGGCGAGGATGCGTCGGCGGTTCGAGCGAGCGTCGCTGCGTTGCGGAGTGCGGCGCCGGGCGTCGGTCGTGTGCATGGCTCCATCTCCACGGGTTCTGGCTGCGGGAAAGCCGTGGGCGCCGGTGCGCCCTCACACACCGGCGCCCACTCACCCCTGCCCAGGGTGGCTTGTCGTCCTGCTGACGGGCGTCAGGGGACGAGGATGAGGCGGATCGGGTCGCCGATCTTGTTCTCCAGTCGGTGGACGGCGTCGGCGGCCTCGATGAGCGGGATGTGGTCGGTGATGGAGGGGGCCAGGTCGAGGCGGCCGGCCGCGGTCAGCTGGACCAGCTCGGAGACGGACTCGGGGAAGCCGCCGTAGTGGCCGCGCACCTGCTTCTGCAGGTAGTTGAAGGTCAGGCCCTCGGTGATGGTGAGCGGCCGGGGTGTGATGCCCACCAAGATCAGGGAGCCACCCAGGCCGAGCACGGAGGCGGCCTGGTCGCGGACGGCGGGGACGCCGGCGCAGTCGAAGGCGAAGTCCAGGCCGCGTCCGCCGGTGGCTGCGCGGACCTGGTCGGCGAAGTCGGGGGCTGCCGGGTCGAGCGCGAGGTCCGCGCCGAAGGCCAGGGCGCGCTCGCGGGCGCTGGGCAGCGGGTCGACGGCGATGATCGGGGCGGCGCCGACCAGGCGGGCGAGGCGTACGTTGTGCGCGCCGACTCCGCCGACTCCCCAGACGCCGACGGACTGGGCGGCACGGACGCCCGCGGTGGCGACGACCGCGGCGTAGGGGGTGGAGACCGCGTCGGGGATGATCGCGGCCTGGTCGAAGGGGAGGCTGTCGGGGATGGGGATGAGGGTGTCCTCGCGGGCGATCACGTACTCGGCCCAGCCGCCGTCGTAGTCGATGCCGGCGGTGAGCATCTGGGTGCAGGGGCGGTGGCGCACGCATCCGGCGCACGTGCCGCAGGTCTTGCCGGCCTCCAGGGTGACGCGGGTGCCGACGGGCAGGCCGCGCTTGAGGTCGGGGCCGAGCGTGTGGATGACACCGGAGACCTCGTGGCCGACGGTGATGGTGTCGGAGGTGGCGAACAGCGGGACGAGGGAGCCGTCGAGGAGGTGGACGTCGGAGAGGCAGACGCCGGCGGCCTTGACCTCGATGAGGACCTCGCCCGGGCCCGGCACGGGGATCGGGACCTCTTCCACGGCGAACTTCTTGCTGTCCAGGTGGAAGCGTCCGGCGAGCATGGTGTCCATGACGGTCTGCTTTCTGTGAGAGGCACCGCCCGGTGGTTCGGGCCAGTGGGCGCTGTGTGGTGTCTGGGGGCTTGTGGTGGCCGGGAGGCGTACGGCCGGCAGCGGGGGATGCCGCACGCCTCCCGGCGGCTGGGGGTCACACGCCTTGACGGCGTTGTGACGGTCAGGCGAAGACGTCCTGCTGGTAGCGCTCGTCGGCCTCGAGCTGGGCGAGCCACTGCTGGGCGGTCTCGTCATCGCTGCCGGTCTTCTGGCGGTGGATGGCGGCGAGTGCCTCGCGCACGGCGGGGGCCATGCGGCGGCCGTCACCGCAGACGTAGATGTACGCGCCGTCCTCAATGGCCTGCCACACCGTGTCGGCGGCATGGGCGATGGCGTTCTGCACGAACCGGGCGGGGTGGCCGGTCACCGCGGAGTAGGCGGTGTGCACCTGGGCGATGCCGGCCTGCTCCCAGTCCTGCATCTCCTGGCGGTAGAAGTAGTCGTGCTCCGGGTGGCGGCAGCCGACGAAGACCTGGGACAGGCCCACCCGGGTGCCGTTCGCGTGCTGTGTCGCCCGCTCCTCCAGGAAGCCGCGCAGCGGCGCGATGCCGGTGCCGGGGCCAATGAGGATCAGCGGCGTGGCGGGGTCGGCGGGCGGTGCGAACGTCGGGGAGGGCACGCGGACGTAGCCGTAGGCGACGTCTCCGGGTTCGAGGCCGGCGATGTAGGCGGAGCAGGTGCCGCGGTACTGGCCGTCGCCGGACAGGGCCGGGCCTTCCAGCAGGCCGACGGTCAGGCGCACGTGGCGCGGGTTGGCCGACGGTGCGGAGGAGATGGAGTAGAAGCGCGGCCGGATGGGGCCCATCATCTCCAGGAACACCGCCAGCGGCAGCTCGATGGCCTCGAAGCGCTCCAGCAGGCCCAGGACGGAGATGCGCTTGCCGAGGATCTCCTTGCTGTAGCGCTCCTCGGCTTCCTGGGTGTCGGCGGTGTACGCCTGGAGCTGCGGCCGGGTCCACGGGCACTCGGTGTACTCGGCGAGCGTCTGGATCTGGGAGCGGGTGGCCACGTCCTGCAGCTCCAGGAACTCGGTGAGCAGGATGCCGGCGGTGACCGGGGTGCCGACCGGCAGGTGTGTGCGGCCACCGGCCGGCTGGTCGAGCCGGAGGACCTGGTCGTAGTCGACGCCGAGCCGCCTCAGAGCGCGCTCCACCAGGGCGAGTTCGTTCTTGGCGAAGACGGCCAGGTGGTTGCCGGTGTCGTAGGTGACGCCCTCGGGCAGTTCGAAGGTGATGGACTTCGCGGACGGGCGCGGCGGCTCGATGCTGAAGTCCCACAGTCCGGTCGCGTCGGCCACCAGTTCCTCGTTGGCGACCACGGTGAGCGGGTACGCCTGCTCGGAGACGATGGCGGGGCGCACGTCGGACTCGGTGAGCAGCTGGACCTGGTAGCGGGGGCCGCTCGCCTGGGAGGTGTCGGCGGCGTACTCCTCGGCAAGGGTGGCCCACAGGTTGTCCATCCACCGCGTGGCCATGCCGTCGAAGTCACCGGCGGCGTCCGCGATGCCGCGCTCGACTACCGGGGTGGCCCCGGCCGCCAGCAGACCTTCCTCGATCCGCTTGGGGAATGCCTGGTAGGTGGCCACCCATTGGGTGTTGCCGGCGCCCAGCAGCGCGTACCGCACATTCGCCAGTGAACCCTCGGGCAGCCCGGCGGCGAGCACGTCGTCGAAGCGCTGGGCGTTGTCGGGAGCCTTGCCGTTGTAGCTGGCGGCGACGACGGCGAGCAGGCCCTCGGTGGGCAGGTTGTCACCCAGCTCATCCAGGCTAACCAGGGTGGTGCCGAACCCGGAGCGCTCACCTCGGTCGGCGATCGTGCGCGCCAGGTCCTCGCACGAACCCAGGCTGGAGCCGTAGGCGACGGTCAGGTTCACACCGACGCCGCTGACCGCTGCCTGCGCCTGCGTGTCGCCGGTCTGCAGGTCCGCGGCGCCGAAGACGGTCCGCTCGTGCTCCTGACGACGGCGCACGATCAGCTCGAAGTTGCCGGGCTTGCGCGTCAGCGCCTCCCGGGGGTCCATCTTGTAGTCGGTGGTGTCGGAGAACTTGAACTTCTGCAGCACCAGCGCCAGCGCCAGACGGGCCTCGACGAGCGCGAACTGTCGGCCGATGCAGGCACGCACCCCGTTGCCGAACGGCTTGTAGGCGTGCGGGTGGTGGTTGACCCGGTTCTCCGGCAGCCACCGGTCGATGTCGAACTCCTCCGGCCGCTCCCACGCCTTGGGGTGGGTGTGCAGCGGGCCCTCGATAATGTTGACCCGCGTGCCCTTCTTCAGCTCGTACCGGCCGCCGACGACGGTGTCCTCCAGCGGCGCCTTGCCGATCATCGGGATGGGAGCCCACAGGCGCAGCGTCTCCTCCAGGACCCGCGGGATGACGTCCAGCTGCATGATCGTGTCGTAGTCCGGGACCGTGTCACCGGGGATCAGCCGGTCCACCTCGGCATACGCCTGGGCCAGCACGGACGGGTTGCGCATCAGCGAGTACGTGGCGAACGCCAGCAGACCACTGGTGGTCTCGTGACCGGCGATCAGGAACGTCAGCACCTGGTCGCGGACGTTGTCGATGTCCAGCTTCTTGCCGGTCTCCGGGTCGGTGGCCTCCAGCATCAGGCCCAGCAGGTCCTCCTCACCGCCGCCCTTCCCCTCCCGGCGCTCCTTGATCACGCTCTCGACCAGCTCCTGCATCTGCCGGATGTTCTCGCGGTACTTCTTGTCGTCCGCCTTGCGCATCTTGGTCATCATCGGCAGCTCCTGCGAGCGCCGCAGCGACTCGATCAGCGCCTCCAGCAGCGCGTTCAGGAACGGGTGCAGCTCCTCCTTGTCGAAGGACCTGAACCGGTAGCCGAACCCCGACAGGGCGATCGTGTCCAGCGTCAGGCGGGTGTAGTCGTCGGTGATGTTGACCGGCTGGCCCTCCCGGCGCTCCCACTTGCCCGCCAGGTTCTGGGCGATCTCCAGCATCTGCCCGAAGTACCCCTTCATGGCCCGCTGGCTGAACGCCGGCAGCAGGACACGGTGCGCCATGCCCCATTCCTCTTCATGCTGGTGGGCCGTGAACAGGCCCGCGCCCGCGTAGTCCCGGACATGGGCCAGCGGCGTCTTGTCGATCTGCTTGAAGAACCGCGTCTCGTCGCAGACCTCCGCCACCAGATCCGGGTCCCAGACGAAGACCTGCTCGATACCGGCGATGTCCAAGCCGTAGATGCCCTCAGGGAACTGCTTGGCCAGCTCACCGAAGTACTCCACCGGATTGGTGCTGGGGATCTGCGGGGTGTGGCCGAGCAGGGGGATCCCACGCGGGGACCGGATGGGGCGAAGGTCGTTCGCGGAGTGCGTGGTCATGGCTTGCTCCTCTGCGGGGAGGGGGATGGGCAAGGGCGCGCTGCGCAGGTCGATGCCATGGCGCCGTACGGAAACATACGCCGTATGGAATTGAAACCATACGTGGTACGGAAAGCAGAGTGCAACCCCGGGAGGCCAGGTGGGGCTGTGGTGAAGCTCATTTCCGTACCGTGTACGGAACTGGTACCGTACGGGGTATGGAAAAGAAGGTGAGACGTCCCCCGCGGGGTACGAGGAAGAGAGACGTGCCTCTGACCGAGGCCGGGATCTATGCCGCCGCCCTGCGGCTCATCGACGAGGACGGGGTCGAGGCGCTCACCATGCGCAAACTCGCCACCGAGCTCGACGCGAACCCGATGTCGCTGTACCACCACGTGCCGAACAAGGAAGCCGTGCTGCGCGGCGTGACGAGAATGGTCGGAGCGCAGTTCCGCACGGTGACGCTGGAGGATGCTCCCTGGCAGGAGCGGATCCGCCTGCTGGCGACGGACTTCCGTTCCCTGGCGCACCGTCACCCTAAGCTGCTGGCGTACTCGTTCAGTCACCAGCCGGACTTCATCCAGCCCGACGACCCGTTCTGGACCGCCCTCACCGCCATCGTGGCCGCTGCCGGCGTGCCGCAGCCAGAGGTCTCGGAGATCGCCGCGCTGATGGTCGCCGTCGTCATCGGTGTCCTCACCGCAGAACTCAATGGCGCACTCCACCAGTGGTCGACCCTCAAGCCCCACGGCCCTGA
Organism: Streptomyces flaveolus; assembly: GCF_000716535.1. GTDB lineage: Bacteria > Actinomycetota > Actinomycetes > Streptomycetales > Streptomycetaceae > Streptomyces > Streptomyces flaveolus_A. The sequence goes on along the minus strand of NZ_JNWV01000020.1, from coordinate 106,869 downwards.
AGCCGACGAAGACGGGGCCGCGGACGCAGACCCTGGCTCTACGGGTGCGGCCCCTGAAGGCCCTGACCAGGACCACATGTTCCGCCTAGTAATGGACACGCTGATCACGGGCCTGGAAACCCGGCTCACCGTCGGTCGTGGCCGCTGGGACGCCGGCCATTGAGCCAGTCAGCCTGAGACGCTGCGCCATAGGCACTCGCGCCTTGTGCCCGCAGCCGGGCGATCCCAGGCTGCGACACACGGGAGCCACCCCGTCACATCGGGTCAGACCGCCCGGCGGGGTGGTTCCACATCCAGCCTCTACACGGCAGCCGTATGCCGACGCTGAACCGTGAAATGACCACGGTCGTCAGCTTGTACCTGGTCTCCCTTCTGAAGGGGGAGACCATCAGCCTCGTCGAGCTGAATCACCCGCGCCATCCGTTCACCGAGGCGGCTACGCCGCCGAGTGCTCCCGCCCGTGAGCGCGAAGTGGCGACCCGTATCGGATGAGTCCTACCCGATCTCTCGATCACTTCTTTTCTCTCCTCCTCCATCCCCCATCCGCCCGTCCGGAGGGCCGCTCCCATGTCCCAGAACGCCACCGCCGCTGTTCGCGGCGCCGAGACCGCACCTGAGAATGTGCCCGAGCTGTCGTACCGGCGGCGCTGGTGGCTTCTGCTGGTCGTTTCGCTGTCGATGCTGATGGGTGTCCTCGACGGCACCATCGTGAACATCGCCCTGCCGTCCGCCCAGCACGACCTGGGCTTCTCCGACGCCGACCGGCAGTGGGTGGTCACCGCCTACGCGCTGGCCTTCGGCAGCCTGCTGCTGCTCGGCGGCCGCATCGCCGACCTGGCCGGTCAGAAGATGACCTTCCTGGTGGGTCTGGCCGGCTTCGCGGCCGCTTCCATGGTTGCCGGCGCGGCGAACGGTTTCGCCGCGCTCGTCATCGCGCGTGCCGTGCAGGGGCTGTTCGCCGCGCTGCTGGCCCCGTCCGCCCTCTCGGTCCTGATGACCACCTTCACCGATCCGCGGGAACGGGCCAGGGCCTTCACCGTCGCGGGCTCGGTCGCCGGTGCCGGCGGAGCCATCGGCCTGATCCTCGGCGGCGTGCTGACCCAGTACCTGGACTGGCGCTGGACCATGTACGTCAACGTGATCTTCGCGGTGGTGGCGTTCGTCGGCGGGGCGGCCCTGCTGCACCGCACCCCGCGCGACACGTCCTCGAAGCTCGATGTTCCCGGCACCCTGCTGGCTTCCATCGGCCTGTTCTGCCTGGTCTACGGATTCTCGAACGCCGAGACGCACGGCTGGGGTTCGCCGGCGACCTGGGGCATACCGGCGGCCGGTGCCGTACTGGTGGCCGTCTTCGTGTGGTGGCAGAGCAGGGCGGCGTATCCGCTGCTGCCCCTGCGGGTCCTGCTGGACCGCAATCGCGGCGCGTCCTTCGCCGCTCTCTTCGTCACCGGCGCGGGCATGTTCGGCGTGTTCCTGTTCCTGACCTACTACCTGCAGGAGAGCCTCGGCTACAGCGCTCTGAACACCGGCTTCGCCTTTCTGCCCCTGGTAGTGGCCTCGTCGTCCGCCTCCGCCGTGGCCAACAACGTCCTGGTGGCGCGCATAGGACCAAAGCCGGTGGTCCCGCTGGGCATGGCCATCGCGGCCGCCGGGCTGATCTGGATGACCACGCTGGACCTGAACAGCGGATACGTGACGCAGGTACTGCCCCAGCTGGTACTCGTCGGCATCGGGCTGGGCACGGTCATCGCGCCCGCCATGAGCCTGGCGACCTCCGGGGTGGCGGCCGCCGATGCCGGTGTTGCGTCGGCCGCTGTCAACACGCTTCAGCAGGTGGGCGGCTCCATCGGCATCGCCCTGCTCAGCACGATGGCCTCCGACGCAGCCACCGGCTACCTCTCCGGCCGCAATCCCAAGAACCCCGGCGTGCTGGCTCAGGCCGGCCTGGAGGGCTATTCCACGGCCTACTGGTGGTCGGCGGCCGTCTTCGTCACCGGCCTGGTCGTCACTGCCCTGCTCTACCGCCGGAGTGTGCCCCAGCAGAACGAGTACGCCGCACCTGTCGTGCACATGTAGCAGGACAGGTGGCTAGAGGCGTTCACCCCTTATGTGGCGGCGGCTCGAGCCGCAGGTGTCGAACATCCCGACGGGATGCCCGGCTGGCCCGCGTGGGGCGTCGAAGAGCATCTCGGCATGATGAAGCGCTCAGGGATCGACAAGTCCTACCTGTCGATCTCCTCGCCCGGAGTGCACTTCGGGGACGACATCGAGGCCCGCGCTCTCGCGCGTGAGGTCAATGAGTTCGGCGCCCGGGTCAGCAGTGAGGACCCGCAGCGGTTCGGTCTCTTCGCCTCCCTGCCCCTGCCGGACGTTGAGGGCTCGCTCGCCGAGGCCGCCCGCGCGCTCGACGTCCTCGGTGCGGACGGAGTGGTGGTGGAAACCAACCACCATGGCCTCTACCTCGGTGACCCCCGGTTCGAGCCGCTCTGGGAGAAGCTCGACCGCCGCAGCGCCGTTGTCTTCGTTCACCCCACGTCAGCGCCCCACGCCGACGAGCTTGCTCTGGGCCGGCCACGGCCGATGCTGGAGTTCCTCTTCGACGCTGCCCGCACTGCGAGCGACCGGCTCTTGCGCGGTGTCCTCGCCCGCCGTCCGCGGATCCGCTGGATCTTGACACACGGCGGAGGTGTGCTGCCGCTGCTCGCCGACCGGGTGGAACTCTTCCGCACCCACGTCGGCGGTGGCGCCGTCGACGCGCCGAGCGCCGTCGAGCAGCTCGGCCGACTCTGGTACGACATGGTCGGCACGCCATTCCCGCGCCAGGTGCCGGCCTTGGGCGCGGCCTTCGGCACCGAGCGTCTCCTCTATGGCAGCGACTACTGCTGGACGCCCATTGACGCGGTGCTCGCTCAGGTCACCTCCATCGACTCCGCGGTGCAGCCGTCCGTCACCGTCAACTGGCGGGACCTCACCACCCGCAATGCCCGCCGCCTGTTCGACACCGACGCACGGTGACCGCCCGGCCTGAAGGAACGGTCGTGAGCAAGTGGGTCTGACGACCGCGGTCGTTACAGCAGCACCGCGGTCCGGGTTGCTGGGGCGGCTTTGCCGTCAGCCGGCGGAGCTGCGGCTGATCCGCCACAGCGTTCTGGTCTGCGAGGTCACCGCCTCCAGCAGCACCTGGCCTCACCACTTTGAGCCCCCGAGCTCGTGGTCGACGCATCCGCTCACCGCAGAGCTCCGTCCGTCGTCGCGCCTACAGGGAATCCCATGCCGGGAATCCAGCGGACTCCTTCTCGCTCAGCTCGGCCCAGACTGTCTTGCCGTGTCGGGCGTGCCGCGTTCCCCAGTGCTTGGCGAACTGAGCGACCAGGAGCAGGCAGGTGAGGGGTCGTGCTACTCGTGTCGGAGACCTCGCACACGAGGGCACGGTCATGGATCAGGCGCAGCCGTATGGGAGGACGACCGTAGCGGATGGCGTTGGTGACCAGTTCGCTGACGATGAGCCCGGTGGAGAACTCGACCTTCTCCACCCGGCTGGTCAGCTGTTGAGCGACGTTCGACCGGGCCCGGGACACGCAGACGGGGTGACCGTCCAAGTACCGGCTGGCGACGTGGCGAGCGCCCAGGACGTGGGTGCGTGCGAGGAGCAGCGCGACGTCGTCGTGGGGTCGATCAGCCGGCAGCAGGGCGTCGAGCACGGTGTCGCAGGTTGCTTGCAGGGAGAAGGCGGGCTGGGCGAGTGCTTGGCGGACCAGGGCGATACCCGCTTCGACGTCGTGGTCGCGGCCTTCGATCAGGCCATCGGTGTAGAGGGCAAGGACGCTGCCTTCGGGGAAGTCGAACTCCGCCGCTTCGAACGGAAGGCCACCCAGGCCCAGCGGTGGTCCGGGTGGCAGTTCGAGGAGGTCGGCGGTTCCGTCAAGGCACACCACGGCGGGCAGCACATGCCCCGCGCAGGCGAGGGCGCACTGGCGGGAGACGGGGTCGTAGACGGCGTACAGGCGGGTGGCGCCGTCAGAGCGCCGCGATGGCCTGCGGGGGGCCGGCTGCGCATTCGACAGTCGACGCCAACGACCGAAAACGAGCACACGGCACCGTGGCCCGCCCCTGACCCCGGTCGTCGCCGCCACAGGCCACCGAGAGCCAGTTCCTCGGACTCGCCGTGCAGGCGGCGCAGCTCTTCGACGGCTTCCTGACTGTGCCTCAACTACTGGTGACAGCAATTGCTTTGCCACTTCGACCAGCAGGTACGTACCAACGTGTTACGCGCGTAAATTCCGCCTCTGGCTTCTTGTCCGCCGACCGCGGGTCACGGAATACTCCCGTCCGGAACTTGTCAGGGACACGCTGTTCGCGAGGGCTCTCGTGCCGCCCTGACGGGTCTCCCCTATCCCCACCCAGGAGGAACGAGTGAAGGTCAAAACCCTCCGCACCGCCAGACGCTCCGGGCTGATCGCCTTGGCGTCCGGGCTCCTCGCGGTGTCGCTCACCACGACCACCGCCCAGGCCGCCCCCTCGGCCAAGGCCTCGCCGGAGGCCGCGGCCAAGCTCACCAAAACCCTCGGCACCACCTTGACGGCCGGCTCGTACTACGACGCCGAGACCAAGTCCGTGGTGGTCAACGTCACCACGCGGAAGGCCGCGGAGGCCGTCCGCCAGGCCGGTGCCGTGCCGAGGCTCGTCACCTACAGCTCAGCGCAGCTGGCCAAGGCCGGCGCCGCCACCAAGGCTGCCGACATCCCCGGCACCGCCTGGGCCGTCGACCCCAGGAGCAACAAACTCGTGGTGAGCGCCGACAGCAACGTCTCGCGCGCCGACCTCGCCGAGCTCAAGTCCGCCACCGCCTCCTACGGCGACGCGGTCACCGTCAAACGAGTCAGCGGCACCTTCAGGAAGCTGCTCAACGGCGGCACCGCCATCTACGCCGACGGCGGCTGGCGCTGCTCCGTCGGTTTCAACGTCCGGAGCAGCAGCGGTGCCTACTACTTCCTGACCGCCGGTCACTGTACCGACGGTTACCCGAACTGGTACACCAACTCCGGCCTGAGCACCTACGTCGGCCCGACCATCGACTCCAGCTTCCCCACCAACGACTACGGCATCGTCCGCTACGACAACACCGGCGTCAGCCACCCCGGCACCGTCAACCTCTACAACGGCACCAGCCAGGACATCACGTCCGCCGCCAACGCCTACGTCGGCGAGTCGGTCAAGCGCAGCGGTTCCACCACCGGCGTGCACGGCGGGACCGTCCAAGCCCTCAACGCCACGGTCAACTACGGTGGCGGCGACGTCGTCTACGGCCTCATCCAGACCAACGTCTGCGCCGAGCCCGGCGACTCCGGCGGTTCGCTGTTCGACGGCACCAAGGCGATCGGTCTGACTTCCGGCGGCAGCGGCGACTGCACTTCCGGCGGTACGACCTTCTTCCAGCCGGTGACCGAGGCGCTGAGCGCGTACGGCGTCAGCGTGTACTAGGTCCTCCTCCCTCTCCCGGGCGTTGACGACGCACGTGACCGCCGCCCGGAAGGATCACACGCGGCCTGTGGGTGCGCCGTTCCGCCAACCCGCCCTACGCCTCCTGGGGGACGTTCGCGGGTGACAACGGTGAGGACAACGCCGCGCACACGCCCTGGGCCTGGGACGCCGGGACGACGGCAGCGATCTGCAGGACGGCTCGAGCCTGACCCCGCGTACCTGATCTCGCAGTACTTCACCAACACCGCTCCGCCCAGCCTCACCTACACCCGCAACGCCCACCGGTCCTGACGGGCACACCGAAGAGAGGGCTCATGAACACTGCAGCAGACTCCGGCCGAGGCCTGGACCGGCGTACCATGCTCCGCGGCGCGCTGGGCCTGACGGCCGCGCTCGGCACGGCGGCGACCGTAAGCCTCGGGTCGGCCTCCCGCGCCTCGGCCTACGGATGGACCCGCACTCTTCAGCAGGGCGACAGCGGCTCCGATGTGAAGGAGTTGCAGATCCGCGTCGGCGGCTGGGCCGCATCCAGCGCGCAGCAGACCTACGTCGCCTGGGACGGCACCTTCGGTGCGGCCACCTACAACGCGGTCAGGCGGTTCCAGTCCGCGTACGGTCTCACGGCGGACGGCGTCGTCGGCCCGCAGACCCAGAGCGTGCTCAACAGTCTCGAAAGCAGCGACGGTTCCACCGCGCACTTCGACTGGAGCGAGTTCTACTCCCATGACGGGTCCGGCTTCAGCGGCGGGCAGGTGGGCGCCGCCGAGGTCAAGGAGAACGTGCGTCGGCTGATGTACAAGCTCGAGGCCGTACGCAAGAAGGCCGGCAACAGCGCGACCACGATCAACTCCGGTTTCCGCAGCGTCTCCTACAACGCTTCGGTGGGCGGCGCGTCCAACAGCATGCACGTCTACGGCGTCGCCGCGGACATCGTCGTCTCCGGACACACCACCCTCCAGGTGTACAGGATCGCTGAGACCTGCGGATTCTCCGGGCTCGAGGCCTACACCCACTCCTGGCAGCACGTGGACAGCCGGGTCCAGTACCCCTCCTACGGCTCCGGTTCCTGGTGGTGGGAGAGCGGCGTCGTGTGACCTCCCTCCGCCCACACGCGTCGACCCGCCCCGCTCTTCAGAGGAGTTGACGAATCTTGAAGTTCCGCGCCAAGGCCCTCACCATGGCGGCCGCCGTGGTCACCGCGGTCGCCATGCAGCAGTCCGCTGCCAGGGCCGACGTCCCGCCGCAGCACGCGGTCATCGTGTGCCAGACTGCCGGCTTCTACGCCAACTACGACAGTGCCTCGGGCCCCACCGGCTATCTGCGAACCCTCACCTACGGCAACAAGGTCGGCCATACCCAGGGCGTGCACCCTGTCTACAACGGCTGGGCCGCCACCTTCGACTACGGCCCCAACGACTGGGGCTACGTGCGCATCGAGTGCATTGGCGGCTACGACTCCTGGTGAGCCGTGACAGCCCCGTGTCCCCCTCAACGACAGGGAAAGGAAAGCCGATGTCCGCACTCCGTGCCGGCCGTGCGGCCGCCGTCGACCGCGGCGAGCGCCGCGGTACTGATCGGCGCCGGGCCCGCCATCGCGTACTCGAACGGCACCGTGGGTGTCCGGGAGACCGTGTGCGCCAGTGACCTGTACGTCCGCACCGACCCGGGCGGCGCCTGGATGGGCACGCTCTACAAGGGCCAGACCTTCCTGGTGGAGAGCAAGCAGAGCAGCTGGGCGTACGGCTTCGCCTACGGCGACATCAACCGTCACGGCTGGGTCCAGGACGGCTGGTTCTGCTGACGTCTTCGCCGCAGCGCCGCTGACAGCCGCGCTGCCGTGCGGGGCGCCGTAACGGGAACGGTCGGTGTTTCCCGAACGTGTCCAGGGAAGCACCGACCGGGGACGCGGGGCCCCGCAGCCATGCCCCTGGTCGTCCTCGCCGGGACTGGACGGCCTCCTGGCGCTCGGGGTCGAAGGCGATACCAGTGGCCGGTCAGCCGACCCTCTTCCACTTTTGGCACCGGTTGGTCTGGAGGTACTCACCTCGGTTGAGCGTGACCCGGCCCGGCCCTTCAGAGGGGTTCTTGGATCACTCTCCGTGCCAGGGCCACGGAGGGTCACCACAACCGCGATCATGAACGGTCTCGCGCCGCCAGGAGGACCCGCTTGCGGAGCAGGTCGAAGTTGGCCCGGCCGAACATCTGCCGCTTCAACATCTTGATCTTGTTGTTGTGGCCTTCGACGGCGCCGGAGCTGTGGCGCGGGCTCAGCCCGGCAACCACGGCGTCGAGGTCCTGGCCGAGGCCGGTGGCGAAGCCGTGCAGGGCCGGGTAGATCGTCGGCTTGGACGGCATCGATCCGCTGGTCGAGGGGCCGGCCTTGGCGGTTGTTCATCAACTCAGCTAAGGCGCGGACGTGTTCGGCGGTGGGGTCGAGTGCTGGGCAGCGGGCGAGGATCGAGACGTCCGTGTGCCTGCCTCAGGTCGCACCATGCCCGGACTCACCCTTTGGCGAGGAAGTGCGCCAGCAAGCGGTCGAAGTCGCTGTGGCCGAGCTCGGCCCCCCGGGGCACCACTGCCTCCGTTTCGTGCAGGAACGCCTTGAATTCCTGCGCTGGGGCTTTGAGCAGGGCCGTACCGGACGGCGGGTTGAGAAGGATGTACAAGTCGCGGCGGCCCTCCTCGCCGGTGGGCCAGATGCGAACGTCTCCCTCGCCGGCGGGGCCCTCCAGGCCGTCGATCAGCAAATCGCGCCCGATGATCCATTCCACCGGCTCGTCGCTGCCGATATTGGTGGTGAATGCGGCATGGACCACATAGGGATCACTCGGCTCGTACCGCAGATTCATGATCACGGGCAAGGACGTCGCATGGACGCCGACAAGCTTCGCAGGTAGCCCCCGGATCACAGTTCTCAATGACTTCATCGGGTCTTACTCCTGGTACTGCTTCGAGTCATCCGGGAAGGGCTCTCGGAAGGGCTGTCGACGGATTCAAAGGGGCTGTACAGAGACGCGGTTACTGCGAGGACCGGTGGCAGTCGGCACGAGGACACCCGCAGGAGCAGTCCTTCATGCCGTCGGCAAGGGCGCCCAGCCGACGGGAGCAGGCGAAGCCACTACTGCCGGGCGGGGCCATCACGAAGATGTGGCCCATGGTGGTTGCCGGACAGAGGGCGCCCTTGGGTTCAGCGATCGACGCTGCACCGGTCGTGGTTGTGGTGAACCGACTCGTCACGGTCCCCACCTCGACGTGGGCCGTGGTTGCCGGGGCCCCGTCCCGCAAGGCAGAGCCGTCCTTGGACCGGAACGGCACGTTGTCCGAGTCCGAGGAGACGCACATGACCACACAGGTGCCCTGCTCATGGGTCGGTATCGATGCCGGCAAGGGCCACCACTGGTGGGTCGCCGTCGAAGACACCGGAACCACCATCGCAGGGCCGCCGGATACCGGCCCTTCTGGCCGCGTCACTCGTCGCAGGCGGATCGTCAGCGCAAGGGTGAGTCCACGGTGGGAGTCAGGAGGGTCTCGTCGAGGCCGACGATCTGGCTGATGTCGAAGCCCTCCATGTCCGCGCGGAATTCAGGACTCGACAGGTATGCCTCCAGCCGCTCCTGCACGTCGTCGGCGTCCTTGTAGGAAACGAGGGCGTACAGCCGGGGAGTGTCGCTTCCGGGCGCCGCGGGCACCGTCCAGACGCCGTGGGTGGTGATCCGGTGCTTGGCCATACCGGGAATGTGCTGGGCCCAGATCTTCTCGTAGGCGGCGAGCGCGTCGGAGCTGCGCAGGGTGTAGACGCGAAGCTGGTACTGGGACATGACACTGGTTCCTTTACTTCTGAGCATGGATGGTCGGCGGTCAGCCTTGGGGGAGGAGGTGTGCCAGTTCGGCATCCCAGTCGATGAGTCCGGACTCGGCCCCCCGTGGCACCAGAGCCTGGGTGTCCTGAATGAAGGACGAGATGTCCTGCACGGGGACCTCGAGCAAGGCGGTGCCTGCGGAAGACCCGAGGGCGATGTAGATCGACTCGTCCCCCGGCCCTGCGGCCGACCAGATCCGGACGTCCGCGTGGCCTGCGGAACCCTCCAGACCGTCAGCCAGAAGATCCCGCCCCAGGATCCATTCGACCGGCTCGTCACAACCGACGAAGAAGGCGGCACGGACGACATAGGGATCAGCGGGCTCGTAGCGCAGACGTACGCAGAGGGGCAACGAGGAGACGTGCGAGACGACCAGCTGCACGGGCACCCGCCGTTCTACGACCTTCAAGGACTTCTTCATCGGCTTCCGCTCCCGGGTATGGCTCGGCGGTGCCTCACACCGGCCCATGGCGAAGAGGCAGCGCGGGCGGAGGCGGTACGGCAGGGGGCGGGCGCCGGACGGCACCGGCGCACCGCATGATGGGTGGCGATGGGTGGCGCTGCACTCACTCGGTCGGCAGTCGGGGACGCCGCCCCCGACCGCCAGACGGGTCCCCGCTGCCGGCAGGGACAGGGCCGAGGGGAACTGCTTGCGCTCATGGCCGATACCGGTCTCACCGGTCGTCGCGGCTCAGGTCATGGTGGTGCCTGCCCCGGCCGTCGTGCTCGCAGCGGTTCCCGTCGTGGCGGTAGGACCTGTCGGACGTCCAGCCGCCGTGTCCCTCGTCCTCCCAGCGGTAGAAGTGACCATCGCGGTAGTAGAGACCGTCGCAGTCGTGCCGGGTCGAATCGGTGCCGTGGGGGTCTTGGTGCCAGCCGCGGGCTTCGTCGCAGGAGTAGCCCCGCTCGAGCAGGTAGCCGACACCGTGGTCCCAGCTGTAATCAGCGGCCACGGCCCGGCCGGCCGGGTGCTGGGCGTGCGTGGACGCAAGGGGCGCGGCCGAAGCGGTGCCACCGGCACCGAGGACGGCGGCACCGGCGACCGCGACGGAGGAGACAGTGAGGGCGATGCGCTTTGCGAGCTTCTTCATGATCTTTCCTTTACGAGGGAGTGATCTGCGTCAACGGCGGTTCTGCGAGGCGATGTATGACGCCCGGTGTGATCCGAGCGAGCAGTTCCATACGTCGTATGGAAGCGCGCTTTCATTGTTACCATACGCCGTATGGAAATGTCGAAGTGACGAAGGTAACCGTTGACCGGCTGGCGTGAGCGCCAATAGGTGTCGCTCTTCAGCGCGAGCCGCCATCCGTACAAAGCGGATGGCCCTGCCGGACTCGGCAGGCGTGTGCACCTGGGCTCCGGCCTGCCGGGAGTGCTGACCGTCAGGGCAGAGACGGCCGCGAGGTTGCCGCCCGAGTGATCGCCAGGGTGGGCCGCCATCCGGCGGGTGGTCTGAACCTCGGGAGCCGGTCCCGCCCACCGCGCATGCTCGGCGGAACCCGCTACCCGTCCGTTCACCTGCGAAGCCGTGGCCTGGAGCCCCAGCATCTGACTTTCCGATCACCTGTGAGGGTCTTGACGTCCGAGTCCTTGGGTCTGATGATTTCATCAGAAAAGGGCAAATTGCTCGGATATGACACATACCGCACCGTGTGCCGCTCACCGGGACATCGCCGTTCACTACCACCGCTGCACACAGGGCCGCCGGACCACAGGCCGACGCTCCTACTTCCGCACCGATGGGATGGACCGCGCATGACCAACATTGACCACACCCTCCTCGCCGAGCCGGTGAGCCTCCCCGAGGTGCCCGACGCCGCGATAGCGGTGATCGATGCCCAGGGCATCGTCGTGGGGTGGACGCACGCCGCTCAGCAGCTCGTCGGTTATGCGGCCGGGGAGGTGGTGGGCCGGTCCGCCGCACACGTGCTGCCGCCTCCTGAGGACGCCCGGAGGGCGTTGGCGTTCGCCGAGCAGTGCCGTGCGCGGGGCGGCTGGTCCGGCACCGTCGCGATACGCCACCGCGACGGCCACACGCTCAGGATGACGCTGCGGGTCTCGCTGCTACGGGGACAGGGCGACGACACCCGGTGGCTGGCGTCCGTGACGGACATAGGATCTCTGTCCTCGGGGGCGACCGGGGGACCGGTGCGCGAGTCGCTCCTGGCCCGAGCCCCGATCGGCATCGTTGTTTATGACGCGCAGCTGCGCTGTGTATGGGTGAACGACGCCATGGAGCGGCACGACGGCGTGCCTCGTCACCGACGCTTCGGGCGCGGTCTGAAAGACTCACTGCCCGCAGTCGAGGCCGAAGCGCTCAAGGTCGTGATGCGACAGGTGCTGGAGAGCGGCACAACGACGGTGCACGAGTACCGTGCGTGGCCGCCCGCGGACCGGCCCCGCGAGCACGCGTTCTCCGCCTCCTTCTTCTGTCTCCAGGGGGCGGACGGCACCCCGTTGGGCGTGTGCTCCATGACCGTGGACGTCACCGGAAACAAGCGGGCGCGCGAGCGCCTCGCCATCCTCAGCGAGGCCAGCACGCACATCGGCAGCACCCTCGACGTGATGCAGACCGCCCAGGAACTGGCAGAGCTCACCGTGCCCCTGCTGGCCGACCACGCCGTCGTCGACCTGGTGGAGTCGGTTCCGTTCGGACTCGAGCCCGCCGCACGGATCGGCACGACGAGCGGACGCCGCCCTGTGTTGCGCCGTGCCGGGGTGGCCTCCGTCGACCAGGGTGTCCTGGAGATGCCAGCGGTGCGTGAAGAGGTGATCCACGTCCCCCCGACCTCGTCGTTCGCCGCCGTCCTGCGCACGGGCAGGTCTCACCTGGAACCGGTGCTGGACACTCATGCCGGCCCCTGGGTCGACCACGATCCGACGCGTGCGCAGAAGGTACGCGACAGCGGCGTCCACTCTTTGATGGTCGTACCCATCCGCGCGCGGCGCTGCGTGCTGGGACTGGCGCTGTTCGGTCGCTCCGTGGAGCAGACGCCGTTCCAGGAGGACGACCTGCTCCTCGCCGAGGAGCTGGTCACCCGGGCCGCGCTCAGTTTGGACAACGCGCTCCAGTACGCGCGCGAGCGCACCGCCGCTCTCACGCTGCAACGCGACCTGCTTCCCCGCCGGGTGCAGGGCGGTGCCGCCGTCGAGGTCGCCTCGCGCTATGTGCCAGCCGACATGGACCACGGCGTGGGAGGTGACTGGTTCGACGTGATCGAGTTGTCCGGAGCCCGGGTGGCCCTCGTCGTCGGCGATGTGGTCGGACACGGCATCAACGCCGCGGCGACCATGGGCAGGCTGCGCACCGCCGTGCGCACGCTCGCGGACCTCGACCTGCCCCCGGACGAACTGCTGACGCACCTCGACGACACGGTCCGGCGACTGAACGACGAGGACGCCGACGCCACCGACCGGGTCCCAGCGGTCGTCGGTGCCACCTGTCTGTACGCCGTCTACGACCCGGTCTCCCGACGGTGCACGCTGGCACGGGCCGGACATCCGCCGCCCCTGGTCGTCGACGCACAGGGCGGGGTCACCGTCCCCGACCTGCCCGCCGGAGCCCCCCTCGGCCTCGGTCTCGGCCTGGTGCCTTTCGAGTCCATGGAACTGGAACTGCCCGAAGGAAGCGTGCTCGCCCTCTACTCCGACGGCCTGGTGGAGTCCCGCGGCGAGGACATCGACGTCGGCCTGCAGCGTCTGGGCGCCGCCCTGGCACAGCCCGGTACCGCCCTGGAGGACCTGTGCTCACGGGCCATGGAGACCTTGTCGGCGCAGGCACCGGCCGACGACGTCACCCTGCTCCTTGCGCGGACGCGCGCCCTGCCACCCGCCCAAGTCGCGTCCTGGGATCTGCCGAACGAACTCGTCACCGTCCCGACGGCCCGCCGTCTGGCCGCCCGTCAACTCCATGAATGGGGTCTGCAGCCGCTGGTGACGGCCGTGGAGTCGCTCGTCAGTGAACTGGTCACCAATGCGATCCGCCACGGCGACGGCCCGATCCGCCTCCGGCTCATCCAGCACCGGGTGCTTACCTGCGAAGTCTCCGACACCAACACCGGTCGGCCACGCTCCCGCCATCCCGGCAATCTCGACGAGCACGGCCGCGGCCTTCACCTGGTCGGTCGGCTGTCGCGCAGGTGCGGTTTCCGCTCCGTGACAGACGGCAAGGTCGTGTGGGCCGAACAGGACCTGCCATCCCCAACAGGTGCCCGCTGAGCGCCGACAGCCGCCACAGGATCCCCATCTCCCGTAGCCGCCGAACCTCGTAACGAAAGCCAGAGACATGGACGCATCGGATGTTGAAAACGCCTACCCGGCAGGCGCCTTTCGAGGTGCGACGAGCGTCTCCGGCGCCGGCCCCGGCGGCCGGCCGCCCGCCTTCGACGGTCTGGCCGCGGCAGTGCTCGACGATCGGGGCACGGTGGTCGGGTGGACCGCCACAGCACAGGACCTGACCGGGTTCTGCGCCGACGAGGTCCACGGCCGCCCCGTGCGGGAGCTCGTGGCCGACCTCCCGCACGACCCGCGCAGGGCCGCACACGTGCCGGCGACCGGCCGGGTACGACTGCGTCACCAGTGCGGCAACACGATCGACGTCACATTCCGGACCACACGGGTGCGCGGCTCGGCGGACTTCCTCGTGCTCGCGGCCCCCACTCCTCACGTCGTCGACCACCGGCACGGCGCAGCCCTCCTGCGCGCACTGTCCGCACAGAACCGGGTCACGATCGCCCTGCACGACACGGATCTCACCACCGTGCAGACGAACGCCGTGCCGGACACTCCCGACGGCCGTCCCATACAGCCCGGCGCCCGACTGAGCGACGTGCTGTGCGCCGAGGACGCCGAGACCATCGAAGTGGTACTGCGGCAGGTGCTCGAGACGGGCGTCCCGGTGATCCACAGAAACCAGCGAGTGAGCTGGCGACATCATCCGGCGCGGCGGCACGCGCTGTCGCTGTCCGCCTTCCGGCTGGAGGACGCGCGAGGACGCCCCGCAGGAGTCGCAGCCCTGTACATAGACGACACCGACCAACTGCGTGCCCGCCGACAGCTGGATCTTGCCCGCGCCGTCGCCGAGCGGGTGGGGGGCTCCCTGGATGCCGTGCGGACCGCCCAGGATCTCGCGGACGCCCTCGTACCCACCTTCGGTGATCTCGCAGCAGTCGACCTTGCGGAAGCCGTCTTTGACGGTGGCGAACCCGCAGAGCGGTTGGGTGGCGGAGATCCGCGTCTGCGCAACGCTGCCCTGGCGCCGGCCACCGCGGACTGGCCGCCTGGCATCCAGCGCGGCAACCTCGTCCCATCCCTGTCCGACCACCCCCTCCTGCGCCGCTTCCAGCACGGCGAGGCGGTCGTCTACGGCCGGGACGACTACATCGCCCTGATCGGCGGCCCACATCTGGCCGAGCAGTTCCTCCCGCACGACGTCCAGGCGGTGATGGTGGCACCGCTGCACGCCCGCGGCCTCACCCTCGGAGCGATCGTGGTCTGGCGCACCGGTCCGTCCGAACCGTTCACCGAGGACGAGGCGGATCTCATGAGGCAGATCGCCTCACGGGGAGCACTCGCCATCGACAACGCCCGCCGCTACACGCGCGAGCACAGAGCGGCCATGGCCCTGCAGCAAAGACTCCTTCCCCCGGCCACGACCGACACTCCGGCGGCCGAGACCGCCGGCGTCTACCTACCGACAAACCGTGGGGGCGGCACCAGCGGCGACTGGTACGACGCCATACCCCTGCCCGCTCTCCGGCTGGCCCTCGTCGCCGGAGACGTGATCGGCCGCGGCATACCCGCCAGTGCCACCATGGGCCGTCTGCGCGCTGCCATCCAGACCCTCGCCGACCTCGAACTGGAGCCGGACGAGTTGCTCACGCGTCTCGCTGACCTGGTCCAGCGCCTCGCGGCGGAAGCACCCCCTGGCGACCACGACGTCATGGGCGCCACCTGTCTGTACGCGGTCTACGACCCGGTCACCCGACGCTGCGCCATGGCCAGCGCCGGGCACCCGCCGCCCGTGCTCGTGCGGCCCGACGGGAGTGCCGAAGCCGTCGGCATACTCCCGGGGCCGCCCCTCGCCGTCTGCGGCATGCCGTACGAGACAACCACGATCGACCTCGAGCCGGGCAGCGTCCTCGCGCTCTACACCGACGGCCTGGTCCAGCAAGCCACACACGACGTCTGCGACGGGCTCCAGCGGCTGACCGAAGCTCTCGCCACCTCCTGCCGCCCGGACCGCGCCCTGGACGAGACCGGCAGGGCCCTTCTCGACAACCTGGTGGACGAAGCACCGCGTGACGACGCGACCCTGCTGCTGGCACGCACCCGCGCCGTACCGGCGAAGGACACCGCTCACTGGCGGATACCGGCTGATCCGGCTGCCGTCTCGGACGCCCGGGAATGGGCGACCCGCCAGCTCACCGCATGGGGGTTGGACGACCTCCTCTTCCCCACCGAACTCATCGTCAGCGAACTGGTCACCAACGCGATCCGCTACGGTCGTCCGCCGGCCGAGCTGCGACTGATCCGGCACCACGTTCTGGTCTGCGAGGTCACCGACTCCAACAGTGCCCAACCCCGTCTGCGCCGCGCTCGCACCACTGACGAGGCTGGACGCGGCCTGTTCCTCGTCGCCCAACTCGCCGAGCGCTGGGGCTGCCGCCACGGCCAGAACCACAAGACCATCTGGTCCGAACAGCCCATAACACGCGCCCACTGATCACGCCCGGAGCCGGCTGACGTGGCTGCAAGCCGGATAGACAGAGAAAACCAGGTGGGTGCTGTCTTACGGTGGGGACGGCTGTCCGTCATCGCCGGTCACGAGTCGGCGGGGAGTCAACTCATTCTCAGCCTGCTCCGGCCAGCTTGGGCATTGGTTCGGGCGAAGCCATCCGGCTGTGGTCGGGACGTGCCGATGCGCCGGGATCGATGGGACGGTTGCGCGATGCCGTCCCGGACGGGGGTCTGACTCTTGAGATCTTTGACCGAAGTGTCCAGTCACAGGCGTGTCGACTGTCGTTGCGGGATGGTGCCTGCTGGTACCGAGCCACAGGGCGTGTCCCAATAGGGGCCTTGCCGAGTTCAGGCGCCATCACGGTTCAGACCGCCCCAGCGGGCCGGTGCCATCCACGCACTACGTCATCACGCGGGAGGCGGACCACCATGACGACCAGACAGCGCAGCACCTCCTACAGCACGGATCCTCCCGTGCGGAGAGAGGTCGTACTGGGCGTGGACACGCACGGTGAGGTGCACGTCGCCGCCGTGGTGTCCCCGCTGGGGAAGATCTTGGGCACCGAGTCCTTTCCGGCGACGGTGGCCGGCTACCGGCGGCTGCTCATGTGGGCCCGCAAGCTGGGTACGGTGCGCCGGGCCGGTGTGGAGGGCACCGGCACCTTCGGCGCGGGCTTGTCCCGCTACCTGGTGACCCAGCAGATCCAGGTGTTCGAAGTGAACCGGCCCGACCGGTCGGCCCGCCGGTTGCTCGGTAAGTCGGACCCGCTCGATGCGCAGGCCGCAGCGCGAGCCGTGCTCAGTGGTCGGGCCCAGGCCAAATCCGGCGACGGACCCGTGCACAGCGCCCGGATCTACAAACTCGCCAAGGACTCCGCGGTCAAGGCCCGCACCCAGGCGATCAACCAGCTCAAGGCCGTCCTGGACATCGCCGACCCCGCCCTGCGGGAACGGTTGTCGACCTTGGGCAATGCCGAGCTGTTCCGCACCTGCGCGACCCTCAGCCCGCCCGATGGTGGGGGAGACGAGGACGCGGTGGCCCAGGCCACCCACATGACGTTACGCATGCTCGCCGAGCGCATCGAACAGCTCACCGGGCAGATCAATGAGCTGAACCAACGCCTGACCCGGCTCGTCGAACGCCACGCGCCGCAACTGCTCGTACCGGTGGGCATCGGTCCGGACAGCGCGGTCACTCTCCTCACGCGGCGGCTCAACCACGGCGGCGACCGACAGGCCAACGCCGCCCTGCACCGTATCGTCTTCACCCGGCTGCGCCACGACCCGCGCACCCAGGCGTACTACGAACGCCGCACCCAGGAGGGCAAGACGCGACGCGAGATCATCCGATGCCTCAAGCGATACGCAGCCCGCGAGGTCTTCAACCTGGTCAGGCCGGTTCCCGTCACCCCCTCGTTATAGGGGCAGTCGTGAGACGTGAGAGGGTCTGGGGCGTGAGTGAGACACCCCCGAACACCCTGCAATACCGCTTTGACGGGCCAGAAGACGCTCCGGTCCTGATCTTGGGTCCCTCACTGGGTACCACATGGCACAGGTTGTAGAGGCCGTCTTTCGGCGTCCACGTCAGTCCAGGGCGGGTGCGTAGTAGCAGGTCAGGGCACTGCGGTCCGGGGGAGTCGGCGTAGTTGGTGGCAGACGCGTGAGAGGGGCGTTCGCTTTCGAGCCCCTGTAAAAGCGGCCGGCGGGGGATCCGGAGTGGGTGCGCTGCAGCTCCAGCCGCGGCACCGTACCCCTCGGGTTCTCCTCGACTGAGCACTCGATGCGACGGTGCTGTGATGACGCACGTCTTGGTGAATGCCGCCGGAGGCTCTTCGCTATTGACCGGGCGTAGCCTTCACCAGCGCAAAGCATCTGCAAGGTGTACCTCCCTGCCGTGAGGGCGCGTCCGTCGACGGTGTCGCTGCCGCCCGCCTGCTGCCTCACGTGTCTGGCAACTTGTCGACCAGGGGCATGTGGTGCTCGTTGTAGCGGTCGCCCTGGAAGTCGATCCGGCCGGTCAGTCCGTCGGCGAAGAGAGGAAGCCGAGTGGCGCCGATGTCCTGCTCGACGGACGTCGTGTACGCGGCCGCCAAGCCCCAGAGGGGGAAGTGTGCGATTCCGTGAAGGGTATTTGCAGATGCCTACTGGAACGTGGTGGTGCGCAGCCCTCCGCCGGCGGGTATTCGGCGTAGCGAGGGGATCGGCAAAGCCTTTGGCCGCAACGAGCAGGATGTTCCTTTTTTTGGGGCGTCTTCGTCCGATATTACATACCGGCCCCCGCCCGACGTGATGATTGGTCAGGTCACCATCGATACCAGCGGCCGCGACCACCGCCGGCACTGGTGGATCGCATGACGAAACCGAGCAGCCACACGACCAGCACGGCGAGGGACACCCATCAAAGGATCTTGACGGCGAAACCGGCACCGAAAAGGATGACCGCGAGAAGCAGGGAAGCATAGTTATCGAACTCCTGCCCGCCCGTCTTCCCTGCCTTTTCTTCGACCAAGGGCAAGGCCAAGGAGGCTCTGGGAACCGCCTTCAGCAACGACCGTATGGCCGCCAAAGGTGAGGCGGAGAAGAGCACCGGGGACGCCCGCGAAGCCAAGGTGAAGGCCAAGGACGCCTTCAAGCACTGGCCTTCCCGAACCCTGGCCCGAGAAGGTCGCTTGCAGCTCTCCGCCGGAATCGTCTCGCTCGCGCGCCGATGATCTCGGCAGGTCTTTCGTATCGTTGGTAGCCGCTGTGGCCATCAGCGGGCTCAGGGCCGCGTCGCGGGGCAGGAAGTGATCGGCGGCCCGGGAGTACAGGAACAGCTCGTCGTGTGCGGAGGCGAGCGCGGTGACCTTCAGGCCGCGGTCGCGGGCGAGTTCCATGGTGTGCGCCGCCAATGCGCAGGCAAGCCTCGCATCCCTTCATGCGCCGTTGCTGCGCAGCACGGCGAACGCCTGGTGCTGGAGCTGGGTCAACCCCGTACACCGACGACGCGGTACTCCCTGCACACCTTTCACGAAAAGCCCCTGGTTGTAGGTATACAGCGCCCGAGGCGTGTGGCTCATTGTGTTCGAACGAATACCTAGAGTGCTTGTCTTCGCGGGTCTGGGGGCAGACGTCGAAGCGTTCCGCAGTCGCGTGGAAGGACGCTTTGTTTCATGGCTCACCGCAAGGTGTATCTCGCCGTCGGCCGAACCAGCACCCGGATCTACCGCTTCGACCCCATCGACGGCGACACCCGCGTCGTCGACAACGTCGCGCCCTACGAGAGCGGCTACACCGCCATGGGAGCGCAGTACCGCGGAGACGACAAGGAGCCGTTGTTGCTGGCCGTGAGCCGCAACAAACTCATCACTGTCGACGTGGCGGCCGGCACCTTGAAGGAGCAGGTCATCGACGGGCTGCCAAACGGGCCCTGGTTCGACGGCGACATGGATCCCGACGGCAAGACCCTCTTCGTCGTCAGCAACCCCGACACTCCCAGCTACGCCATCGACGTGGCAGCCGGCACGGCCGCACCCCGCAACGCACCGGGAGGCGGCCGGTGGGACGACTTCGCCTACCACCCCAAGGACGGACGGCTGTACTCGGTGGAGGGCGACAACGGCGACCTGCTGCTCGTCGACCCGGGTCGGCAGCCCATGAAGACCGTGCTCAAGCGGGGTGTCTTCCCGCCCGCTCAAGCCAGCGCCGCGGCAGGCTCACGCAAGGCGTACGCGGCCACCTTCTTCGACCAGGACGGCAACTTCTACGCCGTCGACTCCGCGGGCAACGTCAACCACCTGGATCTGACCACGGCGGAGGTCCCCGACCACTCGCAGCGCATCGGACGGGGCAGGGTGCCCGTCGGCGACCTGGAGATCGTCAACGGGGCCGGGCGTATCACCCCGCTGCCTGTGCCGCCCAGTTACGACGAGATCGTCGTGACGAAGAAGTTCAAGGGGACATGGGAGAACGGCGAACCCCGGGGCCGGGTCTACAGCTTCGACCTCACCCTCACCGCCGTCAGCAAAGACAGCGGCACGGCGGAGGACGTCAGGAAGTTCCGTATCTCCTTCGACCTGCCCACGGTCAAGGGCGCGAAAGCCGAAGCGTCCGGCGTTGACGTCATCGCCCAGGACGGCAAGGCATACCTGAGCTCGGTGGGCGACCAGTTCCTCGCCGCGGGCACGTCCCGGCCGATCACCGTGCTGATCAACGTGCCGGGCGACCCGGCCCACCTGCCCCAGGAGTACCCCCTCGACGGCCTCAGAAGCTGTTGTCTTTTCGATCTTGAGGGATGTGTGTCGAACGGGAGTCCCGATCGGGTGGTCGCGGGGCGCTGGGCGCATAAGAACAGGGCCTCCTGAACAGCTCGTTGGTGTCGAATCACCGAGCAGCAGGAGGCCCTGGTGCAGCAGTCTTGCGTGCCGATGGCCGGGCAGTCCAGCGCGGTCACCTGGGAGTGTGACTGCCTGGCTCACCGGTTCGGAAACGCCGCCGACAACGACACGCGGCAGCCGCGCTACCCGACGGACATGACGGACGAGGAGTGGGCCCGGGTCCTGCCGCTGCTGCCGGTGCCGAGCTGGATGCGCGGCCGGGGCGGCCGGCCGGAGGCGTATTGCCACCGGGCCATGCTCGATGCGATCCGGTATCTCGTGGACAACGGGATCAAGTGGCGGGCGATGCCCGCCGACTTCCCGCCATGGGACCGCATCTACGCATTCTTCCGCCGCTGGCGCGACAACGCCCTGGTCAAGGAGTTCCACGACCGGTTGCGCGCGAGGGTCCGCGAGGAGCTGGGACGGGACGCGCAGCCGACCGCCGGGGTGATCGACTCGCAGTCCGTCAAGGCGGACGCCGTCGTCGGCGCCGGCAGCCGGGGCTTCGACGGCGGCAAGCTCATCAACGGCCGCAAGCGGCACGTCGTGGTCGACACCCTCGGCCTGCTGCTGGGCGTGATGGTCACCGCCGCGGACACCGGCGACCGCATCGCCGCCCAGGCCCTGCTCGGGCAGGTCGCCGACGTGCACCACCGGCTGGAACTGGTCTGGGCCGACGGCGGCTACACCGGCAGCCTCGTCGAGCACTGCCTGGCCACGTTCGCCCTGGTCCTGGCGATCGTCAAACGCAGCGACGACCGACGAGGGTTCGTGGTGCTGCCCAAGCGGTGGATCGTCGAGCGCCTCTTCGCCCACCTGATGCGAAGCCGCCGCCTGGTCCGCGACTTCGAGCGGCGCACCACCAGCGCGGAGGCGATGGTCCACTGGTCGATGACCTTGCTCATGACCCGTCGCCTGGCCCGGTCACGCCTGCAGCGAGGGTGAAGCGGCCCGGCTGCTGCTCGGCCAGCCAGCCGCGGGCCACCAGGCGTTTCGCTTTCGACCGCAGTGCCTCCACCCGCGCCGGCACCACGTCCATGCCGAACACGGCGGCCATCTCCTGGCAGGTCAGCGGCCCTTGATGGAGCCGGGCCCGGTCCGCGAGCGCCGTGAGGATGCGCTGGTAGTCCACCGACAGCACCGACCAGGCCAGCCCCTGGTGCCACACCGGCACCTGCGACTTCGGCTTCGCCGCGTCCCGCAGCGTCGACTGCACCTCCGCACCCCGCGGATCCGCCATGACCTCCGCCTCGGCGGCGGCACCGTCGTCCGGAGCCAGCACCGTATCGACCCGCCTGCGAGCGATCGCCCACTCCTGCCATTCCAGCTCGGCCGCGGCAAGCTCTGCCTGGATGCGGTCGGCCTCCTCCCGCAGCCCGTCGACTCGGCGCCGAGCGGCGAGCTCGTGCTGTTCCAGCAGCCCGACAACTGACGGCATCCGCGACCTCCCGGGGAACGACGACCCGACAGGCCACCACTCCCACGGAACCACCACTCCTACCCCCGACCAGCGGAAACGCGTCGATCACGTCCGGAAAGACAACACCTTCTCAGGGCCACACGCCTGCTCAGCCACTGATCACACCGCACAGAACCCGCCTCGAGCCGTGGCACCGAACATGCGTGGCGTCATCGGGTCCCGCGCCGAGCCGCGGCACCCCTGCACACGAAGGAGTCCTCACTCATGAGCCTGACCGCCGACCAGACGCCCGCCGGGCAGCCGGAGTACGGCGATGCGACGTACCCCTTCCACATCACCAGGAAAGAAGAACGGCAGTTGCGTCTCCTGGGAGCCGAGGCCGTCCCGTCCCTTGTGATCGGGCAGGCCACGTCCTTCAACGAGTACGCCCGCCAGCTGATGATCCCGCCGGCTGTCATGGACCTCGCGCGCAAGGCTGACGACCTGCGCCTGTCGGCGTGGGAGACCGAAGCGATGCGCAAACACCTCGCCCCCGCCACCGCACCCGGCGAAAAGGTGGGCCTGCTGCGCCAGATCCTCGTGGAGAAGTACAAGCACGATCCGTCCCACCCGCCGTACATCCGTGTCGCCTGCACCGGCCGGGGCGACTACGACCACCTGGCAGCAAAGCACGGCCACCTCCATCCCGACGACCACCCCAAGGGTGACATCGGCTCGCCCGTCGTCCTGGAGATCTGGCCCGCTCAGCACTACTCGCCCATCCACTCCCACGGCCACACCACCGGCATCGTCTTCTGCCTCGCCGGCCAGCTCGACGTCATGGTCTACGAGCACCTCGACTGGAACGCCCGCAAACTCGGCCTGATCACCCTCACCCCAGGCCAGTGCGCCTGGCTGTCCAGGGACAACTACGCCGTGCACCGGGTGTACTGCCCGATGGACGGCGGCGGCGGCTCCACCGGCCCCGGCTACATGAACGCCTCCGCCGATTTCGGCGCCAGCTTCCACGTCTACCTCAACCCGGAGGAGACCGGCGTCGAGGACGACGACGGCGACAGCTACAGCCGCGATGCCTTCAACTTCATCGACGAGGAGTCCAAGAAGCGGCGCGCCTTCGCCACCGAGTCCGACCTCTCCTGGAGCATCCTGCGCCGGGTCCTGGCCAACACCAAGCTGACCTGAGCCCAGCGATGGTGTGGCACCCCTCCGCCGCGGCTGAGTCCGCGTCGTGCTCGCCCAGGCGACCGACGGTCGACGTCCCGGTGACCGCCACCGAGCGGGCCGCGGCCTCCCGCGCGGAGGGGCTCCCCGGAACTCGGGCATTTGGTGTCCCCGATGATGACCGGCACTTGCGGACCGGTCACCTCATGCACCGGCCAGGCGGCGGCCGGGCGTCCTCCACCGAAGAGTCCGGCCGCAGCACCTCTCCTTGTGAGTCGGGGCTTGCGCGTGCGGTGTGTCCCCCACGGTGGGGGAAATCACAGAGGGCCGTACAGCCAGTTGCCGCGGGCTTCGGCGTCCTCGCTGGTGAAGTACTCGGTCACGGCGGTGCGGATCTCCTCGGGGCCGAGAGCACCGTCACCGTCGAGGTCGAGTGCGGAGAAGGCGGTCGCCATGTCCTTGGTGGTGCCGCCGCTCACGGCCTGGCCGAGCAGGGTGTACTCGTCGAGGGTGATCAGGCCGTCGTCGTCCCTGTCGCAGATGTCCAGGCAGGCCGCGACCACGTCATGAAGGGCGGAGATCAGCGCGGACTCCTGGGAGGTAATGGCTCCGCGGACGCCGCGCTCGTACTCGGCGGAGCTGATCAGCCCGTTGCCGTCGTCGTCCATGTGCCGCAGGTGCTGGTCCCAGATGACAGCGAGGGCGTCCCTCAACCGTTGCACCTTCTCCGGCTGAGTGGGGACGGAGCCGGCCAGGCGATCGGCGATGGCCGTCAGGTCCTGCTCGGTGAGGGATCCGTCCTGGTCGGTGTCGAGGAAGGTGAACATCCGGTGCAGCTTGATGCTCAGCACTGAGCTGTCGATGGTCATGGCTCGCTGTGTCTCCGCTCTTCGAAGCGCTCGCGTCGGCGAACACCGTTCTGTGTCAGGAAGGTTGGCGGGGCCGTCACGGCGATCGGCTCCAGGGCGCTGCCTACCCATCGGCAGGAGGCAGCCTGCCGCCCCAAGGTTCATTCACCCGTAGTGATGAATCGCTGGTCCGTGTGGCGTAGCAGGGGGCATCGCCGGGGGACGGTGAGGGGAACCGGCGGCTCCGGGCCAGGGCCGCCCCACCGGTTCCAGCACGTGCCGAAACCCGGTCCAACATGCTTCAGCGTGTGTATGAGGAACAGCTATGACACCCGTACCGCCGGTCCGTCCTCCGTCCCCCGTGCTCGTCATCCCCACGATCGTTCTGCCGTTCGAGCCGCCGCCGCGCCGTGCGGACGCGGATGCCTTGCGGGGTGCCGCGATCGGCTGGGCCGAGCGACACGGCCTGATCGGGCCGCGAGGCCGGGCCAGACTGCAGGGGTCTTCCCTGCTGGGACTTGGAGTGGCTCTCGCCGGTCCGGCACCGCCGCCTGGTGCGGCGGTGCTGATGGACTGGTTCCTGTGGGCGCTGGTACTCGACGACCGGGTCGACGACGGACCCTGGGGTGAGGGCGGAGCGCTGGAGCGCTTTTCCGCCGAGGTCGAAGAAATCGTGAGCCGGGGCAGCGGCCCAGGCAGCCGCGATCCGATGCTGCGCGCTCTGGCAACCGATCTGTGGCCACGTACCCGAAGCCTCGGTGACAAGGCGTGGCAGGCACGATTGCGCCGAGATCTCCTGCGCCATCTGCGGGCGCAGCAGGCATTGGTGCGGATGCGGGAGCGCGGAGTGACCTGCGCCGTGGCCGAGTACATGGAGCTGCGGCGCGACGCGTTCGGCGCGTTGCTCTTCTTTGACCTGATCGAAGCCGCGGACGGCGCCGTCCAGTCCACCGAACCGTGCGGCGAGGGATGTTGGCCCGAGTTACGGGCTCTCGCAGCGGATGTGATCGCCTGGACCAACGACATCCACTCCGTCGCGAAGGACCTCGTTCACGACGAGCTCTTCAACCTGGTGTTGCTGCTCGCCGGGGAACATCGCATGCCTTTACAAGGAGCCCTGGACGCGGCTCGCGACATGATCACCGCGGCCGCCGACGAGTTCAGCGCCCGCGCACGCCGCCACCTCGCCCACCTGCCACCGTCCGGTCCTGGTGTCACAGCGCAGGCAGCCTGGATCGGACGGCTCGAACAGGCGATGCGTGCCTCCGCCGACTGGCACGCCGACGCCTCCCGCTACCACCTGCAGGCCAGGGGCAGCACCCATGTCGGCGCCGTGAACACCTCGCTGACGCCGCCCACACTGAAATCGCGGGCCTTCGAGACCGACCCCTATCCGCTGTACCGGTGGCTGCGCGACACCCTGCCGATCGCCTACGACGAACCCACCGACACCTGGCTGCTGAGCCGCCACGCGGACGTACACGCAGCCTTGACCGATCCCCGGTTCAGCAACGACAACTACACCTGGCAGATCGCCCCGCTGCTGGGCCACAGCATCGTGTCCATGGACGGCCAGGAGCATGCCGTGCACCGCGCGCTGCTCACACCCGCCTTTCGCAGCCGGGCCCTGGCCGTCCTCCAGAAGTCCATCACCGAAGTCACCACAAACCTGGTGAGGCGGCTCCGCGGCCGTGAACAGGTCGACCTGGTAGCTGAGTTCACCACCCCCCTGCCGATCCGGGTGATGGCCCGCGCCCTGGGCCTGCCCGCCGACACACCCGAGCAGGTCGCCCGGCTGAAACGCTGGTGCACCGTGGGCTTCGCCTACATGGGCAACTACCGTCAGGACCCGGGACTGTTGACCCACGGCCTCGCCAACCGGGACGACTTCTACGACTACCTCCAGCCTCACCTGGACGCCCGGCGGGCCCGCCCCGGCGACGATCTGATCTCCGCCCTGCTGACCGCGACGGTCGACGGCCGACCGCTTTCGGAGCAGTACGTCCGCGGGTGCTGCGCGATCCTGATGACCGCGGGCAGTGAGACCAGCCACGGCACGCTCGCCAACCTGATAGCCAACGTCCTGGACGTCCCCGACCTCCTGAACGCGGTTCGTACCGACCCGGCTGTGATCGACCTCGCGCTCGCCGAGACCTTGCGTCGCGACCCCGCCCTGCAGTTGGTGCTCCGGCAGACCCGCGAAGCTGCCGATCTGCCCTCCGGGGCTGTGCCGGCGGGTGCCACCGTCGCCTGTCTGATCGGCTCGGCCAACCGCGACCCCCGACGCTTCCCGGACCCGGACGCCTTCGCACTGCACCGCGCCGACGACCGCCTCGACCGGGAGTACGGCGGCGCATCAAGCCACTTTGCCTTCGGCGCAGGCCGGCACTTCTGTCTCGGATCACACCTGGCCCGCGCCGAGATCACCACCGGTCTGAGGCTGTTGGTCGCGCAATACCCCCGCCTTCGCTGGGCAAGCGGCTTCCGGCCCGTACCGGCCGGCTTCCTCAACCGCTGCCCGAGCCGATTGGAGGTGACCCTGTGACCGGCACCGAGCGCGCGGCGGCCCAGGGCTACGCCGGCAGCTACGTCGCCCACCACGTCCCCGGAGAGCACACCCGCCTGCGCACCTTGGAGGCCGCGTTCGACCCGGCGACCTTCCGGGTGCTCGGCCGTCTCGAACTGCCCGCGGACGCACACTGTCTCGACCTGGGCGCCGGAGCCGGGTCGGTTGCCGCCTGGCTGGCCGCCCGTCACCCACTCGGAAAGGTCACCGCCACCGACACGGACACCCGGTTCTTGGGCTTCCCGCCCTTGACGCAGGTTCGCGTGCTCCAGCACGACGCCGTACGCGAGGACTTCCCGCCCGAGACGTTCGACCTCGTCCACGCCCGCGCCCTGCTGTGCCACCTGCCCCAGCGTGAGGAACTGCTGCACCGGGCCGTCGGCTGGGTCCGTCCCGGCGGCTGGCTGGTCATCGAGGACCTCTCCGTCCGCCCCGTCGACGCCTCCGCGCACCCTCTGTTCAGGAAGGTCACCCGCGCCGGCGAGAAACTTCTCGCCACGACGGTCGGATCCGACCTGCGCTGGGCCGACACTCTCGCGGCCCGGTTCACCGAGCTCGGCCTGACCATGGTCGAGTCCGCCACCGCCCCGGGCACCGTAGGCGATCGCAGTGCGACCGACGCCTTCTGGACGACGACATTCGACCAAGCCACTCCCGCTCTACTGGAACAGGGCCTTCTCACCCGCCACGACATCGAGAACATGCGGGCGCTCCACCGCACACCCTCCTTCACCGACACCGGCATCAGTCTGATCTCGGTCAGTGGCCGCAAGGCCGCACACGGCCGGGTCGGTCGGTGACCGCGACCTGAGCAGCACCACCCCTCTCGCACCGACCACGAGGGCCCGGATGCGTCGTGCTGCACCCCCCGGTGCGGACGCATCCGGAAAGACGAGCGGCGAGTTCTGCCGCGGCGCCCTGTCGGCGACCGGCATCCGAGCCCAACAGCTCCCGTCAGCCCGGTGCGTGCCCGTTGTCGAGTGCGTCGGCCGTGCGGTCGCCGGGCCGAGGGAGGGGAAGGGCTGGCCGCGCCTTCTCCCGTCGCAACGCATGGGTAATCGCGCGCGCCTCGACGCCCGCTTGGCGAAGGACACCCGTGAGGGGGTTGGTGTATCCGGTGAAGTACAGGCGCGGGGCCGTAGGGTGGCACTGCCCGCCTACGGCGAGGGGCTGCCCGGCGTCGTCGAGTACGCCCAGGGTCCCCACCAGGTCGTGCAGGTCGGACCGGAACCCCGTGGCGGCGATGACCTTGTCGGGTCGCAGCCGGGTGCCGTCGGCCAGTACCACGTCCGAGCCGTCGAACGCCTCGACGGCGGCGACCGGCTCGACCCGGCCGGACAGGACGGCGTCCACGAAGCCGTGGTCGAGCACCGGGTTGACCCCTTCTCGGACATTGCGGGTGTACAGACCGGTGCCGGGCCGGGGCAGTCCTCGTGAGGTCAGGTCGGGCACCGCGAGACGTTGCGTGAGCAGGGAGGTGCGGTCACGCCACGCCATTGGGAGGACCTCCGTCAGCCGGCCGGCCGCATGCCATCGTGCGCTGGAGCGGGGCAGGATGTTGGGTGGGGTGCGAATAGAGATCCGTACCCGTTCGGCTCCGGCCCCGGCCAGGACACTCGCAATCTCGGTACCGCTGTTGCCGGCGCCGACCACCAGCACGTCCCGCCCCCGGTAGGGGATCGCAGAGCGGTAGTGGGCCGAGTGCAGCAGGGTGCCGGTGAACGTCGCACGCCCTGGCCAGCGCGGAGTGTGAGGCGTGTGGCAGCGGCCGGTGGCCACCACGACCGCACCAGCGGGTACCGGACCGTCTGCAGTGTGCACCAGCCATCGTGCTCTCGAACCTGGCTCGGCCCGTTCGATGCGCTGCACCTCCGTGTTCACCCGGACGTCGAGTCGGTGATGGGCGACGTAGTGCTCCAGGTAGCGCACATAGTCGTCCCGGCTCACCCAAGGACCCGCCTGACGCGGAATGGGCAGGCCGGGGAGTTTCGACGTGCCGGGAGTGGTGTGCAAACGCAGGTGGTCGTAGCGCTGCGCCCAGCTCGCTCCCACGCGGTCCGACCGTTCGAGGATCACGGTCGGCTCGCCGGAGCGGTTCAGCAGTGCGGCGGCCGCCAAGCCGTGTGGGCCGGCTCCGATCACGATCGTGGGAGCACTGAAGTCTCGCTGTGGTGTGGGGGACATCGCCTCCTACAACGGC
The DNA here is from genome assembly GCF_000716535.1 of Streptomyces flaveolus. Lineage (GTDB taxonomy): Bacteria > Actinomycetota > Actinomycetes > Streptomycetales > Streptomycetaceae > Streptomyces > Streptomyces flaveolus_A. Next base: position 78,236 of record NZ_JNWV01000020.1, on the reverse strand, counting down.
AGACCGCGGCGTATGTCACGCCCAACTCCCAGATGTGACACAGGAGGTGACTGCCGTTACACCGGCGGTGCGGACTCGTTGGTCACCCGGCAGCAGACGTTGCGCGAGGGTTCGGTCGTCCCAAGAGCCGGCCCGCAAGGGGCTGAGGCGGCGCCGCCCTTACTCGCAGGTCCCTACCGGGTCATGAGCCGCGCAGGCCAGCCAAGCATGAGCCTGCGCGGCCCCGGCCTCCACGGGCTCCCTCCGGAACGGCTCGCTCCACCTGTCCGATTCCTTCGAGGGGTTCATGTGCACGCAGTAACGACGCGCCCCCGGCCACGGCTGCGGATCAGCGGAGTCTGCAAGGCGTACGGCGGCCGGCAGGTCCTGCGCGATGTGTACCTTGACGTGTCTGCCGGGACGCTGGTGGGAGTCGTCGGCGAGAACGGTGCGGGAAAGAGCACTCTGCTGCAGATCGCCGTAGGCCACCTCGCACCCGACCGCGGCACGGTGACACGGACTGGCGCAGTGGGGTACTGCCCGCAACGGGCCGTACTGAACGACGCGTTCACCGTCGAACAGCATCTGCGGTTGTTCCAGAGGGCCTACCGGCTGGCCACACTGGAACGGGCCGGCGAGCTGATGGAGCTGCTGGCGATGACCGCCTGCCGACGACAGCAGGTCGGCGAACTCAGTGGGGGAACGCGGCAGAAGCTGAACCTGCTGATCGCTCTCATGCACGATCCACACCTGCTGGTCCTGGACGAGCCCTATCAGGGCTTCGACTGGGACACCCACCAGCGGTTCTGGGCCCTGGCCGCCGCCCTGCGCGATCAGGGCCGGTCGATCATCGTGGTCTCTCACCTGCTGCACGACGCACACCACTTCGACGCGATCGCGCATCTGCGCCAGGGCCGTCTGCACTTCGAGGAGACCGAGTGCTGAAACCCACCTGGACGGCCTTCACCGAGCTCCTGCGCTGCACTCTGCTGGGCCACCTGCGCAACCGGCTGGCCCTGGCCTTGGCAGTCGCGTTCATTCCCGTCTGGGTCGCGGTGGCACGCCTGTGCACATCCGACCAAGTGGTGCGCATCCGGCTGGACGCCATCAGCGTCCCTGTCTCTGCTCCGGCCAGCCAGCTGGGCCAGGTGGCCAGCGCGCTGGGCGCCGTCACCATGGTCGCCGGCTTCATCACTTTCACGGAGACCTTCCAGTCCCGTCAGATGGACCGCCGTCTGCTGCTGGCCGGCTACCCCCGGCTGCCGATGCTGCTGGCCAAGCTCACTGCCATCGCCCTCACCGCCGTCGCGCTGGCCCTTTACACCACGATCCTGCTGTGGGCTTCCCTGCCCGTACGCCACGCAGGCCCCCTGGGGCTGGCCCTCGCGGGCGCCGGCCTCGCCTACGGCGGCATCGGGCTTCTCCTCGGCTCCCTGGTCCGCGGCGAGCTGGAGGGCTTCTTCCTGATCATCATGCTCAGCCTGGTCGACACCGGTCTGCAGAACCCCGTCTTCAACACACTCATGGATGTGGCAGGCGTGTCCGCGCTCCCTCTGTACGGCGTGAACCAGCTGGCGCTGAGCTCAGCCCTCACCCCCCAGACTCCCTGGTCTCACGGCCTGCTCTCCCTCGCCTGGTCCGCAGCAACCGGGGCCCTGGCCCTGCTCGTCCTCCACCACCACCGCCCTTCCCGCTCCTCGTGGTCCCGCCGGACGAGAGCCGACGCAGAGTGATCACGACGAGTTCGGGCACCTCCGAGCGCCGGCGCCGCTGATGGCGGCGGCTGTCGCGCTGCCCCGTACCCAGGGGCCGGACGTCTTTGATCTCCGTCCTGATCATCGGGTGCCTGTGGAACTGTTCATCGATGCCCTTGGTGTGCACAGCCGTCTGGCACCCGGCGGGCCGGAGCACCCCGCTGAACAGGACACGGCCCTTGGCGGTCGTTTCTGCCGGAGACGAACGTCGTGCGGCCGGGGCGACCCGCGCGCGGGCGGCCTGCACCGTTCTCGTGAACAAAGCCCGTCTGGTCGACGACGAGGGCCTGGAGGCGGGCGGCCACGGCGTCCAGGCCGAGTGCGGCCAGGGTTGGCCGGCGACCATGCCACCACCCGCACGCGAGGGCGGTATCGGAGTCGGCTGAGCCTTCAGCGGTTGTCGTGGAGCTCCTGGTGCATTTGGGGCTGGTCGTCCTGGTCGTGAGTGAGGGCGTAGAGCTCGACCTGATTGAACGCCTTCGACGCCACCCCGAGGATCTCGTCGTGGGGGTTGACCCCGACTGCCTTCTTCGCGCTGCCGCCGCCCACGCCGCCGACAGTACTGCTGAAGAGGCTGTGCATGGCCGCGGCGGGCTTGGCCGCCAGGTCGACAGTGCTCTTGGGGATGCCGGCCATGTCGGCGTACTTGTCCGTGAACGCGGTGCGGATCATGGCGATGAAGGGCTCGTAGAAGCCAGGCGGGAGCATCTTCTCCTTGTAGAACTTCAGCGCCTGCGCGGTCATGACATTGCAGTCCTCGCCCGGCTGCCACTCCTTTTCCCGCATGATGCTCCAGATCCGGTCGACCAGGTCGACGTCCTTGGGGATCAGCCACTTCTCAGGGGTGCCGAGGTAGTGGTTGATGTAGTGCCAGGCGTTCACGAAGCCCTGCGCGTCGTCGTGCGCCACATGGACGCCGAGGTTCTTCATAGCCTGGAGGATCTGAACGCTGAAGACGCCGATGGCGCCGGTGGTGTACTTCTGCGAGACGGGCTCGCCCCACTTGGCGTAGTCCCACTGGCCGCTCTTCTTGTGCAGCTGGCGGACGGAGGCGTGGACCAGGCGTACCTTGGTCACGGTCGCCGCCAGGGTGCCGTTGCGCAGGGCGTCCTTGTCACCCATGCCGATGAACAGGCGCGAGGACTGCGACAGCCGCCGGCCGGGACCGTCCACGCCGCCCAGGCGCCCGGTGGTGCGCAGGGTGTAGGCGCCGGTCGGGGAGAGGTAAGTGCCGATCAGGCCGACGGTGCCCTGCAGCATGGAGGCCACGCCGTGGTGGTGAGCGAAGAAGGCTTCCGCGGCCTTGACGTCGGCCTCGCTCCAGCCGGGCGGCTGTTCGGAGGCATCGTGCAGGAACTGCGCGAGCCGTTCTGGAAGGTTGGACAGCTCGTCCATGGGCATGCGGGGCTTGAGTGTCCCGATGGTGCGGAACAGGCCGTTGACGCCGTCGACCTCCCTGTTGTCGATGAGATCGGACACCAGCGCGTCCGCAGCCGGGTCTCCCTCCTGGTTTGCGGCCTCCATCTCGGCTTCCACGGTCTCAGCCGTCAAGGTCACAGCTCACTCCTCTCGACGCACCCACGGGGATGCGGCGCCGACCGGACCGAACCCCCGGCGCGCCACACAGCTGATCTTCACCACTGCAGTCCGAGACCGAAATGCCACGAAGGAGTGACGAAGATGCGCACCGGGGGCGTAACCAGGGGCGCACGGCCGTGCCGATGACTGCGACCTGGTGGATGTCGGTGCGGTTCCTCGGCCTTCTGGACGACGGCGACGACCTCACCAACCGCAAACCCTGGCCCGGCCACGTCACCGCCGGGGCGGCGCTCGTCGGCCCCGACGACCGCATCCTGCACAATCTCCGCCACGTGATCCAGAAGTGGCCGTCGAGCCGTACGCCAATCCGGACACCCCTCCCTCATTCGGAGTCATTCCGGGGCGGGCTCTTTTGGCAGTCGACCGTAGGGGCAGGGACGTCGACGACAGATACCCCCGGCAGATGCCGCTCGACGAAAGGGACCGTCCATGCGCAAGATCGCCCTCCTGCTCGGTTTGGCACTCTCCGCAAGCGTGGCTGCGGCCGCCCCGGCCGCAGCCAACGGCCCCGGCTACCCCCCGAGCAACCAGGCGGTGATCATCAGCAACGCATCGACCGGCTTCTACCTGCAGACCGACACTCAGAATGAGAACCGGCCACAGTACGTCCAGGTGTGGTACCCCTGGCCGCTGGCCAATGAGGGCTCGGGGTCGGTCTGGCGACTCAAGCAGAAGTACGGCGACCACTACGTCATCGAGACCGAACCGATCAAGAACCCGACCCCGGCCTGCTTGACGGTGCCGGACAACGCGAAGGACAACGGCCCGCTGACCGTGACCAACTGCAACGACGGTCCGGCACAGGACTGGATCGTCCGCGAGGACGGCACCTCCGAGACCTACACCATCACTCCAGCCGGAGCGAACTTCCGGCAGTGGGCAATCACTTCGCAGTCGCAGAACTACCCCCACCCTGATGTGTACGTGACCCTCAAGCACTTCACCGGAACCAACGCGCCCACCAACATGCGCTGGAAGATCGACCCGAGGTCGGCCGCCTGACCTCCCGGTCAACGAAGGCCGACAGGCGCGGCGGCCCCGCGCGGCTGCTGCGGACCTGCGCCCCTGGGAGAAGCCGACAGAGCCGGATCTGCTGACCCCTCTGGCCCTCTGACGGCGGCTCGCTGCGGAACACCCCTGCTCGAGCAGGGGTGTTCCGCAGCGAGCCCACCCAACCTGATTTCTGCTGATCGGCGGAGCTGGTGTGCTGTCCCGGGGAAGTGCTCGTGCTGGTCCGGGTGGAGATCGATAGCACATGACCGTCTGTGACGGGTGTCCGCTGCGGTTCTCGGGCAAGATCCTTGGCCTGTTGCGTAGGTTCTGCGGCGGGAGGGTCTTCATCGCGGATGCGTTGACGTGGACGATCGAGTAGCGGGTGCAGCTGGCAGAACGCGCTGAGAACTGCTGCGCAAGGAGCTGGCCGAGATCGAGACGCGGGTGGCCAGGCTGGCAGCCGCCGAAGTGGCGTGCGGGCAGTGGGCCGAGAGGACCGACTGCGGGCGGGGTCGTCGGGCATTGTGTCGCCGGAGCCGGAGCCGGAGCCGGAGCCGGAGCCGGAGCCGGAGCCGGAGCGGGTGGCCGGGCAGGGTCACCAGCGCCGACCGGCGGCGGCCGTCACGTTGGTGGTCGGCGCCGCGGCACGACGTTATCGGCGGATGAATCCGTCCGCTGATCACCGTCGTAGATGAGCACGGCGCTGGCGAGGGTGAGTCTGGTTACCAGCTGGCGGAGCTCTTCGATCTCGGCTCTCTGTCGGGCGACGGTCTCCTGGAGCTTGGTGACGGTTCCCCGCAGACGTCTTTCGGGCGCCGGGGTATGCCGGATCTCGGTGCGCACTCGTTCGTAGAACTCCTTCCTCGGGGCGGTGTGCCGTTTGAGGAGGGCCATGCGGTGTACGCCTGCTTCGGCGGCGAGGGCATCTACGGTGAGGCTGCCGTTGGAGGCGGTGGCCTGTCCGGCCGGGAGACGGTCAATGGCCTGGCGAATGCGGGCCGCTCGTCTTGGTGCTGGTCGTTCATGTGAGGGCGTCGGCATGCTTGAACGCGCAGATCAGGAACGCGTCGGGAGTCAGGGCCCTGCGGGCGGCGGGACCGGAGATCTTCTCGCCGGCCGCAGCGTGGTCCCGCAGCCGCGCGGCGGTGTCGGCGGCGGCCAGTGCCGTTTCGACGTCGAGGATGGCGTAGATGCCGCGGGAGCCGTAGCCGCTGGAGGTGCGTGCGTCCAGGACGGTGCGCATCTGGCCGCTCTGACCGTGATGGGCGTGGCCGGCGCCGTCGGTACGACTGTCACAGCCGAGGAACTGATCGCCTTCTGCGCCGACCGGCTGGACCGCCTCAAGAAGCCGCGCTCGGTCGACTTCGTGCCCGAACTGCCCCACAAGCGCAACGGCAAGCTCGACCGCAAGACCGTACGCGAACCCTTCTGGGCGCACGCCGCCCGCCGCGTCAACTGACCCCACCCCGTTCGGAGCCTCTCCCGTGGCCTTCTCCCTCCACCCCGTCTACGACCACCCACCGCCGAACTCGTCGACCGCCTGCGCGACTACCTCGACGGTGAACTCGCCGAGTACGAACGAGAGCGCGGCCTCACCCCCGGCAGCTTGCTCACCCGCGCCGACCTCGAACCGGTCTGGCGCCGCAGCCGCGAACTGGGCTTCTACGGCATCCAGCTGCCCGGGGAGTACGGCGGCCAGAACCTCACCTACACCCAGCTCGCCGCCCTCAAGGAGGAGATCGGCGCCAGCGGGCGCGTCCTCGGCCACAGCGTACTCGGCGACATGGGCGGCCCCTTGTGCGCGGGCGACCTCCTCCAGCACGCCAGCGAGCACCAGTTGGACAGGTACCTGCTGCCACTCATCCGCGGCGAGAGGGCGTGCTGCTTCTCCCTCACCGGAGACCGACGCCGGCTCCGACGTCCGCTCCATGCGCACCGTCGCCGTACGGGACGGCGACGGCTACCGGCTCACCGGCCACAAGGTCTTCTCCTCCGCCGGTCCCTTCGCCGACTTCGCGATCGTCGTCGCCCGCATGGCCGGCACCGGAGAGCAGGAGGGTGACAAGCCGCAGTTCTCCGCGTTCCTCGTCGACCTGGACAACGGTCTGTTTGAGCTTGACGACGATCGCCGGGCTTCAGCCCGATGCGGGCGACCTCCTGGCCAGTTCGTTTGAACTTCGACAATCCCGAGCTGATCAGGAGGCCCTGCTTTCATGCGCGCCCCACCGAAAGATCACCCAGCCGCGTGGGCGCACTCGAATCGATGTCCACCGTGATCGGTACGACAACGGCTTCTGAGATGCGGGTCATGAGTCTTCTGGTGAGTTGGCCATCGGGGTCCTGATCACCAGGGAGGGAGCCCCAGCTGCCGCAGCCGGTGAGCACCGCCTCCTTGCGTGAAGTATCCCTGCCGATACCGGTCAGGAATGGACGAGAGCCAACGCGTTGTCAGCGCACTAAGTCAGGTTGAGCATCCGTTCGGCCGAAGTCATCCGGCAGTGATCGAGTCACGCCGCTGTACCAGCATCGATGGGACGGTTGCCCAGTGCCGTCCCGGACGGGGGTCTGACTCGTGAGATCTATGACCGAAGTGTCCAGTCACGGACCTGTCGACTGCCGTTGCGGGATGCTGCCTGCCACCGAGCCACAGGGCGTGTCCCAATAGGGGCCTTGCCGAGTTCCAGGCGCCATCACGGTTCAGACCGCCCATGCAGGCCGGTGCCATCCACCCAGCACGTCACCACGCGGGAGGCGAACCACCATGACGACCAGACAGCGCAGCACCTCCTCGAGCACGGACCCTCCCGTGCGGAGAGAGGTCGTCCTGGGCGTGGACACGCACGGCGAGGTGCATGTCGCCGCCATGATCTCCCCGCTCGGGAAGGTCTTGGGAACCGAGTCCTTTCCGGCAACGACGGCCGGCTATCGACAGCTGCTTGTGTGGGCCCGCAAGCGGGGGACGGTGCGCCGGGCCGGTGTGGAGGGCACCGGCACCTTCGGCGCGGGCCTGTCCCGCTACCTGCTGGCGCAGCAGGTCGAGGTATACGAGGTGAACCGGCCGGATCGCTCGGCCCGCCGGCTGCTGACCCTCAGCCCACCCGATGGCGGGGGAGACGAGGACGCGGCGGCCCAGGCCACCCACCTGACATTGCGCATGCTCGCCGAACGCATCGAACAGCTCACCAGGCAGATCAATGAGCTGAACCAACGCCTGACCCAGCTCGTCGAACACCACGCCCCACAGCTACTCGTACCGATGGGCATCGGCCCGGACAGCGCCGTCACCCTGCTGATCACCATGGGAGACAACCCCGAGCGGCTGAACACCGAGGCGTCCTTCGCTGCCCTTTGCGGAGTCAGCCCCATCGAGTACTCCTCTGGGCGGCGCATCACGCGACGGCTCAACCACGGCGGCGACCGCCAGGCGAACGCGGCCCTGCACCGCATCGTGTTCACCCGCCTGCGCCACGACCCCCGAACCCAGGCGTACTACGAACGCCGCACCCAGGAGGGCAAGACCCGACGCGAGATCATCCGATGCCTCAAGCGGTATGCCGCCCGCGAGGTCTTCAACCTGGTCAGACCGGGTTCCCGCACCCCCGCGTTATAGGGGCGTCTGTGATAGCGGTGTTCGACGAGAAGCCTCGCCGGTGCGGTCCGACGGGGCTTCTCAAACAGGTGCGTGCAACGTCCGCCGAGGGCACCGTTGTGCCCGGCTTCTCCCCTCCTGAGCACCCGAAGCAAGGAGGGGGCGACGCCGCCGCTCTGACGGCCGAGGCACAGCCTGTCACCCAGGGACTCTCCGCGCCCAAGCGGGAGGCGCTCTTCGCTTCTGCAAACTCATCGGCCTTTGAGGAGTGTCTACGGCACGGCATGTCTCTCCGAGGCCGGGCGGATCGCGAACCGCGCCCACGCGACCAACCGAGCGTCGGTGAACTCGGTGCGTGGTCGTGCGGCCGACGTACTGGAAGCGGTCGCGTCCACGTCACACCAGATCCCTTCCACCAAGAAGGGCAGGCGTGCGGGTCTCACGCGAACCCGTCTCCTCGTCATCGACCAGGGGGAGGTAACGCTCCGCGACCGCTCCGCAAGATGATGTCCACGCCTGTAGTTGCCCACGTCATGGTTCAGGACGGCATCCGCAGGGCGAGCAGGGCCACGTCGTCGGTGTTGCCGGGTGGCATGCGGCCGAGTAGCTGATCGCACAGGGTGTCGAGCGGTTCGTGGGCGAGAGCGAGGGCGTGGTGGCGCAGACGGGTGAGGCCGGTGTCGAGGTCGCTGCCGGGGATTTCGATCAGGCCGTCGGTGTAGAGCAGCAGGGTGGAACCCGGCGGCAGCGACTGCGCGGCGTTCGGTCGGCTGCCGACGGTGCTCGAACCGGCGCCAAGGAGGAGCCCCTGCCCGGCTTCGAGGTACTGCGCCTGTCCGCCCTGGGCCAGCAGGAGGGGCGGCGGATGCCCGGCGCTGGTCCACCGCAGCGTCCATGGGCCGGTGTGCGGGCTGCCTTCGAGCAGGGCGAGGACGAGGGTGGCCATGGGGACGGTGGTGATGGCGGGCAGGGCGTCGTCGAGGCGGTCCACGACAGCGCCGGGTGGGCCGGCGCGGTCCCAGGCCAGTGACCGCAGGATGCCGTGCAGTTGTGCCATGCCGGCCGCGGCGGTGAGATCGTGACCCAGGACGTCGCCGATGACCAGCGCGAGCGTGCCGTCCTTCAGCTCGAAGGCGTCGTACCAGTCGCCACCGACCTGGGAGCCGGCCGGGGCGGGCTGGTAGCGGGCGGCCAGTTGCAGGCGGCCGAGCCGGGGCAGCGGGGCGAGCAGGTTGCGCTGCATGGCCTCGGCGACGGCACGCTGGCGGCCGAACCGGCGGGCGTTGTCGATGACCAGGCCGACCCGGCGGCCGATGTCGCCCACCACTTTCAGATCGTCGGTGTCGAAGGGGGTCTCCGGGGCGGTGCGCACCAGCGTCAGGGCGCCGGTGACCTGACGGGCGGAGCCCAGCGGCACGGTGAGGGCGGATGTCGCGCCCACCGCCCGCAGGAAGCCGCTGTGGACGGCGGCCAGGGCAGAGCCGGCCGACTCGGTGACGTCTGCTTCGCGCTGCAGAACGGGATCACCGCCGTTCAATACCTGGACGAGCGGAGAGTGGGCTCTTCCCACCTCCGTCTGGGGCAGGCGCTCGCGCCACTCCTCCTGCGCGGCTTGGCGGCCCCCCGGGCCCGTCACCGCCACACGGTGGACCTGTCCGGTACCGACCCGCAGGTCTACCGCCGCCCAGTCGGCCAGGCGGGGAACCAGCAGGCGGCCCAGCCGGGCGAGGGCCTCGTCGATCTCGAGTGTCTGACCCAGCACGTCGGTGATCTCCGCGACCAGCGTCAACCGTTCGGTGCGGTCCTCCAGAGCCCGCGTGTAGGCCGCACGCTCCCGGCGCGTGCTGCGGTTGCCGGCGGCGTCGGTCAACAGCACGGCCATGCCCTGGAAGGCGCTGTCGTCCCTCAGAGGGGAAGCGGACCAGGAGATCGCGGTCAGACGGCCGTCACCGCGCAGACAGATCTCACCCTCCCCCCGTGCCTCGGCTCTCTCGGCCAGGGACCGCAGTAGTGGGCACTGCTCCCGGGGCACCGGGCCGCCGGCCGCGTCCCGGTGCAGCAGGTCGTGTGCGTCCTCGCCCCGCATGGCGGCGGCGGCACGGCCCAGCAGGCGCTCGGCAGCCGGGTTGGCCGCGAGAATCCGTCCAGTGGGGTCCACCACGATGAGAGCTGTGCCCAGCCGTCGGACGACCTGCCGCCAGAAATCCGGCTCGGCCACCGACCGGCACCGCCCCTCATCTCCCATGTCCTCCACCATGCCGCCTTTCCAGCCATGCAAACCCTCGCCGGAAACCGCGGACGCGTTGGCAGGCCGACACACCAGCGGATCGACGACTGCGGAGTTGACAACGATCGGTACGACCTGCATCAACGCTATGCCCGAGCGGCAGGGAACGGGCTCGTCTCGACCGGTCTGAGTAGTCTTCGTCGTAAGTCCTTCGGGGGTTGATCATGCGGCGAGTCGGGGCAAGGATTCTTCTGGGCGATCGGCGGCGTGTCGGTCGAGCCTGGCCAGCAGATCGTCCAGGTCGGAGGTGGTGAACTTTCACTGGAACGGCTGCGCCGTGGCGTTGTAGCGGTCTTCGAAGGCTCGGAGCCGGTTCCCGACTTGGCAAAGGTCGGTGAAGTCGTTGGGCGAGAGGGCCTTGCGCTGTACGGCGGAGAAATAGACCTCGACTTGGTTCAGCCAAGAGGCGCGCACGGGGGTGTGGACCAGTACCGCGTTCGAGAACCCAGTGGTCAGCCGGGCTGTTGCGGCCTTGCCGCGGTGGGAGGAGCCGTTGTCGACGATCCAGAACACGCGTTTCGCGCTGGCGTAGGGTTCTTGGCTCATGACCTGGGTGACCAGGTTCATGAACGGGCCGATGCCGGTGGTCGGCTCGCAGCGGCCGAACACCTTGGCCTGGTGGACTTCGTAGGCGGCCAGGTAGGCCAGTGCTCCGCCGCGCCCGTAGGTGTGGTTGACCCGCACCGCCCTGGCCTGCCCGGGGGCGAGGGGTGGGGTGACAGTGGCAGCGGGCCTGGATGGAGGTCTTCTCGTCCGTGCTGATCACATACTCGTCTGCGCCGAGCGGCTCGCCGTCCCAGGCGCGGGTGTACAGGGCAAGGACACGGGCTGCCTTGAGCCGGAAGCCGGGGTCGCTGATGAAGATCCAGGACCGGTGTTGCCAGGGTTTGATCGCGTCCTGGACGAGCCAGCGTCGCACTGTGGAGGCGGAGATTGTGTCGACGATGGCGCGGGCGATGACCTCGCGGGCCAGCTCCGAGGCCGACCGGCGGGACAGTGGCGTGCCGCTCTCCGCGGGCAGTTGACAGGCCAGCGCCTTGACCTTGGCCCTCTGTAACGGGGCGAAGGAAGCGGGACGCCCGGAACGCTTGCGGTCGGACAGGGCGGGCAGCCGGTTCCCGGCGAAACGGTCGCGCCAGGTGCGGACGGTCTCCACCTGCAGCCCGGTCTCGCGGGCGATGCGCGCGTTGGAGCGGCCCCGAGCCGCGTACAAGACGACCTGGGCGCGCTGGCGCAGCCGGTGCTCTGTCTTGTGGCCGTAGGCCATCTTCTTCAGCCGCTCACGCTCGGAGGCCGTCAGGACGATCGGGCATGCGGCGGTGCGATGCAACGCGGGAGAGCCGTGCACGAGAAGTGGATGGCGACGGGGTGCAAAGAAGCGCGCCCTTCCTGCGGCGTGCCGCCCTGCACCGTCTCTGTGGTCAGTTGGTGCCGATCAGTGCCGTGCGTGCGGCGGTGAGGATCTCGTCGGAGAGCGGGGTGCCGTTGGTGGCTCGGGACAGGACGAGTGCGCCGAGCATGGTGCACAGCCGGGTGATGCCGTCCTGGTCCTCGGTGGCGAGGAAGTCGGCGAAGTCGCCCACCCCCTGGCTGTAGACGCGGTGGGCCTCGGTCTCTCCGCCGTCGCGGGCCATGTCGGTGGCGAGTGCGGCGGCGGGGCAGCCGTCAGCCGGGCTGTCGCGGTGTTCGACGGAGAGGTAGGCGTCGATCAGCGCCCGCTGGGCGGCGTCGCGCTGCCCGGCGTACTGATCGAGCCCGTCCTTGTGGTGCTGGGCGAGTTCGGCGAACGCGTGGGCGGTGGCTTCGTCGATGAGGGCCTCCTTGGAGGCGAACTGCTTGTAGAAGCCGCCGTGGGTCAGGCCGGCCGACTTCATGAGGTCGGCGACGCTCAGGCGGGTGCCCTCTTCCCGAAGCAGCCGAGAGGCGGTCTCCACGACCCGTCGGCGGTTCTCCTGTGCCTGTGCCTGCGATACGCGGCCCATCGGTCACCCCTCCCAGTTGGATGTCGAGCGAAATCTATTCTAGGCTGAGATTTAGATGATGGATGCAATCTATCGTGCGGTCGTCGCCGCGCTCAACGCTGGGAGTGCTCATGGAACTGAAGGACGCGGTCGCGGTGGTCACCGGCGCCAACCGGGGGCTCGGGCGGCATCTGGCCGCCCAGCTCATGGCGCGCGGGGCCAAGGTGTACGCGGCGGCCCGCCGCCCCGAGACGGTGGACCTGCCCGGGGCCGTCCCGCTGCGGCTCGACCTGACGGACGCGGAGTCGATCCGGGAGGCGGCCCGCACCGCCTCTGACGCGACGCTGCTGGTGAACAACGCCGGCATCTCCACCGGCACGCCGCTGATCGCGGGCGGCTTGGAAGCGGTGCGCCTGGAGATGGAGGTGAACTTCTTCGGCCCGCTCGCCGTGACCCGGGCCTTCGCCCCGGTCATCGAGTCCAACGGTGGCGGCGCCGTGCTCAACGTGCTGTCCGTCCTGTCCTGGCTGCACCCGGCCGGCCTCGGCTCCTACGCCGCGGCGAAGGCCGCCGCCTGGGCGCTGACCGGTGCGGTCCGGGAGGAGCTGGTGCCCCGCGGCATCGCCGTGACGGCGCTGCACGTCGGATACATGGACACCGACATGGCCGCCAGCGTTCCCGCCGAGCAGAAGGCCGACCCGGCCGAGGTCGCCGCCCAGGCTCTGTCAGGCATCGAGACGGGCCTGCCCGAGGTCCTCGCCGACGACGTCACCCGGCACGTGAAGCAGGGCCTGGCCGCCGCGCCGAATGCGGGGTGAGGCGCCCCCGCCGCATCGGCGCGGAGCCCTCTGAACCAGCAGTGCAGACAAGAAAGTACCTCGTACCGGGGCAAGCCTGGAGCGAGCGGAGACCCCGTCCCCCTGCGGGCGGAAAACGGAGATGATGATGAAGGCGTACCTGATCGAGAAGTACGGTGACCAGTCCGCGGTGCGCGCCGCCGAGCTGCCCGATCCGAAGCCGGGCGCCGACGACGTGCTGGTCAAGATCCACGCGGCGAGCGTCAACCCGCTGGACTTCAAGATCCGCGACGGTGCCTTCAAGCGGATCCTCCCGTACCGCCTGCCTCTCATCCTGGGCAACGATCTCGCTGGAGTGGTGGTCAAGGTCGGCTCGGCCGTCACCCGCTTCGCGGTGGGCGACGAGGTCTACGCGCGGCCCGACAAGGACCGCATCGGCACCTTCGCCGAACTCATCGCCGTCCACCAGGACGACCTGGCCCACAAGCCGGCCACCCTCACCATGGCGGAGGCCGCCTCCCTTCCCCTGGTCGCCCTCACCTCATGGCAGGCGCTGGTCGAGAAGGCACGGGTCCGGCCGGGCCAGAAGGTCCTCATCCACGCGGGCTCCGGCGGGGTGGGCACCATCGCCCTCCAACTGGCCAGGCACCTGGGCGCACACGTGGCCACTACCGCGAGCGCGGCCAATACCGCCCTGTCCAAGGAGCTCGGCGCGGACGTCGTCATCGACTACCGCACCCAGGACTTCGAGGACGTCCTGGACGGCTACGACGTCGTCCTGGACACCCTCGGCGGCAAGACCCTGGAGAAGTCCCTGCGCATCCTCAAGCCCGGTGGGAAGGTCATCAGCATCGCCGGGCCCCCCGACGCGGACTTCGCCCGCGAGCTGGGCGCGAACCCGGTCCTGCGCCAGGCGATGAACGCGCTGAGCTTCACCACCCGGCGCCACGCCAAGCGCCAGGGCGTGACGTACTCCTTCCTGTTCATGAAGGCCGACGGCGAGCAGCTGCGCGAGATCACCCGGCTCGTCGACGCCGGGAAGATCCGCCCCGTCGTCGACTGTGTCTTCCCCTTCGAGCAGGGCCGCGAAGCCATGGAGTACGCCGAGAAGGGACGCGCCAAGGCCGGCAAGGTCGTCATCGCGACGGTGTGAGCACCAGCCCCCGCCGCTCCACCGCCAGGCCCCGGGCGGCGAGAGGATCCCACACTCCACCACCCCTACCCTCCACACCCCAGGAACCGATCATGAGCGCACCGCGCAGGTCCCCCACCCCCAGGCCCGCCCCGTCGACGTACAAAGATGCACCGACCCGTTCGGTGTCCGTGCGCGGCGTCGACTTCGTCTGCCGCCAGCTCGGCTCGGAAGGAGACGGCGTACCACTGATCCTGCTCCACCACCTGACCGCTGTCCTGGACAACTGGGACCCCCGCGTCGTCGACGGACTCGCCGCCCGGCGCCAGGTGATCGCCTTCGACAACCGCGGAGTCGGCGCGTCGGGCGGCTCCACCCCCGACACCATCGAAGCGATGGCCCGCGACGCAGTGCTGTTCATCCGAGCCCTGGGCTTCGAGCAGGTCGACCTGCTCGGCCTGTCGATGGGCGGCTTCATCGCCCAGGTCATCGCAGCCGAGGAACCGCAGCTGGTGCGCAGGGTCGTCCTCGCGGGCACCGGCCCCGCCGGAGGCCCGGGCATCGACAAGGTCACCGCACTGACCCTCCGGGACATCCTGAAGGGCTTCCTGACCCGCAAGGACCCCAAGCAGTTCCTCTTCTTCACCGACACCGAACACGGCCGACGCGAAGCACGCGCCTTCCTCAAACGGCTGAAGGAACGCACCAGCGACCGCGACAGGGCCATCTCGCTGACGTCGTTCCGCGCCCAGCTCAAGGCCATCCACCGATGGGGCCTGCAGGCGCCCGCGGACCTGTCGCGCATCCACCAGCCAGTCCTGGTGGCCAACGGCGAGAGCGACCGGATGGTGCCGAGCGAGAACACCCTCGACCTCGCCGCACGCCTGCCCCGGAGCGAACTCGTCCCCCTCTACCCGGACGCCGGACACGGCGCGATCTTCCAGTTCCACAACGAGTTCGTGGCCAGAGCCCTCGCATTCCTCGAAGCACAGCCCGTCGCCTGACTCCTGACGCCACATCCCTCCGCCGCCTCGGCCCCAGGCGCGCCCGGGACAAGGCGGGCCCGGGCGAGCCAGCCTCCCCCGATCAGACGCCTCCTGTACGCCGGCATTCCCATCGGCACCCGAGAATGCCCTCGGCATCGCATGCCAGATCCGCCCCGTCACCTGGCCACAAGCCCGCCGACGCCCAGCCGCGAAGTCAACCCCCGAAAGACTTACGACGCAGACCACTGAGTCGTACTGCCCAGAAGTACGCTGGAGTTACCGAGGACCCTTCGAACATCGGCCTTCATGTCTGTGTAGTTCTCGGTGATCCAATACGCCGGGCCGCTTCCGGTCGGCCCGAGGCAGGGTTCGCGTCATGACTGCGACCATCTCCCGCCCGGCTTCACCCGAAGGCGGGCTCGCCCCGTCCTTCGCCTCACGCTCGCTCCCACCGGTTCCGCACCGGCCCTGCTGGACCGTCTGGTGGCCGCGCTCGCGCGACCGCGTTAGCAGCCACCTCAAGGGGAGCCGTGAGGCGGCGCAGCCCCGCCGGGAAGCCGACGGGGCTGTTCCGGCAGTTGCGTTTCACCGGATCACTGCAGCCGGGCACCGGGACAGGGCTCTGGAGTACGTCGCCGGCGCCGGTGCGTCATGCTGGGGCGCTGCCGATACGGGCTCGCCGCAGTGGGGCTCCTGCTCGGTGGAGGCTGGTGAGTGCTTGCCGGTAGGAGGCGATCAGTCCGGTTTCCAGGTAGTCGACTCCCAGGTCCTGGCAGTAGCGGCGGACGATGGGCCGGGCCCTGCGCAGGTGGGGGCTGGGCATGCTGGGGAACAGGTGGTGTTCGATCTGGTGGTTCAGGCCGCCCAGGGCGAGGTCGGTGAACCAGCTGCCGCGTACGTTGCGTGCGGTGAGGACCTGACGGCGCAGGAAGTCGGGGCGGTCCTTGCCGGTCAGGATCGGCATGCCTTTGTGGTTGGGGGCGAACAGACAACCGAGGTAGAGGCCGAACAGGCCCTGGTGGACGGCCAGGAACGCGATCGCCATGCCGGGTGGGAGGACGATGAACACTGCGGTCAGGTAGGCGGCGGTGTGCCCGTAGAGCAGCGTGCCGTCCAGGGCGCGGTTCTTCAGGGCGCGGTTGCCCAATGCTCGCGCGCTGGAGACATGAAGGTTGACCCCTTCGAGCAGGAGCAGGGGAAAGAAGAGGAACGCCTGCCGACGGCCGATGATCCTCGGCAGTCCGGTCGCGGCGCGGGCCTGGTCCTGGGACCACACCAGCAGGTCCGGGGCGATGTCGGGGTCGAGGTCCTCGTGGTTGGGGTTGGCGTGGTGGCGGGTGTGTTTGTCCTGCCACCATCCGTAGCCCATCCCGATCGCGGCCCCGGCGATGCGGCCGGCCGTCTCGCTGGGCCGGCGCCGGCGGAAGACCTGGCGGTGCGCGACGTCGTGGGCGAGCAGAGCCACCTGCCCGAACATCACGGCGAGGAACGCGGCGAGCGCCAGGGTCCACCACCCGGCGCCGATGACGACGAACGCGCTCCAGCCCCCGGCGTAGGCGACGGCCACGACGATGGACCGGACGGTGTAGTGGCCGGGGCGCCGGTTCATCAGGCCGGCCTCGGCGATCTTCTTCGACAGGCGGGCGAAATCACTGCCACCTGCGGGGGGAGGCGGGCGACGGCGCGGGGTATGCGTGGTCATGGTCTCGGAGTGTCCTTCCCGGCTGACGGGCCGCATCCGGTCGTGCGGTGTACGCCGGATGCGATGCGGCGGCCGGGTACCCACATCCCTGCCTTCGGACCGGCACCCGATGCTCGTCGGTCGGAGCTCCGGATGTCGCGGGCTTTGACGTAAGGCCCCCACGGAGGGTGACTGCTGTCGATGAACCTGCCGCGCTGGCAATCGGGGCGAAGCGGCATGGAAGGGATATAAGACACTAGCCTCGGGTCATGGTGACGCGTACCCGGCTGTATCACGACGGCACTCTCGTCCTGGAGGACTTTCCCGTCGGTGACGTCCCTGCGCATCTCGCTGATCCGGCGTCGGTCCTGTGGCTGGACCTGCACCGGCCCGGAGCCGCTGAACTCACCATGCTCGGTCAGGAGTTCGGCATCCACGAACTGGCTCTGGAGGATGCCGCCCAGCGTGGACAGCGGCCGAAACTCGACCGCTATCGCACCCACGAGTTCCTCAGCGCCTATGCCGTGACCGTCAGCCCGGACGGTGCGCAGCTGACGTACAGCGAGATCGCCGTATTCCTCACCGGCCAGGCCATGATCACCGTCCGCAAGGACGACGGCTTCGACATCGAGGACGTCGTTGCCCGCTGGGACGAGAGCCCGGACCTGGCCGGCCACGGCGTCGGATTCCTGCTGCACGGCCTGCTCGACCATCTTGTGGACGGACACTTCGCCGCCGTCCAGCAACTGGACGACGGCATCGAGGAGCTGGAGGGCCTGCTCTTCGCGGCTGGGCGCCGTGAGATCGAAGCCGTGCAGCGCCGGGTCTTCGCGCTGCGTAAGTCGCTCGTCCGGCTGCGCCGCGTCGTGCTTCCGATGCGCGAGGTGGTCAACGGGCTCATGCGCCCCGGCCTGCACCTGATCACCGACCCTCTCGTCCCGTACTACCAGGACGTCTACGACCACGTGCTGCGTGCGACCGAGTGGACGGAATCACTGCGGGACCTGGTGGCCTCGGTCATGGAGACGAACCTCTCGGTCCAGGCCAATCGCATGAACCTGATCATGAAGAAGGTGACGAGCTGGGCCGCGATCATCGCGGTACCCACCGCGATCACCGGCTACTACGGCCAGAACCTCCCCTATCCCGGTTTCGGCCGCGAGTCGGGATTCATCACCTCCGCCGCAGTCATCGTGCTCCTGTCCGCATTGCTGTATCTGACGTTCAAGCGCAAGGACTGGCTCTGACCGGCACCGGCACCGGCGACCAGGTCCTGAAGGTAGGAAACTGCCTGGTCATCCCGGGCTTTTCGGACCGGTGAGCGGAGTAGTGTTGAAGACACCGGGAGTTCTTCGCGCACCGGCTCCGATGCGGGTGCCGTTCCCGGTGATCGACAGCGCCGGGCCGCACCCACGAGCCCGGGGACAGGTCCGCGCCATGGCTGTGACCATTGACCGTACGACATCGATCAGATGTGCGCCGCCGCAGCCGGCCCGGCTGTCCCTGACGCCCGCGCCGGGCGGGCTGGACGGTATGTGGTGGCCTCGCTCCCGTGCCTTCACCCGTGAGCTGCCGTCGTTGACGGCCGCATTGGGCGATCTCTGGGGTCGTATCACGGGTGTCACCGTGCACCCGGCCTACTGGCCCGTCCTGCCGCACTGGGTGTCCTACGCCGGGCGCACCGTGCAGGTGGGCTGGTCCACCGAGGAGCAGGATCCCCACAGACTCACTCTTTTCTCCGCTGACGGCCGCCGGGACGTGCTGGTGATTCCGCCGGAAACCGGTGCGGATGCCGCCGCGCAGTTGATGGTCGGCGACGGCGTCGATGCCTCGGCCCGGGAGCAAGCAGCAGACAGGATCGACGCACGAAACAGGGAAGAAGCCTGGGAGGCCGACGGCGGAGCAGGTCGACCGTCGTCCCTGCCCCGGCCCATCGGCTCGGCAGGGCCTTCGCCCGCCGGTCGGCGGAGGTGAGATCCCATGCTCGTCATCGCCGTGGCCGTGCTGCTCGTCCTGATCGCCGTCGGAGTCGTTCTGATCCACCGGCTCAACGGCCAGCACGCCGAACGGATCGCTGCCTTCCACTACAGCGATGTTCTGCCGGGGATCGGGCGTCGGCCCCGGAGACACCGTCGGTCGGTGGACGCGACCGTTCCGACGCGCCCCACCGCGACGGCGACCGCGGATGACATCGGCTTCGGCCCGACCGTGGGCAGTAGAGGAAGGCGCGTCATGGCGATGTTGCGGGACCGGAAGACGTACCGCGAGAGGATCATGCAGGCTCTGTACCAGGCCGCCGAGGGCAATCGCCTCCTGGGTGTCGATGGGGCGAAGCTCCGCACGGACCTGGGTATCCCTGAGCAGGACATGGCCGCTGCCTGTATGTACCTGGCAGGTGAAGGCTGGGTCGTCGTGGACTGGGAGAGGGGCAACACGCCCGGGATGATCACGCTGACGCACCAGGGGATCCGGCAGATGGAGACGGAAGAGGAAGGGCGTGGCTGAGCGGCCGCGTCGGCTTCTCGGACCGAGGTGAACCCTCGCAAGGATTGCTTATGGCGGATTAGTCCCTTTGACGTAACCTGGAAAGCGGGTCGGCGCACGCTCACGTGCAATGACCCGGAAGGGCGGCTCCGGTGGGTATACGCCGGAGCCGTTGCCTGTTTCCGCAACCGCGCCTGCGGCGAAGCGCTCGCGGGAGCGTCGTGCGGAGTACCGTGAGGTAGCAGGGTCGTATCGTGGTCGCACGCCGTGCGGTCGCACTGCTCTCTGCGGACGGGCGGACACCATGGCAGGCTCAGACACCCCCGACTTCCCCAGGCTCCTGCCGGACGCCGTGCACCGGTCGGTGAAACCCGGAACGGCCCTGCTGCGACTGGAGACCACCCACGCACGCGAGGGAATCCTGGACGGCGCATGGTGGCCGCGGTCCCGGGACATCGGTGCGGAGCTGCCCTCGCTGATCTCCGCGTTGACCGAGCATCTCGGACCTGTCACCCGGGTCGGTCTGGACGGCAGTGCCTGGGACGGACTGCCGACCCGGGTGATGGTCGACGACCGGGTCGTGCACATCGACTCCTTCCCGGTCGGTGACGACACCGTCCTCATCACCCGAGGCGAAGGGGACCTTTTCTCTCTGTTGCTGGTCCCTCCGGACACGTCGCCCGACGCGGCACGCGCCGCGATGGCCAGGGCCGTACGGGCCGAAAACGTCACCGAGGCCAGGCAGATCCTCATCGAAACGGGCAGCGACACGCCACCTACGCCGGCCTGACACGTCCGTCGCAGATCGACTCCCCACCCGGCCTGGACGCTAGATGCGGGCGTACTTTTCCGTTTGCTGGGCGAAGTCCTGGGCCATGGCGGCGCTGACCGTGGGCTTGGTGTCGCGGATCGTGTCCAGGTAGTCGTCGGTGGTGGGGGTGGTCCGGGTTCCGGTGTCGAAGGTGCGCTCGAACTGGGCCTGGGAGACGGTGCGCGCCGCGTGGGCGATGTCGGCGGGGGTGAACCCCTCGCTGGCGGACGCGAGTACCGCGCTGTCGGCCCGTGCGCCCGCTCGGGCCAGGTAGCTCTCCCACAGCGCGGTCCTGGCGGTGTGGTCGGGAGGGCCGATCGGCAGCACGTAGTCGAAGCGGCCGTGCCGCAGGAACGCGGAGTCGAGCGTGGTCACGTTGTTCGTGGCGCAGACGAGCAGCCGTCCGTCCTGGCTTCGGAACCGGACGATCGCCTTGAGCAGTTCGTTGACGACGCCGACAGCGGCGGCGTCCGCGCCGCCGCGTTCGCCGGCGACCTCCTCGACCTCGTCGATGAAGACGAGGACGTGGTCGAGCCGGGCGATCTCGTCGAAGCGCCGGTTCAGCCCGGTCGCCAGGCCGTACTCGGCGGCCAGACGGGCGGGGAACAGTTCGAGGAAGGGCCATCCCAGGCGGCTGGCGATCGCGTGCGCGAACGTGCTCTTGCCGGTCCCGGGCGGGCCGAACAGCATCACCGCCCGTGGCGGTTCCACTCCGTGCTGGGCGGCCAGTTCGGGATGGGCCAGCGGCAGGACCAGGCGCCGCTCGATGAGCTGCTTCTCCCGTTGCATGCCCGCGACCTTCTGCCAGAGCCCCCCTGGCGGCAGCTCCGCTCCGAGCGAGGACAGCGTGCCGGCCGACTGCGGGGTCACCGGTCCGCGTTTTTCGAAGAAGACCAGACCGGGGCGGGCACCGAAGTCGCAGTTGCGCAGGGCGGTGGCACCGGTCTCGCCCTCGGGCAGGGCGGCGTGCACCGCGCGGACGCCGGCGGCGAAGAGCCGTTGCTCAAGGGCGGTGATCAGGGCACTGCCCAGCCCGCGCTGCCGCCAGCCGGGCGCCATGCAGATGCGCAGGATCCATGCCCGTTCGCTCTCCACCCTGCTCACCGCGGCGCCGATCAGTACGTCGTCGGCCGTGGCCACCACGGCCGGGTGGCATGCCTGGAGGGCCGTCACGGCGTCCGAGAGTGGGAAGAGCGGCGGCTCCTCGGTCGTGCCGCTCTGCATGTCGACACGGATCACCGCTTCGAGATCGTCCTGGGTGTAGTCCCTGACCCGCCAACCCGTCATGATCAGCTCCGCGTGTTCGATCGTACTCCCATCATCAGCCGGTGTCCGGAGGACGCGCGCGACAGGCGACGGTCACGAATCCTCCCTGGTGCCACGGATCGTTCGGGCCGTAGTCGGCTTCACGCCGCGGTGCCGGGCGCGCTGGCGGCCGGGCTGAGGGACTTGTCGGTGCGGCCGGTGCCGGCCGGTGGCGCTGCCGCGGCGGGTGCGGCGGCAGCGGTTTCCCGGGCGAGGAAGGAGCCGAGCTCGCCGATCGTGCTCATGAGGGGGGCCGGGAAGACGACGGTGGTGTTCTGGTCGACACCGATCTCCACCAGGCTCTGGAGATTGCGTAGTTGAAGCGCCAGGGGGTGGGCCATCATGGTGTCCGAGGCGTCGCCGAGCGCGGCTGCGGCCAGGGACTCGCCCTCCGCGTTGATGATCTTCGCTCGCTTCTCGCGCTCGGCCTCGGCCTGGCGGGCCATGGCGCGCTTCATGGTGTCGGGCAGCTGGATGTCCTTGAGCTCGACCAGCGTGACCTGCACACCCCAGTCGACGGTGGTGACGTCGAGGATCTGGCGGATGTCCAGGTTGATACGGTCCGTCTCCGACAGCGTCTCGTCGAGCGTGTGCCGGCCGACGACCTTCCGCAGGGTGGTCTGGGCGATCTGGTTGATCGCCGCGTTGACGTTCTCCACGGCGACAACCGACTTCACGGCGTCGACGACCCGGAAGTAGGCGACCGCCGACACGTCCACGCTCACGTTGTCCCGGGTGATGATGCCCTGGGACTGGATCGGCATGGTGACGACCCGCAGCGACACCCGGTGCAGGGCGTCGACGAACGGGATGATGAGCCGCAGCCCCGGGGAGCGTGTTCCGACAAGTCGGCCGAAGCGGAACAGCACTCCCTTCTCGTACTGCTTGACGACCTTCACGGACAGGGCGAGGGCCAGGACGGCCAGGAGACCGATCACGACGATGAGAACGATCAGGGCTTGCATGTGCTGCTCCTCGGGACGAGGACCACGGGGGCGGGGATCCGCCGGTCGAGACCCCTGCATATGCCTGCGCCGGTTCGCGAGGCAGGGCCGAAACCCGGGAAGGCACCGGTCGTGGCGGCCGTCTCACATGCCGATGACCAGGCGACTGGCGCGATCCGTCCGTGCCGGAACGGCCGCTGAGGCGGGGCCGTCCTCCTCGTGCTTCCCTGCCTCGTCCGGTTCGAGTGGCCGGTCGGCGGCGGAGACGGCGTGCCGGGTCTCGTCCGCGGCGATGAGAGCGCTTGCGGTCAGCGGTGGGCCGTCGTAGTCGGACGCGGTCGCCATCAGGCGGGCCGCCGACTCCGTCTCGGTCTCGGGCGGGATGACCAGCAGGTCCCAGCGGCCGGTGCCGTAGGAGAGCAGCAGCAGCTTGTGCGGGTCGATCTCCGGGGTGAACCATCCGACCTTGACGACATGACCGCCCACGGGGATCTCGTGCGGGATGACCGGCCAGTACTTCGGGTTGACGGCGATGCGGGTGATGCGGCCCCACAGAGGGTCCAGCACATCGGTCAGTGCGGGCAGCTCGCTCAGCAGGTCTCGGGAGCGGGGCCACCAGGCACCGTCCAGGAGGCCGCGCGACGGGCCGTCGGTCTTCAGCGCGAGACGCACGGCCGGGGCTGCGACGGGCTCGTGGTGTGGCAGGAGTTGGTGCAAGGTCGCCGACATGATGCGGACCCGTCTCCGGGCCGCCTTGGCGGCGCCCCGGGTTTCGTCTCTCGCCGAGAACGACCCGGCGTGGAAGCCGGTGTGCGAAATGCCCTCGGTGCTGTCCACGGTACTCCGCACACGCCGGGGCGGTTGTGGAGACGCCGCCGCATTCGGTGAAGCGGCTGTCGATACCGGCGGGAAGTGGGCTGAGGGCGCCGGGGCACGCCGTACGCCGGCTACCGGACCGGTCTCACGCCCGACGGCTCGCATGCCCTGGCCGGCACTCCTTGGCTGTATTGCGCGGGAGGTTTTCCTCGTGTTCCGTTCAACCCCTCGCTCCGCATCGGTCCGCCGGGCGCGGGCGAGGAGTAACCTGGTGAGTACCGAGAGCATCTCGTACACCGGCTTCCACGCCGGGTCGTTCTCGGCGATTCATGGCAACCGGGCCGGCCGTGACCGGCCCGGGGTTGGGTCCGCGTCATGACCGCGACCATTCCGTTCACACCCGCAGTCGGAGACCGGGCCCCTTCTTCGTCACCGCTCCGACTCACGCTGGCGCGGGCCGGCGCCCCTCCGGCCCTGATCGACGGTGCCTGGTGGCCCCGTTCGCGCAACCTGACGGAGGAGCTCCCGGCGCTCGTCGAATGTCTCGACCCGCTGTGGGGGCGGATCACCCGGATAGCGGTGAGCCGCACGTTGTGGCCGGTCATCCCGGGTGAAGTGCCCGCGCACGGCCACATGGTGCGCGTCGGCTGGTCCAACGCCGGGCAGGACCCGCACAAGCTGTTGCTGCTGTCCCACACCTTCGGCCGCTGGGACCTGCTGGTGATCCCACCGGAGACAGCCCCGGCCACCGCAGCCCGGCTCATGGCCACGGCCACCGACCCGTCGCGGAGCCTCACGGCGACCGGCCTGATCCATGAGGCCGAACGTTTCCGGGCCGCGGCAGAGGCAGCGGCCGACTCGGACTCACTCGGGGAGGCGGTCTGGGACTCCGAAGGCGGACACGACGCCCCCCACCCCGCCTCACGCACTCCTGACGGACCGGTCACCGGTCACGGGCCCCCACCACGGCAGTAGGAGCATGGGAGATATGGGCACCTTCGTGACGGTGAGCGTGCTGCTCGCAATGATCGTCTTCGGTGTGATCGTGATTCAGCTGTTCACCGCGAGCCACGATGATCGCATGGAGGCCCTGACCTCCGGCCGTACCCGGCGGTGGCGGTTCTCGCCATGGCACCGCACGGGGAAGTGAACCCGCTCCAAGGAGGATCGCGGAGCCGCCCCCGCCGGTGCGACTTTCACAAAGAGCGGCGGGAGAGGAACGTAGTGTGCCGTCGGCCATGTCCATGGTGGTGCGCTGCCGGCTCACTCCAGGAGGGCGAGGTCGTCGGGGGCGCTCCCGCGCCATTCGATCAGCAGGAGCGTCGCATCGTCCGTGATGATCCCGCCCCGCGCCCGTTGCAGCGCGTGGGAGAGGGAGCGCGCCACCGTCCGGACCTGTTGGGCCGTGGGCTCAAGGCGGTTCACCCACCCGATGAGCTGCTCCTCACCGAATTCCTCACCGCCGACATCGCGCTCCTCTGTCAGTCCGTCGGTGAAGCACAGGATCCGGTCGCCGGGGATGAGGGCCACTTCGCTGATCCGGGGCTCGTGACCGCCGAAGCCGACGGGCAGCGTCGTCGGGCCCTGCAGCCGTCGTACGACACGGTGTCCACGGATCAGCACAGGAGCGGGATGTCCGGCGTTGACCCACTGGAGCCTGCCCGTGGCCGTGTTGAGCCGCATCATCTGAGCGGTCGCGAAGTGGTCGGGGCCGAACTGCTCGGCGACGGCCCGGTCCGTGAACGTATAGATCTCCGACAGGCCGACGCTGATGCGCCGGGCATGCCGGTAGGCTCCGATGACCACCGTGGCCATCGTGGCGGCGTCCAGTCCGTGGCCCATCGCGTCGACCATGGCCACATGCAGGACACCGTCGTTGGGGGCGTAGTCGAAGCTGTCGCCGGCCACGTCGTAGGCGGGTTCCAGCATGCCGGCCAGCTAGACCCGGGGCGTGGACATCGCCAGCGGTGGCAGCAGCGACCACTGGATCTCCGCCGCCACACTCATCGGTTCCCTGCGGCGCAGCCGGAAGAACAGATCGGTGTAACCGTGCTTGGTCACCAGCATGTCGGCCACGAGCGAGGCGAGCCTGCGCAGCAGCCGTCGCTCGTCGTCGTGGAGGTGGTCCAGGGTGACGGCCATCACGCCCACCTGGTCTCCACCGTCCAGCAGGGGAAGGTAGACCCGCACACCGCCGGCCTGCGAAACCTCGACGGGACGCGCCTCCCGGAAGGCGCGTCCGGCGTCGGAGCCGTCGATCGGCTGCGGTTCCCCGGCCGCCAGCCCGTCGCCCGGCAGGGGGACGAGCCACACCTGGCCGTAGTCCTGCAGGAAGATAGAGGTCTCGCGGCCGTCGAGCCTGCCGATCTGCCGTGCGACGAGCGGACCGAGCTGGTGCGGCGGCAACTCGTGCCCCTGGTCCAGCAGGACTCCCAGAAACTCCTCCCCGAAGCACTCCGACCGGGTGGAGCCTTCCGCGGGTCCTTGCCGCTCACCGCCCGCCATCGCCGTGGCCCCGGGGGACGTTCGGGCGGATCCTCACGAAGGTGCTGTGCATACGAACTTCCGGCGGAGACTCACGGGCCGACGCGGTGGGGAACTTCCGCCCGGATGGTGGGGGCCGATCCACCGACTCCCCAACGAGTCGGCCGTGCGCTCGTGCGGCGAGGACCGGCACAACGGCCACCGGGCGCGCCCCGGTCGAGCCTCGGCGGCTGGCCGGCACCGGCGGCGGCCTCTGCCGGCTCGACCTCTCCGCCGCCGCCGTCGTCCGCCGCCGCGGAACGTCTTGGTGGGGTCCGCGACGTCTGCCGGCCTGCCCGCAGCCTGGATCACTGCCCTGCAGGGCGACGATTCCGACTACCAGTAGTGGCGTCGGCCGGCGACGGCGTGTCCCATCGCGCCGAGGATCCACAGGATGGCTCCGACGACCAGCAGGATGATCCCGATGGTCCACAGGATGGACAGGCCGGTGAGGAAGCCGACGACGAGCAGTATGACGCCCAGGATGATCATGATCTCTCCTTCGGGGAGTGGTGTCGGCGCGCCCGCGAACCGCGGTGGGCCGCAAGGGCGTCGGCGGGAACGGCCGATCTCCTCCTTACTCCACGCGGTGTGGTCCGTGGCGGCTGACCTGTAGGCGGACCTCGGCGGGCATGTCGATGAGGCCGGTGGACCGACGCGCGGTGCCGATCGGGCCTTCGCACAGGGCACCGAGAGTGGCGCCGGGCGTGCCCTCGGGGGTGAGGGTGAGCTTGATGCGGGTGTGGTGGCGGCCCGGTCGGCCGGTGATGAGTACGGCCGCATGGCCTACCCCTGGCAGGGCACCGGCTTCGTTCGCGATCGCTTCGCTGAGTGCGCGGTCGCGCAGTTCGACGCCCTCCTGCGGGGGTGTGCCGCCGACGGGTAGTGAGCCGGGGCGGTGTCGGCTCAGCTGGGCGAGCAGCCACCACAGGGCGAGCAGGGCGGTGAGGACGAGGGCGGCGATGACCGCGGGCCACCACCACCAGCCCTGGCTGCTCCAGCGTGCCCGGTCGGCGGAGCCGAGCAGGACGTCGGCCGGGGTGGTCAGGGGCCAGCCGGCGGGTGGGGCCAGATCGTGCCGCCGGTAGAGGTCGAGCCCGGCGAAGAGGATGAGCAGTCCGCCGCCGAGGAGGACCAGTCCGGCGAGGGCCAGCAGAGTGCGGTTGAGGGCGGATAGCGGCGTCATGGCGGGCTCCGGTGCTGCGGGTCTTGTGTCAGCGGGTGCGTCGCCGCGCCCGTACGGCGATGCGGGGAGGACGGGCGAGGGCGAGCCGGTCGCGCTCCTCGTCGAGGACGGCGGTGAGGTCGTCCTTCACCTGTCGGGGGTCTCGGAAGCGGACGTCCGCGCGGGCTTTGATGCGGTGGCGGCCCACCAGGACGTGCGCCGCGCCGACTCCGGGGACCCGCATGGCGGCGTCGCGCAGCAGGACGGCGGCGCTGTTGCGGTCCACGAAGGCCCGCAATCGCGGGCAGCCGGCGGGTGAGCGCAGGGGCAGCCAGCGTCGCTGACCGGGGGTGAGGGCCAGGACGATCAGCCAGACGCCGACGGCGGCGGCCACGGCGGCCCCCGTCAGCATCCACACGTCGTCCACCGGGCGGGTCGCCAGTTCGTAGGCCAGGTGCCGTCGCCAGGCCGCGGCCGGACGTCCTGCCCGTACGGCGACGACGTCGACGAGCGTCGCGACCGCGGCCACGAGGATCACCGCGGCGACCAGCGCCGCCGTGACGCTGCGCGCCGACCACTTGCGACGGGTTCGGTGCCCTCCTTCGCGCTCACCGGCTGTGAGGTCCGAGGTGGACACGTCGCGTTCGGGAGGATCGGGCTCCTTCGTCAGCGGCACTGCGGCACGGTGCCCGGACGACGCGGAGCCGCGGCCCGGGGGACGTGGACCGGATGTCATCACGATCGCCCTTCCTGCACGGCGTGCCCGGTGACCCGGGCCGCCCGGCCGCTCACCGGACCCGCCCCCGGCTCGAGTCGGTGGCGGTCACCAGCCGCCGGACGGTGAGGAGGACCTCTCCCACTCGCAGCCCGGTCAGCTGGGCGACCCGTTCGGCGACGTCCCGCTGGATCCGCTCGCAGACACGCGGGATGTCGGTGGGGTAGGGCAGGTCCATGGTCAGATGCAGGCGCACCGATCCGGTACGGACGGCGGCGGAGGCGTGGGGTGCCGCAGGTCCGCCCCGATCGGGCGGCACCGCGGCGCGCCGCGCCTGCGCCGCGCGCGCGGCCTGCGCGGCGATACGGGCGACCACCCTGTCCGGGATGACGGTGGCGCCCCGCTCGGCCGGGGGCGGCAGCCCGGCGGCCGGCGCCGGCGGGCCCGACCCCTCGCCGGGGGAACCGGGCCGGGTCTTCACCGCTGCCTCCGTGTCCGGAGGTCCAGGTCGCCCTGTACGACGAGGCCGACGATCAGCCCCGCCGCGCCCAGGACCAGCACCAGCAGAAAGGCCCAGAAGCCGCCGAAGTAGCCGGCGAAGCCGAGGGCCATGCCGGCCGCGAGTCCCGTCGTTGCTGTGTTCATCTTGCACTCACCCGTCTCGCGAGTGTCCCTCCCGCCGTGATCATTCGCTCGTGCCCGAGGACACGGCGGTGCTCCCGGCAGCGGTCACCTCACGCGGCCCTCGTCCGGTCCGGTCTGTTCCTCCTCGTCGTCGGGCAGGTGGACGTCGTCGACGGCGATGTTCACCTCGACGACCTCCAGGCCCGTCATCCGCTCCACGGCGCTGATGACGTTGGTGCGTACGCCGCCCGCGACGTCGACGATGGAGACGCCGTACTCGACGACGACGTCCAGGTCCACCGCGGCCTGCCGTTCCCCGACCTCGACCTTGACGCCGCGGGTGACCGCTCCGCCTCCGCCTGCGCCGGGGACGTGTTCCCGCATGGCTCCGAAGGCGCGGGCCATGCCCGCGCCCAGGCTGTGGATGCCTGGTACCTCGCGGGCGGCCATGCCCGCGATCTTGGCCACCACGCCGTCCGCGATGGTGGTCCTGCCCCGTGTCTCGGCCGGAGCCCCGGCCCCGGTGCGGCCCTTGAGCGCGCTCACGCCTGTTTCGGGCCGGCTGCCCCCGCCGACGCTGGTGATGTTGTCCGTCATGGCGGTCGCCTCGATCGGTCGGCCGGACACCGGAATGATGCCCGTCGAAAGTTGGACATATCGAGCGGCGGAGTCCTCACGTGCCCTGGTGTGTGACGTGCATCACATCTCTTTTCGGGGGTACACGGTCGTTCCGAGACCTGCGTGGGGGCGCCATGATCGAACGCACTGCTTCCCCACGACTGGGGTGCGACCTGCCCGACCGTCTGCTGGCGGTGCGGGCGGCCGAGGGAGACGAGGACGCCTTCGCCGTTCTCGTCCAGCGGCACAGCCGCTCCCTCCTGACCCTGGCCCGCTGCATGCTGGGCAACCCCCAGGACGCCGACGAGGCCGTCCAGGACGCCTTCGTCAGTGCCTGGCGCCACCTGCCGGAATACCGCCACAGGGCGGAGTTCCGCACCTGGATGTACCGGATCACCGTCAACCGCTGTCAGACCATGTGCCACCGCCGGCCGCCGCCCGTTCCCCTGGACACCGTGGCCGAACCCACGGCGAGCGACGCGTGGAGCCAGCCCGCCCGGACCGCCGAGCAGGACGCGGCCACGGCCGCCCTGTTCCGCGCACTCGCCGAGCTGGACGCCGGACAGCGGGTCTGCTGGATCATGCGGGAGGTGCACGGCCTGCCCTACAAGGAGATAGCGCACGTGACGCGTACCGGCGAGCAGACGGTACGCGGCAGACTGTTCAGGGCACGCCGATCCCTGCAGGAGGCGATGGGCTCATGGCGCTAGACGACCCGCACACGCGGCCTCCCGAACCGCCCGGAGCCGACGGGCCCCGCAACGGCTGGGCCGCCGCCGACGTGCCCCCGATCGCAGGCGATGAGGTACTGCCCTGCGGCCGCCTGCTCAGCCGGGTCTGGGAACAGGCGCGGGACGCACCACCGGCCGCGGACCCGCACCCGGTGTCCTGTCCATACTGCCGAGAGGCGGTTGAGGGACTGGCCACGGTGAACGCGGCCGCCCGGACGCTGCGCGACGAGGACCCTCCGGGCCTGCACGCACTCGCCGACCGGGTCATGGACGTCGTCAGGGCAGAGGTCCGGTTCGGGCGGCTGCTGCCCCTGGCCGACCCCGACCGGGACCTGCGGATCGCCGAGAGCGCCGCGGCGAAGGTGCTGAGGCGGGCCGCGGACACGGTCCCCGGTGCCAGGGCCGCGACCTGCCGGCTCGTACCCGAGGGCAACGGCACCGACGTGCGGGTGACCATGACCCTGGCCGCCGCCCTCGACCGCCCGCTGCCCGACCGGGTCCACCAGGTACGCCGATCGGTCCTCCACTCGGCCGGACAGGACCTGGGGCTCACGGTGACAGCCGTCGACATCACCGTGGCAGACGTACTGGAACCGGGACCGACCCTCGGTCCCCGCCTCCCGACGGGCGGTGGCGCATGATGACCGCCGTCGGCACCACCGCGCTCCCCGGCGTCGCGGCCGAGGCAGCCCTCGCGGTTCCTGGCGTGGCCGCCCTGCAACCCCGCCTCGCCCGGCGCCTCGCGGCAGCCGCCGCGCCCACCCGGGCGGACACCACGCCGCCCGAGGCCGGCGTACGCGCCGACCGGGCGCCGGACGGTTCGGGATGGCACATCGAGGTGCGCTGCGTCCTGACGGAGGGTCGGCGGGCGCTGGACATCGCCCGAAACGTCCACGACCGGGTGACAGCCGCCCTCGTCACCCACCTCGCCACCCACGGTGCCGCGGAGCCGGTCACCGTCGCGGTCACGGTGACCGGTATCGCCGCCTGGCGCGACGCGGCATGAGCGGCGGCGCGGGCACAGGCCCCACGAACCGTCGTTCGGCAAGCGGCAGGTCGCCGACCGTGGGAGCGCGCTGCTCCCCGTCCGGAAGTCCTACGGTCGCGGCTCAAGCCTCGGTGCCGCCGACGATCCGGCTCCCGTACGGGGTGACCGGCTGTGAGTTACTCCTCCGGACGTGCCCGTCGAAGCCCGCCCACCATGGAGCTCCAGACTCTGGCGTGTCGCATAAGACATCGGCCTGTCGAGCCGCTTTTGTACAGAGCAGCCGTGGCGGCCCCGTCCGCGGGCGAACGCCGGAGCGTGACTGTTCACGGATTGACGCTCACTGCGGTTATTACCAAGCTGGTGGGGGGGGTTGCGGAAGGGACTGCGGTCGTGAGCGGTGGACAAAGTGGGCTCACCCGATTGCTGACAGCAGCGGAGACAGCGGCGCCGGCGGACGCCGTCGACGTGATCGCGGAGGACCTGCGGCGGCGTTTCGAGGCCACTAAGGTCTCTTTCCTCATCGTGGACCTGACAGGGAAGGCGGTGGCTCGGCTGTCCACCGCTCCCACTCAAGGTGGGCGGCAGGCCGAGCGGGTTCCCCTGTTCGGCAGTGTCTACGAGGAGGTGATCCGTACCCAGCGCCTGTATCAGGACGCGACCGGCGAGGGGCAGCGGGTGATCGTGCCCGTCACCAACCGGGGGGATACGATCGGGCTGCTGGAACTGCTCCTGCCGACCGGCCCTGGCGAGGACGTGCTCGACGCAGTCGGGGAAGCCGCCCACATCCTGGCCTACATCGTGATCGCCAACGGCCGCTTCACCGATCTCTACACCTGGGGCAAACGCTCCAAGCCCCCCACCCTGGCAGCTGAAATCCAGTACCAGCTGCTGCCCCTGTCGCTGTCGTGCGAGGCCGCACAGTTCACCCTGTGCGGGAACCTGGAGCCCTCCGAGGACCTCAGCGGCGACACCTTCGACTACACCGTGGACCGCGACACCTTGCACGTGTCGGTGACCGATCCCATGGGCCACGACATGGATTCCGCCCTGGCCGCCACGGTCCTGGTGGGCGCCCTGCGCGGTGCCCGCCGGGCGGGCACCGGCCTGGGCGAACAGGCCCACCGGGCAGACCAGGCACTGATCGAACACGGCCACGGTCATGCCACCGGGCAGCTCCTGCGCATCAATCTCCATACCGGGCGGGCCCAATTCGTCAACGCGGGTCATCCCTGGCCGCTGCGCATGCGCGACGGGGCTGTGGAGACGATCACCTGCGAGGTGGACCATCCCTTCGGGCTGTCTGAGCTGACTCCCCACCCGTACCGTGTGCAGGACCTCGACCTGCGGCCCGGTGACCGTCTGCTCATGTTCACCGACGGCATGCTCGAACGTCACGGAGAGAAGGTCGATCTGCCCGCCCTGCTGGGGTGCACCCGGAATCTGCACCCGAGGGAGACCGCGCTGGCGCTGACGTCCGCGGTCCGGGACGCCGCCGACGGCCGGCTCGAAGACGATGCCACCGCCGTCTGCCTGGACTGGCACGGCCCCCAGGAGACCCAGCGGCACGTCAGCAGCGGCGCAGACACCCGGCAAGCCTCAGCCTCACGCACGAAGGACCAGTCGTGACCTGGGTGAACGGTGCCAACGCGAATGAGACATCACGAGGTGTCTGGAGAACCGTCCCACTTCTCCTCGGCGGCCCACCCATCGGGCGGCGCCGGGTTGGTGACGGGAGCCGCGAGCATCGGGTCCGGCAGCGCCCACATGCGCCATGCCTTCCACGCGGGCGCCCCTTCGTGCGGTGCTGCTGTTCCCCGTTACTCGAGTAGACCGAGTTCCCAAGCACTCGCCGGTGCCTTTGCCGAGTTGCTAGGCAGCCTCTTTGGCAGCCCGCGCCATGACTTGCGGATAACCGTGCACCAGAATGAGGGCTCGAAGCCGTTCGTGCGATGGCCGATGGAGGGCGACCGTAAGGCGGCCCAGACGGCTGTCTGTCATTGCCGGTCGCGAGTGGGCGGGGAGTCAACTCATTCTCAGCCTGCTCCGGCCAGGTTGGGCATTGGTTCGGGCGAAGCCATCCGGCTGTGGTCGGTAGATGCCGATATGCCGGGATCGATGCGACGGTTGCGCGATGCCGTCCCGGACGGGGGTCTGACTCTTGAGATCTTTGACCGAAGTGTCCAGTCACAGGCTTGTCGACCGTCGTTGCGGGCTGGCTGGCTTCTGCTGTCACCGAGCCACAGGGCGTGTCCCAATAGGGGCCTTGCCGAGTTCCAGGCGCCATCACGGTTCAGACCGCCCGAGCGGGCCGGTGCCATCCACCCAGCACGTCACCACGTGGGAGGCGAACCACCATGACGACCAGACAGCGCAGCACCTCCTCCAGTACGGATCCTCCCGTGCGGAGAGAAGTCGTGCTCGGCGTGGACACGCACGGTGAGGTTCACGTCGCCGCCGTAATCTCCCCGCTGGGGAAGGTCCTGAGCACAGAGTCCTTTCCGGCGACGGCCGTTGGCTACCGTCGGCTGCTCGTGTGGGCCCGCAAGCGGGGGACGGTGCGCCGGGCCGGTGTGGAGGGCACCGGTACCTTCGGCGCGGGCCTGTCCCGCTACCTGCTGACCCGGCAGATCCAGGTGTTCGAAGTGAACCGGCCCGACCGCACAGCCCGCCGTCTGCTCGGCAAGTCGGACCCGCTCGATGCGCAGGCCGCCGCGCGAGCCGTGCTCAGCGGTCGCACCCGGGCCCAGGCCAAATCCGGCGACGGACCCGTGCACAGCGCCCGGATCTAACCCTCAGCCCACCCGATGGCGGGGGAGACGAGGACGCGGCGGCCCAGGCCACCCACCTGACATTGCGCATGCTCGCCGAACGCATCGAACAGCTCACCGGACAGATCAATGAGCTGAACCAACGCCTGACCCGGCTCGTCGAACGTCACGCCCCACAGCTGCTCGTACCGGTGGGCATCGGTCCGGACAGCGCCGTCACTCTCCTGATCACCATGGGGGACAACCCCGAGCGGCTGAACACCGAAGCGTCCTTTGCTGCCCTTTGCGGAGTCAGCCCCATCGAGTATTCGTCGGGCCGTCGGAGCACGCGCCGGCTCAACTACGGCGGCGACCGACAGGCCAACGCCGCCCTGCACCGCATCGTCTTCACCCGGCTGCGCCACGATCCGCGCACCCAGGCGTACTACGAACGCCGCACGCAGGAGGGCAAGACCCGCCGTGAGATCGTCCGATGCCTCAAGCGATATGCGGCCCGCGAGGTCTTCAACCTGGTCAGACTGGTTTCTCGCGCCCCCGCGTTATAGGGGCGTCCGTGAGACGTGAGAGGGTCTGGGGCGTGAGTGAGACACCACCGAACACCCTGCAATACCGCTTCGACGGGCCAGAAGACGCTCCGGTCCTGATCCTGGGTCCCTCACTGGGTACCACATGGCACATGTGGGACCGCCAGGTGCCGGAGCTGGCCAAGCAGTGGCGGGTCTTCCGGTTCGATCTGCCCGGTCACGGCGGCGCCCCGGCGCATCCGGCCGGTTCGGTCGCCGAGCTGAGCGCGCGGCTGCTGGCGACGCTGGACGCGCTCGGCGTACAGCGGTTCGGTTACGCGGGCTGTGCGCTGGGCGGCGCGATCGGCATCGAGCTGGCCCTGCGCCACCCCGCGCGGCTCGCCTCCCTCGCGGTGGTCGCGGCCTCGCCCCGGTTCGGCACGGCCGACGAGTTCCGCCAGCGCGGGGTGGTCGTGCGCACCAACGGGCTCGACCCGATCGCCCGGACCGCGCCCGACCGCTGGTTCACCGGCGGGTTCGCCGCAGCGCAGCCCGCGATCACCGAGTGGGCCGTGCAGATGGTCCGCACCACCGACCCCGGCTGCTACATCGCCGCCTGCGAGGCACTGGCCTCCTTCGACGTACGGCCCGAGCTGGGCCGGGTCGGGGTGCCGACCCTGGTGCTGGTCGGCTCCGACGACCAGGTCACCGGCCCGGCCGAGGCCCGCACGCTGGTCGCCGGCATCCCGGACGCCCGGCTCGCGGTCGTCCCCGGCGCCTCCCACCTGGTGCCGGTCGAGCAGCCCGCCGCCGTCACCGACCTGCTCGTCCACCACTTCTCCACCGCCTGGCAGCAGCCCTACGACACCGGCCAGACCGCCCTTCCCGGCATGCCGGCCGTCCCGGTGCCGGCCGCCCCGCCGCAGCCCGCGCCGGTCGCCGAGATCGCCCCGGCCGTCGTGCCGGCGCAGCCCGCTGGGCAGCCGGACCGGTACCAGAACGGGCTGAAGGTCCGCCGCGAGGTGCTGGGCGACGCCCACGTGGACCGGGTGCTGGCGGAGGCGGACGAGTTCTCCGGGGACTTCCAGGAGTTCGTCACCCGCTACGCCTGGGGCGAGGTCTGGGACCGGCCCGGCCTGGACCGCCGTACCCGCAGCTGCATCACGCTCACCGCGCTGGTCGCGGGCGGTCACCTCCAGGAGCTGGCCTTCCACACCCGGGCGGCCCTGCGCAACGGGCTCACTCCGGACGAGATCAAGGAAGTGCTGCTCCAGGCGGCCGTCTACTGCGGGGTGCCGGCCGCGAACAGCGCGTTCCGGGTGGCCCAGCAGGTGATCCGGGAGGAGACCACGCCCGGCGAGTAGCGCCCCGGGCGGCCGCAGACGGCAGGATGGGGAGACATGAAGCTCACGAAGAAGTCCCACGCCTGCGTCCGCCTGGAGAAGGAGGGGCAGACCCTCGTCATCGACCCGGGTGGGTTCTCCGAGGAGGACGCCGCCCTCGGCGCGGACGCGATCCTGGTCACGCACGAGCACCCGGACCACTTCGACGAGTTCCGGCTGCGGGCCGCCATGGAGAACAACCCGGCCGCCCGCATCTGGACGCTGAAGTCGGTCGCCGATCAGGTCGAGGCTGCCTTCCCGGGCCGGGTGCACACCGTCGGCCACGGCGACACCTTCACCGCCGCAGGCTTCGACGTCCAGGTCCACGGCGAGCTGCACGCGGTGATCCACCCGGACATCCCGCGGATCACCAACGTCGGCTTTCTGATCGACGGCGGGAAGGTCTTCCACCCCGGCGACGCCCTCACCGTCCCCGACCAGCCGGTTCAGACCCTGATGCTGCCGGTCATGGCCCCCTGGAACAAGATCTCCGAGGTGATCGACTACGTCCGCGAGGTCGCCCCGCGGCGCGCCTACGACGTGCACGACGCCCTGCTCACCGACCTCGCCCGGCCGATCTACGACGGCCTCCTCGGGCGGCTGGGCGGCACGGACCACCAGTGGCTCCACCCGGGGGCGTGGACCGAGGTCTGAGCGCGGACCGGCGTTGTCAGACCCGCCAGGTAGGTTGTGAGGCATGCGCATCGCTACCTGGAACGTGAACTCGATCACCGCCCGCCTTCCCCGGCTGCTGGCCTGGCTGGAGAGCAGCGGCACCGACGTGCTCTGCCTCCAGGAGGCCAAGATCGCCGAGGAGCAGTTCCCGTTCGACCAGCTCCGCGAGCTGGGCTACGAGGCCGCGGTCCACGCGACCGGCCGGTGGAACGGCGTGGCGGTGCTCTCCCGCGTCGGCATCGAGGACGTGGTCAAGGGCCTGCCCGGCGACCCGGGCTTCGACGGCGTGACCGAGCCGCGCGCCATCTCGGCGACCTGCGGCCCGGTCCGCGTCTGGTCGGTGTACGTGCCGAACGGCCGCGAGGTCGGCCACCCGCACTACGCGTACAAGCTCCAGTGGTTCGAGGCGCTGAAGGCGGCCGTGTACGGCGACGCGCAGGGCAGCCGCCCGTTCGCGGTGCTGGGCGACTACAACGTCGCGCCGACGGACGACGACGTCTACGACCCGGCGGCCTTCGAGGGCTCCACCCATGTGACCCCGGCCGAGCGCGCCGCGCTGGCCGCCCTGCGCGAGGCGGGCCTGGACGACGTCGTGCCGCGCCCGCTGAAGTACGACCACCCGTTCACCTACTGGGACTACCGCCAGCTCTGCTTCCCGAAGAACCGCGGCATGCGCATCGACCTGGTGTACGGCAACCAGCCGTTCGCGAAGGCCGTCAAGGACGCCTACGTCGACCGCGAGGAGCGCAAGGGCAAGGGCGCGTCCGACCACGCGCCGGTGGTGGTCGACCTGGACGTCTGATGCCACGCTGGGTCCATGCACCTTCCGTTCCTGGGCCCCCGGCACGCGAAGAAGGCTGAAGCGGCGCTCCGCGCCGACCCCGAGGCGGTCGCCGCCCTGCTGTCCGAGTGCGAGCTGCTGCGCTCGCAGGCGGCTCTGGCGGGCGTCCGTCTCGACGACACGCCGGCCTCCCTGGAGGCCCTGGACCAGATGGTCCCGCGCTGGCGGGACGACCCGGAGATGCTGCCCTGGCTGGGCCACGACGCCGGGCTGTACCTGGGCACGGTCGTGGTGCGCACCGTACCCGGCGCCGCCTGGCGGATCCGGCCCGACGGCGAGCCCGTCGTACACCTCGCCTCCGGCCGTGTGGTGGAGGTGGTGCCGGCCGGCGAGGAGTGGGCGGTGAGCGGGGTTCCCGAGCTGTCCCAGTCGTACGCGGAGATCGCCGAGACCTGACGCCGGCCGCCCCCGGTCCCCCCGTTGGCGTAAATACGGCTATTGCCCGGAAGGTGCGTGTCGTCCCTCAACTCCGCTGTCGTCTGGATAGGTTGCGGCACCACGACACAGCTGAGAGTGGGTGGGCCTGCGGATGGCCGTCGATCCGTTGATCGAACTGCGGAACGTCAACAAGTACTACGGGGAGCTGCATGTCCTGCGGGACATCGACCTCACCGTCGGCCGGGGCGAGGTGGTCGTGGTCATCGGCCCCTCCGGATCGGGCAAGTCGACGCTGTGCAGAACGATCAACCGGCTGGAGACCATCGAGTCCGGCACCATCCTGCTCGACGGGCAGCCGCTGCCCGCGGAGGGCAAGGCCCTCGCCCGGCTGCGCGCCGAGGTCGGCATGGTCTTCCAGTCCTTCAACCTCTTCGCCCACAGGACGGTCCTGCAGAAC
This sequence comes from Streptomyces flaveolus, assembly GCF_000716535.1. Taxonomy (GTDB): domain Bacteria; phylum Actinomycetota; class Actinomycetes; order Streptomycetales; family Streptomycetaceae; genus Streptomyces; species Streptomyces flaveolus_A. Next base: position 40,750 of record NZ_JNWV01000020.1, on the reverse strand, counting down.
GTCTCCCTCGCCCAGGTCAAGGTCCGCAGGCGCGGCAAGGACGACGCCGACCGCCGCTCCCGGCAACTCCTCGACCGCGTCGGCCTGCTGAACCAGGCCGACAAGTACCCCGCCCAGCTCTCCGGCGGCCAGCAGCAGCGCGTGGCCATCGCCCGCGCGCTCGCCATGGAACCCAAGGCGATGCTCTTCGACGAGCCCACCTCCGCCCTGGACCCGGAGATGATCAACGAGGTGCTGGAGGTCATGCGGCAACTCGCCCGGGACGGCATGACCATGATCGTCGTCACCCATGAGATGGGCTTCGCCCGCGCCTCCGCCAACCGCGTCGTCTTCATGGCCGACGGCCTGATCGTCGAGGACCGCAGCCCGGACGAGTTCTTCACGAACCCGCGCAGCGACCGCGCCAAGGACTTCCTCTCCAAGATCCTCAAGCACTGACCGGGGGAGTGCGACCCGTGTTCCGTCCCACCCGTGTGCCCCGCGCCCTGTGCGTCCTGCTGGCCCTGCTGGCCGCCGCCTGCGGCAAGGAGGGCAGCCCGCCCGGCAAGGGCCCGGCGCCCGAAAAGCTCCCGCACTACCAGGTGGCCCAGGACTTCCGCCTGCCCGCCTCCCGGACCTGGACCCGGGCGAAGAAACGCGGCTACTTCGTCGTCGGCGCCAAGGAGGACCAGCCCTACCTCGCCGAGAAGGACCCGGCCACCGGCACCTACTCCGGCTTCGACATCGAGATCGCCAAGATGATGTCCGCCTCCCTCGGCTTCCCCCCGAAGACCGTCCGCTTCCGCACGATCGCGTCCGCCAACCGCGAGACCGCCCTGCAGAACGGCCAGATCGACTACTACGTCGGCACCTACACCATCAACGCGGGCCGCAAGAAGCTCGTCGGCTTCGCCGGCCCCTACTACATGGCCGGACAGTCGCTCCTGGTCCGCAAGGACGAGAACGACATCCACGGCCCGCAGGACCTCGCCGGCAAACGCGTCTGCTCGGCGGCCGGTTCCACTCCGTACCAGCGCATCAAGGCCGACTACCCGAGGGCGGTCCTGGTCGCCTACGACACCTACTCGGTCTGCGTGGACAACCTCCTCACCTACCAGGTCGACGCCGTCACCACCGACGACGCCATCCTGATCGGCTACGCGGCCAAGGTCCCCGACGAACTCAAGGTCGTCGGCAAGCCGTTCTCCGAGGAGCCGTACGGCATCGGCGTCCCGCGCGGCGACAACGCGCTGCGCTTCGCCCTCGACGACGCCCTGGCGGCCCGGGAGAAGAACGGCGACTGGAAGAAGGCGTACGACGCCACGCTCGGCCTGTCCGGCGTGCCCGCACCCAGACCTCCCACCATCGACCGCTATCCGGCGAGCTGACCGAGGACGGCATGAACGTACTGACCGACAACTTCTCCACCTACGGCGACGGTTTCCTCGGCACGCTCCAACTGACCGTCTACGCCTCCCTGCTGGCCCTCGCACTGGGCTTCCTGATGGCGTCCTTCCGGGTCGCGCCGGTCGCCTCGCTGCGGGTCTTCGGCACCGTGTGGGTCACCGTGCTGCGCAACACCCCGCTCACCCTGCTGTTCTTCGCGGTCCTGCTCGGCCTGCCCCGCTTCGGACTGGTCCTGCCCTTCCAGGTGTTCGCCGTCCTCGCCCTCGGCTGCTACACCTCGGCGTTCATCTGCGAGGCACTGCGGTCCGGCATCAACACCGTGCCCAAGGGGCAGGGCGAGGCGGCCCGCAGCCTCGGGATGACCTTCGGGCAGACCCTGTCACTGGTGGTGCTGCCGCAGGCGTTCCGGTCCGTGATCCCGCCGGTCGGCTCCACCCTCATCGCGCTCGCCAAGAACTCGGCGATCGCGGGCGCGTTCAGCGTGACCGAACTGCTCGGCACCTACAAGACGCTCAACGAACTCGGCTACGACATCGTCTGGACGTTCGTCTGGATCGCCGTCGGCTATCTGGTCATCACGCTCGCCATCAGCGCCCTGTTCAACGCGCTGGAACGGACCTGGGGGGTGGCCCGATGAACGGGGCCACCGCGCTCTACGACGTCCCGGGCCCGCGCACCCGCCGCCGGCACGCCGTCTACGCCGTCCTGTCCTCCGTCGTCATCCTCGCGCTCCTCGCCTGGATCCTGTACCTCCTCTTCGCCACCGGCCAGTTCACGTACACCAAGTGGATGCCCTTCGCGTACAAAGGCATCCAGGAGCTGCTGCTGCGCGGACTCGGCAACACGCTCAAGGCGTTCGCCCTCGCGTCCGTCCTCTCCCTCGCCCTCGGCGGGCTGCTGGCCACCGGCCGGCTGTCGGACCACCGGCCGGTGCGCTGGCTCGCCACGGTCGTCGTGGAGTTCTTCCGCGCGATGCCCGTCCTGGTGATGATCTTCTTCATCTTCGTGGCGCTGAAGGTGCAGCCGCTGCCCGCGCTGGTCGCCGGGCTCACCCTCTACAACGGCTCGGTGCTCGCCGAGGTCTTCCGCTCGGGCGTGAACGCCGTCGAACGCGGCCAGGGCGAGGCCGCGTTCGCGCTCGGCATGCGCAAGAGCCAGGTCATGGCGCACGTCCTCGTCCCGCAGGCGGTGCGCGCCATGCTGCCCGCCATCATCAGCCAGCTGGTGGTCGCCCTGAAGGACACCTCCCTGGGCTTTCTCATCACCTACGAGGAGTTCCTCCACGCGGGGAAGCTCATCGCCTCCAACCTCGACTACGATTTGCCGTTCATCCCTGTGGTGATGGTGATCTCGCCGATCTACATCGGGATGTGCATGCTGCTCTCCTGGTTCGCCGACTGGGTGTCCCGGCGGGAGCGGCGCAGCCCCAAGACCAAGGGGGTGGCGGTCGCCGCCCCCGGGCCGGGGGCGCTGCTGCCGGGTGGGGTGCCCCCCACGGCCCCGAAAGCGTGAGGGGGGCGGCAGTTCAACGGGCCAGGCTCGTCCGGCGGCAGCCGGAGATCACTGCTCGCCGAGCGGGACGGACACGTACGACGGGTCGTCCGAGGGCGAGGAGAAGGTCAGCTGCGCGCCGGACGGGTTGTGCTCGGCGTAGAGCGGGTCGACCGTGTCGACCACCAGCGCGAGGCGGTGCCCGGCGGGGATGTCGTAGGCCGTGGAGAACAGGTCCAGGTCGACGGCGAACGGCTCGCCGGGCGTCCGCCCGTGCCAGGTGTAGGGCGCGTGCGTGACCAGCTTGCCGAGGCCGAGCGGGCCCACGTCGTACAGGTAGGCGACGAGCGTGCCGCTCTCCCCGGTCGGGGTGAGCGTGGTGTGCAGGGTGGCCGTGCCGCGCACCCGCTGGGCGGCGCCGTACCGCTCCGACTGCCACACGGCCGCCCAGCGGCGCGGCAGCAGCGGCAGCGAGGCGACGGGCGGCAGCCGGGCGACCTGGTCCAGGATGCTGGAGAGGAAGACGATCCCGCCGTCCGCGCCGGAGTCGACGTTCGCGTGGATGGTGGGCGAGCCGGTGAGTGCCAGCTTCCGCCGGGTCGCGGTGACCGACTTCCAGTCCGGGTAGCCCTCGTACTCCCCCGCGGTACGGGACTTCAGCCGGACCGGCTGCTCGCGGTCGACGCCGTTGTCGGCGCCCGCGAGGTAGTGGTCGAACCACCGCCGGGTGTCCGTCCACACGTCGTTGGGCAGCCCGAACAGACCGGTGAGCTCGGGTGTCGCATGGTCGCCGGGGCGCAGCTCCAGCCGCTTCGGGACGGTCAGCTTCTCGTAGAAGGAGGCGTACTGGTTCGCCGGGAAGACGGTGTCGCCCCAGGCGTTGGCCAGCATGACGGCGGCGCCGTTCTTGTTGAGCTGGTCCACGTAGGTCGCGGCGGAACGTTTCCTCCCCCAGTCGATCATCTCCTGTTCCTTCGACAGGTTCGAGGAGTACAGGTTGTCGAAGATGGCGCGCAGTTCGGGGCTCTCACGGCCGGTGAGGGTGGCCGCGCCGTCCAGCACGGCCGCGGCCTGGAGGTGCTGGGTGCGTCCCGAGTAGATGGAGTCGATCAGGTCGGCCCACCCGCTGAGCGCGGCCACGGCCTTGACGCGCTTGTCGTGCGCGGCGGTGAGCAGGCTGATCCCGGCGCCGTACGACACCCCGGCCATGCCGATGTGCTCCGGGTCGGCCGGAGTGTGGGCGAGGGCCCAGTCGATGACCTTGGAGGCGTCTGCTGTGTCGGGCGGACCGGCCACTTCTATCCGGCCGCCGGACTGCCAGAACCCGCGCACGTTGTAGGTGAGCACCACATAACCCGAGTCGGCGAGCTTCCGGGCCTGTGCCAGGTACTCCACCTGGGGCAGGCCCCAACTGGTGGGCAGCACGATGAGCGGGTAGCGGCGCGAGCCGTCGGCGCCCGCGGGCGTGAGGACGTTGGCCTTCAGTACGGTGCCGCCGTCGCCGGTGATGTCGACGAACCGGATGCTCGGGGCGGCCTCGGCGGCCGGCGCGAGACCGACGACGGAGCCGGCGAGCAGCGCCGCCGAGACGGCTCCGGCGGCGGAGGCGCGCAGAGCGGTGCGACCGTGTCCCATGGGTCACTCCTTCACTCGTGTCCGTGCAAAGTGACCCGACGGTAACCGCGCCCTCTTACCGCAAGTAACCCGTCGGTAAGTTACGTGCGGGTAAAGATTGTTGAAGCGTCACTCGGCGGTGGCGGGAGCGGGCTCCGGCAGCGGTGTCCGCGCCGCCCGCGTCACGTCCGCCACCAGCTCGACCACATCGGGGCCGTACGCCTGGGAGTTGACCACCTTCAGCAGCAACACGAAGGAGCCGCCGCCGTACTTGCGGGCCAGCCGCTCGTGGTGGCGGGCGAGATAGCGGGTCGCCGCCTGGTTGGTGATCGCCCGCTGGCCGCAGAAGAGGAACACCGGGCGGCTGTCCCGGCCGCCGTCCGCGGTGAGCCGGGCGAGCAGCACGTACTCGCTGCGACCGCCGTCCATGCGGTACTCCTCGCCGCCGACCCGCAAGGCGCCGACGTCCGGGCCCGTCGCGGCCTCCGCGTTCATCCGCACGCCCGGCAACAGGGAGGAGAGGTGGGCCTCCATCCGGCGGTTCGAGGCGGGACCGCCGAGGCAGAACTCCGTGCGCTCGCCGAACCCCTGCTGGGCGGCGTCGTGCGGCACCACCCGCGCGTGCGCGTTGCAGTCCTTGATGAGGGCGGACAGTTCCAGCAGGGCGAACACGTCGTGCCGCATCACCGACAGCTCCGGCCCGCCCGCGTTGCGGTTGACCACCAGCAGCGACTCGGCGTGGTCCGGCAGCCCGAAGAAGGCCTGCTTGCGGCGCAGCCGGCGCTTCCACAGATACGTCCGGGCGACCCAGCCCAGCACGGCCGATACGCCCGTGGCCATGACCCCGAGGACGATGTTGCGCACGTCGTCGTTCATGGCCGCGCATGGTAGCGGGCCCGGGCGACGACCACGGTGCGCAGGCGTACTGTCGGTACTACCGACAATCCGGTTACGCTGCGCGGACTGTCCCGACGGGAGGTACGGATGGGTCGCCCAGGCACGCGGAAACTGGCGGTTCTGGCGGTTTCGGCCGCCGTGGTGTCGGTGGGGGCGGCTGCGCCACCCGCCGCGACGAAGCACGCGACGACGGCGAAGGTCCCTGTGGCCGTCGGCTACGGCGGCGCCGTAGCCAGCGTCGACGCCGACGCGTCCGCCGCCGGCATCGAGGTGCTCAAGCACGGCGGCAACGCGGTGGACGCGGCCGTCGCCACCGCCGCCGCGCTCGGCGTCACCGAGCCCTACTCGGCCGGCATCGGCGGAGGCGGCTACTTCGTCTACTACGACGCCAAGTCCCGTACGGTGCACACCATCGACGGACGCGAGACCGCGCCGCTGAGCGCCGACGCCGACCTGTTCACGGAGAACGGCAAGCCGCTCGCCTTCGCCGACGCCGTCAGCAGCGGCCTGAGCGTCGGCACCCCGGGCACGCCCGCCACCTGGCAGAAGGCGCTGGACCAGTGGGGCAGCAAGCGGCTCGGCACCCTGCTGAAACCCGCCGAACGCCTGGCCCGCGACGGCTTCACGGTGGACGACACCTTCCGCGCGCAGACCGCGTCCAACGAGACCCGGTTCCGTTACTTCCCGGACACCGCCGAGCTGTTCCTGCCGAACGGCCGGCTGCCCGTCGTCGGCTCCACGTTCAAGAACCCCGAACTCGCCCGCACCTACGAGCAACTGGGCCGGCAGGGCATCGGCGCGGTCTACCGCGGCGACATCGGCGACGACATCGTCAAGACGGTCGAACACCCGCCCGTGGACCCCGCCTCCGGCTGGAACGCCCGCCCCGGCAAGCTGGCCGAGAAGGACTTCGCCGTCTACCGCGCCAAGCTCCAGGCGCCCACCAGGACGTCGTACCGCGGCCTGAACGTCTACTCCATCGCGCCCTCCTCCTCCGGCGGCACCACGGTCGGTGAGGCGCTCAACATCCTGGAGAACACCGACCTGTCGAAGGCGAGCGAGGTGCAGTACCTGCACCACTTCATCGAGGCCAGCCGCATCGCCTTCGCCGACCGCGGGCGCTGGGTCGGCGACCCCGCCTTCGAGGACGTCCCCACCGCGCAACTGCTGTCCCAGCGGTACGCCGACTCCCGCGCCTGCCTGATCAAGGACGACGCGGTCCTCACCAGCCCGCTCGCGCCCGGCGACCCGCGGCACCCGGCGCCCTGCGGCAAGGGCGGTACCGCGGCCCCGACGACGTACGAGGGGGAGAACACCACCCACCTCACCGTGGCCGACAAGTGGGGCAACGTCGTCGCCTACACGCTCACCATCGAGCAGACCGGCGGCAGCGGCATCACCGTCCCGGGCCGGGGCTTCCTGCTCAACAACGAGCTGACCGATTTCTCCTTCGCCCCGGCCAACCCGGCCGTGCACGACCCGAACCTGCCGGGACCGGGCAAGCGCCCGCGCTCCTCGATCTCCCCGACGATCGTGCTGGACCAGCACAACAGGCCGGTCGTGGCGCTCGGTTCCCCCGGCGGCGCGACCATCGTCACCACCGTGCTGCAGACGCTCACCGGCTTCCTGGACCGGCGACTGCCCCTCGTGGACGCGATCGCCGCACCGCGGGCCAGCCAGCGCAACGCCGCCAGGACCGAGCTCGAACCGGGCCTCTACGACAGCGACCTGAGGAAGCGGCTGGAGGCCATCGGGCACTCCTTCAGCCTCAACCCGGAGATCGGGGCGGCCACGGGCGTCCAGCGGCTGCCGGGCGGCAAGTGGCTGGCCGCCGCAGAGAAGGTACGGCGCGGTGGCGGCTCGGCGATGGTGGTGGACCCGGCGCGCTGACGGCCGGGCCCACGGTCGGAGTCAGAGTTCGGGCGCGGGCGGCCGGGCCGCTTCCGTTCGGAAGTCCAGCCGCCCGTCCCGCGCGTCCACCGTCACCCGGCTGCCCTCGGAGATCGTGCCGTCCAGCAGCAGCCGGGACAACTGGTTGTCGACCTCCCGCTGGATGGTGCGGCGCAGCGGCCGGGCGCCGTACTCCGGCTCGTAGCCGCGCTCGGCGAGCCAGTCGACGGCCGCGCTCGTGAACTCGACCGAGACGCCCTGCCCGTCCAGCAGCCGCCGGGTGGTCTCCAGCAGCAGATCGGTGATCTGCCGTAGCTGCTCGCTCGTGAGCTGCCGGAACACCACGATCTCGTCGATCCGGTTCAGGAACTCCGGCCGGAAGTGCTCGCGCAGCGGCCGCAGGACCTGCTCGCGCCGCGCCTCCTCGTCGGCCTCCGCGCCACCCGGCCCGAACCCGATCCCGGCACCGCGCCGCGTGATCGCCTCCGAGCCCAGGTTGCTGGTCATCACGATGACCGTGTTGGTGAAGTCCACGGTCCGGCCCTGCGAGTCGGTGAGCCGGCCGTCGTCGAGCACCTGGAGCAGGATGTTGAAGACGTCCGGGTGCGCCTTCTCCACCTCGTCCAGCAGCAGCAGCGAGTACGGGTGCCGGCGCACCACCTCGGTGAGCTGACCGGCCTCCTCGTGGCCGACGTACCCGGGCGGGGCGCCCACCAGCCGGGAGACGGTGTGCCGCTCCTGGTACTCGCTCATGTCCAGCCGGACCATCCGGTCCTCGCTGCCGAACAGCGCCTCCGCCAGCGCCCGTGCCAGCTCGGTCTTGCCGACGCCGGTCGGGCCGAGGAACAGGAAGCTGCCGATGGGCCGGTTCGGGCTCGAGAGCCCCGCACGCGAGCGCAGCACCGCCTCGGACACCACGGCGACCGCCTCCTCCTGGCCCACCACCCGCTGGTGCAGGTGCTGTTCCAGACCGAGCAGCCGCTCCTTCTCCTCCTGGGTCAGCCGGCTGACCGGGATGCCGGTCTGCCGGGACACCACCTCGGCGATGGCCTCCGCCGTCACCTCCAGGTCCAGGCCCTCGTCGGCCTTGTCGCCGCCGGACACCTGGGCGATCCGCTGCTTCAGCTCACCGATCCGGTCGCGAAGCTGCTTCGCCTGCTCGTAGTCCTCGTCCGCGACCGCCTGGTCCTTGTCCCGGACCAGCTGCTCGACCTCGCGCTCCATCGCGCGCACGTCCGTGCCCTTCGTCCGGGCACCGAGCCGGACCCGCGCCCCCGCCTGGTCGATCAGGTCGATCGCCTTGTCCGGCAGCCGCCGGTCGGTGATGTACCGGTCCGACAGCTCCACGGCGGCGACCAGCGCCTCGTCGGAGTAGCGGACCTGGTGGTGGGCCTCGTACCGGTCCCGCAGCCCGCGCAGGATCTCGATCGTGTCCTCGGCCGTCGGCTCCGGCACCAGGACCGGCTGGAAGCGGCGGGCCAGCGCCGCGTCCTTCTCGATCCGGCGGAACTCCTCCAGCGTGGTCGCGCCCACGATGTGCAGCTCGCCCCGGGCGAGCGCGGGCTTGAGGATGTTCCCGGCGTCCAGCGCGCCGCCCTCGCCGCCGGAGCCCGCGCCCACGACGGTGTGCAGCTCGTCGATGAACACGATCAGCCGGTCGGACTGGGCGCGGATCTCCTCAACGATGTTGTTGAGGCGCTCCTCGAAGTCGCCCCGGTAGCGGGTGCCGGCCACCACCCCGGTGAGGTCCAGGGCGACCACCCGGCGCCCCGCGAGGACGTCCGGGACCTCCCCGTCCGCGATCCGCTGGGCCAGGCCCTCCACGATCGCCGTCTTGCCGACGCCCGCGTCACCGATCAGCACCGGGTTGTTCTTGCCGCGCCGTGACAGCACCTCGATGGTCTGCTCGATCTCCGTCTCCCGGCCGATCACCGGGTCGACCCGGCCCTGCCGGGCCATGTCGGTCAGATCACGGCCGTACTTGTCCAGGGTCGGCGTGCCGGTGGGCCGCTGGCGCTGCCGCTCCGGGCGGGGCGGCGCGCTCTCCGGGGCCTCCGGCGGCAGGGCCCCCGCCGAGAACCGGGCCGCGTGCAGGATGTGCCCGGCCGCCGAGTCCGGATTCGAGGCCAGCGCGCTCAGCACGTGCTCCGGGCCGATGTACCCGGCGCCGCTCGCCCGCGCCATGTCGTGCGCGTCCAGCAGGGCGCGTTTGACCGCCGGGGTCAGCGACAGCGAGGTCGGCGGCGGTGCCTCGCCCGGCGGGTGCTGGACCGGGCCCGCCCGGTCGTCGATCTCGTGCGCGAGCGAGTCCGGGTCCGCGCCCGCCCGGCTCAGCAGGCTCCGGGTGGGCTCCGTCGACACGGCCGCGCGCAGCAGGTGCTGGGTGTCCAGATCCCGGCTGCCGTGCTCGGCGGCGTACTGGGCGGCTCCTCTGACCAGCTCCCGGGCCGGCTGGCTGAGCAGGCGGCCGATGTCGATGTGGCGGGGCCCGGGGGCTCCGCCCGTGCCGCCGAAGAAGCGGGCCAGGAATTCACCGAAGGGGTCAGGAGGGTAGCCGTTGGTCATCGCGTGGGTTCCTTCGCTGACGACATGCGGAGCGGCCGGGTAACCCGGGGGTGGGTTGCTCATGCCCACGATGACACGATCCGTTGGGGCGGGCATGTTCACCCAGTGGGGTGGGGCAGGGCGGCTGCGGGTGGTGAGGGGTCGTGCGCGCCCACGCGACGGAGCCGCAGGTCCGGTGCGGCCCGCGCTCCTCAGGACGCCTCGCGTGCCGTGAGGACCCGTGGACCCTGCTCGGTGATCGCGACGGTGTGCTCGACGTGGGCCGCCCGGGAGCCGTCCGATGTGCGCAGGGTCCAGCCGTCGGCCGCCGCGTGGTAGGCGTCCCGGCCGCTCGCGATCACCATGGGCTCGATGGCGAGGACCATGCCGGGCCGAAGCGGGAGGCCGCGGCCGGGGCGGCCCTCGTTCGGGACATCGGGGTCCTCGTGCATACGGCGGCCCACGCCGTGGCCCCCGAAGCCGTCCGGGATGCCGTAACCGGCCGTACGGCAGACCCGGCCGACGGCGTGCGCGATGTCGCCGACGCGGTTCCCGGCCACCGCCGCCTCGATGCCCGCCGCCAGCGCCCGCTCGGCGGTCTCGATCAGCCGGAGGTCCGCAGGGCGCGGGCGGCCCACCGTGAAGCTGATCGCCGAGTCGCCGGCCCAGCCGTCCAGCTGCGCGCCGCAGTCGACGGAGAGCAGGTCTCCGTCGCGGAGCCGGTACCGGGTGGGGATGCCGTGGACGATCGCGTCGTTCACCGAGGCGCAGATCACCGCGGGGAAGGGAGTCGGGGCGAAGGAGGGGCGGTAGCCGAGGAACGGCGAAGAAGCGCCCGCCGCGTGCATCGCGTCGATCGACGTGTCCGTCTTCAGTTCCACCATGCCAATTACTATACCGGTATTTGAATGGGGAGGGGGTGGGGAGTGGTATTAGAATGGGTCGCATGGTGCGCACCCCCCTCACCCCCGAAGAGCGCGAACGCGGCGAGCGGCTCGGGCAGTTGCTGCGGGCGGCACGCGGCGATCGGAGCATGGTCGACGTCGCCGCCGAGGCAGGTGTCTCCGCGGAGACGCTGCGCAAGATCGAGACGGGGCGGGCGCCGACGCCGGCGTTCTTCACCGTGGCCGCGCTGGCGCGGGTCCTCGGCCTGTCGATGGACGACCTGGTCGCCCGGTGCGCCCTGGCGGCCGTCTGAGAGGACCGTGCGGCGGGGCCGGACGCGCAACGGCCGAGATCCCGCGATGAGCGGTCCGCGCACTGCCGGAAAACTCTCCGTAGCAGGCCCGTAACACGACTGGTGTTGCCTACCCGGACGAAAGTGCTGGCGGTCGGGCGGGAGCTGGACGATGGCGGTGGATCAACTCCCCGGTCGGGTACGGGAGTTCGCGAGCTACCTGGACGCTCTGCTGGCGCGCCTCGATCCGCGCGGCGGCTGGAACGGGGTCTTCTGGCAGCGGGACCCCGAGGGCATGCGCGCCTGCCTGGACGGGCGTGAGGTGCCGCCGTGGGACGTGGCGGAGGCGCTGCTGGAGGATCTCGGCGCGCTGTACGGACCGGCCGCCGCCGGGGCCGAGCGGGAACGGGCCCGCGCGCTGCACGCCGCCGCGGTCACCGCGTACGACGCCCGGCCCGGCGCCCGGGACGCCCTGGCCGACCGGCTCGACGTCATGCTCCGCGAGCAGCGGTACGCCGCGGAACGCCACGCCGGACTGAGCCGCCGGCTGTCCACGCCGGTCCCCGAGGACCAGGCCGACGCCCTCCGGCTCGACCTGGCCTGGGCCCACGACGACCACACCCGCGCCACGTCTCGCTGCGCGGAACTCCGCACTCGCTTGGAGGCGCTGGACCGGCGGACGGCTTCCGGTGGAGGCGACGTGGACGGGGGCTCGCGTCCGGGCGGGGGGCCGGGTGCCGGGGGAGTCTCCGGTGCCCGCGAGGGCGTGGGTGGGCTGGGCTGGTGGTCGGGTGCCCGTGAGGACGTGGGTGTGCCGGGCGGTGAGTCGGATGCCGGGGGAGTCTCCGGTGCCCACGAAAGTCTGGATGCGCAGGGCGGGTGGGGCGCTTCCGCAGAGGACGGCGCGGGCGCCGGGCGGAGCGTCCGGGTTCGGCCTGCCGGCGTTCCGGACGCCCGGGGCGGGCGGGGCGCGCAGGCCAGTCAGCACGGTCAGCCCTCCCCGTCCGGCCAGGCGTCCCAGCCCCACCAACCCGGCCGGCCCCCCGAGCCCTCCCAAGCCGCGCAGCCCGGACCCGCCCCCGATGCCGCGCCCGCGTCTCACGTCGCCGTAGGCCCTACCCGGGCCGTTCCGGCCACGGCTCCCCGTCCCCGAGGCGCGGTGGCCCCCGACGAGGCCCGCCGCGGCGTCGTACTGCCCGCCTCGGCCTCCTGGGCGACCGCTCCTGACGTGTCCGCTTCGCAGGCCGACGGCGACGGTGGCGGTGCCGGTGTCGAAGCCGGAGGTCCCTTCTTGCCGGGCGCCACGCCCTCGCCCCTCGGCTCGCCCCCCGCCACCCCCACCCCCAAACCACGCAAACGTCGCCGTGGCAGTGCCCGCTTCGCCGGGGTCGTCGATGTCGAGGAGGCCGCACCCGTCGTCGTACCGCGGGGCTCCGGGGGTGTCGGGGCGGACGGCGGGCCGCAGGCGCCGCGGGGGGCCCGGTTCGCCGGGGCCGGCGAGGCGGCGCGGCCTTCGGTGCCGGACGGCGCGGCCGTGGACGAGGGGGCCCGGGAGGCCGTCGACGGGGTCGTCGGGCGGCTGGCGCGGTTGCGGGGTGAGGGGCGGAGCGGGGAGGCGCACGTGGTGCTGGTGGAGGCCGCGCGGTGGCCCGTGGGCCGGCTGCCGCTGCTCGCGGACGCCCTGCACCGGGCCGGGCTCGCCGCCGACTGGGCCACGCTGCTGTGGGAGGCCGCCGCGCTGCCCGCCGAGCGGCTGGTCCCCGCCGCCGACGCGCTCGCCGCGGCCGGCCGGGACGGCGACGGCCGGCAACTGCTGCGGCAGGGTGCGGCCCGGCCGGCGGAGCAGATCGGCGCGGCCGTGCTGCGGATGGAGGACGAGGGCAGGCGCCGGGAGGTGCGGGCCCTGCTGGACGCCTACGTGCGCGTCCGTACCCCCGAGGAGGCCGCCCGGTGCGTCGCCGCCGACCCCGCAATCCTGGTCCCGCTGCTGCTGGAGGCCGCGCTCGGCGTCTCCGACGAGCGGCACTGGGACGTCGTGCACGCACTGCGTTTCGCCGGGTACACCACGTGACGGGACGCAGTGGGTAGTGTCCTGGTGTGTCACGATCCGCTCCCTCGGGCCGGGCCGCCGGCTCACCCACAGGGGTGCGAATCGTGATCGACTCAGCGGGTTGACGGCGATGGTCTTGGCAAGGGCCGCGCGGAGGCTTACTTTCGTCCCTCTACGGCCTGCTCTACGGGCGTAGAGGCTCTGACGTCGTGTCGAAGGAGCAGCTCATGACCAACGTCGTCCGCGCCGCTCTGGTCCAGGCCACCTGGACCGGCGACACCGAGTCCATGGTCGCGAAGCACGAGGAGCACGCCCGCGAGGCGGCCCGCCGGGGCGCGCGGATCATCGGGTTCCAGGAGGTCTTCAACGCCCCCTACTTCTGCCAGGTCCAGGAACCGGAGCACTACCGCTGGGCCGAGCCGGTGCCCGACGGGCCGACGGTCCGCCGGATGCGGGAGCTGGCGCGCGAGACCGGCATGGTGATCGTCGTCCCGGTCTTCGAGGTCGAACAGTCCGGCTTCTACTACAACACCGCCGCCGTGATCGACGCCGACGGCACCTACCTCGGCAAGTACCGCAAGCACCACATCCCGCAGGTCAAGGGCTTCTGGGAGAAGTACTACTTCAAGCCCGGCAACCTGGGCTGGCCCGTCTTCGACACCGCGGTCGGCAAGGTCGGCGTCTACATCTGCTACGACCGGCACTTCCCGGAGGGCTGGCGGCAACTCGGCTTGAACGGCGCCCAGTTGGTCTACAACCCGTCCGCCACCCACCGGGGCCTGTCCGCCTACCTGTGGCAGCTCGAGCAGCCCGCCGCGGCCGTCGCCAACGAGTACTTCATCGCCGCCATCAACCGGGTCGGGCAGGAGGAGTACGGCGACAACGACTTCTACGGGACGTCGTACTTCGTGGATCCACGCGGACAGTTCGTGGGCGAGGCCGCCAGCGACAAGAGTGAGGAACTCCTCGTCCGCGACCTGGACTTCGACCTCATCGAGGAAGTGCGGCGGCAGTGGGCCTTCTACCGCGACCGCCGCCCCGACGCCTACGAAGGGCTGGTGCAGCCGTGAACGACCTCTACTCCCGCCACCGCAGGGTCCTGCCCGACTGGCTCGCCCTGTACTACGACGACCCGATCGAGATCAGCCACGGCGAGGGACGCCACGTCTGGGACTCCGCCGGCCGACGCTACCTGGACTTCTTCGGCGGCATCCTGACCACGCTGACCGCGCACGCGCTGACCGAGGTGACCAAGGCGGTCAGCGAGCAGGCCGGCCGGATCATCCACTCCTCCACCCTCTACCTCAACCGGCCGATGGTCGAACTCGCCGAGCGCGTCGCCCAGGTGAGCGGCATCCCGGACGCCCGGGTGTTCTTCACGACCTCCGGCACCGAGGCCAACGACACCGCCCTGCTGCTCGCCACCACCTACCGGCGCAGCAACACCGTCCTCGCGATGCGGAACAGCTACCACGGCCGGTCCTTCAGCGCGATCGGCGTCACCGGCAACCGCGGCTGGTCCCCGACCTCCCTGTCCCCGCTGCAGACCCTGTACGTCCACGGCGGCGTCCGCACCCGGGGGCCGTTCGCCCACCTCGACGACCGCGCGTTCATCGACGCCTGCGTCGCCGACCTGAAGGACGTCCTCGGCCACACCCGGCCGCCGGCCGCGCTGATCGCCGAACCCGTCCAGGGCGTCGGCGGGTTCACCTCCCCGCCGGACAGCCTCTACGCCGCCTTCCGGGAGGTGCTGAAGGAGCACGGCGTCCTGTGGATCGCCGACGAGGTGCAGACCGGCTGGGGCCGCACCGGCGACCACTTCTGGGGCTGGCAGGCACACGCCCGCAGCGGCCCGCCGGACATCGTCACCTTCGCCAAGGGCATCGGCAACGGCATGTCCATCGGCGGGGTCATCGCCCGCTCCGAGATCATGAACTGCCTGGACGCCAACAGCATCTCCACCTTCGGCGGCACCCAGATCACCATGGCCGCCGGCCTCGCCAACCTCGCCTACCTCCTCGAACACGACCTCCAGGGCAACGCCCGGCGCGTCGGCGGCCTGCTCCTCGAGCGGCTGCGGGCGGTCGGCGCGCAGCTGCCCGGGGTGCGGGAGGTGCGCGGACGCGGGCTGATGATCGGCGTCGAGCTGGTCAGGCCCGGCACGGACGAGGCCGACCCGCAGGCCGTCGCCGCGGTACTGGAGGCGGCCCGGGAGGGCGGGCTGCTCCTCGGCAAGGGCGGCGGGCACGACACCAGCGCCCTGCGGATCAGCCCGCCGCTGTCGCTGACGGTCGCCGAGGCCGAGGAGGGCGCGGCGATCCTGGAACAGGCGCTGAGGAGCACGTACTAGAGAACAGGTGTACGGCCATGAGCATCACCTCGGAGTCCCGGCACAGTCCGGAACCCGCCCTCTCCGTGCGCCAGGTGCTGACCCTGGAGCGCGTGCTCGCCGGGGAACCCGAGGTGGTGGCCGGCGCCGCGCAGCTCGACCGGCCGGTGCGCTGGGTGCACGTCGCCGAGGCCGCCGACGTCGGCGTGATGCTCAGCGGCGGCGAGATGGTCCTCACCACCGGCGTGCTGCTCGCCGGGGACGAGGCCCGGCAGGCCGAGTACATCCAGTCCCTGCACCGGGCGGAGGCGGCGGCCGTCGTCCTCGGTCTCGGCCGGGCCTTCCCCACGCCGCCCGAGGTGATGCGCCGGGCCGCCGAGCGGTGCGGGCTTCCCATGGTCGTACTGCACCGGCCGTTCCCCTTCGCCGAGTTGACGGAGGAAGTGCAGTCCCGGCTCGTGCGGCGGAAGTTCGCCGCGATCAGCCTCTCGGAGACCGTGCGCACCGCCCTCACCGGGCTGATCACCGCCGGCGCGCCGCTGCAACGGCTGCTCGACGAGGTCGCCCGGCACAGCGGCTGCCCGGTCGTCGTCACCAACCTCGCCCACCGCGTCCTCGGCACGGCGGGGGAGCGGTCCGCGGTGGACGACGTACTGCGCGACTGGGAGCGGATCGCCCGTCAGGCCGGCGGCAGCGCCGGCGACGGCTGGATCCGCGCCGAGCTGGGCGGGGGCGGGGAACGGTGGGGCCGGCTGCTGCTGTGCGGCTACCGGGGCGACACGGCCACCGGGCGGCTGCTCGCCGACCGGGCCGCCGAGGCCCTGGTGCTGCACCGGATGCTCGGCGGCGCCTGCGCGCAGAGCTGGGAGGAGCAGTCCGCGCAGAGCCTGCTGACCGACCTGGTCTCCGGGGTCGTACCGGCCCGGCACCTGCTGCCGCGGGCCCGGGCGGCCGGGCTGCCGGTCAACCGGCGGACCTTCGTGCCGCTCGTCGTCCAAGGCCGCACACCGGACCAACTCGACCGGGTGCTGCGCCTGCTGGGGCTGCCCGGACTCGTCGCCGAACTCGCGGACGGCGCCGCCACCGTGCTGCTCAGCCTCGCCCGCGACCAGGACGCCGAGGCGCTCACCGCGCACTTCGCGACCCGGCTGCGCGCCGCGTCCCCGGCCGTGGTCGCCGCCGCCGGTCCCCGCACCGCGTGGGACGACGTGCCCGCCGGGCTGCGCGAGGCCCGGCACGTCGCCGACGCCGTCGCCGGCTCCTCCGCCGCCCTCGACCTGCCGGCCGTCGTCCGCCTCAAGGACGTCCATCTGCGCGGGCTGATCCGCCTGTTGCGCGACGACCCGCAGGTGCAGTCCTTCGCCGAGCGCGAGCTGGACGGACTGCTGTGCGACGCCGAACCGGAGCTGCTCAACGTCCTGCGGACCTATCTGGCGACGGGCCGCAACAAGTCCCGCACCGCCCAGCTCCACCATGTCTCCCGGCCGGCCCTCTACCGGCGCCTGGAGGCCATACAGACCCGCCTCGGCGTCGACCTGGACGACTTCGAACAGGCGGCCTCCGTGCACATCGCGCTCCTCGCGCATGACGCGCAACAGGGGTGAAACATGCGACGACCTGCGACAACGGCGGTGAAACATGGAACCGCGCACACGTGACACGGTGGCACGCCGACCGCCCGCGGACGTGACACGCTGCCCGTCGAACCGGCCGTCCGGGCTTCATACGCTCACCGCACACCGAGCTACCGGAGGTCCCGATGAGCCGAGTGATCCGAGCCGCCCTCTTCCAGACCGCCTGGACCGGCGACAAGGAGTCCATGATCCAGGTGCACGAGCAGGCGGCCCGCGACGCCGCCGCCCAGGGCGCCCAAGTCCTCTGCTTCCAGGAGCTGTTCTACGGCCCGTACTTCTGCCAGGTCCAGGACAAGGCGTTCTACGAGTACGCCGAACGGATCCCGGAGGGCCCGACCGTCCGGCGCTTCCAGGCCCTCGCCCGCGAGCTGGGAATCGTCCTGGTCCTGCCCATGTACGAGGAGGAGCAGCCGGGCGTCCTGTACAACACGGCCGCCGTGATCGACGCGGACGGCTCCTACCTCGGCAAGTACCGCAAGACCCACATCCCCCAGGTCCGGGGATTCTGGGAGAAGTTCTACTTCCGCCCCGGCAACAGCGGCTGGCCCGTCTTCGACACCGCGGCCGGCCGGATCGGCGTCTACATCTGCTACGACCGCCACTTCCCGGAGGGCTGGCGGGCGCTCGGCCTCGCCGGCGCCGAGATCGTCTTCAACCCGTCGGCCACCTCGCGCGGCCTGTCCCGCTACCTGTGGCAGCTGGAGCAGCCGGCGGCGGCCGTCGCCAACGAGTACTTCGTCGGCGCGATCAACCGGGTCGGCGTGGAGGACCTGGGCGACAACGACTTCTACGGCACCACCTACTTCGTGGACCCGGAGGCCCAGTTCGTCGGCGAGGTCGCGAGCGACAAGGAGACCGAACTGGTCGTCCGCGACCTGGACCTGGCCAAGCTGCGCGAGGTCCGCGACCGCTGGCAGTTCTACCGGGACCGCAACCCTGCGGCGTACGGGCCGCTGACGGCGCCGTAGGCGCGTCCCGAAGGGGCGCGGGGCCGCATCGACGTGCGGCTCCGCCGCGTGGGCGCGACCAGCCACAGACGACCCGCAGACGGCCACGAGAGAGAGGCACCCCATGACCACGCGCACCGTCATCCGCGGTGGCCTAGTCATCACCGCGTCCGACGAGATCCACGCCGACGTCCTCATCGAGGACACCCGCATCGCCGCCCTCGCCACGCCCGGCTCACAGAGCTGGAGCGCGGACCGCACGATCGACGCCACCGGGAAGTACGTCATCCCGGGCGGCGTCGACGCCCACACCCACATGGAGCTGCCGTTCGGCGGCACCTTCGCCTCCGACACCTTCGAGACCGGCACCCGGGCCGCCGCCTGGGGCGGTACGACGACCATCGTGGACTTCGCGGTGCAGAGCGTCGGCCACACCCTGCGCGAGGGACTGGACACCTGGCACGCCAAGGCGGAGGGCAACTGCGCGATCGACTACGCCTTCCACATGATCGTCTCCGATGTGAACCAGGAGACGCTCAAGGAGATGGACCTGCTGATCGAGGAGGGGGTCACCAGCTTCAAGCAGTTCATGGCCTACCCCGGGGTCTTCTACTCCGACGACGGGCAGATCCTGCGCGCCATGCAGCGCTCCGCCGAGAACGGCGGGCTGATCATGATGCACGCCGAGAACGGCATCGCCATCGACGTGCTGGTCGAGCAGGCGCTCGCCCGGGGCGAGACCGATCCGCGCTACCACGGCGAGGTGCGCAAGGCCCTGCTGGAGGCGGAGGCCACCCACCGGGCCATCAGGCTCGCCCAGGTGGCCGGCGCGCCCCTGTACGTCGTGCACGTCTCCGCCATGGAGGCCGTGGCCGAGCTGGCTCGGGCGCGCGACGAGGGGCTGAACGTCTTCGGCGAGACCTGCCCGCAGTACCTGTTCCTGTCCACCGACAACCTCGCCGAGCCGGACTTCGAGGGCGCGAAGTACGTGTGCAGCACGCCCCTCAGGCCGAAGGAGCACCAGGCCAGGCTGTGGCAGGGCCTGCGCACCAACGACCTCCAGGTCGTCTCCACCGACCACTGCCCCTTCTGCTTCACCGGCCAGAAGGAACTGGGCCGCGGCGACTTCTCCAAGATCCCCAACGGGCTTCCGGGCGTGGAGAACCGTATGGACCTGCTCCACCAGGCGGTCGTGGACGGGCACATCTCCCGCCGTCGCTGGATCGAGATCGCCTGTGCCACCCCGGCCCGGATGTTCGGCCTGTACCCGAAGAAGGGAACCATCACCCCGGGCGCCGACGCGGACGTCGTCGTCTACGACCCGCACGCCGAGCAGGTGATGTCCGCCGAGACCCACCACATGAACGTCGACTACTCGGCGTACGAGGGCAAGCGCGTCACCGGCCGCGTCGAGACGGTCCTGTCGCGCGGCGAACTCGTCATCGACCAGCGGGAGTACACCGGACGCGCCGGCCACGGCGTCTTCACCCCGCGCTCCACCTGTCAGTACCTCAACTAGGAGTGGCGCCCATGGACTTCGGACTCGTCCTCCAGACCGACCCGCCGGCCTCCCGGGTCATCAGCCTGATGAAACGGGCCGAGCGCAACGGCTTCCGCTACGGCTGGACCTTCGACTCCGCCGTGCTCTGGCAGGAACCGTTCGTGATCTACAGCCAGATCCTGGCGAACACGCAGAAGCTCAAGGTCGGTCCGATGGTCACCAACCCGGGCACCCGGACCTGGGAGGTCACCGCCTCCACCTTCGCCACCCTCAACGACATGTTCGGCAACCGCACCGTCTGCGGCATCGGCCGCGGCGACTCCGCGATGCGCGTCGCGGGCCGCAAACCCAACACGCTCGCCCGGATCAGCGAGGCCATGAAGGTCATCCGCGCCCTCGCCCGGGGCGAGGAGGCCGACCTCGGCGGTACGAAGATCCGCTTCCCGTGGATCAAGGAGGGCGCCGAACTCCCCGTCTGGATGGCCGCGTACGGACCGAAGGCGCTGAAGATGACCGGCGAGGAGGCCGACGGGTTCATCCTCCAGCTCGCCGACCTGTACCTGACCGAGTACATGGTGAAGGCCGTCAAGGACGCGGCGGTCGCGGCCGGCCGTGACCCGTCCGAGGTGACGATCTGCGTCGCCGCCCCCGCCTACGTCACCGAGGACGACTCTCCCGAGGCCCTGGCGCACGCCCGCGACCAGTGCCGCTGGTTCGGCGGCATGGTCGGCAACCACGTCGCCGACCTGGTCACCAGGTACGGCGAGCACTCCGCGCAGGTCCCCGAGGAACTCACCGACTACATCAAGGCCCGGCAGGGCTACGACTACGCCCACCACGGCCGCAGCGGCAACCCGGACACCGCGTTCGTGCCCGACGAGATCGTGGACCGGTTCTGCGTCATCGGCCCGGTCGAGAAGCACGTCGAGAAACTGACCGCGCTGCGCGCCCTGGGCGTCGACCAGTTCGCGGTGTACGACATGCACGACGCGCAGGAAGCCACCATCGAGGCCTACGGCCGGCACGTCATCCCCGCCGTCAACTCCTGACCCCGTCCACGCCTTCCTAGTCCCCCCACGCCCCTCTTGGTCTCCCCTCCCCGCCGCCTGGGGGAGGGGGCTGGTGCCCGCACGGCCATCCCGATCCCTCCCTCCCCGATTGGCCAGCCCATGACCGACACCGCTCCCACGGCCAGACCGATATCCGGCCAGGTCACCCTCCCCGACGGGCGCGTGGAACTCGCCCCCGGCACACCGCCGCCCAGCGGCCCCTACGCCAACCAGGACCTGCTCCCGGTCCCCGTGGCCGGACGCACCTGGACGACGTACAACTTCTCCGCCCTGTGGGTCGGCATGGCCCACAACACCGCCTCCTGGACCCTCGCCTCCGGGCTGATCGCGGTGGGCATGGACTGGAAGCAGGCGGTGTTCACCATCGCCCTGGCCAACCTGATCGTGCTGGTGCCGATGCTGCTGACCGGGCACGCGGGCCCCAAGTACGGCATCCCCTTCCCGGTCTTCGCCCGCGCCTCCTTCGGCGTGCGCGGCGCCAACCTGCCCGCGGTCGTACGGGCGTTGGTGGCGTGCGGCTGGTTCGGCATCCAGACCTGGATCGGCGGCGAGGCGATCTACTTCCTCGCCGGGAAGCTGATCGGCGACGGCTGGAAGAACGCCGGGCACATCGGCGGCCACGCCTGGACGATGTGGCTGTCCTTCGCGATCTTCTGGGTGATCCAGGTGGCCATCATCCACCGCGGCATGGAGACCATCCGCCGCTTCGAGAACTGGGCCGCGCCCTTCGTCCTCGTCGGCGCGTTCGTGATGCTGTGGTGGATGAGCAGCAAGGCCGGCGGTGTCGGTCCGCTCTTCGACCAGCCGTCCAAGCTCGGCTGGGGCGGCGACTTCTGGAAGCTGTTCTGGCCCTCCCTGATGGGCATGATCGGCTTCTGGTCGACGCTGTCGCTGAACATCCCGGACTTCACCCGCTACGGCAAGAGCCAGCGCGCGCAGACCTGGGGCCAGGCCCTCGGCCTGCCGACCACGATGACCCTGTTCGCGTTCCTGTCGGTGCTGGTCACCTCCGGCTCGCAGGCCGTGTACGGCGAACCCGTCTGGGACCCGGTGCAGCTCGCGGCGAAGACGGACAACGTGGTCGGTCTGCTGTACGCGCTCGTGACCGTCCTCGTGGCGACGCTGTCCGTGAACATCGCCGCCAACCTGGTGTCCCCGGCCTTCGACTTCTCCAACGTGGCGCCCCGGAAGGTGAGTTTCCGCACCGGAGCCCTGATCACCGCCGTCCTCGCCGTGCTGATCTGCCCGTGGAAGCTGTACTCCGACCCGCAGGGCTACATCTTCACCTGGCTCGGGCTGGTCGGCGGCCTGCTCGGCACGGTCGCCGGCATCCTCGTCGCCGACTACTGGCTGCTGCGCCGCACCCGCCTGGACCTCGGCGACCTGTACCGCCCGGGAGGCCGGTACTGGTACGCCGGCGGCTGGAACTGGCGGGCGGTCGTCGCCTTCCTGGCGGGCGGTGTCCTGGCGATCGGCGGCGCGAGCCTCAAGCCCTTGACCGACGGCCGCCCGATCCCCGCCCTGGCACCCCTCGCGGACTACGGCTGGGCGGTGGGCCTCGGCACCTCCGTGGTGCTGTACCTGACCCTCACCCTGGCCTCGGGGCGACGCGCCGACGGCTGAGCGGCCCGGCGTCATCACCGGGGCGCGGGGCTCGGTCAGTCGCCGGCCCGGGACAGCCGCACCGCGACCTCACCGGTGCCCGTCCTGACCAGCAGCCCCCCGCCCTCGGCGCGCCCCGGCTCCCCGCACACCAGGACGCGGACCCGCCGTCCTGACCCCGGAGCACGGACCCGGGCCCGGGCTGCTGGGGCCGGGCACCGGCGTACGACCCTCGCCCCGACCGGCGTTTGGGCTTCGGCCTCGTCACCGGTGCAGGGGCACGGCTTCGGTGTCGTCACCGACGTGCGGCGCTGGGGCTTCCGGTGCACCCCGTGTGGGCTTCGCCTTGTCACCGGCGCTCGTGCTTCGGCCTCGTCACCGGTGCACGGGCACGGCTTCGGTGTCGTCACCGGCGTGCGGCGCTCGGGCTTGGCTCCGGCCTCCGGGGCACCCCGTACGGGCTTCGCCTTGTCACCGGCGTGAGCTTCGGCCTCGTCACCGGCGTACGGGCACGGATTTGGCGTGGTCACCGGCGTGCGGTGCTCGGGCTTGGCTCCGGCCTCCGGGGCACCCCGTACGGGCTTCGCCTTGTCACCGGCGTTTGGGCTTCGGCCTCGTCACCGGTGCAGGGGCACGGCTTCGGTGTCGTCACCGGCGTCGGCGCTCGGGCTCGGCTCGGGCCTCCGGGGCACCCCGTGCGGGCTTCGCCTCGTCACCGGCGCTTGAGCTCCGGACTCGTCACCGGCGTGCGGGCACGGATTCGGCGCCGTCACCGGCACACGGCCACGGGTCCGGCCACCGGCGCGCGCACGGATTCGGCCTCGTCACCGGCGACGCGTCGAGCCCGCCGAGCAGCGTGTGGCTCAGCCCCGGCCGCCGCCCAGCGCGGCCACCGCGGACTTCGCCGCCTTGATCGCACCCTTGTTGATGACGTCCGTACCGGGGGCCTTCTTGCTCTCGAAGTCGCTCCCGTTGTAGGTGACGACGACGAGGGCGTTGGCGGCACGGGCCAACACGACGCCCTCACGGGTCTGTTGGCCGTCCTCCGTGGTGAGGTTCACGACGGAGTAGGCGCTGTCCCCGAGCCCGGGGACGACCCCGCCACCGCTCTTCTCGGCGACCCGCTGCTCGTACTCCTTCTTCGCCTCCTGCTCCGACTCGCTGATCTCGAACGACACGTCGAGCCAGCGGTAGTCGTACCCCTGGAGCGCGTTCCAGGAGCAGGTGCGGCGCAGTTCGGTGTCCGTGGACGGGATCTCCTTGCCGGCCGTCTTCGCCCCGGGCACAAGGGACTTGACGGTGCCCGCGGCCACGGCGGAGCAGGGGGCGGGCGCGGTGGTGTACGTCTTCGCCGCCGCGGTGGACGACGGGGCGGCGGCGGAGGACCCGGAGGGCGTCTTCTGGGCCGTCGGGTGCCCGGCGGAGGCCGGCGGCGCGGCCGGGCCGGACGTCAGCGCCCAGCCGGCACAGGCGAGCACCGCGACCGGCGTCAGACGCGCGGTGAGAGCGAGCGGCAGAGGAAGGGAACGCACAACGCACTTCTCGTGGGGGAGGGGGTGCGGAAGGGGTCCGCATGGTGGACGGGGACGACAGTGTCACACGACTCCCTGTGCGGCGGAAGTGCCAACTCGCTGCGTACCCGCCCGGTCACGGCCGCGCGTTCACGACGTACTGCTCTGCCCCTTATGCCCCCGGCCGGCCGCGAGCACCGCGGGCCGCCGACGGCAGTCGGCACGGCGCGGGTACGGCTACGGCACTCTCGCCGTCCACTCCGGCGACGAGAACTTGGTGCGCGCCAGCTCCTCGGCCCGGGCCAGTTCCTCGTCGGTGACCTTGCCCTGCGCCAGGCCGTAGCGCGCGCGGAAGGAGGCGATCATCCGGTCGATGACGGCCTCGCGCGGCAGCCCCGTCTGCCGCCGCAGCGGGTCGACCCGCTTCTTCGCGCTCCTGGTCCCCTTGTCGGACAGCTTCTCCCGCCCGATCCGCAGCACCTCGACCATCTTGTCCGCGTCGATGTCGTACGACATGGTCACGTGATGCAGTACGGCACCCGGGCCGCCGCCGGGGCCGACGATCCGCTTCTGCGCCGCGCCCGCGATCTTGCCCTGGTCGGTCGCGATGTCGTTCAGCGGCTGGTACCAGGCCCGGATCCCCATGTCACCGAGGGCGCCCAGCACCCAGTCGTCCAGATAGGCGTAGCTGTCCTGGAAGGACAGGCCCTGCACGAGGGACTCGGGCACCGACAGCGAGTAGGTGATCGTGTTGCCGGGCTCCACGAACATCGCGCCGCCGCCGGAGATCCGCCGCACGACCTCGATGCCGTGCCGCGCGGCGCCCTGCGGGTCCACCTCGTTGCGCAGCGACTGGAAGCTGCCGATGATCACCGCCGGGGCGCCCCATTCCCACACCCGCAGCGTCGGTGGCCGCCGGCCCGCGGCCACCTCGGCGGTCAGCACCTCGTCCAGCGCCATGTGCAGGGCGGGTGGCTGCGGGGCCTCGTGGATGAGCTGCCAGTCGTAGTCCGTCCAGTCCGTGGCGTGCGCCAGCGCGCGGCGCACCGCGACGCCGACGCCCTCCGACGTCAGCCCGTACATCACCGTCCCCGCCGGCAGCGCCGCCTCGATCCGCGCGGCCAGCCCCGTGGCGTCCGTGTCCGCCGGGGCACCCTCCAGCGCTCCGTTCACCGCCTCCAGCGCGTCGTCGGGCTCCAGGAAGAAGTCACCCGCCACGCGCACGTGCCGCAGCACGCCGTCCTCGACGTCCACGTCCACGACGACGAGCTTGCCGCCGGGCACCTTGTACTCACCGTGCACTGCCTGGGCCTCCGTTCCTCCCGTACGGGATCAACGCGGGGGCCGGTCGTGGTGTTCCCCGCCGGTCTCCGGGAGCGGCACCCACAGCTTGTCGGCGTCACCCGCGGCGAGCCGGCCCCGGTAGACGTCGATCTTGTGGTCGAGCAGCGCCAGGTTCTCCTGCAACTCCGCTATCTTCGCGGCGACTTCGGCGCGATGGGCCTCCATGAGGGCCAGGCGCTCCTCCTCGTTGCCGTACCCGGCCGCGACGAGTTCGGCGTACCGCCGGATCGTCTTGATGGGCATCCCGGTCGCCCGGAGCTTGGTGCACAGAGTGATCCAGGCCAGGTCCCGCCGGTGATAACGGCGTCGCCCGCCGGGCGTTCGGTCGACACCGGTGATGACCAGACCGACGCGCTCGTAGTAACGCAGCGTGTGGACACTGACCCCGGTCCGGCGCGCGGCCTCGGCGATGGTCAGGCCTGGGTCGGGCTCGGCCTGCGGGCGGACGGACTGTGATCGCGTGGGCGCCTTGATTTCGAGCACGCTCGAAATCGTAGCGTCGGGGACATGTCCGGTGGCCCGCGGGCGGTTCCCGCTCCGCGGGCCCGTCCGCCGGATCGGGTGCGCCCTCACTCCGTCCGACGTGCGCACCGGCACGGCCTTTGACCCAGGTCACCTGCGCTCGTCGGCGGTGGCCTTCGAGTGGATTGGACCCACGTGACCGTACTCAGTCCCCGGCGGCGGTCGTTGGTGCTGGCCATCTGCTGCGCCGGCATGATCGTCGTCGTCATGGACATCTCCATCGTCAACATCGCGCTGCCGGACATCCGTGACGACCTGCACGCCTCGGTGTCCAGCCTCCAGTGGACGGTCGACGCGTACACCCTGGTGCTGGCGAGCTTCCTGCTGCTGGCCGGTTCCACCGCCGACCGGATCGGCCGCAAGCGCGTCTTCCTGCTCGGTCTCGCCGCGTTCGGGCTCGGCTCGCTGCTGTGCGGCCTGGCGCCGGGCATCGGTTGGCTCATCGGCGCCCGCGTCGTGCAGGCCGCCGGCGGCACCATGCTCAACCCGGTGGCGATGGCGATCATCGCCACCACCTTCCCGGACCCGAGGGAACGGGCCAGGGCCATCGGCGTGTTCGGCTCGATGTCCGGCCTGTCGCTCGCGCTCGGCCCGATCCTCGGCGGCGCCCTGGTCGACGCCTTCGACTGGCGCTCCATCTTCTGGATCAACGTGCCGATCGTGGCGGTCGCGATCGTGATGGCCGCCCTGTACGTCCCCGAGTCCCGCGCCCCGCGGGCCCGCCGCGCCGACCCCGTCGGGCAGGCGCTGGTGATCCTCGTGCTGGGCAGCCTGGTCCACGCGATCATCGAGTCGAACAAGCTGGGCTGGGGTTCACCCACCATCCTCGCCCTGCTCGCCGTCACCGTGGTGGCGGCGCTCGCCACGGTCGGCTACGAACTGCGCCGCACCGACCCGCTGCTGGAGCTGCGGCTCTTGCGCAGCGTGCCGTTCGGCTCCGCGATCCTGATGGCCTTCGCGGCCCTGTGCGCCTTCGGCGCGTTCCTCTTCGTCACCACCCTTTACCTTCAGGAGGTCCGCGGCATGTCGGCGCTCGAGGCGGGGCTGTGCGTGCTGCCGGTCGGCCTGCTGATCGTGCTGCTCTCCCCGCGCACCGGCAGGTACGTCGGCGCGCACGGCCCCCGGCTGCCCCTGCTGGTGTCCGGGACCGCGCTGGCGGCGGGCGGCGCCGTGTCGCTGCTCATCGGGCCGTCCACCCCGCCGGCGGCCCTGCTCGCGATCTACACGCTGATCGGTGTCTTCCAGGGCACCGTCAACCCGCCGATCACCAACACCGCCGTCTCCGGCATGCCCCGGTCCATGGCGGGCGTGGCCACGTCCCTCGCCTCCGCCGGCCGGCAGACCGGCACCACCCTGGGCGTCGCCGTCGCGGGCACGATCGTGGGCACCTCCGTGGCTCACGGCGGCACCACGTACACCGACGCCGCACACGGCGTCTGGTGGCTGCTGGTCGGCCTCGGCCTCGCCATCGTCGCCCTGGCGGTGCTCAGCACCGGTAGGTGGGCCAAGGAGACCGCCGCACGGGCGGCGGCCCTCTTCGAGGAGGTGGAGCGGGGCGCGGCGCCCCAGCCGGCGGGCCGCCGCTGAGGCGGTCGCCGAGACGACGGGGGCCGGGCGTGCGGCGGAGCCCCTGCTCAGGGCGAGGGTGGTGGTTCCTGTGGGGGGTGAGGGGGAGAGCCGTTCCCTTCGGGTTCCTCGTAGGGAATGCGGTTGAGGTGGATGATGCTCCCCAACGTGCCCCACTCGTCGCCCCCGAGCTTGGTGAGGGGGCGCAGCCGCTCGGAGCCGGGCCGGCCGTCGACGATGTACTCCTCCTTCGCGGCGGCATGCAGCACCCGGCCGAAGACGAGGGTGGAGTTGCCCATGCGCAAGGTCGTGTGCGAACGGCATTCCAGCACGACGGGTGAGGCGGCCACCCTGGCCGGGCGGACCCGCAGACTGGGCTCGCGTTCGATGCCCGCGACGTCGAATTCGCTGACGGTCCGGGGGAAGTCGGTGGCGGTTGCGTTGATCATCCGCAGCAACGGCTCCGAGGAGAAGTTGACGACGAACTCGCCCGTGTCTTCCACGTTGCGCAGCGAGTCCTTGCGGCCGATGGAGGTGAACTGGACGATCGGCGGGTCGGTGCTGGCGATGCTGAAGAAGGAGTGCGGGGCCAGGTTCTCGGTGGTTCCGTCGGGTGTGATCGTGGATACCCAGGCGATGGGGCGTGGGACGACGACGGAGGTCATTAACCGGTAGAAGGCATCGCTGCCCATGACCTCCGGATCGAATTCGACGCGCATGACCGTGAGTATCCGTGGCAGGCGTGATCCGGCCTCGCCGAAACGCCGCGGCGTCGGTTCGGCAACCGGTGTGCGGTGTACGGCATCTCCCACTCCTGCCTTCGCCCTTCGGGCTACTCGTGTCCGTCGTGCGTCTGCTCGCCGGCCGGTCCGAGCGCCTGGGGGTTGAGGGCGCCGAGCATGCGCCGGAGGTACGCGCGGACCTGTTCCTGTTCGTGGGGCGGGAACGGCTCCAGAGCCTCCTGTTCGCACGGTTCGACAGCGGCTTCGGCCCGCAGTGCGAGTTCCACGCCGGCGGCCGTGACGGACATCTCGACGATCTTTCCGTGGGTGGGATGGGCCCGCCGTTCGACCAGGCCGCGTTCCACCAGGCCCCGCAGTGCCGTGCCCATGGACTGCGCGGTGATGCCGCAGCGGCGGGCGAGCTCGGCGCTGGACAGGGCCCCGTCCCGGCTCAACCGGACGAGGGCGCTGAACTGTGCCTGGGTCAGCTTGAGCGGGCGCAGTGCCTGGTCCAGGCGCTGGACGTATGCCTGCGAGAGCTGCCAGATCAGATAGCCGACGCGCTCGCCGGGGTCCTTCATCGTCATCGACGCCTCCGACGTATCTGTTAGCTTATATAAGCTACCTTATACAGCGAGTGTCGAGGGACCATGTCCACTACCGCGTCCACCAGTCGAAGTCATCCCGCCGACATACCCCCGGGGCCGGGTCGGCACCGTCACCACCCAGGTCCGCAGACGGACGCGCCACCCGAGCGCCCGGGTCTGACCGGTCGGAAGGCGGTGCTCAAGCCCGTGATCACCGTGCTGACCATCGGTCTGGTCTTCGTCAGCGTCTTCCTCGCCGCCTTCCATACCCCCCAGGCGCACCGACTGCCGGTCGCCGTCGCCGCGTCCGACAAGACCGCGGCACTCTTCGACGTCCGGCTGCAGCGCGTCTCGCCGGACGCTTTCCAGGTCGACCGGTACCCGGACGACGCCTCGGCCCGCCGGGCGGTCGAGCACCGCCACGCGTACGCCGCGCTGCTGGCCGACGGCGGCAAGCCCGGCATCGTGTACGCGGGCGCCAACGGCCCCGCCGTGTCCGCGCTGGTGGCACCCCTCGGCAGTCTGTGCGCCCCCGCCTGCCACACCGCGGAGCAGAAGCTGCCCGTGACCGACATCCTCCCCCTGTCGCGGGGGGACAGCCGGGGTCTCTCGGTTTTCTACGCGTCCTTCGGGCTCGTGCTGGCGGGTTTCCTCTTCGGCCAGATGACCTACCAAGTGGCACCGCGCCTGTCCTTCGGGCAACGCCTGTGCAGTCTGACGCTGTTCGCGGTCGTCGGGGGGCTGGCGGCCACGTTGATCGCGAGTACGGCCTTCGGTGCCATACCCGGCCCCTTCCTGGGCATCGCCGGACTGGTGGTCCTGATGGCGGGGGCCGTAGCGGCGGCCACCGTGCTCCTGATCCGTGTCTTCGGCCCCGCCGGGGTTCCGCTGGCGTCGATCTTCATGCTGGTCATGGGGAACGCCACGAGCGGCGGGGTGCTGCCGCCAGAGTTCCTGCCGGGCTGGCTGAGGCCCCTCGCCTCGGTGATGCCCGCGGGCGTCGGCGTCCGCGCGCTGGACGGGATCGCCTACTTCCACCACGACGGACTGACCAGCGGCATCCTGGTGCTGTCTGCCTGGATCGCGCTGTGCGTCACGGCGCTGTACTTCCTCGACCGGATCGCCGCGTCGGCCGCGATCCTGCACGCCGCGAGACCGTGAGGCACGCCGTCCGGAACGGCACCCGGGCGGCGTGCGGGGCGATACCGGAACGCGCGTCTCGGGGAGTCGCGGGTGCGGACCGGCGCCGGCGTGGAGTCCAGGACGCGCAGGGCTCCCGGGATCAAGGACCTCAGTCCAGGACCTTCAGCGCACCGGACACGGCGCTCTCGAGGAAGGCCCGGTCGGCGCGGGCCTTCCCCATCACCCGCAGTCCCTGGACGAAGGTGGTGAGGAAGCGCGCGAGCTCGGCGGGGCTCTGCCCCGGGTCCAGCTCTCCGCGCGCCTGAGCGCGCTCGAGCACCCCGGTCAAGGCGGACTCGACGGCGGCCATCGTCGACTTCACCCGCTCGACCGTCGCTTCGTGCGCCGAGCGTTCGGTTGCCGCGTTGACCAGCAGGCAGCCGCGTTCGGGATCCGCCAGGTCGGCTTCCGCCATGGCGAGCAGCGCCTCCCGCAAGGTCGCACGAATATCGGAGGAGGACTCCAGCTGTTCCACCAGGGCCGACGCCTGGCCGCTGCAGTACCGCTCCAGGGCGCGGGCGTAGAGGCCCTCCTTGGAACCGAAGGCGGCGTACAGGCTTCCGCTGCCGATGCCCAGCTCGGCTGTGAGCTGCTGGAGGGGTGTGCCGTTGTACCCCTGGCGCCAGAACAGGTTCATGGCGCGCTCCAGCGCCAGGTCCGTGTCGAACTCGCGCAGACGTGCCATGGTGCCCAGCGTAACAATTTATGGATTGACCGATAAAGATCGATCTCGGCCCGCCGGGGTGGCAGCGGCCGCCCTCAGTCCTGACCGGCGGTTCCCTGGATCGCGGCGGTGATCGGCCTGTCCTCGACGAACGCGGCGAATCCGGGGAGTCCGGAGTAGTCGCCGCCGTAGGCGAGATCCTCGGTCACATGGATCCGGATGTCCGGCGAAGCGATGGCCGCGAGGGCTTCGCGGTCGGAGCGGAGCAGGGCCGCGTACAACGACTCGGCGACCTGACGGGGGCTCGGGGCGGACGGGGTGGGCTCGGCCATGGTCGTCCCTGGTACGTCGGTGGTGAACGGTGAACGGAGATCGCGGTCGGGCGCCGTCCGGCGGTGAACCGCCGGCGGCTCACAACGTCTTGATCAATCCGCCGTCGATGGTGAAATCGGCGCCCGTGACGTTGGCGGTGCGGTCGCTGGCGAGCAGGAGGGCCAGGTCGGCCACCTCGGCGGGGCGGGTGAAGCGGCCCGTGGCGAGACCTCCAAGGCCGGTGACGATGGCCTCGCGCGCCGCCTCGCGGTCGACGCCCATGGCCTGTGCCACGGTGTCGGCCATGCCTCCTTCGGCCAGCCAGATGTCGGTTTCCACCGGACCCGGGCTGATGGTGTTGACCCGCACGCCCTGGGGGCCGACCTCCTTGGAGAGCGACTTGGCGAAACTGGCCAGTGCGGCCTTGGAGGCGGCGTAGTCGACGATGCTCGGATCGGGCAGGATCGCGTTCACGGAGCCGATGTTGACGATCGCGCCGCGGCTGTCCAGGAGGTGGGGGAGGGCTGCCCGGCTCGCCCGGACGGCGCTGAAGAGGTTGGCGTTGATCGTGTGCAGCCAGTCGTCGTCGCTGACCGAGAGGAAACCGCCGAGGCGCGGAGAGACGGAGCCGACGTTGTTGACGAGCACGTCCACGGTGCCGAAGCGTGCGACCGCCGCGTCGACGAGCGTCCCGGCGCCGTCGGCCGTGTTCAGGTCGACCGCGACGGAGAGGACGCCGTGCCGCTCGCCGAGCTCGGCGAGATGCTCGCCCGGGGTGCGGGCACCCGCCACCACGCGGGCGCCCTCCTGGGCGAAGGAGCGGGCGATGGCGAGACCGATGCCCTTGCTGGCGCCGGTGACGATGACGACCTTGTTCTCGAGGTGCAGGTCCATGGGGACGATGCCTTTCCGGATTGATTGATACACAATTCAGCCGCGCGTGGGCTCCCAGGTGTGGTCAGGGGCCCCGTCGTAGCGGTGACACCACCGTAGCGATAGTGGAATGTTTAATCAAGAACTATCTAGGGGTGTGCTCGCTCTTCCCGGACTCCTCACGGACGGTTTTGATGTTGGATATGGCCACCGACGCGCCGGACACCGAGGTGAGAGATGCAGTTCACGACCCGCCCCACACTCCAGGGCACCTTCGGCATGGTGTCCTCCACCCACTGGCTCGCCTCCCAGTCGGCGATGGCGGTGCTGGAGGACGGGGGCAACGCGTTCGACGCGGCCGTGGCCGGGGCGTTCGTGCTGCACGTCGTGGAGCCGCACCTCAACGGGCCGGCCGGCGAGGTGCCGATCCTGCTCGCCCCTGCGGGCGGCGCGGTGCGCGTGCTGTGCGGGCAGGGCGTGGCCCCGGCGGGCGCGACGGTGGCCCACTACCGGGGACTCGGGCTGGACCTCGTACCGGGCACCGGACCGCTCGCCGCCGCCGTGCCCGGTGCCTTCGACGCCTGGCTGCTGCTCCTGCGCGACCACGGCACCAAGTCCCTGGACGACGTCCTGAAGTACGCCATCGGCTACGCCGAACACGGGCACGCGCCCGTGGAGAACGTCGGCCTCACCGTCGAGAGCGTACGGCGGCTGTTCGAGACCGAGTGGACCTCGTCGGCGGAGCTGTACCTGCCGTCCGGCCGGCCGCCCCGCCCCGGCACGCTCCTGCGCAACCCCGCCCTGGCCGCCACCTGGAAGCGGCTGCTGGCCGAGACCGCCGGCGCGGGCGGGCGGGAGGCCCGGATCGACGCCGCGCGCGAGGTGTGGCGCTCCGGCTTCATCGCCGAGGCCCTGGTACGGCAGTCCGAGCGGCCCACCCTGGACACCAGCGGCGAGCGGCACACCGGCACCCTCACCGAGGCCGACCTCGCCGGCTGGTCGGCGACCTACGAGACACCGGTGACGTACGACTGGAACGGCTGGACGGTGTGCAAGGCCGGCCCCTGGAGCCAGGGCCCGGTGCTGCTCCAGCAGCTCGCCCTGCTCCCGCCCGAGCTGCCCGCCTACGGCTCCGCCGACTACGTCCACCTGCTGATCGAGGGCTGCAAGCTCGCCATGGCCGACCGCGAGGCCTGGTACGGGGACGCCGCCGAGGTGCCCCTCACGGACCTGCTGTCGGACGAGTACAACGCGGCCCGGCGGGCCCTCGTCGGCGACGACGCGGACCACGAGCTGCGCCCCGGCAGCCCCGGCGGCCGTACCCCGCGGCTGCCCGCACGGGCACACGCGCGCGTGCCGTCCGGCGCGGAGCACGGCTTCGACCCGATGGGCGCCGGCGAACCGACCGTCGCGACGCTGCCCGGGGAGCCCGAGGTCGCCGCCGACGGCACGACCCGCGGCGACACCTGCCACCTGGACGTCGTCGACCGCTGGGGCAACATGATCGCGGCCACGCCCAGCGGCGGCTGGCTCCAGTCCAACCCCGTCGTCCCCGAGCTGGGCTTCCCGCTCGGCACCCGACTGCAGATGACCTGGCTGGAAGAGGGCCTCCCCGGCTCTCTCACCCCCGGCCGCCGCCCCCGCACCACCCTCACCCCGTCCCTCGCGCTGCGCGACGGCGTGCCGGTCATGGCGTTCGGCACGCCCGGCGGCGACCAGCAGGACCAGTGGCAACTGCACTTCTTCCTGGCCGCCGCGCTGCGCGCCCCCGTCCGGGGCGGCCTCGACCTCCAGGGCGCCGTCGACGCCCCCAACTGGCACAACGACAACCACCCCGGATCCTTCCACCCGCGCGGCCGGCACCCCGGCGGCGTGACCGTGGAGTCCCGCATGGACCCCGGGGTGATCGAGGAGCTGCTGCGGCGCGGCCACGACGTCACCGTCGGCCCCGCCTGGTCCGAGGGGCGGCTGTGCGCGGTGGCCCGGGACCCGGAGACCGGCGTCCTGTCGGCGGCGGCCAATCCGCGCGGCATGCAGGGGTACGCCGTCGGCCGCTGACGGCCGGCCCGGCCCGGCCGGAGCCGCCGATCCCCGCTCTTCACCCCGATTCCACCCCGGGTACACCGAACGTGGGCGGGGATTGTCAGTGGGGCGTGCTCTCATGGGGGGCATGATCGAAGAGACGGAAACCATCGACGAGTTTCTCGCCCGCTGCTCGGCCGACGTGGAGGAAGCGGTCCGCAAGGCCGCCGCGGCCGAGATCCTGCCCCGCTTCCGCCACCTCGCCGCGGACGAGGTCGACCAGAAGAGCGGCCCCCACGACCTGGTGACGGACGCCGACCGCCTCGCCGAACTGCGGCTCACCGAGGACCTCGGCACCCTGCTGCCCGGCTCGGTGGTCGTCGGCGAGGAGGCGGTGCACGCCGACCCGGCGGTGTACCGGGCGCTCCAGGACGACGTACCGGTGTGGATCGTCGACCCGGTCGACGGCACCCGTCAGTTCGTGCACGGCGACGACGGCTTCTGCACGCTGGTGGCGCTCGTCCAGCGGGGCACCGTGATCGCCTCCTGGACCTACGCGGCGGCGCGCGACCAGTTCGCCACCGCCGTCCGCGGCCGGGGCGCCTTCCTCGACGGCGAGCGGCTGTTCGCCGGCCCGCCCGCCCCCGGCCGGGACCTCGTGGTCGCCACCTCCCACCCGGACTACACCACCGACGAGCAGAAGCGCGCCCTGCGCCCCCTGTGGACCGACGGCTTCGCCCCGCGCGCGTGCGGCTCCGCGGGCCTGGAGTATCTCGCCGTGGCCCGGGGCGAGTTGGACGCCGTCGCGTTCTCCTGGGAGGCCGCCTGGGACCACGCGGCCGGTCTGCTCCTGGTCGAGGAGGCGGGCGGCACGCACCTCACCCTGACCGGCGAGCCGTTCCGCGTGACCGGCGGCAACGCCCTGCCGTTCACCGCCGCCCGGGACGCCGCCACCGCCCGCCGCGTGGCGGACCTGCTGCGCACCGCGTCCTGACCCCCCGGGGCCACCCGGCCCGGGGGAGTGTCAGACCCCCGGCATATCCTGATCCCGAATGGCCATCGGCTGACGAAGGGGTCCGAAGGTGCCGTCGATGCTCGATGCGGTCGTGGTGGGTGCGGGACCGAACGGACTGACCGCAGCCGTGGAGCTGGCCCGCCGCGGCTTCTCCGTGGCCCTGTTCGAGGCGAAGCCCACCGTCGGCGGCGGCGCCCGCACCGAGGAGCTGACCCTCCCCGGCTTCCGGCACGACCCGTGCTCGGCCGCGCACCCCCTCGGCATCAACTCCCCGGCGTTCCGCGCCCTGCCGCTCGACCGGTACGGCCTCGAGTGGCTGCACGCCCCGCTGCCCATGGCCCACCCGTTCCCGGACGGCACCGCGGCCGTGCTGTCCCGCTCGGTCGCCGAGACCGCCGCCTCCTTCGGACCGCGCGACGCGGGCGCGTACCGCAGACTGGTCGAGCCGCTCCTCGCCCACTGGGACACCCTCGTCCGGGACTTCATGTCCCTGCCGCTGACCGCGCTGCCCCGCGACCCGGTCACCCTGGCCCGCTTCGGCCTGGCCGGGCTCCCGCCGTCCACCTGGCTGATGCGCCGCTTCAAGGACGAGCGGTTCAAGACCCTGTTCGCCGGCCTGGTCGGCCATGTGATGGCACCGCTGAACGGCCTGGCCACCAGCGCCATCGGACTCGTCTTCGCCCTCTCCGCCCACGCCCGCGGCTGGCCGGTGCCCCGCGGCGGCTCCCAGGCCATCTCCGACGCCCTCGCCGCCTACCTGACCGACCTCGGCGGCGCCGTGCACACCGACTACGAGGTCAAGCGCCTCGACGACCTGCCGCCCGCGCGCGCGTACGTCTTCGACACCTCGCCCGCCGCGCTCGCCCGGATCGCGGGCTTCGGCGACCACTACGCGCGTTACCGCTACGGCCCCAGCGTCTTCAAGATCGACTACGCGCTGGACGGTCCCGTGCCCTGGACCGCGCCCGAGGCCCGCACCGCCGGCACCGTCCAGATCGGCGCGAGCCACGCCGAGATCGGCACCGCCCTGCGCGCTGCCTCCCGCGAGGGCCGCGCCCCCGACAGACCGTTCATGATCACCGTGCAGCCCAGTCTGGTCGACCCCACCCGCGCCCCCGAGGGCAAGCACGTCTTCTGGGCCTACGGCCATGTGCCGAACGGCTGGTCCGGCGACCTCACCGACGCCATAGAACGCCAGCTCGAGCGGTTCGCCCCCGGATTCCGCGACCGCGTGCTCGCCCGCGCCACCGCCGGACCCGCCGAGATGGCCGCCCGCAACGCCAACTACGTCGGCGGCGACATCGCCTGCGGCGCGGCCTCCGGACTCCAACTGCTGCTGCGCCCCAAGCCGACCCTGTTCCCGTACCACACCCCCCACCCGGCCGTCTTCATCTGCTCCTCGGCCACCCCGCCCGGGCCCGGCGTCCACGGCATGTCCGGACACAACGCGGCCAAGGCCGTCTGGCGGAGACTGAGGCAGGCATGAGCGCCGCCGACCGGGGCGGACATGACCGCTACCGGCTGAGGCAGACATGACCACCATCACCCTCGTCCAGGGCGACATCACCCGGCAGCACGCCGACGCCATCGTCAACGCGGCGAACTCCTCCCTGCTCGGCGGCGGAGGCGTGGACGGCGCGATCCACCGCCGGGGCGGCCCCGCCATCCTTGAGGAGTGCCGCGCCCTGCGTGCCTCCCGGTACGGAAAGGGCCTCCCCACGGGCCAGGCGGTCGCCACCACGGCGGGCGGACTGGACGCCCGCTGGGTGATCCACACCGTCGGTCCGGTGTACTCGGCCGAGGAGGACCGCTCGCATCTGCTGGCCTCCTGCTACCGCGAGTCCCTGCGCGTCGCCGACGAACTCGGCGCCCGGACCGTCGCCTTCCCCGCCGTCTCCACCGGCGTCTACCGGTGGCCGATGGAGGACGCGGCCCGCATCGCCGTGGAGACGGTCCGGAACACGCCGACGGCGGTGGAGGAGGCACGCTTCGTGCTCTTCGACGAACGGGCGTACGAGGCGTTCGCCCGGCAGGTCGGCTGACGGACGCCACCGCCGGCCGACCCGGCGCGGATCGACGCGGGTCACCCGAACGGCGTACCCCTTGGTGCGCCCGGCGGCTGCCTGGCCAACGCTCGGAGTGCCCACGTGCTCCATGCGAGCGCGCGGGTTCCGGTCGAACGGGGAGGCAGAAAGGACACGTTCATGAGCCAGGCAGCGCAGCCCACCGGACCGACCAGCTCGGGCGGCGCGTGGCCGCCGCGGCAGCCCGGCGCCCGAGGCGGCAGCTGGGCGACCGGCGGCGTCACGTTCGCCGGAGTCCTCATGATGTGCGGCGGCCTCCTCGCCCTCTTCCAGGGGATCGCCGCGGTCGCCGGGGACGCCGTCTACTTCCGCATAGGCACCTACATCTACAAGATGAACCTCACCGGCTGGGGCGTCATCCACATCGTCATCGGCGCCCTGGTCCTGGCCACCGGCATCGGACTGCTCATGGGCATGGCCTGGGCCCGCATCGTCGGTCTGGTCCTCGTCGCGCTCAGCCTCATCTCGCAGTTCCTGTTCCTGCCCTACGCGCCCGTCTGGTCGCTGATCCTGCTGGCGATCGACGTCTTCGTGCTCTGGGCACTGGCGTCGCATCGCGAACCGGCGACCTGAGACCCCGCCGGCGCCCGGCCCAGCCTCTGTCAGGCCGGCTCAGGCAGTATCAGGCCAGCTCACGCAGGGTCCTGCCGAGCAACGCCACGCCCTCCGCCACGACACCCGGCGGGGTGGCCGCGTAACCGAGGACCAGACCGGGCGGGCCGGGCGACTGCCGGTGCCAGGACAGCGGCTGGCACTTCACACCGCGCGCGAGCGCCGCCGCGGCGAACTCGGTGTCCGGCACGTGCGAGGCGTACGTCACCGTCAGATGCAGGCCCGCCGCGGCCCCGTGCACCCGCACCCCCGGCAGATGCTCGGCCAGGGCGGCGATCATCGCGTCCCGGCGCCTGCGGTGACGCCCGCGCAGCAGCCGCAGGTGCCGCTCCAGTTCACCGGACTCCATCAGCCGGGCGAGCACGAGCTGCGGCAGCACCGCGTTGCCCAGGTCGTTGAAGCGTTTGGCGTCGACCAGCGACGCGCGGTACGGCGCCGGTGCCACCAGCCAGCCGATCCGCAGCGCCGGCGCGAGCAGTTTCGACACGCTGCCCAGGTAGCAGACCCGGTCGGCCAGCAGCGCGCGCAGCGCCGGGACCGGGGGCCGGTCGTAACGGTGCTCCGCGTCGTAGTCGTCCTCCAGGATCAGTCCGCCGTCCCGCGCCCACTCCAGCAGCTCCCGCCGGCGTTCGCCGCTGGTCACCACGCCGGTGGGGAACTGATGGGCGGGCGTGAGCAGGACGGCCCGGGCGCCGGTCGCGCGCAGCGCGTCGACCCGTACGCCCTCCTCGTCGACCGGCACCGGCGGGGTGGCCAGACCCCCGTTCCGCAGGTGCTGGCGGGCCCCGAGCGAGCCGGGATCCTCCACCGCGACCGCGTCGACGCCGTCCGCCCGCAGCACCGGGTGCAGCAGGGTGAGCGCCTGCGCGGTGCCCGCGACGATCAGCACCGCGTCCGGCTCCACGCGCACACCCCGCACCCGCGCGAGCCAGTCGGCGACGGCCCGCCGCAGCCGGGGCGCGCCGCGCGGGTCGCCGTAGCCGAGCTCCTCGGCGGACAACTCGGCGAGCACCGCCCGCTCCGCCCGCAGCCAGGCGGCCCGGGGAAAGGTGGTGAGGTCGGGCCGGCCGGGCGTGAAGTCGACAGCGGCCGGCGCGGCCCGCAACGCGTCGAAGACGTCCGCGCCGGGTTCCCCGCCGAACAGCCCACCGGCGCCTTGGCGGGGGAATGGCCCGGGGGATCGGGGGGTGTCTTGCCCGGCGTGGGGACCGGTGGACCCGCTGACGTGTGGACCGCCGTGCGGCCGACCCCGCTCATCGGTGGCTTGAGCGGGATACGGCCCGGGGGATCGGGCGGTGTCTTGCCCGGGGTGGGGACTGGTGGACCCGCTGACTCGCCGATCGGCGTACGGAGGACCGGCCTCATCGGTGGCTTGAACGGGGTACGACCAACGGGATCCGGAGGTGCCTTGACCGGCGCCCGGGACAGCGGACCCGTCGTCGTGTCGACCGGTGTACGGGCGGTCGGGCCCGCGGGTTCCTCGATCGGCGTACGGCCCTCCTGGCCCGCCGACGCGCCGCATCGGCGGTGCTGGTGGGCCCGGTTGCCGAGGCGACCGCGGAGGCATGGTCGGGTCGTCTGCGCGTGCCTCACCCCCACCCGGCGACTCGTGCCGACCCGCGCCGCCCGCGGCAGGCACGCCCCCTCCCCCTTCTCCGGGGCCGTCGCCCGGAGCCGGCGGCGTGGTGGTGAACGGCACCGCCACCACCACCGTGCCTCCGCGTCGGCGGCCCGCCACCTGGCCGTCCTCGGCGAGGCGTCGGTACGCCTCGGTCACCACGCCCCGCGACACGCGCAGTTCCGCCGCGAGCACCCGGGTCGGCGGCAGTCTGCTGCCCACCGCCAGCCGGCCGTCGGCTATGGCCTGCCTGAGCCGTCCGGCCAGCCACTCCGCCTTCCCGCCGGCGGGCACGTCGGTGACCGCCAGTTGCAGGAAGTCCGAGCCACGCCCCGGCACCTCCACCGTGTCCCGCGCCTCGTCCACCACCCCGCCCATACTGCCCCTCGGCCGGTCAGCCGCCGAAGACGAACTCCGGGGCGGCCGGAGTGAGCACGGTCGTCGCCGTGGTGGCCCCCCAGTGCGCCGCCACCTCCTCCTCGACCGTCTTCAGCACTTCGGCCACGGTCTCCGCGCCGCCCTCGTGCATCGCCTCCGTCACCACCAGCACCCGCCCGGTGTGCGCGCCGACCGCCGAGTGGCCGCTCTGCCGGTGGGTCCAGCGGCGGGCGTGGGCCCGGCCCGCGGAGTCGACGAAGGTCACCTCGCCGGGCGCCGGATGCTCGACGGCGCCGCCGAACGCCGTGTACGTCTCGTCTCCCAGGGCCGGGCGCACCTCCAGCAGGGGCCCGGCGATCCGGTCGACGTTGAGGACGGCCACCGGAACCGCGTACGCCACCGAGATCGCGTTGCACAGGTCCACCAGTGGATGGATGCGCGGGAGCGCCCCCTCCTTCCGCAATCGGCGCAGCAGCGACTCGGAGGCGGACCGGTACTGCGTCGGCTTCAGCCCCATCCGGGCGAAGGCCCGCCGCCAGGCCAGCACCTCGGGGAACTCTCCCTCGGTGGCCCCCGCCAGGCGTGCCGCGGCCCGGGCGGTGTACGCGGCGGCACGTGGCCCGGTCTCCATGGGTGAGCCGACGCCGGCGGCGTACAGCGCGCCGGCGGACAGCTCGGGGAAGGCGGCCCGGACCGGGTCGGCATGCCGGAATCGCACGGTCACGCCACCACCGCTCGGGCAGCCGGGTTCGACGAAACGCTCAACGGGACCTCCTCGGTGATCGGGACCACCACCCTGCCCGGCCCTTGGCCCGGTGACCAGGACCAAACAAGGCCCGGATCACCGGTCCATAACTCGGCGCCCGGCGCCCGGCGCCCTGAGCCCGGCCCCCTTGCCCGGCCCGCAAACCCGGGCACCTGCCCACGGAGCCCGCGATCCGGCTCCGGCATACGGTCGCGCGACCCGACCCGGCGCCCGCGAGCTCCGCCACGTCCGTGCCCGGCCGGCCATCCCTGCGGGCCCGCGATCCGGCCCCGGCTCCGGCAGGTTCCGCGACCCGGCCCGGCGCCCGCGAGCGCCCAGCCGCGCCCGGTCACTACCCCTGGTCCGCGATCCTGCCCCTGCCTGCGGATGCGCGGTCCGGCTCCGGCAGACGGTTCCGCGGCTCGGCCCGGCGCCCCCGAGTGCCCAGCCGCGCCCGGTCACTGCCCCTGGTCCGCGATCCGGCCCCTGCCTGCGGACGCGCGATCCGGCTTCGGCAGACGGTTCCGCGACCCGGCCCCTGCCTGCGGATGCGCGGTCCGGCTCCGGCATACGGTCGCGCGACCCGGCCCGGCGCCCCCGAGTGCCTACCAGCGCGCCCGGTCACTGCCCCTGGCCCGCGATCCGGCCCCTGCTCATGGACCCGCGATCCAACGCCGGCATACGGTTCCGCGACCCGGCTCAGCGCCCCGAGCCCCGCCCACCAGCCCCGCCCGGTCCCTGCCCACTGGCCGCAGCCTGGGCCCTGCCTGCCCATCGACCGCGATTCGCCCCCGCCCACCGACCGCCAGCCGCGCCCGCCCACCGACCGCCGGCCGCCCACCCCTCCCACCGATCACCAGC
>NZ_JNWV01000019.1 GCF_000716535.1 Streptomyces flaveolus | reverse complement strand
AGAAACCGACGACACCGTCCTGCCCACCGAACTCACCGCATAGCCTCAAAACGAGATCACCGAGTGGCCGTCGATACACCACTCCAGCGGACGTGACCGAGGACACGTGAGGATGCGGACAGTGATCAATCGTAGGTCGGCACGCGGGGGACTTTTCTCCGTGGCCGTGGCCGGCTCGTTGTTTCTCGGGGCCGCCGGCTGTGGAGGGGACGGAGACGGGGTCGTCGCGGTTCGAGGCGTCGGCGGAGAGATACACCGTCGCGCGGGCCGCGGCGGACCTTGTCGAGGCATTCTGGGATCCCGAGCGGTATCGCGGGGACGCCTGCCGTGTTCACACGCCTATCGGCACGCCGGACTTCGTGCTCAGAATCACCTGGAGGAAGGTCGACGGCGCCCCGACGGGCACCCCCGCCCCGAAGTTCACCGTTCTGAAGATGGGGGAGCGGGCCCTGGCGGCGGCGGACAGTGCGAACGTCCAGTTCGCATGCAGGAGCGACAAGTTGGCCGGCTCGTCGGGAGCGGCCCACATCGTGATCGGCGTGGAGCGCGGCGGTATGCCGAAGGAACCCGAGGGCGACATCAAGGCGTTGAAGGACGCCTACGCGACCGTGGCCCACTCCTTCTCACTGGCCATGGCCAAGGAACTGCGCTGCGAGAAGAACGGCGGGCTCCCCACGAGGCCCGTGCTGGATCCGGCGTAGCCGCCGGCGCACAGAGTGGACTGACAGCGGCCTTGAGAGCATCGAGCTGCGCGCCTCATGACTCCCCACCGGTACCCATGGGGTCCCAGGCACCTCGCGCTGACCTGTCGACCGGCGATCAAGAGCGTGAACAGGCGCGCCATAAGATGGCGTTTCCTCAACTCACATGTGAAGCAAGGGAAACAGATGGGCAGACAGATACGGCGCTTGGCGGCACTCGCCGCCCCCCTCGCCCTCGGTGCGGCACTGATCGCTCCGGCCACCGCTCACGCGGAGACCGTCGTCTCCGGGAACTACACCGCGGTGTTCAACTACCCCACGCCCACGACCTACGACTCCTCGATCAACACCTCGGTCGGTGACCTGATCGATCTCGCGGCGCCCAACTCGACGCTGTACATGGGCATGTACTGGTTCAGCAGCTCGACTCTGCGGGCGAAGCTCACCGCCGCCCAGAGCCGTGGCGTCACGCTGCGCATCATCTCGGAGTCCGCGAACCGGGGCAGCAGCGACCTGGACAGTCTGACGCTGACGGGCAACTCCAGCCTCACCTGGTGCTCCCGCGGTTGTCTGGGCAACGGTTCGGGCGACACGAACGCGATCGACCACGACAAGTACATCGTGTTCGACGCGCTCACCGACGGACGCACGAACGTGGTCTGGCAGAGCTCGCAGAACCTCGCGGGCGGCCAGGACGGCGAGATCAACAACGCGGTCGTCGTGTCCAACAACGCGACCCTCGCCTCCCGGTACCGCGCGCACTTCAACGACCAGATCAAGCACGCCGGCGACAGCTCGCACACCACGTACGACTACACCACCGGTGACCCGAGCTCTCCCGTCGAGGCGTTCTTCTTCCCCCGCGACACCGCCTCGGACGCCAGCCACTACGGCAACGCCGACATCCTCGCCTCGTTCATCGACAAGGTCGACTGCTCGATCGACGGGAAGATCAGGATCTCGGCCGCCGAGCTCGACCAGCGGACCACCCGCCCGGCCGTCTACGACGCCCTCCAGGCGAAGCGGTCCCAGGGGTGCAGCGTCGACGCGAACGTCCGCGACCTCAGCAACGGCGGCGGCAACGACGGCGTCAACGACCTGACCGCCCTCGACATCGCGGCCTACGGCAACCGCCCCGGAGGGTGCCGCTACAAGTCCTCGGCGACCGCCTCCTGCAACCACGGCACCACCCACTCCAAGTACCTGCTGACGGAGTGGACGAAGTCCGACGGCACCAAGGTGCAGCACGTGTACACGGGCTCCCACAACTGGACCGCAGGCTCGCTGAAGACGAACGACGAGACCCTGCTGCGCATCGACGACCCGACGGTCTACCAGGCCTACGTCGCCAACTTCAACAAGGTGCGCTCGGGCGCGGTCGACATCGACGCCTCGAAGTACGGCTCGACCTCCCAGCACTACTCGCGGGTCAACGTCCAGACCGACGGCGACCAGCACTACAGCGCCATCGCCTCCGGCGGCACCTCGTCCGTCTACACCGCGGTGGTGTACGAGCAGGGCGACCGGCACGACTCCTCGGACACCGAGCTGGGCACCGACGTGTACATCCGCATGTACAAGGACGGCGTCCCGCTGTGGAACGAGAAGCTGCTGAGCAACAGCGGCACCGCCGGCAACGCGACCTGGTCGCACCAGAAGCCCGACGTCGGCGTGGACGACCAGGGCAACGCGATCGTCGCGTGGGCCAAGGACGACGACGGCAACAAGTTCGCCGACATCGCCGTGGTCAAGGTGGCCCCGAACGGCACGGTGACCGCGCTGCCGCGCCCGCACGCCTCGGGCAGCGGGGACCAGCTGCGCCCGACGGTCGCGGTGGCCGGTGACGGCTCCTACACCGTCGCCTGGGAGAGCACGGCCGACGGCTCCACGCTCAACCAGGTCTACGCGAGCAGCTGGTCCGGGACCGGTACGCTGCGCTACCAGGACGTCCAGGTCAGCACGATCAACTCGGGTGCGGCCGGGTCGAACCGCCGCCCCGACGCGGCGATCGACGACGCCGGGAACACCGCGATCGTCTGGGAAGAGGACGCGGACGGCAACGGCGGCCTCAACATCGGTCTCGCGAAGCTGAACACCTCGGGCGGCTTCGCCGTGGCCCGCAAGGTGGCCAACTCCCTCACCGACGGGCAGCAGA
This sequence comes from Streptomyces flaveolus, assembly GCF_000716535.1. Classification (GTDB taxonomy): domain Bacteria; phylum Actinomycetota; class Actinomycetes; order Streptomycetales; family Streptomycetaceae; genus Streptomyces; species Streptomyces flaveolus_A. The sequence goes on along the minus strand of NZ_JNWV01000019.1, from coordinate 216,495 downwards.
CCGTTCCCGCGGTGGCGTCGGCGGGCGACGGCCGGTTCGTCGTGGCGTGGACGGACGAGTACACCACCGGCACCGGCACGCTGGTGCGGCCGCAGCGGGTCTACGACCGCGTCTTCTCCGCGACGGGCAGCGCCGCGGCGGCCGAGCAGCGGGCCACCGAGGACGGCACCAGCAGCGGCCCGTACGTCGACGGCCAGCGGCCGATCTCCGACCAGGACGTCGCCGATGTCGCGGTCGCCGACGACGGCAGCTTCGTGGTCGCGTGGAAGGAGGCCTTCGACGTGAACATCGGCGGGACCGTGTACGCGGGCAAGGACGACGTGTGGGCCCGCGGCTTCAACGCGGACGGCACGACGACCGGCAGGCTCCCCGCCTACCGGATGAACGTGGTGACCGGCGGCGGCCAGGGCGGCCCGGCCGTGACCCTGGCCTCGACCGGCCGGCTCGCGCTGACGTACTCGGACGACTACGACGGCAACGGCTTCAACGAGATGCGGCTGCGGGACGCGTTCAGCAACTCCTGAGTCCCGCGCAGTGCCATCCCCCCTCCGAGTCCCGCGCGGTAGTGTTGCCGACGGCTCCCGCGCGGGCCGGGGTCGGACACGACGGGGGGCTCGTTGGTGGGGGATTGGCACCGGCAGCAGCCCGGGCGTGGGACCGGCCGGCCGGCGCCCGCGGTGCTGCCCCCGTCGCTGCGCGTGTCGCTCGGGCCGGTCGCGGTCCTCGCCGCGCTGGTGGTCGTCGTGCTCGGGGTCCTGTACGCCGGTCACGGCGAGCCCGGCAGGGTGGACAGGTGGCTCGTCCGGCCGACGGCGGACAGTGTGCGGCCGCCGTGGCGGTACGCCGCCCTGACCATGGACTTCCTGGGGGAGCCCGTGGGAGCGGTGATGCTGGTCGTGGCCACCGTGACCGGCTGCCTGCTGCTGCGGCGTCCTCGGGGGGCGGTGCTCGTCGTCGCCGGCGTCGGTGTGGCCGTAGGGACGGTGACGCTGCTCAAGCACGTGGTGGGACGCACCATCCACGGCGACGACAACCTGTCCTACCCGAGCGGGCACACCGCCTTCGCCACCGCGCTCGCCTACGCGGTGGCACTGCTCGCGGCCGGCCGGCCCGGCCTCGGCAGGACGGCCGGCGCGTCACTCGTGCTCGCCGCGGCGCTGCTGGCGGGCGCCGCCATGGGCTGGGCGGAGGTCGCCCTGAGCGCGCACTACCCGACCGACGCGCTCGGCGGCTGGTGCACCGCGCTGGCGGTGGTACCGGTGACCGCGTGGCTGGTCGACCGCACGGCCGACCGGCTGGCCGGGCGGGCGGCCGGCGCCGGCCGGCGAGACGGCGGCTGACGCCACGTCAGGCCAGTCGGCGGAACACGGGCTTCACCGGCCGCCCGCCCAGCCAGGGCGTGGGGTCACCGGCGTCCAGCGCCTTCCGGTACACCGCACACGCCTGGGCCACCACCTCGACGGTGTGGTCGATGTCGGCGTCGCTGAGCGCGCTGCTCACCACGAACGACGGGGCCAGCACCCCGCCCGCGAGGAGCCGGCGCAGGAACAGGGTGCGGTACTCCTGCGACGGCTGCCCCTTCTCGTCGAGGGTGGCGAAGACCAGGTTGCTGGCCCGGCCCCGGACGACGACGTGGTCGCCGACGCCCATGCCGGCCGCGGCGGCGCGGACACCGGCGGCCAACCGCTCGCCGAGCGCGTGCAGCCGCGCGGTGACGCCCTCTTCGACGTAGGTGGTGAGCACGGCCATCGCGGCGGCCAGCGAGTGCGTTTCCGCACCGTGCGTGGTGGACAGCAGGAACACCCGGTCGCCGGGGTGACGCAGCCCGCCCCGCTCCATCAGCTCGCGGCGCCCGGCCAGCGCGGAGACGGCGAACCCGTTGCCCAGCGCCTTGCCGAACGTGGAGAGGTCGGGGACGACGCCGTACAGGCCCTGGGCGCCCGCCTCGGACCAGCGCAAGCCGGTGATCATCTCGTCGAAGACCAGGACGCAGCCGTGCCGGTCGGCCAGTTCGCGCAGACCGGCGAGGTACCCGGGCGGCGGCTCGGTGTGGGTGGCGGGTTCCAGGATCAGGCAGGCGACCTCGCCCTGGTACCGGGTGAGCAGTTCCTCCGTGGCGGCCAGGTCGCCGTAGGGGAACGCCACGGTGAGCTCGTTGGTCGACTCCGGGATGCCCGCGGACATCGGTGTGGTGCCGATGAACCAGTCGTCGACGGAGAAGAACGGATGGTCGGCGCAGACCGCCACCCGCGGGCGTCCGGTGGCGGCGCGGGCGAGGCGCACCGCGGCGGTGGTGGCGTCCGAGCCGTTCTTCGCGAACTTCACCATCTCCGCGGTCGGCACCGTGGCCAGGAAGCGTTCCGCCGCTTCCAGTTCCACCACGGACGGCCGGACGAAGTTGCTGCCGCGGTCGAGTTCCCGCCGCACCGCCTCGGTCACGCGGGGGTGGGCGTGGCCGAGGCTGACCGAACGCAGCCCGGAGCCGTACTCGACGTAGCGGTTGCCGTCGATGTCCCACACGTGGGCACCGCGGCCGTGGCTGATGACCGGGGCCAGGTTCTCGGGGTACTGGTCGTCGCCCTTGGCGTAGGTGTGCGCGCCCCCGGGGATCAGGGCGTGCAGCCGCTCGTTCGCCGCCCGCGACCGGGGCAGGAGCAAATCCGGGTTCGCTCCGGTGTGTTCGGTGTCCAAGCCGACTTCACCCTTCCGTGCGCTTGAGGACCTCGGCGAGGCTCGGCGCCTCCCGGTCCCGCTGGGACATCGATGTGACCGGCAGCGGCCAGGGAATGGCGAGCTCCGGGTCGTCGAAGGCGATGGTCACGTCCTCGGCCGGATCGTGCGGGCGGTCGATCCGGTACGAGGTGTCGGCGGTTCCGGTGAGCGCCTGGAAGCCGTGCGCGCACCCCGCCGGGACGTACAGGGTCGCCTGCGTCTCGCCCGACAGTTCGAAGAAGGCGCGGCCCAGGTAGGTCGGCGAGTCCGGCCGCAGGTCCACGACGACGTCGAAGATCCTCCCGTGCGAGCACCGCACCAGCTTGGCCTCGCCGGCGCCGGAGCGCAGGTGCAGGCCGCGGAGCACGCCCCGGAGCGAGCGGGACACGCTGTCCTGGACGAAGGCGTTCGGGTCGACGCCCACCGAGCGGACCACGTCGGCGTCGAAGGTGCGGCAGAAGAAGCCGCGCTCGTCGGCGTACGGCGTCGGTTCGAACAGGTACGCGCCGGCGATCTTTTTGACTTCGGTCGCTTTCATGGGGCCTCCTGCCGGGCTGGGATGTCGGCGTGGCCGGTCGCCGGGAACAGGGCCGTGGTCAAGGCGGTGAACTGGTGCTCGAGTCGCCGGGCGGCGGCCAGGTTCCGCTCGGCGAGGATCCGCCGCAGCTCCGCCGATCGCTTCTCCAGCGCCCGGAACTGCCGGAGCAGCCGGTCGGCGTCGACCTCGCGGGCCGGGTGGCAGTACGCGCCGAGGCCCATCCGGTCCATGAGCGCGTCGCTCTTCGCCGCATAGCTGAGGGCGAGGGTCGGGGTGCCGGCCTTCAGCGCGCAGATCAGGTTGTGGTACCGGATCGCCACCACGGTGTCGGCAGCCGCCGTCTCCTTCATCAGGTCGGCCAGCGAGGACGCCTCGGCAGCGGTGACCAGCGGCGAGTCCACCGCGTCGAGGATCGCGGCGACCACCGGCGCGTCGCACTCGTCGCCGGTGATCAGCCGGACCGGCCTGCCCTCCTCGGCCAGCGCGCGGACGAACCGGATCGTCCCGTCGAGGTAGCGCCGGTGGATCTCCTCGGCGCGTGCGCGGTCGTCGTTGCCTCCGTGGAAGTCCATGACACCGACACAGACCGGGCCCGGCGAGCCCGAGGGCGCGCTCGTCCCCGGCGTCGGCAGGGCGAACGCGAGGTCCGGGTAGACCTCGTCGCCCGCGGTGTCCACGCCCATCGCCCGCATCGCGTCGCGGGACCGGTCGTCCCGGTACGACCGGTACGCGGCCAGCCGCGCCGACCAGCGCACCAGGGCCCGGGTCGGCCGGTTGCCGATCTCGGCGGCGCCGACGCTCACCAGCGCGACCCGGGTGCGCAGCAGCCGGCCGGTCGCGCAGAGCAGGAACAGCGCGTACGGGAAGCCCCACGGCCGCAGTGGCAGCGTGGCCTCCAGGACGCCCATGCCCGGCACGATCACCACGTCGTGCCGGCGCACCCAGGCGGCGGTGCGGAAGACGTCGACGAGTTTGCCCAGCCCCTTCGCCGCGACCGCGCCCGCACGCGACGCGGTCCGGTACTCCCCGCGGTACCAGTGCAGCCGCGTCGCGGGGATGCCGAACCGGGCCGCGACGACCTCGGGTCCGCCGCACAGCGCGTCCACGACCGCGTCCGGGTGCTCGGCGCGGAGGTATCCGAGCACGGCCTCCAGCGACCCGTCGTTGCCGAGGTTGCCGGAGCCGAGCAGGCCGAACACCCCCACACGCGGCGCGGCCTTCATGCCCGCCTCCCCTCACGGCCGGCGACGAGGGCGTCGACGGAGACGGTGAGCTTGGCCGGGTCGACCGGGGCGCGGTCCTCGACCCGTTCACCGGCGTCCGGCCGGGCCCGGCTGGCCATCCACGCGGCCAGGTGGCGGTAGCACTCGCGCCGGTCGGCCGGGGACAACGGCGCCCGCCGGATCGCCGAGACGAAACCCCAGACGTACTCGGCGAGCAGCCGGGGCGTCGGGTGCAGCGGGCCCGCCCGGCGCGGGTCCAGGTTGACGCACCGGGAGCGCTTGGACGGGTTCGCCCGCTCGGCGCGGGTGGGGTGGTCGCGGCGGAAGTACAGCAGCTCCGGCACCTGGTGGAAGGGCCCGTGCAGGCCGATCTCGGCGACGAACGTGCGGTCCGCGTGGTGATAGCTGTCCATCGGCTTCACCCGGCGCAGCACGTCGGCCCGGATCACCCCGTAGAAGTCGTCGCCACCGGGCTCGAACAGCATGCTGCGGAAGCGCTCCGGCGCGTGCGGCGAGGCCGTGGCGAGCGTGTACTCGTACGGGACCTTCACCTGGCCGTCGCCGTCGATGACTGCCTGGTCGGCGTGCGCGAGGATCACGTGCGGCCGCTCGTCCAGCGCCTCGACGCAGCGCCGCAGCAGGTCCCGGGCGTACAGGTCGTCGTGCGAGGCCCACTTGAACAGCTCGCCGCGGCACTCGGCGAACACGTGGTTGTGGTTCGGCGTGGCGCCGACGTTCCGGGGCAGCCGGAGGTACCGGATGCGCGAGTCCTGCGCGGCGTACTTGCGGCAGATGTCCTCGGTCCCGTCGGTCGAGGCGTTGTCGGAGATGACCAGCTCGAAGTCCTCGTAGGTCTGGCCGAGCAGGGCGTCGAGCGACTCGGCCAGGTACTCCTCGCCGTTGTAGACGGGCAGGCCGATGCTCAGCCTGGGTCGGTCGGTCATGGGGTCCTCACTTCGGGAACGGAGTCGTGGTGGCGCTCGCGCAGGGCGGACCGCAGGTGCAGCCACCACACGGCCGAGCCGCTGACGGTCGCGGCGGCGACGCCCCAGGCCGAGCCGACCGTGCCCGCGACGGCCGCCCCGCCGAGCCCGCCGCCGACGTAGCAGGCGGAGGCGAACAGCTGCGAGCGCAGGCTGCGCCGGGCCGCGCCGAGCGCGCGCAGCCCGGCCGCGGCGCCGGTGCCGAGGCCCGCACCGGCGACGCTGAGAGTGATCGGCACGATGAGCTGCGAGGCGGAGTGCCAGACGCCGCCCAGCACGAGGTCGCCGAGCCGTTCCGGCAGCAGCAGCAGCGACCCGCCCCAGAGCAGCGCGGCGACGGCCTGCCCGCCGCCCAGCAGCAGGCAGAACGTGCCGAGGCGGTGCGGGGCCTGCCGCAGCACCCGTGCCGCCTCCGGGACGGTCACCAGCGACAGTCCCATCAGCACGGCGAGGAAGGGGCCCATCAGGAGTTCGGCACCGCGCACCGCGCCCACCGCGCCGACCCCGACGATCGCGCCGAGCCCGTACGCCCGAAGCTGGCTCGCGCCGCTGAGGCAGGTGTTCTCGGCCAGGTACCGGTAGCCGAGGTCGCGGTGCTCGCGGAGCCACTCGCGTGCCCCGCTCACCTCGGGCCGGATTCCGGACTGGAAGCAGCCGAACACGGCGGCCACCCCGGCGGAGGCTCCCCAGGCGACCACGAACGCGGCCACGGTGCCCACGTGGGCCGCCACGACCATGGCCGGGACGAGCGCGACGCACCACACGAGGTCGTTGACGAACGCCTTGCGCCCGGTGCCGGCGGCGAAGAACGAGAACCGCCAGGCGTCCTGCAGCAGCAGCCCCGGCAGCAGGACGCCGAGGCAGGCGAACGCGGGCCCCACACGGCCGCCGAGACCGAGCCCGACCGCCAGGCACGCCGCGCCGATGGCGGCGCCCACGCCGAGCGCGGTACCCGACGAACGGGCCACCGCCCCGCGCCAGGACGCGTCCGGCACGCCGCTGAAACGCACCACGAGAGGGTCGGTGGCCAGGCCGCGGGAGACGTTGAGCACCACGCCGTAGGTCACCCAGGCGAGGCTGAACGCGCCGAACGCGGTCACCCCCAGCGAGCGGGCCACGTAGATACCCACCGCGAAGTTGCTGATGCTGGAGGCCGCCTGGTCGGCGAGCCCCCAGGACAGCCGGCCGGCGACGGCCCGCCGGGCGGTCCGCCGGGCGTCTGTGGCCCGGGTCGCCGGTGGCGCCGTTGCCCGCGGATTCTCCCCCTCGGTGGTCATCGGCGTCATGCCTTGATCAGCCCGGCGCCGAGCAGGGCGTCGCCCGCGGCGGCGACGGTGTCGAACGGCAGCCCGGACCGCTCGGCGACGTCCAGCAGACTGTGCTCGCCGTCGGAGAGGTTGAGCACCCAGAGCATGGCCATCTGGGCCTGCTTGGTGTCGCTGCGGCCGCCCAGCGCGTCGTACAACCCCCGTCGTCCCAACTGCGGTTCGCCGTACGGGCTGAGGTTGACGTACCGCCGGTTGCGGTCGAGGACGGCGAACGCCTCGCGGCAGACGGCGAGCGTGTCGGCCATCGCCTCCGGGGAGACGAAGTCCAGGTCGTCCGCCGAGGTGTGGTACTCGGGATAGCCCGCGTACGGGGTCCGGGTGAGCGAGCCCACGCCGAGGTCGAACCCGGGCGAGCAGTACTGCCGCTCGTCGTAGCCGTACGGAGTGAACTCGGTGACGTGGTGCGGGCGTTCGGATGCGGTCAGCACGTGCCGCAGCACCCGGTCGATCTCCGCGTCGCCGCGCCGGCTCTGCTTGTACGTCAGCCGGCCCGGGTCACCGGCGCAGGCCAGCACCAGGCCGTGCTTGACCCGGTCCACCCGCTCCGCGTTGCGGGCCAGCCATGTGATCGCCCCGATGGTGCCGGGCGCGAAGACGAACCGGTAGGTGTAGTACGGCGTCCGCCGGGCCAGCGCCCGGGCCAGGAACGTCGCCACCGCGATGCCGGCCAGGTTGTCGTTGGCCAGCGACGGGTGGCAGACGTGGCAGGAGACGATCACCTCGTCGGGGACCTGCCCCGGGACCACGTGCTCGGCGTAGGTGAGGTGGCCGTCGGCGAGGGTGGAGTCGATGAGGACCTCGTAGTCGCCGTCCGGCATCGCGTCCAGCGTCTCCTGGGCCAGGCAGAACCCCCACTCCGCCTTGTAGTAACTGGTGCGGTACGGCACCCAGGTCGGGTGCTCCGGCAGGGTGTGCAGATGTCCGCGCAGTTCGGCCAGCGGCATGGTCGCCGACACCGGCACGCTGTAGCCGAGCACGTGCAGGCTGGAGTCGGCGAAGTCGACGACCCGGTTCCCGGCGGTGTCGGCGATGTACGCCTCGCGGATGTTCCACTCCTGCGGCACGGTCCAGTCGAGCACCTGCGTGCCCGTCGGCACCTCGTGCCTGTGGAGCGGGATGTACTCCCCGACGATGTCCAAGGTGGCGCGCACACCGTCGCCGGTGATGCTCCGGCACAGCGGGTACATCCGCTCCACCAGCGCGTACATCTCCTCGCCGGTCCCGGTCACGGGCGCCACCGCAGGGTGTCGTCGACGGCGCCGGACTCGGACGCCGCGCGCAGCACGGCGAGGCGGGTGAAGCGTTGCTCGAAGTCCTCCCGGGTCAGGCCGAAATTCCGGTAGGCGTCGGCCAGTTCGAGCGCTCCGCGTTTCACCGTCCACTCGCAGTCGAAGCCGGGCACCGCGGCGCGGAAGCGGGAGAAGTCCACGCGGTACGACCGTGGGTCGGCACCCGTCTCCCCGGTGATCACCACCTTCGCCCCGGACACCGCCTCGGCGACCTGCCCGGCGATCTCGGCGACGGTGACGTTGTTGGTCTCGCTGCCGATGTTGAACGCCCGGTCGTGCACCGCTTCGTGCGGCGCGGTCAGCGCCGCCGAGAAGGCCCGTGCGATGTCGGCGGCGTGCACCAGCGGGCGCCAGGGGGTGCCGTCGGAGAGGACCAGGACCTCGCCGGACAGGAGTGCGTGGCCCACCAGGTTGTTGAGCACGATGTCGGCGCGCAGCCGGGGGGAGTAGCCGAAGGCGGTGGCGTTGCGCATGTACACCGGGGTGAAGTCGCCGTCCGCCAGCTCGTGCAGGTCGTCCTCCACGCGCACCTTGGACTCCGCGTACGGCGTCACCGGGCGCAGCGGGGCGTCCTCGGCCACCAGGTCGTCGCCGCCGGCGGCGCCGTAGACGGAGCAGGTCGACGCGTACAGGAAGCGCCGCACCCCGGCGTCGCGGGCCAGCCGGGCCAGCCGTACGGACGCGTGGTGGTTGATGTCGTAGGTGAGCTCCGGCGCCAGCGATCCCAGCGGGTCGTTGGAGAGCGCGGCCAGGTGGATCACGGCGTCCACCCCGGCCAGGTGGTCGGCCGTGACGTCGCGCAGGTCCACCCGGTGCCCCCGCGGGTCGGCGGGCGCCGGACCGAGGACGCAGTCGGCGAACAGGCCGGCGTCGAGGCCGACGACCTCGTGCCCGGCGGCCGTGAGGACCGGGGCCATGACGGTGCCCAGGTAGCCCTGGTGTCCGGTGAGCAGTACGCGCAAGGTTCATTCCCCCAGGTCGAGCGTGATTTTGGTGACGGCGAACGCCTCGGCGTAGCGCTCGTGGCATTCGATGCCGCGGATCCGGGCGAGGCCCAGGAAGGCTTCCCGGTCGTACCAGGGCCGGTGCCGCTGCGAGGGGTAGTGCTCCTGCAGCAGCCGTACCTTCTGTTCGGCGGTCTTCGGCGACAGCGGCTGGTAGGCGGCCGGCCTGCCGAGATCGCCGTCCCACTTGACGATCTCGTAGCCGAGGACCAGGTGGTCGCGGAACGCGGTCGGTATCAGCCGCGCCAGGCCGCGGTGGTCCTGGTGCGCGTCATCGGTGCGCGGGGCGAGGACCAGGTCCGGGTCGGTCCGCTCGCGCAGCTCCTCGACGGCGGACTTGGCCTCCTCCCAGTGCGCGGGAAGCCGGCCGTCCGGCAGCTTGTGCACGGTCAGCCGCAGGTCGGCGCCCGGGCAGAAGGCGGCGAGCGCGGCCCGCTCCTCCTGCTCGCGCTCGCCGCCCCCGCCGGAGAGCACCAGCGCGTCGACACGGATGCCCGGCCGCGCGTGGCACAGCGTCAGCAGCGTGCCGCCGGCGCCGATGGCGATGTCGTCGCAGTGCGCGCCCACCGCGACGATCCTGTCCACGCGCCCCGCGCCGAGCCGGATCACGCGTTCACCCCCGCGCCGTCCCGTTCCCACACGGCCCACGGACGGTCGCCCCGGGAGTAGGCGGCGTCGAGCGCGGCCCGCTCCTTCACGGTGTCGGTCGGCTTCCAGAAGCCGCGGTGCTGGTGCGCCACCAGCCGGCCGCGCTTGGCCAGCTGGGCGCATCCGTCGGCGACCAGGTCCCCGTCCTCGGGGATGTGGTCGAAGACCTCCTGGCGGAGCACGAAGTAGCCGCCGTTCTCCCACAGCGGCAGTTCGCTCACCGCGGTGATGCCCCCCACCAGGCCGTCCTCGCCCAGCTCCACGCAGTGGAACGACGACTGCGGCGGCACCACCATCATCGAGGCGCCGGCGTCCCGCGCGGCGAACTTCTCGATCATCTCGGGCAGCGGGGCGTCGGTGAGGACGTCGGCGTAGTTGGCGAGGAACATCTCGTCCCCGTCCAGGTGGTGCCGCACGCGGCGCAGCCGCTCCCCGATCGGCGACTCGATGCCGGTCTGCGCGAACGTGATCGTCCAGTCCGAGATGTCGGTGGACAGCAGCTCGGTCCGCCCGCCGCGCAGCACGAAGTCGTTGGACGTCGTCTCCTCGTAGTTGAGGAAGAAGTCCTTGATGTGGTGGGCCCCGTACCCGAGGCACAGGATGAACTCCATGTGCCCGAAGTGCGCGTAGTAGCGCATGACGTGCCAGATCAGCGGCCTGGGGCCGACCATCGCCATCGGCTTGGGCACGTCGTCCGCGGCACCGTTGCGCATCCGCATCCCGTAACCGCCGCAGAACAGGACGACCTTCATGCTGTGACCTTTCGGGACGCGACGTCGACAACGCTCAGTTCCGGGATGGGGAAGACCAGTCGGCCGCCCCAGTCGTGCACGTAGGAAAGCTGCTCGACGAGCTCGGCCCGCAGGTTCCACGGGAGGACGAGCACGTAGTCCGGCTTGTCGGCGGCGATCTGCTCGGGCGGCAGGATCGGGATGCGGGTGCCCGGGGTGAACCTGCCGTGCTTGTAGGGGTTGCGGTCGACCGTGTACGCGAGCAGGTCGGGCCGGATGCCGCAGTGGTTGAGCAGGGTGTTGCCCTTGCCCGGGGCGCCGTAGCCGACGACCGTCTCGCCGCGCTCGGCCGCCTCGATGAGGAACTTGAGGAGGTCCCGGCGCACCTTGGCCACCCGCGCGGAGAACTCCGTGTACCCGGACAGCTCCTGGAGCCCGGCCGCTTTCTCCCGGTCCAGCACGTCGGCCACCCGCCGCGTCGGCTCGCCGGCCACCTCGGCCGGCCGGGCCCACAGCCGGATGGAACCGCCGTGCGTGGGCAGCAGCTCGACGTCCACGAGCGCGAGTCCGCCGCTCGCCAGCGCCCGGATCGCGGACGCGACCGTGTAGTACTGGAAGTGCTCGTGGTAGATCGTGTCGTACTGGTTCTGCTCGATCAGGGTCAGCAGGTGCTGCACCTCGATGGAGACCCAGCCGTCGTCGGCGACCAGGGCGCGCAGCCCCCGGGTGAACCCGACGACGTCGGGGATGTGCGCGTACACGTTGTTGGCCACGACCAGGTTCGCCGGGCCGTGCTTCTCGCGGACCGCCGCGCCGGTGTCCGGGCTCAGGAACTCCGTGAGCGTGGGCACACCCGCATCGCGGGCCGCGGCGCCGACGTTGACCGACGGCTCGATGCCGAGGCAGCGGATACCCCGGTCCACGACGTGCTTCAGCAGGTATCCGTCGTTGCTCGCGACCTCGACCACGAAGGCGTCGGAGCCTTCGGTGCCGAGCCCCACCCGCCGCACGGCATCGTCGACGAACGTGCGCGCGTGCTCCACCCAGGACGTCGAGTACGAGGAGAAGTACGCGTACTCCTCGAACGTCTCCTCCGGCGTGATCAGCGGCGGGATCTGCGCGAGCCAGCAGTCGGTGCAGACCCGCAGGTGCAGCGGGTACGCGGGCTCCGGCTGGTCCAGTCGGTCCGCGGCGAGAAAGCTCTCGCACGGCGGCGTCGCCCCCAGGTCGACGACGCTGGCCAGCGCCGCCGAGCCGCACAGTCGGCATCGTGTCATCTAGTGCCCCCCATTGATTCCGTCCCCCCTCGATTGCGCCCGCCCCGCGATCGCGGCGCGGTACTCCTCCTCCAGGCGCTCCAGCCCGACGGCCGGGCTGAAGCCCTTCTCGTAACGGCGCCGGGCCGCCTCGCCCATCTCCCGGTTGCCGTCCGGTCCGGTCGCGATCCGGCGTATGCAGGACGCGAGCGAGGCGGGCTCGCCCGGCCGGTGCAGCAGCCCGGTGACCCCGTCCTCGACGAGTTCGACGAAGGCGCCGTGGCCGGCGGCGACGGCCGGCACCCCCGCCGCCATCGCCTCCGCGACCACCAGGCCGAACGTCTCCATGGCCATCGACGGAGCCACCACGGCGACCGACCGTGCGACGGTCTGCCGGACCTGGGCCGGGTCGAGCAGACCGGCGTAGCGCACGTCGTCCCGGCCCGCCGCCCACGCGGTCACCTCTCGCTCCAGCGGGCCCGCGCCGGCGAGCACGAGCGGCACGCCCACACCGCCGTCGGCCGCGATCTGGTCCCACGCGGCCATGAGCAGCCGCACCCCCTTGGCCTCCGCGAGCCGGCCGAGGAAGAGCAACTGCTCTCCGTCGCCCTCCCGGCAGGCGCCGGGATCGGGTACGAAGTTGTGCTTCACCGTGAGCAACTCGGCCGGCATGCCCGATCGCACCAGGACGTCGCGCTGCGCCTCGGAGATGCAGAAGAACCGCTCCACGCCCGACCACCACCGCCGCCGGTTGACCGACAGGCTCACCGCGACCGGCACCGTCGCGAGACGGGAGTCCCGGTAGCAGCCGTGCCGGACGGCGGGCAGCGGCACCGCCGAGCCGACGCACTCGGTGCACAGCCGGCCGTCCCGTTGCAGCGTGCCGGGCGGGCAGACCTGGGTGTAGTTGTGCAGCGTGGCGACGACGGGTACGCCGGCGTCGGCGCAGGCGGCGAGGACCGCCGGCGACAGGAGCGGGAAGACGTTGTGGACGTGCACCACGTCCGGCCGGTCGGCGCGGAGCCTGGCGGTGAGCTCCCTGCGGACCGCGGGGTTCCACGGCACGAGCAGCGGCACCGCGACCTTGCCGAGCAGGGACCGGCCGGCGATGTCGTCGCTGCGCCGCTCGAACACCTCGACCCGGTGGCCGGCCGCGCGCAGCAGCCGCACCTCCTCGTCGACGACCCGGTTCTCGCCGCTCGGCTGCGCCGAGGAGTAGCGGTTGTGCACCACGAGGACGTGCATGGTCAGCTCACCTCCCGATCCCGGGCCCAGCGCGGGATACCTGGTCGTGGGGGTGGGGGTGCCGGGAGCGGCGTGGCCGCGGCGGGCGCCGCGAGCAGCGAGGCGGCCAGGGCCAGATGCAGCAGATACGGCGAGGCGTCGCCGAGGCCGGCCTCGGTGTACGACGAGATCGCGACGTAACTGATCAGGAAGATCGCGCAGGCCCTCGGCAGCGACGGCGGCCGCAGCAGCGCGACGGCGCCGAGCACGAGGATGACGGCCGCCACGATGGCGACACCGATCAGACCCTGCTCGTTGTAGACGGCCAGCCAACTGTTGTCGATCGGCAGCCCGCCGAACGACTTGTCGCCCAGGCCCACACCGAAGAACTGCTCCGCGGTCGTCCGCGGCGCTGCCAGCAGGGCGTCCCAGACCTTGGCCCGGCCGGTGAGGCTGGAGAAGTTCTCCTTGCTCTGTCCCCGCAGGAACCACGCCTGGAGCGCGGAGGCGAACCCCACCGCGGCCACTGTGGCGACCAGCACCGCCCAGGTGAAGAACCGGCGGGCCGCGGCGCTGGTCAGCAGGAGCGAGCCGATCGCCAACGCCAGCCCGACGAGCAGGCCGACGGTGGCCGTGCGGGTGTGGGTGAGCGCGAGCAGGACGAGTGACGGGACGATGACCACCGCCGCGCCGGCCCTGTCGACCTGGCGGCCCAGGAGGAGCAGCACGGTCAGCCCGGTGATCACCGCCGCGTACTGCCCGATCTGCGGCGGGGTGAGCGGCCACAGCGCGCCGACGAGGCGTCCGCCGTAGAGATCCGGCATGGCCGCGCCGGGTGAGATGGCCAGGCCCGCGGCCACCGACACGAGCACCGCGAAGTACATCCGGATGTGGTGGCGGACGAACGTCACACTCCCGTCCCACCAGCGGGTCACCAGCCACAGCGTGCCGACGAAGAGGGCCAGCCGGGTGCAGCGGAACAGCGCGCCGAACCCGGACTCCAGGTGCACGCTGGAGATCACGCTCGGCACCAGCAGCAGGGTCAGCAGGAAGACGAAGGCGCTGGGTCTGATGCGCAGCCGCACATTGAGCGCGAGCGCCAGTGCGAACGCGACGACCAGCGAACCCATGGTGACGAGCTGGATGAGGGAGCGCGGTAGCTGCACGATGGTCTTCGCCCCGGCGGAGCCGAGCGTGTTGAGGCCGAGCAGCAGCCAGACGATCCCGACGGCCTTCGGAGTGGTGGCGGGGGCACGGTCCATCTCAACCACCCGCCCGTTCCGTGGGGAACCTGCTGTCCGCGTCCTGCCGGTACGGCGGGCCCTGCCACTGCCACGGGTCGAGCACCTGGCTCGGGTCCTCGACGACGAACTGCCACGGCCCCCGGTAGGTGTTGTCGTGCCAGCGGTTGTGCTGCTTGAAGGTGATCGCCTCGGCCACCCGCTTGCCCTTGTACGGTGACCAGTCCGGATACGTGCCGTAGTTGGCGAGCACCGCCATGCGGTCGCACTTCTCCGTGCACCTGACGACGGACCTGTCCAGGACGAAGCGGTTGTCGTGGATGTCCACCCGCTGTGTCTTCCACCGGCAGTCGGCGTACAGCGGTGCGCCGGCGATCGCCGGTTTCACGCAACGGTCCTTGTCCTTCACCAGCAGCGTGCAGTCACCGGAGGAGGTGTTGGCCGGACTGTTGCAGAACCGGTCGGCGTTCTCCCACAGGGTGATCCCGTTCCAGTTGTCCTCCAGCACGTTCCGGTAGATGTCGATCTTGTCCGTGCGGGCTTCGACCCGTGGTTCGCCGCCGGCCTCGGACAGGTAGACCGTCGCGTACGGGAAGTCGTCGCCGCGCTCGGCGGACTCGCGGCCCTCGACCCAGTTGTTCCGCCGGATCGTGTTGTTCCGGATGACCGCGTTGTAGCTGATCTCGTAGACCAGCGCGGCGCCGTCGTTCTTCTCGATCAGGTTGTCCTCGATGCGGAAGTCGTTGTTGTTGGTGTCCGCCCACAACCCGGCTCCGCGGTTGTCGTGCACCCAGTTGCCGCGTACCTCGGCGCCGTCGACGGCCCAGAACTTGATGCCACCGGTGCAGCCGCAGCCGGGCTTGCGCCGCTCCCAGTCGCCGGTGTTGTTGCCGACGATCTCGTTGCCCTCGACCACCAGGTCGCGGATGGTGTTGCCGGTCTTGTACGCGTTCATTCCGTACTGGCCGTTGTCGCGCAGGCAGTTGGCGCGGACCTGCTGGCGGGCGCCGGCCATCAGCCCGGCGCCGTCGTTGTTCTGGATCGTGGTGTGCTCGATCACCCATCCGTCGGCCATGTCGTGGTTGACCACGCCCTCGTCGGTCGGTGCGACGAAGCGCTGCACGGTCAGGAAGCGGATGGTGACGTCACGGGCGGTGCCGCTGAACGCGTACGCGTTCTTCCTCCCGCCGTCGAGAACCGCGCCCGGCGCACCGATGTAGCGGTCCCCCTTCTTGGGCATGACCTGGGCGTAGCGCTCCGGCTCGAGCCGATGCGTGCCCGGCCGCAGCCAGAACGTGGTGCCCGGGGGGTTGCTCCTCGTCTTCTCGGCCAGGTCACCGACCACGTCGGGGTCGACCGTCACCGCGCCCGCAGGCGCCTCGGCGGGCCCGGCCCCGGGCTCGGCGCACACCCGGGCCGCGGCTGACGCGGCCCCCGGTCCGGAGGGCGTGGCGGCCGGCTTCCCCGGTGTGTCCGGCGAGCTCGTACAACCGGTCACCGCCAGCAGGGTCAGCGCCAGCGGTGCCGCCGGCAACGCCCAACGCCGGCACTCCATCCCCACGGGTCCCCTCCCCCCTAGCCGCGGAACGTCAGTACGGTGGTGAACCCCCGCACGCCGTCGGCGAAACCGGTGCCGACCAGCGTGGTGGTGGGTTCCTTGCGTCCGAATCCCGCGGAGTACCAGCCCAGCGGCGGCCCGGTCTCCCCGCGGTGCGCACGCCAGGACAGTTCCCCGGGCAGGACGAGCACCGCGGAGCGGTCCTCGCCGTCCCGGGTCCAGGTGAGCCGCGCCCGGTTCCCCACCAGGTCCGCGGTGACCGCCGGGCCGAGGTGGAACGCCAGCCGCACGGCCCGGCGCGGGCCGCGCACCTCGTCGACCACCCTCACCTCCTGCTCCGCGGCCGTCAGCTCCACCCGGCGGCGGTGTACGGAGGGCCGGTAACCGTCGTGTTCGGCACACCAGCGGGCCACGCCCTCGCCGGAGGTGTCCGCGACCAGGACGCGGCTGGTGGCATGCCGGGTCCACAGGAACGGGCCGCCGGAGACGGACTGGTCACCGTCGTCCAGTTGCAGGGTGTTGTGGCCGAGGGTCGACCGGAAGTACCGCCGCCACTCGGGCTGCCCGTGGTAGCAGTACGTCCCCGGGTCCGCGAGGACGTCGACCCCGTCGTGCCGGACCTCCACGGACAGCGCGTCCGCGTGGGCGTGCGCGGCGATGGACAGGAAGCCGTGCGGACCGCCGTCGCAGCGGCACCAGATCTCGCCCGGGCCGCGGAGGATGGTCATGCCCGCATCCGTGAAATGCGCCGGGCGGCTTTCGGGGCGGGTCACGGACAGTCCGCCGGGCTTGACGAGCGCGGCCAGCAGGGGGGTGCGCACATCGGTGCCGGTCACCGCCGGCCACCAGGGGAGCCGGCCGAACACGGCGTCCCCGGTGGCCAGCAGCGAGCCCCAGCGGTCGGTGCCCGCGCCGTCCACGACCAGGCCGTGCCCGTCGTCCGCGTCCCCCTGGCGCGGCGGCCGTAGCCGGTTGTCCACGACGGCCGCGAGCGCGTCGGTCATCCGCAGCAGCACCAGACGGACCGTCGCGGGGACCGGCACGTCCGCGGCATCCGCCTCGGCCACCGCGGCCAGACCCAGCTCCAGCACCAGGCCGTGGTACTCGGTCGCCAGCTCGCGGTTGAGGCCGGAGGGGAAGGTGTTGCCGCGCAGGTGCCGCTCCAGCGACCGCAGCGCGTCGGCCCGCCAGCGCGCCGAGGAGGGGAACCAGTCGAACGCGCAGGCCGCGGCGAACTGCCCGGCGGCCTCGGCGATGACGTGGTTGTTCGCCGACGACCCCCGGCTGGGAAAGGCGGCCAGCCAGCGCTGGTGGTGCCAGATCTGGTTCAGCGCCACCGGGTCGCCCTCGAACAGGGCGGCCGCGCCGGACCAGCCGTCGAGCAGCCGGCGGATCCACACCCAGGACAGCAGCCGGATGCCCAGCTCGATGCCGCTGGTCCAGTGCACCCCAAGCAGCGGCGGGTTGGCCGCCCACCACGACCGCAGGTGCCCGGCCACGCGCTCGGCGTACCGCTCGTTGCCGGTGACCGCGTAGGCGGCGGCGAGCCGGGTGAGGTACTGGTGCCGGGACAGCTCCCAGATCTGCTTGATGTCCCCGACCGCGTCCTCGTTCCGGTAGGGCACGTCGAAGGCGTAGCCCCGCGGGGCCCGGCGCCCGGTCTTCGGGTCGTACCACCAGTCCGGATCGGCCAGGTCGTCGCGGACCACCCCGAAGTACTCGGCGTGCCCGTCCATCAGCCGGTCCGCCTCGGCGACGAGGCGTTTCGCGGCGTCCGGTGGCACCGCGGCCATCGTCCCCGCGGGCAGGACCGCGGTGAACCGGGCGCCGGTCACCTTCGGGCAGTCCGGCAGCGCCGAGCGCCACCGCCGCCTGCGCACCGCGTCGCCCATCCGGCCCGCGACCTCCTGCGGTCCCATCCGGGACAGCCGCCGCAGGTACCAGCCCGCGCTCATGGTCATCGTGCCCGCTCCAACGTCACCGGCGCACCGCAGGCCAGGCCGGTCTCGACGGCGAGGGTGGCCGCCGTGGTGGCGGCCAGCGACCGAAGCGGCACCGGCATCGGCCCGCCGGTCCGTACGGCCTTGACGAACGCGGCCAGTTCGGCGTTCTGGCCCTTGTCCCGGGCCTTCGGCAGTCGCGAACTGACCCACCGCTCGGGGCCGTAGACCGAGGCACGGACGAAGTCGTCGAGCCGCAGCGCACGGCCGTCCGCGACCAGGTCCAGCGTCTCCTTGGGGAAGCCGGACGGGCCGGTCGTGACATAGCTGATGGTGGCCGTGGACCCGTCCGGGTAGCGCAGCACGACCTGCACGTCCTCGTTGCCGGACGTGGCGGTCGCGTACACGGACACCGGGTCGGCGTCCAGCAGCCAGCTCGCCGTGTCGATGAAGTGCCCGCCTTCACCCACGAACCGCGAGCCCTCGGAGCCCTGTCGCAAGTACCAGCTTCCGTGGTCGAGGCGTCCCGCGTTGACCAGGTAGCGGAGGTTCGCCGGGCCGGTCCGGGCGCCGAACCGCTGCTTGGCCTCGCGCAGCAGGGGCGAGAACCGGCGGTTGAATCCGACCTGGAGCCGGTCGTTGCCGGACTCCTCCACGGCGGCCAGGACGTCGGCCAGTTCGTCCTCGGTGAGGGCGAGGGGCTTCTCCACGAACACGGCCTTGCCGGCGAGGAGCGCCCTGCGGGTGAGCGCCGCGTGCGAGCTGTGCCGGGTGACCACGAACACCGCGTCGACGGACTTGTCGCCGAGCACGGCGTCGAGATCGGTGGTCGCCTCGTCGAAGCCGAACTTCCGCTGCGCGTTGGCCGCGGACAGCGCGGTCGTGGTGACGACGGTCGACAGCTTCACGCCGTCGCGCCGTGCCAGGTGCGGCAGCAGCATCGAACTCGCGTAGTTGCCCGCCCCGACGAACGCGAGCCGTACCGGCGTCCTGGCGGCCCGGACCGGACTCCGCTGCACGTTCACCGCGGGCACGGCCACTTCCGGGGCCGCCGCCTCCACCGTGTGCCCGGGGTAGCGGAACAGCACGGCCACGGCCTTCAGGTCGCCGTCCTTCAGGCGCTGGTACGTCTCGACGGCGTCGTCGAAGTCGGCGACGTGGGAGACCAGCGGTTCCACGTCGACGCTGCCGCGGGCGAGGAGATCGAGGAAGCACGCCAGGTTGCGGCGCTCGGTCCAGCGCACGTAGCCGATCGGGTAGTCCCGCCCCTCCAGCTCGTACTCCGGGTCGTAGCGACCGGGGCCGTAGCTGCGGGAGAACCGGACGTCGAGCTCCTTCTCGTAGTACGCGTTCCACGGCAGGTCCAGGCGGCACTTGCCGATGTCGACGACCCGGCCGCGGTCCCGGCACAGCTTGGCGGCCAGCTCGACGGGCTGGTTGCTGCCGCCGCCGGCGGCCAGGTACACCTGGTCCACGCCGTGTCCGCCGGTGAGTTCGGCCACGGCGGTCTCCACGGCCGCGGACGCCGGATCGCCGCACGCCGCGGCGCCCAGGCGCTCGGCCAGCTCGCAGCGCACCGGGTCGGGGTCGGCGCCGACGACGCGGACTCCCGAGGCGGCCAGGAGCTGCACCACGAGCTGCCCGATCAGGCCGAGGCCGATGACCAGCGCCACTTCGCCGAGCTGCGGCTCGCCCTGGCGGACGCCCTGCAACGCGATCGACCCGACGGTGCCGAAGGCCGCGTGCCGGGGCGCGAGGCCGTCCGGCACCGGGGTGTAGAGGTTCTTCGGCACCCAGTTCAGCTCGGCGTGCAGCGCGTGCTCGTTGCCGGCGCAGGCCACGAGGTCCCCGACCTTCACGTCGTCGATGCCGGCGCCGACCTGCTCGACCACCCCGCACAGCGAGTAGCCCAGCGGCGTGTAGGAGTCCAGCTTGCCCATCACCTTGCGGTAGGTGGCGGGCACCCCGTTGGTGGCCACGCTCTGCATGACCTTGGCCACCTGGTCCGGACGGGAGCGGGCCTTGCCCAGCATCGACATGCCGGCCTCGGACACCTTCATCAGCTCGGTCCCGGTGGAGATCAGCGAGTAGGCGCTGCGGACCAGCACACCGCCCGGCTTGCACCCCGGCACCGGGACGTCGAGCACCGCCAGCTCGCCGCTCTTGTAGTTCTGCACTACCTGCTTCACTCGAACTCCTCTGATTCCTAAGCCGTCAACCGAGTGCTCTGGCCGGACCCAGAGGTCGCGTCGCGATACCAGTACTCGAGCGTCAGTACGTGCCACAGATGCTTGGAGAAGTCCCGCTGCCCGGCGGCGTCCTCGGCGACCATCCGCGTCAGTGCGTCGCGGCGCAGGAACCCGGAACGGACGAGCTCGCCGTCGTTGACCACCTCACGCACCAGCGGTGCCAGATCCCGGCTCATCCAGGCGCGCAGCGGGGCGCTGAACAGGCCCTTGGGCCGGTACACGATCTCCCGGGGCAGGACCGAGGTGGCCGCCTCCTTGAGGACGGCCTTCCCCTGCCGTCCGACGATCTTGCGATCCCCGGGCACGGTGAACGCCGCCTTGACCACCTCGACGTCCACGTACGGCACCCGCACCTCGGTCGACGCGGCCATGCTGGAGCGGTCCGTGTACGCGAGGTTCAGGCCCGGCAGGAACATCCGGGCGTCGCCCAGGCACATGCGGTTGACGAAGTCGTCGAGGTCGTTGTCCTCGTAGACGTCCGCGTGCTCGGTGAGCACGTCCTCGACCGTCCCGGCCAGGTCCGGATCGAGAAGGGCGAGCAGCTCGTCCCGGTCGTACATGGTGTAGCTGCGCCGGAACGCGGTCTCCTCCGGCAGGTCGGCGAAGGACAGGAACCGCTTCGCGAAGCGCACCGACCGGTACCCCCGGCGGGCCGTCGCGACCGGCAGCCGGTCCACGACCGCGGACACCCCGCGCCGCAGGGGCCGCGGGACGCGCTGGTAGCGCAGCGCGAGCAGGTTGGCCAGGTGTTTGCGGTACCCGGCGAACAACTCGTCGGCGCCCATCCCGGAGAGCATGACCTTGACCCCGGCCTCCCGGGCGGCCGAGCAGATCAGGAACGTGTTGATCGCGGCCGGGTCGCCGATCGGCTCGTCCAGGTGGTACGTCATCCGCGGCAGCAGGTCGAGCACGTTCGGGGCGATCTCGATCTCGTGCAGGTCGACGCCGAACCGCCCGGCCACCTGCCGGGCGTAGCGCAGGTCGTCCGGCATCGCCTCGAACCTGGCGTCCTCGGCGCGGAACCCGATCGTGTAGGCGGAGATCCCGGGCTGGTGGCGGGCCGCCAGCGCGGTCAGGTAGCTGGAGTCCAGCCCGCCGGAGAGGAAGGTCGCCACGGGTACGTCGGAGAGCAGGTGGCGCCGGGTCGACTCCTCGACGACCGCGGCGACGTCAGGCCGCTCGCCGGCCAGAGCCCGCTCCCGGCCCTCGGCGGCGACGTCCTTGAGGTTCCAGAACCGGCCGCGCTCCACCGAGCCGTCGGCCCGGCAGCGCAGCCAGCTCCCCGGCGGCAGCTTCTCCGCCTCGCGGAACGCGCACCGCGAGTCCGGCACCCAGTAGTACAGCAGCGAGGCCACCAGCGCCGCGTGGTCCACCTCCAGAGGTCCGCCGGTCACGGCGGCGAGAGCCTTCAGCTCGGAGGCGAACACCAGGCCCTCGCCGCGCCGGAGCAGGAACAGCGGCTTGACACCGAGCTGGTCCCGGGCGAGCACCAGGTCACCGGTCCGCTCGTCGAAGATCCCGAACGCGAACATGCCGCGCAGCCGGGGCAGGCAGTCGGTGCCCCAGCGCCGCCAGGCCTCCAGCAGCACCTCGGTGTCGGAGGTGCCGCGGAAGCGCACCCCGGCGGCCGCCAGTTCGGCACGCAGCTCGGGCGCGTTGTACAGCTCGCCGTTGTACGTCAGGGCGAGGCCGCCCGAGACCATCGGCTGGGCGCCGGTCTCGGACAGGTCGATGATGGCCAGCCGGCGGTGCCCGAGGTGCACTTCGCCCTCACCGGCCCGGTGGCTGTACCGGCCCGCCCCGTCCGGACCGCGGTGGGCGAGGGTATCGGTGAGCCGGTCGGTCACCATCTTGCCGTCCGGCCAGCGGTAAGTACCCGCGATGCCACACATGTCCTACCGCGCCTCCTGGTCGTTGTCCGCGCCCCGCGCGGCCCACATCGGCTGCCGCTCCGTCCGCCGCCAGCCCGGCTGCTGGGCCGGCCGCTCGCTCCGGCCGCGGAGCGCGGTGTGCAGCCCGTCCCACAACGTGCCGTCGGTCCGGTCCCGCGGATCGGGGTCGATCAGCACCACGCCGATCACCGCGATGTGCTGGTCCGCGAGCTGCCGCGCCACGGTGTGCAGCCATGCGGCGCTGCCGTGCCCGGCTCGCACGACGAGCACGGTCTGCGTGCCGAGGTGGCGGAGGTCGGTCCACGCCGTGCCGGGCGCGACCGAGCCGACGCCGAGCCGGCGCTCCTGAGGGGGCACGGCCGCGGCACGCTCGCCGCTGACCACGGTCGGGTCTCCGGGCTTCGGGCGGCGGTCCGCGAGCTGCGGGCCGGGCAGACCGTCGACGACGGTCACCGGCCCCTCCTGCGCCATCGCCCTGGCGAGGTCGAGGGCGATCACGCTCGTGCCGCGCGCACAGCCGAGTTCCAGCAGCGACACCGGTTCCGTGGAGTCGCGCACGGTGCGGGCGAGGTGCGCGGTGAGCCGTTCGCGTGCCACCCGGGTCCGTCGGCGCCGCCAGCGCCTGCCCGAGCGGCGGGGCAGTTCCGCGATGACCGAGGCGCCGAGGTTCGCCGCGATGTCCCGGCGCAGCACGGGGCGGTCCGCGACCACGACGCCGACCGCGGCGAGGGCGAGCCCGAGGACGAGGCCGAGGACGAGCCCGATCGCGGCGTCGGTGGCGGCGGCCTTGGGCAGGGAGTGCTTCACCGGGCGCGGGGCGTCCACGATCTCCGTGCCGGCGATGACCTGGGGCGTGCCGACACGCGCCTCCTCGGCGCGCTGGTTGAAATCGGCGATCCGCGTGGTGAGCTCGGCCCGGCGGGCGAAGAGCGACTCGATGCTCGCCGACTCCTGCGGGTCGGTCTCCGTCTCCGGCGACCGGTCGCCGATGTCCTTGTTGACCTGGGCGAGTTCGTCCTTCATACGGTCACGCTGGTCGAGCAGGGCCTTGGCCTCGGCGTTCGCGGTCGCCCGCATTCTCCGCACGTGGTCCGCGACGAACGCGTCGGCCAGCGCTCCGGCCCGGGCCACCGCCTCCGCGTCGCTGTCACCTGTCACGGTGATCTGCAGCAGGTTGTTGGTGACGCCGGTGCCCCGGTAGTCCCGCATGAAGTCCTCGAGATCCTCGGAGGAGTTGAGGGACCGCAGGGCCTTCTCGGCGATCCGCGTGGTTCCCAGCACCTCGACGTCGGTGCGGATCAGCGTCCCGGTGTCGTTCGGCTGGTCCTCCTTGTGCGCGACCAGCACCTTGGTGACCGCGGTCGGCGGCGGTGGCATCAGGACCGCCACGGCCGCGCCGGCCAGCAGTCCGAGGAGCGCCATGGCGCACCAGAGGCGGCGGCGCCTGCGGACCGCGACCACCAGCGCGTGCAGGTCCAGGAGCGGGGTGGTGGCCGACGGCTCCGGTGTCGTGCTCGTCGTCACGCTGAACCTCCCGTCGCCTGGCCGGGCACCGCCAGCGCCAGAGTGGCCTCGTCCGAAGGACGGCCGTCCGTCCGCGTCGGACGGGTCCGGACCATGCCGGCGACGACGATGCCGACGACCTCGTGCCGGCCGTCCGCGCACGCCTCGGCGATGCCGGCGAGCTCCTCCGCGGTCCAGCTCCCCGCGCTGAGGACGACCAGGGCGCCGGTCTCGGTGTCCCGGTCCGGCACGACCGGCCGGTCCACCGAAACCTGCACCACCCGTAGCTGCGGGTCGCTCTTGGCCTCGGCGGCGAGCTGCTCGGCGGCCCGGCGGGCGATCTCGTCACCGTCCGGCACGACAGCCAACAGCCGCCTGGGTGAAGGAAGTTGGGTCCGTATGCGGGCGCACACCCGCCGGTAGCGGATCCGTCGGCGGGCCTCGTCCCCGGATGTCTGCGGGGCCGGGAGGTCCCACCGGGTGTCGATGCCGAGGAGCCGGCGGATCAGGGCTCGTGGACCGCGGTCCTCCGGTCGGCGCCTGCCGCGCCGGTCCGCGGGCACGTCGACGCTGCCGAGGAGCGCCGAGCCCAACGCCGCGGCGATCTCCGGTTCCGTGCGCAGCCGGCGGTTCGCCCGTGCGGCGACGAGATGGCCGATGACCGCGAGCAGGAAGAACAGCAGCGCCCCGGCGACGACGAGCTGCACCCTGGTCGGCGGCGCCTCACCGGTCGGGCGGGCCGCCGGCCCCATGACGACCATGCCGGCCACGGTGTCCGCCGGGTCGGCCTGCTCCAGCTTCGTCATGGCCTCCTCCAGCGACGTGCGCAGCTTCTCGAGCTCGGTGCGGGCCTGCACGCTCTCCACGGTCTGTCCCGGATCGGCGGCGTCGGCCAGTTCGCTGATGCGGCGGTTGGTCTCCTCGACCTTCTTCCGCAGCGCCTCGGGCGCCGTGGCCGCCTTGGAGCCGGCGGCGCCGCCCGCGATCCGCGCCGCGAACTTGACGAACTGGTCGGCCACCTGGTCGGAGAGCCGTTGCGCGCGCTCCGGGGTGTCGGCCGTGCCCGAGATCTTGATGATGTTCCCGTCGGCGGCCTTGGCGGACACCTGGTCCCGCAGCTCGGCGCCGCTGACGCCCGGCCAGTCGAGCGCGGCCGCGGCGCGGTCGACCACCGTCGAACTGGTCGCGATGTCCACCTGGGTGAGCAGTTCGCGCTCTTCCCACTGTCCGGGCAGCAGGACCGAGGCGGACGTCGTGTACCGCGGCGGAAACAGCAGGGACGCGCCGTAGCCGACGAGCGCCCCCACCATGGCGAGGACGGCGAGGAGCCGCCAGCGCCGACGGAGCATCCGCCCGATCGTGACCAGGCGTATCGTGTCATCGCTCAACGGCGCGGCCTCTTCCTTGCCCGGCCCGGGTCGCCCGCCGACACCGGAGCGTGGTCACGGCAGGCGGCGTCGTACGCGGCGAGCAGCGACGCTTGCGAGTTCCGCCAGGAGAGCGGCCCGCCGATCCGCTCCTGGCCGAGCTTGCCCATCCGGGCCCGCTGTTCCGGATCGTCCAGCAGCAGCGCGATGAGCTCGGCGAACCCGGCCTCGTCGTTGGCGGTCGCGTAGACGGCGGCGTCACCGGCGGAGACGCGCGCCTCCTTCAGGTCGAACGAGACGATCGGCCGTCCCATCACCATGTACTCCAGGACCTTGTTCATGGTCGACACGTCGTTGAGCGGATTGAGCGGGTCGGGGGAGAGGCACACGTCCGCGGTGGACAGGTAGCGCACCAGGTCGGCGTCCGGCACGCGCCCGGTGAACTGCACCTGCTCCGAGAGCCCGAGCCGCCGGGACAGCTCCACCATCGCGTCGAAGGTGTCGCCGGCGCCGACGAACACCGCGTGCCAGTCGGTCCGCCCGAGCTCGTCGCGCAGTTTCGCGAGGGCCCGCAAGGCGTAGTCGACCCCGTCCTGCGGGCCCATGACACCGAGGTAGCACAGCAGATGGGGCTTGCCGCGCTTCAGCTCGGGCTCGGGCGGTACCGGCTGGAACCGGTCGGTGTCGGGTGCGCTGCGCACCACGAAGACGTCCTCCGGCCGTCGGCCGCCACGGCGCAGCGCGACGTCCCGGTAGCTCTCGTTCGTGGCGAGCACGACGTCCGCGGCCCGGTAGGTCAGCCGTTCCAGCGCGCACACGGCGCGGTAGAGCAGATCCTTGCCGCGGTCGAAACGGGAGAGGTACAGCTCGGGCACCAGGTCGTGCTGGTCGAACACGAACCGCGCCCCGCGCCGCTTCAGCCACAGTGCCGGCAGGAACAGCAGGTCGGGCGGGTTGCAGGCGTGGACCACGTCGACCGGGCCGACCTTGCGGGCCAGCCGGACCGTGTGCCACAGCGCCGAGCCGTACTCCCGCAGGTAGCCGGCCGGTCCTCCGGTGGCCGCGCGCAACGGGTAGCGGTGGATGCGCACCCCGTCGATCTCCGCCTCGGGCTCCGTGTCCCGCTTGCTCCCCCGGGGACAGATGACGTGCACCTCCCAGCCCGCGTCGCGCAGCGTCGTGCACTCCTGCCACACCCGCCGGTCGAACGGCACGGAAAGGTTCTCCACCAGGATCAGCGCGCGGCGGGCCGGCCCGTCGCCGCCGGTCGCGTCACCAAGCAAGGCCCACGTACCCCGGTTCGGCCCGGCGCGCCTCGGCGTCGGGAAGGCGGATGAGGTCGACGAGGACCGGGCCGTCGCCCTGGGGCAGCGCCGACAGCACGGCCTGGTCCCTGGTCCCGACCAGGCACACCTCGGCGTGCTCCAGCACCTCGCCGACGGAGTTGGCGAGCAACTGCGCGAGGTGCGGCAGCCGGTTCTCGATGTACTCGCGGTTCGCGCCGATCAGCCGGGAGAGGTTCACGTTGGCGTCGTAGATCCGCAGGTCGTACCCCTTGCCGAAGAGCCTCTCCGCCAGCTCGACGAGCGGGCTCTCGCGGAGGTCGTCGGTGCCGGGTTTGAAGGAGAGCCCGAACATGCCTATTCGGCGCTTGCCGGTGCGCTCGACCAGGTCCACCGCACGTTGCAGATGGTCGGAGTTGGAGGGCAGGACGTGGGCGAGGATGGGCACCGAGACGTCGGCCCGCTGCGCCGCGTAGACCAGGCTGCGCAGGTCCTTGGGCAGGCAGGAGCCGCCGAAGGCGAAACCGGGCCGCAGGTAGGCGGGGCTGATGTTCAGCTTGCGGTCGGCCAGGAAGACGTCCATCACCTGGTGCGAGTCCACCCCGAGCGCCTGGCACACCGCGCCCAGCTCGTTCGCGAAGCCGATCTTGAGGCCGTGGAACGCGTTGTCCGCGTACTTGATCGCCTCGGCCGTCGGGACCGGCACCCGGAACACCTCGCCGGGCAAGCCGTCGTACAGCGCCATCACCGCGTCGCCGCTCGCCGGGTCGAGCTCGCCGATGACGGTCTTGGGCGGGTCGAAGAAGTCCCGCACGCTCGTGCCCTCGCGCAGGAACTCCGGGTTGACCGCGACCCCGACGTCCACCCCGGCGGTGCCGCCGACGTACTTCTCCAGGATGGGTACCAGCAGGTTCAGGCAGGTGCCCGGGAGCATGGTGCTGCGGAACACGACGGTGTGCCGTCCGCCCCGCTCGGCCAGCGCCGCGCCGATCTGCTCGGTGACCCGCTCCAAGTACGTGGTGCACAGGCTGCCGTTGGGCTCCGACGGCGTGCCCACGCAGACGAGTGACACCTCGCTGTTCATGATCGCTTCGCGGACGTCGCCGGTGGCGCGCAACGCTCCGGTCCGCACGACCTCGGCGGTGAGCTCGCCGATCCGCTCCTCGACGACCGGGGCCTTGCCGTCGTTGACCAGGTCGACCTTCACCTGGCTGACGTCCACCCCGATGACCTCGTGACCCATGCTGGCCAGGCACGCGGCCGACACGCAGCCCACGTAGCCGAGCCCGAAAACGCTGACTCTCATGACCCGTTCCTCCCCCCAGGCAGGCCTTGTGGCCTGCGGTCCGCGCGCCGGGCCGGACGACGGCCCCCGCGCATCAGTAGGCGCCTTGCCCGTAGAGCACCGCACGCAGCGTCTTCCACAAGATCACTGTGTCCAGGGCGAGCGACCAGTCCTCCACGTACCGGAGGTCCAGCCGGACCGCCTCCTCCCACGACAGGTCGCTGCGTCCGCTGATCTGCCACAGACCGGTGAGTCCGGGCTTGACCAGCAGCCGCCGCCGGATGTCCGGGTCGTACGCGGCGCACTCCTCCGGCAACGGAGGCCGCGGACCGACGAGCGACATCGAGCCGGTGAGCACGTTGAACAGTTGCGGCAGCTCGTCGAGCGAGTACCGGCGCAGCACGGTTCCGACCCGGGTCACCCGCGGATCCCGGCGGAGCTTGAACAGCGGGCCGGCGCCCTCGTTGCGGTGGGCGAGCTGGGCCCGTGCCCCGTCGGCCCCGACGACCATGGTGCGGAACTTGTACATGGTGAACTCGCGGCCGTCCTTGCCGACCCTGCGCTGGCGGTAGAACGCCCCACCCCGGCTGTCCGCCACCACGAGCAGCCCGACGAACACCATCAGCGGCGCGAGCAGCACCAGCAGCAGCGCCGCACCCATCCGGTCCACGACCCCTTTGACCGCCCGGCGGCCCCCGGTGAAGGTCGGCATGCTGACCCGCAGCAGCGGGATCCCGAGCACCGCGTCGACGTGCAGCCGCGGGCCGGCCACCTCCATCAGCACGGGTGCCACGACCATCTCGGCGTCGCTGCCTTCGAGGTTCCAGGCCAGCCGCTGGAGCCGGCCCGGTGACCAGTGCGGGTCCGGTGTGACCGCGACGACGCGGTAGCCGTCGCGGCGGACGTGGTGGGCGACGTCCGCCAGTCGGCCGACGATCGGCACTCCGTCGAGTTCGTCACCGCCGAGCCCGAGACCGTCCGTCGTGCACACCGCGTCCACGCGCCAGCCGAGGTGCGGGAACTTGCGGGTCCGGGTGATCAGGTCGCGCACGGTGGCCACGCTTCCGGCGGCGAGCACCGGTCGCAGGCACCGCCCTTCCTTCCGCTGTTTGTGCAGCCACAGGCGCAGCAGATACCGCGCGGTCATGGTGACGAGCGCGATCGCGGGGATCGCGACGAAGATCCAGAGTTTGATGTTGCGTGAGGTGAGGGCGATTCCGCCGAGCGCGAGTACGACGGTCGCCGTGAACAGTGAGCGTCCGAGCCGCCGGAATTCCTCGGCTCCCTGGCCGAGCACGGCCGGAGCCCACGCCCGGCTCACCGCGAGCGTCCCCAGCACCAGCAGCTCGGTGCCGAACGCGAGAATTCCCCATTTCTCGTGCCAGTTGGCCGCGTCCCGGGCTCCGAAGAAGTTGCCGATCGCCGCCACCACGAAGGCGGTGGCCACGGTATCGCTGATGATCACGGTACGGCGGTACCGCTGCTCCCAATCGATCGCGGGCCGGCTGATTGTCCCGTTCGCCAGACGCTCGTGCGCCGGCGGAAACGGGCTGACAAGTCCCCCTTGCCGCACAGAACCCCCCCAGGTCCCAGTGGTTCGACGTGTTCGCCCAACACTGTTCCGCCCCCTCGGAAGGCCCCCGCCTCCCGTACTGTTCCTCCCCCCGGGAGGCCCCCGCCCCCCGCGCATGCCGTCCCGGCCGTTTCAGAGCCGACGTGGAACCCGTCGAAACCTCGGGTGCTCCCCGCACCCGAAGCCCTTTTCGGGCTCCGGAAATTGATCATCCATTTGTCCGGCACCGGGGACGCTACTGCTGGCCTTCCGTAGTGCCGGACTTAAAGATCATTATTGGTCGCCTCGTGTCCGAACAGCTGAAGCACGGTCAATCTAGACCATCGGAACCGATCTGGAGAGAGGATGTGTGGAATTTGTGCCCAGGCTTTGAGACTTGTTCCGTCGACGGGTGACCCGCCCACGGATGCCTTCGGCGTGGCGCATGGCTTGATCGTGTCGGTGCCCGGTCGAAGTACGGAGCAAGCGTGATCGAAATTCATGGAAACGGGGTTTGGCCCGGCGGTTTGTCCCAGCCCTTTCGCAGCCCCGCCGCAAGGGGCTCTGACCTGCGCAGGCCGCCACCCCGTCACCCCTGTTCGGCGGGACCCGCCCCGGGGCTCAGAGCCACGCCGTCGGACAGTCTGTGACCGAGTTCTTCCAGCCGGGCGACGACGGCACGGGGAGACCGGTTCAGGGCGTCGGCGGCTCGCAGGACATGAGCCGGATCGACCGGCCGGCCGGGGTTCTTCACCGTCCAGGTCCCGGCTCGTGATCCGCGTGCCGACCGGTTCCGGTTGCGGCACGCGGGCGGCGATGCGGAACCCGAAGTGCGTGAGACGGGAGATGACGTCGTCGGTCCTGTGCCCGGTGAGGGAGGCGGCCCGCACGATGTGGGCGGGGTGCTCGTACCGGGATCCAGCGAGGGCCCTTGTGCGTCGCAGGTATCGCTGAGGAGCCGCAGAGCGCCGGGCTGCTGGGGCGGTACCGGACGCATGGCCATCCGGTAGCCGAATTCCGTCAGGCGGTCGACGACGTGGTCGACGGTGTGCCCGGTTTGGTTCGCGGCATCGAGAACGTGTACCGGGTGCACGGGTTCGCCGGGGTCCGGCCAGGGAGCGTCTCCCGTCACCTGCTCACTGACGATGCGGAGGTCGTCGGGTGCGAGGTGGGATACCGATGTGGCCGGGGCCTGGAGACCGAGTCGTTCGAGTCGGTCGACGACCTCTGCGAAGGACCACCCCAGGACTTGGTGGCGACGAAACCCGGGAAGAAGCCGGCGTCCACCAGAGCCTCCCTCCGGAAGGCCTCTACCGTGGCCAAGCTCGGGCCGGCCGGGAGGAGTTCGCGGCAACCCGTCCAGGACCGGCGGCCGTGGATCCCGGTGCTGCGGTGCGGCCCGCCGCGTCGGTGGACGCGGCGGGCCGGGTCGGTCAGCCTCCGGGTGGCGGCGTGCGGCCCTCGAAAGCCGCCAGGATGCGTTCCGCCGCCAGCGTGGCCGTCAACCGTCCTTCCCGGACCTGCTGTTCGAGGTCCGGCGCGGTCGCGCGGACCGCCGGGTCGGCGTGCAGGCGGCCGAGGAGTTCGTCGCGGACCATCGCCCAGGTCCAGCCGACCTGCTGGTCCCGGCGCTTGGCGGCCAGCCGGCCGGTGGAGTCGAGCAGGGTGCGGTGCTGCTCCAGACGCTCCCAGACCGTGTCGAGGCCGGTCGACTCGCGGGCGCTGCAGTGCAGTACCGGCGGGGTCCAGAAGGCGTCCTTGCCGTGCATCAGGCGCAGCGCGCCCGCCAGCTCCCGTGCCGCGGCCCGCGCGTCGCGCTCGTGCGGGCCGTCCGCCTTGTTGACGGCGATCACGTCGGCCAGCTCCAGGACGCCCTTCTTGATGCCCTGCAACTGGTCGCCGGTGCGGGCCAGCGTCAGCAGCAGGAAGGAGTCGACCATCTCGGCGACCGTCGTCTCGGACTGGCCGACGCCTACGGTCTCGACCAGGATCACGTCGTAGCCCGCCGCCTCCATCACCACCATCGACTCCCGGGTGGCCTTCGCGACCCCGCCCAGCGTTCCCGCGCTGGGGGAGGGGCGGACGAAGGCCGCCGGGTCGACCGCCAGGCGTTCCATCCTGGTCTTGTCGCCCAGGATGGAGCCGCCCGTGCGGGTGGAGGACGGGTCGACGGCGAGGACCGCCACCCGGTGGCCCAGCGAGGTCAGCATCGTGCCGAACGCGTCGATGAACGTCGACTTGCCGACCCCCGGCACCCCGCTGATGCCGATGCGCCGCGCCCGGCCGCTGTGCGGCAGCAGCTCGGTGAGCAACTGCTGTGCCAGCGCCCGGTGTTGCGGCCGGGTGGACTCGACGAGCGTGATGGCGCGGGCCACCAGGGCCCGCTTACCGTCGAGCACACCCTTCACATAGGTGTCCAGATCGATCGCGGCCATCGCGGCCCTACAGCTCGTGGCCGAGGTCGGCCGACAGGCGCTTCACCAGGTCGTGGGCGGCGTCCGGGATCACCGTCCCCGGCAGGAACACCTCCGCCGCGCCCATCTCCCGCAGGGTCGGCACGTCCTGCGGCGGGATCACCCCGCCGACCACGATCATGATGTCCTCGCGGCCCTCCTCGGCGAGCTTCTCGCGCAGCGCCGGGACGAGCGTGAGGTGACCGGCGGCCAGCGAGGAGACGCCGACCACGTGCACGTCGGCCTCGACCGCCTGCCGGGCGACCTCGTCCGGCGTCTGGAACAGCGGGCCGACGTCGACGTCGAAGCCGAGGTCGGCGAAGGCGGTCGCGATCACCTTCTGGCCGCGGTCGTGGCCGTCCTGGCCCATCTTGGCGACCAGGATGCGCGGCCGGCGCCCCTCGGCCTCCTCGAACGCGTCCACCAGGGCCCGGGTGCGGTCCACGGACGGGGACTGGCCTGCTTCGTTGCGGTACACGCCGGAGATGGTACGGATCTGGCTCGCGTGCCGCCCGTACACCTTCTCCAGGGCGTCGGAGATCTCACCGACCGTCGCCTTGGCGCGGGCCGCGCGCACGGCCAGCTCCAGCAGGTTCTCCTTGCCGTCGGCCGCCCGGGTCAGCGCGTCCAGGGCGTCCCGGCAGGCCCGCTCGTCGCGCTCCTCGCGCAGCCGGCGCAGCTTCTCGATCTGCTGGGCGCGCACCGAGGAGTTGTCGACCTTGAGGACCTCGATCTGCTCGTCGCTGTCGACGCGGTACTTGTTGACGCCGATCACCGGCTGCCGCCCGGAGTCGATGCGGGCCTGGGTGCGGGCCGCCGCCTCCTCCACGCGCAGCTTGGGGATGCCGGCGTCGATGGCCTGCGCCATGCCGCCCGCCTGCTCGACCTCCTGGATGTGCGCCCACGCCTTGCGGGCGAGGTCGTACGTCAGCCGCTCCACGTAGGCGCTGCCGCCCCACGGGTCGATGACCCGGGTGGTGCCCGACTCCTGCTGGATGAGCAGCTGGGTGTTGCGGGCGATGCGCGCCGAGAAGTCGGTCGGCAGCGCCAGGGCCTCGTCGAGGGCGTTGGTGTGCAGCGACTGGGTGTGGCCCTGGGTCGCCGCCATCGCCTCCACGCAGGTGCGCGTGACGTTGTTGAAGACGTCCTGCGCGGTCAGCGACCAGCCCGAGGTCTGCGAATGGGTGCGCAGGGACAGGGACTTGGTGTTCTTCGGGTCGAACTGCCGCACCAGCTTCGCCCACAGCAGGCGCGCCGCGCGCAGCTTGGCGACCTCCATGAAGAAGTTCATGCCGATCGCCCAGAAGAACGACAGGCGCGGCGCGAACGCGTCCACGTCCAGGCCCGCCTCCCGCCCGGCCCGGATGTACTCCACGCCGTCCGCGAGCGTGTACGCCAGCTCCAGGTCGGCCGTCGCGCCCGCCTCCTGGATGTGGTAGCCGGAGATGGAGATGGAGTTGTAGCGGGGCATCCGCTGCGAGGTGTACGCGAAGATGTCGGAGATGATCCGCATCGACGGCTTCGGCGGATAGATGTAGGTGTTGCGGACCATGAACTCCTTCAGAATGTCGTTCTGAATGGTCCCGGCCAGCTTCTCGGGCGGTACGCCCTGTTCCTCCGCCGCCACGATGTACAGCGCCAGCACCGGCAGCACGGCGCCGTTCATCGTCATCGACACCGTCATCCTGTCCAGCGGGATCCCGTCGAACAGCTGCCGCATGTCGTAGATGGAGTCGATGGCCACGCCCGCCATGCCGACGTCACCGGTCACGCGCGGGTGGTCGCTGTCGTAGCCCCGGTGCGTGGGCAGGTCGAAGGCGACCGAAAGGCCCTTCTGGCCGGCCGCCAGATTGCGCCGGTAGAAGGCGTTGGACTCCTCGGCGGTGGAGAAGCCCGCGTACTGGCGGATCGTCCAGGGCTGGTTGACGTACATCGTGGGGTACGGGCCGCGCAGATACGGCGCGATGCCCGGGTAGGTGCCCAGGAAGTCCAGGCCCTCCAGGTCACGGCCGGTGTACAGCGGCTTGACCCCGATGCCCTCCGGGGTCTCCCACAGCGGCTCGGTGCCCCCGGTGGCCCGCTTCAGGGCCGTGCGCCACTCACCCTCGGTGGCGTCGGCGGCCGGGGTCCCCAGCTCGATGCCGGAGAAGTCGGGGATTCCCATCAGGACACTCCCATGCGGTCGAGGGTCGCGGACAGGACGTCCACGGCGTCACAGCCCGCGAAGACGTACGAGTCGATGCCGGCGTAGTCGCCGCGGCCCGCCAGGAAGACGTGCCGGGCACCGGCCGCGCGCAGCGCCTTCGCGGTCTCCTCGGCCTGTTCGGCGTAGAGCGCGTCGCTGGAGCACAGCACGGCCTCGGTCGCGCCGCTGTCCTCGAAGCGGCCCTCGGTGACCGGCTCGATGCCGCCGGCCTGGAAGAGGTTGGCGGCGAAGGCCGAGCGGGCGGTGTACTCGGCGGCGGAGCCGAGCGTGGCGAGGAAGATCCGTGGCCGGGTGCCGGTCGCCGCCAGGTGGGCGTCGGAGCGGGCGCGCAGCTCCTCGAACGCCTCGTCGCGGCGCACGCGCGGCAGCCCGCCGGACGGCGGCTCGGGCGCGGCGGCGCGCTCCACCGGCTTCTCGGCCAGCAGCGGGAACTCGCTGACCCCGGTGATGGGTTCGCGGCGCTTGGCGAGCCGCTTGGAGCGCTCCGCCCAGGTCGTCGCCAGGTCGGTGCGCAGCCGTCCGGAGCGCAGGACGGCCGCCTGACCGCCGTCGCGTTCGATCGACCGGAAGAACTGCCAGGCGGCCTCGGCGAGTTCGTCCGTCAGTCGCTCGACGTACCAGGAGCCGCCCGCCGGGTCGACGACCCGGGCCAGGTGGGACTCCTCGATCAGGATGGAGGAGGTGTTGCGGGCGATCCGGCGTGCGAACGCGTCCGGGAGGCCGAGTGCGTGGTCGAACGGCAGCACGGTCACGGAGTCCGCGCCGCCCACTCCCGCGGCGAGCGTCGCGACCGTCGTGCGCAGCATGTTCACCCAGGGGTCGCGGCGGGTCATCATCACCGGCGACGTCACCACGTGCTGCACCTGAGCGCCCGCGGCCGGCGCCCCGCACACCTCGGCGACCCGCGCCCACAGCCGGCGGGCCGCGCGGAGCTTGGCGATGGTGAGGAACTGGTCGGCGGTGGCCGCGTAGCGGAACTCCAGCTGGGTGACGGCCTGTTCGACACCCAGCCCGGCCTCGGTCAGCTCCCGCAGGTAGGCCACGCCGGTGGCCAGCGAGGCACCAAGTTCCTGCGCGGCCGAGCCGCCCGCCTCGTGGTACGGCAGCGCGTCCACGGTCAGCGCGCGCAGGCCCGGGTACCGCTCGGCGCAGCGGACGGCCAGGGCGGCGAAGGGGGCGAAGTCCAGTGCGGTGCCGGTGCGGGCCTCGTACCCGAGCGGGTCGCCGCCCAGGTTGCCGCGGGCGGCCTCCGGGTCGATGCCCTTGTCGTCGTACAGCCGCAGCAGCGCCTCGGCGGCGGCCTCGGTGTCGCGGCCCGCGTCCAGGGCGACCGGTGCCAGGTCGAGGTAGACGCCGTCGAGGGCGCGGCCCAGCTCGGAGACCGGGATGCCGCCCTCGCCCAGCACCAGCCACAGGGAGGTGCCGCCGTTCTCCAGGTCGGCGAGCACGGCGTCGGCCGTGCCGTCGGCGAGTGCCGTGTGCCGCTGCCGTACGTCCCAGCCGCTCGTGCTGGTGCCCTCCGGGCGGCTGCCCCGCACGAAGGGGGCGAAGCCCGGCAGGCCGGGGTCGGGCGCGCCGTCGCGCGCGGTGTACAGGGGCCGGGTGCGCAGCCCGTCCTCCAGCGTCGTGGACAGGGCGTCCTCCGCTGCCGCGCCGGTCAGTTCCTTGCCCGACCTGCGCAGGACGCCCTCGACCAGGCGTTGCCACTGCTCATGTGTCGCGTCAGGGAACTCGGCGGCCAGGGAGAGCCCGTCGTCAGGCAGGACCGTCATGGCTCGGATGCTAGGGCAGGGCGTCGGAGCCAGGGCGGAGCACGGGCTGTGAGGTTTCTCTTCTTGCGGTGGTGACCTGTGTCTCTCCGGGGCCCGGCGGCTCAGTGGGCCTCGGTCTCCAGGTCCGGTACGAGGGCGCTCACGGCCGCTCGCTGCTCGGGGCCCATGGAGTCGGCGAGGGCCTGGCGGACGGTTCCGGCGAGCAGGGCGGAGGTCTCGCGCAGCAGGTCGCGGGCCTTGTCGGTGAGG
This sequence comes from Streptomyces flaveolus, assembly GCF_000716535.1. Lineage (GTDB taxonomy): Bacteria > Actinomycetota > Actinomycetes > Streptomycetales > Streptomycetaceae > Streptomyces > Streptomyces flaveolus_A. The sequence continues at coordinate 181,009 of NZ_JNWV01000019.1, read as the reverse complement.
GCGACCTGCACGCCCCGCTTGTCGCCGCACACGGATCTGCGGCTGACCAGTCCGGCCCGCTGGAGGCAGGCGATCTGGTAGGTGAGGCGGGTCTTGGGGCGGCCGAGGAGATCGGCGACCTGGGTCATCCGCAGTCCGGTGCGCGGCTGCTCGGCCAGCAGGCACAGGATCAGGAACTCGTCGTGGGAGACGTCGAGGGTCTCCTTCACGACAGACCGCAGCCGCTGCTCCACGGCGCCGGTCGCGGCCAGCAGGACCATCCAGGCGCGCAGCTCGTCCGGGAGCAGCCCGTCGCCGTGCGCGAGGGGGCAGGGGGGCTGGTCGGCGGTGTGCGCGTCGGAGGCGGACATGTGTCGAGTCTACCTGTTGTCCAAATTTGTACGAGTGCGGTCCATACTGGGCGGGGTGGGTTGTTCAAATTTGGATGACGGGTTAGCGTGACGCCCTTAGTCATTCAAATTTGAACCACCTCACATTGGAGTACGACCATGACCGCAGCCGTGGAAACAGGCCTCTGGCAGCTCGATCCGACCGCGTCCACCGTGGGCCTGCGGCACAGGACCCTGTGGGGCCTGGTCACCGTGAAGGGCGCCTTCACCGGCGTCGGCGGCACCGGCGAGGTCCGGCCCGACGGCTCGGCCACCGGCACCGTGACCGTGGACGCGGCCACCCTCGACACGAAGAGCGCCAAGCGGGACGTACACCTGCGGTCGGCCGACTTCTTCGACACCGACCGTCACCCGGAGATCACCTTCGCCGTGCGCGGCGCGGAGCGGCTGGACGGCGACACGGTCCGGGTCACCGGACAGCTCACCGTCCGGGGCGTCAGCCGGCCCCTTTCCCTCACCACCCGCCTGACCGGCGTGAGCGCCGGCGCGCTGACCCTGGAGACGGAGTTCAGCGTGGACCGCGAGCAGTTCGGCATGGTCTGGAACCAGCTCGGCATGATGCGCGGCCTGACCACGGTCACGGCCGCGCTCCGCTTCACCCGCGCGGCGGCCTGAGGTCCAGCTCCGCCCGGCGCACGTCCCGGGTGGAAAGCGTCTGCGGGTGCGCCGTGAAGGCGCGCAGCCGGAGCCGGGTGCCGGGCTTCGAGGGCACCTGGAAGCCGCCGGACGGCGCCCAGAGTTCGACGGCCGCCGTGCTGCGCGCGGGAATCGTCGCCGGGCCGCGCATCAGCGACCAGTACCGGCTCATGCCCTGGCCGGTGCTGAGCATGTAGTGCGGGGTGAGCGCGGTACCGCCCGTGTTGGTGACCCGCAGGGTCAGCCGGGACAGGGTCCGCGCCGATGCGTGCCGGGCCGCCGTGACGTCCATCCGCAGGGGCGGGGTCCCCGTCGCCGCCAGGGTCGCGCTCGCCAGCGCGGGCGTGATCAGCGCGACGACGGCCACGGCCAGTGCGGCCCGGCGGCGCGGGCCGGTGAACGGGCGGGGCCGCGGCTGCCAGGCGTGGGCGAACTCCGGCAGGGGCGCGGTCACAGCCGCCGCGAGCCACAGCGGGGTCATCATCAGGTAGTAGCCGTCCTGGGAGCGGGTCGCCAGGTAGAAGGCGCACCAGGGCAGCACGGTCGCGGCCGGCCCGAGCCGCCGGACGAACAGCACGAACACCGCCAGCAGCGCGGCGGCGAGCAGCACGCTCGCCCGGCCGTACCAGTCGAGGCGGTCGCTGCCGTGGGTGAAGTACAGCGAGACGCCCACCAGTCCCTGGCCGTGCAGCACCGCGCCCTGGGTCAGCGGCAGGGCGATGCCCCGCAGCCACGGGCCCGGCTCGCTCACGACGAAGTACACGTTGATCAGCAGCCAGGTGAGCGCCGCGGTCCCCGCGATCCGCAGCAGCACCCGCGCCGCCGCCCGGCCGCCCAGCTCGCCGCGCCGCACGGCGTAGATCCCGGCCAGCAGGAACGGCGTGACGAACCACGGCAGTTGCTGGGCGGCACACGCCGCGCCGAGGCACGCGGCCCGCGCGATCCCGGCCGCGCCCAGCCGGCCACGCGCGCCGAGCCGGGGCCAGCGCACCACCACCGGCAGCAGCAGCACCATGCCGATGATCGCCGGGTAGCCCTGGCGGGCGTACGTCGGCAGGAAGCCGAAGCCGAGGCAGGCCATCGTCGCCGCCGAGCGCCACGGCACCGGGAGCAGCCGCCACAGCGCCACCGTGCCGGCGACCAGCGCGACCGTCGCCGCCGCCGTCGCCGGGGCGCCGCCGTGGCCCAGCCACAGCAGGGGCGCGGTGAGCAGCGGGGCCAGTGGGGGATAGCCGTAGGTGAAGTCGTACCCGCCGTCCATGGTCGGCGTCAGCGCGACGCCCTTGGCGTGGAACAGCCAGGGCCAGGGCTGGTCGTACACCGGGTGCCCGGCGACGAGTTCCCGCGCGGCCTGGGTGGTGAGGAGCGCCTCGTCGCCGCCGCCGTGGTTCAGCGCCCAGGCGCACAGGGCGAGGGTGACCGCTGTCGACAGCACGACCAGGTCCAGGCGGGCCAGCGAGCGCGTCCGGCGGACGGTGAGGGCGAGCACGCCGGTCACCAGGATCGAGGCGTAGCAGACCGAGACGACCCCCGCGAGGACCAGTCGGTGCGTGGCCGCCTGGGTCCACACCGAGCGCGTGCCGATGAACAGGCTCACGTCGGCGAGGAGTGTCAGCACGCGGTGCCACTGCGCGGGGCCGTCCGGCGCCGCCGCGCGGGCCCCCGGATCGGCGGACACCACCGACGATGTCCGCCGGCCGGGTGTCACCTGCTGTGTCTCTGCCAAGTGCACGGCACGCGACGCTAGCGGCGGCGGGTGAGCGACGCGCGGAGACCGATGAAGAGTCGGGTATGAGCCCGGTAAGAAGCGGACGTATCCGCACATCTGACGCAGTGTGTGACGCGTGAGATACGGCCGGCCCGGTCGCGCACCGTGTCGTTGTTGGGCCGAACGGGTGACTTGGCGTAAGAATTGGCTGGTGCAGGCATTGAGTGCGAGTCAGGTCAGGGGGAGCCGGTGAGCCGTTACGACGTCACCGATGAACAGTGGGAAGGGCTCGCCCAGGTCGTGCCGCTGCGGGGCCGGGACGCCTGGCCGTCCGCGGTGAACCACCGCTCGCTGCCCGACGCCGAGACCGAGACGCGGCGCCGGTTCGTGGTCCTGCGCGTCAACGTCTTCGCGGACGCCCGGGAGGTCGCCGAGACCCTGATGGCCGGAGCGCCGGTGCTGCTCGACCTGTCCGGCGCGGAGGGCGACGTCGCCAAGCGCGTCCTCGACTTCAGCACGGGCGTCGTCTTCGGGCTGGGCAGCGGTATGCACCGCGTCGACCGGAACGTCTTCCTCCTCACGCCGCCCGGGACGGAGGTCAGCGGACTCATGGAGGGCGCGGCGATCTCGGGCGGCTGAACGACCCCCACACCGACACGCGCCCCACGGCACCGGCCGGGGCCGGCCGCGCCGCGGGGCCGCCGCCGGTTCGCCCCGCCCCGGTCCTGGGTTTGCCGCGGGGGCTTCGGCGGTGCGCGCCCGTGCACCGGGGGCTTCGGCGGTGCTCTGACCCGGGGTCTCGGGCGTGCTGCGGGGATTCCGGCGGTGCGCGTCCCGGGGCTCGGGCGTGCAGCGGGGATTCCGGCGGTGCGCCTCCCGGGTCCCGGGCGTGCTGCGGGGGCTTCGGCGGTGCGCGTCCCGGGGCTCGGCTGCGGGGGCTTCGGCGGTGCGCGTCCCGGGGCTCGGGCGTGCACCGGGGGCTTCGGCGGTGCGCGCCCCGGGTCTCGGGCGTGCGCGATGCGGGCGCCGAAGGTGAGCGGTGCGGGTCTCGGCGTGCGCGGTGTGAGTTCCGGCCGTGTGCGGCGGGGTTGCGACGGCGCGTGGTGCGGCCACGGTGGTGCACGATGCGGTTGGGGGCCGTGCAGGATGCAGTTCTGATGGCGTGGTGGGGCCACGGCGGCGTGCGGTGCGGGTCTCGGCGGTGCACGGTGCGGGCTCTGGCCGTGCGCGGTGCGGTTCTGACGGCGTGTGGTGAGGCCACGGCGCTGCACGATGCGGGCTCTGGCCGTGCGCGGTGCGGTTCTGACGGCGCGTGGTGGGGCCACGGTGGTGCACGATGCGGGCTCCGGCCTGTGCCGCACGGTTCGATGGTGCGTGGTGCGGCCACGGCGGTGTGTGATGCGGGATCCAGCCGTACGCGGCACGGCCCCGGCGGAGCGCGGACTGCCGCCCCGGCACGGCAACCGGGTCCGGCCCCGGCGCCGCGCCCCGCGGCCCTCTCCCAGGGAGTGGCCGTGAGGCGCGGGGCCGGCGAGAAGCGTGTGCTCAGTGCCGCACGGCTCCCGTCGCCGGGTTCGGGGTGCGGGCGGTGAACACCCACACACCGTGCGACTGCGTCGCTCCCATGACGCGCCCCTTGCTCAGCAGCCAGGGGCTGTCCTTCTGGAACGGGGCGAAGTTGTCGTTGGAGACGATGATGCCGCCCACTTCCTCGGCGATGCTGATGACCAACGCGTCACCCCGGCCCTCCGTGCCGGCCGGCGGCTGCACGACGTGGTGCTCCGCGACCGCCTGCTCCACCAGCGGCCGTTCCTCCGCGCTGACCTGGTGCCGCAGGGAGGCGTCCACGACCACGTGGATGTCGCGCTGCGGGTGCTTGAACCGGAGCGCGGTCACCGCCGCCTGGAGCGCCGCGAAGCTCGGCCGGCCGCCCTGCGTGCGCGGCGGTCTGCCGTTCCAGGCGAGGTTGGAGCCGTCCACGACCAGTGGCTCGGTGGACTCGCCGGCCTGCCGCGGCCTGCCCGCCGGGGTCTGCGGATGCGTGGGCTTCGGCACCGGCCGCGCGGCCGGGGACAGGGCCAGCAGCCGTTCGAGCTCCTTGGTCACCTCCGGCTCCACCGCGCCGTCACCGAACACCTTGACCTCACCGTTGAGCACGACCTCGCCGGTGCGCTGCAGGGTCGCCTCGACCGACAGCAGCCCCTCCTTGCTGTAGGTGAACTCCAGGTCGAAGACGCCCTCGCTCCGGTCACGGCAGGGCTCCGGGTACGTGAGCTGGAGCTCGGTCAGCTTGACGTTGTCCGGGTGCTCGACCGGCCGGTCCGGCGCACCTTCCCAGACCTCGACCGTCAGCTTGGTGACGTTGTCCTTGTTGGGCTCGTACGACTTCACGCGCTGCTGGGGCAGCCGCAGGTTGCGCGGGATCAGGGTGCTGAACTGCCTGCTGCCGTCGCTCCCGGTCGTGACCGTGCCGAGCGCGTGCGTGTTGACGACCCGGATGATGCTGCTCAGTTCCCCGGCCATGGCGGCGGCGCAGATCGCCGCACCCTCGGCCACCGCCGTCATCGGGTCGAACGCCTCGACGGACACCGGATCCCGGTCGAGCGCCTCGGCGACCGCGGCGCGCACCGCCGGAATCTGGCTGCTGCCGCCGATCATCAGCACGGCGGTCAGGTCCTCGGGGTCGAGCTGTGCCTGGGCGAGGCACTCCTCGACGGGCTCCAGCGCCCGGGTGATCAGGTCCTGGATCTCGTACGAGAACTCGTCCTGGCCGATCTCCACCGACACGCCGTCCGGGGTCAGCACGCTGACCGACTCCTGCTGGGACAGCAGGATCTTGCTGCGTTCGATGTCGAGCCGGAACTGCCGCTTCTCCGACTCCGTCCAGGCCCGCTGCGCGGGGGACCGCTCCAGGACCATCCGGCGCAGCCGTTCGTCGATCTCCAGGCCGCCGAGCCGGTTGACACCACGGCTGGCCTTCTCGTCGAAGAAGCCGTCGTCGTGCAGCAGGAGGGTGGCGTCCATCGTGCCGCCGCCCCAGTCGAAGACCAGGAACTCGCCCTCCTCCTCCAGGTAGTGGGCGTAGGCGATGGCCGCGGCGGTCGGCTCGTTCAGCAGGGCGCGCACCCTGATGCCCGCGGCCCGGGCCGCCTCCCGGGTACGGAACCGGGCCGCGCCGGTGGCGTTGGCCGGTACGGTGATGACCGCCTCGTCGATGTCCGTGGCCGCCTCGTCCTGCGCGGCGACGACCATCGACCGGAACACCGCGGCAGCGGCGGTGGTGGCGGCGAACCGCTCGCCCCCGATGGTGACGAGGGGTTCCTCGCGCAGCATCCGCTTGCACGCCTCCACGGCGCGCTCGGAACGCAGCTTGGCCTCCCAGCCGAACAGGGTGCCGGTGCGCAGCGAACTGGTGCCGACCACCGACGGGTACAGCAGCTCGAAGCCCGGACGGCGCCAGGTGGCGTCCAGTCCGTGGCCGCCGATCTCCAGCACCTCGGCGAACTCGCCACCGGTCCACTGCGCGGCCACCGAGTTCGTGGTGCCGAAGTCGATACCGGTGGCGGTCATGCGTCTTCTCCCGTGGTGTGCTGTGCCGCGTCCGGCGCGATCCGCCGGAGCTGACCGGCCAGGATGACCTTGCCCGTCAGATCGTCGACGTAGGCGGGGCGGAGCAGCTCGAAGGCATCGCCCGTCCCCTCCGTGACGACGAACGCCTCCGCCCGGTCCGGTGCGTCCAGCCGCCGGATCCCGAGGGCCTTGAGATGGTCCGCCATCGAGGCGCGGACGGCGGGGCCGCCGTGGTCCGGCTGTGTCCACAGCAGGGCGTCCATCTCGGCCACGCGGCCGGTGAAGGCCGCGCGGGTGCGGAACTCGTCCAGAACGGCCTTGCGCACGGCCGCGGTCAGCGCGCCCGACGGGGGCGTGTCGCCCGCCGCGGACTCCGCGAGGGCGGCGGGGACGCGTTCGACGATGCCCTTGATCAGCGTGGGCGCGTCCACCGGGACCCGGGCGGGCGCCGCCGGGGCCTCGGCGGGCGCGGGCGGTTCGGTGGCCTCGGCGGGTGCGGGCGTTGCGGTGGGCTCCACCGCTGCTTCGGTGGAACCCGGTCGTTTCGCGGCCGTGGCCGGTGCCGGCCGGGCGGTGGCCGCGCGGCCGGCCTGGCGTATGCGCAGACCGGTGGGCTTGGGGGTCTTGGCGCGCCCCTCCGACCCGGGCTGCACACCGCCGCACGCCGGACAGATGCGTCCGGGGCGGTCGGCCTTGTCGACCCTCTTCCTGGCGGCGGCCTTCCTCGGCGCGGCCTTCTGGTCGGCTGACCGGCCCCGGGAGCCGGTCGATCGGGAGGGGTTCTTGCTGGGGGACATCGCGGACGGTTACCTCGCAGAGAGGGTGTGGAGAACGGCCGGGCGGTGATCAGGCCCGTCGGTCGTGGCGGTCGAGACGTGGTGGCGTGCTGCGCAGATCGTCGAGGAGTTCCACGGCGGCGCGCGCCCGGATCCGCTCCAGTTCCGCGCCGCTCACCGCGGGCGTGCGCCGTGGCAGCGCCGCCACCGGCGGTACGAGCGTGGCGGGAACCGAGTCCGGCATCAGATAGCGGTCGGGCTCCAGGGGGATCCGGAAGAAGACCGACAGACCCGCCTCGGCGCCCTGCGCGGCGCGGATGCGCTCCTCCGCGTCGTTGATCCGGGCCTGCTCGGTGTGGTCGCCCTCGGCCTCGCGGAACAGCTCCCGGCAGTGCTTCTCCCACCGGAACGAGCCATGGTCCAGTCCGAGTTCGATGAACGGGTTGGTGACCCGGTCGCGCCTGTTCTTCGGCGTGGCCCTCCAAGTGCGCACCAGAGCCAGATTGGCCTCGGCCTGCTCACCCAGCCCGACGGCGGCCTCCGTGAGCGCCTCGGCCTGAGCGAGGTCGCCCTCCACCGCGGCGACGTACGCCCTTATGGTGAGCGCCTCCTGACGCAGTCCGGTGCCGGGCTTCCTGCCGGTGCCGCCCTTCTCGAACCGTGCCGCCTGCTGCCCGGCCTCCTCCAGCCGGCCCGCCTTCAGCAGGTCGTACGCGCGGTTCAGCGCCACCAGCGCGTGGAAGGGGCTCAGTTGGGGACTGACGCTCTCCCGCGGCTGCCACAAGCTGGCCATCAGCAGCCACAGCCCCGTGTCGGCGACCGTCTCGCGCGGCCATTCCCCGTTGATCGCCCCGGACCTGAGGTCCCGGAGCTGGATCTGCTGAGTGCGGGGCAGCAGGGCGTCGAGCTCGTCGATCCGTGTGACGTCCCCGTCGGCGACGACGTCGTACAGCAGGTCCCACAGATCGGCGGGGTCCAGCCGCTCCAGGCGCGCACCGCTCAGGAACGCCTCGCGCCGCAGGTAGTCCGTCCACTCCAGGGCGGCCGCCTCCTGCGCGGTGACCTTGCCCGGCACGAGGCGTGCGCGCAGGTAGAGCGCCTCGTCCGGGTCCCGGTCGGCCCACGGCCTGTCCTCGGGCAGCAGACCGCCGTGGTCCACCAGGTCGTCCAGGACGGGCAGCGGCGCCCAGGACAGGATGTCGGGCAGATGGCGCGTGGGCACGGGGACGGCGCCGCGGGTGGCGGCGGCCGCGAAGAGGGAGAAGGCCGCACCGCCGGAGACGGCGCGCGCCCGGCCGCTGACGAGCAGCAGGCTCGGCGCGCTGGAGCAGATCACCCGGCAGCGCTCCGCTCCCGCGTCGGTCAGCCACGGAATGTCCGCGTCCCACAGTGCCCGTACGTGCGCCAGCACTTCTTCGGGAGCCGCGTGTTCCAGCGCCCTGCGCACCGCCGGGAGGAGCGCCTCGCGGTCGGGTGCGCCGGCGGCCGCGGCCCGCAGCACGGCGCGCGTGTCGGCGGGCAGGCCCGGTACGGCCGAGAGTTCGTCCAGAACGCCGTGCACGGCGGTGACGGCGTCGCCGGTCACGCCCAGCCAGGCCCACTTCCGGCGCAGGAAGCCGCTGACCGCCGTGCGGTCGCGGGATTCGCGCCGCTCACGGTCGCGGGCCAGCCGGTCCTTCTCCGCGGCGATCGCCGCACGCCTGCGCGCCGCCGGATCGCCCATCTCGAACTCCTCGTACACCCCGGCAGAGTAACGGTGAGCACCGACAACGACCACAAGAGCGTCATCTTCTGCAAAATTCCTGGTCTGCGCGGGATGTCGGTTGCCGTCAGGTCCCCCGATCGTAGGAACGTCCGGCAGTGAAACGGTTCGGCGTACAGGCGGAGGCCTACGGTCCGCATATGGCCGTGCCCTCCGTGTCCGCTGAGCCGCCGGCGGCCGACGCGTCCGCCGCCCCCCTTCCCCCCGCGCAGTCCCGTCCGTCCCCCGACATCCGCTCCCGGATCACCGAACTACGGCTGTCGGCCTTCGCCGGGCACCGGCGGGCCGGGTTCCCGCTCGGCCCGGTCACCGTGTTCGCGGGGCCCAGCGGGGCCGGCAAGACCACCGCACTCGCCGCGTACGAGGCGCTGGCACGGCTCGGCGGCGGCGCCCCCCTCGGGGAGGCGTTCCCGGACCCGGCCGCCTGCGTGCCGGAACGGGCCCGCCCCGACGCGGAGGGGCGGCGGGGATTCCGGATCGGCTGCACGGCCGACGGCGCCGAGGGCCCGGTCCGGCTCGACCTCGCCGTCCAGGCCGAGCCGTACCTGCGGATCGTGGGGGAGCGGCTGACCGCGCGCGGAGTCGTCCTGCTGGAGACCGCCCTGCGTGACCCCGGACGCCGGACCGTCCAGGCCGCCTGGCACACCGCCGGCTCCGCCCCGGTCACCCGCGCCCCGCTCCCCGACGACCGCCTGGGCACCGCCCTGCTGCCGCTGCGCGTGGCCGGCAAGACGGACGGCCAGCGCCATGTGCTCGCCGCCGCCGAGCAGATGGTCGTCGCCCTGCGCTCCGTCTTCCCCTGCGATCCGCGCCCCGAGTACATGCGCGCCCCCGTCCCCACCGGCTCGGGCCGGCTGCTGCGCGGCTGCGACAACCTCGCCGACGTGCTGTGGCGCACGCGCGCGGAGTGCGGCCGGCGGCACGGCCAACTGGTCGAGGCACTGCGCGCGGGCTGTGCCGGGCGGGTGACCGACCTGGTCGCCGAGCCGCTGGCCGACGGCACGGTACGGGCGCTGCTCGACCGCGGCGACGGCTTCCGCAGCGAACTCGCCCGGCTGGGCGACGGCGAACTGCGCTACCTCGCGCTGACACTGGTGCTGCTGACCGGGCCCGGCGTGCTCGACGTGGACACCCCGGGCGAGGTGCCCGACGCCCTGCGGACGCTCACCGTCCTCGTCGACGGCTTCGACCGCGGCCTGGATCCGCGCCAGCGGCGGGAGTTGCTGACGGTGGCCGCGCGGATGGGCGAGCGGGGGCACATCCGCTGTGTGGCCGCGGTGAGCGACGCCTCGTGGGCCACCAGGACCCCCGGTGTCACGGTGGTACACCTGAACCCGTGACCGAACACCCCGATCCCGGCCTGGCCCGACTCCAGCGCAGACTGGCCGAGTTCGCCGCCGCGCGGAACTGGCAGCCCTACCACACGCCCAAGAACCTCGTCGCCGCCCTCTCGGTGGAGGCCTCCGAACTGGTCGAGATCTTCCAGTGGCTGACGCCCGAGGAGTCCGCCCGAGTGATGGACGACCCCGGCACGGCCCACCGCGTCACCGACGAGGTCGCCGACGTCCTGGCCTATCTGCTCCAGTTCTGCGAGGTCCTCGGCATCGACCCGCTCGCCGCGCTGGCCGCGAAGATCGACCGCAACGAGGGCCGCTTTCCGCTTCCCGGCTCCGGGGACCAGCAATCGGAGCGCTAAATTCCGTTATTACTCTGTGGAGTCAAATCACCGGTCGAATCCGAATTGTTGTCCACAGATTTCCGTCTTCCTCTGGCTTTTCGCCCCAGGGTCCCTCACGCTGGGTAGTGAACAAGGGAGTTCGGGCAGCCGTGCGAGGGTGGCGCGGTGGAGGGACGGGGGCACGGATGGACGCGGTACGGCTCATTCTCACGAGCAGGCGAGCCCTGGCGGGTGGCGCCGACGCGGCGGAGATGATGGCGGAGGTCTGGCAGGCGCAGGCGCTGGCACAGGCGATCGGGAGCCGCCTCGCGGTGTCCGGCCCGCCGGAACTGCGCGGCGAGGCACTGGGACTGACGGAGCTGGCGGGCCGTGGCTGCGGAGTCCTGGACCCGCCCGAACTCGACCCCGGCGACCTGCGCGCCGCCCAGCTCACCCAGCTCGACGACGCCCGCGAGACCCTGCTCTGCCTCGGCGGTCTGCTCGGCGAGGTCGGCATAGCCCTGGTCGGCATGGCCAGCGCCGCGGCCGACGAGACGACGTACTGGCAGTGCATGGAGGCGATCGACGCGGCGGACGAGTCCCGTGACCGGGTCCTGGAGATGCTGCGCAAGCTGGCGGCCCGTGAGGAGGTCCTGCCGGAGGACATCCAGGACAGCCCGTCGGGCGTGTGACCGGGGGGTTCCCTCGGAGGTTGCGTGACCGGGGCGGTTCGCCCGGCGGCCCCGCCGCGATCCGCACCGAACCGCCGCCGCGCCTGCGCGCTCGGTCCTCGTGACGTCGGCGCCCTGAGCCGTCACCCGGTGCGTCACCGCGCCGGCCGTCTCAGCCCATCTCGGTCCGTCTCGGTCCGTCTCGGTCCGTCTCGTCGGCCGTGCCCGGCGCCGGGCCCCCGGCCTGGAGGTCCGCCAGGGCTGACAGGTCCGCGTTCAGTGCCGCCATCAGCTCCTCCATCTGCTCCAGCAACCCCTTCGGCCGGCCGGCGGGGCCTCCCTGCTGGGGAACGGACTCTTCGGACATGACGGCCTCCTCGGCCCCCGGCCCGCCGGGGCCGGAGCGGTGACGCGCGACGGAAGCCACCGTCCGGCGCGGGCGCCGGACGGTCCGGCTCCGACGGCCCAACGATCACCGTCGGGGCCGGTCACCGGACCGGAGCGAGGCCCGCGCGCGGGGTGGGCGAATTTCACCCGACCGGGGACGGCCGTGCCGGACGGTACCGGCGCGGTCGACGCGGGCGGCGCCGTGCAGGATAGATGTATGGACCTTCGAATCTTCACCGAGCCCCAGCAGGGGGCCACCTACGACACCCTGCTCGCCGTGGCCAAGGCCACCGAGGACTTGGGCTTCGACGCCTTCTTCCGTTCCGACCACTACCTCCGCATGGGCAGCGTGGACGGCCTGCCCGGCCCGACGGACGCCTGGATCACCCTCGCCGGTCTCGCCCGCGAGACCAAGCGCATCCGCCTCGGCACGCTGATGACCGCCGGTACCTTCCGCCTCCCCGGCGTACTCGCCATCCAGGTCGCCCAGGTCGACCAGATGTCCGGCGGCCGGGTCGAACTCGGCCTCGGCGCGGGCTGGTTCGAGGAGGAGCACAAGGCGTACGGCATCCCCTTCCCGAAGGAGAAGTTCGCGCGGCTGGAGGAGCAGCTCGCGATCGTCACCGGGCTGTGGGCGACGGAGGTCGGCAAGACCTTCGACTTCCACGGCGCGTACTACGACCTCACCGACTCCCCGGCGCTGCCCAAGCCCGCCCAGAAGAAGGTCCCGGTGCTCATCGGCGGCCATGGTGCGACCCGGACCCCGCGGCTCGCCGCCCGGTACGCCGACGAGTTCAACATCCCGTTCGCCTCGATCGAGGACAGCGAGCGGCAGTTCGGCCGGGTGCGGGCCGCCGCGGTGCAGGCGGGCCGCGACGCGGACGACCTGACGTACTCCAACGCGCTCGTCGTCTGCGTCGGCAAGGACGACCAGGAGGTGGCCCGGCGCGCCGCCGCGATCGGCCGTGAGGTGGACGAGCTGAAGGCCAACGGGCTGGCCGGTTCCCCGTCCGAGGTCGTCGACAAGATCGGCCGGTACGCGGAGATCGGTTCCCAGCGGATCTACCTCCAGGTGCTGGACCTCGGCGATCTGGACCACCTGGAGCTGATCTCCAGCCAGGTCCAGTCCCAGCTGTCGTAGCCACCGGCGCCCGCCCCAGTTCCGGCGCCCAGCCCTCGTCCCGGGGCCCAGCCCCACGAGCCCCGGGACCTCGCGCCCCGGCCCGGCCAGAGTGTCCAACCCCGCCCCACAGCCCCCCTCTTCGAACCCTCGCCCCTCACACCCCGGCCTGTGACGAGGCTGTGACTGGAACTGTGGCTTCCGTCACGGTCCGGGCGGGGCGGTGCTGCTGGGATCGCTCGATGGACGATGATTCGGCGCTCGGCATCCTCTTCGGCTTCCTGCTCTTCCCGGCCCTGGTGGCGATCCCCGCCTGGGTGATCGCCGTCATCGTCAAGCTCCTGTCCGTGGCGATGCCCGGCAGGCGCCCTGACTGGCGGCTCGACCTGGTGCGCTGGTCGGCGTGGATGGCGGGCTGGGCCACGGTCGTCCTGTATTTCCTGGGCGCGGGATCGGTCGCGCTCTCCGTGCACGAGTCGTCCTCCGGCGCGGACTCCTCACCGGCCCACGAGTGCCGCGACGACTTCCCGCCCGGTGTGCTCGTCGGCCAGAAGGCCTCCTGGGTGCCGCTCCGCTTCGACTGTGTCCTGGCCGACGGCAGCGCCGCTCCGAGCAGCCCCGGCTACTTCTGGATCAACACGGGCGTCGTCGGTCTCGGCCTCGCCGCCGTGACCCTCGGGATCGTCGCCGGAGCGATCTCCGAGCGCCGGCCGCGGCAGGGTGGGCAGGTCACGGATCCCGGGTCGGAAGACGCTCGCCGTCCCGTGTGAGACGAGCGGGTTCCAGGCCACGCCTTGGTCCGCGTCGTCCCCGTCCCACCACTCGGCATACGCGTCGGCCAGGTCCGCCGCCCCCGCCGCCCCCGCCACGCCCGTCGCGCGGTCGCCGATGCCGTCGGCGCCGTTCGCTCACGGTCCTGCCGCGGGGCCTCGCCCCGAAAGGGCTGCCCGCGTGGCCCGGACGGACCCGGCCCGGCCGGGGTGCCGGGGGGACCCGCGGGTCCCCCCGGTCCGGCTCAGCCCCGCTGGGTGAAGCCGTAGTCCAGGATCTTCGCCGCGTCCTTGAAACGCTGGTCCGCCGACGTGTCGGCGAGAATCGTGCCCACGACCGTCTTCGAACCACGGGTGGCCGCGAACACCAGGCAGAACTTCGCCTCCGGGCCGGAGCCGGTCTTCACGCCGAACGCGCCCCGGTAGGAGGTGAGGAGCTTGTTCGAGTTGCTCCACGGCTTCATGGCGTGCGTCCCGCCGCCGGGCCGGTACGACTGCATGTCGTCGTAGACCTTGGTGCCGACGACCTTCTTGAACGTCTTGTTCTTCAGTGCGACCCCGGCCAGCTTGGCCAGGTCACGCGGCGAGGAGTGGTTCTTGCCGTTGGACACCCCGTCGAAGGAGTCGAAGTGGGTGTTCTTCAGGCCGAGTTCGCGCGCCTTGGCGTTCATCTTGCCGATGAAGGACTTGGTCCGCTGGGCCGTCGTCGAGCCCGTGCCGTAGGTGTCCGCGAGCGCGTAGGCCGCGTCGCAGCCCGAGGGCAGCAGCAGGCCGTACAGCAGGTCGCCCACCTTCATCGAGTCGCCGAGGATCAGATTGGCGCTGGAGTACCGCTGGACGTGCGTCACCGGGTCGATGACGTAGTCGGTGTACTCCCTCTTGATCTTCACCTTCTTCCCGAGGTCCACGTTCCGCTGCGACAGCACCACGAGCGCCGTCATGATCTTCGTGGTGGAGCCGGTCCGCAGCTGCCCGTCCGGCGCCTTGCCGAAGAGCTGCTTGCCCGTCGCCGGGTTCATGGCGTACGCGCCCTGGGCCGACACCTGCGGTGCCGCGGCGGCGGAGCGCTGGGCGGAGGCCGCGGCCGGCGCCGTGGCCGCCTGGGCGGGAGCGGTCGCGAGGACACCCGCTCCGAGGACGGCACCGGCCGCCACGGCGACGGCGGCTCTTGCGCGTACCCGGGTTCCCTGGCCGTTGGTCATGGTTCCCCCCTCTGTCAGTGGTCAGTTGACGGGGGCTCACTCCACCAGACGCCGGACCGGGGCGGCCATGACGGAGATCACATGGGGCTTCTGTGAACACCATGTGCCGGAACTGTGGCTTCCATCACAGCGCGCATGATCCCTGCCTGGTCGTATGACCGCGTGCGTAAAATCCTCCCCCTTGCTCTCACCGGCCTGCTCGCCGTGTCGGCGTGCCAGTTCGTCGGCGACGACGACCCCGGTGACGAGGCCCGCCGCCTCAACACCATGAAGTCGTTCCCGCTGAACGCCTACATACCGGACGCGACGTCCCGCGACGGCAAGGCCGTCGGCACGGCACAGTGGATCCTCGCCAAGCGGTGCATGGTCCGGCTCGGGTTCACCGGTTTCAAGACGCTCGACACCAGGACCGTCGAGTCGACCTACCCGGTGCGACAGGGCACCCTCGCGAGCGGCAGCAGGGTCGGGGACTCCAGCCCGTACGGTGTGGACGACCCCGACCTGGCGGCCGAGCGCGGCTACCACAACGCGCGGCGGGACGAGTCCGACGCCCAGCCGATGGAGTGGCCCGCCGACCAGTACGCGGCCCTCACCGGCACGTTCGAGTCCGGCGACAGCCACCGGGCGCACGGCCACCCCATTCCCGAGAAGGGGTGCATGGGCGAGGCGGTGCGGAAGATCTACGGCCCCGAGCCCAAGCCCACGAAGATCGGCGGCGTGCGGCTCAGCGGCTACTACTCGCTCCCCGCGCAGTACTGGTACCAGGCGCACAAGCAAGCGCGGAAGGACCCCGCCTGGAAGAAGGCCGAGCGCGAGTGGTCGGACTGCATGAAGGACAAGGGCTTCCGCTACTCCGACCCGGACCAGGCGTCGACCGACTCCGACTGGTTCCGTGGTGAGGAGCCGTCGCAGAAGGAGAAGAAGACCGCCGCCGCGGACGCCCGGTGCAAGCTCGACACCGGCTTCATCCAGGCCGTGCACGCCGTCGAGAGCCGCGCGCAGAAGACCGCCATCAGCAAGAACAAGAAGGCGCTGGACGCACGGCGCGCCGACGACCAGCGGGCCATGGCGAAGGCCCGGAAGATCGTCGACGACGACTCCTGAGCGGGAACCCGTACCGCGCGGCCG
This sequence comes from Streptomyces flaveolus, assembly GCF_000716535.1. Lineage (GTDB taxonomy): Bacteria > Actinomycetota > Actinomycetes > Streptomycetales > Streptomycetaceae > Streptomyces > Streptomyces flaveolus_A. The sequence continues at coordinate 165,233 of NZ_JNWV01000019.1, read as the reverse complement.
GCCCGGTGGGCCGGGGGCCCGTCGGCCACCCGCCGCACGGAAAAACCTGTGGTCGGCGAGGTCCCGGCCAGGGAGACTCGACAGCATGTTCGTGACGATCTCCACCACCGGTACGGCCGGGAACCCGGCCACCGATCTGGGGTACCTGCTGCACAAGCACCCCGACAAGGCACAGGCGTTCTCCACGTCGTACGGCACGGCGCACGTCTTCTACCCCGAGGCGGACGCCGAGCGCTGCACGGCCGCCCTGCTGCTGGAGACCGACACGCTCGCACTCGTCCGGCGGGGCAAGGGCCGCGGCGGCGCCCCCGACGCGGCCCTCGCGCAGTACGTCAACGACCGCCCCTACGCCGCCTCCTCGCTCCTCGCGGTCGCGCTGAGCAACGTCTTCTCCAGCGCCCTGCGCGGGGTGTGCACCGCCCGCCCCGAGCGGGCGGCGGCCCCGCTGCCGCTGCGCATCGAGGTCCCGGCGCTGCCCGCCCGCGGCGGAGCCGAGCTCGTACGACGGCTCTTCGCACCCCTCGGCTGGTCCGTCACCGCCGACCCCGTCCCGCTCGACACCGCGTTCCCGGAATGGGGCGACTCGCGGTACGTCCGGCTGGTGCTGGAGTCGGAGCGGCTGACCCTCGCGGAGGCGCTGCGCCACCTGTACGTCCTGCTGCCGGTGCTGGACGACGCCAAGCACTACTGGGTCTCCGCCGACGAGGTCGACAAGCTGCTGCGCGCGGGTGAGGGCTGGCTGGCCGGCCACCCGGAGCAGCAGCTCATCACCAGCCGTTACCTGTCCCGGCGCTGGTCGCTGACCCGGCAGGCGCGCGAGCGGCTGGAACTGGTGCGGCTGGCCGAGGCCGACGACAGCGAGGTCGAGGACATCGACAACGCCGTCGCGGAGGAGACCGAGGCGGAGGAGAAGCCGACCCCGCTCGCCGAGCAGCGCCGGGCGGCGATCCTCTCCGCGCTGCACGCGTCCGGGGCCGCGCGCGTCCTCGACCTGGGATGCGGCCAGGGCCAGTTGGTGCAGGCGCTGCTCAAGGACACCCGGTTCACCGAGATCGTCGGCGTCGACGTGTCCGTACGGGCCCTGACCATCGCGGCACGGCGGCTCAAGCTCGACCGGATGGGGGAGCGGCAGGCGGCCCGCGTCAAGCTCGTCCAGGGCTCCCTCGCCTACACCGACAACCGGCTCAAGGGGTACGACGCCGCGGTGCTCAGCGAGGTGATCGAACACCTCGACCTGCCCCGGCTGCCCGCCCTGGAGTACTCCGTGTTCGGGCACGCCCGCCCGCGCACGGTCGTCGTCACCACCCCGAACGTCGAGTACAACGTCCGCTGGGAGAGCCTGCCCGCCGGACACGTCCGGCACGGCGACCACCGCTTCGAGTGGACCCGCGAGGAGTTCCGCGCCTGGGCGACGACCGTGGCCGGACGCCACGGCTACGACGTCGAGTTCCTCCCCGTGGGCCCCGACGACCCCGAAGTGGGCCCGCCCACCCAGATGGCCCTGTTCCACCGCCGCGACACCGAGAAGGAGGCGAAGGCCGCATGACCGAGACCCGGAAGCCGGGACGGGAACTCCCCGTCACCGACCTGTCCCTCGTTGTCCTCGTCGGCGCCTCCGGCGCCGGCAAGTCCACCTTCGCCCGACGGCACTTCAAGCCCACCGAGGTGATCTCCTCCGACTTCTGCCGCGGACTGGTCTGCGACGACGAGAACGACCAGAGCGCGACCCGGGACGCCTTCGACGTCCTGCACTACATCGCGGGCAAGCGGCTGGCCGCCGGCCGCCGCACCGTCGTGGACGCCACCAGCGTCCAGCAGGACTCCCGGCGTCAGCTGATCGCCCTGGCCAAGCAGTACGACGTGCTGCCCATCGCCATCGTGCTGGACGTGCCGGAGGAGGTGTGCGCCGAGCGCAACGCGGCCCGCACCGACCGCGCCGACATGCCTCGCCGGGTCATCCAGCGGCACATCCGCGAACTGCGCCGCTCGCTGCGCCACCTGGAGCGCGAGGGCTTCCGCAAGGTGCACGTGCTGCGCGGGACGGAGGAGGTGGAGAACGCCACCGTCGTCACCGAGAAGCGCTACAACGACCTCACCCACCTCACCGGCCCGTTCGACATCATCGGCGACATCCACGGCTGCTCCGCCGAACTGGAGGCGCTGCTGGACAAGCTGGGCTACGCGGACGGGGTGCACCCGGAGGGCCGTACCGCCGTGTTCGTCGGCGACCTGGTCGACCGCGGCCCGGACAGCCCCGGTGTGCTGCGCCGGGTGATGTCCATGGTGAAGTCGGGCAACGCCCTGTGCGTCCCCGGCAACCACGAGAACAAGTACGGCCGCCACCTCAAGGGCCGCAGGGTCCAGCACACCCACGGGCTCGCCGAGACCATCGCGCAGATGGAGGGCGAGAGCGAGGAGTTCCGCGCCGAGGTACGGGAGTTCATCGACGGACTGGTCAGCCACTACGTCCTGGACGGCGGACGGCTCGTGGTCTGCCACGCCGGCCTGCCGGAGAAGTACCACGGCCGCACCTCCGGCCGGGTCCGCTCGCACGCCCTGTACGGGGAGACCACCGGCGAGACCGACGAGTTCGGGCTGCCGGTGCGCTACCCGTGGGCGGAGGACTACCGGGGCCGGGCCGCGGTGGTCTACGGCCACACACCCGTGCCCGAGGCGACATGGCTCAACAACACCATCTGCCTGGACACCGGTGCCGTCTTCGGTGGCAAGTTGACCGCGCTGCGCTGGCCGGAGCGGGAGCTGGTCGACGTACCCGCCGAGCGGGTCTGGTACGAGCCGGCGAGGCCGCTGCGCGCCGAGGCGCCCGGCGGACAGGACGGCCGGCCGCTGGACCTGGCGGACGTGCACGGCCGCCGGGCCGTGGAGACCCGGCACGCTGGCAGGGTGGCCGTCCGCGAGGAGAACGCGGCGGCGGCCCTCGAGGTCATGAGCCGCTTCGCGACCGACCCGCGCCTGCTGCCGTACCTGCCGCCGACCATGGCGCCGACGGCCACCTCGCAGATCGAGGCCCGCGGCGGAGCCGCTGATGGACACTTCCTGGAGCACCCGGAGGAGGCCTTCGCGCAGTACGCGCGGGACGGGGTCGCGCGGGTGGTGTGCGAGGAGAAGCACATGGGCTCCCGGGCCGTGGCCCTGGTCTGCCGGGACGCGGAGACGGCGCGGAAGCGGTTCGGTGTGGAAGGCCCCACGGGTTCGCTGTACACGCGCACCGGGCGGCCGTTCTTCGACGACGCGGAGGTCACCGAGGAGATCCTCGGCCGGGTGCGCTCGGCGATCGGGGACGCCGGTCTGTGGGACGAACTGGACACGGACTGGCTGCTGCTGGACGCCGAGCTGATGCCCTGGTCGCTGAAGGCCACGGGGCTGCTGCGCGGCCAGTACGCGGCCGTCGGCGCCGCGTCCGGCGCGGTGTTCCCGGGCGCGCTCACCGCCCTGGAGGCCGCGGCGGCGCGCGGTGCCGACGTGGGCGACCTGCTCACCCGGCAGCGCGAACGCGCCGCCGACGCGAGTGCCTTCACCGCCGCCTACCGCCGCTACTGCTGGACCACCGATGGCCTGGACGGGGTCCGGCTGGCCCCCTTCCAGCTCCTGGCCGCCCAGGGCCGCAGCCTCGCCGCGCTGCCGCACGACGAGCAACTGGCCCTGATCGACCGGCTGGTGGAACACGACGGCACCGGGCTGCTGCAGACCACCCGGCGGCTGTACGTCGACACCGGCGACCCCGAGTCGGTCCGCGCGGGCGTCGACTGGTGGCTGGAGATGACCGGCCGGGGCGGCGAGGGCATGGTCGTCAAACCGGTCGGCGCGCTGGTCCGCACCCCGGAGGGACGGCTGGTGCAGCCCGGCATCAAGTGCCGGGGCCGGGAGTACCTGCGGATCATCTACGGTCCCGAGTACACCCGGCCGGAGAACCTGGCCCGGCTGCGGAAGCGGTTCCTGAACCACAAGCGGTCCCTCGCCCTGCGCGAGTACGCCCTCGGCCTGGAGGCCCTGGACCGGCTCGCGGGCGGGGAGCCGCTGTGGCGGGTGCACGAGGCGGTGTTCGGGGTGCTGGCGCTGGAGTCGGAGCCGGTCGACCCGCGACTGTGAGCACGACCGTCACACAACGCCCTTGTGTCGCACACACACATGTCCATATGGTGGACAGCCGTGCGACGCAAGGGCGTTCGCACGCCATGAGGGGAGTGGCGAGCGTGGAGATCAAGAAGATCGTGGTCCGCGAGGACGAGCGGAGCACCACCCGCCGGCCGGCGATCCTGGAGAAGCGGCCGACCCGCTGAACATGCGCGTCCACCTGGTCACGATGCCGTGGCACCCGCTCGACCTGCCCTCGCTGCAACTGGGCCTGCTCTACCGGATCGTGCGGCGGGCCCGCCCCGGCGACGAGGTGACCGAGTTCCACGCCTCCCTGCGCTGGGCGGAGTACCTGCTGGAGCGCTCCGGCGGCCGGCTCCGGCCGGGCGACTACGTCGCCGTCGGCAGCGACGCCATCTTCCACGGCCTCGGCGACTGGGTCTTCTCCGGCGTCCTGTACGACGACCCCGGCTGGGGCGAGGCCCGGCTGACGGAGTACGCGGCCGGCCGGGACGTCTTCATCGACACGGCCCTCGCCATGCGCCCGTACGCGGCCGGCTTCATCGACGCCTGCGCCACCGAGGTGCTGGCGGCCGGGCCGGACGTCGTCGGGTTCACCAGCACGTTCATGCAGAACGTGCCGTCCCTGGCCCTCGCCCGCGAACTCAAGCTCAGGCGCCCGGAGTTGACGGTCGTCCTCGGCGGCAGCAACTGCGACGGCCCGATGGGCCACGCCCTGCACCGCAACCACCCCTTCGTCGACCACGTGGTCCGCGGCGAGGCCGAGTACGCCTTCCCCGCGCTGCTGCGCCACCTGGACGCCGGCACCGCCCCGGCGGACGTCCCCGGGCTGTGCTGGTGGGACGGCACGGTGTCCCGGGCCAACACGGAGACCCGGCGGACCGTGGCCCCGGCCGACATACCCTCACCCGACTACGACCAGTGGCAGGCGGCCCTGGACGCCTCCCCCGTCCAGGAGCACATCCACCCGAAGCTCGTCGTGGAGGGAGCCCGGGGCTGCTGGTGGGGCGAGAAGCACCACTGCACCTTCTGCGGGCTGAACGGCACGGCCATGGCCTTCCGCGCCAAGCCGGGGGAGCGGCTGTGGACGGAGATCGACCGGCTGGTGCGCCGCCACCGCCTCCTCGACGTGGTCACCGTCGACAACATCATCGACATGACCTACTTCCGCGACTTCCTGCCCCGGGTGGCCGACAGCGGCTGGGACCTGCGGCTGCACTACGAGGTCAAGTCGAACCTCACCCCCGCCCAGCTCGAACTCCTCGGCGCCTCCGGCACCGTGCACATCCAGCCCGGCATCGAGAGCCTGGGCAGCCGCGTCCTGGACCTCATGGACAAGGGCGTCACCGGCGCCCGTAACGTCCGCACCCTGCGCGAGTGCGAGAACCACGCCCTGACCTGCTCCTGGAACCTGCTCTACGGCTTCCCCGGCGAGACCACCGACGACTACACGCCCGTCATCGACCAGTTGCCCGCGCTGGTCCACCTCCAGCCGCCGAGCGGCGCCCACCGCATCCAGCTCGAGCGGTTCAGCCCGCACTTCACCGACCCCGGCCTCGGCTTCGGCAAGCGCCGCCCGGCCGCGATGTACCAGCACGTCTACGACCTGCCCGAGGAAGAACTCGCCGATCTGGTCTACCTGTTCGACACCGAGCCCGCGGGCATCGGCGGCCCGGTCGAGCGGCGGTTGAAGGAGGCGGTGGCCGCCTGGCGGGCCGGGTACGCGGACTCCCGGCTGCTGTTCGAGGAGGACGGCGCGGAGCTGCTGGTGCACGACCGTCGGTCCGGCCGTCCGCCCGCCACCCACCGCTGCACCGGCTGGCGGGCCGCGGCCCTGCGCCGGCTGGAGGACGGCCGGACCGTTCCCGCGCTGCACCGCCTGCTGACCGCCGACGGCCACGAGGTGCCGGCGCGCGCCCTGGACGCATGGGTCGACGACGCGTTCTGCCTGGGTCTGCTGTTCCGCGACGGCACCACGTACGTCTCCCTGCCGACCTGGGGAGAGCCGGTCAGGCTGCCCGAGGGGGCCGGGTGAGCGGGCCGACCGGGGAGGGCGGGACGAGCGGGCCGGCCGAGGAGGACGCGGTGAGCGGGCTGCCCGGCCGCGTGCCGCACCGACGCACCGGGCGCCGGGTCGAGGTCGCCGAGCCCCTGGACATGAGCGGCACGGGCCGTGCGACGGCGGAGGCGGTACGGTTCCTGCGCGAGTGCCAGGGCCTGGGCCTCGGCGTGGACTGGCGGGCGACGGGCACACCGTCGTACGACCCCCGCCTGCTGCGCCACCTTCCGCCGCCCACCGAACTGCACGCCGATCCACGGGTGTTGGCGTCCTGGCGGGCCGGCCACGCCCACGGCACCCTCTACCACCGGCGCGGCCCGGACTTCGTCACGGTCCTGGACCGCAGGGAGCGGGGCACGGCCGTCCGCCTGACCCTGGACCACCCCGCGCTGCACACCACGTTCCTCCGGCTGCTGGAGCCCACGCCCGTCGCGGAGCTGGACGCCACCGAGCGGGAGGCGCTGGGGCTGCTCGCGGCCGAGCGGCTGGTCCTGACGGGCGGCGACTGGGCGGTGACCCTGCCCCCGCGCGTCCGGCGGTGGCCGGTGCCCTGCACCGCGATCTGAACCCCTGTCCGCCGCACCCGCCCCGCGCGTCGCGGATCGGAAGCGCATCGGAAGCGCGAATCCGGCGCCCGCCCGACGGATGTCGGGCAGAGTGACTGTCGTCATACCGACGGAACGAGCGAGATCCCGGCCGTCTGCCGGGAGTTGCGAGGACCCATGAACCACACCTACGAGCCGCCGAGCCTCTTACCCGCCGGCGGTAGGGAGCGGACGTACGCACTGCTCATCGGTGGTGTCCCCTTTCTGTTGATCCTGCTCATGGGCATCGCGTCCCACCTGGGCTCGGAGGACGGCGGACCCGGGACGCCGTCCTTCGACGGCAGCGGCTACTCCGGCGGCTCCGGCCCGTCGTTCCCGGACACGCCGGCACCGGACACCTCCACGGCGTACGAGACGCCGACCTGGTCGTCCACCGACAGCGCCGACCCCACGGACACCGCTTCCAGCCCGGCCGGCACCGAGAGCACCGAGGCGGCCGACAGCCCCGCCGGCACGGTGTCCCGTTTCTTCGAGGCCATCAACGAGCGCGACTACCAGACCGCCTGGGACCTGGGCGGCAAGAACCTCGACGCGTCCTACACCTCCTTCGTGTCGGGCTTCGCCACCACCGAGCGGGACGACGTCACCATCGAGTCCGTCCAGGGCGAGACGGTCCGGGTGGATCTCCTCGCCCTGCAGACCGACGGCACGCAGAAGTCGTACAGCGGCCGGTACACCGTGGTCGACGGTGTCATCACCGACGCCTCCATGAACCCCACCGGCTGAGCAGAGCGGAGCGAGAAGACAATGGCGAGTGACTTCCTCACCGTGCCCGCTCCGTCGCCGGAACCGGACCGGCCGGTCGCGGCCCGCCCGGCCGCCGACGCCACGAGCAACGCCACCCGGCTGCTGTGCGCGGGCACCTACCTCGACCCGGTCTACCGCGCCGGCGTCATCCGCGAGTTGCTGACCCACCGGTACCGGGTGGTGGCCCCGTCGTACGGCTACGACGCGGTGCCCGTGCTCGCGCACGCGCTGGCCGCGCGCCGGCTCCAGCGCCTCCGGCTGGCCGTGTTCGCCGCGGGCGCCGCCGTCACGTTCGTCCTCATGGTCACCGGCGCGCTGAGCGGGTGGACCGCGCTGCTGGCGGTGCTGTGGCTGCTGTGGGTCACCGCCTTCCTGCGGCGGGTCGTCACCCTCCAGACGCTGACGCGCCGGCTGGCCCCTCCGACCGGCGGGGGACGCCGGGGCCGGGGGTTCGACGGTTCGTACCCCGAGCACCCCGAGCTGACGCCCGAACTGGTGGACAAGATCAGGCGGGAACAGTCCTCGGACGGCACGGTGATCCGCTACGGCGGCTACAAGCCGTTCGTCGGCGCGGGCACCCAGGTGCGCCGCTGGTCCAACGCGGAACTGCTGATCGGCGCGCCGCTCGGGGTGTTCGACGGCCGTCCCGGCGCGGGCCCGCCCGCGGCACCCGGCGCGACCGGCCAGGAGCCCAAGCGCAAGGAGGTCGTCCCCTTCACCGTCGAGGAGCTGACCGCCTACGTCGCCGACCGCCTGACCGCCCGGCTGCGCGCCCAGGCCCGCCCGACGCAGCGGATCGAGGGCCTCGCCGTCGAGCGGAGCACCTTCACCACGGCCGTCACGACGCTCCGGGGCGTGGCGGAGCCGACCCCCGAGCAGCTCGACGGCGACTGGCAGGACGTTCACGACACCGGACGCAGCTATCTGTGCGTCCGGGTGGGCTCCTGGGACCAGGAGCTGGTCACCACGGCGTTCGTGGGCTTCGACCTCAAGGGGAACACCCTGCACACCGAGTTCTACTCGTACGTGCTGGCGCCGGTCCGGGCGAGCTTCCAGCTGGTGGACCGGCTCCCCGCCGCCCTGGACGAGCGGCTGTTGCTCAAGCTGGCCTGGCACACCCTGCGCGGCACGCCCCACTCCGCGGTACGGTCGGCCGCCGCCAAGGCCGCGGGTGCCCAGGTGCTGCCGCGACTGCCGTGGACCAAGGAGAAGATCCGGTTGCCGCAGCCGGCCGACACCAGCGAGTTCGGCCTCGGCCGCTACGCCGACGCCCTGCTCAACCGCGGCGCGGTCACCAGCGTCCGGGAGATGGCGACCAGCCCCCGCTTCCACGTCTTCTTCCAGGAGACCGACACCATCAAGTACACGCAGATCGTGGAGCGCCAGTTCCTCCACGTCGTCCGTGACTTCCTGTACGAGCACAACGTGGACCTGACGGAGCACGAGGCCCGTCAGACGAACATCCTCAACAACTACGGGCACAACAACAGCTTCGTGCACGGCGACAACAACACCACCAACTCGGGCACGCAGAGCTTCGGCGGCCCCAACGGCGGTCAGGGGGCGGGATCCGCATGACGCACACCTCCACGGGCGGCAACAGCAGCGACTACGGGAGCCGGAACGACTTCGGGCGCAACAACAGCTTCGTCACCGGCAACAACAACACCACCAACTCGGGCACGCAGAACCACTACGGCGCTCCTCCCGCCGCCCGCGACACCGGCCCGGACCAGGACGGCCCCGCCCCCGACCGCCGCCGCAACGTCTTCGTGGTCCACGGGCGGGACGAGGAGGTGCGGCTGAGGATGTTCGACCTGCTGCGCCTGCTCGATCTGCGCCCGCTGGAGTGGGAGGACCTGGTCAAGGCCACCGGCAGGACGGCGCCCTTCCTCGGCGAGGTCGTCGCCGGAGCCCCCGAGCTGGCCCAGGCGGCCCTCGTGCTGCTCACCCCGGACGACATCGTCCAGCTCCACCCGGACCTGCGCGGCCGGACCGAGCCGCCGTTCGAGACCGAACCCACCGGTCAGCCGCGGCCCAACGTGCTCATCGAGCTGGGCATGGTGCTGATGGCCTACCCGGAACGCACCCTGATGGTGGAGGTCGGGGAGCTGCGCCCGATCGCCGACATCGCCGGCCGGAACGTCATCCGGTTCGACGGCACGGAGACCGCCTTGCGCAAGATCGCCGAGCGGCTGAAGCTGGCGGGCTGCACGGTCGACGACACCCGTTCCGACTGGCTCCAGACCTGGCCGTACCGCCATCTGTCGGCGTACGGCCGCACCGGGCGGGCGGCACCGCCGGCCCGCTGAGCCGCGGTACGGGCCCGGTGGTTCGTCCACGGCCGGGGGACGGGCCCGTACCGCTCACGCCCCGCCACCGGGGCGCGAGGTCGCCCGGCGTCAGACATGGCGCCGGGCGCCCGCCGCCAGGCCGGCCAGGAACGCGCCGGTCTCCGGCAGGTCGATCCGCGCCAGCTCACCGGGGCGGACCACCACGTGCAGCTCGCGGCAGACCGGCCGCTCCCACGAGTGCACGACGAAGGACAGCAGGATGAGCCGCAGCAGGCTGTCCTCGTCCAGGTCGTGCAGCCGGGCCAGGCCCGCGCCGGTCAACGGCATGGTGAGGCGTTCGAGCTGGCCGTGCCGGTGGACGGCGTCCCACAGCCGGTCCAGGCCCAGCCACAGGTCCTGGACCTTGGAGGAGGCGACGCAATCGTTGCCCATCCGGCTGTAGGCGACGGCGAAGACGAGGTCGGGCCGGGTGCCGAGGACGGCGACCGTGCCGACCGGATACCGGGCCCGCTTGCCGCGCGGCTTGTCCCGCGCGCTCTCCCACGCCACCGGGGTCACCCCCTCCAGCGCGGCGGCCAGCTCCGCGTCCAGCCGCCGGGCGTCCCCCGCGTAGCGACGGGCGAGCAACTGCCCCTGCACACTGCCGTCGTTGATGACGACACCGTCGTCCACGACGGTGTCGAAGGTGTCGGTGAACCCCACCACGAGCTGTCCGGGCTGCTCGAAGAGGTCGCCCTCCTCGACCACCACCGTCATCCCGGGGCGGGCGAACTCCTGCCGCACGGCGGCCTGCGGACGCGCCCGGGCCAGCCCCCAGGCCAGGCACAGGGTCACGGAGCCGGCCAGTACCAGCCCGGGCCGGGCCACGACGCCCGGGAAGAGCTGGCCGGTGAACTGCACGACGGCCGACACCCCGCCGAAGGCCGCCAGCACGCTGCCCGCGAACACCCGCCGGTCGCGCCACGACCGCAGGAGACGCGGCCACGCGGACCGCGGCGACGGGCGGGGACCGGTCAATCGCATGCTTCCCTCCAGGCCATCTTGCTACGCTGACGGCACTGTTGACGGGACGTCACGCGGCGGAGGGGGCGAGGCGCGTGCAGACCCGTGCACCGTGCATACGGGTGAGCGTTCTGGGCCCCGTCCGGCTGGACGTGAACGGCGCCGCCGTACGCCTCACCCCGCTCACCGCCCGGCTGCTGCTCCGGCTGGTCGCCGCCGACGGCGAGGCCGTCACCGCGCGCCGGCTGTACCTGGACGTCTGGCAGCCAACCGTGGAGCTGCCGCACCAGGACCTGCGCAACCGCAACGAGGTGCAGAAACGGATCCTGGAGCTGCGGCGCGCGTTCGACCGGGCCGGGCCGGGGCACGGCGCCCGGATCCTGCGCACCGGCCGGCTGCCGACCGTGCGCGGCGCCGAGAGCACCTACCGGCTCGACCTGTCCGACGACGAGCTGGACAGCGCCGTGTTCACGCGCCTGGTGGGCGACGCGCTGCGGGCGGCACCGGCCTCGGCCGTCCGGCTGCTCACCGACGCCCTGCGGCTGTGGCGCGGCCGGCCGCTGACCGAGGTGCGGGACGAGGAGTTCGCGCGCGCACCGGTCCGACGGCTGACCCAGCTCAGGGAGACCGCGCTGCGGGAGCTGATCGCCGGCCACACCGCGCTGGGCCGCTACGACCTCGCCCTGCCGGTGGCCGAACAGACCGCCCGGGAACGCCCGGACGACCCGGAGGCCGCCGCCGCCCTCGCCCGGCTGAACGCCCGGCTGCGCGAGCGGCACGGCGACGAGCTGCTGCGGCACACCCTGCGCGGGCTGCGCGTGGACGTCGTCGTGGTGCGCGGCGACCTGTTCGACCAGGAGGACGCCAACCTGGTCGTGGGGTTCTCCGACACCTTCGACACCTCCACCGACGACATCGTCATCAGCCGGGAGAGCGTGCAGGGGCAACTGGTCGACCGTCTCTTCAAGGGCCGGCACCGGCTGCTGGACGACCATCTGCGCCGGGGGCTCAGGGAGGTCACCCCGCTGGCCACCGAGAGCGTCCGGGCAAAGCCGCGCGGCCGGCGCACCCGCTACCCGATCGGCACCGCCGTGCCGGTCCCGGTCGGCAGACGCCGGGTCTTCGCCCTCGCCTACTCCCGGCTGGGCAACGACCTGCGCGCCCGGTCCGCCCCGGCCGACCTGCGGCTGAGCCTGGAACGCCTGTGGCCGTCGGTCGCCCTGCACGGCCTGTTCAGACCGGTGGCGATACCGCTGATCGGCGCCGGCCTGTCCCGCCTCGTCGAACTCGACCGCACCCAGCTGCTGTCGCTGATCGTCGAGACCTTCACCGAGAGCCTGCGCCAGGACCCGGCCGTCTGCCCCGAACTGCGGATCGTCGTCCGGGACGAGGAACTGGAGCGGACCGACCTCTCGGCGGTCGAGGCGTTCCTGCGCGGCGCGGACGAGCGGGGCCCGGTACTCCCGCCGACCGGCACGGTCTGACCTGTTCACACCCCCAGCAAAGCGCCGCCCCCGCTTCCGCCGACAGTCACCGTCCGCTTCCGGACCGCTTCCGGGAGTCGCCGGCCGGCACCGGACGCGGAAACCGGCGGGCGCGGAAACCGCCGAGCGGAGGGTGAAGCGGGGCCCCGGTGGTCAGGATGGAGGCATGGGATTCCACGTCGACTCCGAGGCCGGGCGGCTGCGCCGCGTCATCCTGCACCGGCCGGATCTGGAGCTCAAAAGGCTCACCCCCAGCAACAAGGACGCCCTGCTCTTCGACGACGTGCTCTGGGTGCGCCGGGCGCGCGCCGAGCACGACGGCTTCGCCGACGTCCTGCGCGACCGTGGGGTCGAGGTCCACCTCTTCGGGGACCTGCTCGCCGAGACCCTGGCGCTCCCCGAGGCCCGCGCGCTCGTCCTGGACCGGGTCTTCGACGAGAAGGAGTACGGCCCCCTCGCCACCGACCACCTGCGTGCCGCCTTCGACCGGATGACCCCGGGCGAGCTGGCCGAGGCACTGGTCGGCGGCATGACCAAGCGGGAGTTCCTGGCGGAGCACCCGGAACCGACCTCGGTCCGCTTCCATGTCATGGAGCTGGACGACTTCCTGCTCCGCCCGCTGCCCAACCACCTCTTCACCCGCGACACCTCGGCGTGGATCTACGACGGCGTCTCCATCAACGCCATGCGCTGGCCGGCCCGGCAGCGGGAGACCGTCCACTTCGAGGCGATCTACCGCCACCACCCGCTGTTCCGTGACGAAACGTTCCACGTGTGGTCCCGGGGGCAGGCGGACTACCCCTCCACGATCGAGGGCGGTGACGTGCTGGTCATCGGCAACGGAGCCGTCCTGATCGGCATGAGCGAGCGCACCACCCCGCAGGCCGTGGAGATGCTGGCGCACAAGCTGTTCGCGGCCGGCTCGGCGCGCACGATCGTCGCGCTCGACATGCCCAAGCGGCGCGCCTTCATGCACCTGGACACGGTCATGACCATGGTCGACGGCGACACCTTCACCCAGTACGCCGGCCTCGGCATGCTCCGCTCGTACACCATCGAGCCGGGCGTCGGCGAGCGCGAGCTGAAGGTCACCGACCATCCGCCGGAGCACATGCACCGCGCCATCGCCGCCGCGCTCGGCCTCGGCGAGATCCGGGTGCTGACCGCCACGCAGGACGTGCACGCCGCCGAGCGCGAGCAGTGGGACGACGGCTGCAACGTCCTCGCCGTCGAACCCGGTGTCGTCGTCGCCTACGAGCGGAACTCCACCACCAACACGCATCTGCGCAAGCAGGGCATCGAGGTGATCGAGATCCCGGGCAGCGAGCTGGGCCGGGGCCGGGGCGGCCCCCGGTGCATGAGCTGTCCCGTGCAGCGGGACCCCGTATGAGATCGCATAGAAATGTGAAGGGTCGTATAGACTTCCAAGAGTCCCCTGTAGTCGTACCTCTGGAGCGCCCCCCATGGCGACAGTCCCGACCGCCCTCGCCGGCCGCCACTTCCTCAAGGAGCTGGACTTCACCGAGGAGGAGTTCCGCGGCCTGGTCGAGCTGGCCGCCGAGCTGAAGGCCGCCAAGAGGGCCGGGACCGAGACCCCCTACCTGCGGGGCAGGAACATCGCGCTGATCTTCGAGAAGACCTCGACGCGCACCCGCTGCGCGTTCGAGGTCGCCGCCGCCGACCAGGGCGCCCACACGACCTACCTCGACCCCTCGGGCTCGCAGATCGGGCACAAGGAGTCCGTCAAGGACACCGCGCGTGTACTGGGCCGGATGTTCGACGGCATCGAGTACCGCGGCGACAGCCAGACCAAGATCGAGGAACTGGCCGCGCACGCCGGTGTGCCCGTCTACAACGGCCTCACCGACGACTGGCACCCCACCCAGATGCTCGCCGACGTGCTCACCATGACCGAGCACAGCGCCAAGCCGCTGCGGAAGATCGCCTTCGCCTACCTCGGCGACGCCCGCTTCAACATGGGCAACTCCTACCTGGTCACCGGCGCCCTGCTCGGCATGGACGTACGGATCGTCGCCCCGAAGTCCTACTGGCCCGCCCAGGAGATCGTCGACCGCGCCCACGCGCTCGCCGAGACCAGCGGTGCCCGCGTCACCCTCACCGAGGACATCGCCGAGGGCGTCCTCGGCGCAGACTTCGTCGCCACCGACGTCTGGGTCTCCATGGGCGAGCCCAAGGAAGTGTGGGACGAGCGGATCACGGCCCTCGCCCCCTACGCCGTGACCATGGACGTGCTCCACGCCACCGGCAACCCGGACGTGAAGTTCCTGCACTGCCTGCCGGCCTTCCACGACCTCGGCACCACGGTCGGGCAGCGGATCCACGAGACCCACGGCCTGGCGTCGCTGGAGGTGACGGACGAGGTCTTCGAGTCCGCCCACTCGATCGTCTTCGACGAGGCCGAGAACCGCCTGCACACCATCAAGGCGGTGCTGGTGGCCACACTCGGCCGAGAAAGCCTTGCCTGACCCGCCTCACCAGGCCTTATCCTGACCGGCGGCCCCGAGCCACCCCTTATCGGAGCCGCCGCCGCGCCCCTACGACGGGCGCCCGCACCACCAGAAACGAGCACCACCCGCATGCCCGCTCCCCGCATCAAGTCCCCGCACCTGCTCGTCGCCGAATCCGGAGCCGACCGCGAGGGACACGGCCTGAAGCGCACCATGGGCCTCTTCCAGCTCATCTGCTTCGGCGTCGGCGCCATCGTCGGCACCGGCATCTTCGTCGGCCTCTCCGACTCCGTCGCCCAAGCCGGCCCCGCCGTCGTCATCTCCTTCGTACTCGCCGCGCTGACCTGCGTCTTCACCGCCTTCTCCTTCGCGGAGCTGGGCGGTGCCATCCCGGTCTCCGGCTCCTCGTACTCCTTCGCCTACGCCGGCCTCGGCGAGTCCACCGCCTTCCTGGTCGGCTGGTGCCTGCTGCTGGAGTACGGCATCTCCATCTCGGCCGTCGCGGTCGGCTGGAGCGAGTACGTCAACGAGCTGCTGCACAGCATCACCGGCCTCCAGCTCCCGGCCGCCCTGTCCGCGGGACCCGGCGACGGCGGCCTCGTCAACCTCCCCGCCGTGCTCGTCATCGCCATGGCCTCCGTGCTGCTGGTGCGCGGGGTGCGCGAGAGCGCCCGGGCCACCGCCGCCATGGCCGCCGTGAAGCTCGCGATCCTCCTCGCCTTCTGCGCCATCGGCTACAGCGCCTTCAAGCACGGCAACCTCACCCCGTTCTCCCCGGCCGGCCTCGGCGGCATCGGCGCGGGCACCACCGCCGCGTTCTTCTCCTACATCGGCTTCGACGCGATCACCACCGCGGGCGAGGAGGCGAAGAACCCGCGCCGGGACATCCCGGTCGCGATCATGGTGTGCATGGGCCTCGTGACGCTGCTGTACTGCGCGGTCGCGCTCGCCGCGATCGGCGCCATCGGCGGCGACCAGGTCGCCGGCCGCCCCGCCGCCCTCTCCTACGTCGTGGGCGAGGTCACCGGCTCCACCGTCGGCGGCGGTGTCATCGCCTTCGGCGCGGTCGTCGCCATCGCCTCCGTGGTCCTCGCCGTGATGTACGGCCAGACCCGCATCCTGATGTCGATGTCCCGGGACGGCCTGATCCCGCGCGTCTTCGAGAAGGTCAACCCGAAGACCTCCACGCCGATCGCCGGCACCCTGATCGTCGCGGTCGTCTTCGCGCTCCCGGCGGCCTTCGCCTCGCTCGACGCCGTGATGAACCTGTGCACCATCGGCACGCTCGCCATCATGGCCGTCGTCAACATCGTGGTGATCGCGCTGCGCCGCCGCGAACCGGGCCTCGCCCGCAGCTTCCGCGTGCCGCTCTACCCGGTGGCCCCGCTGCTCGGCGTCGCCTTCTGCCTGTACCTGATGTACGAGACGGGCTGGCGGACCTGGATCCAGTTCGCCGTGTTCCTCGTGGTGGGCCTGCTGGTCTACGGCGTCTACGGCCGCCGGCACTCCACGCTGGCGCGGCCGGCCGCCGAGGTCACGCCGGCCGGCGCTGAGCGGGAACCACAGGCAGTCTGAACCACACCGCCTTGCCCGACGGGGTGGGGCGGTGCCCGCAGGACGAGCTGAGGGCGCGGATCAGCAGCAGCCCGCGCCCGCCCTCCTGCCAGACGTCGGGCTCCTCGATCACGGGCCGGGTCAGATGCCCGGGCGGCGCCGGGTCCGGGTCGTGCACCTCGACCTGGCAGCCGGTCGGCGCCAGCTCCACCACCAGCTCTATCGGGCCGCGCCCGGCGGTGTGCTCCACCGCGTTGGCCACCAGCTCGGCCGTGAGCAGCTCCGCCGTGTCGCAGTCGGCGACGTGCTCCACCTCGGTGAGAGCCGTGCGCACCAGGGCACGCGCCACCGGCACCGCCGCTGCGGTGTGCGGCAGCGCGATGCGCCAGGAGGCCGATTCGGCGGGGCGTTCGTGCAAGGCGAGTCCGTTCATGGAGCAGGCTGTCCTGCTTTCGACTGTAGGAATGGTACGGGCCCGGCCACTCCAGGCCGTCGCCGGGCTTCGCCCGGGACCCCCCGGTCCCGGCACCAGGCGACCTACCCAGGCGAACGGCCCGCCTCCCCCGCGCGTCCGCACTGTTACGGCGCTGTCGACAACCGGTGACCGATGCGGTCGACGACCGGTGACCGATGCGACGGGACCCGTCGGTCGCGGCGGGCGGCCGGCATGTAGCGCCCTGGTGACGACAGTCACAAAGAGGTGATAACTTCGTGGGGTAGAGCAACGTACGGCACCGCCGCGCTAGGAGGCCGCACGTCATGAGTCCCTTCACCGGCTCCGCCCCCCGCACCGCCGACTGGGCACACCTGCGGGTCGCGATCGCCGACGGGGTGGCCACCGTCACCCTCGCCCGCCCCGAGAAACTCAACGCGCTGACCTTCGGCGCCTACGCCGACCTGCGCGATCTGCTGGCCGAGCTGTCCCGGGAGCGCGCGGTGCGCGCCCTCGTCCTGGCCGGCGAGGGCCGCGGCTTCTGCTCCGGCGGCGACGTGGACGAGATCATCGGCGCCACGCTGTCCATGGACACCGCCCAGCTGCTCGACTTCAACCGGATGACCGGCCAGGTCGTCCGGGCGATCCGCGAATGCCCGTTCCCGGTGATCGCCGCGGTGCACGGGGTGGCGGCCGGAGCGGGCGCGGTCCTCGCCCTGGCGTCCGACTTCCGGATCGCGGACCCCTCGGCACGCTTCGCCTTCCTCTTCACCCGGGTCGGCCTGTCCGGCGGCGACATGGGCGCGGCCTACCTGCTGCCCCGGGTCGTGGGCCTCGGCCACGCCACCCGCCTGCTGATGCTGGGCGAGCCGGTGCGGGCCCCCGAGGCCGAGCGCATCGGCCTGATCAGCGAGCTGGCGGAGGAGGGCCGCGCGGACGAGACGGCCGCCGAGCTGGCCCGCCGTCTGGCCGAGGGTCCGGCCCTGGCGTACGCCCAGACCAAGGCGCTGCTCACGGCCGAACTGGACATGCCCCTGGCCGCCGCGGTGGAGCTGGACGCCTCGACCCAGGCCCTGCTCATGAACGGCGAGGACTACGCGGAGTTCCACGCGGCCTTCACGGAGAAGCGCCCTCCCAAATGGAGGGGACGGTGACCGGTCCGGCCCGAGGGGCGCGGGGAACCGCGCGCGAAGCCACGACGGACCCGCGGCCGCCGGCGGTGCCGGGCCGCCCCCTGCGCGTGGCGATCATTGGCGGAGGCCCCGGCGGGCTCTACGCCGCGGCCCTGCTGAAACGCCTCGACCCCACCCGCGACGTCACCGTCTGGGAACGCAACGCCCCCGACGAGACCTTCGGCTTCGGTGTGGTCCTCTCCGACGAGACCCTCGGCGGCATCGAACACGCCGATCCCGTCGTCCACGAGGCGCTGCGGCGCGAGTTCGTCCGCTGGGACGACATCGACATAGTGCGCCGCGGCATACGGCACCGCTCCGGCGGCCACGGATTCGCCGCGCTCGGCCGGCACCGGCTGCTGGAGATCCTGCACACACGCTGCCGCTCCCTGGGCGTGGAGCTGCGGTTCTCCACCGAGGCGCCGCCCGTCGACCGGCTCGCCGAGAGCCACGACCTGGTCATCGCCGCCGACGGTGTCCACAGCACCACCCGGGAGACGTACGCCCCCGTGTTCCGGCCCCAGGTGGCGGCACACCGCTGCCGCTACATCTGGCTCGCCGCCGACTTCGCCTTCGACGCCTTCCGCTTCGAGATCGCCGAGACCGAACACGGCGTGATGCAACTGCACGGCTACCCCTACGCGGGGGACGCCTCCACCGTGATCATCGAGATGCGCGAGGAGGTCTGGCGGGCGGCGGGGCACGACGAACTCACCCCGCAGGAGTCCGTCGAACGGTGCGCCAAGATCTTCTCCGACGCGCTCGGCGGGCGCCCCCTGCGTGCCGGCAAGTCCGCCTGGACCACCTTCCGTACCGTGGTCAACGACCGCTGGTCGCACGGCAACGTCGTCCTCCTCGGGGACGCCGCCCACACCGCCCACTTCTCCATCGGCTCCGGCACCAAGCTCGCCGTCGAGGACGCGCTCGCCCTGGCCGCCTGTCTGACGGAACAGCCGGACGTGCCCCGCGCGCTGGCGGCCTACGAGGAGGAGCGCAAGCCCGTCGTCGCCTCCACGCAGCGGGCCGCCCGGGCCAGCCTGGAGTGGTTCGAGAACCTGCGGCTGTACCTGGGCCAGCCGTCCCGCCAGTTCGCCTTCAACCTGCTCACCCGGAGCCGCCGGGTCACCCACGACAACCTCCGGCTGCGCGACGCCCGCTTCACCGAGGCCGTGGAGCGCGAGTTCGGCTGCCCGCCCGGCACGCCCCCGATGTTCACGCCGTTCCGGCTGCGCGGCCTGACCCTGCGCAACCGGGTCGTCGTGTCCCCGATGGACATGTACTCCGCCACCGACGGGGTCCCCGGCGACTTCCACCTCGTCCACCTGGGCGCCCGCGCCCTCGGCGGGGCCGGCCTCATGATGACCGAGATGGTCTGCGTCAGCCAGGAGGGCCGGATCACGCCCGGCTGCGCCGGCCTCTACACCGGCCGGCAGGCCGAGGCGTGGCGCCGCGTCACCGACTTCGTGCACCGCCAGGCACCGGGCACCGCGATCGGCGTACAGCTCGGGCACTCCGGCCGCAAGGGCTCCACGAAGCTGATGTGGGAGGGCATGGACGAGCCGCTGCCCGGCGGCAACTGGCCCGTCGTCGCCCCCTCCCCGCTGCCGTACCGGCCGGGCAGCCAGATCCCGCGCCAGCTCTCCCGCGCCCAGCTCACCGACATCCGCGAGCAGTTCGCGGCGGCCGCCTGGCGGGCCGCCCGGGCCGGCTTCGACCTGCTCGAACTGCACTGCGCCCACGGCTACCTGCTCTCCGGATTCCTCTCCCCGCTCACCAACCACCGCACCGACGCCTACGGCGGCTCCCCGGAGAAGCGGCTGCGATTCCCGCTGGAGGTCTTCGACGCCGTCCGCGCGGTGTGGCCGGCCGAGCGTCCGATGACCGTCCGGATCTCGGCGACCGACTGGGCGGAGGGCGGGACGACCGCCGAGGACGCCGTCGAGATCGCCCGCGCCTTCGTCGCGCACGGAGCCGACGCCATCGACGTCTCCACCGGGCAGGTGGTGGCCGAGGAGCGGCCGGAGTTCGGACGGTCGTACCAGACGCCGTTCGCCGACCGGATCCGGCACGAGGTCCGCGTCCCGGTGATCGCGGTCGGCGCGATCTCCTCGTGGGACGACGTCAACTCGCTGATCCTGGCCGGGCGCGCGGACCTGTGCGCGCTGGCCCGGCCGCACCTGTACGACCCGCACTGGACCCTGCACGCGGCGGCCGAACAGGGCTACGAGGGCCCCGGGGCGCGGTGGCCCGCCCCCTACCGTGCGGGCAGCCGCCGCCCCCACACCGGCCGCACGGACGCCCCGCGGCCCCGGCTCTCCCTCAGCCTCGAACGCTAGGTCCTGTCCGACGATCCCGCCGGCCACGCCGGGCGGCGCCGGGAATCGTCGGACAGGCCCTGGGCGAGGACCGGTGTCACAGCCCCGCGAACTCCGCGCCCGCGTCGCGCAGCCGTTCGTGGAGGCGGTGGAAGACCTGGGCGGAGCGGACGCCCGGCCAGTTCGCGGGCAGAAGGTGGGTGGGCAGGCCCGGGTCGGTGTAGGGGAGGTGGCGCCAGGAGTCGAGCGCGAGGAGGTAGTCGTGGTACGCCTCCTGGGGCGGGGTGCCCGGCCGGCGCTCCCACGCCTGGAGCACGGGCGCGTGCGCGTCCAGGAAACGCTCGTGCTCCTTGGCGATCGCGGCCAGGTCCCACCAGCGGGCCACCGCCTCGGCCGTGGCCGCGAAGCCCAGGTGTTCGCCGCGGAAGAAGTCCACGTAGGCGTCCAGGCGCAGCCGGCGCAGGGTGTGTTCGGTCTCCTCGTACAGCCGGGCCGGGGCGATCCACACCCCCGGGGCCGCCGTGCCGAAGCCCAGGCCGGCCAGCCGGGAGCGCAGCACGTGCCGTTTCTGCCGCTCCGACTCCGGGACCGAGAACACCGCGAGCACCCAGCCCTCGTCCGCGACGGGCGCGCCGGCGTAGATGCGCCGGTCGCCGTCCTCCAGCAACTGCCGTGCCTCGGCGGAGAGTTCGTATCCGGCGGCGCCGGACTCCGTGCGGGCCGGCAGCAGCAGGCCGCGCCGTTTGAGCCGGGACACCGAGGAACGCACGGAGGGAGCGTCCACGCCGACCGCGGCCAGGAGCCGGATCAGCTCGGCGACGGGCACCGGGCCGGGCATGAAGCGGCCGTACGCGCCGTAGAGCGTGACGATGAGGGACCTGGGGGCGTGCTGCTCGGACACGTTGATCATTTTAGGTCGTCGGCATCACTGCTGGTCACCTCCGGTGCGCAGCCGGAACCGCTGGAGCTTGCCGGTGGCCGTGCGGGGGAGTGCGTCGAGGAAGACGAACTCGCGCGGGCACTTGTAGGGCGCGAGCTGGGAGGTGAGGAACGCGCGCAGCCCCTCCGGGTCGCGCCGGGCCCCGGCGCGCAGCACCGTGTAGGCGATCGCCACCTGGCCGCGGGCCTCGTCGGGGCGGCCGACGACCGCCGTCTCGGCCACGTCCGGATGGCGCAGCAGCGCCTCCTCCACCTCCGGGCCCGAGATGTTGTACCCGGCAGAGATGATCATGTCGTCGGCGCGGGCGACATAGCGGAAGTAGCCGTCGGACTCGCGGACGTAGGTGTCCCCGGTGATGTTCCAGCCGCCCTGGACGTACTTCCGCTGCCGGGGATCGGCCAGGTAGCGGCAGCCGACCGGCCCGCGCACGGCCAGCAGGCCGGGCTCGCCGTCGGGCACCGGCTTGCCGTCGGCGTCCTGCACGCGCGCCTGCCAGCCCGGCACCGGCAGGCCCGTGATCCCGGGCCGTATCCACTCGTCGGCGGCCGAGATGAAGATGTGCAGCAGTTCGGTGGCGCCGATGCCGTTGATGACGCGCAGGCCCGTGCGGTCGTGCCAGGCCCGCCAGGTGGCCGCGGGCAGGTTCTCGCCGGCCGACACACAGCGCCGCAGGGACGAGACGTCGTACCTGTCCAGCTCCTCCAGCATGGTGCGGTAGGCGGTCGGCGCGGTGAAGAGGACCGAGACGCGGTGCTCGGCTATCGCGGGGAGCAGTTGGCGGGGGCCCGCCTGTTCCAGGAGCAGGGCGCTGGCGCCGACCCGCAGCGGGAAGATCACCAGTCCGCCGAGGCCGAAGGTGAAGCCCAGCGGGGGACTGCCGGCGAAGACGTCGTCCCCCTGGGGGCGCACCACATGCCGGGAGAAGGTGTCGGCCGTCGCCAGCACGTCCCGGTGGAAGTGCATGCACCCTTTCGGGCGACCCGTCGTGCCGGAGGTGAACGCGATCAGGGCGACGTCGTCGGAGGCCGTGTCCACCGCCGGGTAGGGATCGGCGGGGGCCGGCCGGCGCAGCAGGTCGTCGGGGGTGTCACCGCCGTACGTCGTGATGCGCAGCCCGGGTATCGAGGCCTTCGCCAGGTCGTCCACCACCCGGATGTCGCACAGCGCGTGCCCGACCCGGGCGATCTCGCACATGGTGGCCAGTTCGTGCGGGCGCTGCTGGGCCAGCACGGTGACCGCGACCGCGCCGGCCTTCAGCACGGCCAGCCAGCAGGCGGCGAGCCAGGGCGTGGTCGGGCCGCGCAGCAGCACCCGGTTGCCCGGGACCACGCCCAGGGTGCCGGTGAGCACGTGCGCGATCCGGTCGACCCGCGCGCGCAGCTCGCCGTAGGTCCAGGTGGGGCCGTCCGGGGTGTGGAACACCGGGCGGGCCGGGTCGGCGTGGTCCAGGAGTTCGGCGGCGCAGTTGAGCCGGTCGGGGTACCGCAGCTCCGGCAGGTCGAACCGCAGCTCGGGCCACTCGTGCGGCGGGGGCAGGTGGTCGCGCGCGAAGGTGTCGACGTGGGCCGAGAGGTGCATGGCGGTCCGCCCCCTTGCCGTGACAGAGGTCCGTGACATCCGGGACGGACGTCCGAACGGGCTTCCTGGTGGGCTCGCGCTCCCCCGGAGGGGGACCTTCAGCGTATCGCGTTGGTGACGGCAGTCAACTGTGCGCGATAACGTCAGGAGGTGGGTAGGGAAGGGCATGGGGACGGCCACGGGCCCGCCCCGGAGGGAGGACCGGCTGTGTCCGCATTCTCACTCGGACCGGAGCAGACCGCCTGGTGTGCCGGACTGTGCGAGCTGGCCGCGGATCGGCTGCGCCCGCTCGCCGACCAGGGGGAACCCGGCCGCGTCAACCGTCCGCTCCTCGCCGAACTCGGCCGGCTGGGCCTGCTCGCGCGACTGTTCGACTCCGGCGCGCTGGACCTGTGCCTGATGCGGGAGTCCCTGGCCCAGGCCTGCACCGAGGCCGAGACCGCCCTCGCCCTCCAGGGGCTCGGCGCCCACCCGGTGCACGCCCACGGCACCCCGGCCCAGCGGGAGCGCTGGCTGCCCCGGGTCGCCGACGGCAGCGCGGTCGCCGCCTTCGCGCTCAGCGAGCCCGGCGCCGGCTCGGACGCGGCGGCCCTGACCCTCGCGGCCGAACCCGACGGCGACGGCTGGCGGCTCACGGGCGCCAAGTGCTGGATCTCCAACGCCCCCGAGGCCGACTTCTACACCGTCTTCGCCCGCACCACGCACGGCGCCGGTGCCCGCGGGGTGACCGCCTTCCTCGTCCCCGCCGACCGGCCCGGACTCACCGGGAGCCCCCTGGAGATGATCTCCGCGCACCCCATCGGCGCCCTCGACTTCGACGCCGTGCCGGTCACCGCCGCCGATGTGCTCGGCGAGCCCGACCGCGGCTTCGCCGTCGCCATGCACACCCTCAACCTCTTCCGCCCCAGCGTCGGCGCCTTCGCGGTCGGCATGGCCCAGGCCGCGCTGGACGCCACCGTGGGCCACACCAGCCGACGCGAGGCCTTCCACGGGAAACTGATGGACCTCCAGGCCATCTCCCACCAGGTCGCCGAGATGGCCCTGCGCACCGAGGCGGCCCGGCTCATGGTGTACGCGGCCGCGGCTGCCTACGACGCCGGAGCCGCCGACGTGCCCCGGCGCGCCGCGATGGCCAAGCTGCTCGCCACCGAGACGGCCCAGTACGTCGTCGACACCGCCGTCCAGTTGCACGGCGCCCGCGCCCTGCGCCGCGGCCACCTCCTCGAACACCTCTACCGGGAGGTGCGCGCGCCCCGTATCTACGAGGGCGCCAGCGAGGTCCAACGCGGCATCATCGCCAAGGAGTTGTACGCCACGGCACAGAAGGAGGCACGGTGACGACCGAGCGCGTCAACCCGCCCGAGCTGTCCCCGCCCACCGGCTTCTCGCACGCCGTCGTCGCGGCCGGCTCCCGCGTGGTGTTCCTCGCCGGGCAGACCGCCCTGGACGCCGACGGCAAGATCACCGGCGACACGCTGCCCGAGCAGTTCGCGAAGGCCCTCGACAACCTCCTCGCCGCCCTGCGCGCGGCCGGCGGCACCCCCGCCGACCTCGCCCGGGTCACCGTCTACGCCACGGACGTCGCCGCGTACCGCGCCCACGCGCGCCGACTCGGCCGGATCTGGCGGGAGTCGGCGGGCCGCGACTACCCGGCGATGGCCGTCGTGGAGGTCGTACGCCTGTGGGACGAGCGGGCGCTGGTGGAGCTCGACGGGTTCGCCGTACTGCCGTAGCCCCCGGTTTCTCCGGCCGCAGCCCGCCGTGACCGGCCCGGACGGTGTCATGACGCGCCCCCGAAGGGGTGACGGTCACGCCCGCCGACCCGGCCGCCGGGTACCAGTGGAAGCCCTCGACCCCCTGGAACCCGGAGGTATCCCATGCCCCTGCGCCCCGTCGTCGCCGCGGCCCTCGGCGCCACCGCCCTGCTCTGCGCCGCCATCGGACCGGCCGCCGCCGACCCCTCGGAGCTGATCACCGTCGATCCCGTCGGCCGGATCGCGTCCGACGGCACGGTGACGCTCTCCGGCACCTACCGCTGCACCGGCAGCACCGGACCGGTGCTCGTCAGCTCCTCGGTCAGCCAGAGCGACCCCGGCCTCCAGCATGGCGTCGGCGGCAGCGTCGCCCAGTGCGACGGCGCCGAACACCGGTGGGAGCACTCCGGCAAGGCCTCGCCCGAGGTGCTGAAGGCGGGGGCGGCACGGGTGGAGGCCACCCTCACGGAGCTGCGCCCGTCCGGCATCATCGTGCTGCCGTCCTTCCACGCGGTGTCGCACCAGGACATCGAGCTCGCTGGGAACGACACGTCCTCGCCGTCGGCGAAGGAGTCCGGCAAGTCGTCCCCGAAGGCGCCGGGCAAGTCGTCGGCGAAGGCGCCGGGGAAGTCGTCCCCGAAGGTACCGGCCATGCCCGTGCGCTGATCTGCGACCGGTACCCGCGTGTCCTTCCTCAGGCGCCGCCGGTGCCGTCCCGGTCCGGCGGAGCGGTCCTCCGCCGGACCACCGGGGCGCCCGGCCGGCGCAGGGCGGCCACGAACTTGTAGCGCGAACCCCGGTACACCGAGCGCACCCACTCCACCGGGGTGCCCGCCGCGTCCCGCGAGTGCCGGGACAGCAGCAGCATCGGCAGCCCCACGTCGGTGCCGAGCAACTGCGCCTCGCGCGGGGTCGACAGCGAGGTCTCGATGGTCTCGTCGGCCTCGGCGAGATGGACGCCGTACACCTCGGCGAGCGCCGTGTAGAGCGAGGGGTACATGGCGAGGGACCTGCGCAGGCCGGGGAAGCGGCGTACGGACAGATGGGTCGTCTCGATGGCCATCGGGTCGCCGCCGGCCAGGCGCAGCCGCTCGATCCGCAGCACCTTCTCGCCGATCCCGATGCCGAGCAGGCCCGCCAGCTTCTCGTCCGCCGGGACCTCCCCGATGTCCAGCATCTGCGAGGCGGGCGTGAGGCCCTGGGCCCTCATGTCCTCGGTGTGCGAGGTGAGTTGCAGCGTGCGGTACAGCTTGGGCTGGGCGACGAAGGTGCCCTTGCCCTGGATGCGGTCGAGCCGGCCCTCACCCACGAGTTCCTGGAGCGCCTGCCGGACGGTGGTCCGCGAGGTGTCGAACCGGACGGCGAGCAGACGCTCCGCGGGCATGGCCGAACCGGGCTGCAGCGCCTCGGCCATGGAGAGCAGCTGCTGCTTGATCCGGTAGTACTTCGGCACGCGCGCGGTGCGGCCGGACGCCCCCCTGTACGGCTGGGCGCTGCTGACGTCGGTGGTCATGCCTGCCTTCCCGGCTGTGTCGACGGTCTCCCGTTATAGCGACCAACTGCCCTATGGTCTAGTCCAACTGAACCGTCCGGGCGAAAGGGGCGGAATGCGGACGGACGCACTCCGGTGACTTTCTCGTAACGGCCCGGACCGGCTTTCCGAACCACCCTTGACACTCCAAAAGGTCTAGGCCAAGCTCCACCGTACTGGTCTACACCATTAGTGGCCAGGTCCCGAGCCCTACGTGCAACAGCGTCGTACGCAGGTCACCGCAGAGGGCGTGGGGGGTTAGTGGCATCCCTGAGGAGGGTGGCGTGAAGCGCAAGCTTGCGGCCGCGATCGTGATCGCGGGCATGATGGTCTCCGTGTCGGCGTGCGGCGGGGACGACGGCGACGACAGCGGCAAGAACGCGGGACCGGACAGCTTCAAGGGGCAGACCCTGACGGTCTGGGCGATGGACGGCTCCACGCCGGACCAGTGGGTCAAGGACGTCACGGCCGCGTTCGAGAAGAAGACCGGCGCCAAGCTGAAGTTCGAGACGCAGAAGTGGGACGGGATCCAGCAGAAGATCACCACCGCCCTCTCCGAGTCCAACCCGCCGGACGTGCTGGAGGTCGGCAACACCCAGACCCCGGCCTACGCGGCCACCGGCGGTCTCGCCGACCTGAGCGACCTGAAGAAGGAGATCGGCGCCGACTGGACGCCGTCGGTCTCGCAGTCCTCCGTGTACGACGGCAAGCAGTACGCCGCCCCCTGGTACTTCGCCAACCGCGTCGTCATCTACAACAAGAAGATCTGGGCCAAGGCCGGCATCAAGGACACCCCGAAGACCCGGGACGAGTTCTTCAAGGACCTGGAGGCCATCGGCAAGAAGACCGACGCCGAGCCGATCTACCTGCCCGGCCAGAACTGGTACTTCTTCGACGGCCTGACCATCGGCCAGGGCGCCGACCTGGTGAAGAAGGAGGGCGACAAGTACGTCTCCAACCTCGGTGACCCGAAGGTCGCCAAGGCCATGGAGATCTACAAGAAGTACGCCTCCTACTCCAAGGCCCCCAAGGACAAGGACGAGGCCACCCCGCAGCAGGCCGAGGTCTTCGCCAAGGGCAAGACCGGCGCCTTCATCGGCATGGGCTGGGAGGCCGGTACGGCCGTCACCGCCAACAAGGCCATCGAGAAGGACCTCGGCTACTTCACCATCCCCGGCGAGACCGCGGACAAGCCCGAGGGCGTCTTCCTCGGCGGCTCCAACCTCGCCGTCGCCGAGGGCAGCAAGAAGCAGGCCCTGGCCAAGGAGTTCCTGAAGATCGCCCTGTCCGACCAGTACGAGGGCGAACTGGCCAAGCTCAACGGCGTCATCCCGAACAAGACGTCCCTGGAGTCCAACCTCAAGGGCAACGCCGTCGCCGAGGCCGCCGCCCCCGGTGCCGCCGTCGGTGGCACCACCCCGCTGATCCCCGAGTGGGGCGCGGTGGAGAACAACCCGAACCCGATCAAGTCCTACATGACGGCCGTGCTGAACGGTAAGTCCCCGGCGGACGCCGCCAAGCAGGTCGAGGGCGAGATCAACAAGCGCCTGGCCCAGCAGAACTGATGACCGCGCCGGGGGCGCCGCGCTCGCGCCCCCGGCTCACCTGTGTCGTCCGTACGGCCACGGAAGAGATGGCAACTCATGTCAGTGCAGACCGAAGGCACGGACACGGCCGGGGAGCCCGCTGTCCGCAAGGCCCGGGTGCCGGCCCCGCCGCGCGGTGACAGCCGCACCGCCGGCGACCCGTCCCGGCGCCGAGCCGCCGCCCCCTACCTGCTCCTGCTGCCCGCGCTGCTGGCCACCGTGGTGCTGCTCGGCTGGCCCCTGGTCAAGAACGGCATGCTGTCGTTCCAGAACCTCAACCCGCGCCAGCTCATCCAGCACCTCACCGAGTGGAACGGCGTCGACAACTACCAGGAGGTGCTGAGCGGCGGGGACTTCTGGCGCGTCGTCGAGCGCTCCGTCTTCTTCACCGCCGTCAACGTCGCACTGATCATGGTGCTCGGTACCCTGGTCGGGCTGCTGCTGGCCCGGCTCGGCGGCAAGATGCGGCTGCTGCTGATGATCGGTCTCGTCCTCGCCTGGGCCATGCCGGTCATCGCGGCCACCACCGTCTACCAGTGGCTGTTCGCACAGCGCTTCGGTGTCGTCAACTGGGTGCTGGACAAGCTCGGCTGGCACTCCATGGCCGATCACAACTGGCTGCAGACCCAGTTCTCCACCTTCGCCGTGATCACCCTGCTCCTCGTCTGGCAGTCCATACCCTTCGTGGCGATCAACCTCTACGCGGCGACCACCACGATCCCCCGGGAGCTGTACGAGGCGGCCTCCCTGGACGGCGCCGGAGCCTGGAAGAGCTTCACCTCGGTGACCCTGCCCTTCCTGCGGCCCTTCCTGTACGCCACGACGTTCCTCGAAGTCATCTGGATCTTCAAGGCGTTCCCGCAGATCTTCGCGATGAACGAGGGCGGCCCCGACCACCTCACGGAGACCCTGCCGATCTACGCCTACGTCGAGGGCGTCGGCAACCAGCACTTCGGAGTCGGCGCCGCCATCTCCTTCCTGACCATCCTGGTCCTGCTCGTCATCACCTCGTACTACCTGCGCATGGTGCTCAAGCAAGAGGAGGACGAGCTGTGAAGCGCTCGCTCTTCGGCCGCTTCTGGCCCAACGCGACCGCCGTCGTCCTCTTCGTCGGCTTCGTGTTCCCCGTGTACTGGATGTTCGCCACGGCCTTCAAACCGACCGGTGACATCATCTCCGAGGACCCGGTGTGGTTCCCGACCGACGCCACCCTCGAACACTTCAAGAAGGCCGTCGACGCCGACCACTTCTGGACACTGGTCGTCAACTCCGTCACCGTCACGGTCCTGTCGGTCGTCTTCTCGCTCGTCATCGCCCTGTTCGCCGCCTTCGCCCTCGCGCGGATGCGGTTCAAGGGCCGGCGCGGCCTCATCGTGACGTTCATGCTGGCGCAGATGGCCCCCTGGGAGGTGATGATCATCGCCATCTACATGATCGTCCGGGACAACGACATGCTCAACAGCCTCGTCCCGCTCACCGTCTTCTACACGGTGATGGTGCTCCCGCTGACCCTCCTCACGCTGCGCGGCTACGTCGCCGCCGTGCCCAAGGAGCTGGAGGAGTCGGCGATGATCGACGGCTGCACCCGCACCCAGGCCTTCGTGAAGGTGATCTTCCCGCTGCTCGCGCCCGGCCTGATGGCGACCTCGCTGTTCGGCTTCGTCACCGCCTGGAACGAGTTCCCGCTCGTCCTGATCCTCAACAAGGACATCGAGAAGCAGACCCTGCCGCTGTGGCTGTCCCAGTTCCAGACCGCCTTCGGTGACGACTGGGGCGCCACCATGGCCGCCTCGTCCCTGTTCGCGCTGCCCATCCTGATCCTCTTCATCTTCCTGCAACGCAAGGCTGTCAGCGGTCTGACCGACGGCGCCGTGAAGGGATGACGCCCCCGATGACCACCATCGCCACCACCGCGTCCGGCAGCGGCTCCGCCGCGGGCGACGCCCTGACCCGGGACGCCCTCGCGGTGCTGCAACCGGGGTTCGACGGCACCACCGCGCCCGACTGGGTGCGCCGCCGCATCGACGAGGGCCTCGCCTCCGTCGCCCTGTTCGGCCGCAACGTCGTCAGCGAGGAGCAGGTCACCGCGCTCACCCGGCAGTTGCGCGCCGGACGCGACGACCTGCTGGTCGCCATCGACGAGGAGAGCGGCGACGTCACCCGCCTCGACGTGCGCACCGGCTCCTCCTTCCCCGGCAACCATGCCCTCGGTGCCGTCGACGACCCCGATCTCACCCGGGCCGTCTCCCGCGAACTGGGCCGGCGCCTGGCCGCCTGCGGCGTCACCTTCGACTGGGCGCCCTCCGCCGACGTCAACGCCAACCCCGACAACCCGGTCATCGGCGTCCGCTCCTTCGGCGCGAGCCCCGACCTGGTGGCCCGGCACACCGCCGCCTGGGTGGAGGGCCTGCAGTCCACCGGCGTCGCCGCCTGCACCAAGCACTTCCCCGGCCACGGCGACACCAACGTCGACTCCCACCACGCCGTACCCCGCATCGACGTCGACGCCGACACCCTGTACGAGCGGGAACTGCCCCCGTTCCGCGCGGCCATCGCCGCCGGCACCCGGGCCGTGATGAGCGCCCACATCCTCGTCCCGGCCCTGGACCCCGACCGCCCCGGCACCCTGTCCCGGCGCGTCCTCACCGACCTGCTGCGCGGCGAACTCGGCTACCAGGGCCTGATCGTCACCGACGGCATGGAGATGCGGGCGATCGCCGGCACCTACGGCCTGGAGCACGGCGTGGTCCTCGCCATCGCGGCCGGCGCCGACGCCATCTGCGTGGGCGGCGGACTGTGCGACGAGGGCACCGTGCTGAAGCTCCGGGACGCGCTCGTGGCCGCCGTACGCTCCGGTGAACTGCCCGAGGAGCGGCTCGCCGACGCGGCGGCCCGGGTCCGTGACCTGGCCGCCTGGACCGTCGCGGCCCGCGGCGACGCGGAGAGGACCCCGGCCGACCCGGAGATCGGCCTGGCCGCGGCCCGCCGCGCACTGAGCGTGACCCGCGCGGGCGCCGCCGCACCGGTCACCGGACCGGTGTACGTCGCCCAGTTCAACCCGGCCCCGAACATCGCCGTCGGCGACCAGACCCCCTGGGGCGTCGCCGCCGAGCTGGAGCGGCGGCTGCCCGGCAGCGCCTCCGGCTCCTTCACCGGCGAGGGCGCCGGTGCCGCCGTCCTCGACGCCTCGGGCGGCCGCCGGATCGTCGCCGTGGTCCGCGACGAGCACCGGCACGACTGGATGCGCTCCGCGCTCGACACCCTGCTCGCCGCCCGGCCCGACACCGTCGTGGTCGAGATGGGCCTGCCCCAGGCCCCGCCGCGCGGCGCCCTGCACATCGCCACCTACGGCGCCGCCCGGGTCTGCGGCGTCGCGGCGGCCGAAGCCGTCGTCGCCGGCTGACCCACGGGCTCACCGGCCGCCCGCGGCAGCGGGCGGCCACTCGATCGTGCTCTTTTCCCGGATCTCTACCGCACTTGTGCTCCAGTTCCAGAGGAATCGTATGCAGACGCCCCACCCCTTCCTCCATCGCGCGGCGACCGGCCGCCCCTACTTCAGCGCCGACGGCGAGACCTACCTCGCCCCGACCCCCCTGCGCGACCTCCAGAAGACCCAGCCGCTGCGCGTGCTGTCCGAGGAGGACTTCGCCTTCTGGCAGACGTACGGCTACGTCGTCGTACGCGAGGCCATCACGCCCGGCGAGGCCAAGGGACTCCTGGACTTCGCCTGGGAGTTCCAGGGGCTCGACCCCGACCGCCCCGACACCTGGTATGAGGAGCCGGAGTTCCGCTCCGAACTCGACCGGCACCTCTACATCTACGGCTTCGTCGAGGCCTACCACCACCAGCTCATCTGGGACAGCCGGCAGAACCAGCGCGTCTACGACGCCTTCGTGGACGTCTGGGACAGCCCGGAACTGTGGGTCACCCTGGACCGCCTCAACCTCAACCCGCCGAACAGACTCACCCGTTCGCGCTCCCACATCGAACCCACCGACGAGGGCTTCGACATCGAGCTGCACTGGGACGTCGACACCACCCTCGCCGTCCTGCCGCAGCGTGTGCAGGGCATCATCGCGCTCACCGACACCCGCCCCGAACTCGGCGGCTTCCAGTGCGCGCCCGAACTCTTCCGCCGCTTCGAGGAGTGGCGTCTCGCCCAGCCGTCCGGCCGCGACCCGATCCGCCCGAACACCGACCGCGCCGACTTCCCGGTGGTCCGCCCCGACCTCCAGGCCGGCGACCTGCTGATCTTCAACGGGCTGCTCGCCCACGGCGTCGCGCCCAACGTCTCCGACAACGCTGTCAGAGCCGTCCAGTACCTGTCGATGATGCCCGCGCTGGAGGAGCACACGGCCCTGCGCGACTCCCGCGTGGAGTCCTGGCGCACCCTCGCCACCCCCGACTGGAACGCCACCCTGCTCGGCGACGCCCGCAAGCCCGAAGCCCTCCGCTACGGCCCCGCCGAACTGGACGACCTGGGACGCAGGCTGCTCGGCCTCGACTCCTGGGCCGCCGCGGAAGGTGCCCGGTGAACCGCGTCTGCCTCACCCTGCCCACCAACCGGGCCTGCTCCGCCACCATCACCGCGCTGCACGCCGAAGCCACGTACGCCGCCCAACAGTTCGGGGCCGACGTCCAGCTGCTGATCCTGGACTCCGCCGACGAGCGCACCAGGACCGAGCACACCCGCACGGTCGCCGCCCTGCCCGCACACCAGGGCGTGACCGTCCACCACTACGACGAGGAGGCCCAGCGGGACTTCCTGCGCCGGGTCATCCGGAAGGCGGGCCTGCCCGAGCCGGACCGGCTGCTTGGCCTCATGCTCCCGCCCGCCGTCTCCTACGGCGCCTGCACCAACCGGGCCTTCCTGCTGGCCGCCGCCCTCGGCTGCGACTCGGTGCACCGCCGGGACTCCGACAGCACCTACCAGCTCCACGCCGGGCAACCGGTGTTCCCCGTCCACCACGAGCTTCCCTGGCTCGGCCGCCCCGCCGCCGAGGCCTCGGCCGCCGTCACCCACACCGACCTCGACCCGGTGCTGGCTGACCGTCCGTTGTCCCTGGCCGGAGCCTCCTTCATCGGCGAACTCTCCGTGGACCTCGGGGAGATACGCCGCCTGGACGAGGCCCTCTACCGCGACGTGGTCAGCCTCTGGTTGCCCGGCGACTGGCCGGAGGACCGCACACGCGCGGTGGTGGAGGAGTCCTTCACCGGCGCGGGCACCGCTCCCTTCACCGGGGACCACTCCATCCTCACCCTGGTCGACCCCATGCGCGTCGACATGTGCAA
The DNA here is from genome assembly GCF_000716535.1 of Streptomyces flaveolus. Lineage (GTDB taxonomy): Bacteria > Actinomycetota > Actinomycetes > Streptomycetales > Streptomycetaceae > Streptomyces > Streptomyces flaveolus_A. The sequence goes on along the minus strand of NZ_JNWV01000019.1, from coordinate 132,303 downwards.
CGTCGCCTTCGACCGCGCGGTGTACGAGCGCGTCCCCCTCCCGCCCGCCACCGACACCATCGGCAGCGACTACTTCCTCCTCCACCTCGTCCACGACGCGGGCCTGCCCGGCATCCTCCACAACCGCCACATCGAGAACTTCCACACCCCCGAACGCCGCACCGACACCGGCTTCCTCGCCTACCAGCGCCGGTTCGTGAAGTTCCTGCTCTCGATGCTCTACTTCCACGACGTCTACGACCGGATGGCGGCCGAGGGCGCGGATCTGCTGGACGCCCGTCATCACGTACGGCCCGAGGCGGTCACCGGTTTCCTGCGTGAGAGCACCGGCCTGGACCGCACGGAGAACATCTGGCGCCTGGACCGGATCGACACCGCGTACCGCAAACTGGGCGGCAGGTACGCGACGTTCGCGGAGCGGCTCGCTCAGGAGCGAACCGAGTTGCTGGACCAGGCCGAGCAGGACATCGAAGCGTTCGCAGACCTGACCGAGGCCTGGCCCGCACTGATAGAGGCGGCCCAGCCGTGAGCGCCCCACAGGGGCGCGAGGAACCGCGCGACCGGCCACAACCGGCCCGCACCCGGCCGACGACGCCCCCCGGCACGACGGACCGCCTCCTCTACGACCTCACCGGCATAGAGCACCAATACGACACCCTGCTGAGCGAGCTGCCCGGAACCCACATCCGCTTCGCACTCAAGGCCTGCCCGGTGGACGAGGTCCTGCACTGCCTGGCTGCCAGAGGCGCAGGCTTCGACGCGGCGAGCCCCGCCGAGATCGAGCAGGCCCTGCGCGCCGGCGCCCACCCCGACCACATCCACTACGGCAACACCATCAAGTCCGACCACGACATCGCCGAGGCCCACCGCCTGGGTGTGCGCACGTTCGCCACCGACAGCGTCGAGGACGTCACCGCCATCGCCGGACAGGCCCCCGGCGCCCGCGTGTTCTGCCGCCTCGCCACCAGCGGGGACGGCGCCCTGTGGGGCCTGAACCGCAAGTTCGGGTGCGCACCGGACGACGCGGTCCGCATCCTGAGCACGGCCCGCGCCGCCGGTCTCGTCCCGGCGGGCCTGTCCGTGCACGTCGGATCCCAGCAGATGACCGGCGAGGCCTGGCAGCAGGCCCTGGACACCCTCGCCGGGACCCTGACGGCGCTGGCCGGGCAGGGGATCGCACCGGACCATGTGAACCTCGGCGGCGGGCTGCCCGCGCTCGGTTATCTCGACCGGCGCGGCAACCCCCTCGACCCACCGCTGGACAAGATCTTCGCCGTGCTCCGCGAGGGCATGGAACGCCTGAACGCGCTGGCCGCCGCCCCGCTCGACTTCGTGCTGGAGCCGGGGCGTCACCTGGTCGCCGACCACGGTGTGATCCGCGCCCACGTGGTCCGGCTGACCGAGCGGACGCAGCCGGACGGCGGGCGTGCCCGCTGGCTGTACCTGAGCGCGGGCAAGTTCAACGGCCTGTACGAGATGGACCAGGTCACCCACCCGCTGGTCTTCCCGGGGCGGGAGACGGAGGAGCACGTCCCCGCGATCGTCGCCGGGCCCACCTGTGACAGCGACGACGCCTACGGCGACGGCCGGTACCCGGTGCGTGTGCCCCGGTCCGTCGGCTCCGGCGACCCGGTGTGGATCCTCTCCGCAGGCGCCTACGCCGGCAGTTACATGACCCAGGGGTTCAACGGCATCCGCCCGCTGCCGACCGTGTGCACCCGTGGCCAGGAAGGACACCACTGACATGACAGGCCTCATACGAGGCATCACCGAGGCCGACTGGCCCCAGGTCGCCGCCCTGGAGGCCGGGGCGTACGCGGACACCTCGCTCACGGAGGGCGAGACCGGCCTGCGGTCCCGGGCCTCGGCGGGCACCAGCTTCGTCCTGGACCTCGACGGCCGGATCGCGGGCTACGTCCTCGCCCTGCCGTACCGGCTGTTCCACTGCCCCGACCTGGCCCGCCCGGAGCGGACCGCCCACCACGCCACCAACCTCCACCTGCACGACCTGGTCGTCAGCGCACCGCTGCGACGCCGGGGCCTGGGCACCCGTCTGGTACGGCACCTCACGGAGGCGGCCCGCGCACGGGGCTTCGCCACCATGTCGCTGGTCGCCGTCGCCGGCAAGGAACCCTTCTGGCGGTCCAACGGCTACCGCCCCCACCACGAGGCGCGCGTGCCGGCCGGCTACGGCAGCGGCGCGGTGTACATGTCGGCACAGCTCGCCGCGCTGCGGAAGGCGGGCTGATGACCGCACCCTCCTTCCAGCGGGCCAAGTGGTCGATCGCGGCCCTGTTCTGCTTCCTCGGCTTCCAGTACGGCACCTGGGTCTCCCGGCTGCCCGCGCTGAAGTCCCGGCTGGATTTGGGCGCCGGCGAAGTGGGACTGCTGCTGATGGCCTGCGGGGCCGGCGCGGCGGCCTCCTTCCCGCTGGTGGCCGTCCTGATGCGGCGGTTCGGCTCCCGCCTGCTGTCCCTCGCCTCCGCCGCGGCCCTGATCGCCGTCCTGGCCGCCCTGTCCGCCGTACCGGACTACCCGCTCGCCCTGCTCGCCGTGTGCGCCGACGGCGTCGCGGTCGGCTGCCTCAACGTGGCCATGAACGCGCAGGGCGCCGCGCTGGAGAGCGCCCACGGGCGTACGGCCATGTCCCAGCTGCACGCCACCTTCAGCGGCGGGCTGCTCGCCGCCGCCCTGCTGGCCTCCGGCGTGACCACCCTGACCGCGTCCGTCCCGGCCCACTTCGCCGTGGCCGGGGCCCTGCTGCTGCTCCTGCTCGCCGGCGCGCCGCCCGGCCTGCTGACCCACCGGGAACCGGACGCCGCGACCCCCGACGGGCCGAAGCGCCGTACCCGCCGCGGCCTGCCCTCCGGCACGACCCTCCTCATGGGCTGCGCCATGGCCTTCGGCACGATCACCGAGGGCGCGATGAACGACTGGTCGACGCTCTACATGAAGGACGTCGTCAAGGCGTCGGCGACCGTCGCCCCGCTCGGCATCGCGGTCGTCTCCGTGATGATGCTGCTGGCCCGTGTGTGCGCGGACCGCTGGCGCACCCGCTGGGGCGACGCACGCGTGGTGCGGGCCGGCAGCGCGGTGGCCGCCGTGGGCCTCGCCCTGGCACTGCTCGCCGGGGGAGTGGTGCCCACGCTGCTCGGCTTCGCCTGCGTCGGCCTCGGCGCGGCGGCCGTCACCCCGTGCGTGTACGTGGCGGCGGCCGGCCGCGGCGCGGACGCGCTGGCGCTGGTCGCCGCGATGGGCACCACGGGTCTGCTGGCCGGTCCCGCCCTGATCGGCTTCGTCGCGGGCGCGGCGAACCTGACCGTGGGCATGGCCACGGTGGCGGTCTCCGCCCTGATCGTCACGGCGACCACCTTCCGGATCCCGTGGCGGGCCGGTACGCCGGAACCGGTCGTCTGACGCCGGTCAGGCGTGCGCGAGCACCGGTCCCCGGGACCGCCCGGGGCCGGCCTCTCACGGTGGAGACGCCGGCCCGGGGTGCGACGGCCGTACTCGCCCTGAACCGTCCCTTCTCTACGCTCTTCGGCGGCGGCCCGGCGCCGGCGACGCGGAGTTCTCCTCCCAGGCGCTGTGCATCTGGGCGGAGTCCAGCAGGTGTTCGCCGTAGAGATCCTGCAGCCAGTTGCTCTGGTAGATGGTGTCGAGGTAGCGCTCGCCGAGGTCGGGGGCTATCGCCACCGCCGTGAGGTCACGGGTGCCGTGCCGGGCCAGCCAGTCCGTCGCGGCGCTCACCACGGTGCCCGTGGAGCCGCCGAACAGGAAGCCCCGTCGGGCCAGGCGGTGACAGGTGCGGATGGTGTCCGCCTCCTCCACCCGGATCACCTCGTCCACGTACTGCTCGTCGAGCAGCGGGGGACGCATGCTCATCCCCAGACCGGGGATCATCCGGCGGCCGGGCGTGCCGCCGAAGGCCACCGAGCCCACGCTGTCCACGGCGACGATCCGCACCGGCCGGTGCCACTTGCGGAAGTAGCGGGCGCAGCCCATCAGCGTCCCGGCGGTGCCCGTCCCGACGAACAGCACGTCCAGGCGGGGGAAGTGGACGGCGATCTCCGGTGCCGTCGTGCGGAAGTGCGCCCGCCAGTTGCCCGAGTTGGTGTACTGGCTGAGCCACACGTAGCGGTCGTCGGACGCGCACAGCGAGCGGACGTACTCGAGCCGCGTGCCCAGGAAGCCGCCGCCCGCGTCCAGGTCGGTGACGACGTGCACGTGGCTGCCCAGGGCTTCCATCAGCAGTTTCGTCGACAGGTTGCACCGGGAGTCCGTCACGCACAGGAACCGGTAGCCCTTGCTGGCGGCGATCATGCTGAGCGCGACGCCCAGGTTTCCGGACGAGGACTCCACGAGGATGGAATCCGGCGTCAGGGCTCCTTCCCGCTCGGCGCTCTCCACCATCTCCTTCGCGGCCTTCAACTTGATGGAGCCGGCGAAGTTGAAACCCTCGCACTTGAGGTAGAGGCGGTGTCCGAAAATCGACTCTAGATCGACGAAGAGACTTCCTTCGTTGAAGGCGTGGGGAGCGGAGATGACGGGCACGGCAGGCCTCCTGGTCCCAGGGCTGAGGGCAAGGCCTCAGCCGTACCGGCGCAGATCGTGGAAGAAGTCGTCGACGAGGCGGAGTTCTCCCGCCCTGGCCACTTGGTCGTAGACGTACTTGCCGACGGCCAGGTCGAGAACGCCGAGGCCGAAGGGTGAGAAGATCACCGGCTGGTCGTCGGGCGGGGCGGCCCGTCCCTGCAGCACGTCGTAGAGGGTCCCGTTGAGGAAGTCGCGGTTCCCGGTGCGCTGCTCGACCAGGTGCGGGGAGGTGTCCGCCTTGAGGCAGTGCTCCACGTCGTCCACGAAGTTCGCCGAGGCCAGCAGGACCTCGGGCGCGAGGTCGCGCAGCGACACGTGCAGCACCAGGGGGTTGTGGGCGAACCAGCCCGGGGCCGTGACATGGGGCCGGCCGGCGACGGTGGCGAAGACCACGAGGTCGCTGGAGCGGACGAGGTCCTCGGCGCTGTCGTGCACGGTGACCTGACCGGAGACGCCGGCCTGGCGCAGGTAGCCGCAGAAGCCGGCGGTGCTGTCGGGGGACACGTCGTGCACGCCGACGGCGTCGAAGGTCCAGCCGCTGCCGGCCAGGAACGTGTGGATGTACCGGGCGATCAGGCCGGTGCCGAAGAACCCGACGCGGCGGGGGCGGCTCCGGGTGCGGCTGAGCCAGTCGGCCGCCAGCGCGGCGGAGGCCGCGGTCCGGGTGGCGCTGATGACGGAACTCTCCAGGCACGCGAACGGGTAGCCGGTGTCGTGGTCGTTGAGGATCAGCACCGCGGAGGCCCGGGGCAGCCCGGTGCGGACGTTGTCGGGGAAGCTGGAGATCCACTTCAGGCCGTCCACCCGCGTAGGGCCGCCGATGGAGGCGGGCAGCGCGATGATCCGGGCGGTCGGACGGTCGGGGAAGCGCAGGAAGTACGAGGGCGGGTTGACCGAGTCCCCGGCGCCGTGCAGCCGGTAGGTGGCCTCCACCAGGTCCACCAGCTCCTGCTCGCGCCCGCCGAGGGCCTGCTCCACCTGCTTGCCGGAGATCACCGCGAAGGAGGGCACCTGCCCCCCGTGGGGCGCGTCCGGTTCGGTGGCGGTCGACAGCATGTCGGTCATCGACGGCTCGCCTCCCCCGCCGGGCAGGAATCGGCCAGGCGTCGCGGCTCGGCCATGCCGACCAGCACCTGCCGCTCGCCGGTGTACGCCTCCCGGCTGTGCGCGGTGCCGATGTTGTCCACGAGCATCAGGTCACCGGCCTGCCAGGGCTCGCGCCGGGTGTGCTCCTCGTAGGTGGCGTTCAGGAGCTGGACGACGTCCTCGCCGATCGGGCTGCCGTCGCCGTACCGGGTGTTGAACGGCAGGCTGTCGGCCCCGTACTCGTCCACCAGGTACTCGCGCACCTCCGGGGCCAGCGTCCACTCGTTGAGGAAGGCGATCTGGTTGAACCAGCACCGCCTGCCCGTGACCGGGTGCCGTACGACGGCGCAGCGGCGCTGCTCGGTGCGCAGCGACCCGTCGTCCTGCCAGTGGAAGTCGATGGCGTTGGCCCGGCAGTAGCGCTCGATCTCGGCACGGTCCTCGGTGCCGAACGACTCCGCCAGGGACGCCCCGATCTCCTCGTTGTAGCTGCGGGTCAGCAGCCAGCCCTCCTGCTCGAACCGCTCGGTCAGCTCGGCGGGCAGGGCGTCGAGGACCTGCCAGGCGTCGGCCACCGCGGTGGCCCCGCCCTGCTCGGGCGCGGTCACGCAGGCGAACAACAGCAGGCCGGGCACCTCCAACGGGTAGCTCAGCTCGTGGTGCATGCACATCGGCTGGTTGGCCGGCCAGGGCGTGGAGGAGTACAGGCCCCGCCCGTGGTCCTGCCGGGGGGCGAAGGCCTCCCGCTCCGGCATGAGCGTCCCGGCCAGCCGTGCGAAGACGGCACCGACCTGGTCCGCGTCCTTCAGGCCGAGCCCGCGCACGAGCAGCGCCCCGTGCTCGGTGACCTGGGCCCGCAACGCCTCGCGGTGTTCGGCCGCCCAGCTCGCGACGTCGGCGGGCCGGTCCACGCGCAGCAGCGCGGGTTTGTCCGGCCGCAGCTCCACGTCGAGCGGCGCTGCCAGGGATGAGGACGGCATCTCGGTTTCCTTTCGGTCGCCCGTCGCGTGGGCGTACGGGTCAGGTGGACGCCAGGGGGACGGCCGCGCTCAGGACGGCGTGCGCGGCCTCGGCCGGGCGGGTGCGGAGGAAGTAGTGGCCCCCGTCGGCCAGCTCGTGCAGATCGACGTGCTCGGCCAGGAGCAGCCAGTCGCGGTGGTGGTCGGCGTGACCGGCGGTGTGCGGGTCGTCGGCGGCGACCACGACCGAGACCGGCGCGGCCAGCCTCACCGGCGGCGGGGCTTGAAGGACCGCCTGGAAGTAGCGGTGGGCGGACACGCAGTCGTGCCGGTAGGCGGCACCGATGTGCTCGGCGTGCCGCGCGTTCAGCTCGGCGAGTTCGGTGTAGCCGCTGTCCGCGGTGAGCCGCGCCGCGATCTCCGCGTCGCTCAGGCTCGTCAGCTCGGCGACCGCGGCGGCGCGGTCCTCGGCGGTGCCGAGCAGCTGCGCCCCGAGGAACACCCGTGTGACCCGCACACCGCGCTCCTGGAGCGTCCTGGCCGTCTCCAGGGCCGGTGCGGCGCCCGACGAGTGGCCCCACAGCATGACCCTGGTCAGGCCGCGCGCCGTGATCTCGTCGGCGACCTGGGCCGCGACGTCCGCGATCGACGCGAACGGCTCCCGGTGCGCCGCCAGGTCGTGACCGGGCAGGTCCACCGCGAGGACCGCCGGACCGCGGCCCGCCAGCGCCGCCGCCATCGGCCGGTAGTTCACCGCGTTGCCGCCCGCGTACGGGAAGCAGACCAGCGCGCACTCCGGGGCGCCGTCCGCTTCCGACAGGGGCTGGAGCAGTTCCGTGCGCTGCCGGGCGGCGCCGTCGAGGAGGGCGGCCAGATCGGCGAGCACGGGGTGCCGGGTGATGTCCCGCAGGGAGACCGCGCGGTCGAGCGCGATGCTGAGCTTGACGGCCGACAGGGAGGTGCCGCCCGAGTCGAAGAAGTTGTCCGTCCGGCCGATCCGGTGCTCGGGCACGCCCAGCAGTTCGGCCCAGGCCGCCGCCAGCCGCCGCTCGCTCGGGCTGAGCGCCTCCCGGTCCGCGCCGGCCGCCGCGCCGGGTTCGGGGCCGGTCCGCGCGGCCTCGGCGGTCAGGGCCTTGCGGTCGATCTTGCCGTTGGCGGTCAGCGGCAGGCTCTCCCGCCAGTGGAAGGCCGCCGGGACCATGTAGGCGGGCAGCGCCGCCGCGAGCGCCTCGCGCAGCACGTCCGGCTCGTGGCGCCGGCCGGAGTGGAACGCGATCAGCTGGGTGTTCCCGCCGCCCCGCTCGACCACGACCACCGCACCGTCGCGCACCCCGTCCACCCGCAGCAGGGTGTTCTCGATCTCGCCGATCTCGATCCGGAAGCCGCGGATCTTGACCTGGCTGTCCCGGCGGCCGAGGAACTCCAGCTTGCCGCCGGGGTGCCAGCGCCCCCAGTCACCGCCCAGGTACAGCCGCTCCCCGGGCCGGTACGGGTCCGTCCGGTAGGCTTCCCGGGTCCGCTCGGGGTCGTTGACGTACCCGCGGCCCACACAGACCCCGGAGAACGCGATGAGCCCGGGAGCGCCCAGGGGCACCAGTGCGAGCTGCTCGTCCACGACGTACACGCGCACGTTGTTGACCGCGCGCCCCAGCAGTACGCGGTCGGGTACGCCGTCCAGGACCTCGTGGTTGGTGTCGTCCGAGGTCTCCGTCAGCCCGTAGGCGTTGAGCAGCCTGATGTCCGGCTGGAGCGCGAACCAGCGCTGCGTCAGCTCCCGTTTCAGCGCCTCACCGGTCACCGACACCCACCGCAGGTCCGGCAACCGTCGCGGGTGCTGTTCCAGGTACGAGACCACGACCTCCAGGTAGGAGGGCACGAGCTGGGTCACGGCGACCTGGCCCCGCACCAGCGTGTCGACGAACCGCTCCACGTCCACGACGACGTCCTGGCCGATCAGCAGGGTCCGCCCGCCGACCAGCAGCGCGGACACGAGCTGCCACAGGGAGATGTCGAAGCACTGCGGGGCGGTCTGCGCCACCACGGACCCCTCGCCGATCCCCAGGTCGTCGATCTTCGCGAACAGGTGGTTGAGCATTCCCGCGTGCTCGCACATCGCGCCCTTCGGCTCACCGGTGGAGCCGGAGGTGAAGAAGATGTAGGCCAGCTGACCGGGGTCGACCCGCACCCCGAGGTCGTCGTCGGCGTGCGGTTCCGCGTACGCCCTCTCGACCAGCAGCTTCTCGGCGCCGGGTACGGTGGCCAGCGCCTGGTCGAGGGTCTCGGTGCTGCCGGACTCGGTGAGCACCAGCCGGCACCCCGCCCGCGACAGCGTCGCCGCGATCCGGCCGGCCGGGAAGTGCGGCTCGATCGGCAGATAGGCCCCGCCCGCCTTGAACACCGCCAGCGTCGCCGCCAGCCAGTCGAGGTTCCGTTCGGTGACGACGGCGACCACGTCCTCCCGGCCCAGCCCGCGGACCAGCAGCGCCCGGGCCAGCCGGTTGGCGCGCGCGTTCAGTTCCCCGTACGTCCACTCCCGCCCGTCGTGCACCGCGGCGACCGCCTCCGGATGCGCCCGCACCCGCCGCTCGAACAGTTCGTGCGCGCGTGCGTCCGGCAGCGCCCGGGGCGGCCCCGCCAGCCCTTCCAGCTGCTCCCGGACCTCCTCGGCCGACAGCAGGCTCTGCTGGGCGTGCTCGGCGTCCGGATCGGCCGCCAGCAGCCGCAGCGCCTTCAGGTGGTAGCCGCCGATCCGCTCCGCGCTCCCGGCGTCGAGCACATCGGTGCGGTGCCGCAGGCGCAGCGTCAGCCGGCCGCCCCGGTCGCACCAGCGCACGTGCAGCACACCGTCGTCGGCGTGGTCCTCCTCGGCACCCATGGCGCCGAACACCACCTCGTACGACGGCTCGGTCAGCCCCAGCTCCCGCCGCAGCTTGGCCACCGGGAACTCCCGGTGTTCCAGGACCTCCGCCTCGGCGCGCTCGGCGGCCGACACCAGCGCCCGCCAGGACCCCGGGGGCACGGTCAGCCGGCACGGCAGCGGCTCGCCCCGCACTCCGGCGGCGTAGCCCGTCACGATCTCCCGCTCGCCGGACAGCGCGGCCAGCACCTTGGCGTGCGCCGCCAGCAGCAGCGCGCTCAGGGGCAGCCCCGACCGCCGCACCAGTGCGCGTACCGAGGTCACCACGTCGTCCGGGACCGGTGTCTCCTGCTCCGACACTCCCGGAACCGGCTCCTGGACCCACCGCGGTACCGCGGTGCTGCCGCCTGCGGTCAGCACACGGCTCCAGAACTCCCGGTCCGCTTCCACGCGCGTTCCCATCGAATGGCCTTCCTCACCTCGTGACGGACTCGGGGGCGTCGGTCGCTTCCAGGGCCCGGTCCGTGCCGCCGGGCCGGTTGCCGGTCCCGGGCATGTCCACGGCCGGGTTGCCGCCCCAGTGCGCGTGCGCGGGGACTTCCTCGCCCTTCATGAGGAAGGAGTCGGGTGCGAGCACCGCGCCGTCGCCCATGGTCACGCCGTAGTGGACATGGGCGCCGACGCCCAGCGTGCAGCCGGCGCCGAGCGTGCTGCCGTCGGACTTGAACGTGCCGTCCTCCTGGGAGTGGCACTGGATCTTGCTCCCGGCGTTGAGGGTGCAGTCGTCGCCGATGGTGGCCAGGGTGCGTTCGGTGATGTAGCAGCCGTCGTCGAACACCTGGCGGCCGATGCGTACTCCCAGCAGTCGCCAGACCAGGGCTTTGAACGGTGTCCCGTTGAAGATGTTGAGATATTGGGACGGCATTTTCCACACGCGCTCGTGCCACCAGAAAATCGGATGGTAGATGGAACACAACTGCGGGGTGAGCGCGCGGAACCTCGTCAGGCAGCGCTCCACGAGGATGTAATAGCCGGTGGAGAACGCGAGCGTCATGGCCAGGTACAGGGCGATCACCACGTGCCCGACCGCGCCGTACAGGTCCACGGAGACGAGTCCGAACAGGGTGAGCGCGAAGACGAGGAACCAGCGCATGCCCAGCATCAGGGCCATGGAGCGCAGGTTGTAGCGGTTCTTCGCGCTGAGGTGGCGGTGCAGTTCCTCGCCTTCCCGGAGATGGTCGAACCGGGCGTCCCGGTCCACCGAGCGGGGAATCTCGAAACACGGCGAACCGAGCAGTCCCACGCCTTCCCGTACCTCGCCGTCGAGGGGAATCATCACCTTGGTGGCGAGAAGGCAGTTCTCGCCCGTCCTGCCGCCCACGGGAAAGGCGATGTTGTTGCCCAGGAAATTGCGCGGACCGATCTCCACCCGGGACACCCGGAAGGACGTGCTGGAATAGTCGGCGTTGATGACGGAGAGGCCGTCGGCGATCATCGTCCCACTGCCGACCGTGACCATGAAAGGCGTCTCGTGCTGCATCTCGGTGCCGAAATTGGAGCCGGTCTGCTCCACCCGTGACAGGTCGTAGCCGAGTCCGCGCAGATAATGCACGATGTACGAACTGTCACCGAAGAGCCACGCGAAGAACTTGATGTTCGTCATGCGTGCCGCCGTCCGGTGCAGGGTGTAGTGGAATCCGTAGAGCGGATACACCCGGTCGGGTTTGACGAACAGACCCATCAGACGGGGAACGGTGTACAGGACCACGAGGCCCACGACGAGGAAGCCGGAGAACAGGGCCAGCGAGACGCCGAGCGCGTCCGGGATCAGTTCCGGCCGGGTCAGCACCGCCGTCTGCGGGTCGAGCCGCTTGCCGATCGCCGGTACCTCGGTGAACAGCATGTACACGCCGCCGAGGGTGAGCGGCAGGTACAGGAAGACCGTCTGCAGCAGCGTGAGAGCACCGAACCAGGCCCTGCGCACGGTGCCGCACCTGACCGGCGGGACCCGCAGGTAGTCGACCTGGGCGGGCTCCGCCGGGGAGCCGTGCCACCGCTCGCCGTCCGGTACCGCCTGGCCGCTGTGCAGCGCGGAGGAGTGGCCCAGTTGTGCGCCGTCGCCCAGTGAGGTGTCGATGTCCAGGACGGTCTTCTCGCCGACGTACGCGTCCCGGCCCAGCGTGACCCGCCCGGTCTGGATGCGGCCGGCGTGGGCGCGGTAGCAGAGGAAGAACGCGTCCTTGCGGATCACCGTCCCGGCGCCGACCGTCAGCAGGTCGGTGCAGACCGGGACGGTGCGGGAGAGGATCGTGACGCCCTTGCCGATCCGCGCGCCCAGGGCCCGCAGGTACAGCACATACAGGGGGGTCCCGACGAAGAACACCATAGGATTCGCGTGCAGCAGCACCTTCACGAACCAGAAGCGCAGATACGCCGCCCCCCAGATGGGGAACTCACCCGGTTTCCAGCGGCCGACGAGCAGCCATTTCGCGATGACCGGAAATATGCACAGGGCGAGGAAACCGATGCCGCCGAACAGCAGCGACCGCACGTAGATGCCGACGAACCCGGAACCGGCCGCTATCCACTCGTACCCCCGGGCGGTGGCGAATCCCCAGACGAGGGAATACACCAGGAAGATCAGTAGCTGGGCCGTCCCGCACAGCAGATGGTGGGCGCGGCTCGCGCGCGCCACCGGAGCGGGGGGCGCCGTGGGTTCCGGCGCGGGCGCGGGCGTATCGGCGGCAGCGGCCTGGACGAGGGCGGCCGTCAGGCTCCGAATCGTGGGATGCCGGTAGATGTCCCGCATGGACGGCGAGGGGAGATCCGGGTTTTTCCTCAGCCGCGCGCAGAACTGGGCCATCACCAGGGAATTCGCGCCGAGGTCGTTGAAGAAGTGACTTTCGGCCGGAACATCGTCGCAGCCGGTGAGCTCGGCCAGTGTTTCCGCGAGTTTCCGCTCGGTCTGCACTCTGCCGGACCCGGAGTCGCTCAGGGTGACGGCAGCTTCGTCGGGCCGGGATATGGGGATCTCGGAGGACTGCTCCACCATTACATCTCCTGAGGACGTATGGATCGCCAATGGCCGGCCGGACGGTTCCTGATCAGGAACCACCGGTTTCAGTCTGGCGAGGCGGACAGCAGGCTGCCACTTCTCATCGGTCCATTCACTCCGCCCGGAAGCGCCGATGGCTCCGTATTCCTTGGTTTCCGCGCGGCGCGACCCCCGCCACGCCTCACCCGAACGGCGGCGACCCGGCCGTCCCAGCCGTCCTGCGGAGCACCGTCGGTCCCCGTCCCCACCGCGCGCCGAACCGAGAAGTGATCTCCTCCCGTCGGCCACGGGACACGCCCTGCTCCCACCAGAGCGCCCCTCCCGCCCCACGTCGCCGTGGGTCAGGAGGGGCGCGGTGGCGCTTGCTCCGAGGGGTTTCAGAGGAGGCTCAGATGTCCCGGAAGATCTCGATCTGTGCCCCGACCGAGTTCAGGCGCTCGGCCAGGTCCTCGTAGCCGCGGTTGATGACGTACACGTTGCGCAGCACCGACGTGCCCTCGGCCGCCATCATCGCCAGCAGCACGACCACCGCGGGACGCAGGGCCGGCGGGCACATCATCTCGGCGGCGCGCCAGCGGGTCGGGCCCTCGACCAGCACCCGGTGCGGGTCCAGCAGCTGGAGCCGTCCGCCGAGGCGGTTGAGGTCGGTCAGGTAGATCGCCCGGTTGTCGTACACCCAGTCGTGGATGAGGGTCTGTCCCTGCGCCGACGCGGCGATGGCCGCGAAGAAGGGGACGTTGTCGATGTTCAGGCCGGGGAACGGCATCGGGTGGATCTTGTCGATCGGCGCCTCCAGCTTGGAGGGGCGGACCGTGAGGTCGACCAGGCGGGTGCGGCCGTTGTCCGCGAAGTACTCCGGCGACCGGTCGTGGTCGAGGCCCATCTCCTCCAGGACCGCCAGCTCGATCTCCAGGAACTCGATGGGCACCCGGCGCACCGTCAGCTCGGACTCGGTGACCACGGCGGCGGCCAGCAGGCTCATCGCCTCGACCGGGTCCTCGGAGGGGGAGTAGTCGACGTCCACGTCGATGTTCGGCACGCCGTGCACGGTGAGCGTGGTGGTGCCGATGCCCTCCACCCTGACGCCCAGCGCCTCCAGGAAGAAACACAGGTCCTGGACCATGTAGTTGGAGGAGGCGTTGCGGATGACCGTGACGCCGTCGTGCCGGGCGGCCGCGAGGAGAGCGTTCTCGGTCACGGTGTCGCCGCGCTCGGTCAGGACGATCGGGCGGCCGGGGCGGAGGGAGCGGTCCACCCGGGCGTGGTACTGACCCTCGGTGGCCGCGACGTCCAGGCCGAACCGGCGCAGCGCGATCATGTGCGGCTCGATGGTCCGCGTGCCCAGGTCGCAGCCGCCGGCGTACGGCAGCTTGAAGGCGTCCATGCGGTGCAACAGCGGGCCCAGGAACATGATGATCGAGCGGGTGCGGACGGCCGCCTCCGCGTCGATCGCGTCCATCTCCAGCTCGGCGGGCGGGACGAGTTCGAGGTCGACGCCGTCGTTGATCCAGCGGGTGCGCACGCCGATGGAGTTGAGCACCTCCAGCAGGCGGTACACCTCCTCGATCCGGGCCACCCGGCGCAGCACCGTGCGCCCCTTGTTCAGCAGCGAGGCGCACAGCAGCGCCACGCACGCGTTCTTGCTCGTCTTGACGTCGATGGCGCCGGACAGACGGCGGCCGCCGACCACGCGCAGATGCATCGGACCCGCGTAGCCCAGCGACACGATCTCGCTGTCCAGGGCTTCACCGATTCGGGCGATCATCTCAAGGCTGATGTTCTGGTTGCCGCGCTCGATGCGGTTGACCGCGCTCTGGCTGGTTCCGAGAGCCTCCGCGAGCTGCGCCTGAGTCCAGCCCCGGTGTTGCCGGGCGTCACGGATGAGCTTGCCGATGCGTACGAGGTAGTCGTCTGACATGAGGCTGAGGCTATCTCAGATATGAGATGGCGCCCGTCAGGGGGTCCATTCGGGCGATGCCGGTGACGGGCCGTCAGGATCGGTTGGCCGCACGCGTGCTGTGCGGTCGGACAAGTATGGACAAATCGGCTGATGCCGTATTAGTTCGGACTGGGTTGGGGGCTCGCGGACTGTGGACCGCCGGGTGCGGTTGCGCACAGGGGTGGCGGCCGGGCGGCGCCGCATCGGGGTCGCCGGGCTGAGTGCTTACGGGTGCGGTGCCGAGCGGCACGCCTCCGGGCCGGGGTCATTCCGGCGCGCGCCTCCGGATCGGGGGTGCCGGGCGGTGACCTGCGGGCGGCGGCGCCGAGGTGGCGCGTCTCCGTCGGCAGGGGCCTCGCTCGCCGGGAGGGTCTGCGGCTGCGGCGCGGCGCGTGACGTCCGGGCATCCCAGGGCCGGGTCGGGCATGACCGAGCCGCGCCCATGTACTAGAGTTATCTCGACATCGAGATATCTGCCGAGGCGCACCGTAGCCGCCACTCCAGTAAGGCATGCCTAACTTAGCCTGACCTTACTGGTTCGGCCAAGCCGGCGTGGCGGCACGATTGACGGTGGTACGCGCACATCAATGAAGGAGACTGTCGTGTCGGCGAACAGCTTCGACGCCCGCAGCACGCTGCAGGTGGGCGACGAGTCGTACGAGATCTTCCGGCTGGACAAGGTGGAGGGCTCGGCCCGCCTGCCGTACAGCCTCAAGGTCCTGCTGGAGAACCTGCTCCGCACGGAGGACGGCGCGAACATCACCGCCGACCACATCCGCGCCCTCGGCACCTGGGACTCCCAGGCCCAGCCCTCCCAGGAGATCCAGTTCACGCCGGCCCGCGTGATCATGCAGGACTTCACCGGCGTGCCCTGTGTCGTGGACCTCGCCACGATGCGTGAGGCCGTGAAGGAGCTGGGCGGCGACCCGGCCAAGATCAACCCGCTGGCGCCGGCCGAGCTGGTCATCGACCACTCCGTCATCGCGGACAAGTTCGGCACGAACGACGCCTTCAAGCAGAACGTCGAGCTGGAGTACGGCCGCAACAAGGAGCGCTACCAGTTCCTGCGCTGGGGCCAGACCGCCTTCGACGAGTTCAAGGTCGTCCCGCCGGGCACCGGCATCGTCCACCAGGTGAACATCGAGCACCTGGCCCGTGTCGTGATGGTCCGCGACGGCAAGGCCTACCCGGACACCCTGGTCGGCACCGACTCGCACACCACCATGGTCAACGGCCTCGGCGTCCTCGGCTGGGGCGTCGGCGGCATCGAGGCCGAGGCCGCCATGCTCGGCCAGCCGGTCTCCATGCTGATCCCGCGCGTCGTCGGCTTCAAGCTCACCGGTGAGCTCCAGCCCGGCACCACCGCCACCGACCTCGTGCTCACCATCACCGAGATGCTGCGCAAGCACGGCGTCGTCGGCAAGTTCGTCGAGTTCTACGGCGAGGGCGTGGCCGCCACCTCGCTCGCGAACCGCGCCACCATCGGCAACATGTCGCCGGAGTTCGGCTCCACCGCCGCGATCTTCCCGATCGACGACGAGACCCTGAACTACCTGCGCCTGACCGGCCGTTCCGCCCAGCAGGTCGCCCTGGTGGAGGCCTACGCCAAGGAGCAGGGCCTCTGGCTGGACCCGGCCGCCGAGCCCGACTTCTCCGAGAAGCTGGAGCTGGACCTCTCCACCGTCGTCCCGTCCATCGCCGGCCCGAAGCGCCCGCAGGACCGCATCGTCCTCGCGAACGCCGCCGAGCAGTTCAAGCAGGACGTCCGCAACTACGTGGACAGCGTGGACGAGGCGGGCCAGGAGTCCTTCCCGGCCTCCGACGCCCCGGCCGTCGCCCCGAACGGCGCGCCGAGCAACCCGGTCCCGGTGACCGCCCCCGACGGCACCACCTACGAGCTGGACCACGGTGCGGTGACGGTCGCGGCCATCACCTCCTGCACCAACACCTCCAACCCGTACGTCATGATCGGCGCCGCCCTCGTCGCCAAGAAGGCCGTCGAGAAGGGCCTCACCCGCAAGCCGTGGGTCAAGTCCACCCTCGCCCCGGGTTCGAAGGTCGTCACCGACTACTTCGAGAAGGCCGGCCTCACCCCGTACCTGGACAAGCTGGGCTTCAACCTCGTCGGCTACGGCTGCACCACCTGCATCGGCAACTCCGGCCCGCTGCCGGAGGAGGTCTCCAAGGCCGTCAACGACCACGACCTCGCCGTCACCTCGGTCCTCTCCGGCAACCGGAACTTCGAGGGCCGGATCAACCCCGACGTCAAGATGAACTACCTGGCGTCCCCGCCGCTGGTCGTCGCGTACGCCATCGCCGGTTCCATGAAGGTGGACATCACCCGGGACGCCCTCGGCACCGACCAGGACGGCAACCCGGTCTACCTGAAGGACATCTGGCCGACCGAGGCCGAGGTCAACGAGGTCGTGGCCAACGCCATCGGCGAGGACATGTTCGCCAAGTCCTACGAGGACGTCTTCGCCGGCGACGCCCAGTGGCAGTCGCTGCCGGTCCCGACGGGCAACACCTTCGAGTGGGACCCGGAGTCCACCTACGTCCGCAAGCCCCCGTACTTCGAGGGCATGGGCATGGAGCCGGCCCCGGTCGAGGACATCGCCGACGCCCGCGTCCTCGCCAAGCTGGGCGACTCGGTCACCACCGACCACATCTCCCCGGCCGGTGCCATCAAGGCCGACACCCCGGCCGGCAAGTACCTCACGGAGCACGGCGTCGAGCGCCGCGACTTCAACAGCTACGGCTCCCGCCGCGGCAACCACGAGGTCATGATCCGCGGTACGTTCGCCAACATCCGCCTGCGCAACCAGATCGCGCCGGGCACCGAGGGCGGCTACACCCGCGACTTCACGCAGGAGGGCGGCCCGGTCGCCTTCATCTACGACGCCTCCCGCAACTACATCGAGCAGGGCATCCCGCTGGTCGTCCTGGCCGGCAAGGAGTACGGCTCCGGCTCGTCCCGCGACTGGGCGGCCAAGGGCACCGCGCTGCTCGGCGTCAAGGCCGTCATCGCCGAGTCGTACGAGCGCATCCACCGCTCGAACCTCATCGGCATGGGCGTGCTCCCGCTCCAGTTCCCGGAGGGCGCGTCGGCCCAGTCCCTGGGTCTGACCGGTGAGGAGACCTTCTCCATCTCCGGCGTCACCGAGCTGAACGAGGGCCGCACGCCGCGCACGGTCAAGGTCACCACCGACACCGGTGTCGAGTTCGACGCGGTCGTCCGCATCGACACCCCCGGTGAGGCCGACTACTACCGCAACGGCGGCATCATGCAGTACGTGCTGCGCAGCCTGATCCGCAAGTAAGCGGTACGGCACAGCCGTCAGGGCCGTACCCCCGGTGCCGGGGGTACGGCCCTTCGCCGTACCCCGGCGTCGGAACCGTCAGTCCCCGAGGTCCCCCAGGTCCTCCAGGTCCCCGAGGTCCTCCAGGTCCGTGAAGTCCCCGAACATCCGCGTGGGATCCGGCGCCGCCAGCTCCGCCCAGATCACCTTGCCCTGGGGTGTGTAGCGGGTGCCCCAGCGCTCGGCCAGCTGCGAGACCAGGAACAGACCCCGGCCGCCCTCGTCGGTCGTCGCCGCGTACCGCAGGTGCGGTGAGGTGCTGCTGCCGTCGGCCACCTCGCAGATCAGCGCGCGGTCATGGATGAGCCGCACATGGATCGGGTCGGAGCCGTACCGGATGGCGTTGGTGATCAGCTCGCTCAGCACCAGCTCCATCCCGAAGCCCAGCTCGGACAGCTCCCACTCGGCCAGCTTGGCCGAGACCGCCCCCCGCATCCCCGACACGGCGGCCGGGTCGCGCGGCACGTCCCAGTCGGCGACCCGGTCGGCCGGCAGGGCCCGGGTGCGCGCCACGAGCAGGGCGACGTCGTCCCCGGGACGCTCGGGCAGCAACTGCTCCAGCACCGCCCGGCAGCTCTCCTCCGGGGACCGGCCGGGGTGACCCGCCAGGGCCCGGCGCAGCAGCTCCATGCCCTCGTCCAGGTCCCGCCTGCGGTCCTCGATCAGACCGTCGGTGTACAGGACGAGCTGGCTGCCCTCGGCCAGCTCCAGCTCGGCCGTCTGGAACGGCAGGCCGCCCAGGCCCAGCGGCGGTCCGGCCGGCACCTCGGGGAAGGTGACGCCGCCGTCCGGGTCGACCAGCGCGGGCGCGAGATGCCCGGCCCGGGCCATCACGCAGTGACGCGTCACCGGGTCGTAGATCGCGTACAGGCAGGTGGCGCCGACGATCTCGTCGGACTTCTGCGGGCAGGGCTCGTCCTGGTCGAGGCGGCCCACCAGGTCGTCCATGTGCTGGAGCAGCTCGTCGGGCGGCAGGTCGAGCGTGGAGAAGTTGTGCACCGCGGTCCGCAGCCGGCCCATCGTCGCCGCGGCGTGCAGACCGTGCCCCACCACGTCACCGACGACCAGCGCCACCCGGCCGCCCGGCAGCGGGATCACGTCGAACCAGTCCCCGCTCACCCCCGACTGCGCCGGCAGGTAGCGGTAGCCGACCTCGAGTGCGCTCTGCTCGGGCAGGGCCCGGGGCAGCAGACTGCGCTGGAGGGTGACCGCGAGGGCGTGCTCGCGGGTGTACCGGCGGGCGTTGTCGATGCTGACCGCGGCCCGGGCCACCAGCTCCTCCGCCAGGGCCAGCTCCTCCGCGTCGAAGGGCTCCCGCTTGGACCGCCAGAAGTTGGCCATCCCCAGGACGACACCGCGCGCCCGGATGGGAGCGGCGATGAGCGAGTGGATGCCGTACTCCAGGATCCGCCGGGTCCGCTCGGGGTCCTGCGCCTTCCAGTCATCGGCCTTCGACAGCTCGGTCACCAGCTCGGAGTGTCCGGCGCCGTAGCCGCGTCCCTGCGGGGTGGAGGGCAGGAAGTCGATCAGCCGGCCCAGCTCGTAGAGGGGGTGGTCGTCCTCGATGCCGCTCACGGCGACCCGGCGGATGTCCCGCGCCGTCGGCGCCGGTTCCTCCCCGTGCAGGACGGCGTCGGCCAGGTCGACGGTGACGAAGTCGGCGAACCGGGGGACGGCGACCCGCGCCAGCTCGTCGGCCGTGCGGACCACGTCCAGGGTGCTGCCGATGCACAGCCCCGCGTCGTACAGCAGCTCCAGCCGCTCGCGGGCGGCCTCGGCCCGGCCGGACAGCGCCTGCAGCTCGGTGGAGTCGCGGAGCGTCACGACGGTGCCCCGGGGGCCGCCCGCGTACTCGGTGGGCCGCTGGTTGACCGCCAGCAGGCGCCCCTTGGCGAAGAGCACCTCGTCGCTGGCCTCGCGTCCGGAGGCGAGCAGCTCGACCGTCGCCGGGTCGAGCTCCTGCAGCTCCCGCACCGTGCGGCCCTCGGCGTCGGGGGGCAGTTCCAGCAGGCGCCGGGCCTCGTCGTTGGCGAGCAGCAGCCGGCCGTCGGCACCGATGATGAGGACGCCCTCGCGCACCGAGTGCAGGACCGCGTCGTGGTGCTCGTACATGCGGGTCATCTCGTCCGGGCCCAGGCCGTGGGTCTGCCGCCGCAGCCGGCGGCCCACCAGGGCCGTGCCGCCGGTCGACACCACGAGCGCGCCGCCCCCGGCGGCCAGGATGATCGGCAGCTGCCGGTCCAGCTCGCTGGTGACGTGCTTGACCTTCAGTCCGGCGGAGACGAGAGCGACCACCTTGCCGTGGGCGTCGTCCACGGGCACGGTGGCCTGGACCTCGTGGCCCAGCGGGCCGTGGACGCTCTCGGTGTAGACCTTCCCGGCCAGCGACGGCCCTATGTTGCCCACGAACCGCTCGCCGATCCGGTCGGGTATGGGATGGGTGTAGCGGATGCCGTGGGTGTCCATGACCACGATGAAGTCCACGCCCGCCGACCTGCGTCCCGCCTCGGTCAGCGGCTGGAGGAGACGGGACGGGTCGGGGCTCTCCAGGGCGCGCAGCAGGCCCGGGGCGTGGGCGAAGGTCTCCGCGACGGCTATGGACCGGCGCCTGGCCTCCGTGCTGGTGTCCCGCTTGGACTGCAGGACGAGGGCGACGACGGCGCAGAGCACGAGCAGCACCACCAGCGCCACCTGGAGCAGGAAGACCTGCCCGGCGACGCTGCGGG
The DNA here is from genome assembly GCF_000716535.1 of Streptomyces flaveolus. Lineage (GTDB taxonomy): Bacteria > Actinomycetota > Actinomycetes > Streptomycetales > Streptomycetaceae > Streptomyces > Streptomyces flaveolus_A. The sequence continues at coordinate 111,726 of NZ_JNWV01000019.1, read as the reverse complement.
GGCTCTTACCGACCGCGGTGCGCCATCTGAGGCGGCGCCTGGATCGGCCGGATGCGTCCGGCATGCGGCATTTGTAGCACCGCGTTCCGCCGGGTGGCTATGGTCCGTCCACGAGATGGACAAGGGATCCTCCAAGTTGCCGACGGAGCCGGGTCCGTGAGCAAGGGCTGCGGCAGCTCCCGGCCCGCCCCCCGAGCCGGTCTCCGCGGGCGGTGGCTACGGCTGGCCGTGCTCGTCGGCCCCGGGCTCTGTGCGCGGGTGGCCACGGCGGCCGTGGGGGCGGTACCCCGGGGGGTGCGGGGTCTGTGCGCGAGTGACTACGGCGGGTCGGTGGTCGCCGGCAGAGCCGGGCCCGCGTGCCGGTGGACGAGGCAGCTCCGGTCCGCCGGCCGGCCGGGGTCCCTCCACGCTCGGCTACGGCGGCTCGGTGCCCCCGCCTCCCCCCTCGAATCCCCGAGCAGACGCCCGCCTCGAATCCCCAAGCAGACCCCCCTCCGGGCCCCGCTCCGGAGCCTCCGCCTCCCAGCCGCCCCGCCCCCGCCCCGCAGGGTCACGGCCCGCCCGGCAGGGTCACGGCCCGCCCCGCAGGGGTCACGGCGGGCCGGTTACCGTCACGTGGGCGGGGCGTAGCAGGCGGTCGCCGATGCGGTAGCCGGGGCGCAGGATCTCCGCGCAGAGCAGCCGCTGCGCGCCCGGGGCCGTACGGTGCACGATCGCCTCGTGGCACGCCGGATCGAACGGCTCGCCCTCCTCCCCGAACGCCTGCAGCCCCAGCGAGCCCAGCTGGGTCCGCAGCGTGTCGGCGATGTCCTTCAGGCCCGGGGTGAGCGGTTCGTGCGCGCACGCCCGGTCCACGGCGTCCACCACCGGCAGGAGGGCCGTCAGAACGTTGGCGACGGCGATCTCCCGCACGGCCATCCGATCCCGCCGTACCCGCTTGCGATAGTTGTCGTACTCCGCCTTGACCCGCTGGAGATCGGCGGTGCGCTCCCGCAGCTCGCGCTCCACCTCGTCCGAGCTTCGCGTCCGCGCCCCGTCCATCGTCAGCCCGCCTCCGGCTTGTCGTCGTCGACGATCTCGGCGTCCACCACCTCGTCGTCCCCGCCGGAGGCCGCCGTACCACCGCTGCCGGCCTGGCCGGTCTCACCCGGCTGACCGGTCTGCCCGGCCTGCTCGGTCCGCGCCCGCTCGTACATCGCCGTACCGATCTTCTGCGCGGCCTGCGCGGCACGGTCCAGGGCCTGGCGGATCGCCGCCGTGTCCTCCGACTTCAGCTTCTCCTTCAGGTCGGCCAGCGCCGTCTCCGTCTCGGACCTGGCGTCGGCCGGGATCTTGTCACCGTTGTCCTTGATCAGCTTCTCGGTGGAGTAGACGAGCTGCTCGGCCTGGTTCCGCGTCTCCGCGGCCTCCCGCCGCTGCCGGTCCTCCTCCGCGTGCTGCTCCGCCTCCCGGACCATCCGGTCGATGTCGTCCCGGGGCAGCGCGGAACCACCGGTCACCGTCATCTTCTGCTCCTTGCCGGTGCCGAGGTCCTTCGCCGAGACGTGCATGATGCCGTTGGCGTCGATGTCGAACGCCACCTCGATCTGCGGCACCCCGCGCGGAGCGGGCGCGATGCCGGTCAGCTCGAACATGCCGAGCTTCTTGTTGTACGCGGCGATCTCCCGCTCGCCCTGGTAGACCTGCACGGTCACCGAGGGCTGGTTGTCCTCGGCCGTCGTGAAGATCTCCGCGCGCCGGGTCGGGATCGTCGTGTTCCGCTCGATGAGCTTGGTCATGATGCCGCCCTTGGTCTCGATGCCGAGGGACAGCGGGGTGACGTCGAGCAGCAGGACGTCCTTGACCTCGCCCTTGAGCACACCGGCCTGGAGGCTGGCACCGACGGCCACCACCTCGTCCGGGTTCACACCCTTGTGCGGCTCCTTGCCGGTCAGCTCCTTCACCAGCTCGGTGACGGCCGGCATCCGCGTCGAGCCGCCCACCAGGACCACGTGGTCGATGTCGGACACCTTGATCCCGGCGTCCTTGATCGCGTTGTGGAACGGCGTCTTGCAGCGCTCCAGCAGATCCGCGGTCAGCTGCTGGAACTGGGCGCGCGTCAGCTTCTCGTCCAGGTGCAGCGGACCCTCGGCGGACGCGGTGATGTACGGCAGGTTGATCGAGGTCTCGCTGGACGACGACAGCTCGATCTTCGCCCGCTCCGCCGCCTCCCGCAGCCGCTGCACGGCCATCTTGTCCTTGGCCAGGTCGACGCCGTAGTTGTTCTTGAACTGCGTGACCAGGTGGTCCACGACCCGCTGGTCCCAGTCGTCGCCGCCGAGGTGCGTGTCGCCGTTGGTGGCCTTCACCTCGATGACGCCCTCGCCCATCTCCAGCAGCGACACGTCGAAGGTGCCGCCGCCCAGGTCGAAGACGAGGACCGTCTGCTCGTTGCCCTTGTCCAGCCCGTACGCCAGCGCCGCCGCCGTCGGCTCGTTGATGATCCGCAGGACGTTGAGGCCCGCGATCTCACCGGCCTCCTTGGTGGCCTGACGCTGGGCGTCGTCGAAGTACGCGGGCACGGTGATCACCGCGTCGGTGACGTCCTCGCCGAGGTACGCCTCCGCGTCCCGCTTCAGCTTCTGCAGCACGCGCGCGGAGATCTCCTGCGCGGTGTACCGCTTGCCGTCGATGTCCCCCTGGTCGGGGAACCGCCACGAGTGGTCTCCCACGTGCCGCTTGACCGAGCGCGCGGTGCGCTCCACGTTCGTCACGGCCTGCCGCTTGGCGACCTCGCCGACCAGCACCTCGCCGTTCTTGGCGAACGCGACGACCGACGGAGTGGTCCGAGCGCCCTCCGTGTTGGTGATGACGGTGGGCTCGCCGCCCTCCAGGACGGAGACCACCGAGTTCGTCGTACCGAGATCGATTCCGACCGGACGCGCCATCTGCGTGCTCCCTCTTCCTCGTCGGCCCGTGTGCCCTACGGCCGCTCACCGGGTTCCCAGTGCACCGGTCCCGCGCGCAGCGGCGGCTCCGGAGCCGTGCCGCCCGGCACGAAGAGGTACCGGAGGCGGGACAGCGGACTCGCCGCGGCGGCGCCGGACGGGGTGCGGTGCCGCCACCGGGGCGACCGGTCGTGCGCCCGGTCGTAGGCCGCGCGCCGCACCGGGTCCCGGAGCGTCTCGTACGCCGCGCGCACCTCGTCGAAACGGGCCGCGGTGACCGCGTCCACCCGCGTGTCCGGCCGCAGTTCCCACGCCCTGCGGCGGAAGGCGGAGGTGATCACCTCGGCCGTGGCGGAGGGCGCCACACCGAGCACCGCGTACAGGTCCGGCTCCACCGTGCGGGTCACCTCCTCACCCACCGCGAGCTGCGCGTTCGAACCGAATTGCCTATCAATCGGAATAAAACTTGAGTGGACCCATGTCAAGGGAGGCCGGCCGCCGGAGGCGAGGCCGGCCTCTCCGGCACCCTCCGTCGCCGCAGGGTCCCGAGCAGCTCGTCGGCCTCCGCGGGCGGCACCGAGACCGCGATCCGTGCGAGGGGTGCGGTGGAGGGGGTGGGCCACAGGTCGACGAGAACAGCCGGGTACCCACTCCGCAGCGCGACGAAGTCCCGTCCGCGTGGATGCCGCCACTCGCCCAGACAGCGGGCGGGCAGTCGCGGCCCCCGCTCCGGCACCCCGCGCAGCGCGCGCCACCAGTCGGGCTCGATCCGCGCGTCCTTGATCACCGCACCCGGCAGCCGGACCTCCCGGCGGCGCGCCCGGAGCCGCTCGCTCCAGGACAACCGCACCACGAGGTCGTCGCCGTCGATCAGCAGCCGTGCCACGGGAGACCTCCCGACAGCGGAACTCCGACTTCTCTCTCCGTCGGGTTCCCCGCTGTCCCGGTGTCGCCCTCACGGCTGGGTCGGGTCGCTCTGGGCGGACCCGGTGGCGTATGCACCGGGTCCGCGAGCCGGGCAGGCGAGGGGGGTGGGCTGCCTGCCCGGAGGGAAATGGCCTGAACCGCGTGGCTTGTGCGGCGGGATGGCGCGCGGACATCGTTGTCAATCGTCGTGCACATGACTCTACCGCCTCAACCGACAACGATGTCAAGCCACTTGGCTGGTCCGGCCGGGTGATGCAGGCGTGCGCCTCCCGGCGCGTACGCGGTCTTCCGTGGTACCGGTGGCGCACGTTACTGTCCCTGCGGCTTGTGCGACCTGTGGTGCGCGACCCGTCCGTTAGGAGGAAGGGCCGCGTCATGCGTTTCAGACCCACGTCCCTGCTGCTGGCAGCGCTCCTCGCGACCGCCGGCACCGCAACTCCCGCCCTCGCGGCGACCGCCGCGCCCCCCGGTCTCGTCAAGGACCCCACCCCGTACGTCGATCCGCTGATCGGCACCAGGAACGGCGGCGACGTCTTCCCGGGCGCCGTCGTGCCCTTCGGCATGCTCTCCTGGAGCCCGGAGAACACCCGCGGCGACGCCACGAGGACCGCCGCTCCGGGCGGCTACCAGTACGACGCCACCCGCGTCCGCGGGTTCAGCCTCACCCACATGTCCGGCACCGGCTGCGCCGGCGGCAGCGGGGACATCCCGTTCTTCCCGTACGCCGGCGAGGTCACCTCCTCCCCGGCGAGCGACACCAAGGACGCCGTCTACGCCTCCGACTTCCGCCACGCGGACGAGACCGCCGAGCCCGGCCACTACAAGGTCGGCCTGGCCTCCGGCGTCACCGCCGACCTCACCGCCACCGCGCGCACCGGCTCGGCCCGCTTCACCTACCCGGCCGGCAAGCCCGCCTCCCTGCTCGTGCGCACCGCCAACTCCGAGGTGGGCTCGGAGGACTCGACGGTCACGATCGACCCGGACACCCGGACCATCTCCGGCTCGGTCACCTCCGGGAACTTCTGCGGCTACCTCGACCCCGAAGGCCAACGCGCCTACTACACCCTCTACTTCACCGCCCGCTTCGACCGCGCCTTCCAGGCCGCCGGCACCTGGCACGACGACCGGCTCGACCCCGGCTCGCGCGAGGCGTCCGGCGGCACCGGGGGCTTCTCGCACGGCGGACGGCCGGTCGCCGGGAAGGGCGCCGGCGGGTACGTCGAGTTCGCGCCCGGCGACGGCCCGGTCAACGTCAAGGTCGGCATCTCCTACGTCAGCCGGGAGGCCGCCGCGGCCAACCTGGCCGCCGAGAACCCGCCGGGGCGGTCCTTCGACGCCGTCCGGGAGGCCGCCCGGCGGGCCTGGCGGGAGCGGCTGGGCGCCATCCGGGTCGGCGGCGGCACGGACGCCGAGCGCACCACGTTCTACACCGCGCTCTACCACGCGCTGCTGCACCCCAACGTCATCAGCGACGCCGACGGCAGGTACCGGGGCGCCGACGGCCGCGTGCACCGGGTCGACCGTCACCGGCACGCCCAGTACGGCACCTTCTCCGGCTGGGACGTCTACCGCGACCAGGTCCAGCTGCTGACGCTGCTCGACCCGCGCACGGGCTCGGACATCGCGCAGTCCCTGTACGAGCTGGCCCGGCAGAACAACGGCGTCTGGGACCGGTGGCTGCACGGCGCGAGCGGCACCCACGTCATGAACGGCGACCCCTCGCCGGCCGCGCTGGCCGGCATCCGCGCCTTCGGCGGCACGGACTTCGACCTCAAGGGCGCCCTGAAGTCCCTCGTGCGGGCGGCGACCGTGCCCACACCGCAGGACCTGTCCCCGGCCGGCAAGCCCGTGCTGTCGGCGGGCCAGCGCCCCTCCCTCGACAAGTACCTCAAGCTGCACTACATGCCGAGCGTGTCCAACGCCTGGGGCGGTGCCGCCGAGACCCTGGAGATGTCCACCGCGGACTTCGCCATCTCCCAACTCGCCCGCGCGGCGGGGGAGAAGGGCACGGCGGACACCTTCGCCCACCGCGCCCAGTGGTGGCAGAACAACTTCAACATCGCCGCCGCGCCGGACGGCGGCTACATCGCCAACCGCAAGGCCGACGGGAGCTGGGTCACCGGCTTCACCCCGGACACCGGCAACGGCTTCGTCGAGGGCACGGCCGCCCAGTACACCTGGATGGTCCCGCACGACCCGGCGGGCCTCTTCGCCGCGCTGGGCGGCCGGGAGGCGGCGCTCGCCCGGCTGGACGACTTCTTCCACGACGCCGACGGCGGCTGGGCCTTCACCGGCAACGGCGGCACCAAGTCCGAACTGGACAACGAGCCGTCGATCAACGTCCCCTACCTGTACGACTACGCCGGCGCCCCCTACAAGACGCAGGAGACCGTCCGCGCGGCGATGCGGCAGCTGTGGTCCACCGAGCCCGGCGGCATCCCGGGCAACGACGACCTCGGCGCGATGTCCGCCTGGTACGTCTTCTCCGCCCTCGGCATGTACCCGCAGGTGCCGTCCCGCGCCGAACTGGTCCTCGCCTCACCGCTGTTCGAGCGGATCGAGATCGACCGGCCGCACGGCAACGACATCTCCGTCCGCGCCACCGGGGCGGCGGCCGACGCGCCGTACGTCCGGTCCCTGAAGGTGAACGGCCGCAGCAGCGACCGGCCCTGGCTGCCCGCGTCCTTCGTCCGCGACGGCGGCCGGCTCGACTACACCCTGTCCGCCACCCCGGACCACGAGTGGGGGGCGGGCAGCCCGCCGCCGTCCTTCCGGGAGGGCGAGCAGCCGTACCAGATCGGCGTCGGCCCCACCACGGCCACCCTCGCCCCCGGTGACAGCACGAAGATCGGCATCCGCGCGCTGTCGCTGACCGGCGGCACCGGTCCCGAGGTGCGCTTCCGGGTGCAGACCCCGCCCGGGGTGACGGCCACGCCCGCCGAGGGCACGGTCTCCGACGGCGCCCAGGAGATCACGCTCACGGCGGCCCGGGACGCCGAGCAGGGCTTCGCCGACGTCCGGGTCACGGTGACCTCGGACGACTCCTCCTACGAGCAGCCGGTGGCGCTCACCGTGGCCGCCCCGGGCACCCTCCTCGCCGCCTACAACAGCACCGGCGTCTCCGACGACGACGGCGACCACGACGAGGCCGACTACGACGGCGGCGGCTGGAGCTACTCCCGGCAGGCCCTCGCGGCGGCCGGCCTCACCCCGGGCAAGCAGGGCACGGCCGGCGGTCTCGCGTTCACCTGGCCCGCCTCGCCCGCCGGACGCCCCGACAACGTCTCGGCGTCCGGCCAGACCGTCCAGCTCGCGAGCCCGGCGGGCGCCCTGTCCTTCATCGGCAGCGCCGTCAACGGCAACCAGCAGACCAAGGCGACCGTCACCTACACCGACGGCACCACCGACACCGTCGACCTGTCCTTCACCGACTGGACCGTGGGCGGCGGTGGCGGCTCCGTCCAGTACGGCAACGAGGTCGTCGCCAAGACCGCGTACCGCAACGTCGCCGGCGCGGACAAGGACCCGGTGGCGACGTACGTCTTCGCCACCAAGCCGTACCAGGCACCGGCGGGCAAGCAGATCAAGTCCGTCACGCTCCCGCGCAACACGGACCTGCACGTCTTCACCCTCGCGACGGGCTGACCCCCGCACACCGAGGCACACCGAAGCGGCCCGCACCCGGGATCCGGGTGCGGGCCGCTTCCTCATCGCTCGATGCGCACGCCGTCCGGCCGTGGGAACGGCATCATGTCCCAGCCGTGGGGCCAACCGCGGGACAGCGGCTCGCCGGGCTCCGCCTCCAGCAGCCGCGGGATGCGCCCGTGCCACCACCGGACGTCCTCCTCGTGGCCCGGCCACGGGACGGTGGCGGCGCGGAACCGGGTGTCCCAGCGGTCGAGTACCGGGCGCAGCGCGGCGGCCGGCTCCGCGGGCAACGCGGACCACACCTCTGTCAGACCGTCACGGCACGCCATGTCGTTGTGGTACTCCGGTGCGCACCAGCAGTAGCCGGCCTCCACGCCCGCGACGAAGCCGGCCCACTGGGCGAGGAGCCGGTGAACGGCGAGCACCTCTTCCATGGGCCGACTGTCGCACGCACCCGGCCGGTCAGCCCAGCAGTTCCACCTCCGCCAGGGTCGATTCGCCGTCCAGGACCAGGCGGTACTTCGTGTAGGTGCCCGGTTCGGCGATGGTGAAGGCGCGGGTCTGGCGGTCCCACGTGAACGTCTCCCCGGAGCGGTGGTCCAGGGTCCGCCAGGCCGTGCCGTCGGTGGAGCCCTCCAGGGTCCAGCCGGTCGGTGCCTTCGTGCGGTCGGCTCCCGAGGTCAGCGTGTACTGGACCGGCCGTACATCGCCCTTGGCCGGAAGCTCCGCCGAGGTGAGCGTGGCGCTCGTCGCCGAGGTGTCGTCGAAGAGCGGGCCGTCACCCTTCAGCACGTCCGCGCGGGGCGTCGGCACCTTGTCGTCCTCGGTGACCGAGACCGGCGCCGCGTCCTTCCCGGTGCCCCACGCCGACGGCTTGGAACCCATGAAGAAGTCCAGCACCCCGCCCTTGGACAGCAGCGAGTGGGGGAGCGACGTCGACTTCCAGGGGCGGCCGTTGAACATCACGCCCTGGACGTAGACGTTCTTCGCGCTGTTCCCCGGCGCCCGCACCACCAGGTCCCGGCCGTTCTCCAGGTGCACGGTGACCTTCTTGAACAGCGGGGAGCCGATGGAGTACTCGCCGCTGCCCATCACGAGCGGGTAGAAGCCGAGCGCGGAGAAGAGGTACCAGGCCGACTGCTCGCCGTTGTCCTCGTCACCGTGGTAGCCCTGCCCGATCTCGCTGCCGGTGTACAGCCGGGAGAGCGCCTCGCGCACGTACGCCTGCGCCTTCCACGGCTGGCCGGCCGCGTCGTACATGTAGATGACGTGGTGCGCGACCTGGTTGGAGTGGCCGTACATGCCCATCCGGACGTCCCGCGCCTCGGTCATCTCGTGGATGACACCGCCGTAGGAGCCGACATGGTCCGGGGAGGCCGTCTCCGGGGTGGCGAAGTACTCGTCCAGCTTGTCGGCGAGGCCCTGCCGGCCGCCGTACAGGTTGGCCAGGCCGCGGCTGTCCTGCGGGGCGGTGAAGGCGTAGCCCCAGCCGTTGGTCTCCGTGTAGTCGTAGCCCCACACGCGCGGGTCGTACTTCGCGGAGTCCACGCGCCAGTCGCCCTTGTCGTCGCGGCCCTGGAAGAAGCCGGCCTTCGCGTCGAACAGGTTCACGTAGTCGCGGGCCCGGTTGAGGAAGTACTCCGACTCCTCCTTGTAGCGCTTCTCGCCGGTCTTCTTGTAGAGCGCCTCGCCCATCTTCGCGATGCCGTAGTCGTTGACGTAGCCCTCCATCGCCCACGACAGGCCCTCGTGCGTGTCGGTCGACGTGTAGCCGAGGAACGGCGAGGTGGACATGCCCTTGCGGCCCACGCCCGACATCGGCGGGACGACGGTCGCGTTCTTCACGGCCGCGTCGTACGCCGCCTTCGCGTCGAACTTCACGCCCTTGACGTAGGCGTCGGCGAACGCCACGTCCGAGGAGGTGCCGGTCATCAGGTCGGCGTAGCCGGGGGAGGACCAGCGGGAGGTCCAGCCGCCGTCCTTGTACTGCTGGACGAACCCGTCGACCATCTCGCCCGCCTGGGACGGCGTGAGGAACGAGTACGCCGGCCAGGTGGTCCGGTAGGTGTCCCAGAAGCCGTTGTTGACGTACACCTTGCCGTCCACGATCTTCGCGCCGGTGTGCGTCGGGGTGTCCGGACCCGGCATCGCGGAGAACGGCGAGGCGTACCGGTCCTTCCCGTCGACCTGCTCGAAGCCGGAGTTGGGGTACAGGTACAGCCGGTACATGCCGGAGTACAGCGTGGTGAGCTGGTCCGGGGTCGCGCCCTCCACCTCGACCTTGCCGAGCAGCTTGTCCCAGACCTGCCGGGTGTGGTCCTTGACCGTGTCGAAGGAGGTGCCGTCCGGGATCTCCTGGCGCAGGTTGTCCTTCGCCTGGTCCACGCTGATGAGCGAGGTCGCCAGGCGCAGGGTGACGGTGCGGTCGGCGCCCGCGTCGAAGCGCAGGAAGCCCTTCACCCCGCTGGAGCCGCCGTCGGTGACCGGCTTGTCGAACTGGCCGTACACGAACAGCCGGGTCGCGCCCGTCGACAGGCCCGACTTCACGTCCGAGTAACCGGTGACGGTCCCGTGCTCCTTGTCGAGCGTGAGGCCGGCCTGCTCGGTGACGTTGTCGAACAGCACGCTCGCGTCGTCGCCGGGGTAGGTGAAGCGGAGGGCGGCCGCGTGGTCGGTCGGGGCCATCTCGGCCTTGAGGCCGTTCTCGAACCGGACGCCGTAGTAGTACGGCCGCGCGGTCTCGTTCTCGTGCCGGAAGGGCAGCTCCCGCGCCTCGCGGCCGGTGTCCGGGGTGCCGGACGCGGCCGACGGCATCAGCTGGAAGGTCTGCCGGTCGCCCATCCACGGGCTCGGCTCATGACTCGCGCTGAACGCCTGGATCGTCGGCAGGTTGTCCGCGTTGTTCGCCCGGGCGTACTCGTAGAGCCAGCTCAGCGAGGACGCGTTGGTCACCGGGGTCCAGAAGTTGAAGCCGTGCGGCAGGGCCGTCGCCGGGAAGTTGTTGCCGCGCGAGAAGCTGCCGCTGGAGTTGGTACCGCGGGTGGTCAGCGCGTAGTCCGACAGATGCGCCTTCGGCTTCTCGGGCGCCACCGGCTTCAGGGTCACGTCGTCCAGCCAGCCGCGGAACTTCGCCGGGCCGTCGGGGGAGTCGTACGCCACCAGGATCCGGTCGACGGTCTTGCCGGCCGCGACCGAGCCGATCCGCGAGGCCACGTTGTTCCACTGGTTGACGTACAGGGCCTTCGACGCGCCCTGCCCGCGCGGGGTGAGCGGGAAGCCGTGGCTGTCCAGCGCGCCCAGGCCGCTCAGATAGGTGCCGTCGGTGAAGGCCAGGTCGACGGAGACGTTCGTGGCGTCGTAGTCGCGGTCGCCGTCGGCCATCGACGGGAAGACGCGGTACGACAGCTGGGTGTCGCCGCCGACCTTGACGTTCACGTCGAAGACCTTGTTGTACGAGTAGGCGCGGCCGGCCGCCGTGTGCCGGCCGGCGTAGCGCAGGGCGCGCTTTCCGGTGAACCCGGCCCGCGCCTTGGCGGTCGGGGAGCCGCTCGGGCCCTTGTCGACCAGGGTCAGCATGTCCTGCGGCACCGGACCGCCGCCGCTGCCGGTGGAGAACTGCACATCGGCGAGCTGCAGGATGTCCGGGGCGCCGGCGTTCTTCGTCACCTCCAGCCGGAAGTGCTGGTACTCGGCCGGCTCGGCGAGGTCGTAGGACTTGGTCTGGAACCGCTCGGCGAAGTTCTCGCCCGAGCGGGTGTCGAGCGTCTTCCAGTCCTTGCCGTCGGTGGAGCCCTTCAGGGTCCAGTCCTTGGGGTCGCGCTCACCGAAGTCGTTGGCCGAGGTGAGCGCGTACGTCGTTATCTTGACGGGTTTGTCCAGGTCGAACTCCGCCCAGCCGGTGGGCTCGAAGGTCAGCCACTTGGTGCCGGGCTCGCCGTCGACGAGGTTCTCCTTGACCTCGCCGGCGCCCGTGTTCTCGCCGCTGGCCCGGACTTCGGTGACATGGTCGGTGACACTGCCCGGAATGCCCGTGCTGTAGCCGCCGTCGACGCCCGAGGCGCGCTTGGTGCCGTCCCGTCCGGTGTCGACGGTGTTCAGCCAGTCCGGCGCCGGGTCGCCCGCCTCGAACGAGGATGCGAACTCCCGGTCGGGCGCCGGGGCCTTGGCGGGCAGGGCGACCGCCGCGCCCTGCGAGCCGACGGCCATGACAAAGGCGGCCGTGAGGACGACCGCCGGACCCCATCTGTGCCGCGTTCTCCGCTGCATCTACCGATTTCCCCTCCTGCGCCCCCTCCGGACAACGTTGTCAACTACGGGGCGCAGGAACCAGTAGGTGGCCAAGTGGCCCGTGATGTCAAGGGTGTTGGCTGTGGCATTCAGGGAGTTATGTCGCGACTTTTTCCGGCGGGCCGTTCCGCGGGCCTTCATATTTCCGTGAGGTCTCAACTCGGAAAAGACCCAACGCGAACCCTGCATTCGATCTTGCTCAGCTGGCGGGAAGTGGACTATACCTGTCGGCGTTTCCAGCACGACCCAGCACTACCCGACAGCGGTGCCGGGGAGGATCCGGTTCACCGCCTGAGTCCTGGAGAAGGCGAGGACTTGAGCATGGGATCCACTGTGCACCACGGCGTCGAAGGTGTAGGCCGTCGCGATCTGATCAAGAGGTCGGCGGCGCTCGGCCTGGTCGCGGCCCCGGGAATGGGCCTGCTGTCCGCCTGCGCCAGCGGGGGCGGTGACGGACAGGACAAGGCGAAGGCGGGCAAAAAGACCGCGAAGAACCCCCTCGGCGTCAACGACACCGCGGGCATGGAGTTCGTCCTCTTCGACGGCGGCTTCGGCAAGGAATACGCCGAGGACGCGGTGAAGGTCTACGAGAAGGACTTCCCCAAGGCCAAGGTGAAGTTCGCCGCCACCCAGAAGATCCAGTCGACCCTGCAGCCCCGCTTCAACCAGGGCAACCCGCCGGACCTCATCGACAACTCCGGTGCCGAGCAGATGGACATGGGGGTGCTCGTCGGCAAGAACCAGCTCGCGGACCTCACCCCGCTGCTGGACGCGCCGTCGTACGACGACCCGGCCAAGAAGGTCCGCGACACGCTGCGCCCCGGCATCGTGGAGATGGGCCAGTTCGACGGCAAGCCGGTCTGGATCCTGTACTACGCCTACACGGTCTACGGCGTCTGGTACTCGCAGAAGGCCCTCGACTCGCTGGACGCGGAGTACCCGCAGACCTGGGACCAGATGCTGGCGGTCTGCGAGAAGGCCAAGAAGAAGGGCATGGCGGGCTGGACGTACGCGGGCAAGTACCCGTACTACATCCCCTTCTCGCTCTACCCGATGATCGCCAAGGTGGGCGGCCGCGAGGTCCTCGACGCCATCGACAACCTGGAGCCGAACGCCTGGAAGCACCCCGCGGTCAAGGCCTGCTTCGAGGCCTACTACGAGCTGTACAAGAAGGGCTACGTGCTCAAGGGCACCCCGGGTCTGGACCACATCCAGTCCCAGACCGCCTGGGCCAAGGGCGAGGCGCTGTTCATCCCGAACGGCTCCTGGGTGGAGAACGAGTCGGCCAACGTCATCCCGGCCGACTTCGACCTCGCGGTGTCCGCGCCCACCGGCATCGACTCCTCCGACAAGCTGCCGTTCGGCACCATCTGGGCCTCCGGCGGTGAGCCCTTCATCGTGCCGGCCAAGGCGAAGAACGCCGAGGGCGGCATGGAACAGCTGCGCATCATGCTCTCCGAGGCGTCCTCGAAGAACTTCACCGCCAAGGTGAAGTCGCTGACCGCGTACAACGGGGGCACCAGCGGCATCAGCCTCACGCCGGGTCTGAAGTCGGGCGTGGCGGCGCTGGACAAGGCGGGGTCCAACGTGGTGAATCCGCGTCTGCAGGACTGGTACGTGCAGTTGCAGAAGGAGAAGATCGGCGTGTCCGGTCTCGGCGAGATGATGGCCGGACGGCTCACCCCGGCCGAGGCCATCAAGAAGATCCAGGGCTTTGCCGACGAGGCGGCCAAGGACACCTCGATCAAGCACTACAAGCACCAGTAATCCAGCACCCTGACAGCACCGGAGTGGCGATGCAGCACGGCAAGTACCGGTTCATCGTGGGGTTTCTGGCACTGCCCCTCGGACTGTACGCGCTCTTCGTGGTGTGGCCGTTCATCCAGTCCATCTACTACTCGTTCACGGACTGGACGGGCCTCAGCCCCGAATTCCGAATGGTCGGCTTCGACAACTACAAGAGGATGTTCGACGACGACATCTTCTGGAAGTCGCTGCAGCACAGTCTGCTGTTCGCTCTGGTGCTGCCGGTGATGACGATCGGTCTGGCGCTCTTCCTCTCCTTCATGATCAACGTGGGCGGACGGCGCAGAAGGGGCGGCCCCGTGATCTCCGGGGTCCGGGGCTCGTCCTTCTACAAGATCGTCTATTTCTTCCCGCAGGTGCTGTCGATCGCGATCGTCGCGCTGCTGTTCGCGTTCGCCTACAACCCGGACAGCGGTGCGATCAACTCGCTCCTGCGCGGCATCGGCCTCGACGGCGTGCAGCCGCTGTGGCTGGGCGACCCGAGCCTCGCCCTGTGGTGCGTGATGGCGGTGCTGGTGTGGTCCACGGTCGGCTTCTTCGTGGTGCTGTTCTCCGCGGGCATGGCCTCGATCCCGGCCGAGCTGTACGAGGCCGCGCTGCTGGACGGCGCCAGCCGCTTCACCACGTTCTTCCGCGTCACCCTGCCGCTGCTGTGGGACACCGTGCAGTCCGGCTGGGTGTACATGGGCATCCTCGCGCTCGGCGCCGAGTCGTTCGCGGTCGTACAGATCATGACGACCGGACCGGGCGGCCCGGACTACTCGACCACCGTGATGGTCCTGTACGTGTACCAGAAGGCGTTCCGGGACGGCCAGGCCGCCTACGCCACCACCATCGGCGTCGCCCTGCTCGTCGTCACGCTCGCGTTCGCGGCGGTCGTGATGAGGCTGGGCCGTCGCGAGCGGCTGGAGTACTGAAGCGATGAAGACGACCGAGACCCCCGCGCCGCTGCCGGCGGAGTCCGGCGCCGGCGTGTCCAAGGTGGACGTGCCGCCGGCCGCGTCGCCCTCCGGGCGGAAGAGGGAGGGCAACGTCCTCAACGTCTTCTCCCACGGCATCCTGGTCATCTGGGCGATCATGGTGGTCCTGCCGCTGGTGTGGGCCGTGATGACGTCCTTCAAGGACGACAGCTCCATCTTCGGCTCACCCTGGTCCCTGCCCGACAGGCTGCACTTCGACAACTGGGCGCGGGCGTGGACCGACGCCAACATGAGCGACTACTTCCTGAACACCGTCCTGGTGGTCGGCGGCTCGCTGATCGGCACCCTCGTGCTCGGCTCCATGGCGGCGTACGTGCTGGCACGCTTCGACTTCCCGGGCAACCGCTTCATCTACTACCTGTTCGTCGGCGGCATGAGCTTCCCGATCATGCTCGCGCTGGTCCCGCTGTTCTACGTGGTCAACAACATGGGGCTGCTGAACACGATCCACGGCCTCATCCTGGTCTACATCGCCTATTCGCTGCCGTTCACGGTCTTCTTCCTCACGGCGTTCTTCCGCACCCTGCCCACCTCGGTGGCGGAGGCGGCCTTCGTCGACGGGGCGTCGCACTCGCGTACGTTCTTCCAGATCATGCTGCCCATGGCGAAGCCGGGTCTGATCAGCGTGGGCATCTTCAATTTCCTGGGCCAGTGGAACCAGTACATGCTGCCCACGGTGCTCAACACCGACCCCGACAAGAAGGTCCTCACCCAGGGACTGGTGCAGCTGGCGGCCAGCCAGGGCTACAAGGGCGACTGGTCGGGGCTCTTCGCGGGCCTGGTCATGGCGATGCTGCCGGTACTCGCGGCGTACATCGTCTTCCAGCGCCAGGTGGTGCAGGGGCTGACCGCGGGGGCGCTCAAATAGGGGCTCCGACCCGGCGGGGGAGGGCCCGCGACCGTCTTGAGACGCACACCGTCCCGTCACCCGGGCAGGTGTGCGTCGGCGTGTCCGTGTACCTGGAAACGGTTCAACCTCTTGACGGGAGTCACCCCGAACGGCTCAGCTTAGAGTTCACTAGTTGGACATACACGGGGCCTCGCCGAAGCGGCCCCGCGCTCAGGAGGTCGTCGTGGAGACTCCAGGGTCGCAGTCGTCACTGCACCGAGCCAACCTGGAGCGGGTGGTCCGGGCCGTACGGCTGGCCGGGTCCCTCACGCAGGCGGAGATCGCGCGGACCACCGGGCTGTCCGCCGCGACCGTCTCCAACATCGTGCGGGAGCTGAAGGACGGCGGAACCGTCGAGGTCACGCCCACCTCGGCAGGCGGGCGGCGGGCCCGCAGCGTCAGCCTGAGCGGGGACGCCGGCATCGTGATCGGGGTCGACTTCGGGCACACCCACCTGCGGGTCGCGGTCGGGAACCTCGCCCATCAGGTGCTGGCCGAGGAGGCCGAGCCGCTGGACGTCGACGCCTCCGCCGACCAGGGCTTCGACCGGGCGGAACAGCTGGTCAACCGGCTGATCGCGGCGACGGGCGTGGACCGGGCCAAGGTGGCCGGCGTGGGGCTCGGCGTGCCGGGTCCGATCGACGTCGAGTCGGGCACGCTCGGCTCGACCGCGATCCTGCCCGGCTGGGGCGGCACCAAGCCCGCCGAGGAGCTGCGCGAACGGCTCGGCGTGCCGGTGCACGTGGACAACGACGCCAACCTCGGCGCCCTGGGCGAGCTGGTCTGGGGCAGCGGCAAGGGCGTCCGGGACCTCGCGTACATCAAGGTCGCGAGCGGTGTCGGCGCGGGCCTGGTGATCGACGGGAAGATCTATCGCGGCCCTGGCGGCACCGCCGGCGAAATCGGGCATATTACACTCGATGAATCCGGCCCGGTATGCCGCTGCGGGAACCGGGGCTGCCTGGAGACGTTCGCGTCGGCGCGCTACGTGCTCCCGCTGCTCCAGCCCAGCCACGGCTCCAACCTGACGATGGAAGGCGTCGTACGGCTGGCCAGGGACGGTGACCCGGGCTGTCGTCGGGTGATCGCCGACGTCGGCCGCCACATCGGAAGTGGGGTGGCCAATCTCTGCAATCTGCTGAACCCGAGCCGGGTGGTCCTCGGCGGTGATCTCGCCGAGGCCGGTGAGCTGGTGCTCGGGCCGATCAGGGAGTCCGTCGGCCGCTACGCCATTCCCAGCGCGGCGCGCCAACTGTCCGTTCTTCCGGGGGCACTTGGGGGCCGTGCGGAGGTGCTCGGGGCGCTCGCCCTCGCCCTCAGCGAGATGGGCGATTCGACCCTTTTGGAGGGTGCACTGCCCGTGGCGACTCCTGCCTTCACTTAGAGAACGGATGGCACCGTTGCCATCTCGTTAAGGATTTACTTCTTGACGTCGCACGTGTGGCCGAGTTGACTTCCAGCCACCTCGGCCGCAACGACGCGGCCTCGTCAGGGAGGTTTGAAGAGTGAACAAGCGCATGCGTCGTGCTGCCTTTGCTTTCTGTGCCACCGCAATGACCGTCTCGCTCGCCGCCTGCGGCAGCGCGAAGGAGTCCGGCGGCAACGGTGACAGCGGGAAGACGACCACCCACAAGGGTGACGACATCACCGTTGGTCTGCTCCTGCCGGAGAACCAGACCGCCCGCTACGAGAAGTTCGACAAGCCCATCATCGAGAAGCAGATCTCGGAGCTGACGAACGGCAAGGGCAAGGTCGACTACCTCAACGCCAAGCAGGACGCGACCCTCCAGTCGCAGCAGATCGACACGATGATCACCAAGAAGGTCGACGTGCTGATCCTCGACGCGGTCGACTACAAGGCCGTCGCCCAGGGCGTGAAGAAGGCCAAGGACGCGGGCATCCCGGTCGTCGCCTACGACCGCCTCGCCGAGGGCCCCATCTCCGCCTACACCTCGTTCGACAACGTCGAGGTCGGCAAGACGCAGGGTGAGGCCCTGCTGAAGGCCCTGGGCGGCAAGGCCAAGTCCGGCAAGATCGTCATGATGAACGGCTCCGTGACCGACCCGAACGCCGCGCAGTTCAAGAAGGGCGCGCACGACGTCCTCGACGGCAAGGTGAACATCGGCAAGGAGTACGACACCAAGGAGTGGAAGCCGGAGAACGCCAACGCCAACATGGAGGGCGCCATCTCCGCCCTCGGCAAGGACAAGATCGTCGGCGTCTACTCCGCCAACGACGGCATGGCGGGCGGCGTCATCACCGCGCTCAAGGGCGCGGGCCTCAAGAAGCTTCCCCCGGTCACCGGTCAGGACGCCGAGCTCGCGGGCGTGCAGCGCATCGTGACGGGCGAGCAGTACATGAGCGTCTTCAAGTCGTACCCGCAGGAGGCCGAGACCGTCGCCAAGATGGCCGTCTCCATCGCCAAGACCGGCAAGGTCGACAGCTCGCTCGGCACCAGCACCGTCGACAGCGGCACCGAGAAGGGCATCCCGTCCGTCATCGTCCCGGTAGTCTCGCTGACGCAGGACAACATCAAGGACACCGTCATCAAGCAGGGTTACTACACGGTCAACGAGATCTGCACGGCCAAGTACAAGGCCGCCTGCGACAAGATCGGCCTGAAGTAGCACCTCCCGGGGCCGCCCCTGCGGCGGTCCCACCGGCCTGCACGGGAGGCGCGCGCCCACTGTCCGCGCGCCCCGTGCCGGCTCGTCCGGCGCCCCGCCGCCGACAGCCCCGCAGCACAACGGCGGGGCGCCGGACGGAACGCCCCTCACTCTTCATGTTCAACCTCCCGCCGGGGTCAGGCTCGGGCGGCGAAGGAGATGGTTCACGTGTCCGCTACGCCCGTGCTGGCGTTGCGCGGGGTCTCCAAGCGATTCGGTGCCGTTCAGGCGCTCACCGACGTAGAGCTTGAGGTCCACGCCGGAGAGGTGGTTGCCCTCGTCGGCGACAACGGCGCCGGCAAGTCCACCCTTGTCAAGACGATCGCGGGTGTGCACCCCATCGATGACGGTGTCATCGAGTGGGAGGGCAACCCCGTCACGGTCAACCGGCCGCACGACGCCCAGAACCTGGGCATCGCGACGGTCTACCAGGACCTCGCCCTGTGCGACAACATCGACGTCGTCGGCAACCTGTTCCTCGGCCGTGAGATCAAGCGCCGCGGTGTCCTGGACGAGATCGAGATGGAGCGCCGCTCGCGCGAGCTGCTCCAGACGCTCTCCATCCGCATCCCCAGCGTCCGCATCCCGATCGCCTCGCTCTCCGGCGGTCAGCGCCAGGTCGTGGCCATCGCCCGCTCCATGCTCGGCGAGCCCAAGCTGGTCATCCTCGACGAGCCGACCGCCGCCCTCGGCGTCGAGCAGACCGCCCAGGTCCTCGACCTCGTCGAGCGGCTGCGCGAGCGCGGCCTCGCGGTCATCCTCATCAGCCACAACATGGCCGACGTGAAGGCCGTCGCCGACAAGGTCGCCGTCCTGCGCCTCGGTCGCAACAACGGCGTGTTCGAGGTCAAGACCACCTCGCAGGAAGAGATCATCTCCGCCATCACCGGCGCCACGGACAACGCCGTGACCCGTCGTGCGGCGCGCACCACCGCGGAGGCTCAGAAGTGAGCATCGACAAGACCCAGGCCGAGCCCGTCGACGCGCCCGCAGCCGCGGCCGACGCCGCCCCCGCCGTCGACCCCCGCCTGCTCGTGCGCGAACAGGGCTTCGCGGGCTACGTCACCGAGTTCAAGCGCAAGATGCGCGCCGGCGACCTCGGTGCCCTGCCGGTCGTGGTCGGCCTCATCGCCATCTGCGCGATCTTCCAGAGCCTGAACTCCGCCTTCCTCGGCGCGGAGAACCTCAACAACATCTTCGTCGCCATGGTGGCCACCGGCATGATGTCGGTCGGCATCATCTTCGTGCTGCTGCTCGGCGAGATCGACCTCTCCGTCGGCTCCGTCTCCGGTGTCTCCTCGGCGATCACCGCCGTGATGAGTGTCACGCACGGCGTCAACGAGTGGCTCGCCGTCCTCACCGCCCTCGCCGCCGGCGCGGTCATCGGTGCCCTGCACGGCTTCTTCTTCGCCCGGATCGGCGCGCCCGCCTTCGCGGTGACCCTGGCCGGTCTGCTGTTCTGGAACGGCTTCATGCTCCAGATCCTGGGCTCGAACGGCACGATCAACCTCGACGGCGACGGCGTGGTCGGCAAGCTCACCACGTACTACTTCTCGGACGTGGCCGCCGCCTACCTCCTGGCCTTCGTCGCGGTCGCCGGATACTTCCTGTCGGCCTTCCTCGGCAACCGCCGCCGCGCCATCGCGGGCATCCCGTCCCGCCCGCTGAGCGACATCATCCTGCGCACCGTGCTGCTCGCGGTCGCCGCGTTCGCCGTCGCGGTCATGTTCAACCAGTACAAGGGCCTGCCGCTCGCGGTGCTGCTCTTCGCGGTCGTCCTGGTCGGCAGCGACTTCGTACTGCGCCGCACCGCGTACGGCCGCAAGGTCTTCGCGCTCGGCGGCAGCGTGGAGGCGTCCCGCCGCGCCGGTATCAACGTCACCCTGGTGCGCGTCTCGGTCTTCGCCATCGCGGGCTTCTTCGCCTCGGTCGGCGGTCTGTTCTGGGCCTCCAAGATCGCTGCCGCCAACCAGAGCGCCGGCTCCGGCGACCTGCTGATGAACGTCATCGCCGCGGCCGTCATCGGCGGCACCAGCCTCTTCGGCGGCCGGGGCCGCACCTGGAACGCGCTGCTCGGTGTCCTCGTGATCACGTCGATCCAGTACGGCCTCGCCCTTCAGGGCATCGCCACCCCGATCCAGTACATGATCACCGGTGGTGTGCTGCTCGCCACGGTCGTCATCGACTCGATCACCCGCAAGACCCAGAAGTCGGCCGGCCGCGCCTGAGCGCGCCCGACGCACCACGCCCTTGCCCGGCACCGTCCCACGGTGCCGGGCAAGGGCGTGTCCGGGCCGGTCGCGCGGGTACAGCCGTTCGCGTGAGTCATGACCCCCCGCCCGGCCATCGGGCGTACGGACGGAACATTAGACTCGTCCAAGCCCGGCAACAGCTCGATCAGCTCTACTGCAAGGAGGCACGGGTGCCGCTGCTGACCCGCATCAGGGGACCGCGCGATCTGGACCGGCTCAGCCTGGAGGAGCTGGACCAGCTGGCGGAGGAGATCCGGACCTTCCTCGTCCAGGAGGTCTCCAAGACCGGCGGGCACCTGGGCCCCAACCTCGGTGTGGTCGAGCTGACCATCGCCCTGCACCGGGTGTTCGAGTCCCCGAAGGACAAGGTGCTGTGGGACACCGGCCACCAGTCCTACGTGCACAAGCTGCTCACCGGCCGGCAGGACTTCTCCAAGCTGAAGATGAAGGGCGGCCTGTCGGGCTACCCCTCGCAGGCCGAGTCCGAGCACGACGTCATC
The DNA here is from genome assembly GCF_000716535.1 of Streptomyces flaveolus. Taxonomy (GTDB): domain Bacteria; phylum Actinomycetota; class Actinomycetes; order Streptomycetales; family Streptomycetaceae; genus Streptomyces; species Streptomyces flaveolus_A. The sequence continues at coordinate 90,844 of NZ_JNWV01000019.1, read as the reverse complement.
GAGAACAGCCACGCCTCCACCGTGCTCGGCTGGGCCGACGGCATCGCCAAGGCCAACCAGCTGCGTGAGCGGGACAGCCATGTCGTCGCCGTCATCGGTGACGGGGCCCTGACAGGCGGGATGGCCTGGGAGGCGCTCAACAACATCGCCGAGGCCAAGGACCGGCCCCTGGTCATCGTCGTCAACGACAACGAGCGGTCGTACGCCCCCACCATCGGCGGACTCGCCAACCATCTGGCGACCCTGCGGACCACCGACGGCTACGAGCGCTTCCTGGCGCGGACGAAGGACATCCTCGACCGCACCCCGGTCGTCGGCAAGCCGCTGTACGAGACCCTGCACGGCGCCAAGAAGGGGCTGAAGGACTTCATCGCCCCGCAGGGCATGTTCGAGGACCTCGGGCTGAAGTACGTCGGCCCGATCGACGGCCACGACATCGAGGCGCTGGAGTCGGCGCTGGCCCGGGCCAAGCGGTTCGGCGGGCCGGTGATCGTGCACTGCCTGACCGAGAAGGGCCGCGGCTACCAGCCCGCCCTCCAGGACGAGGCCGACCGGTTCCACGCCGTCGGCAAGATCCACCCCGACACCGGGCTGCCGATCGCCTCCTCCGGCGCCGACTGGACCTCCGTCTTCGGCGAGGAGATGGTCAAGCTCGGCGAGGAGCGCGAGGACATCGTCGCCATCACGGCGGCCATGCTCCAGCCCGTCGGTCTCGACAGGTTCGCCAAGCGGTTCCCCGACCGGGTGTACGACGTCGGGATCGCCGAACAGCACGGCGCCGTCTCCGCCGCCGGTCTCGCGTACGCCGGGCTCCACCCGGTCTTCGCCGTGTACGCCACCTTCCTCAACCGCGCCTTCGACCAGGTCCTCATGGACGTGGCCCTGCACAAGTGCGGCGTCACCTTCGTGCTCGACCGGGCCGGCGTCACCGGCACCGACGGCGCCTCGCACAACGGCATGTGGGACATGTCGATCCTTCAGGTCGTGCCGGGCCTGCGGCTCGCCGCGCCGCGCGACGCCGACCAGGTGCGGGCCCAGTTGCGCGAGGCCGTCGCCGTCGAGGACGCGCCGACCGTCGTGCGCTTCTCCAAGGGTGCCGTCGGCCCCGCCGTACCCGCCGTGGGGCGGATCGGCGGCATGGACGTGCTCCGGGAGCCCGGCACCGACCGGCCGGACGTGCTGCTGGTCTCCGTCGGCGCCCTCGCCCCGATGTGCCTGGAGATCGCGGAGCTGCTGAACAAGCAGGGCATCTCCACCACCGTGGTCGACCCCCGCTGGGTCAAGCCCGTCGACGAGGCCATGGCCCCGCTGGCCGAACGGCACCGGGTCGTCGTCACCGTCGAGGACAACAGCCGTGTCGGCGGTGTCGGCTCCGCCGTCGCCCAGGCCCTGAGGGACGCGGGCGTGGACGTGCCGCTGCGCGACTTCGGCATCCCGCCGCGCTTCCTCGACCACGCCTCCCGCGCCGAGGTCATGGCCGAGATCGGGCTGACCGCGCCCGACATCGCCCGCCAGGTCACCGGGCTCGTCTCCAAGCTGGACGGGCGGTTCGACCGTACGGCCGGTGCCGTGGACTCCGTGGAGCCCGCGCGCGACTAGAAAGCGCCCCCACGGGCCGGTTCCGCCGCTTCTCCCGGTGGCGGAACCGGCCCGTTTGCGTGAACCTGCCTTTGCCGGGGAATACGCACCGCGGCCCTCTCGATCATGTCGAGGTCGACAAGCGTGGGAGGTAGGTACGTGAGCAACGCGCTGTTCCGGACGAAAAACGTCGAGCAGTCCATTCTGGACACCGAGGAACCCGAACATTCACTCAAGAAGTCACTGACCGCCCTTGATCTGACCGTGTTCGGCGTCGGTGTCATCATCGGCACCGGCATCTTCGTCCTCACCGGCACGGCGGCGAAGAACACCGCCGGCCCCGCCGTGTCCCTGTCCTTCGTCGTGGCCGGTGTCGTCTGCGCGCTCGCCGCCCTCTGCTACGCCGAGTTCGCCTCCACCGTCCCCGTGGCGGGCTCCGCCTACACCTTCTCCTACGCCTCGCTCGGCGAACTTCCCGCCTGGATCATCGGCTGGGACCTCGTCCTGGAACTCGCGCTCGGCACGGCGGTGGTCGCCGTCGGCTGGTCCGGCTACATAGCCTCGCTGCTCGACAACGTGGGCTGGCACCTGCCCCAGGCCCTCTCCGGCCGGGACGGCGCCACCGGTTTCGGCTTCGACATCCTCGCCGCGGCCCTCGTCCTGTTGCTCACCGCCATCCTCGTCGTCGGGATGAAGCTGTCCGCGCGGGTCACCTCCGTGGTCGTCGCGATCAAGGTGACCGTGGTCCTCGTCGTGATCATCGCCGGTGCCTTCTTCGTGAAGGGCGGCAACTACGACCCCTTCATCCCGAAGGCGCAGTCCGCCGAGGCGGGCGGAAACCTCAAAGCCCCCCTCATCCAGCTCATGTTCGGCTGGGCGCCCTCGCACTTCGGCGTCATGGGCATCTTCACCGCGGCCTCCGTGGTCTTCTTCGCGTTCATCGGCTTCGACGTCGTCGCCACCGCCGCCGAGGAGACCCGCAACCCGCAGCGTGACGTCCCGCGCGGCATCCTCGGCTCCCTGATCATCTGCACCGCCCTGTACGTCGCCGTGTCGATCGTCGTCACCGGCATGCAGAAGTACAGCGCGCTGTCCATCAAGGCGCCCCTCGCCGACGCGTTCAAGGCCACCGGGCACCCCTGGTACGCGGGCCTGATCAGCTTCGGCGCCGCCGTCGGACTGACCACGGTGTGCATGATCCTGCTGCTCGGCCAGTCCCGGGTCTTCTTCGCCATGAGCCGCGACGGGCTGCTGCCGCGCTTCTTCTCCCACACCCACCCGCGGTTCCGCACCCCGTACCGGTCCACCATCCTGCTCGGCGGCGTCATCGCGATCGTCGCGGGCTTCACCAGCCTCAGCGAACTCGCCGAACTGGTGAACATCGGCACGCTGTTCGCGTTCGTCGTCGTCGCCCTCAGCGTCATCATCCTGCGCAAGTCCCGCCCGGACCTGCACCGCGCCTTCCGCACCCCGTGGGTCCCGGTCGTCCCGATCCTGTCCGTGTGCGCCTCCCTGTGGCTGATGCTCAACCTGCCCGCCGAGACCTGGATCCGGTTCGCCATCTGGATGGTCATCGGCTTCTTCGTCTACTTCCTCTACGGCCGCTCGCACAGCCGCCTCGGCCGGCGCGAGCAGACCACGGCCGGCGAGGCCGTGCCCCCGCCCAAGCGGACCGAGTAGCCCGCACACTCGCGCCCCGGCCCCGTATGTCCCGCTTCGGCTGGGACGGCGGGGCCGGATAGCGTGCGGACCATGCTCGCCGCCCCGCTCGCCCCCGCACGGACCACGGTCGCCCGGACGGCGTACTGGGCGCGGCTGCTGCCCCTCCTGGCGGCCCTGGCCTGCGTCACCCGCGTCCCCTCCTTCCGCCGGCCGCTGTGGAACCCGGACGAGGGCTTCCTCGCCGTACAGGCACGGCTGCTCGCCCAGGGCGGGGAGCTGTACGACACGGTCGTGGACCGCAAGCCGCCCCTGCTGCCCTGGCTCTACCAGGCCGCGTTCGCGCTCTGCGGCTCCGGCTCCCTGACCCCGCTGCGGGTGCTCGCGGTCCTCGCCCAGTTGCTCACCGCCGTGCTGCTGGCCTCCCTGGCCCGCCGCCGCTGGGGCGAGCGCGCCGGACGCACCGCCGGGGTGCTGTACCTGCTGGTCTCCGTCGGCCTCAACCCCGAGGACGCGCAGGCCGCCACCTTCGAGGTGTTCATGCTGCCCTGGACGGCCGCCGCGCTGTGGTGCGCCGACCGGGGGCGCTGGGGCACCGCCGGGGCCGCCGTCGCCGCCGCGTTCCTGACCAAGCAGACCGGCGGCGCGGTGCTGCTGCCGGTGCTCTGGCTGCTGCACCAGCGGGGCGGCACCCGCGCGGGCCTGCCACGGCTCGCGGCCGGCTGCGCCGCACCGGTGCTCGCCGCGGCCCTGGCGACCGACCCGGCCGGCTTCCTGTTCTGGACGGTGACCGGCTCCGCCGCCTACGCCTCCGTCACCGGCTCCGAACTCCACGTCCTGGCCCGCGCGCTGACCAACACCGCGGTCCTCGCGGTGGCGTCGGCGGGGCTGCTCCCACCGGTCGTACGGGCCCTGCGCGTCGCCCGTGCCGGCGCGGCCGAGGCGTGGCTGTGGCTGTGGCTGGCCTCCTCGGCGGTCGCCGTGGCCCTCGGCTGCCACTTCTTCGGCCACTACTACCTGCAACTGACCCCGCCGCTCGCCCTGCTGGCCACCGCCGCGCTGCACGTCCTGCCCCGGGACGGGCACATGGCCGCCGTGCTCACCTCGGCCTGCTGCTGCGCCGTCTTCGTCGGCTGGGGCCTGCTCGCCCCGCGCCCCGAACTCGCCCACGCCGAACGGCTGGCGGCGGCCCTCACACACCGCACGGCACCCGCCGACCGGGTCCTCGTCTGGGGGATACACCCGGAGACGTACTGGCTGGCCGGCCGCACCCCCGCCACCCGCTACCTCACCGCGGGCCTGCTCACCAACTACAGCGGCGGCCGGGACGGTCCCCAGGTCGGCGAGAAGTACGCCGTCGCCGGTGCCTGGCCGGTCTTCCGGCGGGAGATGACCGCGCATGCCCCCGCCCTGGTCGTCGACGACTCCCGCGGCAAGCCGTACGCCCCCGCCCGACTCCCCACGCTGCACCGCCTGCTGGCGGCGCGTTACACGGAGGTGGCGAGGGTGGACGGCGCGGTGCTGTACGCCCGGGTGCCGGAGGGGTGGCGGTGACCTTCCGGGGTCCGGGCCATGGGCCGACGCCGGCTGCCGCGCGGACGCCGGCGTCCAAGGCTCCGGGAACACGCTGCCGGTGGGACAGCGGTGGCCCTGCCGACCCCGGGAACGGGCAGGCGGCGCTCAGTCCAGGATCGTGCGGGGGCCGGCCACCTCCGCGCCGAGGGCCGTCACGCGGCGGCGCAGTTCGCGGTCGGCGGTCACCACCAGACGGGCCCGGCCGGTGCTCTCGGCGGTCAGCTCCACGATCCGGTCGTCCCCGCTGCCCGGCGCCGACTCCACCCGCACGCCCGGTACGGACGCCACGCCCCGGGCCGCGCCCTCGACCACGAGCACGATCTCCACGGGCCCCTCGTGCCCGGGCAGGCCCTCGCTCGCCAGCCGGTCCCGCAGCCGCTCGGCCGCCCCCTTGCGGTCCCGCCACCAGCCGTCGGGCCGCGAACCGACGACGTTCGCGCCGTCCACCACGACGAGCAGAGGGGCGGGGGAGGAGTGCACGGGGCCGAGGGGACCGGTCATGCACCCCAGGGTCCCACGACCGTGGCCGGGGCCCGGGGGGCGGGCCCCGGGGCCGGTCCCGAGCGTCTTAAAGTGAACCGGTGAACGGCGACTGGCTCCTACGCGGCCGAGACGGCCGGCTCAGTGTCTACCAGCTCTCGGGCGACGCCGTCCTGTGCCGGGCGGAGCGCGGCCCCCGCGGCCCCTGGTCCGCCCCGCGCAAGGTCGGCGGCGAGCAGAAACTGCACACCGTCCTGGCGGTCGGCCAGGGCGCCGACGGCTATGCCCACCTCGTCTCCTGGCGACCCACCGTCAAGGGCGAGTCCGGGCTGGTGCACTCCACGCACTTCCGCCCGCACCTGGCGGCCCTGGACTGGAACCCGATCGGGCACCCGGACAAGAAGGGCGACCGCACCGGCACGCCCGCCGTCGCGGTGGACGCCCAGGGACGCGCCCATGTCTTCGTCCGCAACAAGGGCGGCGGCGTCAGCATGCTCGCCCAGAAGGAGAAGGGCGGCTGGGACCCCTGGCGGGACCTCAAGGGCAAGGAGGTCCACGACGGACTCGCCGCGGCCACGGGGGAGTCCGGCACGGTCGAGCTGTACGCGGCGGTCCCGCAGGGCCTGCTGTACTGGCGTCAGGAGGAGCCGGGCGCCCAGCCCGTGCTCCAGGAGGCGCTGCGGGCACCGGTCCGCCCGGGCACCCTGCGCGCCCTGGCCACCTCCCCGGAGCGTACGACCGTCTTCTACACCGACACCTCCGGCGACCTGTGCGCCTGGCGTCCGGGCGGCGAGCCGGTCACCCTGCTGCCCGCGGCCGGCCCGGGCCCGGTGTCGGCGGTCCGCTGCGACCTGGACGGCCACGACTGCACCCTGCTGGTCCAGCGGACCGAGAGCCGCCGGGTCGCCTTCGCCGCGTATCCGACCGAGACGGAGTCGGCGGGCGCCTGGTGGACCGAGTCGGGCCCCGAACTCCCGCTGGACGCGCTGGTGTCCCTCGCGACGGACGAGGAGGGCCGGGTGGTGGCGGCAACGTTGTCCCCGTCGACGGGACGGCTCCTGCTGACCCGGCGCAAGGACGAGCCGGGGCTGGCGCTGGAGGCGTGGCGGGAGGTCTGAGTGCGCCATGATGGCCGTCGTGGACACCGAGACACTCATCGACGCCTGGCGGCGTCTCCTCGCCGGATCCGGAAGACCGTGGGTGCTGTTCGAGCACGGCACGTGCGTGGTGCTGGAGGAGCCAGGGGGAGGGCTCGCTGAGCGGGCCACCGAGATCCTGCGCGCGTACGGCCCCGTGAGCGTGGGCGGTCCGGCGGGCGACTTCCGTGTGCTCGAGCTGAAGAACGGCGAGGGCTGGCTGGTGACGGGCCACCATCCGGACGTCGTCACCTTCGTCGCCCTGGAGGACTCCGAGGACCCCTCGCACCTGGCCGTGGGCACGCTCGGGCGTTCCCGCCGCGACCAGGACGGCAGGGACCTCCACGTCGTCCACGTCGAGGACGGCCGCCCCGCCGGGGTCTGAGCGCCGGCCTGCACCCGGAAACGCCGGGTGCCCGCACCCCGACAGGAGCGCGGGCACCCGGCGTTCACCGGCGGAGCGTCACGCCGGGACGCTCGCCACGCCCGGAGCCAGGAACCGCTTGCCGTTGACGCGCTCGCTGACGCCCTCACGGTCCAGGTACGGCGTGATGCCGCCCAGGTGGAAGGGCCAGCCGGCGCCCGTGATCAGGCACAGGTCGATGTCCTGGGCCTCGGCGACGACGCCCTCGTCGAGCATGAGCCCGATCTCCTGCGCCACCGCGTCCAGCACCCGCGCCCGCACCTGCTCCTCGGTCAGCACGACATCGCCCTGCTCGAGCAGCGCGGCGACCTCCGGGTCCAGCTCCGGCTTGCCGCTGTCGTAGACGTAGAAGCCGCGCTTGCCCGCCTCCACGACCGCCTTGAGGTTCGGGGAGACCGTGAAGCGGTCCGGGAACGCGCCGTGCAGCGTCTCGGAGACGTGCAGACCGATCGCGGGGCCGACCAGTTCCAGCAGCACCAGCGGGGACATCGGCAGCCCGAGCGGCTCGACGGCCTTCTCGGCGACCTCGACCGGGGTGCCCTCGTCGATGACGTTCTGGATCTCGCCCATGAAGCGGGTCAGGATGCGGTTCACGACGAACGCCGGGGCGTCCTTGACCAGCACCGCGGTCTTCTTCAGCTTCTTGGCGACGGCGAACGCGGTCGCGAGGGACGCGTCGTCGGTCTTCTCGCCGCGGACGATCTCCAGCAGCGGGAGGACGGCCACCGGGTTGAAGAAGTGGAAGCCCACGACCCGCTCGGGGTTCCTGAGCTTCGACGCCATCTCCGTCACCGACAGGGACGAGGTGTTGGTGGCGAGGATCGCGTGCGCCGGGGCGACCGCCTCGACCTCCGCGAACACCTGCTGCTTGACACCGATCTCCTCGAACACGGCCTCGATGATGAAGTTGGCGTCGGAGAAGCCCTCGGCCTTGTCCAGGACACCGGTCACCAGCGCCTTGAGGCGGTTGGCCTTGTCCTGGTTGATCCGGCCCTTGCCGAGCAGCTTGTCGATCTCGGCGTGGACGTAGCCCACACCCTTGTCGACCCGCTCCTGGTCGATGTCGGTCAGTACGACCGGCACCTCCAGGCGGCGCAGGAAGAGGAGCGCGAGCTGCGAGGCCATGAGGCCCGCGCCGACCACGCCCACCTTGGTGACCGGGCGCGCCAGGTTCTTGTCCGGGGCGCCGGCGGGACGCTTGCCGCGCTTCTGCACCAGGTTGAACGCGTAGATGCCGGCGCGCAGTTCACCGCCCATGATCAGGTCGGCGAGGGCCTGGTCCTCGGCGTCGAAGCCCTGCTGGAGGTCCTCGTTCCTGGCGGCGGCGATGATGTCGAGGGCGCGGTAGGCGGCCGGGGCCGCGCCGTGCACCTTGGAGTCCGCGATGAACCGGCCCTTGGCGACGGCCTGGTCCCAGGCCTCGCCGCGGTCGATCACCGGGCGCTCCACCTTGACGTCGCCCTTGAGGACCTGCGCCGTCCAGATCAGCGACTGCTCCAGGAAGTCGGCGCCCTCGAAGATCGCGTCGGCGATTCCGAGGTCGAAGACCTGCTGCCCCTTGAGCTGCTTGTTCTGGTTGAGCGAGTTCTCGATGATGACCGAGACGGCCTTCTCCGCGCCGATCAGGTTCGGCAGCAGCGTGCAGCCGCCCCAGCCGGGCACCAGGCCGAGGAAGACCTCGGGCAGCGAGAACGCGGGGATCGCCTTGGAGACGGTGCGGTAGCCGCAGTGCAGGCCGACCTCGACGCCACCGCCCATGGCGGCACCGTTGTAGTAGGCGAAGGTCGGCACGGCCAGACCCGCGAGGCGCTTGAAGACCTCGTGGCCGCCCTTGCCGATGGCGAGCGCGTCGTCGTGCTTCTTCAGCAGCTCGACGCCCTTGAGGTCGGCGCCGACCGCGAAGATGAACGGCTTGCCGGTGATGCCGACACCGACGATCTCGCCCTCGGCCGCCTCCTTCTCCACCTGGTCGATCGCGGTGTCGAGGTTCGCGAGCGAGGCGGGGCCGAAGGTGGTCGGCTTGGTGTGGTCCAGGCCGTTGTCCAGCGTGATCAGCGCGAACCGGCCCGCGCCGAAGGGGAGGTCGAGGTGGCGTACGTGCGCACTGGTGACGACCTCGTCGGGGAACAGGTCCGAGGCCTGCTTCAGAAGCTCGGCGGTGGTGCTCACTTGTCCCCCTCGAAGTGCGGGTTCTCCCAGATGACCGTCGCGCCCATGCCGAAGCCGACGCACATGGTGGTCAGGCCGTAGCGGACGTGCGGCTGCTCCTCGAACTGGCGGGCCAGCTGCGTCATCAGACGGACGCCGGAGGAGGCGAGCGGGTGGCCGAACGCGATGGCGCCGCCGTACTGGTTGACGCGCTCGTCGTCGTCCGCGATGCCGTAGTGGTCGAGGAAGGCCAGCACCTGCACGGCGAAGGCCTCGTTGATCTCGAACAGGCCGATGTCGGAGATGGACAGGCCCGCCTTGGCGAGGGCCTTCTCCGTGGCCGGGATCGGGCCGTAGCCCATGACCTCCGGCTCGACGCCCGCGAAGGCGTACGACACCAGGCGCATCTTGACCGGCAGGCCGTTCTCGCGGGCGAAGTCCTCGCTCGCGATGATCGACGCGGTGGCGCCGTCGTTCAGACCGGCCGCGTTGCCGGCGGTGACCCGGCCGTGCACACGGAACGGCGTCTTGAGGTTCGCCAGGTTCTCCAGCGTGGTCCCCGGGCGCATCGGCTCGTCGGCGGTGACCAGGCCCCAGCCGGTCTCGCCGGCCTCCGGGTTGGTCCGGCGCACCGAGATCGGCACCAGGTCCTGCTGGATCTTGCCGTTGGCGTACGCCTTGGCGGCCTTCTCCTGCGAGCGCACCGCGTACTCGTCGGCGCGCAGCTTGGTGATCTGCGGGTAGCGGTCGTGCAGGTTCTCCGCGGTCATGCCCATGAACAGGGCCGACTCGTCCACGAGCTTCTCGCTGACGAACCGCGGGTTCGGGTCGACGCCCTCGCCCATGGGGTGGCGGCCCATGTGCTCGACGCCACCGGCGATGACGGCGTCGTAGGCACCGAAGGCGATCGAACCGGCGGTGGTCGTCACGGCGGTCAGCGCGCCGGCGCACATGCGGTCGATGGAGTAACCGGGCACGGACTGCGGCAGACCGGCGAGGATGCCGGCGGTACGGCCCAGGGTCAGACCCTGGTCACCGATCTGGGTGGTCGCCGCGATGGCGACCTCGTCGATCTTCTTCGGGTCCAGACCGGGGTTGCGGCGCAGCAGCTCCCGGATCGCCTTCACGACAAGGTCGTCGGCGCGGGTCTCGTGGTAGATGCCCTTCGGGCCCGCCTTGCCGAACGGGGTACGGACGCCGTCGACGAAGACGACGTCCCTGACGGTACGAGGCACGATGGCTCTCCTCCAGATGCGGGACGCTGAGCGCTTGCTTAAGCCCATGCTACTTGTGAGTAATGTAGCTGCCCAGTCCCTCCGGCTGTAGCGGCGAACGTCACACTGATGGTGCCGCCGAAGCCCGTGGCGCGGTGGTGATCCCCCTCCCAGGATCTTGGCGTGATCTCGACGTCCCTGGTGACCTGCCGACACCGATCGCCGTCCTCGCGCGACAGCGGTCCGTCCACAACGGCTTCATGCGGAGCGACAGATGACGACGTCTCAGGGCCGCGCCGACAGCGCGTCGACCAGCACCGGCGTGACCAGCTCGATCTGCCAGGGGCGCGCCCCGTAGCCGGCCAGCGCGGCACCCACGGACTCCTCGTCGGGCGACCTCGGCGGCTCCCAGCAGATGCGCCGCACGGTGTCCGGGGAGATCACGTTCTCCTGAGGCATGGCGAGCCGCTCGGCCAGCGCGGTCACCCCCGCGCGGGCGGCGGACAGCCGGGCCGCGGCGGCCGGATCCTTGTCGGCCCAGGCACGCGGCGGCGGAGGCCCCGTCACCGGCTGCCCGGGCTGCGGCAGCGCGCTGTCGGGAAGGGCCTTGGCCCGGTCCACCGCGGCCTGCCACTGCTCGAGCTGCCGCCGCCCCATCCGGTGCCCGAACCCGTTCAGCCCGGCGAGGACGTGCACGTTGCCCGGCAGGGCCAGCGCCGCCTCCACGATGGCCGTGTCGCTCAGCACCTTCCCCGGCGACACGTCCCGCCGCTGCGCGATGCGGTCCCGGGTCTGCCACAGCTCGCGCACGACCGCGAGCTGCCGGCGCCGGCGCACCTTGTGCATCCCGGACGTGCGGCGCCAGGGGTCCTTCCTCGGCTCGGCCGGCGGCGCGGACGCGATCGCGTCGAACTCCTGGAGCGCCCACTCCAGCTTGCCCTGCCGGTCCAGCTCCTTCTCCAGGGCGTCCCGCAGGTCGACGAGCAGCTCGACGTCGAGCGCCGCGTACCGCAGCCAGGGCTCGGGCAGCGGGCGGGTCGACCAGTCGACGGCGGAGTGGCCCTTCTCCAGGACGAAGCCGAGGACGCCCTCGACCATGGCGCCGAGACCGACCCGCGGGAAGCCCGCGAGCCGGCCGGCCAGCTCGGTGTCGAACAGGCGGCTCGGGACCATGCCTATCTCGCGCAGGCAGGGGAGGTCCTGGGTGGCCGCGTGCAGCACCCACTCGACGCCGGACAGGGCCTCGCCGAGGCCGGACAGGTCGGGGCAGGCGACGGGGTCGATCAGCGCGGTCCCGGCGCCCTCGCGGCGCAGCTGCACCAGATAGGCGCGCTGCCCGTAGCGGTAGCCGGAGGCGCGCTCGGCGTCCACGGCGACCGGGCCGGTGCCGGCGGCGAAGGCGGCGATCACCCGGTCGAGGGCCGCCTGGTCGGCGATCACGGGCGGAATGCCCTCGCGCGGTTCGAGCAAAGGAGTCGGCGCCCCCATCACAGAAGAACCTGCGTCATCCGGAGGGGTGCCCCCGGTGGTGCGCAGGGAACTGTCTGCTGCGGTGTCTTGGGCGTCGGTCACCTGTCAAGGGTATCCGTGTGTGGACCGCGCCCGTCGACGGAACGTTCCGTCGACGGGCGCGAGAGGGGCGTAAACCAGTCAGCTCGGGGCAAGGGCTGGTTCACATGAGTGAATGCCGGATCCGCCGAAGGGGGCGTCCGGTGGGCTCAGTGGATGATCCCGGTGCGCAGGGCCACGGCCACCATGCCGGCCCGGTCGCCCGTGCCCAGCTTGCGGGCGATGCGGGCGAGGTGGCTCTTCACGGTCAGGGCGGACAGGCCCATGGAGACGCCGATCGCCTTGTTCGACTGGCCCTCCGCGACCAGTCGCAGCACCTCGACCTCGCGTCCGGACAGCTCCCGGTAACCGCCCGGGTGGCTCGGCGCGCCCGGGGGGCGCCGGCGCATGCGGGCGGCGGCGCCGAGGGGAGCGGCGCCGGGCCGGGCGGGGAGCCCGATGTTGGTGCGGGTGCCGGTGACGACGTAGCCCTTGACCCCGCCGGCCAGCGCGTTGCGGACCGCGCCGATGTCGTCGGCGGCGGAGAGCGCGAGTCCGTTGGGCCAGCCCGCGGCGCGGGTCTCGGACAGCAGGGTCAGGCCGGAGCCGTCGGGCAGGTGGACGTCGGCGACGCAGATGTCGCGGGGGTTGCCGATGCGGGGACGAGCCTCCGCGATGGACGAGGCCTCGATGACATCACGCACGCCGAGCGCCCACAGGTGACGGGTGACGGTGGAGCGGACGCGGGGGTCGGCCACGACCACCATGGCGGTCGGCTTGTTCGGGCGGTAGGCGACCAGGCTTGCGGGTTGCTCGAGGAGAACGGACACCAGGCCTCCTGGGTGGGGGGACGGGGCCGGCTTGTGGGGATGAAGCCGGGACGAACTGTGCTTTCAAGGTCACAGTCGTCTTCGGCAGCAAACTCGTCCGCCTTTAGAGAATGATCACGATCTAGTGAGTAACAATCTGGGCAATTCGGACACGCGATCGATCATCCGAAGATCAAGTCGGTTCGAGCGGGTGCGATTCGAGTACGGAAAATGGCCGTATCGACAAAGAGACGGTCAACGGGGAGTCACGCGGTGACCGGTCACCGGACCGCGGTCACCTGGACTGCGGACCCCTGCGCTGCGGCAGGGTCACCACCGACGCGTCCCCCGGCCCGGCCGGCGGCAGGCCCGCGACCTGTGCCAGCAGATCGCACCAGGAGGCCAGGTGGGCACCCGTGTCCGGCACCCCGCCCAGGCCCTCGCGGGGCGTCCAGGACGCCCGGATCTCGATCTGCGAGGCGGCCGGCCGCTCGGCCAGCCCGCCGAAGTAGTGCGAACTGGCACGCGTGATCGTGCCGCTCGGCTCGCCGTAGCCCAGCCCGCGCGCCGCCAGCGCCCCGGTCAGCCACGACCAGCACACCTCCGGCAGCAGCGGATCGGCCGCCATCTCCGGCTCCAGCTCCGCGCGCACCAGCGTCACCAGCCGGAACGTGCCCCGCCAGGCGTCGTGCCCGGCCGGGTCGTGCAGCAGCACCAGCCGACCGTCGGCCAGTTCCTGCTCGCCGTCGACCACCACCGCCTCCAGCGCGTACGCGTAGGGGGCGAGCCGCTGCGGGGCGGGCGTCGGCTCCACCTCGACCTGCGGCCGCAGCCGGCTGCAGCGCAGGGCCTCGACCGCGGTGCGGAAAGCCGGCGGACCCGAGGCACCGGGGTGCCCGTCCGTCTCCTCGGTGTCCTTCACGTCGTCCGTTCCGTCAGCGCTGTCCGACATTCGTCCGTGAGCCGCAGCCATGCGGGGAAGAGTAAGGGGAACGGGGGCGTCGTGCAGGGCAAGACACCCCCTGCGACCTACGCGGCTGCGCCCGGCCGGCGGGACACCGGCCGGGTCCCTGTCCGACGGCATGCGAAACTTGCCTCGTGACCGCCAATGACACCCCGCAGCCGACAGCGACGTACGACAGCGCCTTCCTCAAGGCGTGCAGGCGCGAACCCGTGCCCCACACCCCGGTGTGGTTCATGCGCCAGGCCGGCCGCTCGCTGCCGGAGTACCGCAAGGTGCGCGAGGGCGTTCCCATGCTCGAGTCCTGCATGCGGCCCGAGCTGGTCACCGAGATCACGCTCCAGCCGGTGCGCCGGCACGACGTGGACGCGGCGATCTTCTTCAGCGACATCGTCGTCCCGCTGAAGGCCATCGGCCTCGACCTCGACATCAAGCCCGGCGTCGGCCCGGTCGTCGAACAGCCGATCCGTACTCGCGCCGACCTGGCCCGGCTGCGCGACCTCACCCCCGAGGACGTCCCCTACGTCACCGAGGCCATCGGCCTGCTCACCCGCGAGCTGGGCGCCACCCCGCTGATCGGATTCGCGGGCGCGCCGTTCACCCTCGCGAGCTACCTGGTCGAGGGCGGTCCCTCGCGCACGTACGAGAACGCCAAGGCGATGATGTACGGCGACCCCGGGCTGTGGGCCGACCTGCTGGACCGGCTCGCCGGCATCACGGCCGCCTTCCTGAAGGTCCAGATCGAGGCCGGCGCGAGCGCCGTCCAGCTCTTCGACTCCTGGGCCGGCGCCCTCGCCCCGGCGGACTACCGGACGTCGGTCATGCCGGCCTCCGCGAAGGTCTTCGACGCGGTCGCCGGGTACGGCGTCCCGCGCATCCACTTCGGCGTCGGCACCGGCGAGCTGCTGGGGCTCATGGGCGAGGCCGGCGCGGACGTCGTCGGCGTCGACTGGCGCGTCCCGCTGGACGAGGCCGCCCGCCGCGTCGGCCCCGGCAAGGCGCTCCAGGGCAACCTGGACCCGACCGTGCTGTTCACCGACAAGGACACCGTCGCGGCCAAGGCCCGCGAGGTCCTCGACGCCGCCGCGGGCCTGGAGGGGCACGTCTTCAACCTCGGCCACGGCGTCATGCCGAACACCGACCCGGACGCGCTCACCCGGCTCGTGGAGTACGTCCACACCGCCACCGCGCGCTGAGCCGCCCGCAGGCTCACCACGAGTAATGGGGCCGCGCCCGCCTGCCGAACAGCAGGCCGGGCGGCTCCGGCGGGGGCGGCGTGCCGGGCTTGAGCGGCCAGGCGAGCACCATGCCCGCCACGAAGCCGACCACGTGCGCCGCGTACGCCACCGTGCCGGCGCCGGACACCCCGTGCCCGGACGAGTACACCGCCTGGAGCCCGAACCAGAAGCCCAGCACCAGCCAGGCGGGCAGCCGGAGCGGCAGGAAGACCAGGAAGGGCACCAGGACCCACACCCGGGCCTTCGGGTACAGCACCAGATAGGCGCCGAGGACGCCGGCGATCGCGCCGGACGCGCCGATCAGGGGGTCGGAGGACGAGGCGTTGAGCAGCGCGAAGCCGTAGCCGGCCGCGTAGCCGCAGACGACGTAGAAGAGGAAGTAGCGGATGTGGCCCATCCGGTCCTCGACGTTGTTGCCGAAGATCAGCAGGAACAGCATGTTGCCCAGCAGGTGCAGCCAGCCGCCGTGCAGGAACATCGCCGTGAAGACCGACAGCGGCGGGGACTTGTCGTACGAGGGCGGCCCGACCACGCAGCCCGGGCCGCCGGGGCCCACGCCGACGTCCCCGGTCGGGACGAGCCGGGGCATCTGATGGTGGATCAGTTCCCGGGGGACCGCGGCGTACTGGTCCATGAAGGCCTGTAGATGGCAGAGCTGCGCCAGCTCGCTGCTGCCGGCCACGGAACCGGCTATGCCGGGCGTGGTGAGGAACACCAGCACGTTGGCGGCGATGAGGGCGTACGTCACCCAGGGGGTGCGGCGCACCGGGTTCACGTCATGGACGGGGATGACCACACAGAAGTAGTGCCCGCGATCGGGCGTGCGAATCGGTGAACGCCGCCGTGGGCGTGTGCGTATCCCTTCTCAACCGACGTGAGGAACAGGCGATGACGAACGCTCCGCAGGTTTCGGCGATGCATGCTCTGCCCGACGGTGAGGCGGAGATCTCTCTGGTCGTACGGCTCCCCTGGGAGGACGTGGCGCGGCTCGGTCAGGAGGCGGGCCGGCTCGCCTCGCAGATGCAGCGGCCCGTGACGCTGGACGAGGCGGTGAGCTACCGGCTGCGGTCCACCCGCCCGCCGGCGTCCCACGCGAAGCCCTCCGGGGAGCAGCCGGCGGCGGTTTCGGCTCTGCCGCGGATCACCGGGACGGCTTAGGCCCACGGCGGGGCGCGGCGCCGGCGTGGCCGGTCGGGCGCTGCCCCGCGCCCCTTGGGCCGGTCAGCTCGCCCGTACCTTCGAGACGGCCTTCCGCGCCGCCACCAGGACGGGGTCCCACACCGGTGAGAACGGCGGGGCGTAGCCCAGGTCCAGGGCCGTCATCTGTTCCACCGTCATCTGCGCGGTCAGTGCCACCGCCGCGACGTCGACCCGCTTCGCCGCCCCCTCCCTGCCGACGATCTGCACGCCCAGCAACCGGCCCGTGCGGCACTCGGCGAGCATCTTGACCGTCATGGGGGCGGCACCGGGGTAGTAGCCGGCGCGGCTGGTCGACTCGATGGTGACCGTCTCGAAGCGGAGACCCACCCGGCGGGCGTCCTTCTCCCGCAGGCCGGTGCGGGCGATCTCCAGGTCGCAGACCTTGCTGACCGCCGTACCGACGACACCGGGGAACGTGGCGTAGCCGCCGCCGGCGTTGGTGCCGATGACCTGGCCGTGCTTGTTGGCGTGGGTGCCGAGCGGGACGTACTGCTCCTGCCCGGAGACCAGGTTCAGCACCTCCACGCAGTCGCCGCCCGCCCAGATGTTCTCGTGGCCGCGCACTCGCATCGCGAGGTCGGTGAGCAGGCCGCCGTGGGCGCCGAGCGGGAGGCCGGCCGCCCGCGCGAGGGCGGTCTCCGGGCGGACGCCGATGCCCAGGATCACCAGATCCGCCGGGTACTCGGCGTGCTCGGTGGCCACCGCGCGCACCCGGCCGTCGCCCCCGGTGAGGACCTTGGTGACCTCCGCGTTGTTCACCATGGTGATGCCTAGGCCCTGCATGGCCCGGTGCACCATCCGGCCCATGTCCGGGTCGAGCGTCGACATGGGCTCCTTGCCGCGGTTGACGACCGTCACCTCGAAGCCCCGGTTGATCAGCGCCTCGGCCATCTCGACGCCGATGTAGCCGGCCCCGACGACCACCGCCCTGCGGCCACGCGTGCGGGCCAGCGTGTCGAGCAGGGCCTGGCCGTCGTCCAGGGTCTGCACGCCGTGCACGCCGGGGGCGTCCACGCCGGGCAGGTCCGGACGGACCGGGCGGGCGCCGGTGGCGATGACGAGCCGGTCGTACGGCGTCCAGGACTCGGCGCCGGAATCGACGTCACGCGCGCGTACCCGCTGTCCCGGCACGTCGATCTCCGTGACCTCCGTGCGCAGCCGCAGATCGATCCCGCGCGCCCGGTGCTCCTCGGGCGTCCGGGCGATGAGCCGGTCCCGTTCGGGGACCTCGCCGCCCACCCAGTACGGGACGCCGCACGCCGAGAAGGAGGTGAAGTGGCCGCGCTCGAAGGCCACGATCTCCAGTTCATCGGGGCCCTTCAGCCGTCGGGCCTGCGACGCCGCGGACATGCCCGCGGCGTCGCCGCCGATCACGACCAGCCGTTCCCTGCCGTCGCTGCCCCGCCCACCGTTCACGCTCATGGGAACACGCTACGGGGCGCGGATCCTTCCGTCCCGGCCGACCCTTCTCGGCTCCGTCCGGCTCAGTCCCGGTCGCCCGGACCGGCCGCCCGCGCGGAGTCCGGTGCCGGACGGGCCGACGGCAGCGGGCCGAGCGCGGTCGTCGCGGGCGCGGGCTCCGCGCGGCGCGGCAGCCGGGGCCGTACGACCCGCAGCCACAGCGGCACCAGCAGCGCGGCGAGGGCCACGAACGGCAGGGCCGCACCGAGCGCCAGCGCGATCCAGCGCAGCACGTCGACGAACACGTGCCAGCCGCCCGCCAGCGCGTCCGTGAAGCCCGGCGAGTCGTCCGCCTGCCGCACCGGGGTCTCGGACAGCGACACGGTGATCGTGGCCAGACTCGTGCGGTCCTTCAGGGACGCCTGCCGGGCCAGCAGCGCCTCAAGATCGGCCTGGCGGCCGCTCAGCTCCCCCTCCAGGGCGACTACGTCGCTCAGCTTGGTCGCCTTCTCCATCAGCGCGCGGATCCTGGCCACGCTGGCCCGCTGCGACTTCACCCGGCTGTCCACGTCCACCACCTGGTCGGTGACGTCGGCCGCCTTGGCCGTGCGGTCGACCACCCGGCCCGTCCCCTGGAGGCCGGCGAGGACCTCGTCGTACTTCTCGGTGGGCACGCGCAGCACGACCCGGGTCTGCTCGTGCCCGTCGGTGTCCCGGCTCGTCGTCTCGTCGCCGACGTAACCACCCGCGTCCTCGGCGGCCGTCCGGGCCGCATCCAGGGCCTTGGGCACGTCCTCGACCTCGACGGTGAGGGACGCGGTGCGGATGATCGCGTTCGTGGTGAGCTTCGGCGTCCCGCGTGCGGCCGCGCCGTTGCCGGCCCTGCCGTTCCGTGCCGAACCGCCGGGGGCACCGGCCGCCTCGGCCTTGCTGTCCGAGGCGGCCTTCGAGGAGCCGCCCATGTCGTCGGCGCCCCCGCACCCGGCGAGCGCGAGGCAGGCGGCGAGCAGGACACCGGCCAGGGCCCGGCGGCGGCGTGCGGTGTGTGGTGTGCGCATGGGCGGTACCCCCGAGGGCTGTGGGCTGTGACGGTCCTTCGACGGCGGGCCGGGCGGGAACGTTCGACGGCGCCGGTTCCGATGCGGTCACGCTCCGGACTCGTCCCGGACACCGGCTCCCGGCGGGCGTGTCGGTGGGGTCTGAGAGAGTGGGGGCATGAGCGCAACGGGTACCAGCGCGCCGGGCGGGAGCCCGGGGCACGTCGTCGTCATCGGGGCCGGCATCGCCGGACTGGCCGCCGCGCACCGGCTGCTGGGGCGCGGGGCGCGGGTGACCGTGCTGGAGGCCGGCGACCGGGTCGGCGGCAAGCTGCTGCCCGGCGAGATCGCCGGCGTGCGGGTCGACCTGGGCGCCGAGTCCATGCTCGCCCGCCGCCCCGAGGCGGTGGCCCTCGCGCGCGAGGCCGGACTGGGCGAGCTGCTCCAGCCGCCCGCCACCGCGACCGCCTCGATCTGGACCCGGGGCGCCCTGCGCCCCATGCCCAAGGGCCATGTGATGGGCGTGCCCGGCACCGCCGCCGCCCTCCTGGGCGTCCTCTCGGACGAGGGCCTCGCCCGCATCGAGCGCGACGCCGACCTGCCCCGCACCGAGATCGGCGACGACGTGGCCGTGGGGGAGTACGTCGCGGCCCGGCTCGGCCGCGAGGTCGTCGACCGGCTCGTCGAACCCCTGCTCGGCGGGGTGTACGCGGGCGACGCCTACCGCATCTCGATGCGTTCCGCCGTCCCGCAGCTCTTCCAGGCCGCCCGCACCCACGCCTCCCTCACGGAGGGCGTCCGGGAGATCCAGGCCAAGGCCGCCGCGCAGCAGCAGACCGGGCCGGTCTTCATGGGCATCGCCGGCGGGGTCGGGCGGCTCCCGCTCGCCGTCGCCGACTCGGTGCGCGCGCGGGGCGGCGAGATCCTCACCGGCACGCCCGCGCGTGAACTGCGCCGGGAAGCGGCCGGCGGCTGGCGGATCACGGCCGGGGAGCGCGTGCTGCACGCCGACGCCGTGATCGTCGCCGTACCCGCCCCGGCCGCCGCCGCCCTGCTGCGGGCCGAGTCCCCGGGCGCCGCCGCCGAGCTGGCCGCCGTCGAGTACGCCTCGATGGCCCTGATCACCCTCGCCTACCGGCGCGCGGACCTGCGCCTGCCCGAGGGCAGCGGCTTCCTGGTGCCGCCCGTCGACGGCCGCACCATCAAGGCCTCCACCTTCGCCTCCCAGAAGTGGGGCTGGATCGCCGAGGAGGACCCGGACGTGGTGGTCCTGCGCACGTCCGTGGGCCGCCACGGCGAGACGGAGGTCCTCGGCCGGGACGACGCCGACCTGGTGGAGGTCTCCCGGCACGACCTGCGGGAGGCCACCGGCCTGGCCGCCGCACCCCTCCGGACCCGGGTCACCCGCTGGACCGACGGCCTGCCGCAGTACCCCGTCGGGCACCACGCGCGCGTGGCCCGCGTCCGGGAGCAGATCGCCAAGCTGCCGGGGCTCGCGGTCTGCGGCGCGCAGTACGACGGCGTCGGCATCCCGGCCTGCATCGCCGGCGCGTACGCGGCGGTCGACCAGCTCGGCGGCGACCTCTCCGGGGTCCGGGAGCTGACGGCCAACCCGGTGCAGAGCCTGCACGGCGGAGCGGGAGAATAGGGACCATGAGTGACGACGCCCCCACCACCGAGTCCGGCAGGATCCCGAACAAGGGCAAGCTGGCCAAGGACCTCAACGAGGTCATCCGCTACACCCTCTGGTCCGTCTTCAAGCTGAAGGACGTCCTCCCGGACGACCGCGCGGGATACGCCGACGAGGTCCAGGAGCTGTTCGACCAGCTCGCCGCCAAGGACGTGACGATCCGCGGCACCTACGACGTCTCCGGCCTGCGCGCCGACGCCGACCTCATGATCTGGTGGCACGCCGAGACCAGCGACCAGCTCCAGGAGGCGTACAACCTCTTCCGCCGCACCAGGCTGGGCCGCGCGCTGGAGCCGGTGTGGTCGAACATGGCGCTGCACCGCCCCGCCGAGTTCAACCGCTCGCACATCCCGGCGTTCCTCGCCGACGAGACGCCCCGCAACTACGTCAGCGTCTACCCGTTCGTGCGC
The DNA here is from genome assembly GCF_000716535.1 of Streptomyces flaveolus. Lineage (GTDB taxonomy): Bacteria > Actinomycetota > Actinomycetes > Streptomycetales > Streptomycetaceae > Streptomyces > Streptomyces flaveolus_A. The sequence continues at coordinate 70,336 of NZ_JNWV01000019.1, read as the reverse complement.
TCCTACGACTGGTACCTGCTGCCCGACGAGGACCGCCGCCGCATGCTCGCCGACCACGGCAAGATGGCCCGCGGCTACCCGGACGTGCGCGCCAACACGGTCGCCTCGTTCTCCCTCGGCGACTACGAGTGGATCCTGGCCTTCGAGGCCGACGAGCTGTACCGCATCGTCGACCTCATGCGCCATCTGCGCGCCTCCGAGGCCCGGATGCACGTCCGCGAGGAGGTCCCGTTCTTCACGGGCCGCCGCAAGGACATCGGCGAACTGGTGGCGGGCCTCGCCTGACGGTGCCCCGAAGCGGCGCGGGGCTGTGCCGATGTGCGGCTCCGCCGCGTGCGCGCGGCCTAACGCCGCTCGCCCTTGCCCTTGAGGGCGTCCCGCCGAACCCCCTTGTCGGCCGGACCGCCGGAGGCGACCGGTTCGGGGCGCGGCGCGCACGACGCGTGCCGCGCCGGGACACGGCCCTCCAGCAGGTACGCCTCCAGGTACCCGTTGACGCACCTGTTGGGCCCGCCCCCGACACCGTGCGTGCCCGCGTCCCGCTCGGTCACCAGCACCGAGCCGGCCAGCCGCCGGTTCATCTCCAGCGCGCCCTGGTACGGAGCGGCGGCGTCCCGCTCGGCCGCCAGGATCAGCACCGGCGACAGCTCACCGAGCCCGGTCCGCACGTCCAGCGGCCGCTGCCGGGGCGCCGGCCAGTAGGCGCACGGCAGGTTCATCCACGCGTTGTCCCAGGTCTCGAAGGGCGCCACCCGGGCGAGCCGGGTGTTGTCGCGGTCCCACACCGCCCAGTCCGTCGGCCAGGGCGCGTCGTTGCATTCCACGGCCGTGTACACCGCGCTGCTGTTCTCCGCCTCGGCGGCGCTCTCCGGGCTCGGTGTGGCCAGCCGGACCAGCGGTCCGGGGTCGCCGTGCAGGTACGCCGAGAGCGCCGCCGCGCGGCTCGGCCAGAAGTCGTCGTAGTACCCGGCCGTCAGGAACACGTTCTGGAGCTGGCCCGGACCGACCTTCCCGTCCGCCGCCTTCCCGGCCAGCCGTTCGCGCGCGGTGTCGTAGCTGCGCTGCACCCGAGCGGGCGTGGCACCGAGCCCGTAGACGTCGTCGTGCCGGGCGATCCAGTCACGGAAGTCCGCCCAGCGCTCCTCGAACGCCACCGACTGGTCCAGGTTGCTGCGGTACCAGATCTTCTGCGGGTCCGGGTTCACCGCCGAGTCCAGCACCATGCGCCGCACGTGGGAGGGGAACATGGTCGCGTACAGCGCGCCGAAGTAGGTGCCGTACGACGCCCCCATGAAGGTCAGCCGGTCCTCGCCCAGAGCGGCCCGCAGGACGTCCAGGTCACGGGCGTTGTTGAGCGAGTTGTAGAACCGCAGCCCGCTTCCGGACCGCTGGGCGCAGCCGCGCGCGTACGCCCGTGCCTGCGCGATGCGCTGCCGCTTGTACGCCTCCGACGGATGCGTCGGTGACGCGGTCGGCGCCTTGAAGAAGTGCTTCGGGTCCTCGCAGGACAGCGGCGCCGACCGGCCCACTCCGCGCGGGGCGTAGCCGACGAGGTCGTAGGCGGCGGCGATCCGCTGCCACGCCGGGATCGTGCCGATCAGCGGGAAGTACATGCCGGAGGCGCCGGGGCCGCCCGGGTTGAAGACCAGGGCGCCCTGCCGGGGGACCCTCCGCTTGCTGTTGCGCGGGTCCTTGTGGGTGGCCTGGGCGCGGCTGACGGTCAGCCGGATCCGCTTGCCGTTCGGGTGGGCGTAGTCCAACGGGACGCTCACCGTGCCGCACCGCACACCGGCCGGCGCCTCCGGGACGTCCGCGGCGGAGCACGGACCGAAGTCGATCCCGGCCGCCCGGGCGCGGGCCACGGCCACCGCGGTGCCGCGCAGTTCGGCCGCGCCGGGGGCGCCCGGGGCGTCGGGGGTACCGGGCGTGCCGCCCGCCGGGGCCGCGGCCAGGGTGGTCAGGAGCAAGGAACCGGCGGCCGAGTAGAGGGCGGCAGCTTTCATCGCGTATCCCTTCGGTGCGCGGCGGCGATGGCACGGCTGCCACGGCCCGGCGACGACAGAAGGGATATTTCGGGCGGTCGTGGGGGAAGGCAAGCACCGTCGGGCCGGTGTCGGCCCCAATGCCCCCTGTGCGCCCCCGGAAGCCGCCCGTTCCGCGGGTTCCTGCAGAAGTCGAGCAGGTCGCGGTCCGACGGCCACCGCCGGGTGGCGTACCGCAGGGTGCCGGCTGCCGGCGGCCGCTCGCCGGGGCGGTCCAGCTCCACCGCGGGCCTCACTCCCGCCAGGGCTGGTCGCGGTGGGTGAAGGCCGCGCGCAGCTCCGGTTCGCCTATCGCGCGGATGCCGCGTACGGCGACGGAGGTGAGGAACGACCGCTCGTCACCGGCCGGCTCGCCGGCCAGCGCGCTCAGCAGCCGCTGCCCGGCCGGGGAGGCCCAGGGCGAGTACGGGTGCACTTCGAACCGGGCGATGGCCAGACAGCTCAGGGCCAGCGTGAGGGGCAGGGCGAACCACAGGCCCACCAGCAGGCGGGGCGTCCCGGTCTGGACGGGCAGGAGCAGCGCGGTCACGCCCAGGGCGGCCACGGCGAGCACGGAGGCCCGCACGTGGCGCACGGCGGCCCCCACGGTCGTCCCCGTGCCCTCGGGCACCGCGAGGCCCGCGCGGACCAGCCCCTCGGCCAGCCTGCGCACGGCCTCCGCGCCGGCCGCCCGCGCCCGTACCGGTGCGATCCGGGACTGCCCCTCCGGTCCTATGGCCCCTATGACGGACCGCTCCATCTCGTCGCGCCCCCGCGGGTCCACGACCGTGGCCCAGCCGGTGTGCGCGAGCAGCAGCCGACGCTGGCGGGCCATGGCGACCAGGGTCACGTCGGCGACCCGCGCGGGGCCGCCGGAGAGGAAGGCCGCCTCGTACAGCGTCAGATCACGCTCCCCGTCCGTCGGCGTGTCACGTACGTCCGCGGCTGCCGCGCGGAGGGCCGCCAGGCACAGCCGGGTGCAGGCCGTACCGGCGAAAGCCCAGGCCAGGAGCAGGAGAAGGACCCAGAACATGACGTGTTTCTATGCCAGGGGACTGGGCGGACGCCATGCCCTTTCCACGATCCGGACGCAGTGTTGCCGGTATGTGACGTTCCGCTTTCCGGGCTGGTCAGGGGCCGCTCGTGGCCGGCGGCGGGCTGCTGGTGGCGGGCGGCAGCGAGACGGTCTGGCCGGGCGAGGTCCGGCCCTGCGACGCCTGGTCCGGTGACGGTTCGACCGGTACGGCGGCGCTCGGATCGACCGCCGGCGGGGTCGGCACCGGGGAGGCGGGGGCCGCGAGGTCCTCGGCCAGTGCGGCGAAGTCGACGTACCCGGTCGCCTCCAGGACCTTGATGTGGTCCAGGACGGTCGCGTTGGCGTCGTCGGCGAGGTCGCGGACCAGGGAGTTCTGGGTGCCCGCCCGGATCTGCGCGACCAGGGAGAACACCCGGCCGTGCGCGAGCCGGAGGAGGCCGGCGAACTGGCGGTCGAAGTCCTGGCCCTTGGCCGTGTCCAGGGTGGCGAGCCACTGCCTCTGCTGCTCGTTCGGCTCGTTGGGCAGGGTGATGCCGAGCTGGGTGGCCACCGTCCGCACGTGCGCGTCGAGGGAGGTGTGGCCGTCGACGAGGTGCTGGCCGGCCGTACGGACGGCGGGGGTGGTCCCCTTCCGCTGCGCCAGCTCCCCGGCGGGCAGCTCCCACAGCCCGGCCAGCCGGACCTTGGTGACGAAGTCCCGGTCCTGCGCGGACAGCGGGCCGTACGGCGTCGTCACCGTCCGCGTGCTCAGCACGCTCGCGCTCGCCGGGTCGTCCTGCCGGTCTGCGTACGACCACAGCGGGACGAGCAGCGCGACGACGGTCGCCGCCAGGGCGGTGACGATGAGCCCGGTGCCGCTGAATATGCCTCGGCCGTTGATCGGGGGTCGCGGTCGCGGTCGCATGGTGCCTCCTGCACCGCACGCCGGTGTGTGCTTGGGGGTGGGTGCGGGGTTGGCATCTTACTGGGGGGCTGGGAGGGCTCTTCGGGCGCGGGTGCGCGGTGGCGGTGCGCGGTGCCGGAGGGCTGGTGTGGTCCGCCGGCGGCTGCGGGTGCGTCGTGGCTGGTCGCGTGGTTCCCCGCGCCTCCGGGGAGCCGCGCGTGCCGTCGGCCGTCGAGGCGCCGTAGCCGCTCGGCGGATCTCAGACGCGGCGTCGCAGCACCCGGTCCACGAGACCCCGCTTCCGTGGTGCCGGGCCCGCTCGGTCCAGCCACCAGTCCCGCAGCTCGCGCCGCACCCCCGCGTCCCCCGGCCGCCCCAGCTTCAGCAGGTGCCCGGCGAAGTCCAGCGCGTCCAGCCGGTAGCCTCCCCGCATCGGCCGCTGCCGGGCGTACTCCAGGAACGCCTCCCGGTACCCCGCCCCCAAAATCACCGGCAGCTCGGGCGCCACCTTCGCCACGACCCCCGCCCGCTTCGCCGCGAGCGCCCGCGCCTGCACCCCCATCCGCACCCGGTCGAACCCCTCCGGCACCGGCGTCCCCGCCACCAGGGACGACAACACGGCGGCCTGCGCGACCCCGACCCGCTCCCGCACGCCGGCCACCGGCTCCGCCACCGGCCGCGCCAGGACACCGACGCCCCCCGCTGCCGCGCCCCCGAGGGCCGGCACCTCCGCCGTACCCGCCACCGCACGCTCCGCCGCGCGCCCGGCCGCCACCGCCTCCCGGATCGCCCCCAGCTCCCGCTCCAGTTCCGCCGGTTCGGGGAAGTTCTCGTCCCGCTCCAGGAGCACCCCCGGCGGCGCGACCCGGGCGGCGAGGCCGGTCAGGATGTCGAGGACCGGACGCGGTACGGGATGCGCGTGGCTGTCGTGCCAGACGCCGTCGCGCTCGAAGCCGCCCGCGACGTGCACGTAGGCGATCGCCTCGAGGGGCAGCGCGGCCAGCGCCTCGGCGGGGTCCTCGCCCCGGTTGACGTGGTTGGTGTGCAGGTTGGCCACGTCGATCAGCAGCCGTACGCCGGTCCGCTCGACCAGCTCGGACAGGAACTGGCCCTCGGTCAGCTCCTCACCCGGCCAGGAGAACAGCGCGGCGATGTTCTCCAGGGCCAGCGGCACCGGCAGCGCGTCCTGCGCGATGCGGACGTTCTCGCACAGCACGTCCAGCGCGTCCCGGGTGCGCGGCACGGGCAGCAGATGGCCGGCCTCCAGGAGCGGGGAGGCGGTGAGCGCGCCGCCCGCCCGGACGTAGGCGATGTGCTCGGTGACCAGCGGTGAGCCGAGTGCCTCCGCCCGCTCGGCGAGCGCCGTCAGCCGTCCCTCGTCGGGCCGGTCCGCGCCGCCGAGACCGAGGGAGACGCCGTGCGGGACCACCGTCACACCGCGCTCGCGCAGCCGCAGCAGCGCATCCGGCAGGTGCCCGGGGCAGACGTTCTCCGCCACGACCTCCACCCAGTCGATGCCGGGCATGCGCTCCACGGCGTCCGCGATCTCCGGCCGCCATCCGATCCCGGTCCCCAGTCGCCGCATGGTCTTCCCCCTCCTCGGCCCGTGCTGCTGCGTCGAGTGACGGGGATATGGCCCCGGCGACCGCCGCCGAACCCCCCTCTTGTCGCGTTCAGAGCAACATTTGAGGTTGCGGCGGCCCGCTCCCCGGTCAGCGCAAGGCCGGGTGTTCCGCCACCACGGTGCAGGAGCCCGGGGCGATCTCCGTGAAGCCGGCGTCGCGGACCACGGGCAGGCCGCTCGTGGTCAGGCGGGGCCAGTCGGCCGCGGTGGCTGTGCGGACGGAGAGGGGGAAGCCGGCGTCGCGCCAGGCGGTGCGGGCGGTGTCCGGCAGGGCCCACCAGGCCAGTTGGGCGCCGTGGCCGGCCTGGGCCATCGCCTTGCCGGCCGACATCTCCAGGTCCGGGTTCAGCCAGAGCACGGTCCGGCCGGCCGGGTCGGCGGGAACCGGCGGTTCGGGGTCCTCCAGCTCGGTGCCCGACACCTGGAGCTTCGCCAGGTCCTTCGGCCAGCCGTCCAGCGGGATCGGCGGGAAGACCCGGACCTCGGCGGAGGTGCCGGTCACGGTGATCCCGGGCAGCGCCTCGGCGCGCCGCCACTCGGCGCCCCGGGCCCGTCGGACCACCTTCCGGATCCGGGCGTCCTCCCAGTCGCGTACCGCCTCGGCCCACTCGCCGTCGCCGTGCGCCCGCTCGTCGCCTAGCAGGGTCAGGACGGCCCGGGAGGCCGTCTCCAGCGCGTCGGTACGGCCCGGCGGGGCGTTCCGCTCGATCCGTACCACGAGCGGCAGGACGAACTGGGGGGCCTCGTCGCGCGGATCGCGTGCGGGCTGGACGGGACTGTCGGCGGTGGGGGCGGGAACGTGGCTCACGGGAGCCCAGCCTACGAAGCCCCGGGCGGACCGATCAACGCGCGGGCCGGGCGAGGGACCCGCGCGGAAAATTCCGGCGGCGCCGGTGAACCGGCTGGCTACGCTCACCCCTCTTGATCGACCGAGGGGACTGGAGGGGGAGCGCCATGAGTCAGTACTTCGACGTCGGGGACGAGACGCTGTGGAATCCGTCCAACGGGGCCGCCCGGCTCTTCCTGCGGCAGGTGGAGGTCTTCGAGGCCGAACTGGGGCTGCCGTCCGGCATCGGGCCGATGCGGAACGACGAGTGTCAGATCGATCCGGCCGCCTTCGGCGTCTTCGTGCACGCCCTGCTCACCCGGCACCGGCGGACCGGCCACACCGTCGTCCTGGCCCTGTCCGAAGGCTTCGTCGGCACCGTCGTCGCCCTCGCCCAGCGCGCCGGGACCCACATCGACTGGGGCCTGCTCGAGGCCTTCCCGGACGGTCCGCAGTCCGACGTGCAGGTCTCGGCCGCCGGGGTGTCCGCCCCGCCGCGGGACGGGGGAGCCTGGGCCGCGGCGGTGCGTGCCAGGGCGGCCGGGCTGAGCCGGGGCATGGCCCGCTGAGCGCCGTACCGGAACGGCCTCCGGGCCGGACACTCCTGCAACAGAATGACCTTCCATGCACAGTGACCTCCGCCTGACCGCCGTGGGCCGCCGCTACGGCATCCGCGGCCCCTGGGTGCTCCGAGGCGTCGACCTCGTCCTCGCCCCCGGCACGCTCACCCGGATCCAGGGGGCGAACGGCACCGGGAAGTCCACCCTGCTCCGGCTGCTCGCCCGGCTCGACGCACCCAGCGAGGGCCGGATCAGCGGCCGCCCGCGCACGGCGTACGTGCCGGAACGGTTCCCGCCCGCCCTGCCCTTCACGGCCGCCGGTTATCTGACCCACCTCGGCACCGTCCACGGCCTCGACCGCAAGGCCGCCGCCCGCGCCGCTGACACCTGGCTGGAGCGGTTCGGCGCGGGCGCGTACGCCGGTACGCCGATGGCACGGCTGTCCAAGGGCGGCAGCCAGAAGGTCGCCGTGGCCCAGGCCCTGCTCGGCGACCCGGAGCTGCTGGTGCTGGACGAGGCCTGGACCGGCCTCGACGCGGCGGCGCGGGCCGAGCTGGAGCGGGTGGTGGCCGAGCGGACGGCCGCCGGGGGTGCCGTGGTGTTCGTGGACCACGACCCGCGCCGGCTCGCGGGGGCCCCGGACGCCACCTACACGCTGGCCGACGGGGGACTGCGACGCCGTACCGGCCCCCCGAGCGCGCCGACCGGACCGGTCACGCTCGTCACCGTGCGGGGGGCGCCGGGCGGGCAACTGCCGCCGGACGCGGTGCGGATCGCCGTGTCCACCGAGGAGACCGCCCCCGGCAGCCACCGGCTCGCCGTCCCCGCCACCCGCTCCGACGTCCTGCTGCGCACCCTGCTCACGGCCGACCCGCCCTGGCACGTGGTCCGCGTCGCCCCACCGACCCCCGACCCGCTGTCCCCCGACTCCGGAAGCCGCCCATGACCGCGCTCCTGCGCTACCAGGCCGACCTGCTGCTGCGCTCCCAGCGCTGGCTGCCGCCGGTGATCCTGTACGTCGCGTTCCTGGGCGTCGGCGTGCAGAGCGGCCAGCCGGTGCTGGACTCGCTCGGCTACACGGCCGCCGGTCTGCTGCCGGTGGCCGCCTGGCTGGTACGGATCTGTGTCACCGCCGAGCCGCCCGCGGCCCGCGCCTGCGTCGCCGCCGCCCGTGGGCCCGCCCGGGCACACCTCGCCTGCCTGCTCACCGCGCTGCTCGTGGCCGTGCTGCTCGGGGTGGCGGCCACCGTGGTGGTGACGCTGATCAGCGACCCGGCGAGCAACGGCCACCGGGTCCACGTACCCCGGCTCCGGGCCGCCGCCGCGGGGCTGCCGGCCACCCTCGCCTGCGCCCTGCTCGGCACGGCCGTCGGCGCGCTCACCAACCGGCCGGTGCTGCGTGCGCGAGGGCGTGCGGTGCCGGCGATGCTGCTGGGCGCGCTGCTGGCGGTGGTGCTGGCCGGTTCCCCGGCGCAGGCGGCGGTCAGCGGTCTGGTCCTCGGTTCGCAGACGGGCCGGGCACCGGTGCCGCTGCTGCCGCTGGCGGGCGCGGCCCTGCTCACGGCGGGAGCCTTCGCCGCGACCGGCCGGCTCGTCTCGCGTCGCTCAACCTGAGCAGGCCGTGCGCTGTGCCTCCTGCCATTCGCAGACGGGGCACAGCGTGATGCCCTTGTACGACTCCGGGTACTCCGTCGGTTCCCGGCACAGCACACACTCCGCGTACGGCGGTCCCGCGGCCTTGGCCGGCTTCACCGCGTCGACGATCGTGCAGTAGTCCTCGTCGCTCATGCCTTCAGCGTAGGACGGTCAGCGGGGTTCGCCGCTCTGGCCGATCAGTTCGGAGACCTTCACGAACCGGTAGCCGCGTGCGCGCAGCTCCGGCACGACCGTGCGGACGACCCGCTCGGTCGTCGGGGCGGCGCTGCGGGTGCAGTGCATGACGACCACCGAGCCCGGCTTCACCCCGTCGAGCACCTGCTCGACCACCGCGTCGGCGTCCGTGGCGAACGCGTCCCCGCTGACCACGTCCCACTGCACCGCGGTCACCCCGAGCCCGCTCAGCGCGCGCAGCGCCCGCTGGTCGTAACAGCCGCCGGGGAAGCGGAAGTACGGCATCGCGTGGGGCACGCCGGCCGCGCGGAGGGAGGCGTACGCCCGCTGGACCTCCGCCCGCATGGCGCCGGCGTCGGCGTCGACGGTCGGCAGGCCGTAGCAGTCGGCGGTGAAGGCGTAGTGGCTCCAGGAGTGGTTGGCCACCTCGAACTGCGGGTCGTCGCCCAGGGCGCGGGCCTCGGCCGGGTACTGGTCGGCCCACCGGCCGGTCATGAAGACGGTCGCCGGCACCTTCAGCGTGCGCAGGGCGTTGATCAGCCCCGGGTTGTCGAAGTGCTCGCCGGAGGCCGCGCGGGGCCCCTGGTCGGCGGTCATGTCGGCGTCGAAGGTGAGCGCGACGGTCTTGCCCCGGGTGCGCGGTCCGTGCTCGAAGACCGGGGTCAGCCCGCCGGGGCCCGGCGCGAGGACGGGTGGACGGGTGGGGGAAGGGGGCGCGGAGACGCGGGAGGGGGGCGGGGCGGGCCGCTCACCGCCCGCGGTACCGCAGGCGGTGAGCGCCGGGCCCAGGAGGCAGGCGGCGGTGATGCAGCGTACTCGTGGGATCACGGTCCGAACATAAAGCTGAATGTCCGATTATGTGATTAATTCGACCCGCGACACGGCGGTACGGTCACCCGTGCGGCGGCGGTTCCCTGCGTTCCGTCACTCCAGCGGGCGTTGCTCCAGCGGTTTGACCGCCGGGCCCTGGATCACCGTGCCGTCCACGGCGAAACGTGAGCCGTGACAGGGGCACTCCCAGGCGCGCTCCGCGCGGTTGAACGCGACCAGGCAGCCGAGGTGGGTGCAGCGGGCCGACACGGCGTGCAGGGCGCCGTCCTCGTCGCGGTGGACCGCGAGCCGTTCACCGCCGGACCGGACCAGCGCGCCGTCGCCCGGCGCCAGGTCGTCCACCGAGCCCGGCGGTTTGAGCCGGTCGCCGACGAAGTGCCGGGCCACCTCGGCCTGGGTCTTCAGCAACGACGGAGCCTCGCGCACCACCGACTTCAGCCGGCGCGGGTCGTACAGCTCCTGCCAGGCGCGGTCCCGGCCCGTGATCAGCGCGCTCAGCAGCAGCCCGGCCATGATGCCGCTGCTCAGGCCCCAGCCGCCGAAGCCGGTGGCGACATAGGCGTGCCGGGCGCCGGGGTGCAGGGGGCCGACCAGCGGGACGGTGTCGGTGGACTCGTTGTCCTGCGTGGCCCAGGCGTGGTCCAGCCGCACCCCCGGGAAGTGCACCTCGGCCCAGCCGGCCAGCCGCTCGAAGCCCGCCTGCGGATCGCCGGTGCCGGGCGTGAAGTGCTCACCGGTGACGACCAGCATCCGCTGTCCGTCCGGCCCGTACGGCGCCGTGCGCACCGAGCGGGTGTTCTCGTCCGGCGTGATGTACATGCCGTGCGGGTCAGGTCCGTCGCCCAGCGGCCCGGCGACGACGAGTTCCCGGCGCGGGGAGAGCCGGGTGAACAGCAGGGCGCGGTCGAACACCGGATAGTGGGTGGCGACCACGACGTCCCGGGCCGTCACCGTGGCGCCGGCCTCCGTCGTCAGCCGGCACGGTTCGCCCTCCGTCAGACCCGTGACCCGCGTCCGCTCGTACACCTCGCCGCCGCGCGCGAGCAGATCGGCGGTGACCGCCCGCAGGTACTTGACCGGGTGGAACTGCGCCTGCCCGGTCACCCGGACCGCGCCCGCCACCGGGAAGGGCAGCCCGGTCTCCGTGGTGAACACGGCCGGCAGCCCCGCCTCCCGGGCCGCCTCGGCCTCCGCGCGCACCTCGTCCACCCGCGAGCGGTCCCGGACGTAGGTGTAGGCGTCCCGGGTCTCCCACTCGCAGTCGATGCCCAGCTCGGCCGTCAGCGCCGCCGCGTGTTCGATCGCCTCCGACTGCGAACGGGCGTACAGCCGCGCGCCCTCCGCTCCCCGGGTGCGCCGGAGCCGGTCGTAGACCAAGGTGTGCTGGGCGGTCAGCTTGGCCGTGGTGTAGCCGGTGACGCCGGCCGCGACCCGCCCGGCCTCCAGCACCGCCACCCGCCGCCCGGCCCGGGCGAGCTCATAGGCGGTGCTCAGCCCGGCGATGCCCGCGCCCACGACGGCCACGTCCACGTCGAGATCCCCGTCCAGGGCGGGATGGGACGGCCCCGGGGCGGTCCGCAGCCAGTACGAATCGGTGACCTTCCGCTGTTCGTGCATGCCCGCCGGGTACCCCGACCACCCCGGCTCACGTCTGGCCTCCGCCGCTCGGCCCGCCTGCGCGGTAATCCCGGCCGGGCTCGCGTCGACTTGCGCCGGAATCCCGGCCTGGCTCACGTCTGCCTGAGCCGAATGCCGGCCCGGCTGCGCGGGGCACCCGGCCGGGCTCGCGTCGGCTTGCGCCGGAATCCCGGCCTGGCTCACGTCTGCCTGAGCCGAATGCCGGCCTGGCTGCGCGGGGCACCTGGCCGGGCATGCGTCGGCTTGCGCCGGAATCCCGGCCTGGCTCACGTCTGCCTGAGCCGAATGCCGGCCCGGCTGATGTCTGCCTGCGCCACCCGGCCCGCCTGCGCCGGAATCTCCTGCGCCGGAATCCCGGCCGGGCGCGCGTCTGCCTGCGCCGGAATCCCGTACCGGCTGAATGTCTGCCTCCGCCGCTCGGCCCGCCTGCTGGAAACCCAGCCTGGCTTGCGTCGGCCTGCTCGGAATCCCGGCCGGCTCCCGTCTGCCTGCGCCGAATCCCGGCCCGGCTGATGTCTGCCTCCGCCGCTCGGCTGGCTTGCGCGCGGGAAACCCACCCGGGCTCGCGTCGGCCTCCGCCGGAACCCCGCGCCGGCTCACGTCTGCCTCCGCCGCCCCGCCCGCCCCGGCGCCCGTCCGCCTGCCCTCGAACCTCGCCCCTGCTCACGTCCGCCCTGCCCCGGAACCCCGCCCCTGCTCACGTCCGCCTGCGCCGGAGCCCCGCTCAAACACCCCGCTCCGGCTGACATCCGCCCGCCGGAGCCCCCCCGCTCAAACACCCCGCTCCGGCTGACATCCGCCCGCCGGAGCCCCCCGGCTGACGTCCGCCCGGGCCGGACGGCGCCCGCTCACGTCTGCTTCAGCAGCCGCTCCCGGCACTCCGCCGCGTCGAAGTGCGCCTCCGGATACCGCGGGTCCAGCTCCCGCAGCCGCTCCAGCAGCAGCCGGCTGATGGCCCAGTTGCGGTACCACTTGCGGTCCGCCGGGACCAGGTACCAGGGCGCGTACGGTGCCGCGCAGCGCTCCAGGGCCAGTTCATACGCCTTCTGGTAGTCGGGCCACAGGGTGCGTTCGTCGATGTCACCGGGGTCGAACTTCCAGTGCTTGTCGGGGCGGTCCAGGCGGCGCAGCAGACGGCGCCGCTGCTCGTCGTAGGAGAGGTGCAGGAAGCATTTGACGAGGGTGACGCCGTCCTCGGCGAGGGAGCGCTCGAAGTCGTTGATCAGACCGTAGCGGCTGCCGATCTCGGCCGGCCGGGCGAGATGCCGGACCCGGGCGATCAGCACGTCCTCGTAGTGCGAGCGGTCGAAGATGCCGATCTCGCCCGGCTCGGGCAGCGCCCGCCGCACCCGCCAGAGGAAGTCGTGCCGCCGCTCCTCCTCCGTGGGCGCCTTGAACGCCGTGATCCGGCACCCCGACGGGTTGAGCTGGCCGATCACGTGCTTGACCGTGCCGCCCTTGCCGCTGGTGTCCATGCCCTGGAGGACCAGCAGCACCCGGCGGCGGTCACCCGCGGTGGCCGCCGCCCACAGCCGTTCCTGAAGCCGGGCGAGCTGCTTGCCCATGCGGTCCGCGTCCGCCCCCGCCGCCCGCTTGCCGCCCGGGGCTGCGGGGGTGGCCCGGGCGTCGTACCGGGACAGGTCGACCCGTTCGCCCGGTGGCAGCCGCAGCAGTTCCTGGAGCTTCCTGGCCGGCTCGTTGCGCACACACGCTCCTTCCGTCCGGGCCGGGGTGCCTCGGTGTGCCCGTCAGCCGGGATGCGGTCCGCCGTCGGTGTGCGCCGCGGGCTCCGGGCCCTTCTCCGGCAGCGAGGGCTGCGCGCCCCGCTCCAGGAAGTGCAGCAGCTCCACCGGGATGGGCAGGACAAGGGTGGAGTTCTTCTCGGCCGCCACCGCCATCACCGTCTGCAGCAGCCGGAGCTGGAGCGCGGTCGGCGTGTCGGACATCTGCTGCGCGGCCTCGGCGAGCTTCTTGGAGGCCTGCAGCTCGGCGTCGGCGTTGATGATCCGGGCCCGGCGCTCGCGGTCGGCCTCGGCCTGGCGGGCCATCGACCGCTTCATCGTGTCCGGCAGGGAGACGTCCTTGATCTCGACCCGGTCGACCTGGATGCCCCAGCCCACCGCCGGACTGTCGATCATCAACTCCAGGCCCTGGTTGAGCTTCTCGCGGTTGGACAGCAGATCATCCAGATCGCTCTTGCCGATGATCGACCTGAGGGACGTCTGCGCCATCTGCGACACCGCGAACTTGTAGTCCTCGACCTTGATCAGGGCGCTCGTCGCGTCGACCACCCGGAAGTAGACCACCGCGTCCACCCGGACGGTGACGTTGTCGCGGGTGATGCCCTCCTGGGCCGGGATCGGCAGGGTCACGATCTGCATGTTGATCTTCTGCAGCCGGTCCACGAAGGGGATGATCAGGGTCAGGCCCGGTGCCCGTACGTCCCCCGCCACCCGGCCGAGCCGGAACAGCACACCGCGCTCGTACTGCTTGACCACCCGTGCCGCCATCGCCAGGTACACCACACCGGCGGAGCCCGCCGCCGCCAGGGTCACCAGAAGGTCCTCGACCATGGTGACCTCCTCATCCAGAGGCCGGTTTGTCTGCTGTTGCCACGATAGGCCCGTGGAGCCGGGATGCCGAGAGGTCACGGCGCCCCGGCCCCACGGGCGGGCCGTCACGCGGCCGTGCGCAGCTCCACCGGCGCCGTGCCCGCCGTGCTGTGCCGCGCGGCCCAGTTCTCCAGGGCCGTACGGCAGGCGTGGTCGAGGTGGTGCAGCCCGGACAGGTCGAGCCGGACCGGGCGATCCTGGGGCAGCGACTCCAGGCTGTCGAGGATCTTCGGCAGCCGCAGGAAGGTCGCGTTCCCGGACAGGTGCGCCTCGATCGGCCCGGCGCCCTTGTCCACGATCTCCAGCTTGACGTGCGAGGCCTCCCAGGCGGTCTTCACCACCGCCAGCGCGAGACCGATGAGCACCCCTTCGAACATGCTGACCGCCACGATGGAGACGGCCGTGGCGGCCAGGACCAGCGCCTCGCCGCGGTGCTCGCGCCACAGCACGGTCAGGGCCCGGAGCGGGACGAGCTTGGCGCCCGCGTGGATCAGGATGCCCGCGAGGGCCGGGATCGGGATGTAGGCCAGCACACCGGGCAGCAGCGCCGCGAACAGCAGCAGCCAGACGCCGTGCATGACCCGGGAGGCCTTCGTGCGGGCACCGGCCTGCACATTGGCCGCGCTGCGCACGATCACCGCGGTCATCGGCAGCGCGCCGAGCACCCCGCACACCATGTTGCCGGCGCCCTGGGCGACGAGCTCCTTGTTGTACTGGGTGCGCGGACCGGAGTGCAGCCGGTCCACGGCCGCCGCGCTGAACAGCGACTCGGCAGAGGCGATCAGCGTGAAGGCGACGACCGTGCCCAGCAGCCCGACGCCGGCCAGCTCGCCGAAGGCGCTCAACGGCGGGGGCTGGATCGAGCCGAGCAGGCCCTGCACCTCGACGGTGGCCACCGGCAGGTCCAGCGCGAACGCGGCCAGCGTGGCCAGCCCGACCGCGGCGAGCGGTCCGGGCACCGCCCGCACCTTCGCCGGGGTGTGCTTCCACAGCAGCAGCACCGCGATCGTGCCCGCTGCCACCGCGAGCGAGGCGAGGGCGGCGGTGTCGCCGAGGGCGTCCAGGAACGCGCCGGGCACCCCGGCGATCTTGCCCAGGCCGGAGTCGGGGGCCTTCGCCGCCAGGGCCGGATACAGCTGCCCGGCGATGATCACCAGGCCGATTCCGGCCAGCATGCCCTCGACGACGGAGACGGAGATGGCGCGGAAGTAGCGGCCCAGCCGCAGCAGGCCCATGGTCACCTGGAGCAGTCCGGCCACGAGCACGATCACGCCGAGCACCGGCAGCCCGAACTCCTTGACCGCCTCGAAGACGAGCACGGTCATGCCGGCCGCCGGCCCCGACACCTGAAGGCTGCTGCCGCGCATCAGCCCGGTGACGATGCCGCCCACGATGCCGGTGACCAGGCCGAGTTCGGCCGGCACCCCGGAGGCGACGGCCACGCCGACGCACAGCGGCAGCGCGACCAGGAAGACGACGAGTGAGGCGGCGAAGTCCTGCCGCAGATGGGGGAAACGGGATATGAGGGTGCGGTGGTCGGTCATCGGCGCGCTCACAGGGCCTCGAAGGTGTCGGTCTGCGGGCGGTGCGTCCGTACGGTGCCGGTGTGCACCTCGTAGTACCAGGCGTGCAGGGCCAGTTGCTCCTCCTTCAGCTTGCGCTCGACGCAGGGGTACGAGCGCAGTCGCAGCAGTTGGGTCAGTACGTGGCTCTGCACGCCCTCGGCGACCTCCGGGTCCTCGGGCGCGCCGGCCGGGCGCGGGGTGGCGGACGCCAGCCAGTCGCGCACGGCCGGTACGGCGGTCAGGTCGTCACCGCGCACCAGCGCGCCGACGGCGCCGCAGTGCGAGTGGCCGCAGACCACGATGTCGCGGACGCCGAGCACTTCCACGGCGTACTCGATGGTGGCCGCCTCGCTGGTGGGGTGCTCGGAGGCGTAGGGCGGGACGATGTTGCCCGCGGTGCGCAGCTCGAACAGCTCGCCGGGGCGGGCGCCCGTGATCAGGGCCGGGACGACCCGGGAGTCGGAGCAGGTGATGAACAGCACCTGCGGGGACTGGCCTTCGGCGAGTCTGGCGAACTCCTCAGGGCGCTGTCCGAAGGTACGGGCGTTGTCGATGAGGGGCTGCATGTGTGGGCTCCTCCTGGCGCGCCTGCCTGGCGCGTCGGACTTGAACAACGGTTGTGGGGGGAGAGAGAGCTGCCCGTCCCTCAGCAGCGGAAGACCTGGAGCGCTGCCGGGGTGTGGGCTCTCAACGCTCTCGGGGTGGGGTGGTGCGGTCCGGCGGAGGGCTCCGACGGACCCGTTTCGGCCGTCCGGCCGGATATGAGGGCGCGTTCCTGTGCGCAGCCGGAGGCCGGGCCGCGCTGCCGGTCGCGGACGTGCGGGATGCCCGCGGGGTCACCCGGGCAGCCGGGGGCGCGGACCTTGTCCGCCGCGGCTTCACGCACCGGCAGTGCGGAGGGGGTGGTTCCGGTCTCGGCCTTGGCCAGCACCTGACCGAACGTGTGCGCGGGTGCGAAGGATTGCGCGGGAGCGAAGAGCTGGAAGGCGAACAGTGTCAGGCCGAAGAGGGTGAGCAGGGTCCGAACGCTCGTACCTCGGAACATGAGCCCCCCTCCTCCGCATTCGCGTTTCTTGTCCAGACCAAGGCTTGGTCAATGGATGGTCAAGAAACACGTTAACCCTGCAAAGTCCTTTGCAGGGTTAACTGCGCGTTAAGCGCGCAAGAGAGCGTGAAAAGTGCGGGTGGCGTGGCGTGAACCCGCCCTTGACCCCGCAGGTCTGATCGACTATCAGACAGGCCCTAGGCGCCGACCAGTCCCTTCGCGTCCCGCGCCAGCGCGGTGAGCCGGGATATCGCGCGGAAGTACTTCTTGCGGTAGCCGCCGTTCAGCATCTCCTCGCTGAACAGCCGGTCGAACGGCAGCCCCGAGGCCAGCACCGGGACCTCGCGGTCGTAGAGCCGGTCGGCGAGCACCACCAGGCGCAGCGCCGTCGACTGGTCGGGCACCGGCTTCACACCGGTCAGGCACACCGCCCGCAGCCCGTCGGTCAGCGCGCCGTACCGGCTCGGGTGCACCTTGGCCAGGTGCTCCAGCAGATGCGCGAAGTCGTCCAGCGAGGCGCCCTCGGTGGCGAACGCCGTCTTCATGACCTCCTCGTCCGAGAAGGGTGCCGGGGCCTCGGGCAGGCCGCGGTGACGGTAGTCCTCGCCGTCGATGCGCAGGGTGCGGAAGTGGGCCGACAGGCCCTGGATCTCGCGCAGGAAGTCGGCGGCGGCGAACCGGCCCTCGCCCAGCTTGCCGGGCAGCGTGTTGGAGGTGGCGGCGAGTGCCACGCCCGCCTCGACCAGCTTGCCGAGCAGCGTCGACACCAGGACCGTGTCGCCGGGGTCGTCCAGCTCGAACTCGTCGATGCACAGCAGCCTGTGCCCGGAGAGCGTCCGGACCGTCTGCTGGAAGCCGAGCGCGCCGACCAGGTTGGTCAGCTCCACGAAGGTGCCGAACGCCTTGCGGGACGGGTCGGCCGGGGTGGCGTGCCACAGGGAGGCGAGCAGGTGGGTCTTGCCGACGCCGTAACCGCCGTCCAGGTACACCCCGCGCGGGCCGGCCGGGGTCTTGGGCGCCTTGGCCCGGCCGAAGCCGAAGAGGCCACGCTTGCCGGCGCCGGCGGCGTGCGCCCCGCCGAGCCCGGCCGCGAAGCCCTCCAGCACCCGGACGGCCTCGGTCTGGCTGGGCTGGTTCGGGTCCGGGAGGTACGTGGCGAAGCGGACCGAGTCGAAGCGCGGCGGCGGCACCATCTCGGCTACCAGCCGCTCCGCGGGCACGTGCGGCTCACGGGCGCACAGGGACAGGGGGCCGGCTTCCGGCAACGGGCTGGAACCGGGGGCGGCGGTGGAGGACGACACAGTTCTCCATGCTAAGCGCCGTGTCACACTGCACGGCATGCGACGCCTGTTCCCTGTGACCGAAGAAACAGCAGCCCAGGCCCCCGCGGGGGGTGCTCGGACCGCCGGCCCGGGACCGGAGGGGGAGGTGAGCGCGGCAGGTCGGGGCGGTGCCGCCGACGAGGTCGGTGCCCAGGGCGGCGCCCCGGGCAGCGGGCTCCGCCCGCCCGTCGGGGGGCCCGTCGGGGCCGCCGCGGTCGTGGACCGGGAGTGGAGCCTCGCCGAGCTGGCCGCCGCGTACGCCTACCCGGAGCCCGCGCCGGGCGCCCCGCGGCCGTGGCTGCGGGCCAACATGGTCTCCTCGCTCGACGGCGCCGCCCAGCACGAGGGCCGCTCGCAGCCCATCTCCAGCGCCACCGACATGCGGGTCTTCGGCACGCTGCGGGCGCTCGCGGACGTCGTCGTGGTCGGCGCGGAAACGGTGCGGCAGGAGGGGTACCGGCC
Source organism: Streptomyces flaveolus (assembly GCF_000716535.1). Taxonomy (GTDB): domain Bacteria; phylum Actinomycetota; class Actinomycetes; order Streptomycetales; family Streptomycetaceae; genus Streptomyces; species Streptomyces flaveolus_A. The sequence continues at coordinate 52,081 of NZ_JNWV01000019.1, read as the reverse complement.
CGCCCGCGTGCGGGACGAGTTCGCCGGGGCCCGCGAGGCCGCCGGACAGACCCCGGTCCCGGCGATCGCGATCGTCACCGCGAGCCTGGAGCTGGACTTCACGCTGCCGCTGTTCACCTCGCCCCTGGTGCCCACGCTCATCCTCACCGGCGCGGCCGCGGCCCCCGACCGGATCGCCGCCGCCGAGCGGGCCGGCGCCCAGGTGGTGGTCGCGGGCGAGGGTATGGGCGTGGAGCCCGCTCGCGCGGTCCAGGCGCTGGCCGGCCTCGGCCACACCCGGCTGCTCACCGAGGGCGGACCCCGGCTGCTCGGCCAGCTGATCGCCGCGGAGGTGCTGGACGAGCTGTGCCTGACCGTCTCGCCGACGCTCACGGCGGGGAACGCGCAGCGGATCGCCGGGGGGCCGTCGGTGGCCGTTCCGCACCGGTTCGAACTCGTGTCCCTGCTGGAGGAGGACGGATTTCTGTTCGGTCGTTACTGTCGGTCCTGACGTCACCGTTGGTGCTGACGTCACTGTCAGTCCTGACATCGGCGGAATCGACCGTTCCGGTCCGCTTCCGGCGGGCAGACAAGGTCCGGCAGTACCCGTGCGATCACGGGGAAGGATGGTTTCCGCACGGGCCCTGCCGGGCCCTCCGAGGAGAAGAGGCGCCTGGTGTTCACAAGCGTTCTGATGATCGAGAAGGCCCTGACGTCCGCCGACGTGGAGTTCGTCACCACCTTGCACGGGGACGAGCCCGTCGACTTCCACGTCCTGCTCCAGCCGCGCGGCGAGCAGGCGGACCGGCTGCTGCGGGCCATCGACGACATCGCGCTCGGCGAACTCGACGAGGCGGTGCGCGAAAGGGAGACGCCGGAGGGGCAGGAGGCCCGGAGCATGGGGCGGCAGGCCCTCGACGTGTCGCTCCAGGCGCTGCGCTCCGCGGGCAGCCAGGCGGAGGGGCGGCTGGTCGAGGACCACCCGTTGGACGCGCTGAAGTCGCTGGTGGCCGAGGTGGGCGCCGACGAGGTGATCGTCCTGACGGATCCGCACTACGTGGAGGAGTTCTTCCACCGGGACTGGGCCTCCCGGGCCCGGCACAAGGTGGGGGTGCCGGTGCTGAAGCTGTTCTCGCACAGCAAGGCGTAGGCGCTGCGCGGGGCCGGCCGGCGAGCGCCGTTCGGGTCGCGGTGCGTTCGCGCGGCGCGGGTGCGTGCGAGGCGCCCGGTGCCCGAGCGCATAGGCTAGGCCTGCTCTAGCCCGTACCGTCTCTGGGGAGAAACGCATGGCACCCGGCCTTCCTGACGCCATGGACCGACCGCACTTCATCGGCATCGGCGGCGCCGGGATGTCGGGGATCGCCAAGATCCTGGCCCAGCGCGGGGCCGAGGTGGCCGGCAGCGACGCCAAGGAGTCGGCGACCGCCGAGGCGCTGCGCGCGCTGGGCGCGACCGTGCACATCGGGCACGCCGCCGAGCACCTCGCCGACGATGCCAGCTGCGTCGTCGTGTCCTCGGCGATCCGGAAGGACAACCCCGAGCTGGCCCGCGCCGCCGAGCTGGGCATCCCGGTGGTGCACCGCTCCGACGCACTGGCCGCGCTGATGGAGGGGCTGCGGCCGATCGCCGTGGCGGGCACGCACGGCAAGACCACCACCACGTCCATGCTGGCGGTCTCCCTCACCGAGCTGGGCCTTCAGCCGTCGTACGCCATCGGCGGCGACCTGGACGCGCCCGGCTCCAACGCGCTGCACGGCGACGGCGACATCTTCGTCGCCGAGGCCGACGAATCGGACCGCAGCTTCCACAAGTACGCGCCCGAGGTCGCCATCGTCCTCAACGTCGAGCTGGACCACCACGCCAACTACGCCTCGATCGACGAGATCCACGAGTCCTTCGAGACGTTCGTGGGCCGGATCACCGAGGGCGGCACGCTGGTCGTCTCCGCCGACCACGAGGGCGCCCGCGAGCTGACCCGGCGGGTGCGGGACCGGGACGTGCGGATCGTGACGTACGGCGAGGCGGCCGACGCCGACGTCCGTGTCCTGGCCGTCGTCCCGCAGGGGCTGAAGAGCCAGGTCACCGTGGTGCTGGCCGGGCAGGAGCTGACCTTCGGGGTGTCCGTGCCGGGCCGGCACTACGCCCTGAACGCGGTCGCCGCGCTCGCCGCCGGCGCCGCCCTCGGCATCCCGGCCGCCCGGCTGGCGCCCGCGCTCGCCGCCTACACCGGCGTCAAGCGGCGCCTCCAGCTCAAGGGCGAGGCGGCCGGCGTCCAGGTGATCGACTCCTACGCCCACCACCCGACCGAGATGACCGCCGACCTGGAGGCCATGCGCGCCGCCGCCGGTGACGCCCGCATCCTCGTCGTCTTCCAGCCGCACCTCTTCTCCCGCACCCAGGAGCTGGGCAAGGAGATGGGGCAGGCGCTGGCCCTCGCCGACGCCTCGCTGGTCCTCGACATCTACCCGGCCCGCGAGGACCCGATCCCCGGCGTCACCAGCGAGCTGATCATCGAGGCCGCGCGCGCGGCCGGCGCCGACGTCACCGCCGTGTCCGACAAGGCGGAGATCCCCGCCGCGGTCGCGGGAATGGCGAAGCCCGGTGATCTCGTTCTCACCATGGGCGCGGGCGACGTGACCGACCTGGGCCCGCTGATCCTGGACCGCCTGTCGCAGTAAAGGGGCTGAGAACTGATGTCGTACGACGTCGAGAAGCCGGACGAGCAGTGGCGCGAGGAGCTGACCCCCGCCGAGTACGCCGTGCTGCGCCAGGCCGCCACCGAGCCGGCCTTCACCGGTGAGTACACGGACACCAAGACCAAGGGCGTCTACTCCTGTCGGGCCTGCGGCGCCGAGCTGTTCACCTCCGACACCAAATTCGAGTCGCACTGCGGCTGGCCGTCCTTCTACGACCCGAAGGACACCGACGCCGTGGAGCTGGTCCAGGACCGCTCCCACGGCATGGTCCGCACCGAGGTGCGGTGTGCGCGCTGCGGCTCCCACCTCGGGCACGTCTTCGAGGGCGAGGGGTACCCGACCCCCACCGACCAGCGGTACTGCATCAACTCCATCTCCCTGCGGCTGGAGCCCCAGGAGGGCTGAGGCCGCCGCCGGATCGCCGGGGCGGCCGGGGCTGGTGCCCCGGTCGCCCCGGTTTGAGATTCTGTGAGGGTGTTGGGTGTGGCGCGGTGGATCCGGTCCCGTCGCAGGCCCCAGCCCGTCGAGCGAGCCCGCCGCCAAGGCGGCGGCGGCCCCGGCGAGGCCGAGCAGCCCGTGCGGGCCGGCGCGCGGCTGGCCGACCTGCGGGAGACCCTGGCCAGGATCGGCACGACCCTCGACGCGGCCACCACCCACACCGAGCTGACCCGCGCCGCCGTACGGCTGGCCGGGGGAGCCGCCGCCGTGATGTGCCGCACCCCGGACACCGTGTCCGGGTACGACGCGATCACCGGGGACGCCGAGCTGCTGCCCGACGTCCGGTGGGCCGCCGCGGCGGCCCACGAGGCGCACGTCCCGTCCGCCGGTGCGCCACCGGAACCCTGGCTGGAGTACGCGGGCACCACCCGCGGTGCCGGTCTGTGCGCCCCGCTGACCAGCGGGGACGAGGTGTACGGCGTCCTGGTCTGGGCGCGGCCCGGAGGAGCGCTGCGGCGTGCGGAGGCCGAACTGCTCGCCCTGCTCGCCGAGCGCGCCGCCTCCCACCTGCGGCACGCCCGGGTCCACGAGCAGGTCAGCCGAACCGCCGGTGATCTCCAGCGTGCCCTGCTGGCCGAGCCCGGCCGGCCGCACCCCAACCTGGACGTCGCCATCCGCTACCTGCCGGTGGGCATGAGCACCCTGGTCGGCGGCGACTGGTGCGAGACCGTCCGGCTGCACTTCGGCCGGACCCTGCTGGTCGTCGGCGACGTCATGGGGCACGGCCTGGAATCCGCCGTCGACATGAGCGCCTACCGTTCCTCCCTGCGCTACATCGCCTCCGCCGACCTCCCCCCGCACCGGGTGCTGCGGCAGATGGACGACATCGCCTCCGGGGAGGCCGAGCGCAGGCCGGCGACCTGTCTGCTCGCCCGCGTCGACCCCGGCCGGGGCCAGGTCACGCTCGCCAGCGCCGGCCATCTGCCGCCCGCGCTGATCGACCAGGACGGCGCGACCAGCCTGCTGCCCGTGCCGGTCGGGCCACCGCTGGGCACCGGGCTCGGCGGGTACGAGTCGGCCACGCACCGGCTGGCGCCCGGCCAGACGCTCGTGGCGTTCACCGACGGGCTCGTGGAACACCGCGGCGAGGACATCGACCGCTCCCTGGCCCGACTGGCCGCCCTGCGCTTCACCGCGGGGGACGCCCTCGACGCGGTCCTGGACACGATCCTCAGCCGCCTGGAGGCCCGCCACGCCGAAGACGACGTCGCGATCCTGGCGGCCCGCCCGCATACGAGGCAAGGGGGGTTCGGCGGCGGTGGGGACGGGGGTGCGGAGGCGACGGTCGGCTGACCGGGGTGGGGGGTAAGCGGGTCACGGCTCGATGGGCGGGTCGATGGCGACCCCGATCGCCGACTGGGAGGCGGGGCACCGGCTGGGGGCGCGTCGGCGGGTTTCCTGCGTCCGGTCTGCTCGCCGGGGTCCACCTGTGCCCGCGTCCCGCTGCGCGCGCCCCGTGTCCGTCGACTGGTCCGTGCCCGGTGGTCGGAGCCGTGTGTCCCGCGCGTTCGGTGCGCGTCACCGGCTGGGGGCGCGTCGGCGGGTTTCCTGCGTCCGGTCTGCTCGCCGGGGTCCACCTGTGCCCGCGTCTCGCTCCGCGCGCCCCGTGTCCGTCGACTGGTCCGTGCCCGGTGGTCGGAGCCGTGTGTCCCGCGCGTTCGGTACGCGTCACCGGCGGCGTGCGCCCGAGCCCTTGCGGAATCGTTCGATGACCGTGTGGCCGAGGCTCGCGCGGACCGGGTGGGTCTGTTCGTCGAAGCGGTCGAACGGTTCCGGCAGGTGGACGTCCACGGTGGACTCCGCCAACTCCGCTCGGCACGCTCCTGCCCCCGCCGCCAGGCGACCGGGCTCGCGCCCGCCCCGGCGACGGCGGCCGGCCACCGCACCACGCCCAGCAGCACGTACAGCCCCGCCCGGCCGCCGAGCCGCATCGCCTCGTCCAGCCGCTGCCGGGTGATGTCCGGCAGCAGCAGCCATAACCGGGGCCAGGTCCCCGGTCCAGGTCGGGCACTCCGGCCGGACAGGGCCAACGCATTGCGCTCGACCTCCTGCTCGGCCGGCGCGTCGGTGCCCCGGGCCACCGCGCAGACCGCGTCCAGGCCGTCCCAGGCGCGCTGTCGGCGCTCGGTCAGGCGGCGGGCCATTGGGTGCAGCGGACGCGGCCAATCGCCGGTCAGGACACGTTCGTACGGCCCCGCCAACGCGTCGGCGACCAGTACCCCGAGCAGCAGCACCGCTGTCCGGGTGGAGCCCGGTCCGCCGGCGGTCAGGGCCCGCAGCCGGCCGCGTGACACCGGTGGCCGCGAGCGCGGTGAACACCACCCCCGGCAGCACCAGCGCCGCCGCCCAGCGCTCGGCCGGCTTCCGGCCGGCGTCCGTGACGAGCCCCGTGAGCACCGGCCGCCCCGCTCAGCTCTCGTCGTCGAAACGCAGGGCCACGTCGAACACCTCGCACACCGGCAACTCCTGGTCCGGTGGCCGTCGTTCACGCCGGGCGCAGACCCCGCTCGGGCAGACGTGCGCCCCGGGCACGGTGTGCGGCTCGTCGTCGGCGACGGCGGTCGGCCTGCTCGACGATCCTCCGCCCTGCCGCCCCGGCCGGGCGGCAGGGGCAACTGGCCACGCAGAAGAGCCAGTTACCCGTCATGATCATCAAGTGACGGCACGTCACCCACGGTGGTCGGACGCCCCGGTGCTGGTGGTACCCCGGTTCCCGCCGGCGGTCGGCCGCGCGGAGCGAACGCTCTCCCGCCAAAATGCCGAAACACTCGCGGTCTAGACTCTCCCCGCATCAGCCCAGGATCGGTCGCCCGAAGGGTACGCGGCGTTTTGATACGGATAGATTCAGTCACGAAGCGGTATCCCGACGGCACGGTCGCGGTCGACCGGTTGTCGTTGGACATACCGGACCGCGCGATCACCGTCCTTGTCGGGCCCTCGGGCTGCGGCAAGACGACGACCCTGCGGATGATCAACCGGATGGTGGAGCCCAGCGAGGGCAGCATCCTCCTCGACGGCCAGGACATCCGGCAGCAGCCGGTCAACACCCTGCGCCGTTCGATGGGCTACGTCATCCAGAACGCCGGGCTCTTCCAGCACCGCACCATCCTCGACAACATCGCCACCGTCCCCCGCCTGCTCGGCTGGACCAAGCAGAAGGCCCGGGCCCGGGCCGCCGAGCTGATGGAACGGGTGGGCCTCGACTCCGCGCTGGCCAAGCGGTACCCGTACCAGCTCTCCGGCGGCCAGCAGCAGCGCGTCGGCGTGGCCCGCGCCCTCGCGGCCGATCCGCCGGTGCTGCTGATGGACGAGCCGTTCTCCGCCGTCGACCCCATCGTCCGCAAGGGACTCCAGGACGAACTCCTGCGCATCCAGGACGAGCTGGGCAAGACCATCGTCTTCGTCACGCACGACATCGACGAGGCGATCAAACTGGGCACGAAGGTCGCCGTGCTGCGCACCGGCGGCCGGCTCGCCCAGTTCGCTCCGCCCGCCGAACTGCTCAGCGCGCCCGCCGACTCCTTCGTGGAGGACTTCCTCGGCGCCGACCGCGGCATCCGCCGGCTTTCCTTCTTCCCGTCCGCCGGGCTGGAGTTGCAGACCGCGCCGGTCGTCCCGATCGACGCCGACGCCGGCAAGCTCGCCTCCCGGGCGGCCACGGCCCCCTATCTCCTCGTCACCGACCTCGACGGCAGGCCGCTCGGCTGGAGCGAGCCGGACCGGCTCACCGCGGGCGCCATCGACCGGGACCGCCTCCTCGACCACGGCCGGCCGTTCGTCCCCGGCACCGACTCGCTGCGCACCGCGCTCGACGGGGCCGTGCTCTCGCCGACCGGCTGGGCCGTCGCGGTGGACGGCGAGGGGCGCGCGGTCGGTGTCGTCTCCCAGCAGGTCATCGGCGAGGCGATCCGCGCCGCCCACAGCGAGGTGGCGGAGCACGCCGACGCGAAGGCCGGGCGATGAGCGGCTTCTTCGACCTCCCGAGCGACCTCCAGCACAGCTACCTCGGCCTCATCGGGCTGCATTTGCGCGAGGCCCTGCTGCCGGTGCTCGCCGGACTGCTCGTCTCCCTGCCGATCGCACAGCTGTGCGTGCGCTTCCGCTGGATCTACCCGCCCGTCCTCGGGATCACCACCGTCCTCTACGCCATCCCCTCGCTCGCCTTCTTCGTCGTCCTCATCGACTACTTCGGGCAGAGCGAGACGACGGTGATGATCCCGCTCGCGCTCTACAGCCTGGTGGTGCTCGTCCCCGCGATCGTGGACGGCGTCCGTTCGGTGCCGCCGGAGACCCTGGCCGCCGCCCAGGCCATGGGCCTCGGGGCCGTACGCCGGTACTTCCAGGTCCAGTTGCCCATCGCCGTGCCCGCCATCATCGCCGGCCTCAGGGTGGCCGCCGTTTCCAGCATCTCCCTGGTCAGCGTCGGCATGCTCATCGGCAACCAGGGCGCCCTCGGCAACATGCTGTGGAACGCCCAGACCTACCACCGGCCCGCCCTGGCCGTGAACTCGGTGCTGACCATCGGAGTGCTGGGCATCCTCGTCGACGCCGCTCTGGTCGTCGTACGCCTCCTGCTCACCCCCTGGATGCCGCGGAAGGGGGCCACCAGGTGAACGTCCTGAACTTCGCGCAGACCTTCTTCAGCGACAGCGCCCACTGGCACGGCTACGACGGCATCCCCAGCCGGTTCGTCGAGCACATCCAGTACTCGCTGGAAGCCCTGTTGTTCGCCGCCGCGATCGGGCTGCCCATCGGCCTGCTCACCGGCCACACCGGCCGTGGCGGCAACGCCCTCGCGCTCGTCGCCACCGCCGGCCGGGCGCTGCCCAGCTTCGGCCTGCTGGTGCTGATGTTCATCTGGCTCGGCCTCGGCATGCTGCCGGTGATGATCCCGCTCGTCGTGCTCGCCGTACCGCCGATCCTGGTCACCACCTACGAGGCGATCCGCTCCGTCGACCCCTCCCCGGTCGACGCGGCCCGGGGCATGGGGATGTCCGAGGCGCGCGTGCTGCTCCAGGTCGAGGTCCCGGTCGCGCTCCCGCTGATCCTCAGCGGCCTGCGCACCGCGGCCATCCAGATCGTCTCCACCGCCACCATCGCCGCCTACGTCAGCTTCGGCGGCCTCGGCCGCTACATCATCGACGGCCTCTACCAGAGGAACTACGAGAAGGTCATCGGGGGCGCCACCCTCGTCGCCGGCCTCGCCCTCGCGACCCTCGCCGTGTTCTGGGCGGCGTCCCGGCTCACGGTGTCGCCGGGGGTGCGCCGCAGCGCCTGACGGTCACTGCTCGGTGCGGGCCAGCGCGAGTTCGAGTACGACGAGCAGCGCGTCCCGCACCGAGCCCCGCTCCCGGGCGTCGAACACCACGACCGGCACGCCGTCGGAGACGTCCAGCGCCCAGCGGACGTCCTCCAGCGAGTGCTCCACCCGGCCGTCGAAGGCGTTCACCGCGACGGCGAACGGGATGCCCTTGTGCTCGAAGTAGTCCACGGCCGCGTAGCAGTCGTCCAGCCGGCGGGTGTCGACGATGACGAGCCCGCCGACCGCGCCCTCCACGATGTCGTCCCACATGAACCCGAACCGCTCCTGCCCGGGCGTGCCGAACAGGTACAGCTTCAGCGTCGGGTCGATGGTGATGCAGCCGAAGTCCATCGCGACGGTCGTCGTGGTCTTGCGCGGGGTGTGCGTCAGGTCGTCCACACCGGCCGCGACCTCGGTGATCGACGCCTCCGTGGTCAGCGGCTCGATCTCCGAGATCGCGCCGACGGCCGTGGTCTTGCCCACGCCGAAACCGCCCGCGATCACCATCTTCACCGGCAGCGGCGGCCGCACCGCCGCGGGCGCGGCCGGGCCCCGGGCCAGGAGCGGTTCAGTCGGTGTCACTCGGTACCCCTCGGGAGTCGGGGATGGCCCGCAGGCCATCGATAACCCTGCGCAGGACGGACGCGTCGTGGGTGGCCTCGGCGTCCGGCACGTACACCGCCAGCTGGCCCGCCTCGCGCAGGTCTTCGGCCAGGACGCGGACCACGTTGAGATGCAGCCGCAGCCGGGCCGCGAGTTCCGCGAGGGACTGCGGCAGCCGGCATGCGGCAACGATGTCGTGCTGCTCGAAGGAGAGCCGGCCGAGCGCGTCGAGACCGTCGGCGGTGGACACCACCTGGGTCTCCACGGGCAGCGCCCGGCCGGAGGCGGCGTCCGCGACCCGGCCGGCGGTGACCAGGTACGGCCGTACGGCGGGGGCGGGGCCGACCCGGTCCGGGCCCGGGGGCGCGATGCCGTCCGCCATGGGAACCTTCTCCTCCTCAGCGGGCCGCCGCCGCGCCCACGCTGTTCTTCAGCTCCAGCACGAGCTGCGGGCTAAGCGCGGCACCGGCGCGGTTGGCGAACAGCGTCATCTCGTAGGCGATGTTGCCGAGCTTCGCCTCCTTGTCGGTGACGACGCCGAGCACGGCGCCGCTGCCGATCGCGGAGACGATGACGTGGCCGCCCTCCAGATCGATGATGACCTTGTTCAGTCCGCCGAGGCCGTAGTTGCCGGAGGCGCCCGCGGCCAGGCTGGTCATGCCGGACACGATCGCCGCGAGCCGCTCGGAGTCGGCGTGCTCGCGCAACTGTGACACCGCGATCAGCAGGCCGTCGGAGGACACGGCGATGGCGTCGACGACGCCGGCGGTCTCGGTCGCGAAGCGGTTCAGCAGCCAGGTGAAGTCGGCCGCGGCTGCCTGCAGGTCGGTCGGCGTGGTGCCGCCCGTCGGGCTGTCACCTGTCGACGTGCTCACTGCTCGGCTCCTTCCGGAAGGTGGTTCGGGTCGTGCGGCGGGGTGGTCGGGGGTGTGGGGGTGGTGGCCGCGGGCGTGGGGTGCGTGCGGGTGGGGTGCGGTGGGGGGTCGGTGGCCGGGGTGTCGTCGGCGTGGGGCGGTGTGTCGTCGGGGTGGGGTGAGCGTGTTGCTCCGGCGGTGCTGTCGGGGTGGGCCTGGCGCGACGCCGTCGTCCCGCCCGGGCGCGTTGCCGTGGCCGTGCCGCTCGCGTGAGGGGCCGTACCGGTGCTCTCGGGACGGGCGAAGCTGCCCGTGTCGCTGTCCCGTCGGGCGCGTTCCACCGCGTCCTCGAACTCCTCCAGCGCGCTGCGGACCGCCTCGGCGTCCAGCGCTTGTACGGTCTTCGGCACCGTCGGCGCGGCGCCTGCGGTGGTGCGCAGCGTGGCCCCGCGCACCCGGCGGCGCAGCGGGCGCGCGGTGTGTTCGGCGTCGCCCGGGGTCCGTTCCCCGGAAGGAGCCGGCGCGTCGGTGCTCCGCGGTGCGCGGCGGGGGATACGGCGGGGGAGCGGGCCGTCGTGTTCCGCGCGGGCGGGCTCGTCCCGGGAGGCGCCGTCGGCCGGTGCCTTCTCGTGGGCGGTGTCCTGCGGCAGCGCGCCCCGCGCGGGCACCGGCCCGGACACCCCGGCCGCCGGCGCGGGCTCCGCGGTCACCGGAGCCTCCGCCCCCGCGCCCGGCCCGAGCAGCAGCGAGGCCGGCAGCGTCACCTCGGCCGTCACACCGCCGCCCGGAGTGCGGGTCAGCTCGACCCCGATCTCCCAGCGGCGGGCCAGCGCGCCCACCACGAACAGGCCCAGCACCTTGGTCGGCACCAGGTCCAGCCGTTCCCGGCGGATCAGCCGGGCGTTCTCCTCGGCGAGCCGCTCGGCGCTCATGCCGAGGCCGTGGTCGGTGATCACGACGTGCGTGCCCTCGGCGCCGGAGCGGACGGTGACCTCGACGGGGCTGCCCTCGGGTGAGAACGACACCGCGTTCTCCAGGAGTTCGGCCACCATCAGCGTGAGGTCACCGATGATGTCCGGCTCGACCAGGGCGTCCGACGCGGCGTACAGCCGTACCCGCTGGTAGCCCTCGATCTGCCCGAGCGCGGCCCGTACGACGGTGGACAGCGCCGTCGGACCCGCGTCCAGCACCGTCTCGCGGATGCCGGCCAGCAGCATCAGGCTGTCGGCGTTGCGGCGCAGGCGGACGGCGATGTGGTCGATGGAGTAGAGCCGTTCCAGCAGCGCCGGGTCGGTCTCCCCCCGCTCGACCGCGTCGATCAGCGCGAGTTGCCGGGTGGTCAGGTTGCTGACGCGGCGGCCCACGTTGCCGAACATCTCGGCGGTGTTGCGCCGGCTGAGCACCTGGCGTTCCAGCAGCGCGGCTGCGGTGGTCTGCACCCGGTTGAAGGCCTCCGCCAGGTCGCCGATCTCGTCGCGGGCCGTGACCGGCATGTCCCGCAGGAGGGGCGGCCCGTCGTCCTCGGCGTCGTCGTCGGCCACCCGGGCCAGTTCCCGCCCGGCGACCTCGGCGACCTCCCGCGCGGCTCCGGTGAGTGCCTGCACGGGCCGGACCACCGAGCGGCGCACCAGCACCGCGAAGGCGATCCACAGCGCGAAGGCGATCAGGGCGCCGCTCAGCAGCAGTCCGGCCCGCCACCGGGCGCCGTCGGCGGCGTTGTCGGCCCGGTCGGCGATCTGGCCGATCAGCGCGGTGGTGATCTTCAGCCGCGCGGCGGCCTGCTGGGGATAGGCGGGGTAGTCGGTCAGCGCGTCCTGCACCGCCAGCCGCAGCCGCTCCCGGTCGTTCGTCTCCAACCGGCCGATGCCGACCTGGAGCTCCGCGTACGCCTCGGCGATCTCGCGCTGTGCCTGTGTGTGTTCGATGCCGGAGAACCGTTCGGCCTGCGCCTCGGTGGCGAACCGGCCGAAGCGTTCAGCCTGGTGGGTGTACAGCTCGTACGCGCCCACCGCGCTGGTGAACTCGATCTGGGCGTTGGTGTCGCCCGTCGTGGCGGCGAACACGTTGGTCTCGAAGGCGCCGTGGGCGGCGTCCGCGCGCAGCAGGGAGTCCAGCAGGCTGCCGGTGAAGGTCTCGGCGAGGTCCGCGTCGCGGTCGAGGCCGAGGCCGTCGATCAGGCTCTGCGCGGCGCCCGCGTAGGCCGGGTCGATGTTGTCGGCGGGCAGGTACGACTGCTCCACCGAGGTGCGCAGGCTGGTGAGGCCCTCGACCCCGCGCAGGGCCTGCGCCTCGCTCTCCGGCAGCCGGTCCCCGAAGGCCTCGCGCACCTTCGCCACCTGGGAGTCGACCGCGCGCTGCGCCGCGCGGTAGGCGGACGTCGACGGCTTGTCGTCCCCGGACTCGTAGCGCGTCGAGAGCAGGATGGCCTGCTGGTGCTCGGCCTCCACCCGGTCCACCAGCCGCGCCACCTGTGCGCTGTCGCGCACCAGCCGGGCCGCCGAGGCGGCGCTGGACGACTGCCGCACCAGATCGGTGAAGAGGTACGCCAGCAGAACCGCGATGACCGCGAGGGGGATGCCGACGAGCAGATTGAGCTTGCGCCGGAAGGGCCAGCGGTCGGCGAAACCCCGTGCTCCGCCCCGCGTGGGGGCGTGCCGGGCGGGCGCGTCCACCTGGTTCGTGGACACCGGGCCTCCTTCATGGGTGTCTTGTCCGAAGGGAGCCGTCACTCCCGGACCTGGGGGCTGCGTCACCCCCGGAACGCCTGCGTCACGACACCGAAGCGGGCCCCGCGCACCGCTGTGGTCGATACCAACTCGGGTGAGACTACAGCCCTCTTGAGGTGCGGATCAGCTCACCTTTCATCAAGAATCCGTTACAAAGAGACCGCTCTGCGTGCACGAGTGACCGCAGATCGAGGCCAATCGGTGATCTGATGCCCTTGACTGACCGAGAACCGGCTGGATTGGATCAGCGCGTGACATACAAGACCCACATCAGCAGGTCCATCCGGAGGAACCGAGGCGTGGCGGCGGTCGCCCTCGCGGCGGCGACGGCTCTGCTGGCGGGCTGTTCCTCCAACGACGGCAAGGCCGACAACCCGCTGTCGGACGACAGCAAGGCCAGCGGCGACACCGTTGTCGTCGGATCCAACAACTTCCCCGAGAGCACCCTGCTCGCCGACATCTACGGCGAGGCGCTCAAGGCCAAGGGGATCAAGGTCACGTACAAGCCGAACATCGGCAGCCGCGAGACCACCTACGGTCTGATCAAGAACGGTTCCATATCGGTCCTGCCCGAGTACAACGGCGCGCTGCTGGCCTACCTCGACCCGAAGGCCGCCCCGAAGAGCCTCGCGGAGACCACGGACGCCATCAACGCCAAGCTGGACTCCAAGCTCACGCTGCTGAACCCGGCGCCGGCGCAGGACAAGGACTCGATCACGGTCAACGCGGCCACCGCGAAGAAGTACCACCTCACCGAGAAGTCCTCCATCGCCGACCTGAAGGACATCGCCAAGGACCTGGTCATCGGTGCCTCGCCGGAGTTCCAGACCCGGCAGCAGGGTCTGGTGGGCCTGAAGTCCGTCTACGGCCTGGAGTTCAAGTCCTTCAAGGCGCTGGACGCGGGCGGTCCGCTCACGCTGGCGGCGCTGAAGAAGGACGCCGTGCAGGCCGGGGACATCTTCACCACGGACCCGAACATCGCCAAGGAGAAGTTCGTCGTCCTGCAGGACCCGAAGAACCTGTTCGGCTTCGAGAACGTCCAGCCGCTCACCTACAAGGGCGCGCTGTCCAAGGAGGGCGTCGACGCGCTCAACGCCGTCTCCGCCAAGCTCGACACCGCGGCCCTGCTGGACCTGGACACCCAGGTGCAGGCCCAGAACAAGGACCCGCTGGACGTCGCGAAGGCGTGGCTGAAGTCGGCGGGACTGAGCTGAGGCCCCACCGCTCGACAGGGGCGGGAGAGCTGTCCCGGCCGACGGGACAGTTGTCCCGGCCAGAGTGACCAGAACGACCAGGAACTGTCAGGAACGACCGTGGACGTGCCGACGCGGGTGCCCCCGCAGCCAGGGGACACCCGCGTCCCGCTCGACGGCGGCGGCCTCACCCTCCCCGCCCTGATCCGGCTCGCGGACGGCACGGCCGAACCCGCCGTCGACCCCGGCGCCCTGGACCGGGTCCGCCGCGCGAGGCAGACGGCCGACCGGCTCGCCGCCACGGGCCGCTGGTACGGCCGTGGCACCGGCGTCGGCGCGCACCGCTCGGTCGCCGTCGACCCGGCCGAGGAGACCGCCCACGGCCTGCGTCTGCTGCGCAGCCACGCGGGCGGGGCCGGTCCGCTGCTGCCGGCCCGCACGGTTCGCGCGATGCTCGCGATCCGCGCCAACCAGCTCCTCGCCGGCGGCTCCGGCATCCACCCGTCCTTCGTCACCGCCCTCACCGACGCCCTCCGCCTCGGCGTGCACCCGGCGGTCAACGTGTACGGCGGCGTGGGCACCGGCGACCTGACGGCCCTCGCCCAGACAGGCCTGACCCTCCTCGGCGAACGCCCTTGGCTGACACCGGACGACTCACCGACCTCACCTCGCGCGGGCGGAACCGTACCGAGGGCGGACCGGACCGGCGTCGGACCGGGCCTCGGGGTGGCGGCCGGGCCGGGTGCCGGCTCGGTGGCCGCGGGTGTGGGCACTGGGGAGCGGGCGGCGGCCGGGCCGGGTGGCGGGCTGGGGGAGGTATCGGGCGGGGGTGTGCTCGGTGGGGAGCGGTCGACTTCCGGTGCCGGGGTCCTCGGTGGTGTGGGCGTCGGTGCCGGGCAAGGGGACCGGGCCTGCGTCGGGCCGAGCCTTGGGGTGGTGGCTGGGCCGGGTGCCGGCTCGGTGGCTGCGGGTGTGGGCGTCGGGGAACGGGCGGCGGCTGGGCCGGGTGCGGGGCTGGGGGAGGTGCCGGGCGGGGGTGTGCTCGGTGGGGAGCGGTCGACTTTCGGTGCCGGGGGCCTCGGTGGTGTGGGCGTCGGTGCGGAGCATACGGTCCTGGCAGCGGTGGGTCCGACCGGGACGGTCGACGCCGTGCACGTCGGCGAGGCCCGTCCCCAGGGCGTCGGGGACGGGGACCGGACCGGCCGGGAGTTGCCCGCTCCGGTCACCCTGCGAGCCGGCGACGCCCTCGCGCTGCTCAGCAGCAACGCCCTCGCCCTGGCACAGGCCGCCCTCGCCGGGCACGAGACCGAGCTGCTGCTGCGGGCCACGCACGTGGTCGCGGCACTGTCCCTCGCCGCCGTGTCGGGCTCGCCGGAGGCGTACGCCGCCCCGGTGCACGCCCTGCGGCCCTACCCCGGCCCGGCTCGTGCCGCCGCCGAGGTACGGCGTCTGCTCGGCATGCCCGACGACCCGGCGGCGGACGCGGGGGACGGGCTCCCCGCGGCGGACCGCCGGATCCAGGACCCGTACGGATTCCGTGCGTTCCCGCAGGTGCACGGTGCCGCCCTCGACGCCTCGGCCGCGCTGCGCCGGATCGTCGAGACCGAGATCAACTGCCCGTCGGAGAATCCCGTCCTGACCCCCGACGGCCATCTCTACCACCACGGCGGCTTCTTCGCCGCCCCCCTCGCGCTGACGCTGGACGGCCTCAACCTCGCCCTGCTGAAGACCGCGCAGCTCTCCGCCGCACGCCTGTCCGCGCTGAGCCGCCCCGACCTCACCGGCCTGCCCGCCTTTCTCGCCACCGGGCCGGCCGGCAGCTCCGGCATGATGATCCTCGAGTACACCGCCAACTCGGCGCTCGCCGAGCTGCGTTCCAGCGCCGCCGCGCCGGCCTCCGCCGGGCACGCCGTCCTCTCCCACGGCCTGGAGGAGGCCGCCGGCTTCGCCGGGCAGGCGGCCCGCCAGACGGAACGGGCCCGCGCCGCCTACGCCACCGTCCTCGCCTGCGAGCTGGTGTCCGCCGTCAGGGCCCTGCGTCTCCACCCGGAACCGCCGGCCCTCCCCGCCCTCACTCTGGCTGCCGCCGTGCTCCCCACCGGCCTGGAGGACCGCCCACTGACCGCGGACATCGAGACGGCGACGGAACTGCTGCCCCGCCTCGCGGACTTGTGAGCGAAAAGGGCGAGCGTGGGACCGGCGAGGGCGGGAGTGGCGAGCGCGGGAGCGGTGAGCGCCGTTCAGCGCGGGCGTGGACGAGGGCACGTCCGAGGTCGTCGCACGTGTCCTCATCCACGCGCACTACAGAACGCTCAGAGGTCGAACTCGTGCGGCGGCAGGTCCAGCGCGTAGCACGCCTCACGCACCACGGCCTGCTCGTCCTTGTCGAAGTCGCCGTCCGCGCCACCGATGACGATGCCGATCTGGATGACGGCCCGCGCCTCGGCCGGCTTCTTCTTCGCCTTGGCGATCTCCTGCAGCACACTCACCTTGCCGAAGGCGAAGTCCGTCGTCAGCTTGTTCAAGTTCTCCTCGAAGCGCCGGCGGAGGTCGTCCGCCGGGAAGTTCTGCAACACCTCGTTGGAGGCGATGAGCTGAGCCACCCGCTGCCGCTCCGACGGATCCACCGTCCCGTCGGCGGCGGCCACCAGCGCGCACATCGCCATGCTCGCGTCGCGGAACGCGCCGCTCTTCAGGTCGTTCTTCTTCGCCACCAACTGCGTCTGCATCTGCGACGCCGAGTCCTTGATGCGGTCCCACAGGGCCATGCGCACTCCTCATATCGGCCGCCGGGTGCTCCGGCAGCCTGACGGTAACTTCTACAGCAACGTAGAAACTAATGGGGCGGCCGGGAAGTTCCGGAGACCTACACTGAGTCCGCGGACACGGCGGACACGGCCGGAACACAGCGACGGACCCACAGGCGAACCCAGCGGAGGAAGGCGACAGTGGCGACAGCGCCCGGCACCGGCCACCAGGACCCCTCCGCCGAGGTGCTCGCCGAGGCGGCCGCCGCCTTCGGACTGCTCGCCGCGCCCGCCCGGCTGCACATCGTGTGGGCGCTGACCCAGGGCGAGAGCGACGTGAGCGGCCTCGCCGAGCGGGTCGGCGGCGCCCTGCCCGCCGTCAGCCAGCACCTGACCAAGCTCAAACTCGCCGGACTCGTCCGCTCCCGCCGCGAGGGCCGCCGCCAGGTCTACTTCGTCGACACCGCCGACCAGGCCGCCGTGGTCGACGTCGTACGCCTCCTCGTCGGCCGGCTCGCCGAGCGGGAGGCACCCGCCACCGTCCCGGCCCGCCGGCTCCCCGGCCTCTGATCCCGGGCCCGGAACCGCCGTCGCCCTCGCCCTTGCCCGGCTGCCGGCAGGCCCGCGGGGCGTCGTACTCGGCATGACCGCGCTGTCCGTCGCCGGCCGTCTTCCACTCGCCGCAGTCCCTGCCCTGTACGTCCTTGCCCTGTACGCCCTGGCCCTGTACGTCCTGGCCCCGTACGTCCTGGCCCTCAGGACGGCGAAGGCACGGCCACGAGCCGGCGTGTGCCGTAGCCCGGCCCGGTGCCACCGTCCGCCCCAGGGCGGGCGCGTGCTTCCCGCCCCCGGGCCGGGTTGTACAGTTGCGCAACCTGGCAAGCATTGCCGCAAGGTGAGACAAGCGAGACAAAGAAGGAGGCGGTCATGCTCCGCAACGGACTTGAGCCCTGGCACCTGCTGATCGTCGCGGTCGTGTTCCTCCTGCTGTTCGGGTCCCGGAAGCTCCCCGACACCGCCCGTGCGCTGGGCAAGTCCATGCGCATCCTCAAGAGCGAGGCCAAGGCGATGAAGGAGGAGGACGGAACGCGGGGCTCCGCCGGCTGAGCGGCCCGCCTCCTCCTGCTCCTCTCCTAGCCTTCGTCGCCTTCGTCCTCCTCTCCCTCGAAGAAGTCCCCGATCTCGTCCACGACTTCCGCGGCCACCATGCCGCCCACGACGCCCACGGCGAGGCCCGCCGCGCCCGCGGCCACGGCCGTGCCCAGCCCCGGGCCGGAGTGGTGGGTGTCGGGGGAGTGGTGACCGGGCTGGTATCCGCCGCCGTGGCCGTACGCCGCATGGCTGCCGTAGGCGTCGCGGTGCTCGGTCACCTGGCGGATCCAGCCGTCCACCTCTCTCTGCCAGTCGAGGGTCGGCGCGTCCTCGTGGCGCACGGTGAAACGGGTCAGGGCGTCGTGCCCCGCTGACCACAGTCCGCCGCGCTTGTCCGCCTCCAGGACCACCTCGACGCCCATGGGGGAGGCGAGGAAAGTCAGCTCGATCTCGTTCACCGCGGGCGCGTACTGGGGCGCCGGGGTCAGCTCGATCTCCTGGTAGAACGGCAACTGCTGGCCCGTACCGCCGATGCGGCCGTACTCCAGGTCGGCCGAGCGGAAGCCGAAGCCCAGTGCGCCGAGGGCCTCCAGCACGGCCTCCTGCACGGGCAGGGGGCGGACGGTGAGCGGGTCCAGGTCGCCCTTGTCCCGGGCCCCGGCCACCGCGACCTCGGTGCGCACGCCCAGCACGATGCCGAGCGGCTGCCCGTGCAGCTCGGTCACCGGGGTCTCCCAGGGGAGCGGGACACTGAACGGCAGCTCGCGCTCCTCCTCTTCCCCGAGCCGGAAACCGCCGCCGACGATGAACCGCTCGAAGGCGACCGTGCCCTCGCTCTCTCCCTCCGCGTGCTCCGCCTCCACACGGGCGATCAGCTCCAGGCCGATGTGCTCGACCTCCACGGCCGCCGCACCGCCGCGCAGCAGCACCCGTCCCGCCAGGGTGCCGCCGGGCAGCGCCGCGCCGCCGTCCAGCACCGTGTCCACGGAGGGGCCGCCGACCCCGATCGCGCCCAGCAGCCTCTTGAACACCATGCCGTAGCTCCTTCGTTCATCGCCTACCCGGACGGCTCTCCGTCGCCGTCCGACTGCCCGATGAACTCCCGGCAAGCGCAAAGAAGTTCCCAAGTCACCTGTTCGGGGGACCCCTGGCTCGTGATCCGGCCCGGACCTGCCCGCTCCGGCCCGGTGCTGCCCGTTCCGACCCGGTCCGACGCGGTCCGGCCCGCTCCGGCCTACTCCGCTCCAGCGAACCAAGCGGGGGTTCGGCACCTCGCCGCTTGGGCAACGGCAGGGCCGGCCGGGAGGCCTGAGTCAGGGAGCACGGCCGCGGCTCGACTACCCGCCACCGAGGGCCGGCAGGGTGCGGCCGCCGCCACCGAGGCTGCCCGGCGTGCCACCGTCACTCGGCTACTCCGCCACCGACACCTGGCGCTGCCACCCCGACGCAACGGACGGTCCGGCGCAACGGACGGTCCGGCGCAACGGACGGTCCGGCGCAACGGACGGCCCGGCACAACGGACGGCCCGGCACACACCGAGCCCGCGCCAAGCCCGCACCGGCCCGCACCATCACCCGCGCCCCCGCCTCAGACCGTGCCCGCCCCCTCCGACGTCAGGGCGTGGGCCTCGGCTCGCTCCTGCTTGCGGCGTTTGCGGCGGCTGACGCGCGGTTCCTGGTCCGGGAGCCAGCCGAAGGTGAGGCAGCTGCCGGTGGCGCCGAGGAGCAGGCCGATGAAGAAGCCGCCCAGGTTCGAGGTGAGCCAGCTGCCCAGGGAGAGCAGGATGCCGGTGATGGAGTAGAAGAGCCGCTGGGAGGGGTTGAAGAGGATCAGCAGGCCCAGCAGCACCATGAGGGTCGGCAGCAGGTAGCCGGCCAGGCCCTGCATGCCGATGTGCAGCACGACCTTCAGTGAGGCCTTCTCGGTGAGCAGGATCTCCGCGCCACCGAGGGCGAGCAGCAGCCCGCCCCAGAACGGCCGGCGGGTCCGCCATCCGCGGAAGGCGAGCCTCGGTCCCCGATGTGGACGGTCCGGCACGGCGATCAGCAACCCGAGTCGCTGAAGCGCAGCTTGAGGCCAGGAAGCTTGAACACTCCGGCGGTGGTCGCGTAGTTGGTCTGCCGCAGATGGGCGATCCGCACGGTGTCGGCCTGCTGGCTGAACACGCCGATCGGACCCTTCACGCCCGCCTTGGTCAGCGTGCTGGCGTCGTTGCCGATCTCGATGTTGTTGAACGCCGCGTCACCCGACAGCTCGGTGGAGTCGGTGGTCAGGTCGGTCGCGCTGACCTTCTCGGCTCCGCTGCCCGCGGTGATCAGCAGGTTGGTGCCGCCGAGGTCGACGCTCTGGCACAGCTTGGTGAGCGTGGCGTGCTTGATCGCGGAGGTGACGACGAGCACCTGGCCGCCGGTGTCCCCGGCGTTGGGGCTGCCCTCCGCCATGTTGTCGAGCCCGCCGAACTGCTCGAACCCGGTGCCGTCGAGTTCCGTGGCGGTGACCGTGAACGGCATGCCGGAGATGGAGAACTGCACACCCAGCGCTCCCTGCGCGGTGAGGACCGCGAGGCCGGCGGCGACCAGGGTGGCGGGTACCGCCATCACGGCGGCCCGGCGGGCCCGGACACGACCGCGTCCGGTGCCACCGGCGGTGGTCCCCGCGGCGTTCGGGGCTTGGGACAGGGTGTCGTTCACCGGGCTGTCGCTTCCCGGGCTGTCGGGGGTGTTGCCGGTGGACGGGACGTCCGGGGACGAGGCCATGTCTGCTCCCATGGGCGCGGATCTATGCGGGATCTATGCGGGTTGGGCTTCAGTGGCGCGGTGTCCTGGCGCGGACAGCGGATGCCGCGCACGCCTCCTCGCAACTCCCGGCGGGCGCAAGGGCTTTCTCGTTACGCGGCAGTAGCCTTCGAGGAAGTTACCGCCGGTTACATTCAGGGGTCAAGGGAGATGTGAAAAAAGGGTGTCGGATGTGCGCGGACCGCAACCGGCCTGCCTCAACTGCCCTTCGACCACTTGACCCTGACGGTAAATCAGGTCTACAACTTCCCCTGTTTCCACGGATCCGTGGCGCCGGATCCAGCGAGCGGCACCGGCCGCGTAGGCGTGGCACCAGCCGCGTCCCTCATGCGGCACCGGCCGCGTTCCCGGCCCTGTCACGGCAACCGCTCCACCTCGCAGCACGGCTGCGGCACGGTCGCTTCCCTCTGTTCTCCCTCCGTGCCGGCCGCCCCTTGTACCCGGCTCGGCCGGAGGTCTTCCCCCGAGGCCTTCGGCCGGTGTCCGGTGTGCCGCCGTCGCGGGTCCGCCGCGTACGGAGAAGGCGTGACGGCCCCGCGCCGGCGGCATCGCCCGTACGACCACCACCCCCCACCTCACCTCATCTGTCCCCCCACTTCGGAAGAGAGGCACCCCCATGCGTACGCGCTCCCTCCTCGCTCTCGCCGGCACCGCCACGGCGCTCGCCCTCACGTGGGCCACCCCGGCCTCCGCGGCCGGCACGGTCCTCACTACCGGCAGCACGGGCGGCACCGCGGTCGCCGTCGGTGACACCCTCACCGCGCCGCTGGCCTCCGGCACCTCCGCCACCTTCTACTCCAGCGCGACCGGCACCAGCGGGATCAAGTGCACCGGCTCGCAGTTCACGGCCAGGGTCACCGGCAACCCGACCGCGCCCGGAACGGCCACCGAGTCCGTCACCGCGCACACCTTCGACAGCAGCACCTGCACCAGCAACGTCACCGGTGTCCTCGGCGTCAACGGCATCACCATCAACAACCTGCCCTACTCGGCGACGATCACCTCGGACGGCACCCTCACCGTCTCGCCCGCGAGCGGTTCCGTCATCCAGGCCACCGTGCAGCTGCGCACCCTGCTGGGCACCGTGACCTGCGTGTACCAGGCGCCCAGCCTGACCGGTAAGGCCGACAACGCCGACAGCAGCATCACCTTCACCAACCAGCAGTTCACCAAGACGTCCGGCTCGTCGCTGTGCTTCGCCAACGGCTACTTCACGGCGAAGTACGCGCCCGTCACCGACGCGGGAGCCCGGGTCTACGTCAACTGACGGACCGGATCGTCGGCTTCAGCGTCGTCGCGGACGCCGCAGCCGCAGAGCGAGGGCGGCGCCCCCGGTGAGCAGTAGCACCGCGGCGGCGCCGCCCGCCAGCAGCGGCGCCGAGGGTCCCGAGCCGCCGTGCGTGGTCTGCGCGACCGGAGTCCCGTCGCGCACGGCGGTCTCGGCCCGGTCACCGACGTCGCGGGGCCGATCGGTCGAGCCCGTCACCGGTGCACTCGACTCCGGTGAAGCCGGTGTGGCCGAAGAACCCGGTGAGGACGGTGAACTCGCCGTCGGTGCGGGCCGAGTGGATCTCGCCGCCCCGGCGGCCTTCCCGCGCTCCGGGAAGACCACGTCGGAGCACGCGTAGTACGTGTCCGGCGTGCTGCTGTTCTGCCAGATGGTGTACAGCACCTGACGTCCCGTCCGGTCCGCGGGCAGCGTCGCCTCCACGTGGTACGCCCCGTCGCGCAGCGGCGGGTCCGTGACCTCGGCGAAGGGCCGCGCGGGCAGGTCCGACCACGTCAGCGGCCGCGCGGGGTCGTACCCCTGCTTCGTCAGGTACAGCTTGAAGGTGCCCGCGTGCGCGATGGTCGAGGCGTAGGTCAGCGTCAGGCGGCCGCCCGGTGTCAGCCGCGTCGCCGGCCAGTCCCGCCGGGCCAGGTCCAGGCCCCGGTACGCCGGCAGGTTCCCGCTGCACAGTCTGCCGTCCGGAATCACCTGCCGGTCGCGGCCCGCCACCCCCGCCACCCGCAGGTTGTCCCAGGCGGTGAACGGACCGCCGTTCGCCGCGATCGCCGCCCGGCATGCAGGCGTCCGGGCGGCGGCCCCCTCGGGTGAGCAGGCGTAGACCCGGCTCACCGGGTCCGTGGGGGCTCCGTGCGCCTGGGCGGACCCCGCCGCCCACGGCAGGAGCAGGAGCGGTGCCGTCGCGGCGGCCGTCCTGACGCTCAGGCGGGCGGTCATCCGAGTCGTCCGAGTCATGCGGGGTCTCCTCGGCGGGCGCGGGAACGGGGTCTGCGGCCTCCAGTACGGCCCCGCCGGCCGCCGTGTTCAGCCGGTACGGCGCACCCGCGCGCGGGGGGCGTGAAAGCACCGACCGGTTCGGCTGTTTTGCGCCTGCTTCCACACCCCATTGAGGAGTCGGCCGTCCGCCTCGTATCGTGGCGATCATGGGGCGGCGCCCGTCGCCCCGAGGCTGCCGGACACCGGCCGGCGACGAAGGGGGAACCGATGAGGTCTCGCCCGTCGAAGGGGTGCGGAGCACCCGGCCGGCGTCGAGCGGAGCGATGACACGTGTCCTGCCGCGCCCGAGGTCCCCCGGACTCCCTTTGTCACTCGGTGAGTTATCGTATGCAACGGGTCAGAAACAAACCGCATGTCCTGTTTTTGAGCGCGAGGAGGGGGTCCAGGATGCCAAGGCAGTTACGTGCCGAACAGACCCGGGCGACGATCATCACGGCCGCCGCCGACCTGATCGACCGGCACGGATACGAGTCCACCAGCCTGAGCGACATCGTCGCACACGCGAAGGTCACCAAGGGTGCCCTCTACTTCCACTTCGCCGCCAAGGAGGATCTGGCCCACGCGATCCTGGACCTCCAGGCCAAGGCCGCGCGGCAGCTCGTGGCCGACGTCGAGAGCCGTGGCGGCTCCTCGCTGGAGGCCCTGATGCGCACCACCTTCGGGATCGCCCGGCTCGCCGTGGAGGACCCCGTGCCGCGCGCCGGACTCCGCCTGGCCACCGCGGACATTGCCGTACGGCCCCCGCTGCGGCACCCGTTCACCGAGTGGCTCGACTTCGCCACCCGCAAGTTCACCGGAGCCGTCCGGGAAGCCGACGTACACGGCGATCTCGACGTCGGCGTCGTCGCCCACTCTCTCGTCTGCTTCTTCATCGGCACCCGGGTCGCGGGCCGCTCGCTCGAACCGACCGGACGGCTGCCGCGCAGAGTCGCCGAGATGTGGCACCTCATGATCCGCGGACTCGTCCCGGTGCACCGCCGCCCCCGCTACGTCACCCTCGCCACGCAGCTGGAGCGGGAGATCCGCGCCGCCTGACGCCCGCGATACGGTGACGGACATGCCCGACATCCCCTTCGCACCCGTGATCCTCGGCAACGAACCCGGCTCGTTCCCGCACAGCGTGCTGGCCGAACGGCACCCCGCGATCATCCGGCAGGTACGCGACGCCTTCCCGTACGGCCCCGGGCAGCACACAGCGCTGGACGAGCTGCTGAAGAGCTGCACCGAGGGGACCGTCGAACCGCTTCCCGCCGACGCGCCGGACCGGGACCGGTGGCACGAATGGGGCCTCGCCGAGTACGCCGGCCGGTCCTGGTACGACGTGCCCTGGCTGTGGGCCGAGAGCTACTTCTACCGCCGGCTGCTGGACGCCGTCGGCTGGTTCGGGCCGGGCGCCTGGCGGGGCATCGACCCCTTCCGGCCCTTCAAACGCGCTGAACTCGACGCCCCGGAGACCGACGAGGAACTGGCCGCCCTGGACGGCCTGCGGGACCTGCCGGAGGACGAGCGGGCGCGCGCCCTGCTGCACGGCTCGCTCTGGGGCAACCGCGCCGACCTCGGCTTCCGGCTCTCCGCCGTGGGCGCCCAGGCCCGGGAACCGGCCCCCGCACTGGTCGCCGACGACAGCGAGGCCCTGTGGTCGCTGCTGCCGCCCGCCGGAACCGGCACGCTCGTGCTCGTCGCGGACAACGCGGGCCGTGAACTCGTCCCCGATCTCCTGCTGATCGCCCATCTCCTCACCGAGGGCCGGACCGCGCGGGCGGTGCTGCACGTCAAGCCGTACCCGTACTACGTCTCCGACGCCACCACCGCCGACGTGGTCGACGCGCTGCACCGGCTGCGCGCGGCCCACGGGACGGCCGCCGAGTACGGGAGCCTGCTCTGGTCGGCCATGGCCGACGGCCGGCTCACCGTCCGCGCCCACCCCTTCTCCTGCGCCCCGCTGCCGTACGCCGCGATGCCGGACGACCTGCGCGCCGAGTTCGCCGCGGCCACGCTGACCATCGTCAAGGGCGACCTCAACTACCGGCGCCTGGTGGGCGACCGGCTCTGGCCGCCCACCACGCCCTTCCGGGAGACGACCGCGTACTTCCCCGGCCCGGTCGCCGCGCTGCGCACCCTCAAGTCCGATGTGATCACCGGCCTGTCCGCCACGACCGAGGCCGGACTGGTGGCGGCCGAGGGGCGGAGCTGGCGGACGAGCGGCACGCACGCCCTGATCCAGACCGACCCGTCAGGTGATGTGCAACGGCAGTGACTTGATGCCGTTGATGAAGTTCGACACCAGCCGCCCGGCCGGCCCGGCGGGACGCGGCGGCCCGGGCAGGGCGCGGAGCATCTCCTCGTGGAGAAGCCGCAGTTGCAGCCGGGCGAAGTGGGCGCCCAGGCACACGTGCGGGCCGTCCCCGAAGGAGACGTGCGGATTGGGGGAGCGGGTGAGATCGAGCCGGTCCGGAGCGGGGAAGACGCGCTCGTCGCGGTTGGCCGAGGCGTGGAACACCACGACCTTGTCGCCCGCCCGGATAGCGCGGCCCGCCAGTTCGGTGTCCCGCACGGCCGTCCGGCGAAAGGTCAGCACGGGCGGATGCCATCGCAGCAGCTCGTCGACGGCGGTCGGCACGGCCACCTTCCCGGCGCGCAGCAGCTCGTACGCCTCCGGGTGCTCCGCCAGCGCCAGCAGCCCGCCCGGTGCCGCGCCGCGCACGGTGTCGTTGCCCGCCACGGTGAGCAGGAAGAAGAACATCTCCAGTTCGGCGTCGGCGAGCTCGGCGTCGTGGGCGAGCGTCGTCATGATGTCGTCCGCGGGGTACCGCCTCTTGTACGCGGCCAACTGCCCGGCGTAGGCGAACATGTCGGCCAGCATCGCCGGCGACCGCGGATTCACCGGCCTGCCCCCGTCCAGCACCGGCGGACCGGCCTCGTCCGGGTCCTGGTAGCCGATCACCCGCTGCGTCCAGTGCAGCAGCAGCCGCCTGTCGCCCTCCGGGACGCCCAGCAGATCCGCCAGATTCAGCAGGGCGTACTCGTCGGTGACGGCGGACACCAGGTCCACCGTGCCGTCCCCCGCCCGCGCCGCCTCCACGGCGCCCGCGAGCAGCGTGCGCGCCCGCTCGCGGGCGACCGCCGCGAACCGGTCCACGCGCCCCGGCGTGAAGGCGCGGCTCACCAGCCGCCGCAGCCGCCCGTGCCCCGGCGGGTCCTGGTTGAGCATCATCCGCCGGATGAACGGCAGATCCTCCGGATCGGGGTCACGGATCTGGCTCGCTCCGGCATACGACGAGTACGTCTCCGCGTCCTTCAGTACGCGTACGACGTCCGCGTGGCGGGTCACCGCCCAGAACCCGGGCCCGGCAGGCCAGCCCAGCACCTCCGGTTCCTCCTGCCAGGCCACCGGATGGTGGTCGCGCAGCACGCGGTAGTCGTCGTAGGGCACCCCGGCGGCGTACCGGCGCGGATCGAAGACGTCCGGGACCGACGGCGCCTGCCGCACGCTCACGCCGCCCCGCCCGATCCGGCTTCGCCGCCCGCCCCGCCCTCGCCCTCTCCGTCCGTGTCGTCGGCCCGCAGGAAGTCCTCGACGGTGCGGACCAGGTCCAGCGGGGTCTCGTCCATCGCGTAGTGACCGGCGCCCGGCAGCACGGTCAGCTCCGCGCGCGGATACCAGGACAGCCAGGTCTGCCGCATGACCTCCGGGGACAGCGCCGGATCCAGCGCCCCGGCCACGGCCAGCGCCGGTACCTCGCTGCCCACGACGTCGGCGGTGAAGTCCTCGCCCGCCCACGAGTCGAGCCAGGCACGGAACGCCTTGGGGTCGCTGCGCTCCAGCGAGCGGGCGACCATCCGGTCCAGCCAGGCGGCGGGCCGGCGGCCCCCGGTGGTGAAGTCGATGATCGCGCGCCGGTTCTCCGCCCGCTGCGCCGCGTCCGTGAACAGGACCGCCTGCTCGCCGGAGAGCGGCATGCCCGAGGCGGGCACGGGCGAGACGCCGGCGATCCGGCGCAGGCGGTGCGGGGCGACGGCGAGCAGCCGCTGCGCCACCGCGCCCCCCATCGAGTGCCCGACCACCGAGAACCGCTCCCAGCCGAGCCGGTCCGCCAGCTCCACCAGGTCCACGGCCGCCTCGGCCGTCGAGTACGAGCCCGTGGCGTCCCGGGCCTCGCCGTAACCCCGCAGGTCCACCAGCGCGTAGCTGAAGGAGGTGCGGTCCAGGTCCGGCAGGACGGCCGCGTAGGCGGACCGGTCGGCGAACCAGCCGTGCACGGCGAACACCTTGTGGGTGCCGTCACCGTGCACCTCATGGGGCAGCGCGAAGGAGGTCATGCGCCTACCGTGGCCCCCGCGCGCGGACACGGCAAGGGAACCAACGCCACAACCGCCCACCGGAGTTCCAGGTTTCCCGAGCGGTTCACGCGATGGTGTGATCATGTGCCGCCGGGTGGATGGGCGTTCACAGCCGCGGGTAGGGCCCGGCCATGACGCAGCCGTTCGAACTCCCGCACTTCTACATGCCGTATCCCGCGCGGCTCAACCCGCACCTGGACGAGGCCCGGGCCCACTCCACCCAGTGGGCACGCGACATGGGCATGCTGGAGGGCTCCGGGATCTGGGAACAGGCGGACCTGGAGGCGCACGACTACGGCCTCCTGTGCGCGTACACCCATCCCGACTGCGACGGACCCGCTCTCTCCCTCATCACCGACTGGTACGTGTGGGTGTTCTTCTTCGACGACCACTTCCTGGACATGTACAAGCGCACCCAGGACCGGGTCGCCGGAAAGGCCCACCTGGACCGCCTGCCGCTGTTCATGCCGCTCGACCCCGCCACCCCCGTGCCGGAGCCGGAGAACCCGGTGGAGGCCGGACTGAAGGACCTGTGGGCGCGGACGGTGCCGGCGATGTCCGTGGACTGGCGCCGCCGCTTCTCCGTCGCCACCGAGCACCTGCTCAACGAGTCGATGTGGGAGCTGTCCAACATCAACGAGGGGCGCGTCGCCAACCCCGTCGAGTACATCGAGATGCGCCGCAAGGTCGGCGGCGCCCCCTGGTCGGCAGGGCTCGTGGAGTACGCGACCGCCGAGGTGCCCGCCGCCGTCGCCGGCACCCGGCCGCTGCGCGTCCTCATGGAGACCTTCTCCGACGCCGTCCACCTGCGCAACGACCTGTTCTCCTACCAGCGCGAGGTCGAGGACGAGGGCGAGAACAGCAACGGCGTGCTGGTCCTGGAGAAGTTCTTCGGCTGCACCACCCAGGAGGCCGCCGACACCGTCAACGACGTCCTCACCTCCCGGCTGCACCAGTTCGAGCACACCGCGTTCACCGAAGTCCCCGCCGTCGCCCTGGAGAAGGGCCTCACACCCGGTGAGGTCGCCGCGGTCGCCGCCTACACCAAGGGGCTCCAGGACTGGCAGTCCGGCGGCCACGAGTGGCACATGCGCTCCAGCCGCTACATGAACAAGGGCGCGCGGTCCGAATCCCCCTGGCAGTTGCGGAGCGGCCCCGGCACCTCCGCCGCCGACGTCGGCGCCCTGCTCGCCTCCGCCGCGCAGGAGCGGCTGCGCGCCTACTCCCACGTGCCCTACCAGAAGGTCGGCCCGTCCCGCATTCCCGACCTCTACATGCCCTTCGAGCTCCAGCTCAGCCCGCACCTGGACCGGGCCCGGGGCAACCTCGTCGACTGGTGTCACCGGATGGGCGTCCTCCAGGAAGGCGTCTGGGACGAGGACAAGCTCGCCGCCTACGACCTCGCGCTGTGCTCCGCCGGCCTGGACCCGGACGCCACCCCGGAGGCCCTCGACCTCAGCGCGCAGTGGCTCGCCTGGGGCACCTACGGCGACGACTACTACCCCCTGGTGTACGGCCACCGCCGGGACCTGGCCGCCGCCCGGCTGACCACGGCCCGCCTCTCGGAGTGCATGGCGGTGGAGGGCGCGCCGACGATCGTTCCCGCCGACGCCATGGAACGCGGGCTGATCGACCTGTGGGCGCGCACCACGGCCGAGATGACCGCCGACCAGCGGCGCACCCTCAAGGCGGCCGTGGACAAGATGACCGAGAGCTGGGTCTGGGAACTGTCCAACCAGATGCAGAACCGCATCCCCGACCCGGTCGACTACCTGGAGATGCGGCGCTCCACCTTCGGCTCGGACCTCACCCTGAGCCTGTGCCGGATGGGCCACGGCCCCGCGATCCCCGCCCGGGTGTACGCCAGCGGTCCGGTGCGCTCCCTGGAGAACGCCGCCATCGACTACGCCTGTCTCCTCAACGACGTCTTCTCGTACCAGAAGGAGATCGAGTACGAGGGCGAGATCCACAACTCCGTCCTGGTCGTGCAGAACTTCTTCGGCGTGGACTATCCGACCGCGCTCGGCGTCGTCCACGACCTGATGACCCAGCGCATGCAGCAGTTCGAGCACGTGGTCGCACACGAACTGCCGGTGCTCTACGACGACTTCGAGCTGTCGGCCGAGGCCCGCACGCTCATGGACGCCTATGTGCAGGACCTGCGGAACTGGCTGGCCGGCATCCTCAACTGGCACCGGGAGGTCGACCGTTACAAGGCCGAATGGCTCGGCCGCCGCGCCCACGGCTTCCTGCCCGACCGCGCGCCCGCCCTGTCGTTCGGCTGACCGCCAGGAAATCTCCGCGTACGGAATAGGGCATTCAGGGAACTTCGGTGAGTCCTCGGGAGTCTTGTGAAGTAAGGGGAACAACAGAGTCAGAACACACGGGGGTGTTCTACCTTGACCGAGACCATCGAGAGGCTCACCGGACCGGCCGAGGGCGAGCCGGCACCGACGGCGCAGGAACTGACGCCGTACATCGCGCCGTTGACCGTCCCGCCGGAGCTACGGCCCGCCACGGACGACTTCCTGCGCGAGACCGAGATCGCCCTGCGCCCGACCTGGGTGCGTCTGCACCCGCAACTGCCGCCGACCCTGATGTGGGGCTACGACGGACACGTGCCGGGCCCGACCATCGAGGTGCGCCGGGGACAGCGCGCCCGCATCGCCTGGACCAACCGGATCCCGAAGGACAGCGAGTACCCGGTCACCTCGGTGGAGGTGCCGCTGCGCACGGACGGCCGCCCGCAGGCCACCACCGAGCCCGGCCGCGAGGGCGTCGAGCCGAACAAGGACGTCGCCGCCCTGCCCGCCTGGTCGGTGACCCACCTGCACGGCGCACAGACCGGCGGCGGCAACGACGGCTGGGCGGACAACGCCGTCGGCCACGGCGACGCCCAGCTGTCCGAGTACCCGAACGACCACCAGGCGGTGCAGTGGTGGTACCACGACCACGCCATGAACATCACCCGGTGGAACGTGATGGCGGGCCTGTACGGCACCTACCTCGTCCGGGACGACGAGGAGGACGCCCTCCACCTGCCCTCCGGCGAGCGGGAGATCCCGCTCATCGTCGCCGACCGCAACCTCGATACCGACGAGGACGGCCGCCTCAACGGCCGGCTCCTGCACAAGACGGTGATCGTCCAGCAGCGCAACCCGGAGACGGGCAAACCGGTCTCCATACCCTTCACCGGCCCCTACACCACGGTCAACGGCCGCATCTGGCCGTACGCCGACGTCGACCCGGCCTGGTACCGGTTCCGGCTGGTCAACGCCTCCAACGCGCGCATCTTCGAACTCGTCCTCGTCGACGAGGACGACCAGCCGGTGCCGGGGATCGTCCACCAGATCGGCAGCGACGGCGGACTGCTGCCGCGCCCGGTGCCGGTCGACTTCGACGCGGAGCTGCCGACTCTGACCGCCGCACCGGCCGAGCGGTTCGACCTGCTGGTGGACTTCCGCGGACTCGCGGGCCGGACCCTGCGGCTGGTGAACAAGGGCCCCAACCAGCCGGCGGGGGTGCCCGACCCGGCCGGGGACGTGCCCTGTCCGGCCGTGCTGGAGTTCCGCGTCCGGGAGAGCTGCGCGGAGGACACCTTCGAACTGCCCGAGGTGCTCTCCGGCTCCTTCCGCCGCCTCACCCACGACACCCCGCACGGCCACCGGCTCGTCCTGCTCACCCCGCCCGCCACCAAGGGAGCCGGCGGGCACCCGGAGATCTGGGAGATGACCGAGGTCGAGGACCCGAGCGGCCTGACGCTCCCGGCCGAGGGCATCGTCCAGGTCACCGGACCCGACGCAACCACGAAGACGTACCGGCGCACCGCGCGGACGTTCAACGACGGGCTCGGCTTCACGATCGGCGAGGGCAGCCACGAGCAGTGGAGCTTCCTCAACCTCGCGCCCATCGTGCACCCCATGCACATCCACCTGGCCGACTTCCAGCTGCTGGGCCGGGACGCGTACGACGTCTCCGGCTTCGACCCGGCGGTGGGCGGAACCCGCACCCCGATCCGGTACGACGCCGGCCGTGAGATACCGCTCGCGCCCAACGAGCGGGGCTACAAGGACGTCTTCCGGGTGCCCGGCAGCCAGATGCTGCGGGTCATGGGCCGCTTCGACGGCGCGTACGGCCGGTTCATGTACCACTGCCATCTGCTGGAGCACGAGGACATGGGCATGATGCGGCCCTTCGTCGTCATGCCGCCCGAGGCCCTGAGGTTCGACCACGGCGGGGCGCACGGCGGCCACGGCGAGGGCCACACGGGCTGAGAGGGCGGGCCGAAAGGGTGCGCTGAACGCGTTGGCGTGACGGCTATGACTACCCTGCGTCACCCTCCGGGCAGTCTCACCCTTTCGTGTCTCGTCGCGGCCCACCGCCCCGGGTAGAGCACCAGCCGGAGGCGAGCGAACCATGGAACAGACTGCGTTGCGTCCCAAGCCGATGCCCGGTCAGGACCGGCGGGAGGACGACACCCCCGACCCCGCCCGACGCCCGCACGCCGCGCCCCGGCGCGGGCGGCGGCTGCGGACCCTGTTGTGCGGCCTGTGCGCCGGCACCGTGCTGGTGCTCTCCGGCGTCGGCCTCGGCACGGTCGGCGCCACGGTGATCGGCATGAGCAGACTCGCCGAGCTGCGACGCCAGGCCCCGCCGCCCGCACCCTCGGCCAGGGCCACGCCCACGGCCACGCCGACGCCCGTCCCCGCCGCGCCCGGCCTGACCCTGGGTGTGGAAGCCGTCGACGCGGAGAAGGTGGGCGCCCTGGTGGTGGGCGTGCACGTGCCCGGCCCCGGCTACGCGGCGGGCCTGGTCCGCGGGGACGTCGTACTGCAGTGGGGCGAGGCCCGGGTGGACACCGCCGCCGACCTCGCCCGAGCCGTCGGACAGGCCCGCCCCGGCAAGGCGGTGCTCCTCACCGTGCGCCACCCCAGCGGCGGCTACCAGCAGTTGACGCTGACCCCGGGAGTGGTGACCTGACCCGGTCCGTGGCCGCGACCGCCGCGCACCCGGTCACGCCGGGAAACCCCTTGGTCACCATCCGTCCCCCGCGTCATCATGGACCCATGCCGAGTGCCCTCTCGACGAACTGTGGGACGTGGGTCCACGGGACCGGCTCGCGCGGGTCTGCGCGGGCGGGCAGGATGCTGCCCGGGACGCCGCCCCCGCCGTCGGCCACGCCCACGCCCACGCCACCGCCCCGTTTCCCCGCCCCTCCCGGAGGCCCGGATGACCGGTAGTACGCCCGCGCCCTTCACCGCCGCCGACTACGGGGCCCGGATGGAGCGTGCCGTGCGCTCCGCCGCCGACGCCGGCCTCGCGGGTCTGCTCGTGGCGCCGGGACCGGACATGGTGTGGCTCACCGGCTACACACCCACCGCGGTCACGGAGCGGCTGACCCTGCTGGTCCTCGCGCCCGGCCGGGACCCCGTGCTGGTCGTGCCCACCCTGGAGGCCCCGGACGCCGAGCAGGCGGCCGGGGCCGCCGCGCTGACGCTGCGCGACTGGACCGACGGCAAGGACCCCTACGCCGTCACCGCCGGCCTCGTCGACGACCGCGGCCGGTTCGGCATCAGCGACAACACCTGGGCGATGCACCTGCTGGGCCTCCAGCGGGCCCTCCCCGGCACCTCCTACGCCTCCCTCACCGACGCCCTGCCCATGCTGCGCGCCGTGAAGGACGCGGCCGAGCTGGAACTGCTGGCGGCCGCGGGCGCGGCTGCCGACCTGGCGTTCGAGGAGATCCGGAAGGTCTCCTTCGCCGGCCGCCGCGAGTCCGACGTCGGCCAGGACCTCGCCGGCCTGCTGCGCCGCTTCGGCCACTCCCAGGTCGACTTCACGATCGTCGGCTCCGGCCCGAACGGCGCCAACCCGCACCACGAGGTCGGCGACCGCGTCATCCGGCCCGGCGACATGGTCGTCCTCGACTTCGGCGGCCTGAAGGACGGCTACGGCTCCGACACCACCCGCACGGTCCACGTCGGCGAGCCGACCGAGGAGGAGCGCCAGGTCCACGACGTCGTGCGCGCCGCCCAGGAGGCCGGCTTCCAGGCCGTACGCCCGGGAGTGGCCTGCCAGGACGTCGACCGCGCGGCCCGCGCGGTGATCACGGACGCCGGGTACGGCGAGTACTTCATCCACCGCACCGGCCACGGCATCGGCGTCACCACGCACGAGCCGCCGTACATGATCGAGGGCGAGGAGCAGCCGCTCGTGCCCGGCATGTGCTTCTCGGTGGAGCCCGGCATCTACCTGCCCGGCCGCTTCGGGGTGCGCATCGAGGACATCGTCACCGTCACCGAGGACGGCGGCCGCCGCCTCAACAACACCACCCGTGAGATGGTCATAGTGGAGTGAGAGACCCGAGGAGACCCACTCCCGACGACACCCGGAACGGCGACGTGCGATCCATGACCCAGGCACCGACACCCACCGCGGACACCGTCCGCAGACTGGTCCGTTCGCTGCTCAAGGAGGGCGGCGACGGCACGGGGGGACCCGATGTGCGGCCCGTGACGGAGGACCGCGAGCACACCTGGTGGGTCGGCAGCCGCCATGTGCTGCGCCTCGCGCCCGACCGCGAGGCCTCCGTCCGCCGCCGCCGCGAACTGCGCCTGCGCGAGCTGGTCCGGCCGCAGGTGCCCGTCGCCGTCCCGACCAGCGTCGCGCACGGCGACTGGGCGCCCGGCCTCGCCTACACCCTCGACACCCGGGTGCCGGGCGGCACGGCCGACGAGTACGACGTCTCCGCCGTCGGCGAGGCCGACCTCGCGGGGCTGCTCAGCGGGCTGCGCACGGTGCCGTCCCGGCAGGCCGAGGCGCTCGGCGTGCCGCGCACCGCCCCGCGCTCGCTGGAGGCGCTGCGCCGGATGGCCGTGCACGCGGCCGAACGGCTCGCCGCCGCCGACGAGTTCGACGCGGCCCGGCTGCACCAGCTCACCCCGCCCGGCGCGGCCCAGCTCGCCGCGCAGCCCGGTTCCGCCGTCCTCACCCACCACGGTCTGACCGGCGCGCACGTGGTCGTCAGCGCCGACGGACGGGTGCGCGGCATCCTGGACTGGACCGCGGCGACCCTCGGCGACCCCGCCGAGGACATCGCCGGGCTCGCCGTCGCGGTCGGCTCCCCGCCGGCCGTCCGCGCCGCCACCCTCGCCGGCTACGGTGCCCGCCCCTGTCTGCGCGGCCTGTGGCTGGCCCGCTGCGACACCGTCATCCGTCTCACCGACCGCCTGGAAGGCCGTACGACCGGCTCCCTGCCCCTGCTGCGGACCCAGCTACGGCGCGCCTGGGAGTCGATCCTGCTGGAGCGGGTGACCGACCTCCAGGAGGACGAGCCGGAGCCCTGACGGGGCCGCGAGGAGCCGTCAGGGCGGTACGGAGCCGCCCGTGGGCCGCGGGCTTCCCAGGCCCCCTCAGAGCTGTGCCGGCACCCCCTCTCAGGGCTGGGTCAGCACCACGCACGACTCCCCGGGCACCTGGAGCAGTCCGTCCGGACCCGGCGCCTCGACCGGGGCCCAGGCCGCGAGGACCTCCACCCGGCCGGTGCCCAGCGGGATCGCGGCCGGCTCCTTGCCCAGGTTCACCGCCACCCGTACGTCACCGCGCCGGAAGGCCAGCCAGCGGGCGTCCTCGTCGTACGCGACCTTCGTGTCGGCGAGGTCCGGGTCGGTGAGGTCGGGCTGGGCATGGCGCAGCGCGATCAGTTGCCGGTACCAGGCCAGCACGCGCGCGTGCGGCTCGCGTTCCGGCTCCGACCAGTCCAGGCAGGACCGCTCGCGGGTCGCCGGGTCCTGCGGGTCCGGTACGTCCTCCTCGGCCCACCCGTGCGCGGCGAACTCCCGGCGCCTGCCCTGCCGCACCGCCTCGGCCAGCTCGGGGTCGGTGTGGTCGGTGAAGAACTGCCAGGGCGTGCCCGCCGCCCACTCCTCGCCCATGAACAGCATCGGCGTGAACGGGGCGGTCAGGGTCAGTGCGGCCGCGCAGGCCAGCAGACCGGGGGAGAGGTGGGCGGTGAGCCGGTCGCCCTGGGCGCGGTTGCCGACCTGGTCGTGGGTCTGGCTGTAGCCGAGCAGCCGGTGCCCGGCCACGCGCGCGCGGTCCAGCGGCCGGCCGTGACTGCGGCCCCGGAAGCTGGAGTACGTGCCGTCGTGGAACCAGCCGCCGGTCAGCGTCTTGGCGAGCGCGGCGAAGGAATCCCGCGCGAAGTCGGCGTAGTAGCCCTGGGACTCCCCGGTCAGCGTGGCGTGCAGGGCGTGGTGGAAGTCGTCGTTCCACTGCGCGTGCAGTCCGAGGCCGTTCTCCGCGCGCGGGGTGATGAAGCGCGGGTTGTTCATGTCCGACTCGGCGATCAGGAACAGCGGCCTGCCCACTTCCTCGGCCAGGTCGTCGACCGCCGCGGACAGCTCCTCCAGGAAGTGGCACGCGCGCGTGTCGTACAGCGTGTGCACCGCGTCAAGCCGCAGCCCGTCGATCCGGTAGTCCCGCAGCCACGCCAGCGCGCTGCCGACGAGGAACGCGCGCACCTCGTCCGAGCCGGGCGCGTCCAGGTTCACCGCCGAACCCCACGGTGTGGTGTGCGTGTCCGTGAAGTACGGCCCGAACCGGGGCAGATAGTTCCCGGTGGGCCCCAAGTGGTTGTGCACGACGTCCAGGACGACGCCCAGACCGAGTTCGTGCGCCCGGTCCACGAAGCGCTTCAGGGCCTCGGGACCGCCGTACGGCTCGTGCACGGCCCACAGCGACACGCCCTCGTAGCCCCAGCCGTGCCGCCCGGGGAAGGGGCACAGCGGCATCAACTCCACGTGCGTCACACCCAGTTCCACCAGGTGGTCCAGGCGGGCGGCGGCGGCGTCCAGGGTGCCCTCCCGGGTGTACGTGCCCACGTGCAGCTCGTACAGCACCGCGCCCGGCAGCCCGCGCCCCGCCCACCTCGACCGCCACTCGTACCGCGCGTGGTCCACGACCGCGCTCAACCCGTCCGGGCCGTCCGGCTGGCGGCGCGAGCGCGGGTCGGGCAGCACGGGGCCGTCGTCCAGCGCGAATCCGTACCGCGCGCCGTCCCCGGCCTCCGCCTCGCCCGTCCACCACCCCGCGCGCGCGGGGTCACGCGCCAACGCGCGTGTGCTGCCCTCACAATGAAGCGTCACTCGGTCTGCCTGCGGTGCCCACACCTCGAACTGCACGGACGGTTCCCCTTCGTCTGCTCACCGTGATGTCCCGCGTCTCCATCGTGCCGCCCCGGACGATCAATCCGCTCTCGAATCGGCCCTTTGCCGGCAGGTGTCGCGGAAGTACCCACGGACCGGCACCGATTCCGTGATTCCTGGACACCCGGGGTTCACTGCCCGACAATCACCAGCGTGACGTCGTCCTTCGAGTTCTCCACCTATCCCGCGCGCCTGTCCGACGCGGAGCGCGACCAGGCGCTGCGGGTGCTGCGTGACGGCGTCGCCATGGGCCGTCTCTCGCACGACACGTTCGTGCGCCGCATGGAGCTCGCGCTCGCCGCGCGCCGCTCCGACGAACTCGCCGCCCTCGTCGCCGACCTGCCCCGGGAGAACCGATTCTCCCGCGCGGTCCTCGGCACGGTGGAGGCCGTCTCCGGGTTCACCGTACGGCTGCGGCGGGCGTGGCAGGCCGAGCGGCTGCCCAAGCTGCTGCTGCCGCACCCCACGCACACCCATCCGCTGCGCATCGGCCGCGACCCCGCGAACGGGCTGCGCCTGAACCACGAGACCGTCTCCCGCGTGCACGCCGAACTCCGTCACCAGGGCGGCCTGTGGGTCCTCAGGGACCTGGGCTCGACCAACGGCACCACGGTCAACGGCCGCCGGGTGATCGGGGCGGTCGTCGTCCGCGAGGGCGACCAGGTCGCCTTCGGCAGGATGGCGTTCCGGCTCGCGGCGACCTGAGCCCTGCCCGGCCCGCCCCGTTCGAACTGGTGCGCAGACACGCGCGCGTGCGGTACCGATCGGGTGAGCCGCACTGCGGAAGGCGGGCCGCCGTGCCGATGCAACGGGGCATGACGTACATCACCAGAGCGGCAGCGGCGGCCGGCGCCCTGCTGGCCGCCGCCGGCCTCCTCACCGCGGGCCCGGCCCGGGCAGCCTCCCGTGACGTCCTCCCGGGCAACTGGCTCTATGTGACGGTCACCAAGGGCGACGCCCGGTCCAGCGACACCCGCGGCACGCTGCTGCTGTGCGAGCCGCCCCAGGGCCACGCGCGCGCGGCGGAGGCCTGCGCGGAACTGGCCGCCGCCGACGGTGCCATCGACCGCATCCCCGCCAAGCAGGTCTTCTGCCCGATGATCTTCGCCCCGGTGACGGCCCACGCGCGCGGACGGTGGAACGGCCGGTCGGTCGACTTCCAGGACACCTACACCAGCGTTTGCGTCATGAGGGCACGGACGGGGTCCGTGTTCGCCCTGGACGGCTGACGGGCGGCCTACGGGCAGGCGGGGCGGTCCGGTACGCCCCGGTGGCGTGAGCCGGTGCCGGGGAGCGCGTGGGCGGTGCCGAAGGTGGTGCGGGCCGTACTCGGGGCGCCTTGGGTGGGCGCGGGGGCGGCGTGGGCGTGCTGGAGGTGGTGCGGGCGGCGCCCGGGATGCCGTGGGCGGGTGCGGGGGCGGCGTGGGCGTGCCGGAGGTGGTGCCGGCGCGGGCGTGGCGTGGGCGGTGCGCGGCTCGCGCCCCCGTCCGGTCCGCGCGCCGGGTTACGCGGTCTGCTCCGCGCGGGATTGGCCAGCCTGCTCGGCGCGCCGGCTCGGGGCTGTTCCGGCCCGTCTGTCGGCTCACGCGGCCTGGTCTGGACTCTGCTCGCTGTCGGCTTACGCGGCCTGGTCTGGGCTCCTGGCCGCCAGTCGGCTCACGCGGTCCGGTCAGGGCTCCTCGCCTGTCGGCTCATGCCGCCTGGTCGCGGGCCTGCTGTGCGGCCACCAGTACCGTCCGGGACTGGTGCTCCACCTGGTGCTCCAACGGCACCCAGCGGGCCCGGAACCGTTCCGCGAAGGCGTCGCACCAGGCGGCGACGAGCTGTTCCAGGCGCGGCGCCGCCCTGTCGTCCGCCTCCCGCAGCACCCGCAGCAGCATCGCCGCGGCCCGCAGCGGCAGCCGTCGTCCGAACGCGTCCACACTGCCGACGTACGCCATCGTCGTGGCCGCCGGAGACGTGTGGGTCCAGTCCTCCGCGAGCCCCGGGATCAGCTCCAGCGCCCATTGCGCGGCCCGCATCAGCGGCCCGTCCACGCCCTCCAGCCGGGGCAGCGCCTCGGCGAGGATCCGCTCGACCTCCCGCGCGTCCCGCAGCAGCCGCGTGGCCAGGCGCCGCATGGCCGCCTCCGGTGCCGGGTGCGGCGCCGGGTCGTCGACCAGGTCGCTGGCCCACATCGGCACCTCCACCACGGCCGTCAGACCGCCGTACCGGTGCGCGTGGTACCAGGTGCTGTGCCGGGCGTCGTCCGGGAGGCTCGGGTAGGCCACGCCCGTCTCCGGGCCGGGCATCACGTGCACACCGGGTCCGGAGGCCGGCCAGCCCGCCGCGTCCGAGGCCCCCGTCTCCACCGGGATGTGCAGCTCGGCCGCCGACTTGGCGAACGGCTCGGCGAGGCCCGGCACGTCCTTGGTCAACTGCACCCAGCTTCCGCCCAGATCGGTGCCGTGCAGGGTCACCTGGAGATACGGGCGCAGTTCGTCTATGACCCCGGTCAGCGTCCGGGTCTCGGGCGGCAGCCGGTCCGGCGGCAGCACCGACGGCGACCACTCCGGCTGCTCCGCGCCCGTGGGCCGGTAGAAGCCGAGGTGGTAGTCGAGCAGGCTGCGCGGCGCCGGGGTCACATGCAGACTCGCGCCGTCCGGGTCCGCGCACAGCAGGAAGTGCCAGGAGGTGCCCGTCCGCAACTCGCGTTCGGCCAGCACCCTTTCGGCGAGCACCCGCAGGGTGGAACCGCCCGTCGGCTCGTTGGCGTGCGCGCCCGCCACCACGAGCACCGCCCGGGGGGCGTGTCCCACCGACAGCAGGTGCAAGGGTCTCCCCGCGCGCGAGACGCCCACCTGACGCAGCGCGCACAGCCCGGGTTCCTTAGCCGCCAACGCCCGAGCGGCGGCGACCAGTTCGGGAACGCTGGGATAGCGCAGCTCCGGCACTGGACTCACCCCCGACTTGTCCGCCCGGCTTCGCACCTCCCAGTCCCCCACGCGACGGGTGAACTGTCAAGCATGCGGCGGGGGAGGCTCCCGGGGGCGGCCGGACGCGGGGGCACGCCCCCGTGCGGGCCCCTGCCTTCCGTGAGCTCACTGCTGGTGCAGGCCGCGTCCCGCGAGCGTCAGGAACACCTCGCCCACCGCCTCCGACAGGGTGGGGTGCGCGTGCACATGCCGGGCCACGTCCGAGGGCTCGGCGTCCCAGCCGACGACGAGCTGTCCCTCGGCGATCATCTCCGACACGTTCGGGCCGACCAGGTGGACGCCGAGCACCTGCCCGCCGCCGGCCTCCGCCACGACCTTCACCATGCCGCCCTGGCCGTGCACCATCCCCTTGGCGACGGCGGTCAGCGGCATCGTGTTGACGTCGACCTCGTGCCCACGCGCGCGAGCCTCGGCCTCGCCCAGCCCCACCGAGGCGGTCTGCGGCGAGGAGTACGTCACCCGGGGTACGGCCGCGTAGTCCACCGGCGGCGACTCCAGCCCGGCCGCGGTCTCGGCCACCAGCAGGCCCTCCGCGAACGAGGCGTGGGCGAGGCCGAGCGAGGGCGGTGGCAGCAGGTCGCCGACGACGTGGACGCCGGGCACGGCGGTCTCCAGCCGGTCCCAGTCCGCCGGTACGACGAACCCCCGCTCGTCCGTCGTCAGCCCGGCCGCGTCCAGGCCCAGGCCGTCGGTGACGGGAGCCCGGCCGACGGCCACCAGCAGCCGCTCCGCCGTCACCGTCCGGGTCTCTCCCCGCGCGGTCCGCACGCGCGCGCGTACGCCGTTCTCCAGCAGCTCCGCGTCCAGCAGCCGCGCGCCGGCCTGCACATCGATCCCACGCTTCTTCAGGCCGCGCGTCAGGTGCCGGCTGACGTCGGCGTCCTCCAGCGGCACGATCCGGTCGGCGGCCTCCACCAGGGTGACCTCGGCGCCCATGGACCGGTGGAAGGAGGCGTACTCCACCCCGATCGCGCCCCCGCCCAGCACCAGGACCGACGCCGGGAGCCCCGGTGCGAACAGGGCGTCGTCGCTCGTCACCACGCGCCGTCCGTCCGGATCGAGCCCCGGGAGCGTGCGCGGGCGGGAGCCGGTCGCGAGGACGAGCGCACGGCGCGCGGTGAGATCAAGCACGCCCGGCGCGCTGCCGGTACGCACGCCGGGCGAACCCTCCGTACGCCCGCCCGGCGCACGGTCCGTACCCACGCTCTCCACCCGTACCGTGCGTGCCCCTGTCAGCCGTGCGCTGCCCCGGACCACCCGCACGCCCGCGTGGGCGAGATGCGCCTCGACCCCCTTGTGGTTGCGCGCCACGATGTCGTCCCGTGTGGCCACCAGCGCCCCCCAGTCCACGGAGTCCACGGTCGCCTTCACGCCCCAGCGCTCGCGGGCCTCGGCGACCCCGTCGACCAGCTCGGCGGCGTGCAGCATCGCCTTGCTGGGGATGCAGCCCCGGTGCAGGCACGTTCCGCCGACCTTGTCGCGTTCGACGAGGGTGACGTCCAGGCCCAGGTGGGCGGCGCGCAGGGCGGTGCTGTAGCCGCCGGTGCCGCCGCCGATGACGATCACGTCGGATGTGTTGATGCCCATGTCGATGGTCATGGCATCCACCCTCCGTCCGCCCCTTGCCATGAGTCCAAGGCAATGTTCTTGTGGGCTCCATGCACAGTCTTCATGGGAGGACGGGGAGGGGTTCGGGGACGTGAGCCTGCGCCAGATGGAGTACTTCGTGACGGTCGTGCAGGAGGCGTCGTTCACGCGCGCGGCGGACGCCCTGCACGTCACCCAGTCCGCGCTCTCGCACCAGATCAAGGCACTGGAGAAGTCGGTAGGCGGCGCCCTGCTGGAGCGCCTGCCCCGGGGCGTGTGCCTCACCCCGATGGGCCGCGCCTTCCTGCCGCACGCGGAACTCGCCGTCCGCAGCGCGGCCCAGGCCCGCCGCGCGGCCCGGGCCACCGCCGGCGCCGAGGGCGGCGAGCTGCATGTCGCGGCGCTGCACTCCATCGCGGTCGGCACCCTGCCCGACGTCTTCGCCCGCTGGCGCGCGGCTCACCCCCGGGTCCTGCTCCGCCTGCACGAGTACGCCACCGCCGAGGCCCTGGAGGAGGCGGTGCAGCGCGGCACCGCCGACCTCGCCGTCGGCCCCGAGCCGGCCGGGCGGCCGGGCACCGTCGTGCCCGTCGGCGAGGAGGAGGTCGTCCTCGTCGTGCCGTTCGACGACCGGCTCGCGGGGCGTACGACGGTCACGCTCCCGGAACTCGCCGACCACGCCTGGGTCCG
Organism: Streptomyces flaveolus; assembly: GCF_000716535.1. Lineage (GTDB taxonomy): Bacteria > Actinomycetota > Actinomycetes > Streptomycetales > Streptomycetaceae > Streptomyces > Streptomyces flaveolus_A. The sequence goes on along the minus strand of NZ_JNWV01000019.1, from coordinate 10,512 downwards.
CTGCGCCATGGAACCCGTCGTGCGCGGCGAACGCTTCCTCGACTGGGCCTGCGGGAACGCCGGGTTCCGGCCCCGGACCGCCGTATGGACCGAGCACACCTCGACGGCCGTCCGCATGGCCGCCGCAGGCGTCGGGGTGTGCGCCGCGCCCGCCCACATCGTGCGGGGCGCCGTCGGGGAGGACTGCGTGGTCCTCACCCCCGACCCGCCCTGGAAACGCTCCCTGACCGTCTACGCGCGCGTGCCGCCCACGGGCGCCGCCGCGGCCTTCGTGGAGCTGCTGAGCGCGGCCTGGCCACCCCTGAGCCCCGACGGCCCGCACGAGAACTGCGAGCCGCCCGCGGCGTGACGACGTGCGTGCCGCACAGCTGAGTGCCGGGAAGCTGTGTGCCGGGAAGCTGTGTGCCGGGTGCCGCGCGGCCGCCGGCTGGGCAACCGCGTGCCGTACGACCGCCTGCCGAGCGGCCGTACGGCGGACGAACAGCCGCCCGCCGAGAGGCCCTTCGTCCCACCGCCCGCTGGTCCCCCCCCGCCCCGGCGCCCTCAGTCCTCCGCCACCCGTTCCAGCAGTGCCACCGGCAGCCGGTCCAGGAGGTCCGCCACGGACACCTGGCCGGTGAACTCCCGGCCCGGGGTGAGGACGTCCGTCCAGCGGCCCGGCGGGAGCGGGAGACGGGTGTCCCGCCAGCCGCCCGCCTCCGCGAGCCGCAGGGAGAGCCGGGTCACCGCCGTGACCACCGACCCGGAGCGGGCGAACGCCAGGCAGTGGTCGGCCGCCTGGCCCTCGGCCGTCAGCGGTTCGTACGACGCGTCCGCGCCGAAGGCCTCCGGGCGCCGGGCGCGCAGCCGCAGCGCCGCCGCCGTCAGCGCCTCCTTCTCGCCGGGCGCCTCCGGCGGGAACGCCACCGGCCGCCGGTTGTCCGGGTCCACCAGGGCCCGGTACTCGCCCTCCGTGCCCTGGTACACGTCCGGCACCCCCGGCATCGTCAGATGGACCAGCGCGGTGCCGAGGACATTGGCCCGCACGTACGGCTCCAGTGCCTTCCGGAACGCCGCCACGCGCTCGCCGGGCGGCCCGCACGGCCCGGCCGCGACGAAGGACGCCACCGCCTCCTCGTACGGCGGTTCCTGCTCCGTCCAGCTGGTGTACATGCCCGCCTCGCGCACATGCTTCAACAGCGCCTGCTGGACCCGTTCCTCCTCCGCCGGACCCAGCCCGAACACCGTCTGCCAGGCAGCCCAGGCCAGCTGTCCGTCCGGCACGCCCTCCTCGGGCAGGGTCACCTCGGCGAGCAGTTCCGCCCAGCGGGCCGGGCACTCGGTGAGCACCGCCAGCGCGGCGCGCACGTCCGCGCTCCGCTTGGTGTCGTGCGTGGAGACGACCGTGCCGGTGAGCGGCCAATCGCGCTGCACGCGCGCGCAGTACGCGTGGAACTCCTCCGCGGACACCCCCGGGCTGCCCGGATCGCCGCCCACCTCGATGGCCGACAGCAGCGGCACGTAGCGGTAGAACGCCGTGTCCTCCACCGACTTGGCGCGCAACGCCGACGCGGTCTGCGCGAACCGGGTGCGGAACTCCACCCGGTCGGCGTGGTCAGGCGCCGACGGGTCACCGGGCGGCTCGACCAGCAGCCGGCGCACGACGCCGACGGCCTCGGCCTCCTCCGGCACCACGAAGGCCAGCCGGGCCTCCTCGGCGGCCCCCTCGGTGATCACGGCGGACGCGTCACCGGAGGCGTACGGCCGGTAGACCCGCATCCGGACCAGCAGCTCCTCCACGGCCGTGCGCAGCGCCCAGGGCGCGCGGTCGCGCAGCGAGAGGTCGGGCGAGGCGGCGCACAGCCGGGCCGCCACCCGGGTGAGCCGGTCCGTCTCGGTGGCCAGCTCGTGCGTGAGCACCTTGTACGCGGCCCGCCGGACCGTGGCCTCCCAGTTCCCGCCCCGGTCCGTCTGCGGCGCCGCGAAGGCCCGGTAGCGGCCGAGCAGTTCGTACGCCCCCGTGCGGTCCGTGAACAGGCCGTCGACGTGCCGCAGGGCGTCGTAGCCCGTGGTGCCCGCGACGGGCCAGGAGGCCGGCAGGTGCTCGCCGTCGGCCAGGATCTTCTCCACGACCGTCCAGCGCCCGCCGGTCGCCTCGTGCAGCCGCGCGAGATAGCCGTCGGGGTCGGCGAGCCCGTCGGGATGGTCGATCCGCAACCCGTCGAACAGGCCCTCCGCCAGCAGCCGCAGGATCGTGCCGTGGGTGGCGTCGAAGACCTCCGGATCCTCCACCCGCACCCCGATCAGCTCCGAGATGCTGAAGAACCGCCGGTAGTTCAGCTCGGTTCGGGCCAGCCGCCACCACACCGGGCGGTACCACTGGGCGTCCAGCAGCTCGGACAGCGGCAGGTGCTCGGTGCCGGGGCGGAGCGGGAAGGCGTGGTCGTGGTAGCGCAGCACCTCACCGTCGACCACGAGGTGTGCCAGCTCCGAGCCGACCGGGCCGCCGAGCACCGGCAGCAGCACCCGGCCGCCCTGCGCCTCCCAGTCGATGTCGAACCAGCGCGCGTACGGCGAGCCGGGCCCATCGCGCAGCACCTCCCACAGGGCCGGGTTGTGCCGGGGGGCCAGCGCCATGTGGTTCGGCACGATGTCCACCACCAGGCCGAGGCCGTGCTCGTGCGCCGTGCGCGCCAGCGCGCGCAACCCCTCCTCGCCGCCCAGCTCCGCGCGCACGCGCGTGGGGTCCACGACGTCGTAACCGTGCGCGGAGCCCGGGACGGCCTCCAGGACGGGGGACAGATGCAGGTGCGAGACGCCGAGCGACGCCAGGTACGGTACGGCCGCTTCGGCGGCGGCGAACGGGAACGCGGGCTGGAGCTGCAGCCGGTAGGTGGCCGTGGGCACCCCCGGTCCGGGTCGCGCAGAAGTCATGGGAACCTACGTACCCCGCTCGCCGTCTTTCGTGTCATCGACCTCTGCCCGGATCACGCACGCGTGTCTGGCACCGAGCGGTGGGAGCGACCGGAAGCGGGAGCGGCGGCGCCCATGGGACACCTGCCGCCGGGTGCTCGGCCTGCCGGGACCGCTGCCGCCGCCGTGCCCGTCCCACCTGGGCCGGCCGCCGACGGCGACCGTCCGTTTCGGCAGTGTGCTGCCTGTCGCCGGCACGAGCCGTTCCCTCGGCACGGCCGGCCCGACCGCCGGCATGCTCCCGCTCGGCCAGGTGGCCGGGTGCGCCCCCGGCAAGCGGCTGGTGGACCGGCACGGCCGGCGGACGGCGCTGCTCCGCTCTCGCTTGCCGCCGCGCTCACGGGGCGGCCGGCACCCTCCTGGGAGCCGCCGAGGGCGCAGCGGCCAAGCCCTCACGCCGGCCGTCACCAGTCGCCGCGCCAACCCTCTCCGTGGCGAGCACCGCGGCGGCGCTCGCCTGGGGTACGGCCCTGACGTCCCGCCCCGCCCCCCCCGCGCGGCCCGTACCGGTTCCCTGGCCGACGGGCAGCCCCTCGCGCTCGCCCTCGCCGGCCGCCCACTCCAAACGCCGCTCCCCGCGCGCGCCGCGTCCGCGCACCCGCCACGCGCGCGTACGAGACGTTCCTCCCACGCGCGCGTACGGCACGGTTCCTCCTCCGCGCGCCTACGGAGCGACCCCCCGCACGCGCGCGGGCCGCACGCCTCTTCCTACGCCGGTCGTTGCAGCACGGCCAGGCTGCGGTCCGCCAAGGTGATGCGGTCGCCGGCCGCCACCTTCGCGCCCGCTCCCGGTGGTACCCCTTCCGGACGGGCCGTGTCGACGACCACCTGCCACTGGCGGCCGTGGTCGACCGGCACGAGGAAGTCCAGCGGCGCGGGGGAGGCGTTGAACATCAGCAGGAAGGAGTCGTCGGTGATGCGTTCCCCGCGCGGGCCCGGCTCGGAGATGGCGTTGCCGTTCAGGAACACGGTCAGCGCGGACGCCTGCGCCGAGTTCCAGTCCCGTTGGGTCATCTCGCCGCCCTCGGGGGTGAACCAGGCGATGTCGGACAGCTCGTCGTGGGTGCCCTCCACCGGACGGCCGTGGAAGAAGCGGCGCCGGCGCAGGACGGGATGGTCGCGGCGCAGCCACACCATCGCGCGCGTGAACTCCAGCAGGTCGCTCTCCAGGGACTCCGGCCAGTCCACCCAGGACAGCTCGTTGTCCTGGCAGTAGGCGTTGTTGTTGCCGTGCTGGGTGCGCGCGAACTCGTCGCCGTGGCTGATCATCGGCACGCCCTGGGACAGCATCAGCGTGGCGATGAAGTTCCGCATCTGCCGCGCGCGCAGCCGCAGTACCTCCGAATCGTCGGTCTCGCCCTCCGCCCCGCAGTTCCACGACCGGTTGTGGCTCTCGCCGTCCCGGTTGTCCTCGCCGTTGGCGGTGTTGTGCTTCTCGTTGTACGAGACGAGGTCGTGCAGCGTGAAGCCGTCGTGGCAGGTGACGAAGTTGATCGAGGCCAGCGGGCGGCGGCCGTCGTCCTGGTAGAGGTCGGAGGAGCCGGTCAGCCGGGAGGCGAACTCGGCGAGCGTGCGCTGCTCGCCCCGCCACAGGTCCCGGACCGTGTCCCGGTACTTGCCGTTCCACTCGGTCCACAGCGGCGGGAAGTTGCCCACCTGGTAGCCGCCCTCGCCCACGTCCCAGGGCTCGGCGATCAGCTTCACCTGGGAGACCACCGGGTCCTGCTGCACCAGGTCGAAGAACGACGACAGCCGGTCCACCTCGTGGAACTGCCGGGCCAGGGTCGCCGCGAGGTCGAAGCGGAAGCCGTCGACGTGCATCTCGGTGACCCAGTACCGCAGCGAGTCCATGATCAGCTGGAGCACGTGCGGGGACCGCATGAGCAGCGAGTTCCCGGTCCCCGTGGTGTCCATGTAGTAGCGCGGGTCCTCCGTCAGCCGGTAGTACGACGGGTTGTCGATGCCCTTGAAGGACAGCGTCGGACCCAGGTGGTTGCCCTCGGCGGTGTGGTTGTAGACCACGTCCAGGATGACCTCGATCCCGGCCTCGTGCAGCGCCCGGACCGCCGACTTGAACTCCAGCACCTGCTGGCCGCGGTCGCCCCAGGAGGCGTACGCGTTGTGCGGCGCGAAGAAACCGATGGTGTTGTAGCCCCAGTAGTTGTTCAAACCCATGTCGACCAGCCGGTGGTCGTTCACGAACTGGTGTACGGGCATCAGTTCGAGCGCGGTCACCCCGAGCTTGGTCAGGTGTTCGATGATCGCCGGATGGGCGAGGGCCGCGTAGGTGCCGCGCAGTTCCTCGGGGAGCCCGGGATGACGCATGGTCAGGCCCTTGACGTGGGCCTCGTAGATCACCGTGTGGTGGTACTCGGTGCGCGGCGGGCGGTCGTCGCCCCAGTCGAAGTACGGGTTGATCACCACCGAGGTCATGGTGTGCGGCGCCGAGTCCAGGTCGTTGCGCCTCTCGGGCGCGCCGAAGTGGTAGCCGTACACCTCCTCGCCCCACCGGACCGACCCGCTGATCGCCTTCGCGTACGGGTCGAGCAGCAGCTTCGCGGAGTTGCAGCGCAGCCCGCGTCCGGGGTCGTACGGGCCGTGCACCCGGAACCCGTACCGTTGTCCCGGCATCACGCCCGGCACGTACGCGTGCCGCACGAACGCGTCGCTCTCGCGCAGTTCCACCGCCGTCTCTGAGCCGTCGTCGTGCAGCAGACACAGCTCTACTCGGTCCGCGGCCTCCGTGAAGACCGCGAAGTTGGTTCCGGCGCCGTCATAGGTGGCGCCGAGCGGATACGCCTCTCCAGGCCAGACCTGCATGGATACGACTCTCCCAGGTGTGCCGTCCGCCGGGGGCCGCCTTGCCCCCGAGTCTCGTCCGAAAGTGAGGCAACCTCCCGTGGCTCACGCGCCCTCTTATCCGGTGACCAGTGCGCACGGCGGTTCTGGTACCCGCCGTGCGCCGAACCAGCGGGGCAGATACGTACTCCCGGGGATCAGGGGGAGTAGGGGGAGAATGTGCGTGAGACAGTCCACCGCCATCTGGGCAAAGTACTGACCGGTGCGGCCCTCGCGGCGGCGGGGACCGCCGCGATGGTCGCGGTCACCTTGCCGGGCACGGCGGGAGCGGACGAATCCGGAGGGGCCGGCGGCGGCACGCGGGCCGCGGGGCAGGCCGGGCAGGCCGGGCAGGCCGGGCAGGGCCCGGACGCCGCGCCGCCCGGGGTCGTGGAGCAGGCACCCGCCGAGGAGAAGCAGGGCACGGGCCGTGACCCGCTCACCGACGACGAGTTGCGGCGGGTCGAGAAGATCGCCGCTGCGGGACGGCTTTCGGCCACGGCCCGGGACGTCGACGGCGACCGCGGACCCCAGCGGCTGAGCGTCGACCTCGCCGAGCCGGAGGCCGCCGAGGCGGACGACCCGAACGCGCCACGGCGCGCGGACGTGACCTTCTACGACTACGGGAACGACACACTCGTCACCAGGACCGTCAACCTGCGGACCGGGAAGGTCGAGCGGACCGGCACCCAGCGCGGCGTCCAGCCGCCGCCCAGCCGCGCCGAGAACGCCGAGGCGGCCCGCATCCTGATCGCGGACCCGCTGGGCGCGGGACTCAAGGCGGACTACAAGGACGCCACCGGCAAGGCGCTCACCTCGCCGGACCAGCTGGAGCTGAGCGGCGGGATCTACGAGGCCTCGCCGGGCGCCCAGCCGGCGGTGCTCGACAAGTGCGGCGTCCACCGGTGCGTGCGGCTGTTCTCCAAGGTCCGCAACGGGCCGTGGATCGACACCAGGGACCTCGTGATCGACCTGAGCGCCCGCAAGGCCGCCGCCCTCGACCGCGGCTGACCGGCCGCCGCCCGACCTTCACACCCGTACCTCCGGTAAGGGAGTCACCTCTTCATGCCCGAAAAGCACCTGTCCGGCGCAGTCCGGCCGCGCGCCCTCGGCCGCACCGCCCGCAAGACCGCGGCCCTCGGAGTGTCCCTGGCCGCGCTGGCCGCCGGCGCGACGACGCTCGCCGGTCCGGCCGCCGCCCGGCCGCAGACCGCCCCGGCCGCGGCGGCGGCCGGCTGCAGCGCCGCCTACACGATCGAACAGAAGCTGACCACCGGCACGACCTGGCGGATGTGCTGGCGCTACGACAGCAAGGCCGGCCTCGTCCTGGAGAACGTCTCCTACCAGCCCAAGGGCGAGGCCAAGCCGATCAAGGTCCTCAACAGCGCCAGACTCGGCCAGATCCACGTCCCGTACGACGACGGGAAGCACGAGTACTACGACCTGACGGGCCAGGACTTCGCCCAGGAGCTGATGGAGCTGTCGCCGGGCGAGTGCCCCGGCGGCACCATCAAGACCGTCAAGGTCCCGGACGGCGACCCGCGCCACCCGAATGTCAAGGGCCTGTGCACGACCACCCGTTCGCGTGGCCACGCCTACCGCATGCACGACATCTTCCAGTCGGGCAAGACCTACCAGCAGCAGGGCAAGGACCTGCTGGTCTACACGGTCAACCAGGTCGGCTGGTACGAGTACATCACCGAGTGGCGCTTCCAGGACGACGGCACGATCAACATGAACGTCGGCGCGACCGGCAGCCTCTCCTTCGAGGACTACAACGCCCAGGACGGACGCGGCTGGCCCATCGGCAAGGGCGCCCGGGACTACGCCACCAGCCACAGCCACAACGTCTTCTGGCGGCTCGACTTCGGCCTCGACGGCTCGTCGAAGACGAAGGTCGAGCAGTACGACTCCACCGTCAGCGCCCCCGCCGGGCGGGAGGGCCCGACCGCCAGGACCACCCGCACCAAGGTCGGCAAGGAACTGGGGGGCGACTACAAGACCTACCGCTGGTGGCGGGTGGTCAGCGCCACCGGCAAGAACAAGGACGGGCACGCCCGTTCCTACGAGCTGGTCCCCGGGCCCACCACCAAGTACCCGGGCCGCAGCTTCACCAAGCACGACATGTACGTCACCGAGTACGACAAGTGCGAGCTGTTCGCCAGCAACAACCCGACGTGCGCGGCCGGCCACGCGAAGTCCGTGGACAAGTGGGTGAGCGGCCAGGCCCTCACCCACCCCGTGGTCTGGGTGAACGTCGGTTTCCACCACATCGCCCGGGACGAGGACCAGCAGCCCATGCCCGTGCACTGGCAGGGCTTCTCCATCGCCCCGCGGGACGTCACGGCTATGAATCCGCTCACTCCGAAGGAGTTGGCATGGGAGAACGGACACTGGGAATGGCGTAGTTGAGCACAGCGGTCCGGAAACCGACCTGTCCATCCGGCTGCACCGCCGACCGCTCGCGGAGTACCCTTCCTTGATCGTTGAGACGGGAAAGGCCCGGGGGAGCGGAAGGCGGTGCACGGGTGGGCTCGGGAGGGCTGGAGCTGCCTCCTGGTGACGAGGGTCACGAGGGGAACTCCACAGACGTCCCGCCCGGCGCGGTGTCCCTGGCCCGGCCGATGGACGCGGGTTCCATCGGTCCGGAGCTGGACTGGGACACCGACGCCTGGCGCGAGGTGCGCACCCGCGCCCAGCGGGCCGGCCGGGCCTACATCTGGCTGAACCTCGTCGAACAGCGGCTGCGCGCCGTCGTGGCGGCCGTGCTGCGGCCCATCTACGAACCCGTCCACGGCGACGAGTGGGTGGTGGCCGCGGCCGGCCCGGCCGGGCAGGAGTGGGTGCAGCGCGCGGTCGCCGTCCGCGAAGTCAGCCGCCGCAAGGGCTACTTGCTCGACCCGGCCGACGACAACGTGCTCAGCTTCCTCACCCTGCCCCAGCTGCGCGAACTGGTGGTCCAGCACTGGCCGTGCTTCGAACCGTACTTCGACGAGCGCCGGGACCTCGAACTCGCCCTGGACGAGCTGGAGGTCACCCGCAACGTCGTCTCCCGCAACCGGGCCCTGTCCGAGGCGGTCCTCAGCCAGGCCGAGCGGGCCTCCGCCCGGCTGCTGGAGATGCTCGGTGCGGGCGGTGACGTCCCCTCGGCGCGCCGGCTCCCCGTCGACGCGGTCGAGGACCTGGTCGGCGACCGGTACGCCGACGTCGTCGCCGTCCACGCCGACCGGGTGCGGCTGCTGCGCCAGTTCCCGGCCGAGGACATCTTCGGCGGCGCCCGACGGCTCGACGCCATCGGCATCGGCCTGAACCTGCTGGTGCAGAACTTCTCCGGGCGGCGCCTGGTCCGGCTCGCCGAGGGCGGCTGCCGGGTACGGCTGCTCTTCCTCAACCCGGCCTCCAGCTCGGTCAAGCGCCGAGAACGCGAACTCGGGATGAAGCGGGGCGAACTGAGCCGCTCGGTCGAGATGAACATCCTGCACATGCGCCGGGTGCGGTCCCGGCTGCGCGGCCCCGGCGCGTTCGAGATCCAGGTGTACGACGAGACGCCCCGCTTCACCGCCTACCTGGTGGACGGCGACGGCGCCGACGGCGTCGCCGTGGTGCAGTCCTATCTGCGCGGGGCGCGGGGGATGGAGTCGCCGGTGCTGGTGCTCCGCAACGGCAGCCGACTGGTCAAGTCGGATGATGTGGGCGAAGTCGGGCTCTTCCCCACATACCGCGAGGAATTCGAGCTGGCTTGGGCGGATTCGCGCCCGGTGTCCTGAACGGTCGGGGCCGGATGGGAGGCCGGGCACGGGCCGGTGCGGGGCCGGAAAGCGGAACGCTGTCGTCTGATTGTCAGTGCCGCGTGCGAGGGTGGAGGCCACTGGGGGAAAGCACCACCAAGAAGGGGGGCCGCCCATGGGCTGGCACCAGGAGCTGCTGATCGGCTTCGACCTGGAGACGACCGGGACCGATCCGCGCGAGGCGCGCATCGTCACGGGCGCCGTGATCGAGGTCAAGGCCGGTGAGCCCATGGGGCGCCGGGAATGGCTGGCCGATCCGGGCGTGGAGATCCCGGCCGACGCGGTCGCCGTGCACGGCATCAGCAACGAACGCGCGACGGCCGAGGGCCGTCCGGCGGACCAGGTGGCCGACGCCATCGCCGACGTCCTGGCGTCCTACTGGAAGACGGGCGTTCCGGTCGTCGCCTACAACGCGGCGTTCGACCTCACCCTGCTCTCGGCGGAACTGCGGCGCCACGGTCTGCCGTCCCTGACCGACCGGCTGGGCGGCACCCACCCCGCCCCGGTCATCGACCCGTACACCATCGACCGCTGGGTCGACCGCTACCGCCGCGGCAAACGGAACCTGGAGGCGGTCTGCGCCGAGTACGGCATAGTCCTCGACGCGGCCCACAACGCCACCGCCGACGCCCTCGCCGCGGCCCGGCTCGCGTCCGCGATAGCCGACCGCCACCCGAAGATAGCGTCCCTGGGCCCGGCGGAACTGCACCGCCGCCAGATCGAGTGGTACGCGCAGTGGGCGGCGGACTTCCAGGCGTTCCTGCGGCGCAAGGGGGAGGCGGACGCGGTGGTCGACGGCCGGTGGCCGCTGCGGGAGCTGACCGAGGGCCAGCCCGCCTAGGCAGTGTCTTCAAATGATCTTGAGTGGTGGATCATGGACGGGTGATACGTCGCCATGAACTGTCCGATGCCGAGTGGGAGTTCGTCCGGCCGT
>NZ_JNWV01000018.1 GCF_000716535.1 Streptomyces flaveolus | reverse complement strand
CCACCACCCCACCCCCCACCAACCTCCCCACCTACCCCTTCCAACACCACCGCTACTGGCTGGAAGGCCCGGCGGCGCACAGTGACGCCGGCAGCCTGGGGCTGGACGGGACCGAGCACCCCGTGCTGTCCACCGTGACCACGCTCGCGGAAGGCGACACCGTGGTCCTCAGCGGGCGGCTGTCGACGCGGACGCAGACCTGGCTCGCCGACCACGCCGTGGGCGGGACCGTGCTGGTGCCGGGCGCCGCGCTGCTGGAGTTCGTGCTCCAGGCCGCGCAGACGGTCGGGGGCAACCGGGTCGACGAACTGACTCTGGAGGAGCCGCTGTTGCTTCCCGGGCGGGGAGCGGTCCGGGTGCAGGTGGCGGTGGAGGGCGCCGGCGAGGACGGCAGGCGCCGGGTGTCGGTGCACTCGCGGCCGGACGGGGAGGACCCCGAGGCCGGGTGGACGCGGCACGCGACCGGCGTCGTCGACCCGGTGCCGCGCCCGGTCCCGGCCGGCGGGTGGCCCGCGTCCTGGCCGCCGGCGGACGCCGATCCGCTGGAGGTGTCGGACCTCTACGACCGGCTGGCCGAGCTGGGTTACGAGTACGGGCCCGCGTTCCGGAACCTGACGGCGGCCTGGCGGTCGGGTGACACCGTCTACGCGGAGGTGGCCCTCGCGGGACAGTTCCACGACGACGCCGCCCGGTTCGCGTTGCACCCCGCGCTGCTGGACTCCGCGCTGCACGCCATGGGGCTGGGCGACTTCCTGGGACCGGGGGTGCGGCTTCCGTTCAGCTGGAGCGGGGTGTCCCTGGCCGCCGCCGGGGCCACCGCGCTGCGCGTCGCCGTCGCCCCGGGGGCGGGTGGGCAGGACTCCGTGACGCTGTCCGTGGCCGACCCGGCGGGTGCCGTGGTGGCCGTCGCCGAGTCGCTGGTGCTGCGGCCGGTGGACCCGGACCGGCTGCCGTCCGCGAGGCGCGCGTCCGGCGCCGTCCGGTCGCTGTACGAGCTGGGCTGGACCGAGCTGTCGCCGACCGGGGACGGGGCGGCCGAAGGGGCGTACGACGTGCTGGACGCCCGGTCCACGGCCGGGGGGACCGTCCCCGACGCCGTCCGTGAGGCGGTCACGGAGCTGCTGGAGCGGCTGCGGGAACGGCTCACGGACGAGCCGGGCGGCACGGGTACGGGCGGTGCGCCGCAGGTGCCCGTGGTGGTGCTCACCCGGCGCGCCGTCGCTGCCGCCCCGGGCGATCTGCCGGACCTCGTGGCGGCGCCGCTGTGGGGTCTGGTCAGGTCCGCCGCCACCGAACACCCCGGACGGGTCACCGTCGTGGACACCGACGACACTCCGGCCTCCCGGGGGGCGCTGGCCGCCGCGGTGGCCACGGGCGAGCCGCAACTGGCGTTGCGCGAGGGGCGGGTGCTCGTGCCGCGGCTGGCGCCCGTCGCCGCGGAGGAGGCCCTCGTGGTCCCCGGGGACGGGTCCGCCTGGCGCCTGGAGGCACCCGGCGGGTCGCCCGACGAACTGCGGGCCGTGCCGCATCCGGGGGCCGGGGCGCCGCTGGCCGCCGGGCAGGTGCGGATCGCGGTGCGGGCCGCCGGGCTCAACTTCCGTGACGTGCTGAGCGTCCTGGGCATGGTGCCGGCCGAGGCGCCGCTGGGTACGGAGGCCGCGGGGACCGTGCTGGAGGTCGGTCCGGGGGTCGAGGGCCTGGCCGTCAGGGACCGGGTGTTCGGGCTGGTGCCGGGCGCTGTCGGCCCGGTGGCCGTGGCGGACCGGAGGCTGCTCGCGCGCGTCCCGGACGGCTGGTCGTTCGCGACGGCGGCGGGCGTGCCCGCGGTGTTCACCACCGCCTACTACGCCCTGGTCGAGCTGGCCGGGCTGCGGGCCGGGGAGCGGCTGCTGGTGCACTCCGCGGCCGGCGGTGTGGGGCTCGCGGCGGTGCAGCTCGCCCGGCACCTGGGCGCCGAGGTGTTCGGCACCGCGAGCCCGGCGAAGTGGGGTGCGCTGCGCGCGCTCGGGCTGGACGAGGCGCATCTGGCGTCCTCGCGCACGACCGGGTTCGAGGAGCGGGTGCGCGGGGCCACGGACGGCGCGGGTGTCGACGTGGTGCTCAACTCGCTGACCGGCGAGTTCACCGACGCCTCCCTGCGGCTGCTGGGGCCGGGCGGACGGTTCGTGGAGATGGGCGTCGCCGATCTGCGCGAGCCGTCCGCGATCGAGGCGGCGCGGCCGGGGGTGACGTACCAGCCCTTCGAGCTGCTGGGGATGGACCCGGCGCGCGTCGGTGAGGCGCTGGCCTCGGTGCTCGCTTTGTTGGAGCGGGGCGTGCTCTCCCCGCTGCCGGTCGCGACCTGGGACGTACGGCGGGCTCCGGCGGCCTTCCGGTACTTCGCGCAGGCCCGGCAGGTGGGCAAGGTCGTGCTGACCGTGCCGGCGGCCGGGGAGCCGGAGCACTCCGGAACGGTGCTCGTCACCGGGGGCACCGGCACCCTCGGGGCGGAACTCGCCCGGCACCTGGTGACCGGGCACGGGGTGCGCAGCCTGCTGCTCATCGGCCGGCGCGGGCCCGAGGCGCCCGGCGCCGCCGCGCTCGTGAGCGAACTGGAGGAGCTGGGCGCGCGGGTGCGGATCGAGGCCTGTGACGCCGCCGACCGGGAGGCGCTGGCCCGGCTGCTGGAGTCCGTCGATCCGGCGCGTCCGCTGACCGGTGTCGTCCATGCCGCGGGTGTGCTGGACGACGGGATCCTGTCCTCCCTGACCGCGGAGAAGGTCGCCTCCGTGCTGCGGCCCAAGGTGGACGCGGCGTGGAACCTGCACGAGCTGACCCGCGGGCTGGACCTGTCGTGGTTCGTGCTGTTCTCCTCCGCCTCCGGTCTCCTCGGCGGTGCCGGCCAGGCGAACTACGCGGCCGCCAACGTCTTCCTGGACGCGCTGGCCGCGCACCGGCACGGCCGTGGTCTGCCGGCCGCGTCGCTGGCCTGGGGCATGTGGGAGGCGGCGAGCGGGATGACGGGTCATCTGGCGGAGGCCGACCGGGCCCGGATCGCCCGCGGCGGTCTCGTCCCGATGACGCTGGAGGAGGGCATGGCGCTGTTCGACGCGGCACTGGCGGCCGGCCGGCCGCTGCTCGTCCCGGCACCGCTGGACCTGGCGGGGCTGCGGGCGGACACCGCGGCGGGCGGGGTCCCGGCCGTGCTGCGGTCGCTGGTGCGCGGCCCGGTGGTGCGCCGCGCCGCGCAGGGCGGCGGTACGGCGTCGGCGGCGGGCTTCGCGGAGCGGCTGCTCGCGCTGCGCGGCCCGGAGCGCGAGCGGGCCGTACTCGCCCTGGTCCGGGAGCAAGTGGCCGCCGTGCTCGGGCACGGCACACCGGACGGCGTCGACGCCGAACGGGCCTTCAAGGAGACCGGATTCGACTCGCTGACCTCCGTCGAGCTGCGCAACCGGGTCGGCGCGGCCACCGGGCTGCGGCTGCCGACGACGCTCGTCTTCGAGTTCCCGACGCCGGCGGCGCTGGCCGGGCACCTGCTCGGGCTGCTGGCGCCGGAGGACCCCACCGCCGAGCTGGACCGTCTGCTGGCCTCGGTCACCGTCGACGGGCCGGAGTTCCCCCGGCTCAGGGAGCGGCTGCGCGCGGCCCTGTGGCGCTGGGACGAGGAGGCGGGGCGGGACGGCACCGCGCCTGCGGCCGGGGCGGAGGACGTGGACTTCGCCGACGCCGACGACGAGGAGCTGTTCCGCGCGCTCGACGAGGAACTGGACGCCACCTGAGGCACACGGGGTGGTCCGGCGGGGCCGGCGCCGGCGGTCGCCGCCGGCCCGGCCGGCCCACCCCGGCCCCGGCTCGGCGCGGCCGGAGCCATCCGCCCAACCCGCCCGGGCGACGCGCAGGCGGGCCGGAGAAGACCGAGAAGAGAGTGCGACTGGCATGAGCAACGAGGAGAAGCTGCGGGACTATCTGCGGCGGGCGACCACCGATCTGCGGCAGGCCCGCCGGCGCATCCGTGAGCTGGAGGAGCGGGAGCGGGAGCCGATCGCGATCGTCGCCATGGCCTGCCGCTTCCCCGGCGGGGTCAGCTCTCCCGAGGAGCTGTGGGAGCTGGTGTCGCGGGAACGTGACGCCGTGTCGGACTTCCCGGCGGACCGGGGCTGGGACCTGGCGGGGCTCTACGACCCGGACCCCGACCGGGCGGGTACGGCGTACACGCGTGAGGGCGGTTTCCTGGACGACGCGGCCGGGTTCGACGCGGCGTTCTTCGGCATGGGGCCGCGCGAGGCCGTGGCCACCGATCCGCAGCAGCGGCTGCTGCTGGAGGTGGCGTGGGAGACCTTCGAACGGGCCGGGATCGCCCCGGACTCGCTGCGCGGCAGCCGTACCGGGGTGTTCGCGGGGGTGGTGTCGCAGGCGTACGTGCCGCCGCCCGAGCGGGTGCCCGCGGGGTACGAGGGGCACCTGATGACGGGCAACGCCACCAGCGTGGCGTCCGGGCGGGTCGCCTACCACCTGGGTCTGGAGGGGCCGGCGGTCACGCTGGACACGGCCTGCTCGTCGTCGCTGGTCGCCATGCACCTGGCCGCCCAGTCGCTGCGGCGCGGTGAATGCGACCTGGCGCTGGCGGGCGGGGTCACGGTGATGGCGACGCCGCTGCTGCTGGTGGAGTTCAGCAGGCAGCGGGGGCTCGCGCCGGACGCCCGGTGCAAGGCGTTCGCGGCGGCCGCCGACGGCACGGGGTTCGCCGAGGGGGTCGGTCTGGTGCTGCTGGAGCGGCTGTCCGAGGCGCGCCGGCGCGGCCACCGGGTGCTGGCCGTGCTGCGCGGGTCGGCGGTCAACCAGGACGGGGCGAGCAACGGGCTGACCGCGCCGAACGGCCCGACGCAGGAACGGGTCATCCGGCAGGCGCTGGCCGACGCCCGGCTGGCACCGCAGCAGGTCGACGCGGTGGAGGCGCACGGCACCGGCACCCGGTTGGGCGACCCCATCGAGGCGCGGGCCCTGATCGCCGCCTACGGGCAGGGGCGGCCGGACGACGAGCCGCTGTTCGTGGGCTCGCTGAAGTCGAACATCGGGCACACGCAGGCCGCGGCGGGTGTCGCCGGCGTCATCAAGACGGTCCTGGCGATGCGGCACGAGGTCCTTCCCCGCAGCCTCCACCTCGACGAACCAACGCCGCACGTCGACTGGTCGGCGGGCGGGGTGCGGCTGCTCGCCGAGACGCTCCCCTGGCCGGACCGCGGGCGCCCCCGCCGGGCCGGTGTCTCGTCGTTCGGCATCAGCGGAACCAACGCGCACGTCATCCTGGAGCAGGCCCCGCCGGAGACGGCGGAGGAGGAGCCGTCGCGGGAAGCGGGCGCTCCCCTGCGGAACCCGTCGGGCACGCCGGGCGGCGGCACGCCGGGCGGCATGTCCTACGTCGCGCACGAGACTTCGGACGGCGGCACGCAGGGCACCACGTCCGGCGCCCCGGACGAGACCTCAGGCGGCAGCGCGGAGAGCACGGGTGACGCCGTGGCGGACGCCATGGCCGCCGAGGCCCGTCCGCTCGCCCCGTGGGTGCTGTCGGCGCGGACCGCGGGTGCGTTGCGGTCCCAGGCCGGGCGGCTGGCCGCGCATCTGGCCGCCGCCCCGGAGTCCGACCCGGTCGAGGTGGGCCGCACGCTGGCACTGGGGCGGGCGGTGTTCCGGCATCGCGCGGTGGTGCTGCCGGGCGGCGCGGACGAACGGCTGGCCGCGCTGCGGGCGCTGGCAGCGGGCCGCCCGCATCCCCGGGCCGTGTCCGGCACCGCGGCCGAACGGCTCTCCACGGCCTGGCTGTTCACCGGTCAGGGCAGCCAGCGCCCGGGGATGGGACGGGAGTCGTACGACCGGTGGCCGGTGTTCCGGCAGGCGGTGGACGAGTTGTGCGAGGCGTTCGAGCCGCATCTGGACCGACCGCTCAAGGAACTGCTGTTCGCCGCGCCGGACAGCCCGGACGCGGCGCTGCTCGACCGCACCGAGTACGCCCAACCGGCGCTGTTCACCGTGGAGCTGGCCCTGTTCCGGCTGCTGAGCCGGCTGCTGCCCGAGCCGGACTTCGTCACCGGGCACTCCCTGGGCGGGCTCACCGCGGTCGCCGCGGCCGGTGCGCTGCCGGTCGAGGACGCCTGCGCCCTGGTCGCCGCGCGCGGCCGGCTGATGGGCGCGGGACCGCGCGGCGGGGCGATGGCGGCGCTGGAAGCCTCGGAGGAGGAGGTGCGCGCCCTGCTCGAGGACTACTCAGGCGTGATCGGTGTCGCCGCCGTCAACGGCCCCCGCGCCACCGTGGTCTCGGGAGACGCCGAGGCGGTGACGGACCTCGCGCACGGGTTCGCCGAGCAGGGCCGCCGTACCCGCCGGCTGCGGGTCAGCCACGCGTTCCACTCGGCCCACATGGACGGCGCCATGGAGCCCCTGCGGCAGCTCGCGACGACCCTGCGGGTGACCGAGCCGGTCATCCCGGTGGTCTCCGACCTCACCGGGCGGCGGCTCGACGCCGAGGAGCTGCGCCGGCCCGAGTACTGGGCCCGCCAGCTACGCTCCCCGGTCCGGTTCGGCGCGGCCGTCGCCACGCTGCACGAGGCCGGGGTGGCCGCCTATGTCGAGGTCGGCCCGGACGCCGTGCTCGCGCCGCTGGTCCCGGCCTGTCTGCCCGCCGACGCCGCCCCCGTCGTCGTGCCGGCGCTGGTGCGGGACCGCGCCGAGGAGGACACCCTCGCCACGGCGCTGTCCCGGCTGCACACGGCCGGCGGCGAGGTGCGGTGGGCGCACTGGTACGGGGAACGGCCGCGCCCGGCCGCCGACTTGCCGACCTACCCGTTCGAGCACCGCCGCTACTGGTGGCCGGCGCAGGTCGTGCGCCCGTATGCGGCGGACGCCCGGCGGCCCCAGCCGCACCCCGTCCCTGCGGACACCACCACGGACACCACGGACGCGGCAGTGGACGGCCGGGACCCGGCGGCGGAGCACGGCACCGCCTCGGCGGTCGTGGCTGCCGCCGCGGACCGGCCCGGGGCGCTGCTCGACCTGGTCCTGGCCCACACCGCCGACGTCCTCGGCCATGAGTCGCCGGAACAGATCGACCCCGAGGACAAGTTCCTGGACATCGGCCTGTCGTCGTTCACCGCGCTGGAGGTGCGCAACCGGCTGTGCCAGGTCACGGGTCTGCTGCTGCCGCCCGTGCTGCTCTTCGACCATCCGACGCCCGCCGCGGTGGTCCGCTTCCTGGAGGAACGGCTGACCGCCGCCTGACACGCCGCGGGCGGCGGGCCACGGAAACCCTCCGTGGCCCGCCGCCCGCGCCTCGCCGTCCCCTGCCGCCGGTGCCTCACCAGGTGACGGGCAGCCGCAGGATCCCCTGCACCGAGCCTCCGGGCTTGGTGCCGAGCCGTTCGACCGGTTCCGCTAGCCGCAGCGTCGGTATCCGGGTCAGCAGCCGGCCGAGGGCGATCTCCAGTTCCGCCCGGGCCAGGTTCTGCCCGATGCACTGGTGGACGCCGTACCCGAACGCCAGGTGCTGGCGGGCGCTGCGGCCCACATCGAGGGTGTCGGGGTCCGGGAAGGCGTCGGCGGAGCGGTTCGCCGCCGCGTTCGGCAGGTACACGGCGTCACCCTCGCGGATCACCACGCCCCCTACCTCGATGTCCGCGGCCGCCACCCGCTGCAACTCGTCGGCGACGGACAGGAACCGCAGCAGCTCCTCCACGGCGCCGGGCAGCAGGGCGGGCTCGGCGCGCAGCCGGGCCGACTCCACCGGGTGCTCCAGCAGGGTCAGGATGCTCAGCCCGATCATGTTCGCCGTGGTCTCGTGCCCGGCCACGAGCAGGAACATGGCGATGGCCGACAGGTCCGCCCGGCTCAGCTCGCCGCCGCGCACCCGGTCCTCGACCAGTTCGTCCAGCAGCCCGTCCTGCCGGTGCCGGCGGTCGGTTCCCGCGAGCTTCACGCCGACCAGTTCGTCGAAGTAGCCGACCAGCGCGGCGCTCGCGCCGGCGGCCTGTTCCGCGGTTCCGGTGGCCTGGAGCATCCGCCGGGTCTGCTCCTCGAAGAACTCGTGGTCCTCGTACGGCACTCCGAGCAGTTCGCAGATGACGGTGGACGGCACCGGCAGCGCGAACTCCGGGACCAGGTCGACCGCCTGCTCGCCGGCCTTGCCCAGCACCGCGTCGATCCGCTCGTCCACGATCCGGCGGATCGACGGCCGCAGCGCGTTGACCCGCCGCACCGTGAAGCTCCCGATGAGCATGCGCCGTTGCACGTCGTGCTCCGGCGGGTCCATGCCCACCAGGGCGGTCAGCTTCGTCGCCGCCATGCGCGGCACGAGCACCGGGAAGTCGGGGCGGGACCGGTCGGAGGACAGCCGGCGGTCCACCAGAAGCCGTCGTGTCTCGGCGTAGCCGGTCACCACCCAGGCCACCCGTCCGTCGTAGAGCCGTGCCCGCGCCACCGGCCCCTGTTCGCCGAGGCGGGCGTAGCCGGGCGGCGGGTGGTACGGGCAGCCCCTCGACATCGGGAACCCGGGCAGGTCGCCGTTCTCCTCGGTCACTTCGTCGTCGTTCATGCCGCTCCCAGGGCGTTGCGGACCCGCGCGGGGGTCCTGCGTCGAAGGGCCGGATTCTCGACGGCACCGATAAAGGGGCTCTAAACGGCCCGCCTGCCGGCGAGCCCGTGCCCCCGCCGGTCACCGGTCCGTCGTCGGAGGTGGTGCCGGCCGTGCGGTGTGCGGCGACCGGTCGTCTACGCCGGTGGGCCGGGTACCGCGCCCGTGGCCGGCTCGCGCGGCGTCGCCCGGGGACTGGCCAGTCGGACTGTGCGGTGGCGGATGCGAGCACCGTCCCGGCCGGACGAGGCTGAGCGCGCCGTACCAGGGGCGAATCCCTGCCTTCCTGCTCGCTCCGTGGCCGGAAAGCCTGCTCGCCTACGAACAGAAATGGGAGTGGCTCGGCCGGCACACCCATCTGGTGGCGGTCGACCTGCCGGGGTTCGGGCGCTCCGAGTGCCGGGACGACCTGGTGTCCCCGGAACCGATGGCCGGGTTCGTGCTGCGCACGGCCGAGGCCTTCGGACTGGAGAACCCGCATGCCGTGGGCCCGGGAACCGGCACTCCGGCCCTGCTCCTCGCGGCGGCACGCCACCCGGCCGCGAACTCGCTGCTGGGACGTCTGATCCGGCCGGAGGAAGTGGCCAGCCTGATCACTTACGTGGCGACGGAACACGCCTCGGCCACCACCGGCGCGGCGCTGAGCGTCGACGGTGGCCTGGTCCCCACCATCTTCCCCTGAACAGCGGCGGGTGCGTCCTACCGTGTCAACCTCCGGACCGCCGCGGTGACTCCACCCCGTCGCGACGCGGAGCGCTGCGGGGCAGGACGGTCAGCCCGCGCACCGTCCAGTACCACCTGGGCAAGGTGTTCGCGAAACTGTGCATCTGTCCGCGGGCCCAATTGGCCGACGCCCTGCCCCGCGACACCGCGCTCGCCCGGCCGTCGGGGCCGTGAACGCGGCGCTACTTCCGGTACCGCTCGATCTCGCCGACGGCCGTCCGCGCGAATCCCGCCACGTTGCGCGGGCAGCGCCAGCCGGATCCGGGGTCGGGATCGCCGCCCTTCGTGTCCATGTCCTCCCACGTGTAGTCGGAGCTCCCGGCCAGCAGCGACAGCAGCATCTCGAAGGATTCCAGGTGCGTGTACAGGTCCTCGTCGCACGGATGGCCCGCGTGATCGCACGCGGCCTGTGCGAGGGCCGGGTCCGTAGCGACGGCCGTCAGGGCTGCCACGACCCGTCGCGCCACCTCCGGTTCCGCGTCGTGCATCGCATGGCCGTGGGTCCACACGAGGCCCAGGGTGTAGAACGCCGTCACATCCGGGTCATACGGCCGGGCGGACCGCGCCCTGTCGAGCCGCTCCACGCAGTCCAGCAGGGTCTCGTCGTGCTCCCCGAGGAAGTAGCCCTGCCATATCGACTCCCAGTCGTCGATCAACTCGTACGCGTCAGACGTCATGATCACTGGAGACGTCCGGCGGGGGGCACCGGTTCCCGGCCCGGTCACAGCGCTCGGGGCCGGGTTACCGCGGCTGCGCCAGCCACTCGTCGAAGGTCGTGGGCGCGATGCGGGCGTCGTCGCCGGGCAGGAGTACGTCGCCGGCCATCTCCGGGCCCAGCACCGACGACCACGTCGGCACGAGCTTGACCGTGTGGCCGCGCGCGTCGTTGGTGCGCCGGGCCATGTCCACCAGGTCCTGTGTCTCGGGGCCGGCGACGTCGCGGTGGCGCCCCTGGGGTGGGCCGGTGGCGATCTCGGCGAGGATGCCGGCCACGTCCGCCGGGGCGATCGGTTGGACGAGCAGCGGTGGGATCGTGGCCACGCCGTCCTGCTCGGTCCAGCCCGTCACGGTCGCGGCGAAGTCGTGGAACTGGGTGGCGGGAACGATCGTCCACGGCACCGGGCCCGCGGCGACGAGGCGCTCCTGCTCACGCTTGCCGGCGTAGTGCGCGTTGCCTTCGACGCGATCGGCGCCGACGATCGTGAGCAGCACGTGGTGACGGACCCCGGCGCGTTCCTCGGCGGCCAGCAGGTTCCGGGTCGTGGTGCCCAGGTACGCCACCGCCTGGTCCCGGTCGGTGGCCTCGGTACTCGTGGTGTCCACGACGGCCTCCACGCCGGTCAGGGCGGCGTCCAGGCCGTCCCCGGTCATCAGGTCCACGCCCAGTGAGCGGCTGATGCGTACGGCTTCGTGTCCGGCCTGTTCCAGCGCGGTGACGGTGCGGGCTCCGATGTTCCCGGTCGCCCCGGCGACGGCGATGCGCATGGTGGGTCTCTCCTCTGTCACTCGGCCCAGGGCTGGAATCCGGTGTCGAGGACGCCTTCGAGAGCGGCGCGGAGCCGGGCCGCCCTGTCCTGTCCGAAGCTCTCCTCGAACCGGGACTGCACGGTTCGCCAGTACGGGAGGGCCGCCTTCATCCGGGTGAGGCCGTCCTGGGTGAGGGTGACGATACGAGCCCGGCGGTCTGTCGGCGAAGGTTCGACGGTGACGAGGCCCTCGCGTGCGAGTGGTTTGAGATTGGTGGCCAGGGTGGTGCGGTCCATGGCGATCATCTCGGCGAGGCTCGTTATGGTGATCTTCTCCTGGGTGCTGAGCTTCTGCAGGATGCTGAACTGCGTCGCTCGCAGACCCGTCGGGGCGAGCGCCTTGTCATAGGTGGCGCCGAGGTACCGGGCCGCCTTGCGCAGCGCCAGGTTGTTGCACAGCTCCACGGGGTCCGTCTCGGGGCGGGTCATGATCTCCTCCGGACACCGGAGTCTCCTCCGGACACCGGCATCCGCGTACGAGTATATGCGCCTAACGGCTGCGGTGCCCAGTGCGGAGCCGATCGGCGTTCCGCTGCCTGCCCGCGACGCCCCTCCGGCCGGGGCGTAGGCTCGAAAGGCGCCCACGGCGCCGTCGACTCCGCCGCACGTCCATGCGTGCGCGGCTTGTGTGCCTCGTACAGGAGGTGTCCTGCCGATGACACCGAGCGATCTCGTCCTGGTCACGGGCGCGGGCGACGTGGGCCGCGGTGTCGTCGAGAGGCTGCGGGCGCGGGACGTCCCCGTGCGCGTCATGGTGCGCCGGGACGACGACCGTGCCGCGCGCGTGCGCGCCCTCGGCGCGGACGTCGTCCTCGGTGACCTCACCCGCCCCGAGACCGTCGCGCCCGCCCTGGAGGGCGTCGGCAGCATGTACTTCGCCATGCCCGTGTCGCCCGACCACCTGCTCGCGGCGACCGTCGTGGCGAGCGTCGCGCGGGAGTACGGCGAGCTGGGCGCTCTCGTCGGCATGTCACAGATGACGGTGTCGCAGATGACCGCCACCAGCACGGCCGAGTCCCACCAGCAGCGGCTGCACTGGCTGGCCGAGCAGGTGCTGAACTGGTCCGGGCTGCCCGTCGTACACATCCGGCCGACGTCGTTCCTGGACAACCCGCTGTTCACCACGCTGCCGGCGCGGACCATCCGCGAGAACGGCACGATCGTGCTGCCGTTCGGAAGGGGGCGCACCTCGCCGATCGCCGTGGACGACGTCGCCCGGACGGTCGCGACCGTGCTGCGGGACCCCCTGCCCCACGTGGGGCACGTCTACGAGCTGACCGGGCCGCGCACCGTCGACATGACGGAGATGGCCGAGGCCTTCTCGAAGGCGCTGGGGCGGCCGGTGTCGTACGTGGACGTGCCGCTCGACCGGTGGCGCGAGGAGGTGCTCTCCAGGATCGGCCTGCCGCCGCA
This sequence comes from Streptomyces flaveolus, assembly GCF_000716535.1. GTDB lineage: Bacteria > Actinomycetota > Actinomycetes > Streptomycetales > Streptomycetaceae > Streptomyces > Streptomyces flaveolus_A. Next base: position 167,204 of record NZ_JNWV01000018.1, on the reverse strand, counting down.
CGTCGAGCAGCACATCGTCACCATGTGCCGTTTGCACCGGGAGAACCGGTACGACCGGGCGTCCGGCGACGTCGAGCGTCTGACCGGCGCCCCCGCCCGGACGATCGAGGAGTTCGTGGCGGCACGCAGGGACTTCTACCTGGGCTGAGGGATGCCTCGTGCGGCTCGCCGCCGGAGGGAGCCCCACCCCCGCCGGCAGCCGGTTCAGGAGGGCGGTTCCGTGCCGGCCTGCTCGCTGACCATGTACCGCGCGTACCAGTCGGGCCAGTCCGGGTCGTCCGCGCCGATGCGCGCCTCGTGCTCGCCGTGCGCCGCCGCGGCCCGCCGCAGGGCGCTCGCCAGGTCGTCGGCCGAGGCGAAGGAGGTGGTCGCGGGGTCCAGCCGCCCCGGGAGCCGGGTGGTGATCTCCTGCAGGAACCAGCCGTTGCCGTCCGGGTCGTCGAAGGTCAGGTAGGAGCCGTAGCTGCCGCGGTCCGGGTCGGGGCCGGGCACCCGGGCCTCGGTGCCGGCGTGGTGGAAGATCCCGCCGGCGTCGTGGAAGACCTCGCTCGGGTCGGCGCCGCCTCGCGTCAGTTCCTCGTGGGCGGCCTCGATGTCGTCGACGATCAGGTACAGGCCGTGGGCGGAGCCCGGGGGCCGGTCGGTGACGGATGAACCGAAGATGACCGACGCCGGGGAACCCGGCGGGGTCACCTGCACCACCCGGAAGTCCTCCTCGGGGGCGAAGTCCGCGTCGAGCCTCCAGCCGAGTGCGGTGTAGAAGTCCTTGGCGCGGTCGACGTCGGACACCGGCACCACGACGAGCTCCAGTTTCATGTCCATGGCTTGGGCCTTCCGTCTCAAAGGGGGATATCGGGCCTGGCGGAGTTGTTCGCCGGCGCGCACGCCCGCGGTCAGTGGGCCACGAACTGCTGGCCGCCGTCGATGTCGTACGTGGCGCCGGTGAGGGCGCCGTTGGTCATGATGTGCAGTGCGAGGGCGGCGACGTCCGCCGGTCCGACCACCCGGCCGATGGGCAGTGTCCTTCTCAACTCCTCGCGGCGGGCCTCCAGTCGGTCACCGAGGAGGGAGGCGGACAGCGGGGTGTCCACGAACCCGGCCGCGATCAGGTTGACCCGGACCGGGGCGACCTCCAGTGCCAGGTTGGCGGTGAGCGCGGGCAGCGCGGCGGTGAGGGCGCCCGTCACGGCCATCCCGGCGGCGGGCCGGCGACCGCCGGTGCCGCCGATGAACAACAGCGTCCCCCCGGCCCTGACCTTCTCCCGGCTCGCCCGTGCCACCGCGAGCAGCATCGCGATGCGCCCGCCGAAGTCCCGCCCCGCGTCGGTCAGGTCGAGTTCGGCGAGGGGGGTGTACGCCGGGCTGCCCGCCGTGACCATCACATGGTCGACCTGCCCGGGCAACTCACCGAGGAACCGCTCCAGACGGACGGTGTCCCGGGCGTCGAACGCGGCGGTGCCCCGCGGGTCCAGCTCGTCCGCCGCCCGCCGCAGACGTTCGGCGTCGCGCGCCACGAGCACCAGCTCGCCGCCGGCCGCACGCACCTGGCGTGCGGTCTCCAGGCCGATGCCCGAGCTGCCTCCCACCACCACGACCGTCTGCCCGGCCAGTCCCGCGCGCGCTCCGCCGGCGCCTGCCTCGGTCGCGCTCACGGCGTGGCACCGCCGTCCCGGCCGTTCACGACGTCGACGAACTCGTCCGTGGTGAGGACGGCGTGGGCGTACAGAGGCGCGTTGACGTCGAACGTCGCCGTCATCTCCTCCCAGCTGAAGGCGGCGATGGCGTCACGGACCAGGGTCACGTGGTAGCCCAGCTCCTGGCCGAAGCGTGCGGTGGTGTCCACGCAGGTGTTGGCCCGCATGCCGATGAGCACGACGTTCCGGATGTGGTGCTGCTTGAGCAGGAAGTCCAGGTCCGTGTTCGCGAAACCGCTCGACGCCCAGTGCTGGCGCGTGACGAACTCGTCCTCGCGGGGCCGGAGGTCGGGGTGCCACTCGGCTCCCCAGCTACCCGCGGCGAAGATCTGCTGTTCCATGACGCGTCGCTGGGCCGGGGACGGGTGGTCCCACGTGACGTAGTCGTTCGGCGTCGTCTGGTGATGGGGCACGATGAAGACGCGGAAGCCCCGGACGCGGGCCGTGGCGAGCATGGTGCGCATGTGGTCGAGCAGGCCGACGCCTTCCGCCACTTCCTTCCCCCGCGGCCACAGCTTGCCGCCCTCGGAGAGGAAGTCGTTGTACGGGTCGACGATCAGAAGGGCGGTTCGGTCCGGGGAGTACAGCGCTTCGGAGGTCTCAGAGGTCATGGCCAGTTCCCATCCGGCCGGCGCACGGGCAGACCCGGAGCCGGCTGCCGCGGGCCTCCGGCTCGGAATCCTCAGTCTGTCACTCGTCCCGTCGAACGGCATCCGCGCCGACGGGCCGGGCGAGCCCGACCGGGGGCGATGCCGACCGCGGGAGGCCGGCCGCAGGGGAGCCGCCCCGGTACGCTCCGTCACCGGCGGCGGGCTCCCCTGACAGCGCACCCGTGCTCTAGCGTGACGTCGGGAACGTGACCGACCCGAGGAGCGACATGACCGACGTCCTGAGCCGTCGCGCACTGAACCGGGCCACCCTGGCCCGGCAGTTGCTGCTGGAGCGGGCGCGGACGTCCGTCGCGGACGCCGTGGAACGCCTGCTCGCCCTGCAGGCCCAGCAGCCGAGTTCGCCGTTCCTCGCCCTGTGGAACCGGCTGGCCGGCTTCGGCGCCGACGACCTGCGCACGGCCCTGGACAAGCGCGAGGTGGTCCGGGCCACCTACGTCCGGGCCACCTTGCACCTGCTCAGCGCCCGCGACTACCTGGCCTTCCGCGCGCTGGTGGAGCCCTCCCTGGTGGCCGCGGCGGCCGGTGTCACCAAGCGGATCCCCGGCCCGGAGATCGACCGGGAGCGCCTGGTGGCCGTCGCCCGTGGCGTCCTCGACGACGGTCCGCTGGACTTCGCCGCCATCCGGGAGCGGATGCTGCGCGAGTTCCCGGGCGCCAGTGACCGGGCACTCGGGTACTGCGTGCGCATGAACCTGCCGCTGGTCATGGTGCCGACGGCGCACCGGTGGGCATTCCCCGCCTCCAGCGAGGTGACCATGGCCGGCTCCTGGCTCGGCGCGGAGCCGGCCGGACAGAGCTCGGCGGAGGACTTCGTCCGCCGCTACCTGGCCGCCTACGGCCCGGCCGGCCCCGCCGACCTGCGCGAGTTCGGCTGGCTGAAGGCGGCGGACGTGTTCGAACGGCTCGCCCCGGAGCTGCGCGCGTTCACCACCGAGGACGGCCAGGTGGTCTACGACCTCCCCGACGCGCCGCGCCCCGACCCGGACACGCCGGCGCCGGTCCGCCTGCTGCCGGAGTTCGACAGTCTGGTCCTCGCCCACAAGGACCGGAGCCGGATCGTCGGTACCGAGTACCGGCCCCGGCTGATCACCAGGAACCTGCGGGTGCCGGCGTCCTTCCTGTGGGACGGGTTCGTCGCCGGCACCTGGGCCACGACCCGGCGCAGGACGGCGGTGACCCTCACCCTGACCCCGTTCGAGCGCCTGCCCGCCGAGGCCGTGCGGAAGCTGGGTGCCGAGGCCGAGCGGTGCTGGAGTTCACCGACCCGGACATCGACAAGCGGGACGTGGTGGTGGCACCGGTCGCATGACCCGGCACCGGGTCTTCAGGACGGAACGCGCAGGCCGCGGTGGCGGTCGGGGTTCACGACCGTGGACAGGCCGTTGAGCAGGAGGCGCGTGCCGCCGCGGAGGTGGGCGGCGTCCTGGCTGCCGTCTCCGGTGGGCACGAGCCAGGTGTACTGCTCGGTCCAGGTCAGGCGGGAACCCGCCGGCTCGTCGGCGAGTTCGACGGTGACGAGGGAGATCCAGCGGCGGCTGCCGTCGACCTCGGCCTCGTAGACGTAGACGATCCGGGTGTCCGGCACGATGTCCAGGAACCGGGAGCGGTAGGCGAGGTGCTCCTCGGTGTCGCCGGAGACGAAGACGTTGCGGGCGCTCTCTCCCGCGCCGACCCGGAAGTCCAGTTCGTGCCGGGCGGTCGAGGAGCCTCCGGGGAGGCGGAACCAGCGGCGCCGCAGGGACGCGTCGGCGAAGCCGCGGAAGACCTCGGACCGGGGCACCGTGAAGTCCAAGTCAAGGCAGAACGAGCCGTGTTGGGCGCTCATTCGACGAACCTAACACGCACGACGGCCACGGGCGACGGCACCTTCGGGCACCGCCCTCAGCGCATCCGGCCCGTCGCGCGGCCCGCCAGCAGGTCGCGGAGCTCGCGGGCGTTGCGGCGGCTGACCGCGAGCACCCGGTCGCCGATCCGTACGCTCACGTTGCCGCCGTCCAGGCGGAGTTCCTCGATCCGGCCGAGGGCGACGAGCCGGCTGCGGTGGATCCGGACGAAGCCGCGCGAGCGCCACTGCTCCTCCAGGGTGGACAGCGGTATCCGCACCAGGTGGCTGCCCTGGCCGGTGTGCAGCCGCGCGTAGTCGCCCTGCGCCTCGACATGCGTGATGTCGGCGAGGGGCACGAACCGGGTCACCCCGCCCAGTTCCACGGGCACCTGGTCACCGAGGGCGGGGGCCGCGGGTGCGGGCGGCAGGGGGGCGGCCGGGCGGGGGCCCTGCCCGGCCCGGACCAGCTCGGCGACCCGCCGTACGGCCTCGGCGAAGCGTTCCTTGCGGAGCGGCTTGAGCAGGTAGTCCACCGCCTTGAGGTCGAAGGCGCGCACGGCGAAGTCCTCGTGGGCGGTGACGAAGACGACGAGCGGCGGGGCGGCGAACCCGCCCAGCAGCCGGGCCAGTTCGAGGCCGCTGAGGCCGGGCATGTCGATGTCGAGGAAGACGACGTCGAAGTTCTCCGTGCCGTCCGGGCCGTCCGCCATGGCCCGGCTGAGCCGGCGCAGCGCCTCGGTGGCCTCCAGGGCGGGCACGGCGGTGCCGACCCGCGGGTCCTCCCCCAGCAGGTAGACCAGTTCTTCGAGCGCGGGTTCCTCGTCGTCCACGGCCAAGACGCGCAAGGGCGCGTCGGTCACCCTCATGTGCGGCGGCTCCTCTCGTCCTCGACCGCTCTCCCATGGTGGTCCCGCCGGGGGGCGCCGTCGAGATCGCGGACCGCGGTGTGTCCCGGCCGTGACCAGGCCATGATCCCCTTGTCCGCGTATCGACCGTCATGAGGAGGCCCGGTGGCACAGCTGAAGCCCGAGGAGTGGGACGCGCACTATGCGCGCGGCGGCCGGTTCCGGCCCCTGGGCCCCGCCGAGCGCCGGCTGCTCGCCGAGCACGTGCCGGCGCCGGCGGGCGGGCGCTGCCTGGACGTGGGCTGCGGGCTCGGCGAGCTCGCCCGGCACCTGGCCGGGTCCGGGTACCGGGTGGACGCCGTGGACCGGTCCGCCGTCGCGCTCGCCGAGGCCCGCGGCGCCGGCGGGACCGGGGTGACGTACCTGCGGCTGGACATCGAACGCGACAGCCTCGACCGGCTCCCCCACGCCGCCTACGACCTGATCACCGTCCGGCTCGGCTGGGCGTTCGTCCGCGACCGCACCCGGGTGCTCGGCCGGCTGCGGGAGCGGCTGCGTCCCGGCGGCGCACTGTGCGTGATCACCCCGGTCGTGGACGCCGTACCGGAGCGGGAGCGGGGCGTGGCCCTGGACGAGGAGGAGATCGGGTCGCTGTGCGCGGGCTGGGAGTCCGCCGGGCGGTACGACGCGGACGGCCTGGCCCTGCTCGTCCTGCGCGGCCCCGCTCCCGCCGAGCTGGTCTGCGCCGGCAAGGGCCGGCCCGCTCCGCACGCCCTGACCGGTGCCGGTGTCGTCGTCACGGATGCGGTGGGGCGGGTGCTGCTGGGCTGGTCGGTGCGGGGCGTCTGGGAGTTGCCCGGCGGCAAGAACGAGCCGGGCGAGGACTTCGCCGCGGCGGCCGTGCGGGAACTGGAGGAGGAGACGTCCCTCCAGGCCGATCCCGCCGGCGCGCGGGTGCGGGCGGTCCTGATGGACTCCGTGGACGGCATGCCCCGGGTGACGGCCGCCGTCCAGGTCACGGCGTTCACCGGCGAGCCGGCCGTCACCGAACCACGGCTGATCCGCCGCTGGGAGTGGCACGAGCCCGCCGACCTCCCCGGCCTCGCCCAACCGCTGTTCACGCCGAGCGCGCACGTCCTGGACACGGTGTGGCCGGGCCTGCTGCCCGGCCTGCCACCGGTGCACCGGTACCCGGTCGCCCAGGGCTGAGTCCCCGCCCGGCACGCGGGCCCCACGACCGTCTCCGACGCGCCGGCACGCGGTCGCCCAGGCCGCGCGCCTCAGTCCGGCAGCACCAGCCGGGCCGTGTCCCCCGGCCCCACCGGTACCACGCGGTCGCGCAGGCGGACGTCGATGGGTGAGCGGTCGGAGTCCGGTACGGCAATCTCCAGCAGGCCGCTGCGCAGGCGCAGCCGGACGCCCCAGTGGCCGCGGTAGCGGATGCCGAAGCCGTAGGAGGACAGCTCGGGCAGCGGGACCGGGTCGAGGCTCAGGCCGCCGCCGCGGGCCTCCAGGCCGGTCAGTCCCCGCTGGACGAGGTCGAGCGTGCCGGCCATCGCGCCGAGGTGGATGCCCTCGCCGGTGGTGCCGCCCTGGAGGTCGGCGATGTCGCCGCGCAGCGCCTCCTGGACGAAGCTCCAGGCGTCGGAGCGGCGGGCGCGGGCCAGGATCCACCCGTGGACCAGGCCGCTGAGGGTGGAGCCGTGACTGGTGCGGTGCAGGTAGTGGTCCACGGTCGCGAGCCAGGTGTGCTCGTCCAGGTGGTACCCCAACTGCTGGAACAGGAAGCGGAGTTCGGGCGGCGGGAACAGGTAGCCGAGCATCAGCACGTCGGCCTGTTTGGACGCCTTGTAGCGGTTGACGGTGTCGCCCTCCGCCTCCAGGATGCGGTCCAGGCGCCGGATGTCGGCGTACCGCCCGCGGTAGCCCGCCCAGTCCAGTTCGGCGAGGTCGCCGTAGCCGTCGAACTGGCTGATCACCCCGTCGTGGAAGGGGATGTGCAGGCGGCGGGAGACCTCCGTCCAGCGGGCCGGTTCGTCCTCGCCGAGGCCGGTCAGCTCGGTGAGTTCCCGGCGGCGCGGCTCGGGCAGGCCGTGCAGCAGTTCCAGGGCACGGGTGAGCACCCAGGCGGCGGTGACGTTGGTGTACGCGTTGTCGTCCAGGCCGGGCCGGGCCGCGCCGGGGTAGGCGTCGTGGTACTCGTCGGGGCCGACCACGCCCCGGATGCGGTACCGGCCGAGGTGGTCGTCCCAGGTCGCCGACTGCCCCCAGAAGCGGGCGACCTGGAGGAGCACCTCGGCGCCCTCGCCGTGCCGGAACTCGATGTCACCGGTCGCCTCGCAGTACTGCCAGACGTTGTAGGCCACGGCCGAGCCGACGTGGTGCTGGAGCCGGGAGTGGTCCGGCAGCCAGCGGCCGGAGCGCGGGTTGAGGTGCAGTTGCTGGGTCTCCTCGCGGCCGTCGCTGCCGCTCTGCCAGGGGTAGAGCGCGCCCCACCGGCCGATTTCGCGGGCCGCGTGGCAGGCCGCGTCCAGGCGGCGGTGGCGGTAGCGGAGCAGGGCGCGGGAGACCTCGGGGAGGTGGAGGTTGAGGTAGGGCAGGACGAAGAGTTCGTCCCAGAAGACGTGGCCCCGGTAGGCCTCGCCGTGCAGGCCGCGGGCGGGGACGCCGACGTCCAGGTCGGCGGTGTGCGGCGAGAGGGTCTGGAGCACGTGGAACAGGTGCAGGCGCAGGATGCTGCCCGCCTCGCCGGGCACGTCGAGCGCGGTGCGCCGCCACAGCTGCTCCCAGGTCGCGCGGTGGGTCTCGCGCAGTTCGTCGAAGCCGGGGGCGTCACCGACCCGGTCCACGGCCGCGCGCAGCGGGTCGCTGATGGCCGGGTCGCGGGAGGTGTGAAGGGCGACGGTCTTGTCGACGGTGACGGTCCGGCCGGGCGGCAGGGACAGCTGGAGCCGCTGGACGGCGCGGTGGGCCTCGTTGGCGTGGGTCACCGGCACCCCGGCGGTCAGCCGGGCGGCCAGTCCGAAGCCGATGCCGGAGGTCCGGGTGCGGCAGCGCAGCCAGACCGTGCCGGCTGCGCTGGTGCCGACCTCGATGTGGCTGAGGTGCCGGCCGTCCAGGTCCCGGTAGCGGGCGACGCCGGAGTTGGTGACGCGCCCGTCGAGCGCGGCCTCGACGTCCAGCTCGACGGCGCAGCCCTCGGTGGTGAACTCGGTGCGCAGCGCGGCGAGATGGGGGTCGGCCAGGTGGACCAGGCGTACCTGCCGGACGAGGAGGGTGGCGTCGGGGCCGATCGGGTAGCGGGTGCGGCGTTCCAGCAGGCCGGGATCGAGGTGGAGCACCTGGTGGTGCTCGGTGACGGGCACGGTGTCCGGGGTGAGCCAGTCCCCGCCGGCGGGCCGGAAGCGCAGCGGCAGCCAGTTGGGCAGGTTGACCATGTCCTCGTTCTCGATCCGGCGCCCGGCGACCTCGGAGGTGAGCCGGTTGTAGCAGCCGGCCGCGTAGGTTCCCGGGTAGTGCACGTCGTCCGCGGTGCACTCGGGCAGCGCCCCGCGCGTGGCGAAGTAGCCGTTGCCGAGGGTGCACAGGGACTCCCGCAGGCGTTCCTCCGCGGGCCGGTAGCCGTCGTACTCCCAGACGTGCTCCCAGAGGTACTCCCATGGGTACTCCCAGGGGTGTTCCCACGCGGGTCCCGTCACCGTCACCCCTCGGACAGCAGGCCGGCGAGGATCCGGTCGGGGGTGAGGGGGAGGGTGCGGAAGCGGATGCCGGTGGCGTGGTGGACGGCGTTGCCGAGGGCGGCGGCGGTGCCGACGATGCCGATCTCGCCGATGCCCTTGCTGCCCATGGGGTTGAGGTGGGTGTCGTGTTCGTCGATCCAGTCGGCCTCGATGGCGGGGACGTCGGCGTGGACGGGCACGTGGTAGGAGGCGAGGTCGGCCTCGGGGAAGTCGCCGAACGCCGGGTCCAGGGTGCTGTGTTCGGTGAGGGCCATGCCGAGGCCCATGACCATGGCGCCGGTGAACTGGGAGCGTGCGGTACGGGCGTTGAGGATCCGCCCGGCGGCGAAGATGCCGAGCAGCCGGCGCACCCGGATCTCGCCGGTGACGGTGTCGACGGCGACCTCGGCGAAGTGCGCGCCGAACGCGTGCCGCGCGTAAGGGCTTTCGGCGTCGGCCGTCCCGGTGGTGTCGGCGCGGACGATGTGGCGCTCGCCGGACGGCGGGGAGGGGTCCGCGGCGAGCCGGGTGCACGCCTCGTGCACCGCCCAGCCCCAGGAGGCGGTGCCCATGGAGCCCCCGGCCAGCGGGGCCGGCGGCAGATCGCTGTGGCCGACCTCGGTGCGCACCCGCTCCAGGGGCACGCCGAGGGCGTCGGCGGCGATCTGGGCGAGGACGGTACGGGCGCCGGTGCCGATGTCCGCCGCGTTGACCCGTATGACGAAGGTGCCGTCGGGGCGGGCCTCGGCGGTGGCGGTGGACGGGGCGACCTGCACGGGGTAGGTGGCGGCGGCCACGCCGGTGCCGATGAGCAGCGGGCCCTCGCGGCGGACGCCGGGCCGCGGGTCGCGGCCGGCCCAGCCGAAGCGGCGGGCGCCCTCGCGCAGGCACTCCACGACGTGCCGGCTGCTGAACGGCTTGCCGCTGCCCGGTTCCCGCTCCGGTTCGTTGCGCGCGCGCAGCTCCACCGGGTCCACGCGGAGCGCGTCGGCCAGTTCGTCCATGGCGGACTCCAGGGCGTACATGCCAGGTGCCTCGCCGGGCGCCCGCATCCAGGAGGGGCTGGGCACGTCCAGCGGCACCACGTGGTGGGCGCTGCGCAGGTTGGGGGTGGCGTACATGACGCGGGAGACCACCCCGGCGTATTCCACGAACTCCTTCACGCGGGAGGTGTGCGTGGTGACGTCGTGCAGCACGGCGGTGAGCCGGCCGTCCGGGTCCGCGCCGAGCCGCAGCCGCTGCACGGTCGGGGCGCGGTGGCCGACGACGGTGGGCAGGTACCGGCGGGGGTAGGCCACGGTGACGGGCCGGCCCGTGTGCCGGGCGGCCAGCGCGGCGAGGACGACGTCCGGACGCGGGGTCCCCTTGGAGCCGAAACCGCCGCCGACGTGCTCGGCGACGACGGTGATCCGCTCCTCGGGCAGCCGGAAGAGCTGGGCGAGCACGGACCGTACGGTCGTGCCGCCCTGGCTGGAGGTGTACGCGGTGAGCCGGTCGCCGTCCCAGTGGGCCGTGCTGGTGTGCGGCTCCATCGGGTGGTTGTGCAGCGGCGGCACCCGGTAGGTGACGTCGACGCGGACCTCGGCCGCGGCGAAGGCGGCCTCGGGATCGCCGTGCTCGACGCGGCCGGGCTGCCCGCCCGCGTCGTCCGGGTCGTAGGCGCCCGGGTGGCCCTCGACGGGCCCGGTGTCGTGGGGTGCGGTGGCGTACGTGACCCGGACGGCGTGGGCGGCGGCGCGGGCGGTCTCCAGGGTCTCGGCGACCGCCAGGGCCACGCACCAGCCCCGGTGCGGCACGTCCGGGTTCTGGAGCACGGCGAGCGTCGCGTCCTCGGGTTCGGCGAGCCGGGGCGCGTCGAAAGGGGTGAGGACGGCGAGGACGCCGGGCAGGGCGAGGGCGGCCGAGGTGTCGACGGCGGTGACCCGGCCCCGGGCGACCGCGGCGGGCACGGGCCAGGCGTGGACGCGGCCGGGCAGGGTGTACTCGGCGGCGTAGCGGGCGGCGCCGGTGACCTTCTGGCGTCCTTCCCGGCGCTCGGCGGGGGCGCCCAGGGCGGAGCCGGTCGTGCCGGTCATGGGTCCTCCGGTCTTGTGAGGGTCAGGCCACTGCCGGGGCCGGGGCGAGACGGTTCAGGACGTCCAGGGCGAGGTTGCGGGCGAGGGACACCTTGTAGGCGTTGTCCCGCAGCGGCTCGGCGTGCGCCAGTTCGAGGGCCACGGCCCCTTCGAAGGCGGGCGGGGTGGCGTGGGCGCCCAGCAGGGCAAGCTCGGTGTGCCGGGCCCGCCAGGGCCGGTGGGCGAGCCCGCCGAAGGCGACGCCGACCTGGTCGACGACACCGTCCGCGACCCGCAGCACGACGGCCACGGAGGCGAGCGCGAAGGCGTACGACGCCCGGTCGCGGGCCTTGCGGTAGGCGGACGGAGCACCGGCGGTGGCGGCCGGGAGAAGCACGCCGGTGATCAGTTCGCCGGGGCGGATCCAGGTGTCCCGCTCGGGATGCTCGCCGGGCAGCCGGTGGAAGTCGGCCACCGGCAGGCGCCGGGTGCCGTCGGTGCCGTACAGCTCGACCTGGGCGTCGAGGGCGGCGAGGGCGACGGCCATGTCGGAGGGGTGCGTGGCGATGCACTGCGCGGAGTGGCCGAGGACGGCGTGGTCGCGGTGGACGCCGTCCCGGGCGCCGCAGCCGCTGCCCGGCTCCCGTTTGTTGCAGGGTTTGCCCAGGTCCTGGAAGTAGGGGCAGCGGGTGCGCTGGAGCAGGTTGCCGCCGGTGGTGGCCGCGTTGCGCAGCTGTGCGGAGGCTCCGGCGAGGAGTGCCTGGGACAGGGCCGGCCAGCGCGTCCGGACGCGCGGGTCGGCGGCGAGGTCGCTGTTGCGGACGGTGGCGCCGACGCGCAGGGAGCCGTCGGGCAGCTCCTGGATGCCGTCCAGCGGCAGCCGGCCGATGTCGATGAGGAGGGCGGGCCGCTCGACACCGAGTTTCAGCAGGTCGACCAGGTTGGTGCCGCCGGCCAGATAGCGGGCGCCGGGCTGGGCGGCGTAGGCCTCGACGGCCTCCTGGACGCTGGCCGGCCTGAGGTATCCGAAGCCGTTCACTCAGATCACGTCCTCGATCGCCTCGACGATGCGCGGGTAGGCGCCGCAGCGGCACAGGTTGCCGCTCATCCGTTCGCGGATCTCGGGCCGGTCCAGCGGCACGGGCCCCTCGGTGGGGGCCGCCGGGTCGGTGACGTGGGAGGGGTGGCCGGCCGCGGCCTCGGCGAGCATGCCCACCGCGGAGCAGAGCTGGCCGGGGGTGCAGTAGCCGCACTGGAAGGCGTCGCGGTCCAGGAAGGCCCGCTGGAGCGGGTGCGGCTCCTCGCGGTCGCCGCCCAGGCCCTCGACGGTGGTGACCTCGCTGCCGTCGAGGGTCACGGCGAGCAGCAGACAGCTGTTGAGGCGGCGCCCGTCGACCAGCACGGTGCAGGCACCGCACTGGCCGTGGTCGCAGCCCTTCTTGGAGCCGGTGAGGTCCAGGTCCTCACGCAGCAGGTCCAGCAGGACGCGCCGGTGGTCGACGCGCAGGGTGTGGGGTTTGCCGTTGACCCGGAGGGTGACCTCGGAGTGGTGGGATGCGCTGGTCATGGCGGGGGATGACCTTCCGGACGGACGGTGGAGCCGTGCAGACCGCGTATCCAGGTCACGCCGGGTCACACGTCCGGAAGGTCATCTCCTTCGCTCACGGATAGCGGACGAGGTTCGCGACGTTGGTCGTCGCGTTGGACGGTCCTCCGGTGTTGTTGATGACGTGACTGATGGTGCCGGTGCCGCCGAGGGAGACGGTCACCATGCTGGTGAAGCGGACGTTCGGGTTGTCCGGTGCCTCGATGGCGCGGGCGGCCGTCACGCTCGGGTTGACGTTGAAGTAGCAGTAGCTGCCGAGGCCGTACGCCTGGTGGCTGGTGACCGAGTCGGCGACCTTGTAGGCGGCGTAGCCCTGCGTGGAGCCGTTCATCCAGGCGGCCTGGTTCGGCGGGTCGTACGGCATCTCGTTCTGGTAGAAGTACGTCCGGCCGCCGTTGCCGTTCCAGACGGTCTGGTACTTCTGGAAGTGCTCGACGAACAGCCCGTACATCGTCACGTCGTCGCCGTTGACCACCAGGCCGGTGTCGGCGGTGTTGCTGGTCCAGCCGACGCCGCTGCCGTGGTCGGCGCGCCAGATCCACATGTGGTCGCCGATGACGTTGTCGCTGTTGACGACGAGGCTGGTGGCGGCCTTGCCGACGCCGGCGCCGCCGACGCGGAAGTACACGTCGTGCAGGGAGGTCGGGTCGGCCGCGTGGGAGGCGGTGGAGCCGGCCGGCCCGACCTCGACCAGGGTCTTCGAGCTGGTGGTGCCGGCGTCGAAGAGCAGGCCCGCGATCTTCACGCCGTCGACGTCGGCGACGGACATCGCGGTGACGCCGTTGTCCGGGACGAAGGTGGCGAGTCCGAGACCGAGGACGACCGTGTCCGGTCGGGTCACCTGCAACGTCTGGTCGAGGTGGTAGACGCCGGGCGTGACCAGCAGGTTCTGGCCGGCCGCCAGGGCCGCGTTGATCTGTGCGGCGGTGGCGCCGGGCTTGACGACGTAGAACTGGCTCAGTGGCAGCGAGGTGCCGGCCGGGCTGCCGCCCGCCCAGCTCGTCGCGGTGGAGCTGGTGCGCACGGACGGCACGAACACCTGGTAGTTCCCGGAGCCGTCGACGTACAGGAACGGCTTCTCCCGGGTGACCGGGCTCTGCGCGACGGTGGTGTACGGCGGGTTCGGGAAGCTGGTGGCCGGGACGCCCTGGCTGCCGACGAACACCATGTTCCAGTTGGAGCCGGTCCAGCTGCCGAGCTGGGAGTTGCGGGTCAGCCACTGCTGCTGCGAACCGGAGTTGACCTGTCCGTCGACCTTGCTGTCGGCGAGGTAGCCGCCGGAGGACCAGCCGCCGTCGTCCAGGGCGAGGTTGCCGCGCAGGTGCATCCGGCGGTACGCCGCCGCCTGCGAGACCGCCCAGCGGTCGCCGCCGCCGGTGGGGTTGACGGACAGGTTCTCGGCGCCGCGCCAGAAGTTCTGGGTGGCGTTGCCCTGGAACCAGTCGGCCTCGGCGTGCACCGCGCCGTTGACCGTCACCGCGTCCGGGGTCAGGCCGAGGCCGAGCACCTGGGTGTAGAAGCCGACGTTGACGTTGGCGTTGTAGGCGCCGGGCTTGAAGAGGACGGCGTAGCGCTGGGAGCCGAACTGGTTGGTCTCCTGCTGCTTGAAGATCGTGTCCAGCTTGCCCTGGATGGTCGAGGAGGACATCGACGGGTCGAAGACGACGACGTTGGGGCCGAGGTCGGGGTTGCTCGTCGACTGGGTCACGGGGACCACCTGGAAGCGCTGGGCGGCGGTGCCGTTGCAGGTGTACTGCACGAACTGCACGCTGTCGGCGAGCGAGGCGCCGGGGTCGTCCAGGCACTTGCCGCTGTTGCGGTTGACGAAGTGGAAGGCGCCGCCGCCGTCGTCCACGGGCAGCCACTGCTGGTTGGCGCCGCCGCCGTAACTCCACAGGTGGACCGGCGCGTTGTCGGCCGTGGAGACGTCGGCGACGTCGGCCACCTGGTTGGTGTCGTTGCGGTTGTTGATGCGGACGTAGCCGCCGCCGGCGTCGGTGAAGCTCCACTGCTGGGCCGTGGTGCCGTTGCAGGCGTACTGCTGCACGGCGGTGCCGTTGGCGGTGGCGGCGGCCTTGGCGTCGAGACACCTGCCGCTCGCGGCGTTCACGACCGTGGCGAAGCCCGTGGGCAGGACGGCGGCCCCCGCGGTGGCGGCGGGCGCGGGTGCCGCCGCGAGCAGCGTCGCGGCGAGGGACAGAGCGGCGAGCGAGCCCGCCGCCGGGAGAGGTCTGGCCATATGGGCGGGTGGCCTTTCGGGTGGGGGGACCGCAGACCCAACAGCCGGGGGACATTCGGCCGTTGGGACCTGCGGGGCTTTGTTTAAGGCGTGAAACTAAAGGTACGGACCACTGCCGTCAAGGGGTGGAACGGGAAACCGCGCCCGGAGCCCGGAGCGATTGCCGATGCCGGTAGGGTCGGGCGCGTGGGGGAACAACCGCAGGCCCTGGAGGCCGTGGACTGGGCGGCGTTGGAGCACAACTACGGGTCCGCCGACGACGTGCCGGATCTACTGCGGCGGTGTGCCGGGCCGGACCCGGACGACGCCGAGGACGCGTCGTCCGACCTGCTCAACCTGCTCTTCCACCAGGGCGGCTGGATCTGCCCGGCCGCCCCGGTCGCGCTGCCGTTCCTGCTCCGCCTGGCCGCGCGGCCGGACGTGCCGTGCCGGCGCGGGCTGCTGGAACTGGTGGCCGTGCTGGCGCACGAGGCCGGGCGGGTCGCCGACCGGTTCCTGGACCCCGGCTGGCCGCCGGCGTGGGAGGCGGCGCTCCCCGGCGTACTCGCCCTGCTGGACGATCCCGACCCCGTGATCCGGCGCGCCGCCGCCGACGTGGTGGGGTCCTGCACCAGCCCCGGTGAGCTGACCCTGCCCGCGCTGCTGCGCCGCTGGCGGGCGGAGGCCGACCCGGTGACCCGTCTTGACCTCGTCCTCGCCCTCGGCCGGGCGGCCCTGCGCGAACCGGCCGGAGCCCACGCCGACGAGGCCCGCCGCCTCCTGAGCGACCTGCTCGACGACCCCGAGGCCCAGCTCCGGCTGGCCGCGGTGCACGCCCTCGCGCCCGCCGATCCGGGGCTGCCCGCACGCCGGCTGGACCTGCTGCTGCACGCGGTACGGGATCCCGGCGTCGCCCTGTGGCGCCACAGCAGCACGGTGGAGGCCGGGGTGCAGGGCGTCCACCACTGGACCGCCGGGCTCTTCGCCGCACCGTCCCGCGACTTCACCCTCGGCCTGCTCGCGGACCATCCCGACGACGAACAGCGGATCGGCGCCCTGGCCCAGGCCGGTGCGCAGCTGGCCCGCCGGCGCTCCCCGGCCGCCGTGCTGCTGCCGGCCGTCGCCGCGCGGCTGGACGACCCCTCCCCCGAGGTCCGCTACCGGGCGGCCGAGCTGCTCGCCTGTCTGGGCCCGGCCGCCGCGGCGCACGCGGACGAGGTCGCCGCGCTGCTCGACGACACCGGCACCCGGTCCACCCGGGGGCGCGAGACCGTCGCCGAGGCCGCCGTGTGGGCGCTGGCCCGGATGAACGACCCCCGCTGCGTGCCGGGCCTGGCCGGGCTGCTGACCGGCGAACGCTCCGGGTTCACGGAGGGCTCGGCGTACTTTCCCGCCGAGGACTGGCACACCGTGGCGCTGCCCGCGCCGGACGAGGTCCTGGTGCTTGTGGCGGACCACGCCGAGGAGTTGCTGCCGGCGCTCCGCGAGCGGCTGGACACCGCGACGGAGCCCCAACTGCTGCGCGGGCTCTGCCAGGTCGTCGCCGCGTGGGGTCCGGTGGCAAAGGCGGCGGTGCCACGGCTGCTCGGCCTCCTTGCGGACGACCGGACCTGGACGGCGGCGGCGACGGCCCTGGCGGGCGTCGGCCGGGCGGGCTCCCCTGCGAGGGAACCGCTGGCGGCCCGGTCGGCCGGCGACGGCGCGGACGCGGACCTGGCGGCCTGGGCGTACTGGAAGGTCACCGGCGAACCCGGCCCGTTCCTGGAACGGCTCGGGCCCACCGTTACGGGGCACCTCCCGCACCGCACCCTGTGCCGACTGGCCGACCTCGGCCCGCACGCCGCCCCCTGGGCGGACCGGCTCCGGGCGCTGACCGCCGACCGCGAGCCCTGGGTCCGCGTCGAGGCGGCCCACGCCCTGTGGGCGGCGACCGGCGACACCGCGCACACGGTGCCGGTGCTGACCTCGGCCGTGCGGGACCTGGCCGAGGGCGCGTACCTGCCGGTCATGCTCCCCGCGGTGCGGTACCTGGCCCGCATCGGCCCCGCCGCCCGGCCGGCCGCCGACCTGCTGCGCGGGGTGCCGGACCGCGACGAGCGGCTGCGCCGCTCCGGCGGCTGGCGGGGCTTCGTCGAGGACGAGGAGATCCGGGCCGCCGTCGACGCGCTGCTCACCGAGGGGCGCGCGGGGTGAGAAGCGCGGTCCCTTCCAGGGCTCCGCGGTGGCTGTTCCGGCCGTGCGCCACCTGCCACGACCGCGCGAGGGTGCCCCGCACCGGGGCCCGGGCGCCGGTGGGGTGACCGACGGGCCTCGCTCGACCCCCGTCACCCCCCTGCGCCGTCTCGTGACGACCCGGGCGCGCCCTCACCCCGCCGCGGGCGCCCCCGCCTCCACGGCCCCCGGCTCGACCGCCCCCGTCTCCGCCGTTTCCGCCGTTTCCGCCGTTTCCGCCGTCTCCGCCGTCTCCGCCGTCTCCGTCGGTTCGCCGCGCCCCGCGAACTGCGTGCGGTACAGCTCGGCGTACCGGCCCTCCGCCGCCAGCAGTTCCTCGTGCGTGCCGCGTTCCACGATCCGGCCGGACTCCACGACCAGGATCTGGTCGGCGGCACGGACCGTGGACAGGCGGTGGGCGATGACCACGGCGGTGCGGCCCTCCAGGGCCTCGGTGAGCGCCTCCTGGACGGCAGCCTCGGAGGTGTTGTCCAGGTGGGCGGTGGCCTCGTCCAGGATGACCACCCGCTGGCGGGCGAGCAGCAGCCGGGCGATGGTCATGCGCTGGCGTTCGCCGCCGGAGAGCCGGTAGCCGCGTTCGCCGACGACCGTGTCCAGGCCGTCGGGCAGGGACCGGACGACGTCGGCGAGGCGGGCCCGGCCGAGGGCGTCCCACAGCTCGTCGTCACCCGCGTCCGGGCGGGCCAGCAGCAGGTTGGCGCGGACGGTGTCGTGGAAGAGGTGGCCGTCCTGGGTGACCATGCCGAGCGTGGCCCGCAGGGAGGCGAAGGTGAGGTCGCGGACGTCGACGCCGCCGACGCGGACCGCGCCCGCGTCGACGTCGTACAGGCGCGGCAGGAGCTGGGCGATGGTCGACTTGCCGGCGCCGGAGGAGCCGACGAGGGCGACGGTCCGGCCGGGTTCGGCGCGGAAGGAGATGCCGCGCAGCACCTCGGTGCCGCCGCGGGTGTCGAGCGCGGCGACCTCCTCCAGGGAGGCGAGCGAGACCTGGTCGGCGGCGGGGTAGGAGAAGCGGACGTCGTCGAACTCGACGGCGACCGGGCCGTCGGGGACCTCGCGGGCGTCCGGCTTCTCGGCGATGAGCGGCTTGAGGTCGAGCACCTCGAAGACCCGCTCGAAGCTGACGATCGCGCTCATCACCTCGACCCGGGCCCCGGCGAGCGCGGTCAGCGGGGCGTACAGACGGGTCAGCAGCAGGGCGAGGGAGACGACCGCACCGGGTTCCAGGGTGCCGCGCAGCGCGAACCAGCCGCCGAGGCCGTAGACGAGGGCCAGGGCGAGGGCGGAGACCAGGGTGAGGGAGGTGATGAAGACCGACTGGGCCGTCGCCGTGCGGACGCCGATGTCCCGGACGTGGGCGGCCCGTGCCGCGAACTCCGCCGACTCCTCCTCCGGGCGTCCGAACAGCTTGACCAGGGTGGCGCCGGGGGCGGAGAACCGCTCGGTCATCCGGGTGCCCATGGCCGCGTTCAGTGCCGCCGCCTCGCGCTGCATGCGGGCCATCCGGCTGCCCATGCGGCGGGCGGGCAGCACGAACACCGGCAGCAGGACGAGCGCGAGCAGGGTGATCTGCCAGGACAGGGTGAGCATCACGGCGAGCGTGAGCAGCAGGGTGACCAGGTTGCTGACGACGCCGGAGAGGGTGTTGGCGAAGGCCCGCTGGGCACCGATCACGTCGTTGTTGAGACGGCTGACCAGCGCGCCCGTACGCGTACGTGTGAAGAACGCGACAGGCATGCGCTGCACATGATCGAACACAGCCGTTCTGAGGTCGAGGATGAGTCCCTCCCCGAGCGTCGACGACAGGCGGCGGCCGAGGATGCCGAGCCCCGCCTCCGCGAGCGCCACGAGCGCGATGAGCAGGGAGAGCCGGACCACCGTGCCGGAGTCGTGCCCCGCCACGATCGCGTCGACGACGCGGCCGGCGAGCACGGGGGTCGCGACCGCGAGCAGGGCGGTCACCACCCCGAGCAGCACGAACCGGACGATGCCGGCGCGGTGCGGGCGGGCGAAGGCGGCGATACGGCGCAGGGTGGCGCGGGCGAACGGGCGACGCTCGGACTGCGCGTTCATCACGCTGTGCAGCTGCGTCCAGGCGGTGGTCTCCATACTCATGGAAGAGACCGTAGAACCTCAAGGTTCGTTGAGGTCAATGTCCGCGACGGTTCACCCACTGTTGGGACGCCCCGGAGAGCCTGTGCGGATGTGACTGCCGTCCCCCTCCCCCGCCGGCGCCCGCCCCGACGCCTCCCCGTCCGCCAGGTGCTGTGCCTGGTGCCGCTCGTGCTCGTCGCCGTGGCCGCCGTACGGCACCGCTCGGTCCTCGCCGAGGGCTTCGGCCACCTGCGGACCGCTTCCTGGCCGTGGCTGCTCGCGGCGGCCACGGCGACCTGCCTGACCTGGGTGGCCGCCGCCGTCACCCGGCAGGGCGCGGTGCTCCAGCCGCTGCCCAAGGGACGGCTGCTGGCCACCCAGTTCGCGGCGGCCGCGGCCAACCACCTGCTGCCGACCGGGCTCGGCGCGGGCGCCGTGAACCTGCGCTTCATGACCGTGTGCGGGGTGCCGCCGGCGCGTTCCTCGGCCGCGCTCGCCCTGTACCTGCTGGCGGAGTGCGTGGGCCGGCTCGGGCTGCTCGCCGCGCTGCTGATCGCGTTCCCGGACGCACTGCGACTCGGCCTCCTGCTGCCGGACGGCTCGGCGCTCCCGCTGCTGCTGGGCGCGGCCGGCCTGCTGGTCGTGGCGGGGGCCGTGGCGGCGCTCGTACGACCGCTGCGCACGCGCGTGTCCGCGTTCACACGGGACGCCCTGGACGAGGCCCGGTCGGTGCACACCCGGCCGGCCCGCGCCCTGGCGCTGTGGGGCGGCTCGCTGGCCTTCCCGGCGCTCCAGGCGGCCGGACTGGCGGCCGTCGGGCAGGCGCTGCGGCTGCCGGTGCCGCCCGCGCACATGGTGCTGGCCTACCTCGCCGCGACGGTCGCGGCGGCCCTGGTGCCCACGCCCGGCGGGCTGGGGTCCGTGGAGGCGGCGCTGATCGTGGCCCTGGTCGCGGTGGGCGGCCCGGCGGCGGTGGCCACGGCGGTGGTGCTGGCCTACCGGATCATCACCGTGTGGCTGCCGCTGGTGCCGGGGGCGCTGACGCTGGGCGCGCTGGTGCGGCTGAAGGTCATCTGAGGCACAGTGGCCCTTCGAGCCGCCCCCGCCAGAAGGAGCACCCACCGTGCCGGTCCGCACAGAACGCAGGGAGTACGTCACCACGGTCGTCCTCTCCCGGCCGGAGGCCCGCAACGCGGTGGACGGCCCGACGGCCGCCGAACTGGCCGCCGCGTTCCGGGCGTTCGAGGCGGACGACGGCGCCCGGGTGGCGGTGCTGTGGGGCGAGGGCGGCACCTTCTGCGCGGGCGCGGACCTGAAGGCGATCGGCACGGAACGCGGCAACCGGGCCGCGGAGGACGGCGACGGGCCGATGGGGCCGACGCGGATGCGGCTGTCCAAGCCGGTGATCGCGGCGGTGGCCGGGCACGCGGTCGCGGGCGGCCTCGAACTCGCCCTGTGGTGCGATCTGCGGGTCGCCGAGGAGGACGCGGTGTTCGGGGTGTTCTGCCGCCGCTGGGGCGTGCCCCTGGTCGACGGCGGCACGGTACGGCTGCCCCGGCTGATCGGCACCGGCCGGGCCCTGGACATGATCCTCACCGGCCGCCCGGTCCCGGCCCGCGAGGCCTACGAGATGGGCCTGGCGAACCGGCTGGTCCCCACCGGACACGCGCGCGCCGAGGCGGAAGCGCTGGCGGCACGGATCGCCCGTTTCCCGCAGGCCTGCCTGCGCGGTGACCGGGCGTCGGTCCTGGACCAGGAGGGGCAGGACGAGGAGACGGCGCTGCGCGGCGAACTCCGGCGTGGCATGGGCGTGCTGGCCGAGGGCGCGGAGGGCGCCGCCCGGTTCGCGTCGGGTGCCGGACGGCACGGGTCGTTCGCGGACTCGTGAACCGCCGCCCCTCCGGCGGCCCCGCGCTCAGCCGGTGCTCACCCGTACCTCCCCGCCCCCGGGGTCCACGCGGTCGTGCCAGCGGGCGGCGAGGATCAGGGTGCGGTCGGGCAGGGCGGTGGCGCGTCGCTCCCGGTGGAGGAGGCGGCCGTCCTGGTGGACGTACAGGACCGGGCGGTGCAGGGGGGTGGCGGTGCGCAGGACGTGACGGGTCGGCGGGGCGCCCGGGGAGACGCGGTTCGGGGCGATCCAGCGCAGCGGCGGCTCGACGGTGACGGGTACGCCGGGGGCCGGCCAGGGCGCGCCCGCCAGGAAGTCCAGCACCGCGCCGGCCGCCCGGGCGCCCTCGCGGGCCGCGGTGCCGGCGGGCTCCACGGCGTGCAGGACGTTGCCGGCGGCGAAGACACCGGGGCGCGAGGTGTGCAGGGAGCCTGCGACGGCGGGGCCGCGGGTGCCGGGGTCCAGGGTGAGGCCGCCGCGCCGGGCCAGTTCGTGGTCCGGGACGAAATCGCCGGTGAAGACCACGGTGTCGCAACGGAGGACGGTCGTACGGCCGTCCCGGTGGCGGACGCGGACGCCGGACAGCCGTCCATGGCCGAGGAGTTCGGTGACGGTGGTATCGGTCAGCAGGGGGACGCCGTGGCGCAGCCGGGCCGCGCGGGCGCAGGCGGGGCCGGTCTGGGCGCGGGGGTGTTCCGTGACGAGGGCGACGACCTGGGCGCCGGCCGCGCGGACGGTACCGGCCGCCGCGTAGGAGACGTCCGCCGCGCCGACGACGACCGCGCGGGTGCCGATGTGCTGCCCGAACAGGTGGACCGCCTGCTGCAGTTCGCCGGTGGTGTAGACGCCGGCGGGGCGGGTGCCGGGCACCAGCCGGGCGGGGCGCGGGCGTTCGCGGGCGCCGGTGGCGAGGACGACGGCCCGTGCCCGGACGGTCTCCGGGCCGCCGGGGCCGACGGCGGTGAGCACGGGTCCCGTGGGCGCCCAGTCCAGCGCCGTCACGCCGGTCCGGACGGTGGCGCCCGCACGCTCGGCGGCCTCCGTGAGCAGACGGGCGTACCCGGGGCCGGTCAGCGGGTGCGTCCAGGTGCCGAAGCCGCCGTGCGCGCACGTCCGGGGCACTCCGCCGGGCCGGGTCTCCCGCTCCAGCACCTCCACGCGCCCGGCACCGGCGGCGGCCAGCCGCGCGGCGGCGGCGAGTCCGGCGGGCCCGGCACCGACGACGAGGACGTCCACGGGACGCGGGGCCGTCATGGCCTCGCCCCCCGCTCGAACAACTCCCGTACCGCCGCCCCGCAGTAGAACCCCTGGCAGCGGCCGGCCCGGGCGCGGGTGCGGCGGCGCAGGCCCTCCAGGCTGCGCGGCGGGACCGTACTGGCGAGGGCGTCGCGGATCTCGCCGCGCGAGACGCGCTCGCAGTGGCAGACGAGCGTGCCGTACTCGGGGTCGGCGGCGATGAGGTCGGGCCGCTGGTAGGGGCGCGGGAAGGCCTCGCCGAGGTTGGGCATGGTCACCGGCTCCGGCTCCCGTTCCGGCCCGAGGTCGAGCCCGCCGTCGGCCAGCAGGCCCGTGACGTGGGCGGCGATGGCCAGGGACGCGGTCAGGCCGGTGGAGCGGATACCGCCGACGGTGACGTACGCCTGCCCGGGGTGCGCGGTGATGCGGTAGTCCTCGTGCCCGGTGGCCGCGCGCAGCCCGGCGTACACGGCGGTGACCTCCTCCTCCAGCAGGGCGGGCAGGACACGGCGGCCCTTGTCCCGCAGCGCGGCCAGCCCGTCGGCGGTGGATCCGGTGGCCCGTTTGTCGCGCAGGTCCTCGGCGGTGGGGCCGAGCAGGACGTTGCCGTGGACGGTGGGGGCGACGAGGACGCCCTTGCCGAGGGCGGTCGGCACGGGCAGGAGGATGTGCCGGACGAGGGGGCGGGCGAGCTTGTCGTAGACCAGGAGCTGGCCACGGCGCGGGGTGACGGTGAAGTCCTCGTGGCCGAGCGCACGGTCGAGGGTGTCGGCGTGCAGTCCGGCCGCGTTGACCAGGTGGCGGGCGCGCAGGGTGCCCCGGCTGGTGGTGAGCAGGTGTCCGTCCGGCGAAGTCACGTCGTGCACGGCGGTGTTGAGGTGCAGGTCGGCTCCGGCACGGACCGCCTGCGTCGCGTACGCGAGGGTCGTCGTCCAGGGGCAGATGATGCTCTCGCCGGGGACGTGCAGCGCGCCCAGGGCGCCGGGGCCGAGGTGGGGTTCGCGGGCGTACAGCTCGTCGGGGCCCAGCAGGGCGGTGTCGTGGCAGGCGTTGCGCTCGGCCTTCTCGGCCAGCCGGGGCAGCGCGGCGAGCTGCTCCTCGTCCCAGGCGACCAGCAGCGCTCCGACCCGTTCGACGGGGATGCCGGTCTCGGCGGCGTAGGCGCCGAGCCGCGCGTACCCCTCGCGGACCAGGCGGGCCTCCAGGGTGCCGGGGGTCGCGTCGCAACCGGTGTGCAGGATCGCGGTGTTGGCCTTGGAGGTGCCCTGGCCGACGTCGTCCTGGGCCTCGACCAGGGCGATGCGCAGGCGCGGGTGGCGGGCGAGTTCGCGGGCGACGGCGCAGCCGACGACGCCGGCGCCGACGATCGCCACGTCGTACGGCGTCGTGGGCAGCGGCCCGGCCACGGTGACGGTCACGTGCCGAGGAGGGCCGCGACGGCGGCGCGGAAGCCGGCGCGGCGTTCGGCGGCCTGGTCGGCCGGGATGCGGGGCTCGTACACGGCGGCGGGTTTCCCGTCGGGCAGGGCGTCCGCGACGCTCAGCCCGGGGTCCGCGCCGAGGCGGGCGAGGGCGGCGGCGCCGAGCGCGGTGGCGTCGGGCAGCGCGGACACCTCGACGGGGCGTTGGAGCAGGTCGGCCTGGGTCTGCATGAGGAGCGCGGAGCGGGTGAGGCCGCCGTCGACGCGGAGCGTGGTCAGGGGCCGGCCCAGGTCGCCGGCGGCGGCGTCGGCGAGTTCGGCGACCTGGGCGGCGATGCCCTCGCACAGGGCGCGCACCAGATGGCCGGCGGTGGTGTCGAGGCCGAGGCCGGTGAGGGAGCCGCGCAGGTCGCCGCGCCACCAGGGGGCGGCGAGTCCGGCGAGGGCCGGGACGAAGGTGACCCCGCCGCTGTCGGGGACGGTGCCGCCGACCGGGTCGAGGTCGGCGGCGCAGGAGAGGACGCCGAGGTCGGTGAGCCAGCGGACGGCGGAGGCGACGGTGTAGACCTGGCCGTCCAGGCAGTAGCTGGTGTGTCCGGCGAGCCGCCAGGCCACGCAGCCGGCCAGGCCGGAGCCGCCGCGCCGGGGGCGGTCGCCGGTGGGGGCGAGCAGGAACGCGCCGGTGCCGTAGGTGCACTTGGCGGCGCCGGGCCCGGTGACGCGCTGGGCGAGCAGGGCGGCCTGCTGGTCGACGATCAGCCCGGTGAGCGGGATCTCGCGGCCGAACGCGCGTGTGGTGCCGACCCGTTGCGCGGTGTCGGTCACCTCGGGGAGGCGTTCACCGGCCAGGCCGTAGAGATCCAGGGCGCGCGGGGACCACTCGACGCGGTCCAGGTCGAGCAGCTGGGTGCGGCCGGCGGTGGCGGCGTCGGTGACGAAGGCGCCGGTGAGGCGGTGGACCAGCCAGGCGTCGGAGGTGGTGACGACTCCGTCGCGGGTGAGGTGGCGGCGGATCCAGGCCATCTTCGGCGCGGCGAAGTACGGATCGAGGGGCAGGCCGGTCAGCTCCCGCAACTCCTCCGCCCGCGGGGCGAGTCCGGCGCAGACCGTCTCGGCACGGCGGTCCTGCCACACCAGGGCGTCGGTCAGCGGGCGGCCGGTGTCCGGGTCCCAGGCGAGGACGGTCTCACCCTGGTTGGCGAGGCCGAGCGCGACGACGTCCTCACCGGCCTCGGCGAGCGCGCGCCCGCCGGCCTCCACCACCGAGTCGTACAGCCGCACCGGGTCCACCTCGACCAGGCCGCCGGGCAGGTGACGGGGGCGCACCTCGGCGAAACCGGCGCCGAGGACGCCGCGTTCGGGGCAGACCACGAGCGCCTTGGTGCCGGAGGTGCCCTGGTCGACGGCGAGCACCGGCCCGGTCATCGCGTCTCCTCCGCGCGAGCGGGCCGAGCGCCCCGCGCCCGCGTCCGTCCCGCGTCCTCGACTCCGGCCCTGAAGATCACCGCGCCAGCCTGCCGCCGCCGCGGGCCCCGAGTCAAGGTCTTCCCGCATCGGTCAACTCGCCCTACCCGTTGTTGACTTGGCAACAATGGTACGGCGGGACCCACGCCTCTATAGTGACCGCCGACCACCTCGAGACATCTTCATCACCGCCCAGGGGAGGGCTGTTGCGACGTCACCCCGCCACCTCGCCCGAGCGCCCGTGGCCGGGGGCCGACGGCTGATGGCCAGAGACGGGGCCCGCCCCTCCTACGACCCCGCCGGCCCCGACCACGCGCTGCGCGCCGCGCTCCAGGACCTGCGCACCGGCCGCTGGATGGCCATGCGCACCCTGCTCGCGGAGACCACGCGGTGGTCGCGGTGGACCCGGCGCACCCAGGTGCTGGCGGCGGCCGCGGCCGGCACCGACGTGGTGCGGGCCTGGCTCACCGAGGAGCCGGACAGCGCGCACGCGGTGGTGATGCACGCCCGGGTCGGGGTCGAGCGCGCGCTGCGGGCCCGGCGGGAACGACACCGCCGTACCCATGAGTTGTGGATCGAGGCGTGGGACGCCGCCCAGTCGGCGACCGTGGCCGCCCCGCGGGACCCGGTGCCCTGGGTGTGCCTGCTGGCGCTGGCCCAGCTCGACCCGGAGCAGCGCTGGGAGGAGCACCGGGCCGCCGCGCCCGAGCCGATGCTGCCGCCGGGCCCCTGGGGGCTGCTGGCCGAGGCCGGCGAACGCGACCCGTTCAACCGTGAGGCCCACCACCGGATGCTCCAGTTCCTGTACGCGCGGGGCGGTTCGGGGCGGCTCGCGGAGGCCGCCGGGTACGCGCAGTGGGCGGCCGGCCAGGCCCCGCCCGGCTCCGCGCTGCACCTGCTGCCGCTGTACGTCCGGGTCGAGCGCTACCGCCGGGACAGCGGGCACGACGCGGCGCTGGATCTGCACTGGGTGGTGGAGGAGGCGGCCCGCGAGGCGCGCCGCGCGCTGCACTCCTGGTTCGAGCGGACGGAGCCCGCCGAGCGCGCGCTGCCGGACCTCAACCATCTGGCCCACGCGCTGTGGGGCTCCCTGCAGTTCCCGGAAGCGGCGCGGGTGTTCGAGGCGATCGGCCCGTACTTCACACCGCCGCCCTGGATGTACCGCACCCCGGACCGGGGCCGCGCCGTGGAGGTCTTCGTACAGGCCCGGGACCGCTGCCGGGCCGCGGCGGAGGGCTCCGGCCCCTGACCACCGCGCCCGCACACCGCGCCCGAACACCCCTTCTCCGCACCGCCGCGAGACCCCCCGCACCGCCCCCTGAACGACCCCGTTGCACGTGCCCGTCCGACAACCGTTGATCCAGGAGGTCCCCGCGTGTCCCCCACCCCCGATTCCTCGCCCGCCCCCTCCCCCGGTCTGCCGCAGCAGGACGAGGAGCAGCGGCTGCGCGAACTCGGCTACCGGCCAGTGCTGGCCCGCCGCATGGGCGGCTTCGGCAACTTCGCGATCAGCTTCTCGGTGATCTCCATCCTGTCCGGCTGCATGACCCTGTACGGCTTCGGCCTGAACACCGGCGGGCCGGCCGTGATGCTCTGGGGCTGGGCGGGCGTCGGCCTGTTCGTGCTGTGCGTCGGTCTCGCCCTCGCCGAGGTCACCAGCGCCTACCCGACCTCCGGCGCCCTGTACTACATGGCCGACCGGCTCGGCGGCCGGCGCTGGGGCTGGTACACCGGCTGGCTGAACCTGCTCGGCCTGCTCGGCGCCATCGCCGGCATCGACTACGGTGCCGCCCTGTTCACCGGCGCGTTCGCCAACCTCCAGTGGGGCTTCGAGCCGACGCCCGGCAGGACGATGCTGATCTTCTGCGCCATCCTGCTGCTGCACGCGGTGCTGAACCTGTTCGGCGTGCGCCTGGTCAGCCTGCTCAACTCGGTCAGCGTGTGGTGGCACCTGGCGGGCGTGGCGCTGATCGTCGGCGCGCTGGTGATCGTCCCCGACCACCACCGGTCCGCCTCCTTCGTGTTCACGAAGTTCGCCAACGAGACCGGCTGGGAGAACCCGCTGTACGTGGCGGCGATCGGTCTGCTCCTCGCGCAGTACACCTTCTCCGGGTACGACGCCTCCGCCCACCTGTCGGAGGAGACCTCGCACGCCTCGGTGGCCGCCTCCCGCGGCATCGTCCGCGCCATCTGGGTCTCCTGGCTGGCCGGTTTCGTGCTGCTCGCCGGTCTCACCTTCGCCATCCAGGACTACGACGCCACCCGCACCACCGACACCGGCGTGCCACCCGCCCAGATCCTGCTGGACGGTCTCGGCACCGACGGCGCGAGCGCCCTGCTCCTCGTGGTCGTCGTCGCCCAGCTCTTCTGCGGCAACGCCGAGGTCGCCGCGGCCAGCCGGATGGTGTTCGCGTTCAGCCGGGACGGCGCGCTGCCCGGCTCGCACCTGTGGCGCAAGGTCAGCGGCCGCACCCAGACGCCGGTGGCCGCCGTCTGGCTGTCCGTCGTCGTCGCCTGCGTCCTCGCCCTGCCGTCGCTGTACTCGGCGACCGCCTACAACGCGGTGACCGCGATCAACGTCATCGGCATCACCCCGGCCTACGCCATCCCCGTCTTCCTGCGGCTGCGCGCGGGCGACCGTTTCCAGCCGGGTCCGTGGCGACTGGGCCGCTGGAGCAAGCCGGTCGGCTGGATCGCCGTCGTGTGGGTGGCGTGCGTGACGGTCCTGTTCTGCCTGCCGCAGGCGTCCCCGGTCACGGTCGACACCATGAACTACGCCTCCGTCGCCCTCGCCGCGGTCCTCGTCCTCGCCAGCGTCTGGTGGTACGTCGCCCGCCGGTCGTACGGCACCCCCACCACCGCCGCGTACGGCAGCGACCGCGACCAGGCGGAACTCGCGGAGGGCATCGTCTGAGCCGGCTGCCCGAAGAGCGCCGGTCCCGGTACGGACCGGCGTGCCGGATACGGCAGGATGAACGAGCGCGCCGGTCACCGGAGTTCCTCCGGCCGGCGCGGTCGCACATCCCGGACATCGAGCAGGTGACAACGTGACGAGACTTCACAAACGGCTCTCCGCAGCGGCCGCACGCCCCGGAGGTGACCGGTGAACCGCGCGCTGACCCTGGACGACCTCGTCCTCGCCGGCATCGCCCTGGGGGCGGGCCTGCTGCTCGCCTTCATGTCGCGCACCCTGCTGCGCTGGCTCGCGAAGCACGCCAAGCGGACCCGCTGGAGCGGCGACGACGTCATCGTGGACGCGCTGCGCTCGGTCGTGCCCTGGGCGGCGATCGCGGGCGGCGCGGCGGCGGCAGCGGCCGTCCTGCCGCTCACCCGGACCGTCCAGCACCACGTGAACCAGGCGCTCCAGGTCTGGCTGATCATCATGGTGACGTTCTCCGCGGCCCGGGTGATCGCCGGCCTGGTCCGTTCGGTGACCCAGTCCCGCTCCGGGGTCGCGGGCTCGGCGACCATCTTCGTCAACATCACCCGCGTCCTGGTCCTGGCGATCGGCTTCCTGGTCGTCCTGCAGACCCTGGGCATCTCCATAGCGCCGCTGCTCACCGCCCTGGGCGTCGGCGGCCTGGCGGTCGCCCTGGCGCTCCAGGACACGCTCGCCAACCTCTTCGCGGGCATCCACATCCTCGCCTCCAAGACCGTCCAGCCGGGCGACTACATCCGGCTGAGCAGCGGCGAGGAGGGGTACGTCGTGGACATCAACTGGCGCCAGACGACGGTCCGCCAGCTCTCCAACAACCTGGTGGTCATCCCCAACGGCCAGCTCGCCAAGGCCAACATGACAAACTACACGCGGCCCGAGCAGGAGCTGACCGTGCTGGTGCAGGTAGGGGTGGGCTACGACTCCGACCTGGAGCACGTCGAGCGGGTGACCGCGGAGGTGGTCGCGGAGGTCATGACGGAGGTCACGGGCGCCGTACCGGAGCACGAGCCCGCCATCCGCTTCCACACCTTCGGCGACTCCCGGATCGGCTTCACGGTGATCCTCGGCGTGGGCGAGTTCAGCGACCAGTACCGGATCAAGCACGAGTTCATCAAGCGCCTGCACCGCCGCTACCGCGAGGAGGGCATCCGCATCCCGGCCCCGGCCCGCACGGTCTCCCTCCAGCAGGGCTCCGCGGTGATCCCGCAGCAGCGCAGCGGGGAGGGCGCGGTGTCGGGATCACAGGCCGCGGAGTAGCCCGGCCGCACCTCCTGACCGGCACGTATGCTCGAAGCAGCATGACGACGCCGGCCCCGGACCCCCGCACGCTCGACCGGCGGCTGGACGCGCTCGCGCGCCAGCCGTTCCGGGCGAGGTTCCACCTGCGCGGGCGGGACCGGGCGACCGCCGCCCTGAAGGGACCGGCGACCCTGCGGTGGCACGCGTACGACCTGATCGCGAAGCGACTGGCGCCGGCCGAGCCGTACAAGGACGGCCGGCAGACGCCGTACCGCGGTCACCCGGTGTTCGTGGCCCAGCACGCGACCGCCACCTGCTGCCGGGGCTGCCTGGAGCGCTGGCACGGCATCCCCCGGGGACGCGCACTGACCCGTGCCGAACACGTCTACGTGGTGGACGTGATCTGCCGCTGGATCGCGCGCGAGATGACGGACGGCGGGTTTTCCGGCCAGGACCCCTGTCGAGCCGACCCGGATCACGAGATATCTTGATGTCGAGCAATGTTGCAGACGTGGAGCGGAGCACCCGGTGACTGACTCGACCATCATCTACACCTACACAGACGAGGCCCCGGCCCTGGCGACGCATTCGTTCCTGCCGGTGATCCAGGCGTACGCCTCGCAGGCCGGTGTGCCCGTGGAGACGCGTGACATCTCGCTGGCCGGGCGCATCATCGCCGTCTTCCCGGAGTACCTGAACGAGGACCAGCGCATCCCCGACGCGCTGACCGAGCTGGGCGAGCTGGCCAAGACCCCCGCGGCCAACATCATCAAGCTGCCCAACATCTCGGCGTCCATCCCGCAGCTCAAGGCCGCCGTCGCCGAGCTGCAGGGCAAGGGCTACGCGCTCCCGGACTACCCGGACGACCCGAAGACCGACGAGGAGCGCGAGATCCGCGCCCGCTACGACAAGATCAAGGGCTCCGCCGTCAACCCGGTGCTGCGTGAGGGCAACTCCGACCGCCGTGCCCCGGCCTCGGTGAAGAACTACGCCAAGACCCACCCGCACCGCATGGGCGCCTGGACCTCCGAGTCCAAGACCAACGTGGCGACCATGGGTGAGAACGACTTCCGCTCCACCGAGAAGTCCGTCGTCGTCTCCGAGGCCGGCGCCCTGAGGATCGAGCTGGTCGGCGAGGACGGCACCACCACCGTCCTGAAGGAGTCCGTACCTGTCCTGGCGGGCGAGGTCGTCGACGCCTCCGTCATGCACGTCGCCGAGCTGGAGGCGTTCCTCGCCGCGCAGGTCGCCCGCGCCAAGCAGGAGGGCGTCCTGTTCTCCGTGCACCTGAAGGCCACGATGATGAAGGTCTCCGACCCGATCATCTTCGGTCACGTGGTGCGCGCCTTCTTCCCGAAGACGTTCGCGAAGTACGGCGAGACCCTCAAGGCGGCCGGCCTCACCCCGAACGACGGCCTCGGCGGCATCCTGAAGGGCCTGGAGGGCCTGCCCGAGGGCGCCGAGATCAAGGCCTCCTTCGACACCGAGATCGCCGAGGGCCCGGCCCTGGCCATGGTCGACTCCGACAAGGGCATCACCAACCTGCACGTGCCGTCGGACGTCATCGTGGACGCCTCCATGCCGGCGATGATCCGCACCTCCGGCCACATGTGGGGCCCGGACGGCCAGGAGCACGACACCCTCGCCGTCATCCCGGACTCCTCCTACGCCGGTGTCTACCAGGCCGTCATCGACGACTGCCGGGCCAACGGCGCCTACGACCCGTCCACCATGGGCTCGGTCCCGAACGTCGGCCTGATGGCGCAGAAGGCCGAGGAGTACGGCTCCCACGACAAGACCTTCGAGCTCCCGGCCGCCGGCACCGTCCGCCTGGTCGACCAGAACGGCGACGTGCTGATCGAGCAGCCGGTCGCCAAGGGCGACATCTTCCGCGCCTGCCAGACCAAGGACGACCCGATCCGCGACTGGGTCAAGCTGGCCGTCACCCGCGCCCGCGCCACCGGCGACCCGGCCGTGTTCTGGCTGGACGAGAACCGCGCCCACGACGCCAACCTCATCGCCAAGGTCAGGCAGTACCTGCCGGAGCACGACACCGAGGGCCTGGACATCCGCATCCTGTCCCCGGTCGAGGCCGCCAAGCTGTCGGTGGAGCGCATCCGCCGCGGCGAGAACACCATCTCGGTGACCGGCAACGTGCTGCGTGACTACCTGACCGACCTCTTCCCCATCCTGGAGCTGGGCACCAGCGCCAAGA
This sequence comes from Streptomyces flaveolus, assembly GCF_000716535.1. Lineage (GTDB taxonomy): Bacteria > Actinomycetota > Actinomycetes > Streptomycetales > Streptomycetaceae > Streptomyces > Streptomyces flaveolus_A. The sequence continues at coordinate 135,846 of NZ_JNWV01000018.1, read as the reverse complement.
TGCTGTCGGTCGTCCCGCTGATGGCGGGCGGCGGCCTGTTCGAGACGGGCGCCGGCGGCTCCGCGCCGAAGCACGTCCAGCAGCTCGTCAAGGAGAACTACCTGCGCTGGGACTCCCTCGGCGAGTTCTTCGCCCTGGTGCCGTCCTTCGAGCAGTACGCGGCGGCCACCGGCAACACCCGTGCCAAGGTCCTCGCCGACACCCTGGACCGCGCCACGGCGACCTTCCTCAACGAGGACAAGTCCCCGACCCGGCGCGTCGGCGGCATCGACAACCGCGGCAGCCACTTCTACCTGTCCCTGTACTGGGCGCAGGAGCTGGCGAAGCAGACCGACGACGCCGACCTCGCGAAGGCGTTCGCGCCGCTCGCCGAGACCCTCGCGGCGAACGAGCAGAAGATCGTCGAGGAGCTGATCGCGGTCCAGGGCAAGCCGGCCGACATCGGCGGCTACTACCAGGTCGACAAGGCCAAGGCCGACTCGGTCATGCGCCCGTCGGCCACCTGGAACGAGACGCTGGCGTCCCTCGGCTAGTGCCCGCGGCGCCTGAACCGGTGCCCGCGGCGCCCTCGCCGCGGAGGTGACGCGCCCTCCGCCCCCGGCCGGGAAACCCCCGGCCGGGGGCGGAGGCATGCGGGGCGGGGGCCGTTGTCAGTGCCGTATGGCACCTTGATCGGGTACTCCCCCGACACACCTCAGGAGCAGCCGGTGTCCCAGACCGCCCCCTCGTTCGAACTCCTCCCCGGTGCCGCCGAGTCGCCGGTGCTGCTGCATGTGCCGCACTCGTCGCGGGCGATACCGCAGGACGTACGCGCCGGCATCGTGCTGGACGACGCCGAGCTGGAGCGGGAGCTGGACCACATCACGGACGCGCACACCGCCGAGATCGCCGAGCGGGCCGCCGCGCTCGCCGGGCTCCGGCCCTGGCGGTTCGTGAACCGGCTGTCGCGGCTGGTGGTGGACCCGGAGCGGTTCCCGGACGAGCGGGAGGAGATGCTCGCCGTGGGCATGGGCGCCGTGTACACGCGGACCACGCACCGGGATGAGCTGCGGCCCGCGGACACCGACCCCGAACCGCTGCTCGCCCGCTGGTTCCGGCCGTACGCGGCGGCCATGACGGAGGCGGTGGCCGGCCGGCTGGCCGCGACCGGGCGCGCGGTGATCATCGACGTGCACTCGTATCCGGCCGAGCCGCTCCCGTACGAGCTGCACGGCAGCGGACCGCGCCCTCCGGTGTGCCTGGGCACGGACGCCTTCCACACCGGGCCGGAACTGACCGAGGCCGCCCGCAAGGCGTTCGCCGACTGCGGCGGGACGGGCCTGGACAGCCCGTTCGCCGGGACGTACGTCCCACTGGAGTTCTACGGCAAGGACGTCCGGGTCGGCGCGCTGATGGTGGAGATCCGGCGGGACACGTACATGACGGAGCCGGGCGGCCCCGCCGGTGCGGGCCTGGACCACCTCGCCACCGCGCTGGCGACGCTCGTCGACGCGGTGTAGCCGTCCGGCCGGTGCGGCGGACCACCGAGGGATGCCGGTGCTGGAAGAGGGCACCGGCACAACGCGCGGTCACCCTGCACCACGCGTCCGGTCTGCCGAGCGAGCACCGCGAGCCGCTGACCAGGTTCACCGGTACGACGCCCGCTCACCCAGCCCCGGCCCGACAGGGCTCCCCGCCGGGGCGTGCTGGTCGCAGAGGGCGCCCCGGCACCGGCAAGCCCGCGGTCACACCGCACCAAGCGGCCGATCTCGCGGTACGCGCACCGCGAGATCGGCCCGGCACGCCTCGCTTGGCCCCGGCCGGGCATGCGGCTCTCCTATCCCGCGCACCCCCGCCCAGCCCCTCACCCGGCACACGGCCCGGCGCCCTGGCACACCCCACCCGGCTCCCGGCCGACCCGCGGGGGCACGGTCCGGCTCCCTGTCGCGTCGGGTCCGGCACGGTCCCCGATTCTCCGTCCGAGCCGTTTCGTTCAGGCCCGGAGCCACTCCGTGACGATCACCTCCGCGCCGGTGCGCAGGCGCAGGGCGAAGGGGCCGGACGGCGGGGTGGTGCTGGTGAACCGGCCGAGGGGGTCCGCGGTGAGCGGGGCGCGGGCGGTCTGCGGGCCGCCGAGCACCTCGATCCGCGCGGACTGCGGCGGCAGCACCTGGCCGATCAGCCCGTCGTCGGTGACCTCCACGTCGACGGTCACCTCGCCCGCGCGGAACGTCAGCATGCGCGGCGCGTCCGTGACCCCCCTGACGGGCAGCGCGTCCACGAGCGAGTCGAAGGTCAGCTCGGCGAGCCGGGCGTCCAGGTCGTGCAGCGCGAACGCGTCCAGCGCCGCCTGCACCAGCTCGGCGGGGACCGGGTCCAGGACGGCGGCCGCCTGGCGCAGCTCCTCCTCCAGCAGCCCGTCCGCGAACTCCTCGGGCCTCTCGTCGTCGCCGTTCACACCGCACCCCGCGCGTCCATCCGGGCCCGCAGCCGGCGCAGACAGCGCTGGCGGAGCGGGCCGATGCTGCCGACCGCGATGCCGAGGGCGGCCGAGATCTCCCCGTAGCTGGGCGGCGGCGAGGCCATCAGCACGCGCAGCAACTGCCGGCAGCGCTCGCCCAGTCCGTCCAGCTCCTGCCACAGGCGGCGGACCCGCTCGGCCCGGTCCGCCGCCTCCTCGGAATCGATCAGCGTCTCTTCCGGCGTCCGGTCCTCGCTGGCCCGGTCCAGTACCCGTGGATCATCGGTCAGGGTGAGCCGCGCAAGGCCCTTGAGCACCTTCAGGCACTCGTGCCGGGCCGTACTGGCCAGCCAGGCACCGGCCTTGTCGGGCTCGCGGATGCGGCCCAGGTGCTGGGCGAAGCGGAACCAGGTGGTCTGGTAGACCTCGTGTCCGTCGGCGTCCGACAGCCGGTGTGCCCGCACGACCGACCACACCAGCGGACTCATCCCTTCCACCAGCGCCTTCCAGGCCGCGGCGTCCCCGTCGACGGCGGACTGGACCAACGCGCCGACCTCTGTTCGGTCCACGGCTCCACCCCTTGTGTACGGCCTGTCATCGTACGCCGTGGAGTGGAGGGTTCCGGCCCTCATGCGGGCAGCGCCTGGATCACGGCCGGGACGGGACGCCAGGTCGGCGGGCGCAGCGCCGCGACGAGCGCCCCGCGCACCTCGGCCCGCTCCGCGTCCGCCGCCAGCAGCCCGGCACCGGCCGCGCGCGGGTCGCGTTCCCGGTACGCGGTCATCCGCGCGGCGACGAGTCCCGCGGCCACCGGGGTGGCGAAGGAGGTGCCGCTCCACTGCGCGAGGCCGTCGAACATCACCTGGTCCGGCTTGGCGCCGGTGCTCTCCCGGCCCTCGCTCAGCACGCCGGTGTGGCGCGGGTACTGGCAGGTGCAGGCGTAGTCGGCGTCGCCGAACCGGCAGGCGTCGTAGGTGGAGTGCTGGTAGGTGTACGGCACGGGCGCGGTGAAGCCGGTGAGGGCGCTGGTGAGGCGCTCACCGGGGGCGTGGACGCGCACCCAGGGCCCGTGGTTGGTGAAGCAGGCCCCGGACGCGCCGTCCGCGCGGAGGGCGCCGACCGACAGCACGCAGTCGGCGTACTCGGGCAGGCCGGCGTAGGCGGCGGGCCAGAACGGGACGTCGCTGCCGTTGTTGCCGGCGGCGGCCACCAGCAGGGTGCGCTGCTCGCGCAGTTCCGCCATGAACGCGTCCAGCCCGATCAGGCCGTCGGTGTCCGCGCTGGGCGTGCCCGCGGAGAGGCTGATGATGTCCGGCCAGCCGCCCCGGTCGACCGCGTCGAAGAGCAGGGCGCCGAACTCCGACTCCAGGACGGCCCCGGCGTCGTTGAGGGTGCCGCGCACCGTGATGTCGGTGTTGGGTGCGACGGCCGCGAGGACCCCGGCGATGAACGTGCCGTGGCCGACGTACTGGCGCAGCACGCCGTCGGCGTCGGTCTCGGTGAGCTGGGCGTCGCCCGTGGTGTGGGCGAGCAGCGGGTAGGAGCGGTGGTCGTGCACCAGTCCGGTGTCGATCACGAGGACGCCGACCGCGGTGGCCGGGTCGTAACTGCCCTCGGCGGGTGCGGGGTTGGCGGTCTCGGTGCGCGGGACGGGCACCGGCTCGTCGCCGGGGCAGGCGTTGACGTTCCCCGCGATGTGCACCACGTGGTTGCGGCCGGCCAGCCGGCGGCCCTGGCGGTTCTCGGCCTCCCGCACGGCGCGCAGGGCGTGCGGCACGCTGTCCTCGCCCTCGGCCGGGTCGCCGACCCGGATGCGGGTGACGCCGGTGCGGCCGGCCCGCGGGCCCACGCGGCGCACGTGGTCGGGGACGAGTCCCTGGGTCTCGGTGAAGTGCGTGCGCACGGCGTCCTCGACGAACCGCGCCTCCTCGCCGTCCCGGACGAGGACGACGCCCTTCTCGTAGAAGTACCCGGAGTCGTCCGGCCCCATGGTGAGGGGGACGTCCGGCAGGGAGCGCTGGATGTGGTGGAACTGCTCGTGGAACCGCTGTGGTGCCATGTGGTGTCCTCCCCCTCAAGACGGTGTTCGACAGTGAGAGCCGCGGGACCACCGTCTGATACAACAGGCCACTACCATGCGAGACGTGACAGCGGGAAGCGAGTCGGTTCTCGAACTGCTGCCCATGGTGTTCGCCGATCCGGGCGAGGCCCGGGCACGTGCCGAACACGTCCTGCGCGCCGCTCCGTCACCGGTCCACGCGAGCGTCGCCCACCAGGTGCTCGGCATCTGGCAGCGGGACTTCGGCGATCTGCGGATCGCGCTGAGGCATCTGCGGCGGGCCCGGGACCTGGCCGCGCGCGCCGAGTCGGCCGACCGGGAGGCCGATGTGCTCGCGACCCTCGGGGTCGCACTGGTGCACGCGGGGCGCACCCGGCAGGGGCTCGCGTCCTTCGAGCGGGGGGTCGCCCGGGGCAGCGGACACACCCGGGCCCGGGTGCTGTACCGGCGGGCCTACGTGTGGTGGGTGCTGGGGCATCACCGCGAGGCCCTGGAGGACGTACGGCGGGCCCTCCCCGTCCTGCGTCAGGTCGCCGACGACATCTGGACCGCGCGGGCGCTGACCCTCAGGGCCACCGTGCATCTGGCGTTGGGCGCGGTGGACCGGGCCGTCGCCGACTTCACGGCGGCGGAGCGGCTGTGGGACACCACCGGCCAGGAGCACGACAAGGCGGACGCGGTGGAGAGCCGTGGCCTGGCCGCGTTCCGCTCCGGGGACGTCCCGGCGGCGCTGCGGCTGCTGGACGAGGCCGAGGAACGCTACGCGAAGCTGGGCACCCCCACCTACAACCTGTCGATCCGGCGCTGCGAGGTGCTGATGGCGGCGGGGCTCGCCCCGGAGGCGCTGGCCGAGGCGGACGCGGCGATCGCGCTGCTGGACCGGATCGGCGGGCAGTCCACCCGCAAGGCCGAGCTGCTGCTGGCCGCCGCGCGGGCCGCCCGTTCGGCCGGGGACGCGCACACCGCCATAGCCCGCGCCGCCGTGGCCGTACGGCTGTTCGCGGCACAGCGCCGGACGTGGTGGGAGACGCACGCCCGGCTGGTGCTGATCGAGGCGCGGGTGGCGGCCGGGCGCCGGTCGGGGCGGATGGTCGCGGACGCGGCGGCGGTCGCCGAGCGGCTGGCGTCCTTCGGCTCGCCGGCCGCGCCCGAGGCCTCCCTGCTCGCGGGCCGGATCGCGCTGGCGCTGGGCTGGACGGCGGACGCGGAACGGCACTTGGCGGTGGCCGCCCGCAGCCGGCACGGCGGACCGCCGCCGGCCCGGATGACGGGCTGGGCGGCGCAGGCGCTGCGGGCGCGGGCGGCCGGTTCCCGGCGCGGTGTGCTGGAGGCGTGCCGGCGCGGACTGGACGTGCTGGACGACCACCGGATGACCCTGGGCGCCTCGGAGCTGCGCGCCCACGCGACCGCGCAGGGTGCCGAACTGGCCGCGCTGGCACAGGAGGTGAGCCTCGCCGAGGGCAGTCCCCGGCGGCTGCTGGGGTGGAGCGAGCGGTGGCGGGCGACCGTGCTGTCCGCGCCGCCGACCCGGCCGCCCGACGATCCGGCGCTGCTGAGCGGGTTGACCGCCTACCGGGAGATCGCGGCCCGCGCGGAGGCAGCCCGGATGGAGGGCCGCCCGGTGCCGGCGCTGGAACGCGAACAGCGGCGCCTGGAACGGGAGATCCGCTCCCGCACCCGGCACATGGGCGGGGCCGCCGCCGACGCCGGCGACCGGCTCGACGTGGGCCGGCTGCTGGACCGGCTCGGTGACGGGCGGCTGGTCGAACTGGCCGTGGTCGACGGCCGGGTGCACGTCCTGCTGTGCGGGCAGGGAAAGGTACGGCGGTTCGCCGGCGGTTCGCTGGCGGAGGCGGTGGCCGAGGCCGAGCACGTGCAGGCCGGGCTACGACGGCTCGCGCACCCGGGCGCCGAGGCCCGGCTCCCGCTCGTGGAGGCCGCCGGCCGGCGCCTGGAAGAGCTGCTGCTGGCCGGGGCGGTACGGCACCTCGGCCCGGGCCCGGTGGTGATCGTGCCGCCGGGCGCGCTGCACCGGGTGCCGTGGGCGCTGCTGCCCGCGCTGCGGGAACGGGTGCTCAGCGTGTCGCCGTCGGCGGGCAGTTGGCTGCGTGCCCGGGAGACGGCGCCGCCGCCGGAGGGCCGGCCGGTGCTGGTGCGCGGCCCCGGCCTCGCGACGGGTGGCGCGGAGGTGCCCGAGCTGGCGGACCGGTACGGCGCGGCGACGGTCCTGGAGGGCGAGGACGCCCAGGTGCCCCGGGTTCTGGCGGAACTGGACGGCGCGGGCCTCGCGCATCTCGCGGCGCACGGCACGTTCCGCGCGGACAGCCCCCTGTTCTCCGCCCTCCGCATGGCCGACGGCCCGTTGATCGTGCACGACTTCGAGCGCCTGACCCGCAGCCCGTACCGGATCATCCTGTCGAGCTGCGACACCGCCCGTCTCGCCTCGGTCGGCGCCGACGAACTCCTGGGGCTGGTCACGGCGTTGCTGCCGCTGGGCACGGCCGGGGTGGTGGCGAGCAGCGCCCCGGTCAACGACGCGGCGGTGGTGCCGCTGATGCTGGCCCTGCACAAGGGCCTCGGCGCGGGCCTCTCCCTGGCCGAGGCGCTGCGGGACGCCCGTGCGGCCCTGCCCGGCGACGCGGTGCACCAGGCGACGGGCTGGGCGTTCGCCGCGTTCGGCGCGGCGTGAGCGCAGGTGCGTTCTCCCTGCGGCCCCGCGTGTGGAGGCCGCCTGGGCGGGCTCGCCCCGCCGCTCCCCGTCCCGGCGGGCCCAGCGCACCGCCGGGGCCGCCGCGAACAGCGGGCCCGCACCACCCAGCCGGCGAGCCGTGGGCGATCACCGCGGGTCTGCTCACCCGCACCCGCAGCGGCCGCGTCGTCCGTTACGCCCGCACCGCGCTCGGCGACGCGCTGTGCCGTCGAGCCCGCTCCCCCATGGTGTGGCGCCGGTACCGGAGAGCGGGGCCCGGCCTAAGCCGTCTCCCTGTCCGGCACCTCCACCAGCCAGGGCAACGCCCCCCGGTCCCCCGTGCCGAGCCGCGTGTACGCGCTGTACAGGTGATTGCCGACCGTCCGCACGGACAGCGTCAGCCGCTCGGCGATCTCCCGGTTGCTGAGCCCCGCCGCGGCCAGCGTGACGATCTGCCGCTGCCGGGCGGTGAGTTCACCGAGGACCAGCCCGGCCAGCGCAGGGGTGCGCGCGCCCTGGCAGCAGCGGGCCAGCGCGACGGCCCGGGTACGGGACAGCCGCGCGGCCCGGGGATCACGGTGGACCCGTACCGCCTGCGCGTGCGCCTCCGCGGCGTACAGCAGGAACCCCCGCTCGGCCAGCGCCTGCGCCGCCCGGTCCAGCGCGGCGCCGTCCCCGCACGCAAGCGCGTCCGCGTGCCGGGCGAACACGCTGCCGGCCGGCAGCCGCCCGACCGCCCGCTCGGGCTCGCCGAGGCGTACGGCGTCGTAGAGCGCGTGGACGTCGTCCGGGTCGGTCACCTCGCCCGGCCGCCCTTCGGCGAGCGCGAGTTCCCGCCCGCACCCGCTGTCCGACGGAGTCTCCCGCAGTCCCTCCCTGGCCCATGCCGCCGCCTCCCGCAGTTCGCCCCGCAGGCGCGCGTACCGGGCGCGGACCTCGGCGTACCCGGCCGGCAGCGGGCCGCCCTCCGCGACCAGCCACTCCCCCACCGGCGTCGGCACCGGCCGGACGTCGAGGCGCTCCATCCGGCGGACGAGCGTGTGCTGTTCGACGGAGAGCGCCGAGCCGTGCGCGAAGGGCGCGCGGGCCAGCCGGCGCGCCCGCAGCCGGCCGGTCGTGGAGCGCAGCGCGGCGCCGTGCAGGGGGTGGGCCAGGGTGACGGCACCCTGTTCGTCGACGTCGATCAGGCCGTCCGCCTCCAGGCGTTCGAGGAGGTCGAGGTCCAGCTCTTCCACGGGCAGCGGCAGGGGTTCGGCGAAGGCGACGCGTTCCAGGGCGTCGCGTTCGCCGGGGCCGGACCGCTCCAGGGCGGGGGCGAGCCGCTCGCGGACGGCCGGGGTGACCGGCAGGGGGCCGCGCCAGGCCCGTTCGCCGGTGTCCGGGACGGGCGTCAGCCGGCCGGACCCGGTGAGCGCGGTCACCAGGTCGCGCAGCAGGCGCAGATCGCCCCGGCACGCCTGGTGCAGCCGGCGCACGGTGAGCGGTTCCAGACCGGCGCCGGCGAGCAACTGGGCGGTGTCCTCGGGGGAGAGCGGGTCGAGGACCAGCCGGGGCAGCAGTTCCCCGGTCCACAGCCGGGACACCGCGCCGGGCGCCGGCGGGCCGTCCGCCGCGGCCACGACCAGGCGGGTGCGGCCCTGCACGGCGAGCTGGTGGACCAGGGCGGCGGAGGTCTCGTCCAGCAGTTGGGCGTCGTCCACGACCAGGAGCCGTACGCCGGACAGCGCGCGGACCGCGCGGTGCAGCGAGACGGTGTCGGGGAGCAGGTGCGCGAAGGCCGCGAGGGGCAGGTCCCGGGCCTCGGGCGTGCCGGTCACCCGGGCGTGGTCGGTGCCCCGGACCGCCTCCGTGATCAGCCGGGTCTTGCCGCGGCCGGCCGGGCCGGTCACCACGATGCCGGGGCGGCCGGCGGTCAGTGCACCGCGCACCAGCTCCAGTTCGTCGGCCCGGCCGGTGAACGGCCAGGGCAGCTCCAGGGTCTTCGCGTCCTGTTCGTAGGTCCTCACGTCATCCTGAGCGCGCGTACTCAGGTTTGATACAGGGCGACTTGAGTAGCCCCCGACTCAGGCGCGCGGCCGGGGCGGCGGGCACGCTGGCCGCATGACCCGACGCCTCTGCTCGCTTCCGCGGCAGCCGGCCCCGTCGTTCGCGCGGGGGCTGACCGCCGAGCGGCTCGGCGCGCTGCTCGCCGGGCGGCGGATGTGGGTCAACGGCACGGTCCTGCACTACTGCTTCCTGGACGCCCGCACCGACGCCTCGGTCGTCCCGGTTCCCGGGACCGGGGAGCTGCGCCGGGTGCCGTGGGCGGGCGGCGAGGAGCAGCGGGACGTGGTCCGCGGGTGCTTCGGCGAATGGCAGGACCTCGGCATCGGCGTCACGTTCGCCGAGGTCGGCGACCGGCACGAGGCGGAACTGCGGATCGGGTTCCAGGCCGGTGCCGGGTCCTGGTCGGCGGTCGGCCGGGACGCGCTGTCGGTGGGCCGGGGCGAGCGCACCATGAACCTCGGCTGGGACGTGACCGCGCCCGGGGAGCGCGGGACCGTCCTGCACCAGATCGGGCACGCGCTCGGCATGGTGCACGAGCACCAGAGTCCGTTCGCCGGGCTGCACTGGGACGACGAGGCCGTGTACGCCGAGCTGGCGGGCCCGCCGAACTTCTGGAGCCGGGAGACGACGTACACGAACGTGCTGCGCCGGCTGGACGCCTGTGAGGCGGGCGGCTCGATGTGGGATCCGCAGTCGGTGATGACGCTGCCGTTCGGGCCGGGGCTGGTCCTGGAGCCGGAGCAGTACCGCGGGGGACTGCGTCCGCCCGGTGCTCCGTCCCCGGCCGACAAGGAGTTCGTGCTCCGCTGGTACCCGCCCGTCGCACCGGGCGGGCCTGCCGGACTGGTGCCGTTCCGGTCCGCGCCGCTCGGTCTGGGGGCGGGCGAGCAGGCCGACTTCACCGTCGAGCCGCCGGAGACCCGCGAGTACACCGTGGGCACCTTCGGCGACGCCGACACCGTGCTGGTGGTCTTCGAGGAGCGCGACGGGGAGCCGCGCTTCCTCGCGGGCCACGACGACGGCGGCACGCCGGACAACGCCGCCGTCCGGGTCCGGCTCGTCAAGGGCCGCCGCTATGTCGTCCGGGTCCGCCTGTACTCCACGTGGGGGTCGGGAGAGACGGCGGTCATGTGCTGGTGACGGCACACGGACGCCACAGAGCCACTGTCCGGCACCGGGGGAGCGGGCGTGGACGTCACCTACGGGGGAGGTGACGTCCACGCCCACACCGGTGTCTCCGTCTCACCGACGGGCAGGACCGCGCGCACCGCGCATCGCCGCCGGGTCGTGGCCGTAGTGCTCCCGGCGTCCCGGTCGTGGCGGACCGGGCTTCAGGATGCGGCCCGCTCCGGTGAGGCGCCGGTGCGGGTGCCGGCCTCGGCGTCGGGGTGGGCGAGGCCCAGGTGCTCGCGCAGGGTCGTGCCCTCGTAGTCGGCGCGGAAGACGCCCTGTTCCTGGAGCAGCGGGACCACCTTGTCGGCGAACGGGTCGAGCCCGCCGGGGGTGATGTGCGGGACGAGGATGAACCCGTCGGAGGCGTCCGCCTGCACGAAGTCGTTGATGGTCCGCGCCACGGTTTCCGGGGAGCCGATGAACGTCTGCCGGTTGCCGGTGTTGATGACCAGGTCGCGGATGGACCACTTGTTGGCCTCGGCGAGCTGCCGCCACTCGCGGGCGATGGCCACCGGGTCCCGGTACATCCGCACCTGGGCGCGGCCCCGGGAGATGTGGTCCTCGCTCACCACGGGGTCCACCTCGGGCAGCGGGCCCTCCGGGTCGTACGCCGACAGGTCCCGGTTCCAGACGAACTCCAGGTGCTTGATGGCGGTGGCGCCGCTGACCTGCTGCCGGCGGACCTCCCGGGCGAGTTCGGCGGCCTCCTGGTCGGTGTCGCCGAGGACGAAGGTCGCCGCGGGCAGGATGAGGAGCTGGTCGGCACGGCGGCCGTACTTGGCGAGGCGGGACTTGACGTCCGTGTAGAAGGCCTGGCCCTCCTTCAGGGTGGAGTACCGGCTGAAGATCGCGTCCGCGCTGGAGGCGGCGAACTCGCGGCCCTCGTCGGAGTCGCCCGCCTGGAAGACGACCGGGCGGCCCTGCGGGGAGCGCGGGACGTTGAACCGGCCGTGGATGTCGAAGTGCTGCCCCTGGTGCACGAAGGCACCGGCCTGGGCGTCCCGGAGGAAGGTGCCGGTGGCCTGGTCGGCGATGATCTCGTCGCCGCGCCAGGAGTCGAACAGCTCGTGCGCGGTGGCGAGGAACTCCTTGGCGCGGGAGTAGCGCTCCTCCTGCGGCAGGAAGCCGCCGCGCCGGAAGTTCTCGCCGGTGAAGGCGTCCCAGGAGGTGACCACGTTCCAGGCGGACCGGCCGCCGGAGAGGTGGTCGAGGCTCGCGAACTGCCGGGCCACCTCGTACGGTTCGTTGAACGTGGAGTTGATGGTGCCGGTCAGGCCCAGCCGGTCGGTGACGGCGGCCAGCGCGGCCAGCACGGTGAAGGTGTCGGGACGGCCGACCACGTCCAGGTCGTAGATCCGGCCGCCCTGCTCGCGCAGCCGGAGTCCCTCGGCGAGGAACAGGAAGTCGAACTTGGCGCGTTCGGCGGTCCGCGCGAAGTGCGCGAAGGAGCTGAACTCGATGTGGCTGCCGGCGGCCGGGTCGCTCCACACGGTGGTGTTGTTGACGCCGGGGAAGTGCGCGGCCAGGTGGATCTGCTTCAGCGGCTTGCTCATGGCGGTACGGTCGTCCTCTCCGGCGTTCAGGCTGCTGCGTAGCGGTTGGCGGGGCGGGCGAGGCCGAGGAGGCCGCGCAGGGTGCCGGCCTCGTAGGCGTCCCGGAAGCGGTGGCGGCGCCGCAGCTCGGGTACCAGGTCCTGGGTGATCCGGGGCAGGTCGTGGCCGGCGACCGCGGGCCGCAGCCGGAACCCGGTCAGCCCGCCTGCCGCCCACTCCTCCAGCAGGTCGGCGAGTTGGGCGGCCGTACCGGTGAAGATCCGGGCGTCGCTGGTGTACGGCTCGCCCGCGAGCGTGTCGAGGCGGTCGCGGCGGGCCTCCGCTCCGGTCCGGCTGTCGTCCAGGAAGACGACGAGGTCGCCGAAGACGTGCAGCGTCTCGCCGGCGCGGCCCGCCGCCTCCTGCTCGGCGCGGACCTCGGCGACGATCGCCCGGGCCTGGTCCGCGTCGTGCGGGGTGACGTAGCCGACGTCGGCCTGGCGGGCCACGAGCCGGTACGGGACGGTCTGGTGGGCGAGTGCGGTGACCAGGGGCTGCCCCTGCGGCGGGCGGGGTGTGATGGACGGGCCCTTGACGCTGAACCAGCGGCCCTCGAAGTCGATGTAGTGCAGCTTGTCCCGGTCGATGAAGCGGCCGGTCGCCGCGTCCCGGATCTCGGCGTCGTCCTCCCAGCTGTCCCAGAGCCGGCGGACCACTTCCACGTGGTCGGCGGCCTCGTCGAACAGGTCGGTGACCGCCGCCTGCGCCTCCGGGCCGTCGAAGCCGCCGATGCGAGGGACGGTGCGCCGCCCGAAGTGCGCGGCCTCGTCCGGGCGGAAGCTGGTCCGCACGCGCAGGCCCGCGCGCCCGTCGCTGACGTAGTCGAGGGTGGCGATCGCCTTGGAGATGTGGAACGGCTCGGTGTGCGTGGCCACCACGGTCGGGACCAGGCCTATGTGCCGGGTGACCGGGGCGACGCGGGAGGCGATGAGGACCGCGTCGAGCCGGCCGCGGACCTGGTCGGTGCGCTCGTCGGGTGCGAGGAGCTGGGAGGACTGCGGGCCGAGGCCGTCCTCGATGGTGACGAAGTCGAGCAGGCCGCGTTCGGCCTCGGTGATCAGGTCGGTCCAGTAGCCGGCCGTGAACAGGTCGCGGGGGCGGGCGACCGGCTCGCGCCAGGACGCCGGGTGCCATCCGGTGCCGTCCAGGGCGACGGCGAGGTGCAGGGGTGCGGAGGGAGTCGAGGACACGTCGGTGCCTTCCTTGATGTCCGTACGAGAACGCCGGCTCGCGGGGCGGGCGGTGCCGGCCACGGGCGGGCGCGGCGGCAGGAGCCCCGGGCCGGGAGGAGGCCGGGGAGAGGCCGGGGACGGGGCCGGGAGAGGTCAGCGGCGACAGAGCGCGGCGGACACGCGCAGCAGGTCTATGTGCGGCCGGGAGTGCAGACGGACGGAGCGGTACGGGTGCGGGGCGCGCGGCGCGCGTGCCCGCGGGGGCACTCGGGTCACGGCCGTCACCTCCGTCCGTCGGGCGCGGCGGGCCGGGTCGGCGTCCGCCTGGCGGATCTCGTCGTGACGTCCAACGTCCGGCCGGCTCCGGTTGTTCCCGGGCTGAGCAGGTGCACGATGCGGGAGCGGCGGCGCGGGGTGAACCCGATCGACTCGTAGAGCCGGATCGCGGGCGCGTTGTCGGCGGCGGCGTGCAGGAACGGGGTGTCCCCGCGGTCCCGGATGCCGGCCGCGACCGCGCGCACCAGCCGGGTGGCCAGTCCCCGGCCGCGGTACGCGGGGTCGGTGCACACGGCGCTGATCTCGGTCCAGCCGGGGGGCCGCAGCCTCTCCCCCGCCATGGCGACGAGCCTGCCCCGGTGCCGGATGCCGAGGTAGGTGCCCATCTCGACGGTCCGCCGCAGGAACGGGCCCGGCCGGGTGCGGGCCACCAGGTCGAGGATCTCGGGGACGTCGTCGGGTCCCAGGTGCACCGCGTCCGGGTCCGGCTCGGCCCGCAGCCCGGTGTCCACGAGCTGGACGCCCGTGCCCTCGCCGAGCACCTCCCAGCCGTCGGGAACCCGCTCGACCGGCTTGACCCGTACGGGGTTTCCCGGGCCGACGAGCGTGTGCAGGTCGGTCCAGGCCGCCGGGTCGACCGGGTCGGCGAGCGCCGCGAAGGCGTAGGTCTCCGGCCGGTAGCGGGCCGCGCTGCCGTGCCGGTCGGCGAGGTGGGCGTGCGGGCCGGCGAGGGCGGACCAGACGGCGTTGTCCAGGACGGTGGCGTCCGGCAGGGGCGGGGCGGCGCCTGGGCGGACGTCGGTCGGGTGTGCCACGGATTCGATGCCCTCTCTCGACTCGATGTCGATTGAATCGACGACCTGTCAGGAGTTGTCCAGCGGCAGTCCGGGCGGGTTGACCTCGGACTTCGCCACGGACTCGTTGGAGAGGCCGTAGGCGGCCAGCCACTTGCCGTACTGGCCGTTCTCGATGAGGTGGTCGAGGGCGTCGGCGAGCGGCTTGGCGAGTCCGCTGTCCTTCTTGGCGGTGGCGGCGATCAGGCCCTGGAGCGTCTCGCCGGCGCCGGAGAAGGTGCCCGCGTTGCGGGTGGCGCTGGGGGTGTTCGCGGTCTGCCGGGCGCGGTAGGCGACCGCGGGGTTGGGACCGAGGAAGGCGTCGATCTTTCCGCTGCTCAGCGCCAGGTTGGTGGCGTTCTGGTCCGGGAAGTACTTGACGGTGAGCTTCTTGCCCTCCTTGGCCAGCTTGGCCTTCCACTCCAGGAGGATCTTCTCCTGGTTGGTGCCGGCGCCGACGCTGACCGTCTTGCCGGCGAGGTTCTCGTAGTCGCCGTCGAAGTTCCAGGGGTTCTTCTTCAGCACCTCGAAGGCCAGGTTGTCCTTGCGGTAGGAGGCGAACTCGTACTTCCTCTTGCGTTCCTCGGTGACGGTGACGTTGGAGAACGCCACGTCGACCTTGCCGCTGTCGACGCCGACGAAGAGGTTCTCCCAGGTGGAGTTCCTGATCTCGGGTTCCAGGCCGAGGACCGCGGCCACCAGGCGGCCGAGGTCGGGCTCGGATCCGGTGAGGGTCTTCTGGTCGCTGCCCACGAAGTTCAGCGGCGCGGAGCCCGACGGCAGGGCTCCGACACCGATGACGAGCTTGCCGCTCCTGCGCACGGAGGCGGGCAGTTCGGCTCTGATGGACTTCACTTCGGAGACCTTCAACGCGGTCTCCTTGGCGGCTCCGTTGGACAGCCGCCCCACGGTCACGGTGCCGGTGGCGTCGGTCCTGGTGACGGCCTCGCTGTCGCCTCCGCAGGCGGCGAGCCCGGTGGCGAGGGTGGCGACGGCGGTCGCCGTGGTGATGCCGCGGATCAGGGCGCGTCGGGAGAGGTGGGTGGGCATGGCGTGGCTGTCCTTGTCTCGCTGGTGAGGGTGGTGAGCGATGGAAGAGGTGAGCGGGGTGTCGTGGCGGGCCGGGGCGGCGCGGTCAGAGCACCTTGCCGAGGAATTCCCGGGTCCGTGCGTGCCGAGGCCGGTCCAGCACCTCGCCGGGCGGGCCCTGTTCGACGATCCGTCCGCCGTCGATGAAGACGACCCGGTCGGCGACCTCGCGGGCGAAACCGATCTCGTGGGTGACGATGACGAGGGTGGTGCCGCTGGTCGCCAGGTCCTTGATGACGGCCAGCACCTCGCTGACGAGTTCGGGGTCGAGCGCCGAGGTCGGCTCGTCGAAGAGGATGATCCCGGGCCGCAGGGCGAGGGCGCGGGCGATGGCGACGCGCTGCTGCTGGCCGCCGGACAACTGCCGCGGGTAGGCGCCGGTCCTGGCGCCGAGGCCGACGCGGTCGAGGAGTTCCCGGGCGAGTTCCCGGGCCGCCGCCCTGCTCAGCCTGCCGGTGGCGACGGGGGCAGCGGCGACGTTCTCCAGGACGGTCAGGTGCGGGAAGAGGTTGAAGTTCTGGAAGACGAAGCCGATCCGGCTGCGCTGGGCGAGGATGGCCCGCTCGCTGAGTTCCTTGAGCCGGTCCCCGTGCCGCTTCACCCCGATCGGTTCGCCGCCCACGCTGACGTGGCCCATCTCGGGCTTCTCCAGGTGGTTGACGACCCTGAGCAGCGTGGACTTGCCGGAGCCGGACGGCCCGATGATCACCGTGACCTCCCCGGGGCGGACGGTCAGGTCGATGCCGTCGAGGACGCGGTGGGAGCCGTACCACTTGTGGACGCCGTGCACTTCGAGGGCGGCGGGGGCGGTCTTCGGCAGGGTCTGCGCGGTGGTCATACGGCGGCCTCCCGGCTCAGCCGGGCCCGCAGGCCGGCGAGGCCGGCCCGGGCCTTCTGCAACGGGGTCGGCGGCAGGGCGCGGGTGGCGCCCCGGGCGTAGTACCGCTCGACGTAGAACTGGACGACGGACACGGCGCTGGTCAGGATCAGGTACCAGACGGTGGCGACCATCAGCAGCGGCACGACGTCACCTGGGTAGGTGCTGCCCATCGACTGCACCGCGCCGAACAGGTCGAGCAGCGACACGTAGAAGACCAGGGACGTGCTCTTGATGAGGCCGATGAGCTGGTTGACGTAGTTCGGGGTGATGGACCTGAGGGCCTGCGGGAAGACGATCCTGCGGAACTGGTAGCCCTTGGGCAGGCCGAGCGCGGCGGCCGCCTCGTGCTGTCCCTGGTCGACGGCGAGGATGCCGCCGCGGACCACCTCGGCCGCGTACGCCGCCTCGTTGAGGCTGAGGCCGATGACGGCGATCGTCATGTCGGTGGCCAGTCTCGACTCGTCGAAGGTGACGAAGGCGGGCCCGAACGGCACACCGATGCTCAACGTCCTGTACAGGGCACTGAAGTTGTAGAGGAAGATCAGTACGACGATGAGCGGTACGGAGCGGAACAGCCAGGTGTAGGTCCAGCTCACCGCGCGCAGCACCGGGCTTCCGGAGAGCCGGGCGAGTGCCAGCAGGACGCCGCCGAGGAGCCCCAGGGCGGCGCTGAGCGCGGCGACTTCGAGGGTGACGAGGAGGCCGTCGAGGACGGTGGGGCGCAGGAACCAGTAACGGAAGCGGTCCCACTGGTAGAAGGGGTTGGTCACCAGCCCGTGGAGGATCTGCGCGACGAGCACGAGGACGACGGCGGTGACGATCCACCGGCCGGGGCGGCGCAGTGGCTGAACTCGTTGGGCGGATAGGTGATGTGACGGTACGTCTGTGACGGGAGGCGCCTCGGCTAGGGAGACGGCGGCGCCTGGGGGTTCACTCATGGCGGGCTCCGGCGGAGTCGGTCACCCCGGGGCCGCGCGGGAGCGGAGGTGGGCCACGACGGCACTGCGGCACGAGGCGGCGCACGGACAGGCGCGGAACCGGGGGCTGGGCGGACAACGGCACACCCGACGGACGGTGTGCGGCGGGAACGCGGGGGCTGGGAGGAGACGTCAGCCCTGACAGCGGGCAGAGCCCGGTGCGGTACACAGTGCGCTGTTCACGCGGAGCAGATCGACGGCGCGGTCGGCGACGAGGAGACCGGCGTACGACGGTACGCAGCCCTGGGGGCGGCTCGCGGCCGTCCTGGGAGCTGCGTACATGGCGTCACCTGTCACTGTTCCGGCCCGGGTGGGCCTCGCGCTTACCGAAAACGTCATCCGGTCCGGTCGTCACCTGGGGCACCCCACCGCGGTGCGAGGGTTGCCGGTCAGCGAGCCAGGGCTTGGCGCTGACGCTCATGACCGTTCTGAGCCGTAAGTAAGGCAGTTGCCCGTTCGAATGTCAACGGCCGTCCGCCCAGTGGACTTCCAAGGCGCGCTCTCACCTGCGCGAAGCGTCCGGAGCGTCCGCGGCGTGGCCGGCCCAGTCCAGGATCTGGACAGCGGCTCCGGCGGCCTCCAGCCCCTGGCAGCGACCGTGGTGGCGGCGGGCGATGCCGTCGAGGTCGAGGTGGCGGCCGAAGGCGGGGTGGGCGGCGAGGCGGCGGGCGTAGGCCCACAGGGCGCGGTGGCCGGCGATGCGGTGCACGGCGGAGGCATCGAGGTGGCAGCGGTGGACGGTGTCGAGCTGCACCAGGCTCACCCACAGCTCCATGTCGGCGGCGGTGAGCCGGTCGTCGGCCAGGTACTCCTCGCCGCTCAGCCGTCGCTCCAGCCGGCCCAGGGTGGCCAGCAGCACGTCGAGGGCGGCGGCCCGTTCGGCCGGACCGGCACCGGCGCGTCCGGCGCGCTGCGCGGCCTCCTCGATGCCCTCGGCGCACATCCGCTCGACTGCCTCGATCACGGACTCCAGGCCGGAGGGGTATAGACAGGTGGGACCGCCCGGCCGGAACCGGTCCAGGTCGCGCAGGATGTCGGGGGTGTGGGTGCTGACGATGCGTCCGGACCAGTCGTCGCTGAGCACGGGCGCGAGCGCCGGGCCGGTGTAGTGGTGGGCGCTCGCCTCGTAGAGCGGGCGGAGCGCCGCGTGGCCGCCGCCGGGACAGTCCGGGACCGCGGGCAGGAGGGTGACGGGACAGTGGGCGTCCAGGCCGAGCAGGCTGTGGCCGACGGCGAGGCGCAGTCCGTCGGGGCAGGCGGTCGACAGGTGGAGCCGGTAGCGGTGCGGCACGGCGTAGTGGCCGCTGCGCGCGTCGCGGCCGATCCGGCCCCGGAAGACGGGCGCGGTACCGCGGACGGACGGGACGGCGGCGAGCGGAGTGATGGACATGCGTCTCCCCGGGTGGTGGGTGTGCGGAGGGGCGCGCCGGCGCGGGCGCGACCGGTCGGCGGGCGGAGGGGGCCCGGCTCAGCGGTGGCGGCTGATCGCGCTGCAGACGCGCTGCAGGTCGATGTGGCGACGGGAGGTGAGCAGGGGTGCGCGCAACGGCGTCCGGCCGGTGCCCGTTTCGCGGCGCGCCATGATTCCCTACCTGTTCACTAGGATTCCTCCCTGGAGTGTCGATCGGGCTCCGTACGACGTCAAGGGGGCGTCCACGCCTGGGAATCGGAGGCGGCGCCGGGGACTCCTCAGAGAGAGAAACATGTGACATAGTACTGGCGTGGCGAAGCGACTGACCTGCGATGTCGTGGTCGTCGGGGCCGGAATGACGGGCGCGGCCTGCGCCCTGTACGCCGCGCGCGCCGGCCTCGACGTACGGCTGGTGGACCGGGGCCCGGTGGCCGGCGGCACCACCGGCGCCGGCGAGGGCAACCTGCTCGTCTCCGACAAGGAGCCGGGCCCGGAACTCGAACTCGCGCTGCTGTCGGCCCGGTTGTGGGCGGGACTGGCGCGAGAGCTGGGCGCCGCGATCGAGTACGAGGCCAAGGGCGGCCTCGTGGTCGCCCCGGCGCCCGGCACCCTGGCCGCGCTGCGCGACTTCGCCGCGGACCAGCGGGCCGCCGGCGTCACCGCCGTACCGGTCGACGCCGATCAACTCGCAGAGCTGGAACCGCATTTGGCGCCCGGAATGGCGGGCGGGGTGCACTATCCGCAGGACGCGCAGGTCATGCCCGCGCTGGCCGCCGCGCACCTGGTCCGCGCCTCCGGCGCCACCCTGCACACCGGCCGTACGGTGACCGGGGTGCTGCGCACGGCGCGGGGAGCGGTGTACGGCGTCCGCACCGACCGGGGCGACATCCACGCACCGGCGGTGGTGAACGCGGCCGGCACCTGGGGCGGGGACCTCGCCTCGCTCGCCGGCGTCCGGCTGCCGGTGCTCCCCCGGCGCGGCTTCGTGCTGGTCACCGAGCCGCTGCCGCGCATGGTCCGGCACAAGGTGTACGCCGCGGACTACGTGGCCGACGTGGCCAGCGACTCGGCCGCCCTGCGCAGCTCACCGGTCGTGGAGGGCACGGCCGCCGGTCCGGTGCTGATCGGCGCCACCCGGGAACGGGTCGGCTTCGACCGCTCGTTGTCGCTGACCGCGATGCGAGCGCTCGCCACCGGGGCGATCGGGCTGTTCCCCTTCCTGGAACGGGTCCGCGCGCTGCGCACGTACGCGGGCTTCCGGCCGTACCTGCCGGACCACCTGCCGGCGATCGGGCCCGATCCGCGGGTGCCCGGCCTGTTCCACGCCTGCGGGCACGAGGGCGCCGGCATCGGACTCGCCCCCGGCACCGGGCAGTTGATCGCCCAGGCGCTCACCGGGAAGGCGCCGGAGCTGGACCTCACGCCGTTCCGTCCGGAGCGGTTCGACACCGAGGGAGGCGACCTCCAGTGAACCCGAGGGAGTTGACCCGGGCCCGGCCGGGCCCGGCCTGCACGGTGACCTTCGACGGCCGGCCCCTGGAGGCGCTGCCGGGCCAGACCGTCGCGGCGGCGCTGTGGGCGGCCGGCGTGACGGCCTGGCGCAGCACGCGGGGCGCCGGGCGCCCCCGCGGGGTGTTCTGCGGGATCGGGGTGTGCTTCGACTGCCTGGTCACCGTCAACGGCCGCCCCAACCAACGGGCTTGCCTGGTGCCGGTACGCCCGGGAGACGACATCCGCACGCAGGAGGGGACGGGCCGGGACGATGACTGAACGACCGCGCCTCGCCGTCGTCGGCGCGGGCCCGGCCGGGCTCGCCGCGGCGCTGGCGGCGGCCGCACGGGGCGTCCGGGTGACCCTGGTCGACGCCGCCGACCAGGCCGGCGGACAGTTCTACCGGCAGCCGGCCGCCGCTCTCGGCGCACGCCGGCCGCAGGCCCTGCACCACCAGTGGCGCACCTGGGAGCGGCTGCGGGACGGCCTGGACCGGCACCGCGCGGCCGGCCGGATCACCCACCTCACGGACCACCATGTGTGGTGCGTGGAGCGGGACTCCGCCTCCGGAGGGTTCGCCGTGCACGCCCTGCTCGGCCCCGCGCAGGAGGACGGCGTCACCGTGCACGCCGACGGGGTCCTGCTCGCCACCGGCGGGTACGAACACGTCCTGCCCTTTCCCGGCTGGACGCTGCCCGGGGTCGTGACCGCGGGCGGCGCGCAGGCCATGCTCAAGGGCGGCCTGGTGCTGCCCGGCCGCACGGTGGTGGTGGCCGGGACCGGACCGCTGCTGCTGCCGGTCGCCGCCGGGCTCGCCGCGGCCGGCGCACGCGTCGCCGCGCTGGTGGAGTCCGCCGGTCCCGCGGCGCTGCTCCACCGGGCGCCCGCCCTGGCCGCACAGCCCGGCAAACTGGCCGAGGGCGCCGGCTACGCGGCCCGGCTGCTGAGGCACGGCGTGCGCGCCCTGGCCCGGCACACCGTCGTGGCGGCGCACGGCACCGACCGGCTGGAGGCGGTGACGGTGGCCGCGCTCGGCCGGGACGGACGGCTGCGGCCCGGCAGCACCCGGCGCATTCCCTGCGACACCCTCGCCGTGGGCCACGGCATGCTGCCCCACACCGACCTCGCCGAGACCCTCGGCTGCGCCCTGTCCGGCACCGCCGTACGGGTCGACGCCGAGCAGCGCACCGATGTGCCCGGCGTCTGGGCGGCCGGGGAGGCCACCGGCGTCGGCGGCGCGGCGCTCGCGCTCGCCGAGGGGCACATCGCCGGGCGCTCGGCCGCCGCCCGGCTGCACGGTACCGCCCCCGACCCGCGCGGCTGGGCCGCCGCCGCCCGGTCCCGGACCCGGCTGCGGGAGTTCGCCACGGCCCTGGACGCGGTGTACGCCCCGCCGGCGGGCTGGGCGGACCGGGTCCCGGACGAGACGGTGGTGTGCCGCTGCGAGGAGGTCACCGCCGGGGAGGTGCGCGGGGCCGTCGGCTCGCTCGGCGCCGGGGACCTGCGCACCGTGAAGCTGCTCACCCGGGCCGGGATGGGCTGGTGCCAGGGGCGGATGTGCGCGCCCGCGGTGGCGGGCCTGACCGGCTGCCCGCCCGGCCCCGGACGACGTCCGTTCGCCCGGCCGGTACCGCTCGGCGTCCTGGCCGCCCTGCCGGAGGCGGAGTGAGGCCGGCCACCCGGACGGCGAGGTCGGCCTCCCGGTCGCTTTCCGAAGCCCGGGCCCGCCTCCCCAGCGACCTACCCGTCTCCCGTACCGCTCAGTAATATGTCACACCCCACTGAATGAGGGATCACTCATGAGCAACCCGGAGCACCACCGCCCCTGGCGCGGCATCCTCGTCGCCACCGCCCTGCCCCTGCGCGCCGACCTCTCCGTCGACCTCGACCGCTACGCCGAGCACTGCGCCTGGCTCGTCGCGGGCGGCTGCGACGGCGTCGTACCGAACGGCTCGCTCGGCGAGTACCAGGTACTCACCCCCGAGGAGCGCGCCCGGGTCGTGGAGACCGCCGTGGCCGCGATCGGCGGGGAGCGGGTGATGCCGGGCGTCGCCGCCTACGGCTCGGCCGAGGCCCGCCGCTGGGCCGAGCGGGCGGCCGAGGCCGGCTGCGCGTCGGTGATGCTGCTGCCGCCCAACGCCTACCGCGCCGACGAGCGGTCGGTCCTCGCCCACTACGCGGAGGTGGCGAAGGCGGGCCTGCCGGTGGTGGCGTACAACAACCCGATCGACACCAAGGTCGACCTGGTGCCCGAACTCCTCGCCCGGCTGCACGGCGAGGGGCTCGTCCACGCGGTCAAGGAGTTCTCCGGTGACGTCCGCCGCGCCTACCGCATCGCCGAACTCGCCCCGGAGCTGGACCTGTTGATCGGTGCCGACGACGTACTGCTGGAGCTTGCGGTGGCCGGCGCCAAGGGCTGGGTGGCCGGCTATCCGAACGCGCTGCCGCGCGCCTCGGCGGAGTTGTACCGGGCCGCGCTCGCCGGTGACCTCACCACCGCGCTCCCCCTGTACCGGCAGCTCCACCCGCTGCTGCGCTGGGACTCGAAGACGGAGTTCGTCCAGGCGATCAAGCTCTCCATGGACGTCGTCGGACGGTACGGCGGCCCGGTGCGCCCGCCGCGCGTGCCGCTGCTGCCCGAGCAGGAGGCCGCGGTCCGCGCAGCCACCGAGAAGGCCGTCGCCGCCGGCCTGGCGTGAGAGGAGCCGGACCATGCGCAGCAAGCTCGTCCTGCACGCCGTCGACTCGCACACCGAGGGCATGCCGACCCGCGTGATCACCGGCGGGATCGGCACCGTCCCCGGGGCGACCATGAACGAACGGCGGTTGTGGTTCCGTGAACACCGCGACGACGTGAAGCGGTTGCTGATGAACGAGCCGCGCGGGCACGCCGCGATGAGCGGCGCGATCCTGCAGCCGCCGACCCGCCCGGACTGCGACTGGGGCGTGGTCTACATCGAGGTCTCCGGCTATCTGCCGATGTGCGGGCACGGCACGATCGGCGTCGCGACCGTGCTGGTCGAGACCGGCATGGTGGCGGTCACGGAACCGGTGACCACGATCCGGCTCGACACCCCGGCCGGGGTCGTGGTCGCCGAGGTCGCGGTGGAGGACGGCGCCGCGCGGAACGTGACGCTGAGGAACGTGCCGTCGTTCGCCGTCGCGCTGGACCGCGAGATCACCTTGCCGGACGGGCGTACCGTCACCTACGACCTGGCCTACGGCGGCAACTTCTACGCGATCCTGCCGCTCGACGCCTTCGGGCTGCCCTTCGACCGTGCCCGCAAGGACGACATCCTCGCGGCCGGCCTGTCCCTGATGGACGCGATCAACGCGGAGGCGGAGCCGGTGCATCCGGAGGACCCGTCCATCCGCGGCTGCCATCACGTCCACCTGTACGCGCCCGGCGCCACGGCCCGGCGCTCCCGGCACGCCATGGTCATCCATCCGGGCTGGTTCGACCGCTCCCCGTGCGGCACGGGGACCAGCGCGCGCATGGCGCAACTGCACGCGCGGGGCGAACTCCCGCTGCACACCGAGTTCGTGAACGAGTCGTTCATCGGCACCCGCTTCACCGGCCGGCTGCTGGGGACGGCGGAGGTCGGCGGGGTGCCGGCCGTGCTGCCCAGCTTCACCGGCCGCGCGTGGATCACGGGGACCGCGCAGTATCTGCTGGACCCGACCGATCCGTTCCCGGAAGGGTTCGTCCTCTAGCTTCCTCTAGACTCACCCCGGTGATGCGTGACATGGCACAGAACACCCAGGGTGCACAGATGCCCGCGCTCCCCCGGCTGGGCGGCCGGCGGAGCAGCTACCGCGAGCGGGTCGCGGACGCCCTGCGGGCCGCGCTGATCGCGGGCGAGCTGCGGCCGGGTGAGGTGTACTCGGCGCCCTCGCTGGCCGCCCGGTTCGGCGTCTCGGCGACGCCGGTGCGGGAGGCGATGCTCGACCTGGCGAAGGAGGGGCTGGTCGACACCGTGCCCAACAAGGGCTTCCGGGTCACCGCCGTCTCGGACAGACAGCTCGACGAGTACACGCACATCAGGGCGCTCATCGAGATCCCCACCGTGGTGGACCTGGCCCGCACGGCCGACCGCGTCTCCCTGGAGGCGCTGCGCCCGGCGGCCCGGGAGATCGTCACCGCCGCGGTGGCGGGCGACCTGATCGCCTATGTCGAGGCCGACACCCGCTTCCACCTCGGGCTGCTCGCCCTGGCGGGCAATGCCCACCTGGTCGAGGTCGTCGCCGACCTGCGCAAACGCTCCCGCCTGTACGGCCTGACCGCGCTGGTGGAGGCGGGCCGGCTGCTCGCCTCCGCCGAGGAGCACCTGGAGCTGCTGGACGCCCTGCTGGAGCGCGACGCGAAGGGCGTACACACGATCATGACCCGGCACCTGGGGCATGTGCGCAGCCTGTGGGCGGCGACGGAGTGACCGCGCCCGGGCCGGGCCGGCCCGAGGGAGAGGGCCGGACCGGCCCCCGCGGGAGTGCCGGACATCTCGCGGTGCGAACACCTCACCACGACGCTTTTTTCATGCTCAGGCCGCCCACACCGGACAACAACCGGCGATTTTGAGCCACATCGGCACATCCCCGACCATGGGACGCGTCCCGGTGATCCCGGGAACGTCAGTTCCATGAGAGGCGCACCACCCATGCACAACACCGGAACCGTCCCGCAGTCGGCTCCGGCCCCCGCGGAGATCCCCGCGGAGACCCCCACCGCTCCCGTCGAGGACCCGCACGGCGACACCGGCAGGCATGCCCGCCGGTTCGGCCTGCCCGTCGCCACCGCGCTGGTCATGGGCAACATCATCGGCGGCGGCATCTTCCTGCTCCCCGCCTCCATCGCCCCCTACGGCACGGTCAGCCTGGTCGCCTTCGGGGTGCTGACCGTCGGCGCCATCGCGCTGGCCCTGGTCTTCGGCCGGCTCGCCGCG
The DNA here is from genome assembly GCF_000716535.1 of Streptomyces flaveolus. GTDB lineage: Bacteria > Actinomycetota > Actinomycetes > Streptomycetales > Streptomycetaceae > Streptomyces > Streptomyces flaveolus_A. Next base: position 110,778 of record NZ_JNWV01000018.1, on the reverse strand, counting down.
CGCGACCCGCGCACCGGCGGCCCCTACGTCTACGCCCGCGAGGCGTTCGGCGACTTCGCGGGATTCCTGGCGGCCTGGTCGTACTGGATCACCACCTGGGTGTCGAACGCCGCGCTCGCCGTGGCCGCCGTCGGCTACCTCGACGTGCTGATCCCGGTGAACGGGCACCGCTGGACCGCCTGCCTGGCCGCGCTGGCCCTCCAGTGGCTGCCCGCCCTCGCCAACTTCGCGGGCACCCGGTACGTGGGTGCCGTGCAGCTGGTGTCCACGGTGCTGAAGTTCGTACCGCTGCTGCTCGTCGCGGTCGGCGGACTGTTCTTCTTCGACCCGGACCGCCTCGGCCCGTTCAACTCCAGTGGCCACGGCGCGATCGGCGCGGTCTCGGCCTCCGCCGCCCTGCTGCTCTTCTCCTACCTCGGGGTGGAGTCCGCCGCCGTCAGCGCGGGCGAGGTCAGGAACGCCCGCCGCAACGTGGGGCGTGCCACCGTGATCGGCACGGCGGGCGCCGCGCTGGTGTACCTGCTGGGCACGCTGTCCGTGTTCGGCACGGTCGCGCACGACCGTCTGGTGACCTCCACCGCGCCGTTCTCGGACGCCGTGAACACGATGTTCGGCGGCAGCTGGGGCGGTACGGCGGTGGCGCTCGCCGCCCTGGTGTCGATGACCGGCTGCCTCAACGGCTGGACCCTGCTGAGCGCCCAGACGCCGTACGCGGCGGCCCGCGACGGCCTGTTCCCGAGCGCCTTCACGCGCCGGCGGCGGGGCGTGCCCACGGTCGGGGTGGGCGTGACGGTCGTCCTCGCCTCGCTGCTCACCGTCTACAACTACCTGTCGGGTTCGGGCAAGGTCTTCGAGGTCCTGGTCCTGGTCACCACGTTCACCGCGACCGTGCCGTACCTGCTGGCCACCGCCGCGCAGATCTTCCACCTCGTGTCCGGCCGTCCCGAGGCGGTCGACCGGGCCAGGCTGGTGCGCGACTGCGTGGTCACCGCGGTGGCCGCCGCCTTCTCGGTCTGGCTGATGGCGGGCGCCGGCTACGCGGCGGTCTACCAGGGCGTGCTGTTCCTGTTCGTCGGGATCATCGTCTACGCGGTGATGGCGGCCCGGCGGCAGCGCAAGCGGACGTCCGCGGTCGAGGTGCCATAGACGCGGACTGTCCCGGTGCCGGACCGCCTGGTCGCCGCCGGCCCGTCAGGCGCTGCCCGTCGCCGTGCGCGGGGGCGTGCTGTGGACTCCGGGCCGGTACTTGGGGATGCGGATCGTGATCTTCATGCCGGCTCCGACGCCGGTCTCGATCACCAGCCCGTGGTCGTCGCCGTAGACCTGCCGCAGCCGCTCGTCGACGTTGCGCAGCCCGATGCCCGTCGAGGGGCTGCCCTCGCCGCGCAGGATCCCGCGCAGCCGGTCGGGCTCCATGCCGACTCCGTTGTCCTCGATGACGATGCGGGCCAGCGCCCCCTCGTCCAGCGCGGTGATACTGATCCGGCTGCGCTCGACGCTCTCCTCCAGCCCGTGCTTGACCGCGTTCTCCACGAGCGGCTGGAGGCACAGGAAGGGCACCGTCACGGGCAGCACCTCGGGGGCGATCTGGAGGGTCACCCGCAGCCGCTGCCCGAACCGGGCGCGGACCAGCTCCAGGAACTGCTCGATGGAACGCAGCTCCTCGGCGAGGGTGGTGAACTCACCGTGCCGGCGGAAGGAGTAGCGGGTGAAGTCGGCGAACTCCAGGAGGAGTTCGCGCGCCCGCTCGGGGTCGGTGCGGACGAACGAGGCGATCGCCGCGAGGGAGTTGTAGATGAAGTGCGGGGAGATCTGCGCGCGCAGCGCCCGGATCTCCGCCTCGATCAGCCCCGTGCGGGCCCGGTCCAGCTCGGCGAGTTCGAGCTGTACGGAGACCCAGCGCGCCACCTCCTCGGCGGCCCGGAGCAGGGACGCCGACTCCCGGACGCCGAGCACGACGAGGGCGCCGAGCACCCGCCGGTCGACGGTGAGCGGCACGGCGGCACCCCAGCGCACGGGACAGTCCGGGTCCGGGCAGCCGACGGCGAAGGTCTGGGCGCGGCCGGAGTCCAGCACCTGACGGACCCGGTCCACGACGGTGTCCTCGTGATGCCGGCCCGGTCCGTCCCAGGCCAGCGGCCGGTCCCGGTCGGTGAGGCCGAGCGCGGCCGTACCGAACAGCGGCCGGAGCCGTCGTACCGCCTTGCGGGCCGCGTCCTCGGTGAGCCCGGCGCGCAGCGGGGGTGCCGCCAGGGACGCGGTGTGCAGGGTGTGGAAGGTGGCGCGTTCCACGGGAGTACCGGAGTCCGTGCCGCCCTCGGCGGCGCGGCGGGCCAGCAGGCGCCCGGCGGCGAGGCCCCCGGCGAACAAGAGCGGGGCGCCGGCGGCGAGCAGGGCGAGCCCGTTCATGCGCGTGTCCCGTTCGTGCACGCGGAGGCCCTGTCGGCGGCGGGCCGGTGGGTCGTCATGGGGTGGTCACTCCTCGGCGGGTGGGGGGCGCGCCCTGGCCGGCGGGGCGTTCGGGCAGGTGGAGGCGGGCCATGGCGGCCTCGGTGCCGGGCGGGATCCGGTCCCGGGTGGCCAGGGAGACCAGGATCATGGTCAGGAAGCCGAGCGGTACGGACCACACGGCCGGCCAGGCGAGCAGGGTGTGCGCCCAGCCGTCGGTCAGGGGCCCGGCGATGGTCAGGGCGACCGCGACGAGGGCGCTGCCGCCGCCGGTGAGCAGCCCCGCGATGGCGCCGGGCGCGGTGAGTCCGCGCCACCAGATGCCGAGCACCAGCAGCGGGCAGAAGGAGGAGGCGGCCACCGCGAAGGCGAGGCCCACGGCATTGGCGACGGGGAGGTTGCCGGCGGCCACGCTCACCGTGACGGGCACGGCGACCGCCAGGAGCGTCGCCAGCCGGAAGTGGCGGACGCCGAGTGAGGGCAGTACGTCCTGGCTGAGCACGCCCGCGACGGACAGGGTGAGCCCGGAGGCGGTGGACAGGAAGGCGGCACAGGCGCCGGCGGCGATCAGCGCGCCGAGCAGATCGCCGCCCGGGCCGCCGACGAGCCGTTCCGGCAGGACGAGCACGGCGGCGTCCGTGGTGCCGGTGAGCAGCAGGTCGGGGGCGTAGATCCGGCCGAGCAGGCCGTAGAGGGGCGGCAGCAGATAGAAGCCGCCGACCAGGGCGAGCACGATCACGGTGGTGCGCCGGGCGGCGCGGCCGTCGGGGTTGGTGTAGAAGCGGACGAGGACGTGGGGCAGTCCCATGGTGCCGAGGAAGGTGGCGAAGATCAGCCCGTACGTCGTGTACAGCGGGTGGTCGTCCTTGCCGCCCGACAGGGGCGCCGCCCAACTGGAGGCTCCGGTGCGCCGTCCGTCGTCGGACTCTCGCTCGGGCACCGGGGAGTTCGGCGGGAACCGGAGCGTCGTCCCGGCCCGGACCTCGTGCACCCCGGGGTCCAGCAGCAGGCGGCCGTCGTCGTAGTCCCGTCCGTCCACGGAGCCGGTCGCGACGGCCCGCAGCGGTTCCTCGAGCCTGATGCGGATGGTGGTCTCGACGGTGACCTGGGTGTGCCGGCGGAAGGTCGGCGGCTCGTCCAGGGCGTCGGCGGGGCGCGGGTCGCCGTGCCAGGCGAGCACCAGGAAGATCGCCGGCACGAGCAGCGCGGTCAGTTTCAGGCAGTACTGGAAGGCCTGGACGAAGGTGATGCTGCGCATGCCGCCGGCCGCCACGGCCAGGGTGACGACGACGGCGACGAGCACACCGCCGAGCCAGCGCGGTGCGCCGGTGACCAGGCCCAGGGTGAGGCCCGCGCCCTGGAGCTGGGGCAGCAGGTAGAGCCAGCCGACGCCGACGACGAGCACGCTGGCGACGCGCCGGGCGGCCCTCGACTCCAGCCGCGCGTCGGCGAAGTCGGGCAGGGTGTACGCCCCGGAGCGGCGCAGCGGAGCGGCGACGAACACGAGCAGCACGAGGTAGCCGGCTGCGTAGCCCACGGGGAACCAGAGCATCTCGACGCCCTCCGCGGCGACGAGTCCGGCGATGCCGAGGAAGGAGGCCGCCGACAGGTACTCGCCGCTGATGGCCATGGCGTTGAGGTACGGCGGAACGGTACGGGAGGCGACGTAGAAGTCGGAGGTGGTGCGGGAGATGCGCAGCCCCGTCGAGCCGATCACCAGGGTCGCGACGACCGCCGCCGACACGGCCACGATGCCGTACGTCTGGTTCACCCGGCGGCCCCTGCGCGGCCGGGCCGGTGTCGCTGGGCGTGGGTCACCGTCAGGCCCTTTCGGCGAGGTCCGCGGTGTCCCGTTCGTTGCGTTCGGCGCGTACGACGTACCAGCGGCCGATGACGACGAGCGCCGGGTAGACGGCGACGCCGAGAACGGCCCAGACGATCAGGGCACTGCCCGGAAGGTTCCCCGTGTCCGGCAGGGTCGTGAAGACGAGGGGCAGCGGCCCGAGGAGCACGACGAGCAGACCGAACGCGAGGAGCCCCAGCCGGAGTTGACGGCGTATCAAGGCGCGGAGGGCGAGGGATTCGACGGCCGGACCCTCCTCGCTCGCGCGGACGGCACCGGGGCGGGCGTGACCTCGGCCTCCATGGCTTCCCCGGCCTCCGCGGTCCGCGCCGGCCGCACGCGGGGTCCCCGTGACCACTTCACGTCGAGGAGTCCCAGGTGCACCCATGCCGCGTCCTCCGACCGCGATGATCACACTTCGCAGTGGAGTGTACGCATCAGGGAACCAAAGCGACAGCTTCCGGTCAGCGACCGTTGCGGGGCGGGTCCGTCGTGGCCTTCTCGACCAGTAGGTCCCGCAGTTCACGGGCGCACCGGCGGCTCACGACCAGCGTCGACGCGCCGATCCTGACCGTCAGCCGGCCCCCGTCGACCCGTATCTCGTCGATGCGGGCGAGGGAGACGAGATGGCGCCGGTGGATCCGCACGAAGCCCTTCGCCCGCCAGCACTCCTCCAGCGTGGACAACGGAACGCGCACCAGGTGGCTGTCCTGGCGGGTGTGCAGCAGGGCGTGGTCGCCATGGGCCTCGGCGTGGGTGATGTCGGCGACGGACAGGAACCGGGTGACGCCCTCGCGCTCCACCGGGACGCGGTCGGCGAGCGGCCAGGTTCCGGGACGCCCCGGGTGGGCGGCGCGGTCGGCCGCGACCAGCTCGGCGACCCGCCTGACCGCCTCGGCCAGGCGCTCGCGCCGCACCGGCTTGAGCAGGTGGTCGACGGCCCGGAGCCCGGACGCCCGGAGGGCGTACTCCTCGTGCTCCGCGTGGGCGGTGACGAAGACGACCCGGGGCGGCTCGGCGCGGCCGGCGAGAAGCCGGGCGAGGTCCAGGCCGCTGAGCCCCGCCATGCGGATGTCGAGGAACACCGCGTCGACGTCCGCCGCGCCCTCCGCCCCTCGCCGGCCCAGCCGCCGCAGCGCCTCGGCCGCTTCGAGGACCCCCTCCGCCGACCGCACTCGGGGATCGGCCCGCAGCAGGAACAGCAGTTCGGCGAGTGCCGGTTCCTCGTCGTCGACGGCCAACACCCGAAGCATGGCGACTCCCCCAGGAAGCGGACGGGCGGGGGCCGTGGGCGTGCGGTGTCCCCCGTGCAGGAGCACGAGGAGGGGGACCGACGGGTTCAACGGAACGCCCCACCGGACGTCCCGGAGGGATCACCCCGCCGAGAAGGGGCTTGCACCTTTCCGGGTGACGCGCGTCGCATCACCGGGTTCCCGTTTGACCTCAAGCGCTTCAGGTGTCGGAGGCCTGGCGACGGCGGACAGCCAGATCCGGCAGGGCCTGCCCCTGCCCGACGCCGGCTGAGTACAGGTGTGCCCCTGATCACAGGCGGAGGTGTCACGTTGCGGGGGCGCCCGGCCGTCCTCGTCCCGTACAGCGTCCAGAGGACAGGAGCAGTCATGAAGATCGCGGTTGCCGGGGGTACCGGGCTGGCCGGGCGGCTCGTGGTGGAGGCCCTGAGGGCTCGCGGACACGCGCCCGTGGTGCTCTCGCGCGGGCAGGGCGTCGACCTGCTGAGCGGGGCCGGGCTGGACGCGGCGCTCGCCGGGGCCGAGGCGGTGGTCGACGTCAGCAATGTGACCACGACCCGCGGGTCGGTGTCGGTGGACTTCTTCGACAGGGCGGGACGGCACCTGGTCGGGGCGGCCGGGCGTGCCGGGGTACGGCACCTCGTGACGCTGTCGATCGTGGGGGTCGACCGGGTCAGGAACCCGTACTACGCGGGCAAGCTGCGGCAGGAGGAGATCGTCCGGAGCGGGGCGGTGCCCTGGACCGTTCTGCGGGCGACGCAGTTCCACGAGTTCGCGGGTCAGCTGCTGGACGGCGTCCCCGGGCCGATCGCGGTGGTGCCGGCGGGGCGGGTGCAGCCCGTCGCCGTACGGGAAGTGGCCGATGCCCTCGCCGACATCGCGCCCGGGCCGCCGCGGGCGATGGCTCCCGAACTGGCCGGCCCGCGGGTGGAGTCGCTGGCCGGCATGGCCCGGCGCCTCATCGCCGCGGGCGCCGCCCACCGGCGCCCGGTCCTGCCCCTGTACGTCCCCGGCGGGATGAGCAGTGGCGGCCTGCTCCCGACCGGCACCGGCCCCCGCGGCACCCAGACGTTCGCGGACTGGCTCGGTGAGAGGACCGCATAGGACAGGGCCGGTCCCGGATTGCTCCGGAACCGGCCCTGATCCACGACTCCCACGAGTCGGGACGACAGGATTTGAACCTGCGACCCCTTGACCCCCAGTCAAGTGCGCTACCAAGCTGCGCCACGTCCCGCCGCGGTCTCACGCGGAGCGTTCCGCGTGATCACGCAGGTCAACCCTACCGCACCTGGGCGGGTGCCCGTGTCGGGCCCGGTACGGTGTCCGGGGCGGACGGGCGGATGGTGCGGCGGACCGGGACGAGGAGGGCGGCGCCGGTCGCGGCCAGGCAGAGGAGGGCGAGCAGGGCCCAGCCGTGGGTGTAGCCGGAGGCGTACGGCAGGCCCGAGGGCTGGAGCCGGCCCGTGACCAGGACGCTGGTGAGCGCGGCGCCGATCGAGCCGCCGATGGTGCGGATGTTGGCGTTCATGCCGGTCGCGGCGCCGGTCTGCTCCACCGGCACGCTGCCCACGATGAGGTTGGCCATCGAGGCGAAGGCGAGTCCGATGCCGAGGCCGAACAGGCCCGAGACGACGGCCACCTGCCACTGCTCGTCATGCCACAGGGTGAGGAAGCCGCAGGCCACCGCACCGAGCGCGGCACCCGTGGTGAGCAGCGCCTTCGCGCCGACGCGGGGCTCCAGGCGGCCCGACAGGACGCCGGAGAGGAACATCGCGACCAGCATCGGCAGCATGAGCAGACCGGACGCGGTGACGCTGGCGCCGAAGCCGTAACCGGCCGCGGACGGCGTCTGGACGAAGCCCGGCAGGAAGGACCAGATGGAGTACATGCCGGCGCCGAACAGCAGCGCCGCCGTGTTGGTCGTCCACACCGCGGGCAGCCGCAGGACCCGCAGGTCGATGAGGGGGGTGCGCGAGCGGGCCTCGGTCACCAGCCAGACGCCGAACAGCACGACGGCGGCGGCGAACAGACCGAGCACCTTGGCCGAGCCCCAGCCCCACTGCCCGGCCTGGCTCAGCGGCAGCAACAGGGCCACCAGCCAGCCGGAGAGCAGCACGGCCCCGCTCCAACTGACCTTCCCTCCGGCCCGCTTGGGCGACTCGGGGACGTAGCGCAGTGCGATCAGGACCGTCGCGGCGACGATCGCCACCGGGATCCAGAACAGCCAGCGGTAGTCGAGCGCGGACACGATCGGGCCGGCGGCCACGATGCCGACCCCGCCGCCGGCGGCGATCACGGCGGAGAGGTTGCTGATGCTGCCGCTGACCTCGCCGGGGGCGAACTCGTCCCGGATGATGCCGAAGGAGAGCGGGAACAGGGCGCCGCCGACGCCCTGGACGACCCGGGCGATGATGAGCACGCCGATGTTCGGGGCCAGCGCGGCGACGAGACAGCCCGCGAGGACGGTCACCAGGACGGCGACGAGGGTCCGTTTCTTGCCGACGAGGTCGCCGACCCGGCCGAGGATCGGGGTGAAGACCGAGGCGGACAGCAGATAGGCCGTCATCACCCAGGTCGCGGTGGACTGCGAGGTGTGCAGGGCGTGTTGGACGGTCGGCAGGGCCGGCGCGATCAGCGACTGGAGCATGGAGAACACGCCGGCACCGGTCGCGAGGACCGTGAAGGTGAGGCGAGTGGACGCGCGGGGCATGAAGAAGCCTCTCCGAAATCAGGGACGCGGAGGGAGAACGAGGACGTGGAGGGTCGGCCCCGAGTGGGTCGGGTACCGAGGGGCGCGGTCGTACGGGCCGCGCCACGGGGTGCCGGGAGCCGGCCCCGCGGGCCGCGTCCGGCCACGGCGGAGACGACCCCGCACTGCTAAAGTGGAGGTACGCCTCCACTGTAGCGGAGGTGGACCTCCAGTTCCAGTCGATTCCCTCCCGGGAGGCAGCAGTGACGGCCACGCCGTTCCCCGTCAGCGAGATCGTGGCGGCCCGCCGGCCGCACCGTAAGGACGCCGCCCGCAACTACGACGCCCTGCTCGGCGCCGCGCGCGAGGCGTTCGCGGAGCACGGTGCCGACGCCTCCCTGGAGGACATCGCCCGCCGCGCGGGCGTCGGCATCGGCACCCTGTACCGGAACTTCCCGACCCGCCGCGACCTGTTCGAGAGCGTCTACGCCGACGAGGTCAACGCCCTGTGCCGGGCGGCCGTCGAGCTCGCGGACCGGGAGCCGTGGGAGGCGCTGACCAACTGGCTGAACAGGTTCACCGGGTACATGGTCACCAAGCGCGCCGTGCGCGAGGCCCTCGACGGCGAGTCGGACATCTTCCAGTCCTGCCGTGACTCCATGTACGAGGCCGGCGGCCCCCTGCTGGAACGCGCGCAGCGGGCCGGTGCCGCACGGGCGGACATGGACTTCGGCGATCTGCTGCGGATGGTCGCCGGGATCACGGCGACGGCGTTCGAGGACGACGCCCAGCGCGACCGGGTCCTCGCCATCGCCCTGGACGGAGTCCGCACCGGCCGCTGACCGCGCGGTCCACGGGCTGCCCGCCCGCTACTTGATGACCGCGTTCGCCACCACCACCACGACCCCCAGGCACGCGTCCCCCAGCCCCATGAGGACGGCGGTCGGCCACCGGCGCGCCGACCAGCGGGCGGTGACGAGGCCGACCCCGAAGAGGATCACGATGTTGAGGACGAACGCCGCGTACTCGACGCCTTTCGCGGGCCACCACTTCCAGTACGCGCCCGCGAGCAGGAAGACGGTGGGCAGCACGGCCGTGACGAGCGGCCACTCGTCGCGCATGGCGAACAGGACGTCCCACCGGCCGTGCGGGGTGCGCTCGGCGATGTAGTGGGCGTAGCCGTGGGCGAGGGCGGAGGCGCCCGCGGTCACCAGCACCCACGCCGCGTCGTAGCCGCGGACGCCGGCGGACGTGTGCCCGTACTGGGTGAGCGCCGCGACCATCGAGCTGGCGAGGACGGCGCCGTACACCCCGCCGAACAGGACGATCTCCCGTGTGCCGTGCTGCCGGGGCGGCGCCGGGCCGGCCGCCGTGGAGTCAGCCATGCCCCCACGATCACCCGCGCCCCGCGTCCCCGCCAGCGGTGGGCTCCGCGACGAAGTGTCCTCCGACCAGGCCCGATGCCCCACACCCTGTCCATGGCGGCGCGGCCGCCGCACCGGCCAGGGTCGGTGGCATGACGCACAGCTTCGCGCTCCACATCCCCGACGCCGACCTCGCACCCGAGCCCCTGGACCCGGAGCGGATCGTGGCCGGGAACCCCGAGGTGACCGGGAAGGTGGTGTGGGAGTCGGCGGACGGCCGGCAGCTCCGCGGGATCTGGCAGATCACCCCGGGCGTGGTCACGGACACGGAGGCGGACGAGCTGTTCGTGGTGATCAGCGGCTCGGCGACCATCGAGGTCGAGGACGGGCCGACGCTGACGGTGGGTCCCGGCGACATGGCGGTGCTCCGCGCGGGCGACCGTACGACGTGGACCGTGCACGAGACGCTGCGCAAGGCCTACGCCATCAACCTGTGAAGCCGCATCAACATGGGGGCGGTATCAAGCTGGGGGCCGCATCGGCTCGGAGCGCTGTATCAAGCTGGAGGGCCGTAGCAAGCTGGGGCCGCATCAAGCCGCAGCGCCGCATCAACCCGGAGCGCCGTATCAAGCTGGCAGCCGCGTAGACCTCGGCGGCTGTGTCAGCCTGCAAGGCCGTCCCCCGGCGGACCCGTCGTCCCCCGGATCTCCAGCGTCGGCGCGGCCAGCCGCACCCGCCCCTCGCCGCCCGGCCGCTCGAAGCGGTCCAGCAGGAAGCGGGCGGCGCGCCGGCCCACCTCGTGCGGGGCGGTGTCGACGGTGGTCAGCCAGAGGTGCCGCAGCCGGGAGATGCTGGTGTTGTCGTACCCGGCCACCGACAGGTCCCCGGGCACGCGCAGTCCCAGCTCGCCGGCCGCCGACAGCGCTCCCACCGCGGCCATGTCGTTGACGGCGAAGAGCGCGGTGGGACGCTCCGGGCGGCTGAGCAGGCGGACGGTTCCGCGGTAGCCGCCCTCCTCGGTCAGGTCGCCCGGTTCGACGAGCGGTTCGGCGCCGTGCGCCCGCATCGCCGTCTCGAAGCCCCGCCGGCGCAGCGCGCCGACGGCACCTTGGCCGGCGAGGTGTGCGATCCGGCGGTGGCCGAGCCCGAGCAGATGCTCGGTGGCGAGCCGGGCGCCCCGCTCGTCGTCGCCGGCGACGACGTCCACGCCCGGCGGCTGCGCCTCGCGCGCGCCCGCCACGACCACCGGCATCCGCCCCGCGAGCGCACCGAGGCCGCCCGCGTCCGGGACCGTGCCGACCACCACCAGTCCGTCCACGCCCAGGTCCAGGAAGGGCTCGGCGAGGTCGTGGCCCATCCGGCGGCCCAGGCGGGCGTCGGCGAGGAGCATGTGCAGACCGGCCGCGTGCAGCAGGGAGTTCAGCCCGTCGAGCAGTTCCACGAACCAGGGGTTGCGCAGGTCGTCCAGGAGGACACCGATGGTGCGGGTGCGCTGCTCGCTCAGGCTGCGGGCCGCCGCGTTCGGCCGGTAGCCCAGCTCGCGCACGGCCCGCAGGACCGCCTCCCGCTTCTCCGGGCGCACCGGGCCGGAGCCGCGCAGCACCAGGGAGACGAGCGACTTCGACACGCCGGCCCGTTCGGCCACGTCGCGGATCGTCGGCGGTCTCATGGGATGGACCGTTCCATGCGGCGTGCCGCGCTGTCAAAGGGTTGACACGCTCGCCATGTCCGAACAAAGGTGACCTGGACCGACGATGGACCGGTCCAAACGGAGAGGGGCTGTCATGGTGGACGCGCTCGGTGTCGCCGTCATCGGGTTCGGCTGGATGGGCCGGGTGCACACCCAGGCGTACGCCCGCCTCCCGCACCACTACCCCCGGCTGCCGCTGCGGCCCCGGCTGGTCACGGTCGCGGAGGAGGTGCCGGGGCGGGCGGAGGAGGCCGCCGAGCGGTTCGGCTTCGCCTCGGCGACCCGGGACTGGCGCGAGGTGGCCGCCGACCCGCGCGTCCGGGCGGTGAGCGTCACCGCGCCGAACTTCCTGCACCGGGAGATCGGCGTGGCGATGGCCGAGGCCGGCAAGCACCTCTGGATCGAGAAGCCGGTGGGCCTGACCGCCGGGGACGCACGCGCGGTCGCCGACGCCGTCGCCAAGGCCGGCGTGCAGGGCACGGTCGGCTTCAACTACCGCAACGCACCCGCCGTCGAGGCCGCCCGCGAGCTGATCGCCTCCGGCGAGATCGGCACGGTCACCCACGTCCGCATCCGTCTCTTCAGCGACTACGCGGCCCATCCGGACGGCGCCCTGACCTGGCGTTACGAGCGCGAGCGCGGCGGCAGCGGGGTGCTCGGCGACCTGGCCTCGCACGGCGCCGACCTGGCCCGCTTCCTGCTCGGCGACATCGCCGCGCTCACCGCCGACACGGCGGTCTTCGTCCCGGAACGCGCCCGTCCGAGCGGCGCGACGGCCGGCCACGCCCTGGCCGCCGGCGGCGAGCCGGGCCCGGTCGAGAACGAGGACTACGTCAGTTGCCTGCTCCGCTTCGCCTCCGGCGCCCGCGGCGTCCTGGAGGCCTGCCGGGTGTCGGTCGGCGAGCAGAACAACTACGGCTTCGAGGTGCACGGCACCCGGGGCGCGGTGTTCTGGGACTTCCGCCGGATGAACGAACTGAGGGTGAGCCGGGGTACGACGTACCAGGACCAGCCGGTGAGCACGGTGTACGTCGGCCCGGGCGCCGGTGAGTTCGCCGCGTTCCAGCCGGGCGCGGCCAACGCGATGGGCTACGACGACCTGAAGGTGATCGAGGCCTACCGCTTCGTCCGCTCGATCGCCGAGGGCACCCCGTACGGCACCACGCTCGCGGACGCGGTGCACAGCGCGACCGTGCTGGACGCGATGGCGGAGTCGGCCGCGAGCGGGGCGTGGGTCACCCTGCCGGGGGCGTAGGCATGTTGTAGGGCGTGACCACCTGGATCGCGGACGGCAGCACGGGCCCCGCGGGCGGCAGCGCGCCGTGGAAGCGCATCACCTCGTGGCAGGCCTCGCGCAGGTCGTGCCGCAGATCGTGGTGGAGCACGGCGGACAGGCGGTGCTCGCGCAGCAGCCGGGTGTTGTCGTGGTCCAGGTCGTGCGCGACGAACACGGCGCACTCGCGGCCCAGGTCGGCGAAGGCCCGCAGGGTGGCGTTGTTGCCGCCGCCGATGGAGTACACCGCCCGGATCTCCGGGTCGCGTTCCAGGGCGGCCCTGACCAGGTCGTACTGCGTGGCGTCCAGGCCCTGCCCCTCGGCGATCTCCACCAGCGTCCGCTCCGGGTGCCGGGCCCGCATGACGCTGCGGAAGCCCATCTCGCGCTCCTCCTCGTTGCGGAAGAAGCCGCTGCTGAGGCTGGTGAGGACGTTGCCGGGCCGGTCGCCGAGCCACTGGCCCATCAGGTAGGCGGCGGTCGCCCCGGCCGCCCGGTTGTCGATGCCGACGTAAGCGACGCGTCCGCTCGCGGGCAGGTCGGTGACGAGGGTGACGACCGGGACGCCGGCGGCGGTCAGCCGGCCGACGGCCGCGGTGACCTCGGGGACGTCCGGCGCCTTGAGGATCACGCCCTGCGAGCCGCGCCGCGCGATCCGGTCGAGCGTGCCGACCAGCTCCCGGACCGGTCCGGTCTCGCGGAAGTGGAAGCGGGAGCGCACGACGGCCGGGTGGAGGGCGGGCAGTTCGGCCTCCAGGGCGGCGCGTACGGCGGTGGTGAACCGCTCGGGCGCCTGGGCCACGATGTCGACCATGAAGGTACGGCCGACCAGCCGGACCTGGGTGCGCTGCCGGTCGAGGTCGGCGATGGCCCGGTGCACCTCGCGCGCGGTGCTCTCCCGCACCCCTCCCCTGCCGTTCAGCACCCGGTCCACGGTGGCCTCGCTGAGACCGGCCTGACGTGCGATCTCCCGAATCGGGAACGGGTGGCCCATGGACCGGCTCCTTGAGGGGTTTTTGATGGTCGCGTGCTGGTTGTTCGAGGGGTTTGTACTGACAAGAATGACAGGGCCGCGCCGCTCCCGTGACCGAAGGCGCCGCTCCCGTGACCGAAAGAGGGACACCGATGTCCGTCTCCGCCGTGCCAGGCCGTGCCTGGCTGTCCGAGCAGGACTGCGATCTCGCCGCCTTCCGCGCCCTGGTCGAGCGCACCACGGATCCGGGCGCCTACCCGTACGCCGCGTCCGTCGTGGAGAACGTCCTCGTGTACGAGGGTGAGCGGCTGCGGACGGCCGGCGACCGGACCGCGCTGCGGGCCGAGCTGGTGCGGGCGCTCGCCGAGGGCCCCGGGATCGTCGTCGTGCGGGGTGCCTTCCCGGAGCCGGACGTCGTCGACCGGCTCACCGCGGTGTTCGAGGCGCTGATCGCCGAGCAGCGGGCCGCGGGGGCGACGGCGGGCGACCACTTCGCCGCGCCGGGCGCCAACGACCGGGTGTGGAACGCGCTGGAGAAGACGGCCCTGTACGACGCGGGGGCGTTCGCCGACTACTACGCCAACGACGTCCTGGCCCTGCTCGCCACGGCCTGGCTGGGCCCCGGCTACCAGGTCACCTCCCAGGTCAACGTGGTCAACCCGGGCGGCGCCGGACAGACCCCGCACCGGGACTACCACCTGGGCTTCCTGAGCAACGCGGTGGCCGCCGCCTACCCCGCCCACGTGCACCGCCTCTCCCCCGTGCTCACCCTCCAGGGCGCGGTCGCCCACTGTGCCATGCCGGTGGAGTCCGGACCGACGCTCTACCTGCCGTACTCCCAGCTCCACGTGCCGGGCTACCTGGCCTGGCGGCTCCCGGAGTTCCAGGAGTACTTCACGGCACACCACGTGCAGCTCCCGCTCGCGAAGGGCGACGCCGCCTTCTTCAACCCGGCGCTCTTCCACGCCGCCGGCGCCAACCGGACGGCGGACGTCCGGCGCACGGCCAACCTCCTGCAGATCTCGTCCGCGTTCGGCCGCGCGATGGAGACCGTGGACCGCGAGGCGGTGACGAACGCCGTGTTCCCGGTGCTGCTGCGGCGCAAGGAGGCGGGCGCGTCCGAGGAGTGGCTGGAGAACGTGATCGCCGCGAGCGCCGAGGGTTACCCCTTCCCCACCAACCTGGACAGCGACCCGCCGGTCGCCGGGCTGGCCCCGCCGGCGCAGGCGGACCTGGTGCGGCGGGCGCTGAGGGAGACGTGGCAGCCCGCGCGGCTGCGCCGGGAACTGCGGGCGGCGGCGGAACGCCGGGAGAGCTGAGGCGGGCATGGGACTTCTCGACGACAAGGTCGTTCTCGTCAACGGCGGCAGCCAGGGCGTGGGGGCCGCCATCGCGCGGGCCGCCGTCCGCGAGGGCGCCGTCGTGGCGGTGAGCGGGCGGCGCGCGGAGCCGGGCGAGGCGCTGGTGGCGGAGCTGTCGGCGGCCGGGGGCGAGGCGATGTACGTCCAGGCCGATCTGGCGGACGCCGAGCAGGCGAGGGCGTCGGTCGCCGAGGTCGTGGACGCGTACGGCCGGATCGACTGCCTGGTCAACTCGGCCGGGCTTACCTCGCGGGGCACGCTGCTGGACACCACGCCGGAGCTGTTCGACGCGCACATCGCCGTCAATCTGAAGGGTCCGTTCTTCGCGATGCAGGCGGCGGTCGCCGACATGACGGCCCGCAAGGCGCCCGGCACGATCGTCAACGTCATCACCTCGTCGGCGCACGGCGGGCAGCCGTTCCTCGCGCCGTACGTCGCCGCCAAGGCGGGCCTGGTGGGCCTGACCCGGAACGCGGCGCACGCCCACCGCTGGGACCGGATCCGGATCAACGGCCTGAACATCGGCTGGACCGCGACCGAGGGGGAGGACGCCACCCAGCGGGCCTTCCACGGCGCCGGCGACGACTGGCGGGAGCAGGCCGCGGCCCGGCTGCCGATGGGCAAGCTCGGCCAGCCGGACGAAATCGCGGACTTCGTGGTCCTCCTGCTGTCCGAACGGTCGGGGGTGGTCACGGGGTCGGTGATCGACTGGGACCAGAACGTCCTCGGCGGCCTCGACTAGAACCGAAGCACCAACCCTAGGAGCAGTACCGCATGCGTATCGGAATCCTCGGCCTCGGCCGCATCGGCGCCTTCCACGCCGAGACCCTCTCCGGACTGGACGCCGTCGAGTCGCTCGTCGTCACCGACCCGTTCGCGGACGCGGCCAAGGCCGCCGCCGAGCGGTTCGGGGCGCAGGTCGCGGACTCGCCGGAGGCCCTGCTGGCGGCCGGCGTGGACGGCCTCGTCGTCGCGGCCGCCACCGACGCCCATCCGGCGCTGATCCGGGCCGGCGTCGAGGCCGGCGTCCCGGTCTTCTGCGAGAAGCCGGTCGCCCGCACCATGGCGGAGGGCGTCGAGGTGCTGAAGGCCGTGCGGGACAGCGGCGTGCCGATCCAGATCGGGTACAACCGGCGGTTCGACGCGGGCTTCGCCGCCGCGCGGGCCGCCGTACGGGCCGGTGAGCTCGGCATGCTGCACACGGTCCGGTCCACGACGCTGGACCCGGCGCCGCCGCCGGCCGCCTACGTCGCCGCGTCCGGCGGTATCTTCCGGGACTGCTCCGTGCACGACTTCGACATCATCCGCTGGGTGACGGGCCGTGAGGTCACCGAGGTGTACGCGGTGGGCGGCAACCGGGGCGCCGACTACATCAAGGCGGCGGGCGACGCCGACACCACCGGCGCGATCCTGACCCTGGACGACGGCACGATCGCGGTGGTGTCCAACTCCCGTCACAACAAGCGCGGTTACGACGTGCGCATGGAACTGCACGGCTTCGCCGACTCCATCGCCGTCGGCCTGGACGACAAGCTGCCGCTGCGCTCGGTCGAGCCCGGTGTCACCTTCCCCGCCGGCACCCCGCACGACTTCTTCATGGACCGCTTCGCCGACGCCTACCGCGCCGAACTGACCGCGTTCACCGAGGTCGTGGCCGGCACCCGGACCTCCCCGTGCACCGTCGAGGACGCCCTGGAGGCCGGCTGGATCGCCGAGGCGTGCACGCTGTCCCTGCACGAGCACCGGCCGGTGACGCTCGCGGAGGTGCGAGGGGCCTGAGCGCACGGCGACGGCGCCGGGCAGGTGCCCGGCGCCGTCGGCGTGTCGGTCAGCCGCAGTACCGGATCAGCCACTCGTCCGGGTTGTAGGTGTCCCGCGCCGGGTCCGGCACCGTCGCAGGCTTCGTCTCCACCGTGTCCTGCGGGCGTATCCGCTCCGGCAGCGCGCCGAAGCGGTCGCGGCGCCGGGCGGCGGCGTCGGCCGGGTCCTGGGATGCGGTGCGTGGGTCCGTACGGTGTGTCATCTCGTCCTCCCGTCCGCGCGGGCGTTCCCCGTTGTCGGTCAGACGCCCGTGTGCCCCCGTTGGTTCCCGGTCGTTCGGTGCCTGAATCCCCCGGGACGAAGCAGGAACCGGGCCGCGGTCGTCGGCACCGCGGCCCGGTTCCCGTGTGACCACCCGGCCCTCAGGCCCCGCAGGAGCGCAGGAAGCGCCGGGTGCGTACCGCGATCGGCAGCGGCTTGTCCGGCTCGCACGGGTACATGTCCTGCTCGACGATCGCGAACAGGTCCACGCCCAGCTTCTGCGCCGCCTCCAGCACCGGCCCCAGCTCCGGGACCCCGGAGGGCGGTTCGCACATCACGCCGCGCTGCACGGCCGGTCCGAACGGCACCCCGCCCGCGACCACCTCGGCGAGGATGTCCGGGTCGACCTGCTTGAGGTGCAGGTACCCGATGCGTTCGCCGTAGGTCTCGATCAGCTTGACGCTGTCCCCGCCGCAGTAGGCGTAGTGCCCGGTGTCCAGGCAGAGGTTGACCAGTTCGCTGTCGGTCGAGTCCAGGAAGCGTTCGACGTGGTCCTCGGTGTCGATGTGGGTGTCGGCGTGCGGGTGCACGACGATGTCCAGGCCGTAGGTCTCCCTGACCTCGTGGCCGAGCCGTTCCATGCCCTTGGTCAGGTGCGCCCACTGCTCGGCGGTCAGCTCGGGCGGCTCCAGGATCTCGGCGGTCTTGTCGTCCCGCCAGAAGGAGGGGATGACGACCAGGTGCCGGGCTCCCATCGCCTGGGTGAGCGCGGCGACCTGGCTGACGTGTGCCCAGGTCTCCTCCCAGACGGCGGGGCCGCGGTGCATGCCGGTGAAGACCGTGCCCGCCGAGACCTTCAGGTTCCGCTTGGCCACCTCGTCGGTGAGCCGTGCCGGGTCGGTGGGGAGGTAGCCGTAGGGGCCGAGTTCGATCCAGTCGTAACCGGCCTCGGCGACCTCGTCGAGGAAGCGTTCCCAGGGCACCTGCTGGGGGTCGTCAGGGAACCAGACGCCCCAGGAGTCGGGGGCCGAGCCGACCCGGATGCGGTCGAGCGGGGTGGGGTGCGCCATGATCAGGGGGTTCCTTCCGGGGAGGTCGCCACGGGTGCGCTGAGGTCGCCCTCCTCGGGCAGTTCCTCGACGTCGACGCCGCGCACCTGGGCCAGCTCGTGCTTGAGCGCGGCGAGTTCGGCGCCGCCGGCCATGTGGTTGGTCAGCTCTTCGAGGTTGATCTCGCTGCGCTCGGCGCTCAGTTCCAGGGTGCCGAGGCGCAGGACGCTGAAGTGGTCGCCGACCATGTAGGCGTGGTGGGGGTTGTGGGTGATGAAGATGACGCCGAGGCCGCGGTCGCGGGCGGCGGCGATGTACTTCAGCACCACCCCGGACTGCTTGACGCCGAGGGCGGCGGTGGGCTCGTCCAGGATGAGGACGCGGGCGCCGAAGTAGACGGCGCGGGCGATGGCCACGCACTGGCGCTGGCCGCCGGAGAGGGTGCCGATGGGCTGTTCCAGGTCGTCCAGGACGATGCCCATGTTGCGCAGTTCCTGGTCGGCGGTCTCCTTCATGCGGGCGATGTCGAGACGGCGCAGCGGCCAGGGGCCCTTGGTCATCTCGGAGCCGAGGAAGAAGTTCCGCCACACCGGCATCAGCGGGACGGTGGCGAGGTCCTGGTAGACGGTGGCGATGCCCCGGTCCAGGGCCTCGCGCGGGGTGGTGAAGCGCACGGGCTGTCCGTCGACGAGGAACTCGCCCTCGGTGTGCTGGTGCAGCCCTGAGATGATCTTGATGAGGGTGGACTTGCCGGCGCCGTTGTCGCCGAGCACGCAGGTCACGCGGCCGGCGTGGACCTTCAGGTCGACGCCGTGCAGGGCGCGGATGTTGCCGTAGGACTTGCCGGCGCCGCGCAGTTCGACCAGGGGTCCGTCGGGGGCGGGGGCGCTGTCCTGGAGGACCGCGCCATGGGTTCCGGTGGTGTTGTCGGTCATCGCTTACCTCCGGGTCGCCGTGCGCTGGACCCACAGATTGATCAGGACGGCGCCGAGGAGCATGACGCCGAGGAAGGCCTTGAACCAGTCGGGGTTCCAGCCGGCGTAGACGATGCCCTGCTGCACCATGCCGAACATGAAGGCGCCGAAGACCGGGCCGATCGCGGAGCCGTAGCCGCCGGTGAGCAGACAGCCGCCGATGACGGCCGCGGCGATGTAGATCAGCTCCTGGCCGACGCCCTCGCCGGACTGCACGGTGTTGAACGAGAACAGGTTGTGCATGCCGACGAACCAGGCGCCGAAGCCGACCAGCATGAACAGGGTGATCTTGGTGAACTTCACCGGGACGCCGACCGCGCGGGCGCTGTCCTTGTTGCCGCCGACGGCGAAGATCCAGTTGCCGTACTTGGTGCGCAGCAGCACCCAGGTGGCCAGGGCCGCGAAGACCAGCCACCAGACCACGGTGATCTTCACCTGGACCCCGCCCACGTCGAAGGAGGAGGCGAAGACCTTCCGGGCCTGGTCGAAGCCCTGCATGTCGCTGACGTCGTCGGTGGCGACGTTGCCGGTGACCAGCTTGGTCACCGCGAGGTTCGCGCCCTGGAGGATCAGGAAGGTGCCCAGGGTGACCAGGAAGCTGGGCAGCCCGGTCTTCACCACCATCCAGCCGTTGAAGGCGCCGATCGCGAGGGACACGATCAGGGCGACGATCACGCCGGTCCACACGTTCAGGGTCAGCTGGTAGCTGAGCATGCTCGCGGTGAGCGCCGAGGAGATGACGGCGACGCCCGAGGAGAGGTCGAACTCGCCACCGATCATCAGCAGGGCGACCGGGAGGGCCATGATGCCGATGGTCGAGGACTGGTACAGGATGTTCGCGATCGAGCTGCCGTCACGCACCGGCGGTGCCGTGATCAGGAAGAAGACCAGGACGGCGACCGCGCCGAGGAAGACGCCCACCTCGGGCCGGGCCAGCAGCCTGAGGGCCAGCGGGCGCCGGGCGGTACGGCCGTCGGTCTGCTTCGGGCCGGACGCCGGCGGCCTGCCCACCGCCGGCTCAGCCTGCTGGGCCATGCTCATCACCGGGTGCCCTTCGCGGCGAACTCGGCGACCTTGTCGACGTTGGACTTGTCCACGAAGGCCGGTCCGGTGAGCACGGCCTGCTCACCGCCGCCGCTGTAGTTGCCGTTGTTCTTGTAGAGCCACAGCGAGTCGACCGCCAGGTAGCCCTGGAGGTAGGGCTGCTGGTCTACGGCGAACTCGATGGTGCCCTGCTGCACCGCCTTGACCAGCTGCTTGTTGAGGTCGAAGGTGGCCACCTTGGCCTTGCTGCCCGCGTCGCCCACCGACTGGACCGCGGTCAGGGCGAAGGGGGCGCCGAGGGTGACGACGGTGTCGACGGACTTGTCCTGCTTCAGCTTCGCCGTGATGGTCGACTTCACCGACGGCATGTCGGTGCCGTTCACGTACAGGGTCTCAGTGGTGCCCTTGAACGTCTTCTTGACGCCGTCGCAGCGCTGGGTGAGACCCACGTTGCCCTGTTCCTGGATCACACAGACGATCTTCTTCGCGCCGGTGGTGTTGAGCTTGTTGCCGAACGCCTCGCCCGCCACGCTCTCGTCCTGCCCGAAGAACTCCAGCAGGCCGAGCTTCTTCCAGTCGCTCAGGCCCGAGTTGAGGCCGACCACCGGGATGCCGGCCTGCTCCGCCTTGGCGATCACGCCCTTCATCGCGTCGGGCTTGGCCAGGGTGACCGCGATGCCGTCGACCTTCTGGTCGATCGCGTTCTGCACCAGGCTCGCCTGGTTGCCCGCGTTCGGGTCGGCGGAGTAGACGAGCTTGATGTTGTCCTTGGCCGCCGCGGCCTCCGCGCCCTTGCGGACGGTGTCCCAGAAGGTGTCGCCGGGCGCCTGGTGGGTGACGAGGGCGACGGTCATGCGGGGGGTGTCGGCCTTGCCCGCGGAGGGGTTCGCCGCTTCCTCCTCGGCCTTCTTGCCGCCGGAACTGCTGGAACAGCCGGCGAGGGTGAGGGCTGCCGCGGCGGCCAGGGCCACGAGGGGGGCCAGTCTGCGGGAGCGGGGACGAGAAGAGCGGTCCATCTTTCCAGCACCTCACTGTGCGTGCGACGGGGCAAGGACGCTGTTGCGTTGGGACGGGATACAAGCCTCTGTCGAGCCCGCTGTCAATACTTTGTTAAGACATCATTTCACAAGCAGGTCCGAATGTAAGTACAAACCATTGACACCCTCGGCGCCGGGATCTACACCTGAGACGCATGAGCCCAGTACACCGCACCGCGCAGCGAACGGCACCGGGTGATCGCGCGCTGGATCCCGTGACCTTCGCCCTGGACCGGTCGAGCCCGGTCCCGTTGTACTACCAGCTCGCCCAGCAGCTGGAGGCGGCCATCGAGCGCGGCGTGCTGGTGCCGGGGAACCTGCTCGGCAACGAGGTCGACCTGTCCGTGCGGCTCGGGCTGTCCCGGCCGACCGTCCGCCAGGCGATCCAGTCCCTGGTCGACAAGGGGCTGCTGGTGCGCCGCCGCGGGGTCGGTACGCAGGTGGTGCACAGCCAGGTCAGACGCCCGCTGGAGCTCAGCAGCCTCTACGACGACCTGGAGTCCGCCGGACAGGGCCCGACCACCCGGGTGCTGCGCAACGAGCGGATCGCGGCGCCCGCCGACGTGGCCGCCGCCCTGGGCCTGGCGGAGGGCGCCGAGGTCGTCGTACTGGAGCGGCTGCGCTGCACGCACGGCCGGCCGGTGGCGTTCCTGCGCAACCACCTGCCCGCCTCCCTGCTCGAACTCGGCACGGAACGGCTGGAGTCCACGGGCCTGTACCGGATGCTGCGCTCCGCCGGGATCGCCCTGCACAGTGCCCGCCAGTCCATCGGCGCCCGCGCCGCGAGCGCCGAGGAGGGCGCCCTGCTGGAGGAGCGGGAGGGCGCGGCCCTGCTCACCATGCGGCGCACCGCGTACGACGACGCGGGCCGCCCGGTGGAGCACGGCAGCCACGTCTACCGGGCGTCGCGGTACGCCTTCGACTTCCAACTGCTGGTCAGAAGCTGAAACGGAACGATCTGTTTCACACAGCCCCCTCGGCCGCCCCGGCCGTGGGGGCCGTTCCGTTCCGCCGTCGTCAACGATGCAGGTAACGGTGACGATTACGTTTCGGGCAAGAGACACCTCAGTGCGACCGGAGCTATTGACGCATGAGCGGACATGGGGCTGTTATTACGCCCACGATGTTCGGTCGAGTTGGTTTCTGAGCGGTTTCGAACTTTTCGGTGATCAACTCATCCCCTTGGCCGAACCCTGCATTCCTTCAGGAGCCGCCATGCGCCTCTCGCCCTCCGGTCTCTCCGTCCCGGGTCCCAGCCGCCGTTCCCTGCTGCGCGGAGCGGGCGGTGCCGCCCTGCTCGCCGGCGCCGGCATACCCCTGCTGTCCGCCTGCGGAGGCAGCGGTTCCGGATCCGACCCGAAGACCGTCACCCTGGGCTCGAACGCCTCGGACGCGGTGCCCAAGAAGGCCTTCGAGAACGTCTACGCGGCCTTCAAGAAGCAGTCCGGCATCACCGTCGACGTGAACACGAAGGACCACAACACCTTCCAGGAGCAGATCAACTCGTATCTGCAGGGCACCCCGGACGACGTGTTCAACTGGTTCGCCGGCTACCGCATGCAGTTCTTCGCGGCGAAGAAGCTGGCCTCGCCGATCGACGACGTGTGGGCGAAGATCGGGGACAACTTCCCCGAGGCGATGAAGAAGCTCAGCAAGGGCGAGGACGGCAAGTACTACTTCGTCCCGATGACCACGTACCCCTGGGCCGTCTTCTACCGCAAGAGCGTCTTCCAGCAGCACGGCTACAAGGTCCCCACCACCTGGGACGACTTCGTCGCCCTGTGCAAGCAGATGAAGAAGGACGGTCTGGTCCCGATCGCCTTCGGCGACAAGGACGCCTGGCCGGCGATGGGCACCTTCGACCAGATCAACTTCCGCCTCAACGGCTACGACTTCCACGTGGAGCTGATGGGTGGCAAGGCTTCCTGGACCGACGCCAAGGTGAAGGACGTCTTCGACCACTGGGCCGAGATCCTCCCCTACCACCAGGACGGCTTCATGGGCCGGACCTGGCAGGACGCCGCGCAGACCCTGGTCGCGAAGAAGGCCGGCATGTACCTCCTGGGCTCGTTCGTGGCCCAGCAGTTCACGAACAAGGCCGACCTGGACGACCTGGACTTCTTCGCCTTCCCGGAGATCAACTCCGCGTACGGCCAGGACACCGTCGAGGCGCCGACCGACGGCTTCATGGTCAGCAAGTCCCCGAAGAACCACGCGGGTGTCGTCAAGCTCCTGGAGTACCTGGGCAGCCCGGCGGCCGAGGAGCTGTACCTGAAGACCGACCCGAGCGTGGTCGCCGCCTCCAGCAAGGCCGACACCTCCTCCTACTCGCCGCTGCAGAAGAAGGCGTTCGAGATGATCGGCGCCGCCAAGAGCCTCACCCAGTTCATGGACCGCGACAGCCGCCCCGACTTCACCTCCACGGTGATGCAGCCGGGCCTGCAGAAGTTCCTCCAGAACCCCAAGGGCGTGGACAGCCTGCTGTCGTCCATCGAGCGCCAGAAGAAGACCATCTTCGCGTCCTCGTGAGCGGCCCGATGACCACCGACACGACGACGAAGACCCCCGAGCCGGCGGCCACGCCGGCTCCGGGGGCCCCGCCCGCGAAGAAGCGGGTCGCGCAGGGCCACGGGCGCCTGCTGACCCGCCGTGACCGGATCACGCTCGGCCTCATGGCGGGCGTGCCCACCGTCCTGCACGTGATCCTCGTCTGGGTCACCGCCCTCGCCTCGATCCTCCTCGCCTTCACCACCTGGGACGGCATCGGGTTCGACTCGATCAAGTGGGTCGGCCTGGACAACTTCAAGCAACTCTTCACCGACAACCCGCAGTTCTGGCCGGCCGTCCAGCACAACGTCATCTGGTTCGTCGTGCTGATCCTGATCCCGACGCCGTTCGGCCTGTTCCTCGCGGTCCAGCTCGACAAGCGGATCCGGTTCACCCGGATCTACCAGACGGCGTTCTTCCTGCCCGTCGTCATCTCGATGGCGTGCATCGGCTTCGTCTGGCAGCTCGTCTACAACCCGGACACGGGCCTGATCAACAGCATCATCGGCGCCAACAAGCCCGGCCACTACATCGACTGGATCGGCGACCCCAAGCTCAACCTGTGGGCCGTCCTCATCGCCGCGTCCTGGCGGCACGCCGGCTACATGATGATCCTCTACCTGGCCGGCCTGAAGAGCGTCGACCCGTCGCTCAGGGAGGCCTCCGCGCTGGACGGCGCCAACGAGTGGCAGACGTTCAAGAACGTCATCTTCCCGACCCTGCGCCCGACCAACACGGTCGTCCTCGTCGTCACCATCATCGAGGCGCTGCGCGCGTTCGACCTGGTCTTCGTCTTCAACAAGGGCGCCCAGGGCACCGAGTTGCTGTCGATCCTGGTCACCAACAACATCATCGGCGAGTCCAGCCGCATCGGATACGGCTCCGCCATCGCCGTCGTCCTGCTGGTGATCTCCCTCGCGGTCATCATCCCGTACCTGATCGCCACCTTCCGGAAGGAGCGGCGCGCATGAGCACCGTGAGCGCCCTGGGAAAGCGGCGTACCCCGGTCCGGCCGGCCCGGATCCTGCTGCACGTCTTCCTCGCGGGCACCGCCCTCGCCTGGCTGGCGCCCCTGCTCTGGGCGGTCTTCTCGGCCCTGCGCCCGTACAGCGAGACCAGTGCCAAGGGATACGTCTCGTGGCCGGACACGCTGAACTTCGACAACTTCAAGAACGCGTTCCAGCAGTCGGACATGCTGCACTACTTCGGCAACACGCTGATCATCGCGGTGCCGGCCGTGCTGCTGACGCTGTTCCTGTCGTCGATGGTCGCCTTCTACGTCAGCCGCTTCGACTTCCGGCTCAACCTGGCGCTGCTGCTCGTCTTCACGGCGGGCAACCTGCTGCCCCAGCAGGTCATCATCACCCCGCTGTACCGGCTGTACCTGCTCACGGACCTGCCGGGCATCACCGCGAGCGGCAAGCTGTACGACTCCGCGCTGGGCCTGGTCCTGATCCATGTGGCGTTCCAGTCCGGCTTCTGCGCGTTCGTGCTGAGCAACTACATGCGCTCGCTGCCGCACGAGCTGACCGAGGCCGCGCTGGTCGACGGCGCCTCGGTGTGGCGGCTGTACTGGCAGATCACGCTGCCGCTGTGCAAGCCGGCGATGGCGGCCCTGGCCACCCTGCTGTCCATCTGGATCTACAACGACTTCTTCTGGGCCCTCGTGCTGATCTCCACCGGCGAGAACATGCCGATCACCTCGGCGCTGAACAACCTCTCCGGGCAGTACTTCACCGACCCCAACCTGGTCGCCGCCGGCGCCCTGCTGACCGCGATCCCCACCCTGATCGTGTACTTCGTGCTCCAGCGCCAGTTCGTCAGCGGCCTGACCCTGGGTTCCAACAAGGGCTGACGGGCCCGCACCCGAAAGAGACCACCGTGAAGCGCACCCTGTCCGTCCCCGGCATCGCCTACGGCGGCGACTACAACCCCGAGCAGTGGCCCGAGGAGGTGTGGGCCGAGGACATGCGCCTGATGCGCGAGGCCGGGGTGAACCTGGTCAGCGTCGGCATCTTCTCGTGGGCCCTGCTGGAGCCGTCCGAGGGCGTGTACGACTTCTCGCGCCTGGACAAGATCCTGGACCTGCTGCACGAGAACGGCATCGCCGCCGACCTCGCCACGCCCACGGCGGCGCCGCCGGCCTGGTTCTTCCGGGCCCACCCGGAAGCACTGCCGACCGACCGGGACGGCCGTACCCTCTCCTACGGCAGCCGCCAGACGTTCTGCCCGTCCAGCCCCGCCTACCGGCAGGCCGCGCTGCGCATCACGGGCGCGCTCGCCGAGCGGTACGCGGACCACCCGGCGGTCCGCATGTGGCACGTGCACAACGAGTACGGCTGCCACAACGCGGCCTGCTACTGCGACACCAGCGCGGCGGCCTTCCGGCGCTGGCTGCGCGACCGGTACGGCGACGACCTGGCGGCCCTCAACAAGGCCTGGGGAACCGCCTTCTGGTCCCAGTGGTACTACGACTGGGAGGAGATCCTGCCGCCGCGCGCCACCGGCGCCGTGTCCAACCCGACGCACCAGCTCGACTGGCGGCGGTTCTGCTCCGACGAACTGCTGTCGCTGTACGCGGCGGAACGGGACCTGCTCCGGGCGGCGGCGCCCGCGATCCCGGCCACCACCAACTTCATGGTGAACTTCAGCTTCGACGCCCTGGACTACTGGCGCTGGGCCCCCGAGCTGGACATCGTCTCCAACGATCACTACCTCCGGTCCACGGACCCCGAGCCGCAGATCGACATCGCGCTCAGCGGCGACCTGACGCGCTCGCTCGCGGACGGCCCGTGGCTGCTGATGGAGCACTCGACCGGCGCGGTGAACTGGCAGCCCGTCAACCGGGCGAAGAATCCGGGCCAGTTGCGCCGGGACGCGCTCGCCCACGTGGCGCGCGGCGCGGACGGCATCGCCTACTTCCAGTGGCGCCAGTCGAAGGCGGGTGCCGAGCAGTGGCACTCGGCGATGGTGCCGCACGCCGGGACGGACAGCCAGATCTGGCGGGACGTGGTCCGGCTCGGCGCCGATCTGAAGGCGCTGGCCGAGGTGCGCGGCAGCACCGGCACCGCCGAGGTCGCGATCGTCTGGGACTGGAACGCACGCTGGGCCCTGGAACTCCCCTCCCAGCCGAGCGGCGAGCTGTGCTACCTGGACCTGGTCCGTGCCTGGTACGAGCCGCTGTGGCGGTCGGGCGTGGCCGTGGACTTCGTCCGGCCGGACGCGGACCTGACCGGCTACCGGCTGGTGCTGGCCCCGAACCTGTACCTGGTCGACGAGGCGGGCGCCGCGAACCTCACCTCGTACGCCGCGGGCGGCGGCACCCTCGCGGTCGGCTTCCACAGCGGGGCGGTGGACGAGAACTGCCATGCCCGGCTGGGCGGTTACCCGGGGGCGTTCCGGGAGGTGCTGGGCGTCCGCTCCGACGAGCCGTTCCCGCTGCTGCCCGGGGAACCGGTCGCGCTGACGGGTGCCGTGCCGGACGGGGCGACCGGCTACCTGTGGTCGGAGCGGCTGCGGCTCGCGGGCGCCGAGGCGGTCGCCTCGTACGCCGACGGCCCGCTGGCCGGGGTTCCGGCGGTGACCCGCCTCGCACACGGCACCGGTTCCGCCTGGTACCTGGCCACGCTGCCGGACCCGGCCACGCTGGCCGCGCTGCTGGACCGGGTCCGCGAGGAGGCGGGCGTGGCACCGGTGCGGACCGCTCCGCCCGGGGTGGAGGTGGTCCGCCGGCGCGGCCCTGAGGCGGACTACCTGTTCGTCATCGACCACACCGGCCGGGGCGCCGAAGTCCCGGTGGCCCAGAGCTCGTTCGAGCTGCTGACCGGCAAGGAGACGGCCGGCACGGTCACCGTCGCGCCCGGAGACGTGGCCGTCGTGCGGGAGCCGCGCGGTCGGTGAGCCTCGCCGTCGTGCGGGAGGCGGCGCGGCTCAGTGAGCCGCGTCCAGCCGGGCGCGCTGGTCCTCGGTGAGCTCCAGGTCGACGGCGGCGAGGTTCTCGTCGAGCTGTGCCACCGAGGACGCGCCGACGAGCGGGATCACGGGCTGCTCTCCGGCGAGCTGCCAGGCGAGCACGACCTGGTTGACGCTCGCCCCGGTCTCCCGGGCCACCTCGCGCAGCACCGCGAGCCGGGCCGGGGTGCCGGGGTGGTCGTAGTCCGGCGGCAGGGGCTTGTCGGGACGGGTGTAGGCGCCGGTGAGCAGCGGTGAGTAGGCGACCAGGGTCAACTCCGGCTCGGCCCGCAGGTAGTTCAGGATCTGGGCGTCGGCGCCGCCGAGACTGCCGTCCGGGAACAGCTCGCTCGGCACGTCCGTCCGGGGACGCAGGTGGCTGTGCTGGTACTGGAGCACCTCGTACCCCGGCAGTCCCGCCGCGGCGGCAAGGGCGCGGGCCCGTTCCACCCGCCACACGGCGTGGTTGCTGACGCCGAGCAGGCCGACGGTGTCCTCGGCGACGAGCGCGGCGAAGCCCTCGACGGTCTCCGCGAGCGGCACGACGGGGTCCTCTATGTGCGCGTAGAGCAGATCCAGCCGGCCCACGCCCAGCCTCCCCCACGCTCGGCTACGCTCGCGCGGGCGGTACCCCCATCCGGCTGCGTTCGGCCGATTCCCGGATGACCTTGGCGGACAGTCCCTCGGCGTTGTCGGTGTAGCCGGTGCCGGGGGCGAGGGGCCGGGCGCCGAGCTTGGTGGCGATGACGATCTCGTCGCCGATGCCCCGGCTGCGCCGCCACCGCCCGAGCAGTTCCTCGCTCTGCCCGCCCTGGCCGCCGTCCTCCCAGAAGGCGTAGTTGTCGGAGGTGTCGATGAAGGTCCCGCCGGCCTCGACATAGCGGTCGAGGACGGCGAAGGAGGTCTTCTCGTCGGTGCGCGACCCGAACAGCATCGCGCCGAGCGCGAGCACGCTCACCTCCCGGCGGGTGGCCGGATCGGTGCCGATGGTGCGGTACTTCATGCTGGTCCTCCCCGTGCATGGCTGGTAGCACGGGAGTGTTCAGCTTGAAGTGCACGCGAAGTCAAGGAACTCGACGCCGGCCTTCCGGAGGTTTCCTGTGCTGCGAGCGATGCTGACGGCGGGCGCGGTCCTCGCCGCCCTCCTGACCCCCGCCACCGCCCACGCCGAGGAGACCGGGCCGGGCGTCCCCCGGCTCACCGACCGCAATGGGCGGGTGCTCACCCTGCACGGCTGGAACATCGAGGACAAGGAGCACCGGGGCGAGGAGGCCCTGACCGCCGTCACCGAACGCCATCTGCGCGACATGCGGGCCCGGGGTTTCGACTTCGCGCGGCTGCTGGTCTTCTGGGACGACCTCGAGCCCGAACCCGGGCGGTACAGCCGGAGTTACCTGCGGAAGATCGAGCGCGTCCTGGACTGGGCCCGGCGCCATGACGTGAAGGTCGTCCTCGACGCCCACCAGGACGTCTTCGGACCCGCCTTCGGCCATCGCGGCATACCCGAGTGGGCGACGCGGACGGACGGACTGCCGTTCACCCCGCACCCGGACGACTGGTTCGCCGAGTACTTCGAACCCGCCGTGCAGCGCGCCTTCACCCATCTCTACGAGGACGAGGATTTGCGGCGCGCCCAGGCCGGGATGTGGCGCACGCTCGCCGCCCGCTTCGCCCGCCACCCGGCCGTGCTCGGCTACGACCTGATCAACGAGCCGATGGGCGAGCCGAGGCCCGGGGAGGACCTGCCGACGGCAGCGCGCCGCATCGAACGCGAGCAACTGACGCCGATGTACGACCGCCTGGCCGATGCCGTCCGTCCGGCCGACCGGGACGCCTGGCTGTTCGTGGAACCGACCCCGATCGTGGGCGAGGGCGTACCGACCGGCCTGGGCCGCGTCCACGATCCCCGGGTCGTGTACGCGCCGCACTTCTACGACGCGGCCATGGAGGCGGGCGCCGACTACGACCCCGGGGCCGGCTGGATCGAGGCGTACGAGCGGGCCGTCACCGCGTACCCGAGGCGGTACCGGGTCCCGGTGGTGGTCGGCGAATGGGGGCCACGGGACAGCTCGCTGCCGCACATGAACCGCTTCTACCGGGACGCGATGGCCTCCCTGGGCCGCTACAGTTCCGGCTGGGCGGGCTATGTGTGGTGCTACGGCGGCGGGTACTGCGCGGTGGACGGCACCGGCGCCTTCCGCGCCAACAAGGAGCTGACCGCCGAGCCGTACGCGGAGGCCGTGGCGGGCACGGTCCGCTCCGCCGCGTACGACGCCGGGGCGGGCGTGTACCGGCTGGTCTACCGCGCGGCGCCGCACGGCTCCCGGCTGACGGAGCTGTCCCTGCCGCCGGGTGCCTGGCGGGTCACGGCCGACGGCGGCGCGACCGTCGTACGCCGGACGGCCGGCCGGGCCTGGGTGTCGGCCGCCCCGGGCAGCGGGGTGACCGTCACCGTGGAGCGCGGCTGACCGCGCCGTGGCCCGTTCCCCGTCGGCGCGGGGAGCGGGCCACGGCGCGGGGCGCGTCAGACGGCGGGGTGCGCCGGCTCCTGCTCGAAGCGCGCGTGGAACCGGCGGGTGTGGTCCACCTGGCGCTCGGGGCCGGTCAGGGTGACCGTCGCCGTCAGCCGGGCATCGCCGCTGGACGCCGCCAGACGCAGCTCCAGCTCGCCCGGTTCGACCACCCGCCGCCCGTCGCGGCCGGTGAAGGAGGCCAGGTCGGCCGGCACGGTCACGCGCAGCCGGCGGGCCTCGCCCGGGGCGAGCGGGACCCGGGCGTAGCCGACGAGGCGCTGCACCGGCTGAACGACGGAGGCGACCGGGTCGTGCAGGTAGAGCTGGACGACTTCGGTGCCCTCCCGCTCCCCGGTGTTGCGCACGGTCAGGGCGAGAAAGAACGCGCCGCTCGTGTCCGCCTCCGGCCGGTCGACCGTCAGCTCGCCCCACTCGAAGGACGTGTAGGACAGGCCGTGTCCGAACGGGAAGGCGGCCGTGGGATCGATGTTGGACACGTCGCTGGCCTGGGCGAGCCGGGCGCCGAGGTAGCCGGCGGGCTGGCCGCCGGTCCCGCGGGGCACGCTGACGGGCAGTCGTCCGGACGGGTTGGTCCGGCCGCTGAGCACGCCGGCGATGGCCGTGGTGCCCTCCACCCCGGGGAAGAAGGACTGCACGATCGCGGCGGCGTCGTCCACGGCGCGGCCGAGGGCGTAGGGCCGGCCGGCGAGCAGGACCGTCACCAGGGGTGTGCCGGTGTCGAGCAGCGCGTCGAGCAGGCGCTGCTGGGCTCCGGGCAGGGCCAGGGACTCCGCGTCGCAGCCCTCACCGCTGGTGCCCCGGCCGAAGAGGCCCGCGCGGTCGCCGAGGGCCGCGACGACGACGTCGGCCCGGCGCGCGGTGTCGACGGCCTCGGCGATGCCGTGGATGTCGCCGTCGTCCACGCCGGTGCCGCGTACGACGGTGAACTCCGCGTCGGGGAACTCCCGCCGGAGGGCGTCCTCCAGGGTGGGCAGGTCGATGCCGGGCGGGGTCTCGGGGTGGTGCACGCCGACGTGCTGGGGGAAGGAGTAGCAGCCCAGTACGGCCGTGGCCTCGGTCGCGTTGGGGCCGATCAGGGCGATGCGGCGCGGCCGGGCGAGGGGCAGGGTGCCGTCGTTGCGCAGCAGGACGACCGCTTCCTCGGCGACGGTGCGGGCCAGTTCCCGGTTCTCGGCGGTGTCCAGGTCGACGGTGCCGCGCAGGGCGTCGGGGTCGCCCAGGTCCGCTCCCCGGAGGGCGGCCGGGACCGGGTTCCAGTCCGCGTCGAGCAGGCCGAGCCCGGCCTTCTGGAGGAGCACCCGGCGCAGCGCGCGGTCGACCAGCGCCTCCGGTACCCGGCCGGCGGCGACGGCTTCGGCCAGGGGCGCGCCGAACGTCTTGACGGTGGGCAGTTCCACGTCGACGCCCGCGCGCAGGGCCGTGGCCGCCGCGTCGGCCCAGTCGCCGGCGACACCGTGCAGGGTGCTGAGGAAGGCGATGCCGAAGTAGTCGGCGACGACCGTGCCCTCGAAGTCCCAGGTGTCCCGGAGCAGCCCGGTGAGCAGCTCCTCGTCGGCCGCCGAGGGCATCCCGTCGGTGTCGGTGTAGGCGTGCATGACGGAGTCGGCGGCGCCCTCGCGCACCGCCATCTCGAAGGGGGGCAGCAGGACGTCCGCCCGCTCTCGCGGGCCCATGCCGACGGGGGCGAGGTTGCGCCCGGCGCGGGAGGCGGAGTAGCCGGCGAAGTGCTTCAGGGTGGCGACGACACCGGCGGACTGCAGGCCCTGGACGTAGGCGGTGCCGATGCTGCCGACGAGGTAGGGGTCCTCTCCGATGGTCTCCTCGACGCGGCCCCAGCGGGCGTCCCGCACCACGTCCAGGACGGGCGCGAGGCCCTGGTGGACGCCGACGGACCGCATGTCGCGGCCGATGGCGGCGGCCATCCGGCGGATGAGGGCGGGGTCGAAGGTGGCGCCCCAGGACAGCGGGACGGGGTAGGCGGTGGCGCCCCAGGTGGCGAACCCCGCCAGGCACTCCTCGTGGGCCAGGGCGGGGATGCCGAAGCGGTTCGCGGCGGCGATCCGCGTCTGGGTGCGCAGCAGGGAGAGCGCGCCGAGCGCGGGGTCGACGGGCGCGGTGCCGAAGGGGCGGGTGAGCTGGCCGAGCCCGGTCGGCAGGAGGGCGTCGAGGTCGACGGCCTCCTCCATGTCGTGCTGGTGCGGGGCGACTTCGCCGCCCTCGTCGGACGCGCCGACCCACACGCCGTACAGCTGGGCGATCTTCTCCTCGACGGTCATCGCGTCGATCAGCGCGGACACACGGGTGCCGATGTCCTGGGTCGGGTCGTTCCAGAGGGGGATCTCGGGGGTGGTCTCTACGGCCACGTTGGTGGTCACTTTCCTCCCATGCCCATCAGGCCCTGGACGAGGGCACGGCGGGCGAACAGGTAGACGAGCAGGACGGGCACCATGGACAGCGTCACCGCTCCCAGCAGGCCGGGGATGTCGATCCCGTGTTCCGTCTGGAAGTTGTACAGACCCAGGGTGATGACCTTGGTCGAGTCGGACTGGGTCAGGACGAGCGGGAACAGGAAGCCGTTCCAGGCCTGGAGCGCGGAGAACACCACGATCGTGGACAGGCCGCCGCGCGAGAGCGGCACGACGAGCTGGAAGAACATCCGCCGCGGGGTCGCTCCGTCCACCGTCATGGCCTCGAACAGCTCCGGGGAGATGTCACGCATGGAGCCGCTGAGGATGAGCGCGGACATCGGCAGGCAGAACGCGGCCGTGGGCAGGATGACCCCGAGGAGGTTGTCGTACAGGCCGGCCTCGCTGATCAGGTAGAACATCGGCACGATGACGGCCTGGGCGGGGATGGCGAGGCCCAGCAGGAACAGCCGGAAGATCTGCGAGGTGACACGGCTGCGGCTGCGTACGATCGCGTAGGCCAGGGGCGGTACGAGCAGCAGCACCACGGCGACGACACAGACGGTGACGATGATGGTGTTGAGGAAGTACTGCCCGAAGCCCGAGTCGAACGCCCCGGTGTAGTTGTCGAGGGTGAAGTCGCCGGGGAAGGACAGCGGGCCCTTCTTCGCGTAGTCCTGCCGGGTGCGCAGGGTCGCGGCGAGCATCACGTACAGCGGCAGTCCCACCAGGACGAGCCAGAAGATCGAGCCCGCTCCGGCCAGGTAGTTGGGGCGGCGCCTCATGACACCCCCTCCATGTCGCTGCGCATCTTGTCGTAGCCGGAGACGCGCACGACGATCAGCGAGACCACCGTGGCGGCGACGACCAGGCACAGGGCGATGGCCGAACCGGCGCCGAAGTCGAAGCCCTTGAACGCCTTTTGGTACATGTAGTAGGCGCTGATCGTGGTGTCGGTGCCCGGTCCGCCCTGGGTGAGGATGAGCACGGTCTCGAACGTGGTGAGCCCGCCGACGATCATCAGGATCATCGAGGTGACGATCGAGTTGCGCAGCTGCGGCAGGGTGATGTGGAAGAACTGGCGGTAGCGTCCCGCGCCGTCGATCTCCGCCGCCTGGTACAGCACCGGCGGGATCGCCCGGGCGGCGCCCTGGTAGATGAGCGTGTGGAACGGCGTGAACTGCCAGGTGCTGACGAAGGCCAGCACCCCGATGGCCGAGGCCTGCTCACCGAACAGGTTGCCGTCCCCGAACAGCCAGGTCATGCGAGCGGGGATGCCGAAGTTCGGGTCGAGCAGCGCCCGCCAGAGCACCGACACCGCCGTGGAGGACAGCAGCAGCGGGATGAAGTAGATCGCCGAGAGGACGGCGCGGTTGCGCTGGTGTCCGGCGGCCCAGACGCCGAGCACGATGCTCAGCGGGGTCTGGATGGCCACGCCCAGGGCGGTGAGCAGCAGGGTGAGCCAGATGCTCTTGATCATGACGGGGTCGTCGAGGATGCGCTCCCAGTTGTCCGTCCCGACGAACTGCGGTGACCCCAGGCCGTTCCAGCTCATGAAGGACAGCACCGCCACCATGATCAGCGGTGCGAGGGCGAAGAGGGCGAAGAACAGGGTGGCGGGCAGCGCCCAGCCGAAGCCGGGGCGCGTGCCGCGTGCGGTGTAGGAGTCCTCCGGCCGCCGCCGGGCCTTCTTGGAAGGCACGGCGGAGGGCGGAGCGCTCGTGAGCTGTGTGGTCATGAGCGGTTCATTCGGTCGGGAGGGCCTGCATGGCCTTGATGAAGCCGTCCGCGTCGAGCTGTCCGTTGAAGAACTGCTGGACGGCCTGGTGGATCGGCGTCATGGCCGCAGGCGGGAAGGCCTGGTCCCAGGAGAGCTGGAAGGACTTGGCCTTGGCGACGAGGTCGTACTGGAAGCGGGAGTACTCGGGGCTGGCGGAGGTGTCCAGGAACTTCTGGGTGTTGGTGGTGGTGGGCAGGTTGCCGATGGCCATCTGGGCCTTGACGAACTCGTCGGAGTACATGAGCTTCAGGAAGTCGGCGACGGCCTCGGGGTGCTTGGTCTTCTTCAGCACCGAGTAGAAGTTGTTGGTGTTGCCGACGACGTCGGTCGGGTCACCCTTGCCGCCGGGGATCGTCGGGAACGTGCCGTAGCCCAGGCCCTTGGCGGCGAAGTCCTTCGCGTCCTGCTGCTGCTGCGCGTAGTACCAGGACCCCATCAGCTCGAAGCCGGCCTTGCCCTGGGCCACCAGCGCGGGAGAGGCGCCGTTGGTGTACTTCACCGAGTCGTAGTTCTTGCCGAAGGCGCCGGTGTCGACCAGCTCCTTCAGCATGCCGAGCGCCTTCTTGCTGTCCGCGCTCGCCCAGGCGTCCTTGTCGCCGCCCAGGGCCTTCTGGAACAGCTCCGGGCCGGCCACGCGGTCGTAGACGTACTCGAACCACATCAGGGTCGGCCACTGGTCGCCGCCGCCGAGGGCGATGGGGGTGACGCCGGAGGACTTGAGCTTCTTGACGGCGTCGATCAGCTGGTCCCAGGTCTGGGGCTGCTTCACGTCCGCCTTGTCGAGGACGTTCTTGTTGCTGAACAGCAGCACCGGCTGCGTGCCGCGCATGGGGATGCCGTACGGCTTTCCGTCGACCACCGCGCTGTTGTAGACGCTCGGCAGGAACTTGTCGTCGAGGTTCGGGTCCTTCTTGACGAAGTCGTCCAGCGGCATCAGCAGCCCGGCCTTGACGAACGGCTGGATGCTGCCGCCGCCCCAGTTGAAGAAGATGTCCGGCGCCTGGGGCGTGTTGATGATCGTCTGCAGCTTCTGCTGGTAGTCGGCACCGGGGATGGTGTCGAGGACGGCCTTGACCTTCGACGTCTTGTTGAACGTGTCGACGATCTGCTTCTCCACCTTGTTGCTGGCGTCCCCGTACACCAGCACATGGATCTT
Source organism: Streptomyces flaveolus (assembly GCF_000716535.1). GTDB lineage: Bacteria > Actinomycetota > Actinomycetes > Streptomycetales > Streptomycetaceae > Streptomyces > Streptomyces flaveolus_A. The sequence goes on along the minus strand of NZ_JNWV01000018.1, from coordinate 75,388 downwards.
GCCGTCGTTCGAGGAACCCCCGCCGCTGCCGTTCCCGCAAGCGGCGAGACTCGCCGCCAGCGCGAGCGTCGCACCGCAGGCGAGCACCCGGGGCATCCGTGTACGCATGATCATCCGCCTTCCGAAAGTTTCGGCTCTAGACCCGAAAGTCATGCGCTGGACAGTAGGAGGGGGGAGAAGAAATGGTCAACGGTCGTGCACCTACGCGGCCAAACCGTTATCCGGCCCAGTGGCCTATGCTGCCGCCATGCCCGAAGAAGCCCAGGTCGGTCAGAGAGTCACCTTGGCAGCCGTGGCGCGAGAGGCCGGCGTCTCGCTGCCGACAGTTTCGAAGGTCCTCAACGGTCGTTCGGATGTGTCCCCCGCGACCCGCGCCAAGGTCGAACGCCTGCTGGAGGCCCACGGCTACCGCCGGCGCACCCCCGGACAGCCGCAGGCCCCACTCATCGAGATCGTCTTCCACGAGCTGGAGAGCGTCTGGGCGATGGAGCTCATCCGCGGGGTGGAGAACGTCGCCAAGCAGAACGACGCCACCGTCGCGCTCACCGAGAGCGGCACCCGGCAGGCTCCCGGGCCCGAGTGGATCGGGGGCGTGCTGCGCCGCCGGCCCCTCGGGGTGCTGCTGGTCTTCTCCACGGTGCCGGAGGACGTGAAGCGCCAACTGCGGTCCCGGGCCATTCCGTTCGTCATCGTGGACCCGGCGGGCGATCCCGACCCCGACGTCCCGTCCGTCGGCTCGGCCAACTGGGCCGGAGGCGTCGCCGCCACCCGCCATCTCACCGACCAGGGCCACGAGCGCGTCGCCATCATCACCGGCCCCGAGGACCTGATGTGCTCACTGGCCCGGCTGGACGGATACCGCTCCGCGATGGCGATGGCCGGTCATGAACCGGACCCCGGACTGGTGCGGTTCGGCGACTTCCACGTCCAGGGCGGCTTCGAACACGCCATGGACCTGCTGCGGCGGCCCGACCGGCCCACCGCGATCTTCGCCGGGAGCGACCTGCAGGCGCTGGGCGTCCTGGAGGCGGCCAGGGTCCTCGGTCTGAGCGTGCCCGGGGACCTGTCGGTGGTGGGCTACGACGACGTGCCGCCGGCCCGCTGGTCGAGCCCGCCGCTGACCACCGTGCAGCAACCGCTCCAGCGCATGGCCGAGGAGGCGGCCCGGATGCTGCTGCGGCCGAAGGACACCAAGAAGGCCGCCCTGCGCATCGAACTGGCCACGCACCTGGTGATACGCCAGAGCACGGCACCGCCTGCGGGGGTTTGAGACGCACCGGGTGCGGCGGTGGCGTGTGCGAGTTCGTCAGCCGGCCGGCCTCTCCCCCTCGGCCTGAGGGCGGACGAAACCTCACGAAGCGACCAGCGCCTCCCGGTCCCACTCCCCTAGGCGGCCCGGTCGCCGCCCTGCTGCTCGCGCACGTTCGCGGAAGCGAGAGGTCCGCGAACGTAGCCGAGGAGGCCGGTCCGCCCCGTCCGGTGAAGTGCCCCCGGCGGCCGTCGAGGGGGCGGGCGGTGTCCCCTCGGCGCGCACGGCGCGGACACGGCATGCCCCTGTGGTGCCGGCGCACGAGCGGCCCGGCTCGCTGCGAACATGGGTGCCGGGCACCGGGCACGACCAAGGGCACGTCGTCCGCCGTACCGGGCGCAGACGCACGGACCGGCCGGCCGGCCGGTCACCCGCGGAGAGCCCCCGCTACTCGGCGCCCCCGGCCCGCCAGTTCCGACTGCAGCGCGCGGTACGCCGGCTTCGGGCGGTAGTCCTCGTCGTACAGGTTCGCGGCGCCCTCGCCGGAGAACGTGCCGGGGACCCAGGAGTACTTGTCGGTGAAGCCCCAGACGGTGAACGAGATGCAGTGGCGGGCGCGCAGGCAGGCGTCGAGCAGCCGGCGGTAGCCCTCGGCCTGCGTGGCGAGCTTGCCCGCGTCGGCCGGCAGCGGCATGCGCACGTCCGCCTCCGTCACGGCGGTGGCCAGGCCGAGCTTGTCGAAGCGGGCAAAGTTGGCCGCCATGTCGGTGGGCAGGCCGTACTGGATGCCGAGGTGTCCCTGGAAGCCGACGCCGTCGATGGGAACGCCCTCCGCGCGCAGGCGGCTGACCAGGTCGTGGACGGCGTCGCTCTTCGGGCCCGTCCACTCGGTGTTGTAGTCGTTGTAGAACAGCAGGGCGTGCGGGTCGGCCTCGTGGGCCCAGCGGAAGGCGTCGGCGATGTAACCGGGACCGAGCTCGCGCAGCCAGATGCTGTCGCGCAGGGTGCCGTCCTCGTTGAACGCCTCGTTCACCACGTCCCATTGCCAGACCCTGCCCTTGAAGTGCCGGACGGTGTCGGTGATGTGCCGGTGCAGGATCTCGCGGAGCTGGTCGGCGCTGAAGTCGCCGGCGGTGAGCCAGGACGGCAACTGGTTGTGCCAGACGAGGACATGGCCGCGCACCTTCTGTCCGTGCCGGCGCGCGAAGTCGACCAGGCGGTCGGCGGCCGCGTAGTCGTACTCCCCTTGACGGGGCTCGATCGCCTCCCACTTCATCACGTTCTCCGGGGTGACGGTGGAGAACTCGGAGCCCGCGAACCGGCGGTAGGCGGCGTCGTCGGCGAGCGCGGACATGTCGACCGCGGTGCCGACGCGGAGGTGGTCGTCGGCGGCGAGCTGCCGCAGCGACCGGTCCGGTACGGCGGTGCCGCCGGAGGCGCTCGCGGGGCTCGCGGCGGCCAGGGGAAGCAGGGCCAGGCAGCAGGCCGACGCGGCGGCCGCGAGGGAGCGTGACACGTTCACGGGCACTCCTGTGAAGAATCGAAAGTTTCGAGTTACCTGACGAGCGTTGCGTCACGCTAAACAGACGCCATTTCCGCGTCAACCATCGTGTCGACAGTCGTTTCAGCCAATCGCGGAGGGGCTTCCGAAACTTTCGGGCATACACCCAACTCATTCCCGTCTAGTTTCGATGAAGTTTCGGAAACAGACGCATTGACCGCCCTTTCGAACCCGCCCCATACTCTCCAGCAATCGAGCCCTCCCTCCCGCGGGGACGGCCCGGCCTGGCGTATGGCGCGAACATGACAACCCACCTCATCCAGGAGGAACCATGGACATGGAGCACGCCCTCTCCCGCCCGATGAGCCGCAGGGGCTTCATCAACCGTGCCGGCGCACTCGCGCTGGCCACGTCCGCGTCGGGACTGCTGCTGCCCGACACCGCCCACGCCGCCACGGTCATCACCACCAACCAGACCGGCACCAACAACGGGTTCTACTACTCCTTCTGGACCGACGGCGGCGGGTCGGTCTCGATGACCCTGAACTCCGGCGGCAACTACAGCACCTCGTGGACGAACTGCGGGAACTTCGTCGCCGGAAAGGGCTGGAGCAACGGCGGACGCAGGAACGTGCAGTACTCGGGCAGCTTCTACCCGTCCGGCAACGGCTACCTGGCGCTGTACGGATGGACCTCGAACCCGCTCGTCGAGTACTACATCGTCGACAACTGGGGCACGTACCGGCCCACCGGGACGTACAAGGGCACGGTCACCAGCGATGGCGGCACGTACGACGTCTACCAGACGACGCGGTACAACGCCCCCTCCGTGGAAGGCACCAAGACCTTCAACCAGTACTGGAGCGTCCGGCAGTCCAAGCGGACCGGCGGCACCATCACCACCGGCAACCACTTCGACGCCTGGGCCCGCTACGGCATGCGGCTGGGCAGCTTCAGCTACTACATGATCCTCGCCACCGAGGGCTACCAGAGCAGCGGCTCCTCCAACCTCACGGTGAGCGGCTGACCCTCCCCCCTCCGTCCCACCGACCCCCCACGGCGGCCACGCCGCCCACCCGAGGAGGCCCCACCCGCATGCGTGCCGCACCCCGCCCCCTGCTGACCGGACTGGCCCTCGCGGCGACCGCCGTGGCCGGCACGGTCACCGCCGTCACCGACGCCGCCCCGGCGCACGCCGCCGCCTGTTCCGGGTACGTCGGGCTCACCTTCGACGACGGCCCGTCCAACGACCACACACCGGCCCTGCTCAACGCCCTCAGGCAGAACGGCCTGCGGGCCACGATGTTCAACGAGGGCCAGTTCGCGGCCGCCTACCCGGCCCAGGTCCGGGCCGAGGCCAACGCCGGGATGTGGATCGGCAACCACAGCTACACCCATCCCCACCTCACCCAGCAGAGCCAGGCCCAGATCGACTCCGAGATCTCCCGCACCCAGCAGGCCATCGCCGCCGCCGGTGGCGGGACGCCGCAACTGTTCCGCCCGCCGTACGGCGAGACCAACGCCACCGTCCAGGCGGTGGAGGCCAAGTACGGCCTGCGGCAGATCATCTGGGACGTCGACTCGCAGGACTGGAACGGCGCGAGCACCGACGCGATCGTGCAGGCGGTGTCCCGGCTGACCAACGGCCAGATCATCCTCATGCACGAGTGGCCGGCCAACACCCTGGCGGCCATCCCGCGCATCGCCCAGACGCTGGCGGGCAAGGGCCTGTGCGCCGGCCGCATATCCCCGCAGACCGGCCGCGCCGTGGCCCCCTGACCTCGGGCGGGAACGGGTGAGGGGCGGCTCCGGACACCACCGGAGCCGCCCCGATCCATGTGCTCACGCAAGGGCGTCCACGTCCGCGAGACCCGGGTCCTGGCGAGAAACCGCACGTCGTAGCCCCTCGGTGGGACGACATGCGCGTTACGCCGTTCGGGCGCATGCTGGGAGCGGCCCAACCAGGTGCCACAGACCGACCTACGGGAGGTGCTGTGATCCTGATTGCCCTGCTCGTGCCCGTCCTCGTGATCGCGTTTCTCTTCATCACACCGGCACTCGAAGAGGTCCTGTTCCCGCTACCCGAGACCGACGACCTCGCCGGGCCCCCGACTCACATCGCACACCACCTCGTGCGCCCGAGGCACGAGGGAGAGTAGCGAAACAGGTCTGCCGGCCCCGGGCGCGGACCACTCCCTCCGTCTCCGGCTTCGCGACGTAGGCGGCCGCGAAGTCGCGGCCCCGCTGACCGCGCTCGACGCTCTCCGAGTCGTCCGCGACCCGGCGAAGCGGTGCGGTGGGACATCCGGTGCCCGGTCACCAGGCGTACGCCTCGGGGGCCTTTCCTCCGGGGCCGGGCCAGATGTCGTCCAGTCTGCGGAGCGTGTCCTCGGACAGGGTGACGTCCAGGGCGCGCCGGCTGCCGGCGAGCTGCTCCGCGGTGCGGGGGCCGACGATCGTGGCGGTGAGGACGGGGTTGTGCAGGAGCCAGGCCAGGGCCACGTCGGCGGGCTGTTCGCCGATCTCGTCGCACAGCGCCTCGTACGCCTCCAGCCGGGGCCGGTGCCGCTCGACGGTCTTCCGCGTCTGCGGCGTCATGCGGCGGCCGCCTTCGATCTTCCTCAGCACGCCCCCGAGCAGTCCACCGCCCAGGGGGCTCCACGGGATGAGACCGATGCCGTAGTGGCGCAGCGCCGGAATGACCTCGAGTTCGATGGTGCGGGCGGTCAGGTTGTACAGGCTCTGCTCGGAGACCAGGCCGAGGAAGTGGCGGGACGCGGCGGCGTTCTGCGCGGTCGCGATCTGCCAGCCGGCGAAGTTGCTGCTGCCGACGTAGGTCACCTTGCCCTCGCGCACCAGCTGCTCCATCGCCTGCCAGATCTCCTCCCACGGTGTGGACCGGTCGACGTGGTGCATCTGGTAGAGGTCGATGTGGTCGGTCCTGAGGCGCCGCAGGCTGTCCTCGGCAGCCTTGCGGATCTTGTAGGCGGACAGGTACTTGTCGTTGGGGCCGGTCCCCATCGGCTGGTACACCTTGGTCGCCAGCACGATCCGCTCCCGGCGGCCGCCGCCCTGGGCGAGCCAGCGGCCGATGATCTCCTCGGACAGTCCGTAGCCCTGTTCCATGTCGGGCGACTGGGGCCCGCCGTAGACGTCGGCGGTGTCGATCAGGTTGATGCCGGCCTCCAGCGCGGCGTCCAGGATCCTGAAGCTCTCGGCCTCGTCCGTGACGTCCCCGAAGTTCATCGTGCCCAGCGCGAGACGGCTGACCTTCAGTCCGCTGCGTCCCAGGTGCGCGTACCGCATGCTCTGTGTCCTTTCCTTGGCGGCGCGGCCGGGACCCGTACCGGTACCGCGCGTGAGGGGCGGGTCAGGAGGTGGCCGTCACCCGGTCGACGGGCCGCCCGGCGGCGACGGTGTGCCGCGCCGTCCGGGTGTGGGGGCGGACGGCGAGGGCGTGGACGATCACGGCGAGCGCGGCGCAGGCGAGGGTGACCAGGCCGAGCGGGAGGGCGGTGCCCGCGCCGCCGAGTCCGACGAGCGGGGCGGCCAGCCCGCCGAACGCGAAGCGGGCCATGCCGAGCAGCGAGGAGGCGGTGCCGGCGATCCCCGGGTAGTGCGCGAGGGCGAGCGAGGTGGAGGGCGGGGTGGTGGCGGCCACGCCGCTGACCATGGTGAGCAGGGAGAGCACCATCGCGGCCAGCGGCAGGTGCAGCGCCGCGGTGACGAGCAGCCCGGCTGCGCCGAGCAGGGTCATGGCCAGGCCCAGGACGAGGGTGCCCTTCTCGGACCACCGCTCCGACAGCCGTCCGGCGACGAAGCCGAACACCATGAAGCCGGCGGAGTTCAGCCCGAACGCGAAGGAGTAGCCCTGCGGTGAGAGACCGTAGACGCCTTGCAGGACGTAGGTGGCGCCGCTGAGGTAGGCGAACAGGGCGGCGTTGACGAAGCCGGTGATCAGGACGGCGCCGAGGAAGAGCCGGTCGGACAGCAGCCGGCGGAAGTCGCGCCCGCTCTGGGCCAACCCTCCGCCGGTGCGCTCCCGCGGCGGCAGGGTCTCGCGGAAGACGGTCAGGCACGCGAGGAGGATCACCGCGCCGAGCAGGCCGAGGAAGAGGAAGATGCCGCGCCAGTCGGTGAAGGCGGCGAGCTGGCCGCCGGCGACCGGGCCGATGATCGCGGCCAGTCCGCCGATCACGGTCAGGCGGCCGTAGTACCGGACCAGCTTGCCGCCGGAGTAGAGGTCACGACCGGCGGCCTGGGCGATCACGATGCCCACCGCGCCGGCCAGGCCCTGCACGAAGCGGGCGGCGACCAGGGACTCGACGCTGGGGCTCAGCGCGCACAGCACCGAGGTGGCGATGTAGGCGACGGCGCCGGCCAGCATGGGGCGGCGCCGGCCGAACCGGTCCGACAGCGGCCCGGCGACCACCTGGCCGAACGCCAGGCCGAGCAGACAGGCGGTGACCGTGAGCTGCGCGGCCGATGTCGACGCGTGCAGCTCACGGGTCAGCGCGGGCAGCACCGGCAGGTAGAGGTCCATCGAGATCGGCCCGAAGACGGTCAGCAGCGCGAGGACGGCGGCCAGCGCACGGCCGGCCGTCCGCTCACGCGGCGCGCTCGGGATCACGGGGGTGCTCACACGGCTCCAATCGAACGGGGTGGGGGGAGGGGGTCTCCGGCGGCCTCTCGGCATCGCGGGAAGGTGACCGCTTCCCACACAACCGGGTTCCGCGACAGTCAGGGAGTCTCTGTGGAGGGGTGTACCGGCGGTGCATGCCTGACGTCGGGGCCGGGGGTGTCGGGCCGCGTGGGCGCACCAGGACGCCGCGCGGCCGGCATGGCGCGGGGGTCGCCGGACGTCCGGGTAGGGTCCCGCCGCGTCCCGTACGGTGCCGGGGGCGTCCCGCCGGGTGCGGCACCTTCGGCAGGCGGCCTGTAAGACGCGGAGGGCCCCCGCCGGGTACGGCTCCTTCGCCAGGCGGCCCATACGGTGCGAAGGGCGCCCGCCGGGTACGGCACCTTCGCCCAGACGGCACATACGGCGCCGAGGGCGTCCCGCCGGGTCCTGCACCGCTTCACGCATCCGGATACAGCCCCCGACCACGCGACCCATACGGTGCGAAGGCGTCCCACCGGGCCCTGCACCGCGCCACGAGTCCCATACGACGCCGGGCGGGACTTCCGGGTACGGCACCCGTCCCGCGTCCCGCGCGGCCGTACCGCGCCGGGGTCCCGTACCCGGACGTGGTCCACCGCTCCCCCCGGCACGGCCGCTGGTCCGCCGGGTGCGGTCTGCGGCGCCGGCCGGGAACCCGCGTCGGCCTGCGCTTTCCGGGCGCGCCGGGGCCGGCCGGGAATCGACGGCGCGGGTGCGGAGGGTCGGGCGGCAGGCGGTCGCGGAGACGGATCTGCCCGGAATGCCGGTGCCCCCGCGCCCGCGCCAGGGGCGAGAGGGCATGCGGCCCGCTCGCCGTACCTGGCCGCGGGTCAGGCGAGGGGGGTGTCGATGACGAAGCGGTGGCGGACGTCCGAGGCCAGGACGCGCTCGTAGGCTTCGTCGATCCGGTCGGCGGAGATCACCTCGACCTCAGCGCCGATGCCGTGCTCGGCGCAGAAGCCGAGCATCTCCTGGGTCAGGCAGGCCGAGATCGCAGGCGTTCCTCGTTCAGGGCGCCGGTGCGGGTCGGGTGTCAGTCGGTGGCCGGGGCGGCGGCGTACTCCTCGTCGGTGACGGGGGTCATCCAGTGCACGACGTCGTGGTCGGCGTCGCTCTCGTTGATGGCGAGGTGGACCATCAGCCGGTTCGGCGCGGCGCCGTGCCAGTGCTCCTCGTCGGCCTCGAACAGCACCCGGTCGCCGGGCCGGATGACCTCGATCGGTCCGCCACGGCGCTGGCACAGACCGGCGCCTTCGGTGACGAAGACGGTCTGGCCGAGCGGGTGGCGGTGCCAGTGGGTGCGCGCGCCGGGCATGAAGTGCACCAGGTTGGCGGTGACCCGGGACGGGTCGGGCGCGGCGGCGACGGCGTCGATGTAGACGTCGCCGGTGAACCAGTCGGCGGGGCCCTTGACGGTGTCGATGGAGCTTCGGGTGATCTGCAAGTCCGTTTCCTTCTGTTGGGGGGTCCTGGGCCGGTGGGCGCGGCCGGGCCTCGCGCTGCCGGGAGCGCGAGGGCGACGGCGTGTCCCGGACGTGCCGGGGGGTGGGGTCAGGGCTTGAGGAGTGCCTTGATGGCGCGGCGCTCGTCCATGGCCTTGTAGCCCTCGGCGACCTGCTCCAGGGGCAGGGTGAGGTCGAAGACCTTGCCCGGGTCGATCCGGCCCGACAGGACCCGGTCGATAAGGTCGGGCAGGTAGCGGCGTACGGGGGCGGGCCCGCCGCGCAGTCCGACGTGGGAGAAGAACAGTTCCTGGCCGTCGATCGCCACCTCGTGGGGGACGCCCACGAAGCCGACGTTGCCGCCGGGCCGGGCCGACTGCAGGGCCTGCCGCATGGCCTGGGCGGTGCCGACGCACTCCAGGACCGAGTCCGCGCCGATGCCGCCGGTCATCTCCTTGATCCGGGCGACGCCGTCCTCGCCGCGCTCGGTGACGATGTCGGTGGCGCCGAACTCCCGGGCCAGCTTCTGGCGGGACTCGTGGCGGCTCATGGCGATGATCCGCTCGGCGCCCATCTCCTTCGCCGCGATCACCGCGCACAGGCCGACCGCGCCGTCACCGACGACCACGGCGGTGGAACCGGGCCCGACCCCGGCGGCCTCGGCGGCGTACCAGCCGGTGCCCATGACGTCGGAGACGGCCAGCAGGCCGGGCCAGAACTCCTCGTCCGGCACCTCGCCGGTGGCGACCAGGGTGCCCTGGGCGTTGGGGATGCGCACGTAATCGGCCTGGCAGGTGCTCATGAACTCGCGGTTCAGGCAGTTGGACTGCCATCCGTTGCGGCAGTTGGCGCAGGTGTTGTCCGAGGTCGCGAACGAGCCGACGACGAACTGGCCGGGCCTGACCGCGGTGACCTCGCTGCCGACCGCCTCGACGAAGCCGACGTACTCGTGCCCCATGGGGTGCGCCTCGTCGGTCGCGTCCAGGCCGCGCCAGGGCCACAGATCGGAGCCGCACACACAGGTGACGGCCGTACGGATGACGGCATCCGTCGGCTCGAGGATCTTGGGGTCGTCCAGGGTTTCGAAGCGCACGTCGCCGGGGGCGTGGATCACTGCTCCGCGCATGGGGGGAAGTCCTTACGTTCGTTGGAGGTGCGGGGCCTGGGGCGGCTCGCGGGCCGCCGTAGCCGTGTGCGGGCACGAACCGGGGACGCGTGCAGGCGCCGTTGTCCTCCGCGCGCTGCCCGGCCGGGTGTCCCTCGGGGCGGCGGCGCCGCCCGGGGAGTGCCTCAGCTCCAGGTAACCGCTTGTCGAGGTCGCCAGCGAGTCACCAGCGAGAGGTGTACTGCCGGTACATCCCTCCCGCGGCGTGCAGGTCGTACGGTCGGAGGTATGGACAACCGTGAGGAGGTCCGCGAGTTCCTGACCTCGCGGCGAGCGAAGATCACACCGGAGCGGGCGGGCCTGCCTGCCGGTTCCCGGCGGCGCGTGCCCGGGCTGCGCAGGAGCGAGGTCGCCGCGCTGGCCGACATGAGCGTGGAGTACTACGCGAAACTCGAACGGGGCAATCTGGCCGGCGCCTCCCCGGCCGTCCTCGAGGCCGTCGCCCGCGCCCTGCTCCTGGACGACGCCGAACGCGCCCACCTGCTGCACCTGGCCCAGGCCGCCGACGGCTCCGCCGCCCTCACCCGGCCCCGGCGCCGCACCACCTCCCGGCAGTGGACGCCGCACCGCAGTCTGCAGTGGACGCTCGACGCGGTCACGGCGGGGCCCGCGATCGTCGGCAACGGCCGGATGGACGTCCTGGCCGCCAACCCGCTCGCCCGTGCCTTCTACACCGACCTGTTCGCCAACCCCGACAACCAGGCGAACCTGGCCCGCTTCAACTTCCTCGACCCGGCCTCCCGCCGGTTCTACCCCGACTGGGAGCGGTTCGCGGACATGGCCGTGGCCATCCTGCGCCGCGAGGCCGGCCGCGATCCGCACGACAAGGACCTGCACGACCTCATCGGGGAGCTGTCCACCCGCAGCAAGGACTTCCGCACCCGCTGGGGCGCCCACGACGTCCGCCGCCACGGCACCGGCACGAAGCGGTTCCGCCACCCGGCCGTCGGCGACCTCACCCTCGCCTACGAGTCCCTGGACCTCGCCGCCGAACCCGGACTCAGCATGACCATCTACACCGCCGAACCCGGCTCCCCCTCGGAGGAGGGGCTGCGTCTGCTCGCCTCCCTGGCGGCCACCGAAAACGCCGGCCAGGCTCCCCGACTGGTCTCCACACACGGGTCAGGGCCGGTTGCGGATGCCTCCGAAACCGGCCCTGACCTGTGACTTCCACAAGTCGGGACGACAGGATTTGAACCTGCGACCCCTTGACCCCCAGTCAAGTGCGCTACCAAGCTGCGCCACGTCCCGTCGCACTCACGCGCGGTGCCCCGCGTGATCGTGCGGACAGCACTTTACCCCACGCCCGGGGGTGTGCCGAAGAAGGCCCGGCGGTGCGGGGGACAATCGACGGTATGACGAACGCGGGCGCATCGGATGCCAGGGACCGGGACGTGACCGGACGGGCGCGGAACGCGCGGCCCCGGGACGGGCTGGGACGCCCGCTGCCGTACGGCGCCGAGGGCGTCCCCCGGCAGCCGGAGGGGGTCCTGCGGACGCCGCGGGAGACGGTCGCCGAGGCGCGGGCACTGCTGGCCTCGGGGCGGCCGTTCCACGCGCACGAGGTGTTCGAGGACGCCTGGAAGTCGGGCCCGGAGGACGAGCGCGCGCTGTGGCGGGGCCTGGCCCAGCTCGCGGTGGGCCTCACCCACGCCGCCCGCGGCAACGGCGTCGGCGGGGCGCGACTGCTGCGGCGGGGCGCCGGCGCGGTCGAGGAGTGGGCGACCGAACGGGGCGAGGACCGCCCGTACGGACTGGACATCCCGGGCCTCACCCGCTGGGCCCGGGAACTGGCGGAACGGGTGGAGAACGGCTCGGCACCGATCGACGCGGAAACCGAGGCACCACGCCTGGGACCGTGACTCCACACCCCTGGGTGATCCGGCACCGATCGACGCGGAAGCCGAGGCGGACCGTGACCGATGCACCCCCGGATGACCCCGCCCCGGCTCCTGCCCGGCACGGGGTACGGCAGTCGCGCAACGTCCCCTGTCCGCCCTGACCGGGCCGCCGTCGCAGTCTGTGCGGAGGCGGTGGACGCATGGTCAGGGGGATGCGGCAGACTCGGGGCGTGCGAAAGATTCATGTCATCGGTATCGGCGCGGGCGACCCGGACCAGCTGACCCTCCAGGCGGTCAAGGCGCTGCGGAGCACGGACGTGTTCTTCCTGCTCGACAAGGGCGAGGTGAAGAGCGATCTCACCCAGCTCCGCCGGGACATGCTGGACGCGCATCTGCCCGAGGGGTCGTACCGGGTGGTGGAGGCCCGTGATCCGGAGCGGGACCGCACGGCGGGCGGGTCGGCCTACTCCCCGGCCGTCGGGGACTGGCGCAGCGCCCGCGCCGGGATCTACGAGCGGCTGATCGCCGAGGAGCTGGACGGGGACGGCACGGGAGCCTTCCTGGTCTGGGGGGACCCGGCGCTGTACGACAGCACGCTGGGCATCCTGGAGGAGGTGCTGGAGCGGGGCGCGGTGGAGTTCACGTACGACGTGGTGCCCGGCATCAGCAGTGTCTCCGCACTGGTCGCCCGGCATCGCACGGGGCTGAACCGGGTCGCCCGGCCGGTGCAGATCACCACCGGGCGACGGCTGGCCGAGGGTTTCCCGGAGGGGGTCGACGACGTGGTCGTGATGCTCGACGCGCACCAGGCCTTCCGGCGGTACACCGAGGAGGACATGGACATCTTCTGGGGTGCCTACATAGGCACGCCGGACGAGATCCTCGTCTCCGGCCCGATCGCCGAGGCCGGTCCGCGCATCGAGCGCGTGCGGGCCGAGGCACGGGAACGCAAGGGCTGGATCATGGACACGTATCTGCTGCGCCGGCACCCGTCGCGGGACGAGCGGGACTGACGTACCGGGCTCGGGGAGGCGGGGGCCGGCACCTCGGCCGGGCGATGGAGCGGAGCAGGGACCCTAAATCAGGTGCGGGCCGGGGCCGGACGTCGTGATACTCGGGGAATGTCCGCCCCGCCCCTCCGCTTCCGCGATCCGCGCAGCACCAAGTACGACTTCCTCGACTCGGTGCTGGTGCACTGCCCCCGCTGCGACGGCGTGGCCCGTGTACGGCGGCGGCCGGAGGCCGAGGAGCGGTGGATCTTCGCACCCCGGTGCCTGGTCTGCCGTTCCTGTGGTCTGTCCCGCACCTGGGCCGGCCGGTCCGTGGTCCTCGATTCGGGCTCGGCGGGACCCGCGCGGGATCCGTGCTTCCGTGCCCGGCTGTGGCTGCAGCGCGAGACCCGGCACGGCCGGGAGTGGGCGTACGACCTGCGGCATCTGGACCTCATCCGGCGCTATGTCGCGGCTGGTCTGCGGGAACGCGCCCCTTGGCACGACACCGGCCGGAAGATGACCCTGGTCGCCCGTCTCCCCTCCTGGATGAAGAGCGCCAAGAACCGGGACGAGGTGCTGCGCGCGATCGATCGGCTGAGGGCCGCCGCCGTCAGGCCGGGCTGAAGCCCAGCCGTTCCAGGGCGCCCGCCACGTCGGGTACGGCGGTCACGCCGGCCGGCAGGGCGGGGCGGCGTACGAGGACCACGGGGAGACCCAGCTCGCGTGCCGCCGTCAGCTTCGCCGCCGTCGCGTCGCCGCCGCTGTCCTTGGTGACCAGGACGTCGATGCGGTGGGCGCGCAGGAGTTCCGTCTCACCGGTGACCGTGAAGGGGCCCCGGGCCAGGACGACGGTGGTGCCCGGGGGCAGCGGGGGCTCGGGCGGGTCGACGGAGCGGACGAGGAAGCGCAGGCCGGTGAGGTGCGCGAAGGCCGCGAGGCCGAGGCGGCCGGTGGTGAGGAACACCCGGCGGCCGAGGCCGGGCAGGGCCTCGGCGGCCGCGGCCAGGGACGGGACGTCGTGCCATCGGTCGCCGGGGCCCGGCCGCCAGCCGGGGCGGCGCAGGACGACGGCGGGGACGCCCGTGGCCCGCGCCGCGCGGGCCGCGTGGTCCGTGATCGACGCGGCGAAGGGGTGGGTGGCGTCCACCAGGGCGTCCACCCGGTGCGCGCGCAGCCAGTCGGCGAGGCCCTCCGGTCCGCCGAAGCCGCCGGTCCGCACCTCGCCGGGCAGCGCCCCGGGCCGGGTGACCCGGCCGGCGAGCGAGGTGGTGACCCGCACCCCGGGCCGGGCGGCGAGGTCGGCGGCGAGGCGACGGGCCTCGGTGGTGCCGCCGAGGATCAGGACGTGCGCGGGCATAGGGGTGAGCGTACGAGGTCGTGCGGGCCGGTCCGCCGCCCGGGTCGCTACCGTCGGGCCATGGAGTCCTTGGCGTCCGTGCGTGCCGTCCTGATCGACATCGACGGGGTCCTCACCGTGTCCTGGAAGCCGCTGCCCGGTGCGGTGGAGGCGCTGCGCGGCATCCGCGCGGCCGGGCTCGGCGTGGCCCTGGTGACGAACACGACCTCCCGGACCCGGGCGTCGATCGCCGACACGCTGTCGGAGGCCGGTTTCGAGGTGGGCGCGCAGGACGTGCTGACCGCGCCCGCCGTCACGGCCGCCCATCTGGCCGAGCACCATCCGGGCGCCCGGTGTCTGCTGCTCAACAGCGGGGACATCGCGGCGGATCTGGGCGACGTCACGCTGGTCGAGGAGGGTGCCGACGTGGTCGTGGTCGGCGGCGCCGGGCCGGAGTTCGACTACGCGGCGCTCGACCGGGCGTTCGGCGAGTTGCAGCGGGGCGCGCGGCTGGTCGCCATGCACCGCAACCTGTACTGGCGCACCGACGCCGGGTTGCGGCTGGACTCGGGGGCGTTCGTGCTGGGGCTGGAGCGGGCGGCGCGCGTGGAGGCGGAGGTCACGGGCAAGCCGTCCCCGGCGTTCTTCGCGGCGGCGCTCGCCCGGCTGGGAGTGGACGCGGAGCGTGCGCTGATGATCGGGGACGACATCGAGTCGGACGTGCTGGCGGCGCAGCGGGCCGGGCTGACCGGGGTGCTGGTGAAGACGGGCAAGTACCAGCCGGAGACGCACGAGAACGCGAGCGGCACCCCCGATCACGTCCTGGACTCCTTCGCGGACGCCCCGGCGCTGCTGGGGCTAGCGGAGTAGCAGTTGCAGGCCGCCCACGATCGTCGCCGCGATGACGAGTTGTTCGAAGAGTCGCTGGTTGATCCGGTTCACAGCCCACTTGCCGAACAACGCGCCGGGCACCACGAACACCGCGAGCGCGGCGTCGAGGAGCAGCGAGTGCCCGTCGATCAGTCCCAGACCCGCGCTGAACGGCACCTTCGAGACGTTCACGATGAGGAAGAAGAACGCGGAGGTGCCCAGGAAGCCGAGCTTGCGGAAACCTGCGGACAGCAGGTACATCGACATCACCGGCCCGCCGGCGTTGGCGACCATCGTCGTGAACCCGCCGAGCACGCCGTACGAGCGGGCCTTGACGCGGCCCGCGGGGCTGCCGACCCCGTCCGGCTCCTCCGGGGTGCCGGCCGTCCGACGCCGCCACAGCGTCACCCCGGCCATCAGCAGCAGGATCGCGCCGATCGAGGTCCGTACGATGCCGTCGTCGGCCCACACCAGGAACAGCGTGCCGGCCACCACCCCCGCCGCCACCGCCGGGAACAGCCGCCACAGCGTGGGCCAGTGCGCGTGCCGCCGGTAGGTGAGGACGGCGAGCACGTCCCCGGCGATCAGGACGGGCAGCAGGACGCCGGTGGAGGCGCGGGCGGGCAGGACCGCCGCGAAGATCGCGAGACTGACCGTGTTGGCCCCGCTGACGGCCGTCTTGGAGAAGCCGACGAGCAGGGCCGCGAAGGCGAGCGCCGCGAACCCCCAGCCGGACATGTGCCAGAGCGTCATCGTGTTCATGGAGGAACCGATGCTATGCACATGCATGGGTCCGGCGTAAGGAGCGTCTCGCCGGTCGGTCCCGGGGCAACGGCGGGCGTACCGCCTAACGGCCCGTGTACCGCGCCCGCAGCTCCCGCTTGAGGACCTTCATGCTGGGCCCGAGCGGCAGCGCGTCCGCGAGGTCCACCCGCCGGGGGTACTTGTGCCTGCCCAGGTGCTCCTTGGACCACTCGATGAGCGCGGCGGCGTCCGGCGCGGTCCCCGGCGCGGGGACGACGACCGCGCACACCTCCTCGCCGTGCAGGTCGTCGGGCAGGCCGATGACGGCGACCTGGGCGACCTCCGGGTGGCGGGTCAAGACCTCCTCGACCTCCCTCGGGTAGACGTTGTAGCCGCCGCGGATGATGACGTCCTTCTTCCGGTCGACGATCCGCAGGAACCCCTCGTCGTCCTTGGTGCCGAGATCGCCGGTGCGGAACCAGCCGTCCACCAGGGCCTCGGCGGTGGCCTCGGGGCGGCCGAGGTAGCCGGAGAAGACGTTGTGGCCGCGGATGACGACCTCGCCCACCTCACCGGGCGGCAGCAGTTCGATCCGGCCCTCCACCTCGGCACGGGCGATCTCCACGTCGATGCCCCACAGCGGGTGGCCGATGGTGCCGGCCTTCGTGCCGAACACCGGCTGGTTGACGGTGGCGGTCGGCGAGGTCTCCGACAGCCCGTACCCCTCGTGGATCTTCGCGCCGAACGCGGCCTCGAACCGCTCCAGGACGGCCACCGGGAGCGAGGCCCCGCCGGAGACGCACACGCGCAGCACCGGGAGCCGCTCCGCTTCCCCGGCGGCCGCCGCGAGGGCGACGAACATGGTGGGCACGCCGTGGAAGGTGTTCACGCCCTTGCGCACCATCAGGTCGATCGCGCGGGCCGCGTCGAAGCGGGGCAGCAGCACGAGCGTGGCGCCGGCCCGCCAGGTGGAGTTGAGCGACACGGTCTGGCCGAAGGCGTGGAACAGCGGCAGCGCGCCGAGGGCGATGTCGTCGGCGCGGATGTCGTTGGCGTCGAAGGCGTTGACGGTCGCGTTCATCACCAGGTTGAAGTGGCTGAGGAGGGCCCCCTTGGGGACACCGGTCGTGCCGCTGGTGTAGAAGATCACCGCGGGGTCGTCGGCGGCCCGGGTGACGTACGACGGGAGGGGTTCGGCGTCGGCCGCGAGCTTCTCGAACTCCGTGCCGAGGGTGACCGCTCGGACGCCCGTGGCGTGTGCGGCGGCCGTGCCGGTCTCCGCCTGGGCCGGGTGGACCAGCAGCAGGGTGGCCCCGCTGTCGCGCAGCACGTGCTCGACCTCCCCGGCCGAGAGCAGCAGGTGCACGGGGACGACGACCCCGCCCGCCGCGGCGATCGCGTAGTACGCCACCGGGAACTCGGCGGTGTTGGGCGCCATGAGGGCGACCCGGTCGCCGGGCCGTACGCCGAGAGCGGTGAGCGCTCCCGCCTGGGCCAGAGCGCGCTGCCACGCGTCGGCGAAGGTGAGCCGCAGGTCGCCTTCGACGAGGGCGGTCCTGCCGGGGCGGCGCCGGGCGTTCTCGGCGAGGATGGCGGCGACGGACAGGGTGGCCATGGAGTGCTGCTCCGTTTCCTTGCTGCGGCTCGTGTACCGGATCCCCTTGCGGGGAGCCTGCGTTGGGGAAGCGTCAGACAGCCCCTAGGGCCTCTCGACCAGGACCGCGCTCCCCTGGCCCACCCCCACGCACATCGTCGCGAGCCCCCGCTCCGCGCCCGTGCGGCGCATCCGGTGCAGCAGGGTGGTGAGGATGCGGGCGCCGGAGCAGCCGAGGGGGTGGCCGAGGGCGATGGCGCCGCCGGTGGGGTTGACCAGGTCGGGGTCGATGCCCAGCTGGTCGACGCACGCGAGTGCCTGCGCGGCGAACGCCTCGTTGAACTCGGCCTCCTGGATGTCGCCGATCTCCCAGCCGGCCCGGGCCAGCGCCTTGCGGGTGGCGGGGACCGGGCCGAGGCCCATCACGTCCGGGTGGACGCCGGCGGAGGCGCCCGCGGTGTAGCGTCCGAGGGACTCCAGCCCCAGTTCGTTCAGGGCCTCCTCGCTGACCAGGAGCAGGCCGGCCGCGCCGTCGTTCATCGGCGAGGCGTTGCCGGCCGTGACGGTGCCGTTCGCGCGGAAGACCGGCTTCAGCCGGGAGAGCTTCTCCAGCGAGGTGTCCTCGCGGACGCACTCGTCCTGCTCGACCACGATGCCGTCGGGGCGCTCGACGGGCAGGAGTTCGTCGTTGAAGTGGCCGTTCTTGCGCGCGGCGGCGGCGAGTTGGTGGCTGCGCAGGGCGAACTCGTCCTGACGCTCGCGGGAGACGTCGTACCGCTCGGCGACCTCCTCGGCGGTCTCGCCCATGGAGAGCAGGCCGTGCAGTTCCTTCATGGCGGGGTTGACCAGCCGCCAGCCGAGCCGGGTGTCGTAGGTCTCGATGCGCTGGGGCAGGGCCTCGTCGGGGCGGGGCAGGACGAAGGGGGCGCGGCTCATGGATTCGGAGCCGCCGGCGATCACGATGTCGGCCTCGCCGGCGGCGATGGTCCGGGCGGCGGTGGTGACCGCTTCGAGTCCGGAGGCGCACAGCCGGTTGACGGTGGCGCCGGGCACGGAGTCGGGCAGTCCGGCGAGCAGGGCGGCCATGCGGGCGACGTTGCGGTTGTCCTCGCCGGCCTGGTTGGCGGCGCCCCAGTAGACGTCGTCGATCCGGGCGGGGTCGAGCGCGGGCACGTCGGCCACCAGGTGGCGGATCACGGTCGCGGCCAGATCGTCGGGGCGGACCGGGGAGAGGGCTCCGCGCAGCTTGCCGATGGGGGTGCGGCGGGCGGCCGCGAAGTGGACGGGACGCACGGCTGGGACTCCTGACCTACGACGCTGTGGATCAGCACGGACCTCGCGACGGCTGTGCACGCTGTCCGGCAGCTATTAATTAGCACTGCTAGTTTTGGACTATAGACCCCCGACCACGCCACTGGGAAGATCCCCATGACCTTCCCCGAGGCTGCTGGAGGAGAGATGCCCCACGTCCGCGAGCACGTCCTCGACGGCACGCACGGAGCCCTCGCCGTACGGGAGTGGCCGCACCCGGCCCCCCGCTGGCTGGCACTCCTGGTGCACGGGTACGGCGAGCACGCCGGCCGGTACGCGGAACTGGCCGCCCGGCTCACCGGGCACGGCGCCGCCGTGTACGCGCCGGACCACGCCGGCCACGGGCGGTCGGCCGGGGAGCGGGTGGTGATCGAGGACTTCGAGGACGTGGTCACGGACGTGCACGCGGTGGCGGACTCGGCCCGCGCCGCGCGACCCGGTCTGCCGCTGGTCCTGGTCGGCCACTCCATGGGCGGGCTGATCGCGGCCCGCTACGCCCAGCGGTACGGCGCGGAACTGACCGCCCTGGTCCTGTCCGGCCCGGTGATCGGCGCCTGGGACCTGCCGGGACGGCTGCTGGCCCTGGACGAGATCCCGGACGTCCCCATCAGCCCGTCCGCGCTCTCCCGGGACCCGGCCGTGGGCTCCGCGTACGCGGCCGATCCCCTGGTCTGGCACGGGCCCATGAAGCGGCCGACGCTGGAGGCGTTCGCCCGGACGCTGGAAACCGTCGCCCGGGGCGGTGACGTCGGCGGGCTGCCGCTGCTGTGGCTGCACGGCGACGACGACCGCCTGGTGCCGCCGGCCGGGAGCCGGACCGGCGTGGAGCGCCTGAGCGGCGGCCGGCTGACCGAGCGGATCTTCCCGGGGGCGCGGCACGAGGTGTTCCACGAGACGTGCCAGGAGGACGTCTTCGCGGAACTGCTGGGCTTCCTGGACCGGGTACTGCCCCGCTGATCAGCCGGTTTGCTCCCCCACGCAGCGGGCACCCGCCCTGTCGGACATGACCGTGGAAGCTGCCGAAAGGGGATATACGGACCATGACCGTGGTCAAGAGCACGCTGCCCGAGGAGGCGCTCGGCGTCACCGGGACCGCCCTGCAGGAGACCCTCGTCGACCTGCTCGGGCTGTCGCTGATCGGCAAGCAGGCGCACTGGAACGTCGTGGGCCCGCGGTTCCGGTCGATCCACCTCCAACTGGACGAGGTGGTCGCCACGGCCCGGAGCCACTCGGACACGGTGGCCGAGCGTGCCGCCGCGCTGGGCGTGCCGCCGGACGGCCGGCCGGAGACCATCGCCGCGTCCTTCGCGCTGCCCGGCGCCAAGGACGGCTGGCTGCGCGACACCGAGGCGGTGGAGCTGATGGTGTCGGCGTTGGAGGCGGCCATCGGCCGGCTGCGCGAGCGGATCGAGGCGACCGAGAAGGCCGACCCGGTCACCCAGGACCTGCTGATCTCCGTCACCGCCGACCTGGAGAAGCAGCGCTGGATGTTCGAGGCGGAGAACCACCCGCGCGACGGCGCCGCCGACTAGTACGCCCACTCCCGCCAGTACACCCACTCCCGCACGGAAGGGGGAGACCCGTGGCCGACGCCCTGGAGATCGAGGCGCTGTGGGAGGACTTCCACCGCGTGGTGAACATGACCTCGGCGGAACTCGCGGCCTGGCTGAAGGTCCGGGACGCCGACGAGGAGACGGAACCGCTGCCGGAGGAGGCGGGCACGCCCACCGGGCAGCACGTCCTCGCCATCCTGCAGAAGCGCCGTACCGACCTCACCGACGACGACGTCCGGGTCATGCACAAGGTCGTCGACACGGTCGATGACCTGGTCGACATGGAGAACGAACCCGAGCCGGAGAGCACGCCGGAGGACACCCGGCGCCGGCACCGGCTGATGACGCTGGGCCACGACCCGCTCAAGCCCTAGCCGGAACCGCGTCATGGACCGGGACGAACGGGTCGTGCGCGAGCTGGTGTCCGAGTACGGGCGGACGTACGCCGAGGAGGCGGGCATCCGCCTGAAGGACACCCCGCAGCCGCTGTACCGGCTGCTCGTGCTGTCCCTGCTGCTCAGCGCCCGGATCCGGGCCTCCGTCGCGGTGGCCGCCGCCCGGGCCCTGCACGAGGACCACCTGGACAGCCCCCGCCGGATGGCCGAGGCCGGCTGGCAGCAGCGGGTGGACGCGCTCGGCCGGGGCGGCTACCGCCGGTACGACGAGCGCACCGCCACTCAGCTCGGGGACGGCGCCGAACTGCTGACCGAGCGCTGGGGAGGCGACCTGCGCCGGCTGCACCGGGAGGCGCACGGAGACACCGGCGAGTTGAAGCGGCTGCTCCAGGAGGAGCCGGGCATCGGCCCGGCCGGCGCCGACATCTTCCTGCGCGAGGCGCAGCGGGTGTGGCCGGACGTCGCGCCCTACCTGGACGCCAAGGCGCTGTCCGGGGCCGGGCGGCTCGGCCTGCCGAAGGACCCGGAGAAGCTGACCGAGCTGGCCGGGGACACCCAACCGGCCGTCCTGGCCGCCGCGTTGGTCCGGGCGGCGCTCGACGGACAGGTGGCCGAAGACTGTCTGCGCCGGGCCGCTTGATCGTGTCAGACTGCTCCCGCACGTCCCGGAGCGACCACCGGGACCGAACGGGTCGAGGAGCAGCACGTGACGGGGACCGGGCCGGAGACGCAGGACGTCATCGACACCACCCGGCCGCATCCGGCCCGGGTGTACGACTGGTTCCTCGGCGGCAAGGACAACTATCCGGTCGACGAGGAGCTGGGCCGGCGGATCTCGGAGATCGACGGGGGCGCCCCGAAGGCCGCCCGCGCCAACCGGGCGTTCATGCGCCGCGGCACGCGGGTGCTGGCCACGGAGTTGGGGATCCGCCAGTTCCTGGACATCGGCACCGGCATACCGACCGAGCCCAACCTGCACCAGATCGCCCAGTCCGTGGCCCCGGACGCCCGCGTGGTGTACGTCGACTACGACCCCATCGTGCTGGCTCACGCGAACGCGCTGCTGCGCGGCACCCCGGAGGGCGTGACGGAGTACGTGCAGGCGGACGCCCGGGATCCGCGCGCGATCCTCGAACAGGCCGCCCGCGTCCTGGACCTCGACCGCCCGGTGGCCCTCTCCCTCATCGCCCTGCTGCACTTCATCGCCGACGAGGACGGCGCCCACGACCTGGTGTCCAACCTGGTCGGCGCGCTGGCGCCGGGCAGTTGTCTGGTGCTGTCGACCATGACGGCCGACTTCGAACCGGAGAACGTCCAGCGGGGCATCGCGGCCTACGCGGCCGGCGGAGTCACCCTGGTGGCGCGTTCGCACGCCGAAGTGGGCACCTTCTTCGCTGGACTCCGGCTGCTGGAGCCCGGGATCGTGTCGGTGGCCGAGTGGCGGCCCGAGGGTGCGCCCGACGGGCCGGTCTCGCTGTACGGCGGGGTCGCGGTCAAGCCCTGACGCCGTCGTACGGCAGGTCCAGCACGCGGGCGACGGTCCGCAGTACGCCGTCGTCGTTGTTGGACGGGGCCAGGTGGCGGGCCCGCCGGATCACCTCGGGGTGGGCACCCTCCATGGCGAAGGACCACTCGGCGGCGTCGAGCATCTCCAGGTCGTTCAGGTAGTCCCCGAACACCATGGTCTGCGCGGGTGTGATGCCGAGCGCCCGCTGGAGGCCGCGCAGGGCGGCCCCCTTGTCGGCGGTGCGGTTCATCACGTCCACCCAGTGCTCGCCGGAGACGACGACCTGGTGGGTGGCGGCGAACGCGGCGAGGGCCGGGGCGGTGGTGTGCTCGGCGGACCCGAAGTCGAACAGCGCCACCTTGATCACCTCGTCGTCCACGGCGGTGACGTCCTCGACGATCCGGTGCTCGACGTAGTACTTGCGCACCTCCGCCAGGAACGGCTCGTCGGTCCGCTCGACGTACGCCGCCCGCTTGCCGCAGACGACCGCGCCGACGTCCGCGCCGTCCGCGCCGTCCGCGACCAGCCGCCGTACCGTCCGGGCGACCCCGGCGGCGACGGACCGGTCCAGCGGGTCGGAACTCAGCTCCACGCCGTCGCGGACCACGTACGTACCGTTCTCCGCGATGAACACCATGCCCTCGGCGACCGCCTCGAACTGCCGGAAGAGGGTGGCGTACTGGCGTCCGCTCGCCGGACTGAACAGCACTCCGCGGCGGCGCAGTTCGGCGAGCATCGGCCACAGCCCGTCGGGGATCCGCTTGGCGTCGTCCAGCAGCGTGCCGTCCATGTCGGTGACGATCAGCCGGATGTCGGCGGGGCCGGCGGGCAGTCCGGAGGCGTCGAGGAGGGGCGTGGGCGTGGCGGGCATGTCCTTCTTCCGGTCGGGGGCGGGATACCGGTCCAGTGTTCCTCATGCGCCTCGCGGGCCCGGAACCGCCCGGAGGGCCGGGGCGCACGGCTGCCCGGGACCTCCCGGGGCGGCCCGCAAGCCTGCCCGGAACCGCCCACCGTGCCCGTTTCCCGGGACAGCGCGATCACCGGGGGGCACAATGACGGCGGAGAACCGCACGTGAGAAGGGCGGACAGGTGAGCGAGGTCGACTCCCCGGGGGCCGGATCGGCACGGCTGGACACCACCGTGGCGCACAACGCCCGGGTCTGGAACTACTGGATCGGCGGCAAGGACCACTACGAGGTCGACCAGCGGGTGGGCGAACAGATCGCCGGGATGTTCCCGGTGATCCGGGCGGTGGCGCGCGCGGACCGGGAGTTCCTGGGGCGGGCGGTGCGCTTCCTGGCCGCCGAGCGGGGCATCCGGCAGTTCCTCGACATCGGCACCGGCCTGCCGACCGCCGACAACACGCACGAGATCGCGCAGCGGATCGCCCCCGAGTCCCGGATCGTGTACGTCGACAACGACCCGATCGTGCTCGTGCACGCCCGCTCGCTGCTCACCAGCTCCCCCGAGGGCGTCACGGACTACGTCGACGCCGACGCGCACGACCCGGACCGCATCCTGGAGCGGGCCGCCGAGACCCTGGACCTGACCCGGCCGGTCGCGGTGCTGATGCTGGGCATCCTCAACTTCGTGCTGGACACCGCCGAGGCCCGGGACATCGTGCGCCGGCTGCTGGCGGCGCTGCCCGCGGGCAGCCACCTGGTCCTCACCCATCCGACGTACGACCCCGACGTGGGCGGCGAGGGCAACGTGGCCGCCATGGAGTTCTGGAACGCCCACGCCACCCCGCCGATCACCGCGCGTGGCCGCGCCGAGATCGCCGGGTTCCTGGAGGGCCTGGACCTGGTGGAGCCGGGCCTGGTGCCGTGCTCGCAGTGGCGCGCCGAGTCGGCCTCCGCCGCCCCGGTGCCGCAGTTCGGCGCGGTGGCCGTGAAACCCTGACCCCGGCCGCGCGCGGGCCGGGCCCGCCGAGGAGGACGTATGACGACTTTTGCCGACCCCGTGCCCGGCGGCCGTCCCGGAGACCTGCGCCGGGTCGCCGGTCTCACCGCCGACCTGACCGCGCGGGGCGTGCACGGCGTCGTGCTGGCGTACGTGGACACCGCGGGCGTCGGCCGGGTGAAGACGATCCCCACGGCGCGGCTGGAGGCGGCCGTGTCCTGGGGCGTCGGCATGTCCCCGGTGTTCGACACCTTTCTCGCCGACGACTCGATCGTCACCACCGACGCGCTCGGCTCCCCCGACGGCGACCTCAGGCTCTACCCGGACCTGGACCGGCTGGTGCCGCTCGCCGGCCAGCCCGGCTGGGCGTGGGCGCCGGTGGACCGGATCACCCAGGAGGGCGCCCGGCACCCCGGCTGTGCCCGGACGTTCCTGCGCCGGACCGTCACGGACGCCGCCGAACGGCACGGCCTCGCCTTCAAGGCGGCGATCGAGATCGAGTGGTCCGTCGGGCTGGGCTCGGCGCCCGCCGGGGAGTTCGTACCGGCCGTCTCCGGCCCGGCGTACGGCGCGATCCGGCAGGTCGGCCTGAGCGACTACACCGCCGATCTGCTGGCCGCGTGCGCCGCGCAGGGCGTGGACGTCGACCAGCTGCACCCCGAGTACGCGCCCGGACAGTTCGAGATCTCGGTGGGCGCCCGGGATCCGGTGACGGCGGCCGACCTCAGTGTGCTGGTCCGCCAGACGATCCGGGCGGTGGCCCAGCGGCACGGCCTGCGGGTCTCGTTCGCGCCCGCGGTGTCCGCCGAGGGCGTCGGCAACGGCGGCCATCTGCACCTGTCCTGCTGGCGCGACGGCGTGAACCTGCACGCCGGCGGCGAGCGCCGGTACGGCATGACGGCCGAGGCGGAGTCCTTCGCGGCCGGGGTCCTCGCCCACCTCCCGGCCCTGACGGCGGTCACCGCCCCCAGCCCGGCCAGCTATCTCCGGCTGAAGCCCTCCCAGTGGGCCGGGGTCTTCACCGCCTGGGGCCGCGAGACCCGGGAGGCCGCCCTGCGGATGATCACGGGCACGGCGGGCCGCCACGACCAGGACGCCAACATGGAGGTCAAACCGGTCGACCTGGCCGCCAATCCGTATCTGGCCCTCGGCTGCGTGATCGCCGCGGGACTCGACGGCGTCACGGCGTCCCGCGCCCTGCCCGACGAGATCACCGGCGATCCGGCCCGCTTCGGCGCCGACGAGGCGGCGGCCCTGGGCGTACGGCGGCTGCCGCGGTCGCTGCCGGAGGCGGTCGAGGAGTTCCGCGCGGACCCGGTGCCGCGGGCCGCGCTCGGCCCGGTCCTCGCGGACGCGGTGATCGCCGTACGGCTCGGCGAGGCGGCGGCCGTCGAGGGGCTCGGCCCCGACCAGGTGGCGGCGGCCTACCGCTGGGCGTACTGAGATGGCCGCCTCCGGACCGGTCCACGAGGCCCTCGCCGCGCTGCCGCTCGTCGACCACCACTGCCACGGCGCGGTCACGGCCGACCTGAGCGGCACGGAGTTCGCGTCCCTGATCACCGAGGGCGCGGCCTGGCCGGGCGTCTCGCCCTTCGACAGCCCCGTCGGCCTGGCCGTACGCCGCCACTGCGCTCCCCTGCTGGACCTCCCCCGGCACGCGCCGCCCGCCGACTACGTGGCCCGGCGCGCGCAGCTCGGCTGGCGGGAGGTCAACCGCCGCTTCCTGACGGCGGCCGGAGCCGGGGTGTTCTGCGTGGACACCGGCTACGCCCCGCACCCGGTCACCACCCCCGCCGAGCTGGCGGCGGCGTCCGGCTCGGCCGCCCGCGAGGTCGTACGGCTGGAGCAGGTCGCCGAGTCGGTGGCGGCACGGGGCGTGGATGCGGGCGAGTACGCGGCCGTGTTCCGCGCCGCCGCCGAGGAGGCCGTACGGCGGCCGGACGTGGTGGCGGTGAAGTCGGTCGCGGCCTACCGCACGGGGTTCGCCCTGGACCCGGAGCGCCCGGCGGAGGCCGAGGTGACGGAGGCCGCCCGGCACTGGCTGGCACGGGGCGGACGCCTCACGGACCCGGTCCTGGTCCGGCACGTGCTGTGGACCGCCGTCGAACTGGGACTGCCGCTGCAACTGCACACCGGCTTCGGCGACGCGGACGTACGGCTGCACCGCGCGGACCCCGCCCTGCTCACCGACTGGCTGCACCGGACCGCCGGCACGATCCCGGTGCTGCTGCTGCACTGCTGGCCGTACCACCGCCAGGCCGCCTATCTGGCCGCGGTGTTCGAGCAGGTGTACCTGGACGTCGGACTCGCCCTGCACTACACCGGCCCGGCCCGCTGCCGGGCGGTACTGGAGGAGGCGCTGGAGATCACTCCGTTCCGCAAACTGCTGTACAGCTCCGACGCCTATGGTGTGGCCGAGTTCCACCACCTGGGTGCCCTGTGCTTCCGGCAGGGTCTCGCCGATCTGCTGCAAGAACGCGTGGACGCCGACGAGTTGAGCCTTGCCGACGCCCTGCGGATCGCATCCTGGACGGGCCGCGACAACGCCCGCCGACTGTACGGACCGTCCGTATCCGAACCGGCCCGCGATTCCAGCGGGCGCCCCACCCGGAAAGTATGATCAAGCAATGTCTGACATGACCGAAACCACGCCCGGCTGGCTGACCACGGACGAGCTGGAGATGGCCAGGGCCCGGATGCCGATCCTGTACGTCGAAGCCGTGCCCGTGCGCGTGGACGACAGCGGTGAAGTCACCAGCATCGGACTGCTGCTGCGCATCGGCCCCGACGGCACGGTCAGCCGGACCCTGGTCTCCGGCCGGGTGCTGCACCACGAGCGGGTCCGCGACGCGCTGCTGCGCCACTTGGAGAAGGACCTCGGTCCGGTCGCCCTGCCGCGCGTCCCGGCCTCGCTCCAGCCGTTCACGGTCGCGGAGTACTTCCCGACGGCGGGCATCACGCCGTATCACGACCCGCGTCAGCACGCGGTGTCCCTGGCCTACGTCGTGCCGGTGACCGGCGACTGCCGGCCCCGCCAGGACGCGCTGGACCTCGTCTGGTTCAGCCCCCAGGAGGCCGCCTCCCCGGCGGTGCAGAACGAGATGCCGGGCGGACACGGGGTCCTGCTGAAGCAGGCGCTGGCGCACGTGGGGCTGGCCTTGTGACCGGCCGTCAGCAACGCCCCGCCGCACGGGAAGAGGAAGCGGCTACTCCATAATTCCCGGGAAAGCGGACTTCCACGGCGGCCGTCACGAGGTGAGAGTGCGGCCGCCCCAGGAAATGCAGCGGATTTCCCGGGACCGTTCGAGGGGCGGAGCGCGGACCAGGTGGCCGCCGAGGCGGTGACCGCCACCCGGAACGCCGCGTCGCCGCGCATGCCGGCAAGGTCGAAAGGCGGACCGTTCGACACGATCGAGGGCCGGTTCCGGATGTCTCCGGAACCGGCCCTCACCGGCGACTCTCACAAGTCGGGACGACAGGATTTGAACCTGCGACCCCTTGACCCCCAGTCAAGTGCGCTACCAAGCTGCGCCACGTCCCGGTGCCGTCTGACCTGGGGTTTCCCCCGGCCGAACGCGCAGGGAAACAATACCGCACTCGGGTCGGTGGTCGCGCGCCCCTTTTCCTGTTGACCTCGACTTTGGTTGAGGTTGCACGATCGTCGGCATGACGCTCGCAACGGACCAGAGCCGTACGTACGGCTACGACGACCTGCCCCGGCTCATGGGGCTGATGACCGGCGACGAGAAGCACGGACCGGCCGCCACCTCGACACTCGACGCGCTGTGGGTGCTCTACGACCGGGTGCTCCGGGTCACTCCGGAGCGGCGGGACGACCCGGCCCGGGACCGCTTCCTGCTGAGCAAGGGACACGGGCCCATGGCGTACTACGCCGTGCTGGCCGCGAAGGGGTTCCTGCCCGTCGAGTGGCTGCCCGGCTTCGGCTCCTACGACTCCCCGCTCGGACACCACCCGGACCGGGTGCTGGTGCCGGGGGCCGAGATCGGCAGCGGATCGCTCGGGCACGGGCTGCCGATCGCCGTGGGCACCGCGCTGGGCCTGCGGGCACAGGGCCGGCCCGAGCCGGCGGTCTGGGTGCTGATCGGGGACGCCGAGCTGGACGAGGGCAGCAACCACGAGGCGATCGCCTTCGCGGGCCCCGCCGGGCTGGACCGGCTGCACACCGTCGTGATCGACAACTCCTCCGCCAGCCACGCGCTGCCCGGCGGTATCGCCGCCCGGTTCAAGGCCGCGGGCTGGTCCGCGGTGACCGTCGACGGGCGCGACCACGAGGCGCTGTACGCCGCGTTCACCGCTCCGCATCCCGGCCGGCCGCATGTCGTCGTGGCCCGCGTCGGGCCGAAGAACGCCTGACTTCCCGGAAAGGGTCTTTTCGATGGACACCATGCGTGACCGTTTCGCCCCCGTCGTCTCCCGGCTGCTGGACGAGGACCCCCGGGTCGCGGTCGTCCTCGCCGAGATCGGCCGGGACGGGTTCCGCGAGGCCGAACGCCGGCACCCCGACCGGGTGATCAACGTCGGCATCCGTGAACAGTTGCTGGTCGGCACGGCGGCGGGGCTGGCGCTCACCGGGCTTCGGCCGATCGTGCACACCTTCGCCAGCTTCCTCGTGGAGCGGCCGTTCGAGCAGGTCAAGCTGGATCTGGGGCATCAGGACACGGGCGCGGTGCTGGTGAGTGCCGCCGCCTCCTTCGACTGGCCGGCCGGCGGCTTCACCCACATGGCCCCCGGCGACGTGGCCCTCCTCGACACGCTGGACGGCTGGACCGTACATGTGCCCGGGCACCCGGACGAGGCCGAGACGCTGCTGCACCACGCGGCCGCGGCGGGCGACGACCGGGTGTACGTGCGGCTGTCCGTGCAGTCCAACCGGCAGGGCCGGGTGATCGACGGCCGGCACTTCGTCACGGTCCGCAAGGGCCGCTCGGGTGTGGTGCTCGCCGTGGGCCCGATGCTGGACGCGGTCCTCACGGCGACGGAGGGCCTGGACGTGACCGTGCTGTACGCGACGACCGTACGACCGTTCGACGCGGCCGGGCTGCGCCGGGCGACGGAGGCGGCGGGCACGGACGTCGTGCTGGTCGAGCCGTACCTGGCCGGGACGTCGACGGCCGCGGCGACCGAGGCACTGGCCGATGTCCCGCACCGGGTCCTCGGCCTCGGCGTCGCCCGCCGCGAACTTCGCCGCTACGGCACGATCGAGGAACATGTGGCCGCCCATGGTCTGGACGCGGCGACCTTGCGGGAGCGGATCGGCCACTTCATGGATGCGGGGCGGGTGACGGCGGGACGCGGCTGAGCGCCTGCCCTCCGGGTGGGGCGGCGGAGTGGGTCATGCCGGCACGCACGAACCAGGTCATGGGCGACGCTCCCCCGCCCAGGGTCCGGCGGAGCCGGCCCCGTCACCCCGGATCAGGTCCCCCCGCCCACGCGCACAAGGCACGGCCCGGCACGGTGGCACCGGCTCCCGCCGAATCACGCCCAGCCCTCGGCCCCCGTCTCGCGGAGGTGGTCCCGTCGCCCGGGATCACACCCGACCCTCGTAACCAGGGTCTGCCGGAACCGGTCCCCTCGTCCGGATCAGGTCACCCCCCGCCCGCGCGCACAAGACATGGCCCGGCACAGCGGCACCGGCTCCCCGGATCACGCCCGGCCCTTGCGCGCCATCACGCCCGACACTCGGCCCTCGTCTCGCGGAGCCGGTCCCCTCGTCCGGATCAGGTCACCCCCCGCCCGCGCGCACAAGGCACGGCCCGGCACGGTGGCACCGGCCCCCCGGATCACGCTCGGCCCTCGCACCCCGGGATGTTGCGGATGCGGTGCCGTCGACGCCGCCCAGGTCAGGGCGCGGTGGATGCCGTCGCGTCGGCTCGGGTCAAGTCGCGGATCGGGGGGATCGCCAGCAGGATGGCCGCCACCGCGAGGCTCACCACCGCCGCGGTCAGCAGGACGTGGTCGGCGCCCAGGGATCCGGCCGCCGGGCCCGCGAGGGCCTGGCCGACCGGCATCATGGCCAGGGAGCCGGCCACGTCGTAGGCGTGGATGCGGTTGAGGACGTCGGCCGGGACCTGGGTCTGCACGGTGGTCGCCCACATCACGCCCCAGAACGACATCCCGGCGCCCGCGACCGCGGCCCCGGCCGCCATCGCCGGTACGCCGAGGCCCGCTCCGACGGTCGCCGGGAAGCCGAAGAAGGCGAAGAGGGAGAGGGCGCCCGCGCGGAGCATGCGGCGGGGGCGCAGCCGCAGGGCGAGCAGGCCGCCGACCACCGTGCCCGCGCCGAGGGCCGAGTTGACCAGGCCGTAGGCGCCCGCGCCGTGGTGCCGGACCACCTCGGTGGCCACCAGGGGCACGGTCGGGCCCCATACGGCGATCATGTAGAGGCACCAGACGGCGATCACGCCCCACAGCCAGGCGCGGGAGCGGAACTCCCGCCAGCCGTCGACGAGATCGGCGCGGAAGGCGCGCAGGGCGGAGCCGGTGGCGGCGCGGGCGGCGACGGGGAGCGGGCGCAGCCGGAGGAGCAGCAGGCACAGCGCGCTGAGCGCGTAGGTGGCGGCGTGCGCGGCGAAGACCCCGCCGGGCGAGGCGAGGCCCACCAGGACGCCGGCCACGGCCGGACCGGCGAGCTGGGCGGCGGACTCGGCGATGCGGATGGCGCCGTTGGCGCCCTGGATGTCGGTGGCGAGGCGGGGCACGGTGCTGGCCACGCCGGGCTGGAAGACCGCGCCGGCCACGCCGTTGACGACGCCGATGGCGCAGATCTGCCACAGCACCACGTGCCCGGTGAAGAACAGGCCGGCGGCGACGGACTGGGTGCCGAGCCGGACGAGGTCGGCGCCGATCATCAGCCTGCGGGTGCTGAACCGGTCGGCGATGACCCCGCCGAAGACGACCAGCCCGGCGAACGCGGCGGCCGTGGAGGCCATGGCGAGGCCGACCGCGCCCGCGCCGTACCCGTGTTCCAGCAGGCCCGCGGCGAGGGCGACGGGCAGCATGGTGTCGCCGAGGCGGGCGACGGCCCGGGCCACGAAGAAGAGCGCGAAGTCCCGCGACCAGACCGCCGGGGCGTCGGCCGCCGCCTTCCGCACACCCTGGGCGGCGACATCCCGCCGCGCGTCCGTACCGGTCATCCCGAGTGTTCCCCTCCCCGACCCGGCCGTTCCCCCCGCCCGTGCCGTTCCCCGTCCGTACCGCTTCCCGCCCGTGCTGTGGCCGCTCGCCGCCCACCGAGGCGGGATCATGCCACCCCCCGGCCGCGCCCGCCGGGCTTTTCAGTCCCCGGCCGGACGCCCCAGCTCCGGATGGACGTCGAGGAGTCGCGTCGGGGCGGCCTGGCGCCAGGAGTCGGCCAGGATGTCCCGCAGCTCGTCCTCGTCCTCCAGGGCGGCGAGTCTCGCTCTCACCCAGGCGAACTGTGCCTCGTGGTCGGCGATCCAGAACTTCTCCGGCTCGGCCAGCACCAGTTCGTCGCGCTCCTCCTTGGGGCAGCGCACGGCGATGGACGTCTCGTCCTCGGGGAGGGTCGCGAACATCTTCCCGGCGACCCGGAACGTGGGCATGCTCCAGGCGATCTTCTCCGTGGTGTCCGGCAGGGACAAGGCGATTCGGCGTACGTCGTGTGCATCCGGCATGCCACGCACGGTAGCTCCTGCCACTGACAGTCACCCTCCGGACCGTCACCCGCCGGCCGTCATCCTCCGAGCCGTCACCCCGCGAGCCGCTTGTAGTACAGCGTCGTCGGCCGCAACAGGCCCGCCGGGCTCGCCGCGTAGTCGGGGATGGTCCCGGCCCTGGTCCAGCCGGCCGAGCGGTACAGGTGCTCGGCGGGGCTGCCCGTCTCGGTGTCGAGATGGAGCAGGGTGCGGCCGTCGGCCACGGCCGCCTGTTCGGCGGTGGTGAGGAGCCTGCGGCCGAGACCCTGTCCGCGCGCGGAGCGGTGCACCATCAGCTTGACCAGCTCGGCGCGGTGCCGGCTGTTCGGTTTGTCGGGGTAGGCCAGGCCGACCGTGCCGGTCACACGGTCCGCCCGGTCCAGGGCCGCCCAGACGGCGAGCAGGCCCGCCGCCGCGGCCTCCGCCCGCTGCCGCCACCAGGCGACCGCCGCCGCGTGGCCGAGCGGAGCGAGGAAACCGACGGAGGCGCCCGAGGCCACGGTGTCGGTCAGCAGCGCAGCCAAGTCGTCGGCACGGTCGCACACTTGGGCGCCGTCCCAGCGCTCCACCCTCGTCGCCGCGTCCTCGCGAGGCCTCATGGCCGCACCACCGCCAGCACGTACCGCGCCTCCCCCGCCCCGGCACAGCGGAAGCGGGTCGCGCCGGTCACCCGCATCCGCAGGCAGTCCCCCGCGTCGAGCCGGTGGGCCTGGTCCCCGACGGTGACCTCCAGGGCTCCCTTAAGCAGCCACAGATGCTGTTCCAGGCCCGGCACGGGCGGGCGGTCGTAGGCGATGTCCGCGCCCGGGGTGAGCCGGCCCTCGACCAGCTCGCCGCGCAGTCCGGTGTGCGGCGGGGACACGGACCGGCGGGCGAAACCCGAGGCGCGGTCCTCCCACACCTGCTGGTCGGCGGCGCGGACCAGGGGCGCCGGTGCCGCCTCCACCTCTCTGAGGAGCTGGGACATGGTGCGGCCGTACACGTGGCAGAGCCGGTTCAGGAGGGCGGCGGTGGGGCTGGTCTCCGCGCGTTCGGCGCGGGACAGGGTGGACCGGCTGACTCCGCTGCGCTCCGCCAGTTCACCGAGGGACCAGCCGTGCTGGGCGCGCAGTTCGGCGAGCCGGGCGCCGATGAGGAGATCGACCGCGTCCTCGTTTCTCATGTCCGGGACGCTATCCCGGATATGGGACGGCGGTGTTACGGAATCCTCACGCCTGCGCCGCCTCGCCGAGTGCCTCCAGCACCGGGCGGATCAGCGGGTGCTCCTCGGCGCCCCGGCGGACCGCGGCGAAGACCCGGCGGGTCGGGGCGACGCCGTCGACGGGGCGGACGACCACGCCGGTGAGGTCCATGCCGCGCAGCGCGGAGCGCGGGACGAGCGCCACCCCCGCGTCGGCCGAGGCGAGGGCGACGACGGCCCGGAAGTCGTCGGAGGAGTGTTCCAGGCGGGGCTGGAAGCCGGCGCTCTCGCAGGCGAGGACGACCACGTCGTGGCAGGGGTTGCCGGGGTACGGCCCGATCCAGGGGTCCTTGGCCAGTTCGGCGAGGGGGACCTCGAGGGCGTCCGCCAGGCGGTGCCCGAGGGGTACGACGGCGTCGAACGGCTCGGCGTAGAGCGGGACGTGGGTCAGGCGGGGGTCGTCGGCGGGCGGCGCGCCCCGGTACTCGACGGCGACCGCGACGTCGACCTGCCGGTCCAGGACCATGGGCAGGCTGGCGTCGCCCTCCGCGTCCTGCACACGGATCCTTATGCCGGGCGCGTGGTGGGCGAGGCGGGCCACGGCCGGGGCCACGACCTGGGCGATGCCGGTCGCGAAGGCCGCCACGGTGACGGTGCCCGCCTCGCCCGAGCCGTAGGCGGCCAGCTCGGCCTCGGCCCGCTCCAGTTGGGCGAGGACCGCGTTGGTGTGGCTGAGCAGGATCTCGCCCGCCGGGGTGAGCCGTACGCCCTTGGCGCCGCGCTCGACCAGTCGGTGGCCGGTCTCCTGCTCCAGGGCGGTGAGCTGCTGGGAGACGGCGGAGGGGGTGAGGTAGAGCGCGGCGGCCGCCGCGGTGACCGTGCGGTGGTCGGCCACCGCACGGAGGATGTGGAGCCGCCGTGCCTCGATCATGCCCCCATTATCCCAGGGCGTCCGCCCTGGTCAGGCCGCCAGCTCGGCACGCGCCGCGACGAACGCGTCGACCGCGCGGTTGACGTCGTCCGTGGAGTGCGCGGCGGACAGCTGGACGCGGATGCGGGCCTGGCCCTGCGGGACGACCGGGTAGGAGAAGCCGATCACGTAGACCCCGCGCTCCAGCAGCAGTTCGGCCATGCGGGCCGCCTGCGCCGCGTCACCGATCATGACGGGGGCGATGGCGTGGTCGCCGGGGAGGACGTCGAAGCCCGCCTCGGTCATCCGGCTGCGGAACAGCTTGGTGTTCTCGGCGAGTCGCAGCCGCAGGTCGTCGGCGGACTCCAGCAGGTCGAGGACCTTCAGGGAGGCGGCGGCGATCACCGGGGCGAGCGTGTTGGAGAACAGGTAGGGGCGGGAGCGCTGGCGCAGCAGGGCGACGATCTCGGCGCGGGCGGCGACGTAGCCGCCGGAGGCGCCGCCGAGGGCCTTGCCGAGGGTGCCGGTGACGATGTCGACGCGGTCCATGACGCCGTGCAGCTCGGGGGTGCCGCGGCCGGTCGGGCCGACGAAGCCGACGGCGTGCGAGTCGTCGACCATGACCATCGCGTCGTAGCGGTCGGCGAGGTCGCAGATCTCGGCGAGGGGGGCGACGTAGCCGTCCATGGAGAACACGCCGTCGGTGACGATGAGGCGGCGCCGGGCGTCGGACGCCTCCTTGAGCTTGGCCTCCAGGTCCGCGAGGTCGCGGTTGGCGTAGCGGAAGCGGCGGGCCTTGGACAGGCGGATGCCGTCGATGATGGAGGCGTGGTTGAGGGCGTCGGAGATCACCGCGTCCTCCTCGCCGAGCAGGGTCTCGAAGACACCGCCGTTGGCGTCGAAGCAGGAGGAGTACAGGATCGTGTCCTCCTGGCCGAGGAACGCCGACAGCCGGGCCTCCAGCTCCTTGTGGACCTCCTGGGTGCCGCAGATGAAGCGGACGGAGGCCATGCCGTAGCCCCAGCGGTCCAGGGCGGCGTGGGCGGCGGCGATCACGTCGGGGTGGTCGGCGAGGCCGAGGTAGTTGTTGGCGCAGAAGTTGAGGACCTCGCCGGGGCGGCCGCCGGCGGTGACGTTCACGGTCGCGGACTGCGGGGTGCCGATGACCCGCTCGGGCTTGTGCAGGCCGGCGGCGCGGATCTCGTCGAGGGTGGCGCGCAGGTCGTCGCGGACGGTGTCGAACATGAGGGTGCTCCTGAATACCTGAAAGTGCTTGCGGGTGAAGGGGGTTACGCGGTCCAGTCCAGGATGACCTTGCCGCCCTTGCCGCTCGCGGCGTCGGCGAAGGCCGCCTCGAAGTCGCGGTAGTCGTACCGGCCGGTGATCACGGGGGCGAGGTCCAGGCCGCCCTCCAGGAGCACCGACATCGCGTACCAGGTCTCGAACATCTCGCGGCCGTAGATGCCCTTGATGGTGATCATCGAGGTGACGATCCGGGCCCAGTCCACCGGGAACTCCTGGGCGGGCAGGCCGAGCATGGCGATCCGGCCGCCGTGCGTCATGTTCGCGATCATGTCGCGCATGGCCTCGGGCCGGCCGGACATCTCCAGGCCGATGTCGAAGCCCTCGCGCAGTCCGAGCTCGCGCTGTCCGTCGGCGATGGTGGACTCGGCGACGTTCAGGGCGAGGCTCACCCCTATCTTGCGGGCGATCTCCAGGCGCTCCTCGCTGACGTCGGTGACGACGACGTTGCGGGCGCCCGCGTGCCGTGCCACGGCGGCGGCCATCAGGCCGATCGGGCCCGCGCCCGTGATCAGCACGTCCTCGCCGACCAGCGGGAAGGAGAGCGCGGTGTGCACGGCGTTGCCGAACGGGTCGAAGATCGCGGCGACGTCGAGGTCGACCGGGATGCGGTGCACCCAGACGTTGGACGCGGGCAGGGCGACGTACTCGGCGAACGCGCCGTCGCGGCCGACGCCGAGGCCGACGGTGGCGCGGCACAGGTGACGGCGGCCGGCCAGGCAGTTGCGGCACTTGCCGCACACCAGGTGGCCCTCTCCGCTCACCCGGTCGCCGATGCGGATGTCGGTCACGTCCCGCCCGGTCTCGACGACCTGCCCGACGAACTCGTGGCCGAGCACGAGCGGGGTGCGGATCGCCTGCTGGGCCCAGCCGTCCCAGGACCGGATGTGCAGATCGGTGCCGCAGATACCGGTCCGCATGACCTTGATCAGGACGTCACCGGGGCCGATGGCGGGCTCCGGGACGTCCGTCAGCCAGAGTCCCGGCTCCGCCTTCTCCTTGACCAGCGCCTTCAACGCTACGGCTCCTGTGGGTGAGGCCCGGCCCGCGGGCACGCCGAAGGAGCCCGCACCGGGTCAGAGGGGTGGAATCACCCTGCAATCTGCCCTACGTGGGGGCCGGGGTCCATCGAGCTTTTCTTAACCGGCGCCTCAGCTTTCCTACACACCTCTCGAAAACGCCCGTCACACCGCGCCGAAGCGGTGTCCTACGCGTCAGAGAGGCAGACCGTCCCCCGTACTCCGTTCGAGGCGTACGACGAGATCGGCGGCGAGCGCCTTGATGGTTTCCAGGCCGGGTCTGCCCCAGGCGCGGGGCGCCGTGTCGGCCGCGCACACAGTGCCGAGCGCCATGCCGGAGCTGTCGATGAGCGGGGCGCCGAGGTAGGAGCGGATGCCGTACCCGTCGACGACCGGATTGCACGCGAACCGTGGGTAGTCGCTGACGTCCTCCAGGACGAGTGCCTTGCGGCGGACCACCACATGGGGGCAGAAACCGTGGTCGCGTGGCAGCACCCGGCCGATCCCGGCCCTGGTGCCGTCGTCCCGCACGACCGGCGAGATGGCCGGGGCGCTCAGGCCCGCGAAGAACTGGTGGTCCTCGCCGATGAAGTTGACCATGGCGTAGAGCGCGCCGGTGAGCTGCGCGAGGTGGCCGGCGAAGGCGTCGAGCGCGGGGTCGGGCCGGTCCGCCAGGCCGAGCCGGCGCAACCGGTGGACACGGGCGGGGGCCTCCTTGTCCTCGGGGGTGAGCAGCAGACCCCGGACCGGCCGGGGCGGCTCGTAGCTCATGGCCTGGCTCCGTCGCTGTGGGCGTACCTCATATAGGGGCTCCGTGGGCGGTAGGGCGGGATCACATGTGGGCGCCGTGGCTGGGCGCGGTGGCCGGGGCGTGGGCGAGGAGGTGGCGGACGAGGACGAGCAGTGTCTGGACGCCGGAGCTGGAGATACGGGCGTCGCAGCGGACCACCGGGACCTCCGGGTCGAGGTCTATGGCGGCCCGCACTTCCTCGGGGTCGTAGCGGTGGGCGCCGTCGAACTCGTTGAGGGCGACGATGAAGGCGAGCCCGCGTTCCTCGAAGAAGTCCACGGCGGCGAAGCAGTCCTGCAGCCGCCGGGTGTCGGCGAGGATGACCGCGCCGAGCGCGCCCTCGGACAGCTCGTCCCACATGAACCAGAACCGCTCCTGCCCCGGCGTGCCGAACAGGTACAGCACATGGTGCGGATCGAGGGTGATCCGGCCGAAGTCCATGGCGACGGTGGTCTCCATCTTGTTCTCGACGCCGTCGAGACTGTCCGTGCCGACACTGACCGTGGTGAGCAGCTCCTCCGTGCTGAGCGGGGCGATCTCGCTGACCGCGCCCACGAAGGTGGTCTTGCCGACGCCGAACCCGCCCGCCACCAGGATCTTGAGCGCGGTCGGGAACGGGTCAGAGCTGTCGTCGTAGTCCATCGAGCACTGCCTCCAGCAGAGACCGGTCAGTGGGAGTGTGGTGGTAGACGGGCGGCTTGGTGGTCAGCGCGCCGCAGTCGACCAGGTCCGAGAGCAGCACCTTGGTGACCACGGCGGGCAGTTTCAGCTGGGCGGCGACCTCGGCGACCGAGACGGGCGCGCGGCACAGGTCGAGCGCCTGCGCGTGTTCGGGGCCGAGGTAGCCGAGCGGGGTGACGCCGGTGGCCATCACCTGCGACATCAGGTCGAGGGCGATGCTGGGTTCGGTGCGGCCGTTGCTGACCGTGAACGGCCGCACGAGCCGTCCGGCCGCGTCGTCCAGCCAGGGCCCGTCGCCGGCTGCGGCCACGCTCAGGGCCTCGTCGCCGTGGGTCCGACGGCGTGCTGCCGGGGCGCGGTGACCAGGTAGGGACGGACGCTCTTGACCAGCATCGCCATCTCGTAACCGAGCACCGCGGCGTCGGCCTCGCGGCCCGCCAGCACGGCGAGGCAGGTGCCGGAGCCGGCGGTGGTGACGAACAGCAGGGTCGCGTCGAGTTCGACGACGACCTGGCGGACGTCCCCGCCGTCGCCGAACCGGACCCCCGCGCTGCGGCCGAGGGAGTACAGCCCGGAGGCCAGGGCCGCCATGTGGTCGGCGCTGTCGGCGTCCAGGCCGTGCACGGACTTCACCAGTCCGTCGCTGGACAGGAGCACCGCGCTGGTGGTGTGCGGTACGCGCTGCACGAGGCCGCTCAGCAGCCAGTCGAGGTCGGATGCGTGGGCGGTCGGCGCATCGCTCGCCATGGTGGATCGACTCCTTGGGGTACGAAGACCAGCGGGAGCGCTGGGGGTGGGGGTGGGGGTACGACGTGCGGGTGCGGGTGCGGGGGCGGTCATCCGGCCGGGGCGCTCCCCTCGGACCGGCCTGTTCCGCGAACGCCGTCGGCTGCGGGCGCGTGGGCGTGCGCCTGGGGTATCGGGGCCGGGGGCAGGGTGTCCTGGGCGGAGTGGCGGGGGGTGGTGCGGTCCGAGGTGGTGGGGGGCTCGGCTGTGTGGCCTGCCGGCGTGTGGTCTGGGGACATGTGGCCTGTGGACGTGTGGCCCGGCCCCATGTGGTGCGCACCCGTGTAGCCCTGGGCCGCGTGGTCCGGCCCCATGTGGTCCGCACCCGTGTGGTCCGGCCCCATGTGCTTCTGGTCCGCGTGCTCCTGACCCGTGTGCTGTGACCCCATGTGGTCCGGGCCGCCGTGCTCGGGACGGGCGCGCGTCGGCTCGGCCGATCCCGGCTCGGACGCCGCCAGGTGCGCGCCTGCGCTGTGCCCGGCATCCATGTGGCCCGAACCCATGTGCCCGTACGCCGTGTTCTCGTACTCCGGCTCCCGGAACCCCGGCTCACGGAACCCAGGCGCCTGGAACCCAGGCTGTCGGAACTCGGCCCCCCGGGGCTCCGGCGCCCGGAACTCCGGCTCCTCATGCTCGGACTCCAGGCTCTGCTGGGCCTCCGCGAGTCCGATGCCGCGCTGGAAGGCGGCCATCAGTCCGGGGTCATGGCCGGCGACGGTGTC
This sequence comes from Streptomyces flaveolus, assembly GCF_000716535.1. Taxonomy (GTDB): domain Bacteria; phylum Actinomycetota; class Actinomycetes; order Streptomycetales; family Streptomycetaceae; genus Streptomyces; species Streptomyces flaveolus_A. The sequence continues at coordinate 36,260 of NZ_JNWV01000018.1, read as the reverse complement.
GCTCTCCTGGCGGGGCAGCGGGCCGCCGCGCAGCTGGGGCACGATGTGCTCCTGGGCACGCCGACGGGGCAGTTGGGGCTTGTCCATGGTGCCGCGGACCGGGCCGACGCGCGGGGTGGGCAGGACGCCCGTGTGCGCATCCACCGCCGCCCGGTCCCCGGCGCTGATGCCGGGCACGGCCTCGGCGGGTGTGGGCCGTGCCTCTTGGGCGCCGCGCACGGGAAGCGGGGCCGGGGCACCGCCGTCCCGGCCGCGCGTACCGCTCTCGGTCGCACGCCGTCCCGGTCCCCGCTGGGCGTGCCGTCGCCGGCCGGTGGCCGCGGTCTGCCCGCCGCCCGTCCCGGACTCGGCCGCATCACCGGCCCGGTCCCCGCTGCCCGGCCTGGAGCCGCGCCCGCCTCCGGCGGCACTCCCCGCTCCGGCACCGTTCCCGGCACCGGGCGCGGGTACGGGTGCCGCCACCGGCACCTCCTGCGACGCCCCGGCCTCCCCCGGCATCTGCGGCTGCGGCTGCGGTACGGCTGTCCCGGCGAGCTGCGGTACGGCTGTCCCGGCGTCCGTGCCCGGCACTCCCGGCGCGTTGCCCAGCAGGGCCTGCGGCACGACCAGGACGGCCTGCACCCCGCCGTAGATGTTGGTCTGCAGCCGCACGTGGATGCTGTGCCGCCGGGCGAGCTGGGAGACGACGTAGAGCCCGATACGGCCGTCGGCCAGCAGGCTGGCGACGTTGACCTGGTCGGGGTCGGCGAGCACGGCGTTCATCCGCTCCTGCTCGGCGACGGGCATGCCCAGCCCGCGGTCCTCGACCTCCACGGCGAGGCCGGAGGTGACGAGGTTGGCGCGGAGCAGCACCTGGGTGTGCGGGGCGGAGAACACCGTGGCGTTCTCGATGAGTTCGGCGAGCAGGTGGATGACGTCGGCGACGGCGTGGCCGCGCAGTTCGCCGTCGATGGGCGGCACCAGTCTGACCCGGGAGTACTGCTCGACCTCGGCGATGGCGGAGCGCAGCACCTCGGTCATGCTGACGGGGTTGCTCCACTGCCGGCGGGAGACCGCGCCGCCGAGCACGGCGAGGTTCTCGGCGTGCCGGCGGATGCGGGTGGCCAGGTGGTCGACGTGGAAGAGCCCCTTGAGCAGATCGGGGTCCTCGATCTCGTTCTCCAGGTCGTCCAGGATCGAGATCTCCCGGTGCACCAGGGACTGGAGCCGCCGCGCGAGGTTGACGAACACCTCCAGCTTCTGCTGGCTGCCGGTCTGGCTGGAGAGCTGGGCGGCCCGGACGACGGCGGTGACGGCGCCGTCGTACGCGCGCGCCAGATCGGCGGCGAGCAGTTCGAAGTCGTCGGCGTCGGCGGGCGGCCGGCGGCGCGGGCCGCGCTGCGGCGGCGTCTCGCCCTGCCGGAGCGCGTCGACCAGGGCGTGCAGGTCGGCCTCGCCGCGCGCGGCGGTGCGGCGCAGCGCGTCGACGCGGTCGGTGACCGAGCGGGCGGCGCGGTCGGCGGCCACGGCGGCGATCAGGATGCCGGCGACGGCCACGGTGACCGCCCCGGCGAGCACGGCCCACAGGAGGGGGCCGGTGCGTGCGCCGGTGGAACGGATGCTGAACAGCACCGCGGCGGTGGCGCTGAGCGCGACCGCGAGGGGCGGCAGGACGGCGAGCCGCATCAACTGGGGCCGTATGTACGTTTCGGGCAGTGCGGGAGCGGGTCGGGCGACCGGTCGCCCGTGCCGGCCGCCCTCGCGGCGATCGGCGCGGGCGGCCGGTGCTCGGAGGTGAGACATCTGCGTCCTCGTACTGGTCCGTCGGGCCTGTGTCCTCGTGCGGTGCGCGGTGCTGGCATGCGTCGATGCGGGCATGCGTCATCGCTGCCGGCCGGCGGACCGGTGCACCCGGCCGCGCGTCGCCCGGCGGACACTCACAGTAGTTGCCTGAGCATCATGTGCGGTGGGCAGTTGACAAAGTCACCCGAGCATCGTCCCGCTCTGGTATGAGGCGTCGTACGAAAGTCCGGTGACCGCCGCTCGGCACCGGACCGATCCGAGTCAGGAGCGATCCGACCTGGTCACAAGCGGTCAGGAACGGAACAGTCGACTGATCGCCCACACCACCGTCCCTCCTCCGTGCGGCGCACGCGCGCGCGGCAGGCGCTCCCCGCGCCGCCTCCGTGGCGCTCCCTCAGGGTTCCGCCGCGCAGCGGTGTCTGCCGAGGCATCATCACTCAACGTGTTCGCTTTGGCCTTGACCGGGACAGGGCCGGAGCGGAGACTGGTGTACGTAGTACGTGTGCTGCGTAGGTGTACGGTGGCCCGATCGGTCGGCCCGTAACCCGTTTCTTTCCCCCGGCACGGAGGGGAGGCTGTCCCATGGCCTTCCACGCGCTCCACGGGCCGCGCCCGGTCCGGACGCGCTTCTGGGCGGAAGCCGGTCTGGGAACCTTGTCCGGACTGCTCTTCCTCGTCACGCTGGTCTGGCCCACCTGGATCGAACTCGCCTTCGGCGCCGATCCGGACGCCGGGAGCGGCACGCTCGAATGGCTGATCGTGGCGATCACCGCGCTGGTCACCGTCCTGTGCGTGCTCGGCGCGCGCGTCGAATGGCGCCGCACCCACCCCGCTGCCGCGCATTCCGCGCGTTAGCGGCACCTGGCTGAGGCGAAAGGGAAGGAACCGCCATGCCTGAAGACCTCAGCGAACTCGTCCGGAAGGCCCCCCTGAGCTTTCTCGGTACGGTCGTCCGGCTCGGCGACTCGCGCGTGGCGAGCGTCCCGGCCGACGACCACACGGCCGTGGTCCGGGTCGCCGAGGTGCTGCACGCGCCCGACGCCTTGAAGCGGCTCGGCGGGAGCGAGGTCACCGTTCGGCTGTCGGACGACCTCGAACCGCCGGCCGTCGGCGACGCGGCGGCGTTCTTCGCCGACGGCGCGGTCTACGGCGAGGGCCTCGCCGTCCGGGAGGTCGGGCGCCTGCCCGCGGACGCCGTACAGCCGCACGTGGCCCGCGCGGCCAGGACCGCCGACGCCATGCCGTTCACGGCGGTGGAGCGCGACATCCAGGACGCGGACATGGTCGCGCACGCCGACGAGGCGGACGCGGTCGTCGTCGGGGTCGTCGTGGGCCTGCGGGAGGCGGACCCCGGGGCGGCGGCGGACGAGCGGGTCTCGGAGCACGCCCCGGAATGGTGGCTCGCGCGGATCGACGTGGGGCATGTGGAGCAAGGGCCGGTGGCCCCGGGTCAGCTCACGGTGCTCTTCCCCAACAGCCGGGACTTCCGCTGGTTCGACGCGCCGAAGCCACAGGCCGCGCAGCAGGGCATGTGGTTCCTGCACACCACCGAGGGCGCGCTGGCCGAACTGGCCCCCTTCCAGATCCTCCACCCGGACGACTACCAGCCGGTGCAGAGGCTCGAAACACTGCAGGCAGCACGGAGGTGACCGGGCATGCCCACGCTCAAAGTCGTCAACATCACCCCCGTCGCCCTGAGCGGGGACCGCACCCAGGACGCCGAACCCAGCCTCGCCGTCAACCCCCAGCACCCCGAGGAGATCGTGGCGACCGCGTTCACCCCCGACCCGATGGGCGGAGCGCTCGCCCCCGTCTACGTGTCGACCGACGGCGGGACCACCTGGGTGATGCGCAGCATCGTCCCGGGCGGCACCGCGGAGCTGGGCACGAGCGACATCTCGGTCAGCTTCGCGTCCGAGGGGGGCGCCCTGTACGCGGGCATCCTCAACGCCGAGGCGTCCCTGCAGGACATCCTCCGCATGCAGATCCTGCGCGCGCCCGGCATCTCCTCGACGGCGCCCATGGAGCTGCTCGTCAGCCGGGACCGGGTCGACCAGCCCTGGGTCGAGGCCGGGAGCGTCCAGGTGGACGGCGGCGTCCGCGACCGCGTCTACGTCTCCAACAACGACCTGGGACGCCGCCCCAAGTCCGCCGCCGTGGACGTGTCCGGCGACGCCCGCACGGCCCCGGCGCCCGCGGGCTTCCGGCGCAACACCGTCGAACAGCGTTCCCCGTCCGGGCAGGACGGGCCGCCCGTACGCACCGCGCTGCACCCGGACGGCACGGTGTACGCCACCTTCGAGAGCTGGACGAACGCGGCCTCCGCCGGCGGCGGCGTCGTGAACGTCACCTTCGACGTCGTCGTCACCCGTGACGACAACGGCGGTGCCGGCGCGAACGCCTTCCAGGACCTCAAGGACGCCGACGACTCGGCCATCGGCCAGCGGGTGGTGGCGCAGCGGTCCGAGCGGTTCAACGCGTTCATGGGCCAGGAGCGCCTCGGCGGCGACCTCTCGATCGCGGTGGATCCCACGGACGCGGCGAGCGTCTGGGTGGCCTGGTGCGACCGCGTCGGCACGCAGATGGGCTGCACGCTGCACGTGCGGCACTCGACCGACCACGGGCAGACCTGGTCGTCGGACGTGCGTACCGTCACGGACGCCAAGAATCCGGCCCTGGCCGTCACCACCGATTCCCTGCTCGGGCTCGTCTGCCAGCAGTTCAAGCAGGGCCAGTGGGTGACGGCGCTGGAGCTGACGTCCGACGACTGGCGGAACACGCCGGAGCGGCATGTGCTGCACCAGGCGCCGGCCACGGTGCCACCGGCGCGCTTCCTGCCGTACCTGGGCGACTACATCCGGCTGATCACCGTGGGCCGGGACCTCTACGGGGTGTTCTGCGGGAACAACACACCCGACCCGGCCAACTTTCCGGAGGGCGTGACCTATCAGCGCCACGCCGACTTCGTGCACCACCAGTTGCTCGACCTCGACAACGTGACACGGGTGCCGACGTCCATCGACCCGTTCTTCTTCCACTGGGCCGCGTAGACCCGTTCATCGAGTGGAGGCGTCCGCAGGAGCGGGCGCCTCCACCGATCCCTCCGACCCCAGGCCTTCGCCGGTCCCCTCAGGTGAGTGCCGTGAGGCAGAACCGGACGAGTCCGGCGTCGACGTCCAGGATGATCCGCTCCATCTCGGCCCACGGCGGGTGGAAGCCCCCGGCCGCGTCGCCCCACTCGGCGGTGAAGCCGAGGATCTTGCCCTTCCGCTCGTCGACGATGTGCCGGGAGTAGGCGTAGTCGTCGCTGGTTCCGCAGGTCGGGTACAGGTGGTAGCCGGACATCGGACGGTAGGCACGGCCGCGCACGCCGTGCAGGGCCGCGCAGAACTGTTCGGCGAGCACGACGGCGTCGTCGGCGTCGGGCTTCGGGAGGTATTCCGCGTAGGTGTCCGCGCCACGGCCGCGCCGATGGTCGTAGACGGCGTTGAGGAAGTTCTGGGACGGGTCGTGGGACTGGTTCTCGTCGTCGCCCCAGACGGTCAGCATGTCCTCGGAGTAGCTGTGCACGTCGACGAACCAGCGGGTGCGCGGGTAGGTGTCGAACAGCCAGCGGACGTTGCGGGTCTCGGGCTCGGAGAACGGCCGGGGGCCCTGGTACACGAGGTCGCCGGGGTCGGAGGAGACGCGCGGGGCCGCGGCGGGATCGAAGGCGGTGTCGAAGTCGAACAGGAAGTCGTAGTTGCGGTTGATGTCGACGCCGATGCGGTCGGGGTCGCCGCCCGACCGGGCCGGGTTGCGGTTCTTGCGCCACATCGGTTCGACGCTCTGGCTGTAGCGCCGGCCGTCCGGGTTGACCAGCGGGAAGACGACGAGGTCCAGTTCGCTCAGGATCGTGCGCACGTCGTCGGCGGTGAAAGCGGTGCCGCCGTAGGCGAGACCGGTGCCGGCGTCGTGCGCCTCCAGCAGGTCGGCGGCGAGGTTGACCAGGATCTCGCAGCTTCCCCACTCTCGGGCGTGCACGCCGCCGACGAGTACGGCGCAGTCGTTGGTCCCGGCGGGGACGGTGCCGATCCGCAGGGCGTGGCAGGCGCGGCCCTCGACCGAGGGCTCGGGCAGGTCGATCAGCTCGCTCGCGCCCGGGAAGGCGGTGGCCAGGCTGGTCACGGCGGACTCGACCTCGGTGATGTTCAGGTACGGCATGGTGTTCCTCCCCGCGCCCTAGACCTTGTCGGCCAGCCCGTGGGGCACGGCGTCGGCGGGGGCGAAGCGGTCGCCCCGGCCGACCTCGGCCTGGCGGTCCTGACCCTTGGCGGTGACGTCCTCGATCGCCGTGACGGACACGCCCTCGCGCCGGAGCGTCTCGGCCTGGTCGGGGGTCACATAGGCCTCGATGGAGCAGCTCCCGTCGTCGGCGCGGCGAGCGAGCCCGCCGACGTCGGGGTGGGTGTCGCGCAGGAGCGCGCGCAGGGTTTCGGCATCCCGGGCGGTGACACGCACGCGCAGGATGGGCTGGGGGGTGGTGGACATGACGGCTTCTTCCGCACGGGGGACACGCGGCGAACGGCGCCGGGTCGACAGCACACGCTCCGAGCGACGAAGGCTGAGCGATTTACTGCTGTCCTGGGCTGTATGCCCGATGTGTACGTCGTATCCTCAGGGTCCTCCGTGACCGTAGAAGGCGTCAAGAGGCGCCTCGGGCATGCGGCTGAGCAGGCTGTCGAGGCCGTTCGCCAGTTCGCGTTCGTCGTCGTAGTCGGCGAAGTGCGGGACCAGGGCGCGCAGCCGCGGATAGTCGGCGGCGGACAACCGGTGCAGACCGAGGCGCAGCACGGGGTCCGGTTCCTCGGGGTTGTCCACGGCCTGGCGTTTGTCGACGAGGAGACAGCCGAGGGTCCAGGAGACGAAGGTGCGGTAGATCGTCAGCGCGGTGGGGTCGTCGAATCCGGCGCGGGCGAGGACGGCGAACATGTGCTCGGTGAGCTGGAGCCACGGCTCGGGTCGCCGGGCGACGGGCACGGCGAGCGGGCGGACGGCCACCACCGGCAGCACTTCGGGATGGGCGTGCACCACGCCGGCGAAGGCCCGCGCGATACGGCGCAGTTCGGCCCGCCAGTGCGGTTCGGTGGCCGCGTCGGCGCGGGCCTGCTCGACAGAGGTCCGCAGCCGTTCGTTGACCTCGGCGAAGAAGGCCTCCACCAAGCCGTCCAGCAGCCCTTCCTTGCCGTCCGTGTACCGGTAGAGCGCCATCGGCTCCACGCCCAGGTCCGCCGCCAGGCGGCGCATGGTCAGGGCCGCCAGCCCTTCTCGGTCCACGAGGGCGACGGCCGCGGCGAGCACCACGGGGCGGCTCAGGCGCCGCCGCCTCTCCGGTTTGTCGCGCTCTGCCATGGCCGCACTCCGCGTACGCCGCGTACATCGTACATTTCATTCACAATCGTACGTTTTATCCGCGGAAGCGGGCCCACTCGGCACGGTCGGCCCAGTCGGGTCAGTCGGCTCAGACGCCGGTGCCGCGCGCGGGCGGCTCCGCGACGAACGCCCCGACCGAGCGCCAGGTGCGCCGCACGTCCCCCGACGCGCTCCGCCACCACGCCTCCGCGGGCAGCTTGCCGGCGGGTTCGAAGGGCTCGCCCGGCCGGGGCAGGGCCACCGCCTGGCCGGCCTCCTCGGCGACCTCCTTCGTCCACTCCCCCGGCTCGGCCCAGGGGTGCGGGGCGAGGTTGAAGGTGCCCCAGTGGATCGGCAGCAGGACGCCGTGCGGCGCGCCGCCCTGGAGGTCGAGGTGGGCGCGCAGGCCCTCCGCGGGGGTCATGTGGATGTCGGGCCAGAACTCGCTGTACGCCCCGATCTGGACCATCGTGGCGTCGAACGGGCCGTGCGCGGCGCCGATGTCCTTGAAGCCGTCGAAGTAGCCGGTGTCGCCGCTGTGGTAGATCCGGTGCTCCTCGCCGGCGACGGCCCAGGACGCCCAGAGGGTGTGCTGGGTGTTGCGCAGGCCCCGGCCGCAGAAGTGGCGGGCCGGGGTGGCGGTGAGGGTGAGGCCGCCGACCCGGGTGGACTCGTGCCAGTCCAGCTCGCGCAGCCGGTCGGGGGAGACGCCCCAGTGCTCGAGGTGGGCGCCCACGCCGAGCGGCACGGCGAACACGGTGTCCGTGCCCGCCAGCGCCTTGATGGAGGGCAGGTCCAGGTGGTCGTAGTGGTCGTGCGAGATCACGACGACGTCCACCGGGCCGAGCGCGGCCAGCGGCAGCGGCACCGGGTGCAGCCGCTTGGGCCCGGCGAAGGGGAACGGGGAGCAGCGCTCGCCCCAGACCGGGTCGAACAGGACCCGGTGGCCGTCGATCTCGGCGAGCACGCTGGAGTGGCCCATCCAGGTCAGCCGCAGTCCGGTGGCGGGCGGCTTGGCCAGGTCGGCGAAGGTCGTGGGATGCACCGGGACGGTGCCCTTGGGGGCGCGCAGCGGCCGGGTGTCCTTGTCCAGGAACACCTTTGCGAGGTCCAGCGAGGAGCCGGAGGGCCGGGTGCGTGCGGGGCCGCCGGGGTTCTGGAAGACGCCGTCCTTGAAGTGCGGCGAGCGGCGGATGCGCGCCATGCGCTCACCTCCCGGGTCCGCTCCGAACGCAGCGGGCCGCAGCGCGCGGAGCCCGGAGCTCGCGGAACGCAGACCGGTCACGGTACCTCCCGGTGGAGTGGGTGAAGCCCCCATTATGGTCGGCCCCGCCGGCGGCCCGGCCACGGAGGGGTGCGTCCGCCCGCCGCTGACGAACCGTTCAGCGCGTTGACAGGGTCCGGACCGGCTCCGGATACTGACTCGCCGTTCAGGTGATCACCTCATCGCTCCCCCGAGGAAGCCCCATGACCACCCCCATGGCCACCCCCGTGACCACCCCTCTGCTGTCGCTCGTGTGGATCGATCACGTCACCGGCCGCCAGGGCTTCCTGGTCGTGGACCGGCTGGTGCGGGGCGTGGCGAGCGGCGGGCTGCGGATGCGGCCCGGCTGCACGCTGGAGGAGGTGACGGGGCTCGCCCGCGGCATGACGATGAAGGAGGCCCTGCACTACGACCCCGAGGGCCGCTACGTCCCGCTGGGCGGTGCCAAGGGCGGCATCGACTGCGATCCCCGGGACCCGGAGGCGTACGGGCTCCTCGTCCGGTACCTGCGCGCCATGCGGCCGTACGTCGAGAGCTGCTGGACCACCGGCGAGGATCTGGGCCTCACCCAGGACCTGGTGGACCGCGCGGCGGCCGAGGCGGGCCTGGTCTCCTCGGTCCAGGCGGTGTATCCGCTGCTGGACGACGAGGCGACGGCCCGCGCGCGGCTCGCGGACGCCTTCGCGGTGGAGGTGGACGGCATCGGCCTGGACGAGCTGGCGGGCGGCTGCGGGGTCGCCGAGTCGGTGCTGACGGCCCTGGACCGGGCGGCGGTGCCGTATCCGGGCACCCGGGTCGCCGTGCAGGGTCTCGGCACGATGGGCGGGGCCACCGCGCGCTTCCTCGCCCGCGCGGGCCTGACGGTCGTGGCCGTCGCCGACATCAAGGGCACGATCGCCAACCCGGCGGGGCTGGACGTCGAGACGCTGCTGGCGGCGCGGGACGGCTACGGCACCGTGGACCGCGGCGCGTTGCGCCCCGGCGACCGCGAACTGCCCGGCGACGCCTGGCTGTCCGCGGAGGCGGAGGTGCTGGTGCCGGCCGCCGTGTCGTACGCCGTCGACGGTGCGAACCAGGGGCGGGTCCGGGCGCGTTGGATCGTCGAAGCCGCCAACATGCCCGTCGTGCCCGAGGCGGAGGCGCTGCTGACCGCGCGCGGGGTGACGGTGCTGCCGGACGTGGTGGTCAACTCCGCGACGAACGCCTGGTGGTGGTGGACCCTGTTCGGTGACATCGGCGCGGACGCCGACGAGGCGTTCGGGCACATCCGGCGCTCGATGCGCGCCCTGGTCGGCCGGATGCTGGACCGTGCGGAGGCCGACGGGACGACCCCGCGCGTGGCCGCGCACGCCCTGGTGGCCGACCGGTTGCCGGAGATCGCGGAACGGTTCGGGTGGTACCGGTGACGGGCCTGCCGCGCGACGGCTTCGGCGGCGTCGGGGTCAACGACTAGGGTGACCGCGTGGCGAGAGTGCGGTTGAGCGTGGCCGAGCGGCGGGAGGAACTGCTGCGGGCGGCCATCGAGCAGATCGAGGCGCGGGGCGTGGCGGCGGTCAGGATCGCCGACGTGGCCGCGGCCCTCGGTGTGAGCAACGCGCTGGTGCTGTACCACTTCTCCACGAAGGAGAAGCTGGTCGCCGCCGCGTTCACGTACGCGGCCGAGGACGACCTCGCGCGCCTGCGCAAGCTGCTGGGCCGGCGGACCACCGCGCTGCGCCGGCTGCGGGCGGCGGTGCGCTGGTACGCGCCGACCGGGCAGGCCAAGGGCTGGCGGCTGTGGATCGAGGGCTGGGCCGTGTCCCTGCGCGAACCCGCCCTGCGGAAGGTCACCCGGGAGCTGGACGAGCAGTGGAAGGCGGCGATCGCGGGCGTCATCGCCGAGGGCGTCGCGGCCGGTGAGTTCGCGTGCGCGGACCCGACCGGCACGGCACTGCGGCTGACCGCGCTGCTGGACGGGCTGGCGGTGCAGCTCACGTCGTACCCGGGCGCGGTGCCCCGGTCCCGGGCACAGGAGTGGGTGGACGACGCTCTCGCCCGTGAACTGAGCCTGGAGCGCGAGGCGTTGACCGGCAGGCGGGGCTGACGCGCCGCCCCTCACGGCTGCAAGGACGTAGGCACCTCGCAGAGCTCCGCCCCCTGCCGGACCACCGCCGTCGATGGCGTCCTCGTCTCGAAGGCGGACCGGTCGGACCCGCCGGCGCTCTCCATGTCCGCAGTAGCTGGTCGCATCCGTCGACCCGCCCGTCACCGGGCAGTTCCTCCAGGTCGGGCCCGAGCGGCCGGTCCTCGGCTTCGGTCTCGTCCTGGAGCCGTCCACCGTCGCCGAACCGCTGCTGCGGGCAGGCCCCGGGGACACCCCGCGCGCCGGCGCAGGCACGCCGTCCGGGATCGCCGTCAGCGACGCCGAGGCCGCTGTCGGCCAGGCCGAGCCGGCGCACCGTCGCCCCCGGTCGCTCATGATCAGGCGCCCCAGGATCTCCCGCTTGACCAGCGGTGCCACCGCGGCCCGAGCCGCATCTCCCGGGCCGTGCCCTGGATCCGCGAGCACTGAGAGCTGCACGACGGGGGCTGGACCACGCAGGAGGTGCGTCCGTCTCCGGAGCGGCGAGGGCCCGCGCCGGTGGTGCCGGCGCGGGCCGTGGCGGGGTGGTGGGGCGGCCGGATCGACCGGTCGGCCGCGTCAGGCCACCGAGGCGATCCGCATCTTGATGTCGTCCGGTGACAGCGCGCCCTTGGCGGTCACGTGGTCGCCCGAGGACTCGCCGCGCAGCCGGCGGCCGATCCAGGGGACGAGGTACTCCCGGGCCCACTGGACGTCGTCGCGGCGGATCTCCAGCGTGCCCCGGGGCGGCAGCGGCGGCCACGGCTGCTCCGGGTCGGCCGGGACGTCCAGGCCGAGGACCTGTCCCGCGCGCAGCGCCACGCGCGTGTGCCCCTCGGGCGAGAGGTGCAGCCGGTCGCTGTCCCAGGCCCTGCGGTCCTGCACGGACTTGAGGGACCACAGGTCGAGGACGGGGCAGCCGTACCGGTCGGCGATGGCACGGACATGGCCGTTGTAGGTGGCGATCTTGCCGCGGAGGTGCTTCAGGAGGGGGACGCCGCGGGTGTCGAACCCGGTCGTCACCATCACCGTGCCGGCGGCCTCCGTCAGCCGGGCCACGGCGCGTTCGAAGCGTTCGGCCACCTCGTCGGGGTCGGTGCCGGGACGGATGATGTCGTTGCCGCCCGCGCAGAAGGAGATCAGGTCCGGGGCCATCTCGACGGCCTGCGGCACCTGGTCGGCCACGATCTGGTCCAGCAGCTTTCCGCGCACCGCGAGGTTGGTGTACTGGAAGTCGCCCTCGGGACGCCGGTCGGCGAGGAGCACCGCGAACCGGTCGGCCCAGCCCACGAACGCCCCGTCGGGGCCGGGGTCGCCGACGCCCTCGGTGAAGCTGTCCCCCACCGCCACGTACGACCCGATCACTGATCTGCTGTCATTCTTCGAATCGTCTGCCACGTCGGACCATGATTCACCTTCGGATGTGACCTACGCGACCGTAAGCAGGGCTTGACGAATGGTGAGATGAGCCACTCTTAAATAGTTTGCAAAGCCAGGAATAGAAGCTGCACGGTACACCGAAGGCCGGACCCGGGGATCGTGGGTCCGGCCTTCGGCAGCGTGGCGGGCAGGTGGTGCGGGGGCGCGGGGGGCGCGGGCGTCAGCCGACGGCGACGCCGTGCGAGCGGAGGTAGGCGACCGGGTCGACGTCCGAGCCGTAGTCCGGAGTGGTGCGGATCTCGAAGTGCAGGTGCGGGCCGGTCACGTTGCCGGTGGCGCCGGACAGGCCGATCTGCTGACCCGCGGTCACGGTCTGCCCGGCCGACACGGAGAGCTGGGAGAGGTGGCCGTACTGGGCGTAGTAGCCGTCGTTCAGCTTGATGACGACCTGGTTGCCGTACGCGCCGCCCCAGCCGGCGGAGACGACGGTGCCCGCGGCGACGGCCTTGAGGGGGGTGCCGGTCGGGACGACGAAGTCGACGCCGGTGTGGTAGCCGCTGGACCACATGCTGCCGGCGACGTGGTATCCGGTGCCGACGGTGGCGCCGGCCACCGGGAGGGTGTAACCGGCGGAGGCCGGCTGGGCGGCGGGCTTCGGCGCGGCCTGCCGGGTGGCCTGCGGCGCGGCGTACTCGCCGGCCTTGGGGGCAGCCGGCTCGGTGGACTCGGGGGGCGCCGGCTGCGCGGTGGCCGGCGCGGCCTTCCCGCCGATGCTGAGCTTCAGGCCCGGGTGGATGAGCCCCGGGTCGGCGCCGACGGCCTGCCGGTTGTCGTCGTAGAGCCGCTGCCAGCCGCCGCCGACATGCTGGTCCTGGGCGATCGTCGCGAGGCAGTCGCCGCTGCGCACGGTGTAGGTGCGCGCGCCCGCGTCCTGCCGCGCGGCGGTCTGCTTCACCGTGTCGGGAAGGGTCCGCACGGCCGCTCCGGGGGCGGACTGCGCGGTGGGCGCGGCGTGCGCTCCGGTGGCCCCGAGGAGGGGCAGGGCCAGGGCGGCGCCACCGGTTCCGGCGACGGCGAGGGAGCGGGAAAAACGCGGGGTCTTGGGACGTCGGTGCTTACCCTTGGCAGGCATGGCGCAATTCCTCTCCGGCGCCTGCGAGGTGAGCTGTCGGGTTCGGGCTGGAGCTGCCCGGCCGTGCGCGGCACGGCTGCACCCCTGGCCTGTCGCGGAGACCGGACAGGCAGTCGTACCTGGTGGGTCCCCCGCTCCTGCCGACGCGGGTCATGTGTGGGGAGTCCGGACGGCGGCAGGATTCGGCGTTCCGCCCGGTCGGTGGCGAACGTAAGCGAGCAGGACGCGCGGAAACAAGCAGCCGGTTCCCGTTGTTCCGGTTTTCGGTGATCGGAAACCGGAATTCACGCTCACCGAGCGTGAATTCCCGCGCCCTTCTCCCTTTCAATTCGCCTTTACGGCACCGCGATTACGTGGACATGACGCGCGACGCACGGTCACGGATATGACCCTCCTCACGCGCACTTTCCCCAGGTCCCCCCATTTCGCTGCGACTTGGAAAGAAGATGTCAATTCGGACAGAAGAGTCAGATACGGCGCAGTCGGATGACGGCCGCGTCCAGGTCTCCCTTGAGCCCGGTGCGCAGCCCGTGGTGCAGCAGTACGGCACCCCGGTGCACTTCGCCCGTTTCGCGGCATTCGTACGACGCCGTCGGGTCCAGCCCGCGCAGCCGCACCGCCGGCACCGCCTCACCGTGGCTCTGGGCCTGAAGCCAGGCAAGGACGACGGTCTCCTCCCCGCGGACGTACTGCACGGCACTCAGACCCCCGGCCGGAGGCCGCAGCCGGTACAGCTCGCCGTGCTGCACGACGGGGCGGATCTCCTTGTACAGCTCCACCCATCGCCGGGCCTCGGCCAGCTCCTCGGCGCTCCACTCCGTCAGGTCGCCGCCGACCCCGAGCACACCCGCCATGGCGCTGACGAACCGGAAGCGCAGCGAGCTGACCCGCCCGTTGAGCTGGGTGTTCGGGCTGTCGGTGACCCAGGCCGCCATCACGCGCGCCGGATGCAGCTGCGTGAAGCCGTGCTGGATGGCGAGCCGGTCCAGCGGGTCGGTGTTGTCGGAGGTCCACACCTGGTCGGTGCGGCCGAGCACGCCGAGGTCGATCCGGCCGCCGCCGCCCGAGCAGGACTCGAAGGCGACCCCCGGGTGGGCTGCCCGCAGCCGGTCCAGCAGGGCGTACAGGGCACGGACGTGGTCCACCCACAGGCGCTGCGGGTACGGCTCCCCGGGCCAGCCGGCGTCGGTGAAGCAGCGGTTGAAGTCCCACTTCACGTAGTCGATGGGGGCGCTCGACAGCAGGGCGTCCAACTGCTCCCACAGGTACTCCTGGACGTCCTCGCGCGCGAGGTTGAGAACGAGCTGATTGCGCAGTTCCGTCCGCTTCCGTCCCGGTTGGTACTGCACCCAGTCCGGGTGGGCCCGGTACAGGTCGCTGTCCGGGTTGACCATCTCGGGCTCGACCCAGATGCCGAACTGCATGCCGAGCCCGTGCACCTGGTCGGCGAGCGGCTTGAGGCCCTGGGGGAAGCGGTCGGGGTTGGGCGTCCAGTCACCGAGGCCGGCGCGGTCGCTGGTGCGGGCGCCGAACCAGCCGTCGTCGACGACGAACAGCTCGATCCCGATCTCGGCGGCCCGGCGGGCGAGGGCGAGCTGCTGCTCCTCGGAGATGTCGAAGAAGGTGGCCTCCCAGGAGTTGAACAGCACGGGCCGGTCCCGTTCGGCGTCCGGGATGACGTACGCGCGCTGGTAGGCGTGCCAGGCGCGGCTCGCGCCGCCGAAGCCGCCGTCGGTCCACAGCCCGGCGAAGACCGGTGTGGTGTACGACTCCCCGGGTGCGAGGAGCAGCAGGCCCGAGTCGTCGTAACCGGCGCCGCCGGTGATCTGCACGCGCGCGTCGGGGAGTTGGGCGACCGCGATGCGCCAGGAGCCGGACCAGCCGAGCGCGCAGCCGTAGACCTCGCCGCGCTCCTCGGTGGCGTCGGTGTCCAGGGCGACCCAGGGCAGGTGCTGGTGGCCGGTGTGGCCGCGGCGGCTGCCGATGACCTTCTCACCGTAGGTGAGGGGGGCCGTGGTCAGCCGGGACTCGGCGGCCCAGCGACCGTGCAGCTGGGACAGCCGCCAGCCCTCGCGGTCGGGCAGGGTCCAGGTGGCCGCGTCGGCCCGCAGCAGCTCCACGCGCGCGTGGCCGCCGTTCTCGACGGTCACCCAGCGCTCCACCACGTCGCCGCGCATCCGGTAGTGCAGGGTGATCCCCACGCCGTCGTCGTCGAAGCGCAGCCGCAGCTCGTCGTCCTCCGTGGCGTCGTACGACGCGAAGCGCCACTCGGTGCCGCGCCGCTCCTCGGTGCGGACGGACAGGGCGGGGCGCACGAAGCGGGGGCCGCCCTCGACGGGGTACTCCTCCCGGCCGTCCAGCGGGGACTCGAAGGGCCAGTAGCCGGGCAGCGGGCTCACCGCGAGCGCCTCGGCGTCGGCGAGGGCGATCCGTGGCCCCCAGTGCAGATGGAGCAGCTCGTCCGCGTCGGTGAGATGCAGGGCATAGCTGCTGCTGGGGCCCGACAGGAGCCAGGTACGACCGTTTTCGGCGATGTCCACCATCGAGACCTCACAGGTGCCAACAGATCCGCTCAAGTGCCAACATCATCATGGGCCGCGCACCCCTCTGACAATGCCTGTGGACAACTCATTGCCCGAGGAAATCGATGCCGTATGGTCGACGGAGCGCCCGCCGACGAGCCGCGACGGCGGGGACCGACCGGGAGGAGCCCCCGTGACGCAGCAGGTCCCGTCGACCGAGCCGGAGCTGGCCGGAGTGCGCAATTTCCGTGACGTGGGCGGGCTGCCGACCACGGACGGGCGGCGGGTGCGGTACGGCGTGCTGTTCCGCAGCGGGCACCTGGCGCACGCGACCGAGGAGGACGCGGCCTTCCTCTCCTCCCTGGGCCTGCACACGATCTTCGACTTCCGCAACGCGGCCGACCAGAAGCTGGAGGGCCCGGATGTCGAGCTGCCCGGCGTGCGGAACGTGAACCTGCCGCTGAGCGACCCGGCGGACGGCGCCGAGTTCTGGCAGATGGTCCGCGACGGCGACCTCGACCAGCTCCGCGCGATCCTGGACGACGGCAAGGGCGCGGCCCGGATGATCGCGTCCTACCGGAAGATCGTCACGGAGCGCACCGCCGAGCACGCGCGCGTGCTGCGCGATCTGGCCGGCGACAGCGTGCCCGCGCTGATGCACTGCGCGGCCGGCAAGGACCGCGCGGGCATCTCGATGGCGGTCACGCTCCTCGCTCTCGGGGTGGAGCGGGACGCGATCGTCGCGGACTACCTGGAGTCGGGTGCCGAGCACCGCCGCTACAAGGTCCGCCGCAGCGGCAGCGCGGAGACCGCGTACACCCCGGAGGTGATGGAGCTGCTCAACCCGCTCTTCGACGCCCGCGCCGAGTATCTGGAGGCGGCCTTCGCGAGCATCGAGGAGACCTGGGGCGACGTCGACACCTACCTGGCCCGGGGCCTGGGCCTCTCCCCCGACTCCCGCGAGCGCCTGCGCGCCCGCCTGCTGGACTGACGGGCCCCGCTCAGGGAGCCCACGGCAGGCGGACCGCCTCGATCCCGGCGTCGTGCAGCAGGGCCTCGACGAGCGGTGCGGGGCCCGCCACCTCGGTGGCCCACCGGCCGTAGTCGGTGCACACGGCCCACGTGCGGTCCTCGGCCCAGAGGCTGGACGGGCTGAAGTCGATCGGGGATCTCGGTCAGCCGGTTCCAGGTCTCGCGGTCCAGGCCGCCCTCGGCGGGCGGCACGATCCGCGGCGGCCGGCTCTTCCCCTTCCGCGCGGACGGGAAGCACCGGTACGTCGGCAGCAGCCCCTCGGGCACCGGCGGGTCACCGGTCCGCGCGGCGAGCTCCGCCCAGTGCAGCCGCCGCCGGCCGGGACCGGGATGCCCGGCCCGGCCCAGACCGCCCCCGGTCGCCGCCCCGACACCGGTGAGGTCGGTCCCGCCGACGGTCTCCCGTTCGGCGCCGCCCGCCACCGGGCCGGCCCGGTGGCGGTCGTCGTACGTCACGCCGGCCGGAAGCCGCTCGTGCTCGTACATGGCGCCCAGCACCCCAGGCCGCGTCGGGCAGCGGCGGTGGTATCAACCCCGGTGACGCCGCCCCCGGCTCGGACAGCCAGTCGGCCGTACGCGGCGAGGCGACGGGCCAGAGGGCGGTGACCAGGTCTGACGTCTCGGGCATCCGCACGCCCTGTCACGCGCCCCGCGGCGTCAGCTCTTGCCGCCCAACGCGAACAGCAGGTAGAGGAACGCGGCCAGGACGTGCCCGAGGGCGATGTAGATGATCAGCCGGATCCACAGGGAACGGGGGAACTTCTCCTCGAAGTTGCTCATGGCAGCTCTCCGGTCAGCGGGCCCAGGCACAGCGTGGCCGTGGGGCTCTGCAGCAGGGTGTGGACGAACAGCAGCTCCACGCCGTCGTGGTCCTCGGCGGCGAGGCGGTGCGGGGTCAGCGAGTCGAAGTGCGCGCTGTCACCGGGCCCCAGCAGGTGCGCGGTGTCGCCGAGGCGCAGGCGCAGGCGCCCCTTGAGGACGTAGAGCCACTCCTCACCGGGGTGGACGCGCACGATGTCGCCCTGCGAACCATGCGGCACCCGCACCCGCAGGGCCTGCATGCCCCGGCCCGGCGCCCCGGCCTGGACGTACGTCCACCCGCCCGCGCGGGTCGGCTCCATGTCGGCGGCCCGCACGATCGCGTCCCGGTCGCCGACCGTCTCCCCGAGCAGCTCTGAAACGGTCGTACCGTAGATACGGGCGAGCGCGAGCAGCATCGGCAGCGACGGCTGGCGCTGCCCGGTCTCCAGCCGGGAGAGGTGGGCCGGGGAGAGACCGGCGGCGCGGGCCGCGGCCTCCAGCGTGAGGCCGGCGCGCCGGCGCAGGGCGCGCAGCTGCGGCGCGACGGCGGGGAGGCCGTCGTCCGGAGCCGAGCCCGCCGCCGGCGCGGCGTCTGAGGCGTTCATGCCTCCATTCAGCCCCAGTCTTGCCCCAGAGGCAATTTTATTGCCTCAGAGGCAAAGACCGAGGGAGCTGCCGCGCCCGAGGGCGCCACCGTCAGCGGTTGGCCACCGCCTGCTTGATCAAGGTCTTGCCGAAGTCCCACATCAGGCCGCCACCGCTGTGCGCGTCGTCCATGACCGCGGTGAAGGCGTCCACGAACCGGTCCACGTCGGCCTCGTCGACGACCAGCGGCGGAATCAGCTTGATCACCTCCAGGTGGTCGCCGGAGACCTGGGTGAGGATGCGGTGCTTCTGCAGCAGTGGTACGACGACCATCTGGGCGAACAGCCCCTTGCGGGCCGCCTGGAGCATGGTCCAGCGGCCGCGCAGCTTCAGTGAGGACGGCTTGCCGAACTCGATGCCGATCATCAGGCCCCGGCCCCGGACGTCGGCGAGCAGCTCGTACGTGTCGATCAGGGCGGTGAGCCGGGACTTCAGCAGTTCGCCCGTCCGGCGCACACCGGCGACGATCTGCTCGTTCTCCATGACCGAGAGCACCGCGAGCCCGCACGCCATCGCCTGGGCGTTGGAGCCGAAGCTCGCCGAGTGCACCAGCACCCGGTCCATGGACGAGTAGACCTTCTTGAAGATCCACTCCTTGCCGAGGGTGGCGCCGACGGGCACGTAGCCGCCGGAGAGGGCCTTGGCCACGCACACCAGGTCGGGTTCGACGCCGTCCTCGTGCTGGTAGGCGTAGAAGTCGCCGGTGCGGCCGAGGCCGGTCTGCACCTCGTCGGCGATCAGCAGCGCCTTGTGCCGGTGCAGCAGCTCCTGCGCGGCCCGCAGATAGCCGGGCGGCGCCTCGTGCACGCCCTTGCCCTGGATCGGCTCCACGATCAGCGCGGCGACGTCGCCCTTGTGCAACTCCCGCGCCAGGGCGTCGAGATCGCCGAGCGGTACGGCGGTGTCGGGCAGCAGCGGGGCGAAGCCGTCGCGGAAGCCGCTCTCGCCGTTGACCGAGAGGGAGCCGGTGGTCAGGCCGTGGAAGGCGTGGTCGCAGTAGAGGACGCGCGGCTTGCCGGTGGCGTACCGGGCGAACTTCAAGGCCGTCTCGACCGCCTCGGTGCCGCTGTTGCCGAAGAACACCCGGTCCAGGTGCGGGCTGTGGGCCAGCAGCCGCTCGGCGAGCAGGCCGGGCAGCGGCTGGCAGTCGAAGCGGGTGAGGTCGGCGAGGTCCAGGTCCAGGACGTCGTGCAGCGCCTTGCGGACGACCGGGTGGTGGCGGCCGAGGCCCATCACACCGAACCCGGCCAGCATGTCCAGGTAGTCGTTGCCCTCCGCGTCGAAGAAGTGCGCTCCCTCGGCACGCTCGTAGACCTTGTCGAAGCCGATGGTGTGCAGCATGCGCGGGAGCTGCGGATTGAGGTGCTTCGCGTGCAGCTCGTAGCGCTCGGCTCCGCGCTCGGCGAGCAGGGCGCCGAGGTCGAACTCGGTGGTCATTCACTCTCCTTGACTGCGCCGCCGACGTCCTTGACGGCCAGGCTCGCGCTGATCCGCCCGGCGATCTCGACGGGCGTGAGACCGATGTCGGCCAGCACCTCGCTGCGTTTGGCGTGCGCGAGGAACTGCTCCGGGATGCCGAACCGCCGTACCGGCACGTCGACGTCGGCGTCGCCGAGGGCCAGTGCCACCGCCGAACCGACGCCCGCCGCCCGGCTGTTGTCCTCCACGACGGCCACCAGGCGGTGCCCGGCCGCGAGGCCCGGCAGCGCGGGGTCGACCGGCTTGACCCAGCGCGGGTCCACCACCGTGCAGCCGATCCCGCGGGCTTCGAGCAGCTCGGCGGCCTGGAGGCACACGGGAGCCATCACGCCGACGGCCACCAGCAGCACCTCGGGCTCGTCGGCGCGGTGCAGGACGTCCATGCCGCCGACCCGGTCGAGCGCCGGGAGGGACGGGCCGACGGACTCCTTCGGGAAGCGGACCAGGGTGGTCGCGTCGTCCACGGCGACCGCTTCGCGCAGCTGGGCGCGCAGCTGGTCGGCGTCGCGGGGGGCGGCGATCCTGAGGCCCGGGACGACCTGGAGGACGGACATGTCCCACATGCCGTTGTGGGAGGGTCCGTCGACGCCGGTGACGCCGGCCCGGTCCAGGACGAAGGTGACCCCGCAGCGGTGCAGGGCGACGTCCATCAGGAGCTGGTCGAAGGCCCGGTTGAGGAAGGTGGCGTAGACGGCGACGACCGGGTGCAGCCCACCGGTGGCGAGGCCGGCCGCGGAGACGGCCGCGTGCTGCTCGGCGATGCCCACGTCCCACACCCGGTCCGGGAAGCGCTCGGCGAACTTCCCGAGGCCGACCGGGTGCAGCATGGCCGCCGTGATCGCCACGACGTCCTCGCGCTCCTCCCCGATCTTCACGATCTCCTCGCCGAACACCGAGGTCCACGAGGGACCGCCCGCCGGGGCGAGCGGTACGCAGGTGAGCGGGTCCATCACGCCGACGGTGTGGAAGTGGTCCTCCTCGTGCGCGAGGGCGGGCTCGTAGCCGCGGCCCTTCACGGTGAGGCAGTGGACCAGGACCGGGCCGTGGAAGCGTTTCGCGCGGCGCAGCGCGGACTCGACGGCGCTGATGTCGTGGCCGTCGATCGGGCCGAGGTACTTCAGGCCCAGGTCCTCGAACATGCCCTGCGGGGCGAAGGCGTCCTTGAAGCCCTTCTTCGCACCGTGCAGGGACTCGTAGAGCGTGGTGCCGACGACCGGGGTGCGCTGGAGCACCTCCTTGCCCCAGGCGAGGACCCTCTCGTAGCCGTCGGTGGTGCGCAGGGTGGCCAGGTGGTTGGCGAGGCCGCCGATGGTCGGGGAGTACGACCGCTCGTTGTCGTTGACGACGATGATCAGCGGCCGGTCCTTGGCCGCGGCGATGTTGTTGAGCGCCTCCCAGGCCATGCCGCCGGTCAGCGCGCCGTCGCCGATGACCGCGACCACATGGCCCTTCTCCCCCAGCACCTGGTGGGCCTTGGCGAGCCCGTCGGCCCAGCCGAGCGCGGTCGAGGCGTGGCTGTTCTCGATGACGTCGTGCTCGGACTCCTCGCGCGAGGGGTAGCCGGACAGTCCGCCCTTGCCGCGCAGCTTGGAGAAGTCCTGACGGCCGGTCAGGAGCTTGTGCACGTAGCTCTGGTGGCCGGTGTCCCACAGGATGCGGTCGACCGGTGACTCGAAGACCCGGTGGAGCGCGATGGACAGTTCCACCACCCCCAGGTTGGGGCCGAGGTGACCGCCGGTCCTCGACACCGCGTGCACCAGGAACTCACGTATCTCTTCGGACAGTTCACCGAGTTCCGCCTCGGACAGCGCCTTCAGGTCGCGTGGTCCCCGGATGTTCTCCAGCATGGTCACGCTAGGGCCCCCTCTCGGTCCGTGCCTTGCCTCAACTCAACTGTCTGCGGGGCTCGTCCGCTCGGCGAGCTTCATGGCCTCCTCGATGAGGGTCTCCACGATCCTGGACTCGGGGACGGTCTTGACGACCTCGCCCTTGACGAAGATCTGACCCTTGCCGTTGCCCGAGGCAACTCCGAGGTCGGCCTCCCGGGCCTCGCCCGGACCGTTGACCACACACCCCATCACCGCGACCCTGAGCGGCACTTCCATGCCGTCGAGCCCAGCGGTGACCTCCTCGGCGAGCTTGTACACGTCCACCTGCGCCCGGCCGCAGGACGGGCAGGAGACGATCTCCAGGCGCCGTTGCCGGAGCCCCAGCGACTGGAGGATCTGGATGCCGACCTTGACCTCCTCGACGGGCGGCGCGCTCAGCGACACCCGGATGGTGTCCCCGATGCCCCGGGACAGCAACGCCCCGAAGGCCACCGCCGACTTGATCGTGCCCTGGAAGGCGGGACCGGCCTCCGTGACGCCCAGGTGCAGCGGGTAGTCGCACTGCTCGGCGAGCTGCCGGTAGGCCTCGATCATCACGACCGGGTCGTTGTGCTTGACCGAGATCTTGATGTCGCGGAAGTCGTGCTCCTCGAAGAGCGACGCCTCCCACAGCGCCGACTCGACCAGGGCCTCCGGGGTCGCCTTGCCGTACTTCCGGAGCAGCCGGCGGTCCAGCGAACCGGCGTTGACTCCGATCCGGATCGGCGTGCCGTGGTCCTTGGCGGCCCGCGCGATCTCCTTCACCTGGTCGTCGAACTTCTTGATGTTGCCGGGGTTCACGCGCACCGCCGCACAGCCGGCCTCGATGGCCGCGAACACGTACTTCGGCTGGAAGTGGATGTCCGCGATCACCGGGATCTGCGACTTGCGGGCGATGGTCGCGAGGGCGTCCGCGTCGTCCTGCGTGGGGCAGGCGACGCGGACGATCTGACAGCCGGACGCGGTGAGTTCGGCTATCTGCTGGAGGGTGGCGCCGATGTCCGACGTGCGGGTCGTCGTCATGGACTGCACCGACACCGGGGCTCCGCCCCCGACCGCCACCGGCCCGACGTGGATCCGCCGCGACTGCCGTCGCGGCGCGACCGGACGGGCCGGTACCCCGGGAACGCCCAAGGGAACGGCGGTCATCGCGTCACTCCCGGTTTCCCGAGACGGTCTCCCGCATCGCCCGCAGGGACTCCTTCAGGGAGCCCATGGTGGCGAGGACGGCGGTCGGCTCGTAGCCGCAGTGCGCCATGCAGTTGTCGCAGCGCGGGTCCTTGCCGCGGCCGTACTTGTCCCAGTCGGTCTTCTCGATGAGTTCGCGGTACGTCGGCACGTACCCGTCGCTCATCAGGTAGCAGGGGCGCTGCCAGCCGAAGAGCGAGTAGTTCGGGATCGCCCACGCGGTGCACGGGAAGTCGACCTTGCCCTCCAGGAAGTCCAGGAAGAGCGGGGAGTGGTTCAGCCGCCACTTCTTGCGGTTGCCGCCCGCGAAGGCCTTCCTGAACAGCTCGCGGGTCTGCTCCACGCCGAGGAAGTGGTCCTGGTCGGGGGCCTTCTCGTAGGCGTAGGCGGGCGAGATCATCATCTCGTCGACCTTGAGGTCGTCGTTGAGGAAGTTGAGCACCTCGATGATGGTCTGCGGGGTGTCGGTGTTGAAGAAGGTGGAGTTGGTGGTCACCCGGAAGCCGCGTCGCTTGGCCTCCTTGATGGCCTCGACCGCCTCGTCGAAGACGCCTTCCTTCGCGACGGACTCGTCGTGCCGCTCCCGCAGTCCGTCGATGTGCACGGCGAAGGCGAAGTAGGGCGAGGGCTTGAATTTGTCCATCTTCTTGCGCAGCAGCATCGCGTTGGTGCACAGGAAGACGTATTTCCGCTTCGCCACCAACTGCCGCACGATCTCGTCGATCTGAGGGTGCATCAAGGGCTCGCCGCCGGCGATGGACACCATCGGCGCACCGGACTCCAGTACCGCGCCCACGGCCTGGGCGACCGGCATGCGCTGCTTGAGCACACCGGCCGGGTGCTGGATCTTGCCGCAGCCCTCGCACTTCAGATTGCAGGCGAACAGTGGTTCCAGCTCGACAATGAGCGGGAACTTGTCCCGCTTGCGGAGCTTCTGTTCAGCCAGGTATGTCGCGACCTTGATGGACTGGCGCAACGGCATGGCCATCTGGCTCACCTCCGGGGGAGCAGCAAAGAACGGTGCCATTCAAAAAATGAGGGAAGGATGGAACGAAGCACGCGGAAGGCTGATATCCCACCGCGCACCGTGCCGATCCGGACGAGTTCGTGTTCCGGTGCGTCCACGACCACCCGGACGGCCGCGACCGGGCGCTCGCCGGTGCGGACGGCCGTACGGAGCGTGGCCGCCGACTCCATGTCGACCGCGATCGCGCCGGTGGCGAGCAGATCGGATCGCTCGGACCCCCGCACGACGTGGTCGGAGCCGGTGAGCGGGCCGGTGTGGACCGTGCGCACGGGCAGCAGGCGCACGAGTTCCTTGACCAGCAGGTCGGTGCCCACGCACGGGACGGTCCCGTGCGAGTCCCGGGTCTCCTCGGCGACGACCAGGTCGCCGGGGTGCATGCCGGGGGCGAGCCCGGCACAGAAACCGGTGGCCAGCACGGCCGTGCCGGCCGCCGCCGGGCCGGCGAGGTGCCGGCCGACGGAGCGTTCCGCCGCCCTCGGGCCCATGCCCGTACGGACGACGGTGTACGGCCCGTCCGCCCCGCTCCTGTCGCCGGTGCGCAGGGCGAGGTGCTCGATGCCGAGCGCGCAGGCGATCAGCAGCGGGGCCGGGGCGGGCTGGTTGCTCAAGTCAGCTCCCCGTCGCCCGTGACGCTGCCGTCCCGGCCTTGGCGAGCAGGTTCCGCTCGAAGGGGTCGCCGTGCAGGTAGCGACCGAGCGCGGTGAGCGGGAACACCTGCCGGTACAGGTGGTAGTTGATGGAGAAGTCCCACGGGAAGCCGGTGCCGGTGAAGTACGGCTCGTCCCAGGTGCCGTCCTCGCGCTGGGTCCCGGCCAGCCACTGGATGCCGCGCTCGACGGCCTTGGAGTCCTTCTCCCCCGCCGCGAGCAGTGCCATCAGCGCCCACGCGGTCTGCGAGGCGGTCGAGGCGCCCCGGCCGCTCCACTCCTTGGCGTACTTGTAGGAGCGCAGGTCCTCGCCCCAGCCGCCGTCGTCGTTCTGGACGCTCTCCAGCCAGGTCACGGCCCGCCGGATCGCCGGGTGCGAGCCGGGCAGTCCGGCCGCGGTCAGCGCGGGCACGACCGAGCCGGTGCCGTAGATGTAGTTGACGCCCCAGCGGCCGAACCACGAGCCGTTCGGCTCCTGTTCGGCGAGCAGCCAGTCGATGCCGCGCCGGGTGCGCGGGTCGTGGGCGAGGCCCTCGGCGGCGAGCATCTCCACGACGTGCGCGGTGACGTCCGCGGACGGCGGGTCGATGACCTCGCCGAAGTCGCAGAACGGCAGCCGGTTGGGGAACGGGCTGGTGTTGTCGACGTCGAACGCGCCCCAGGCGCCGTTCTTGGACTGCATGCCGAGGTTCCAGCGCACGGCCCGGCCGATCGCCTTGTCGACGCGCTCGGGGTCGTGGTGCCGGACCCGGCGCAGCGCGAGAGCGACCTCGGCGGTGTCGTCGATGTCCGGGTAGTTGTCGTTGTGGAACTCGAACGCCCAGCCGCCCGGCGGCAGTCCGGGACGCTTCACGGCCCAGTCGCCGGGCCGGACGATCTCCTCGCCGAGCATCCAGTCGGCCGCCTTGACCAGTTGGGGGTGGTCGACGGGCAGACCGGCGTCCACGAGGGCGATGGTGGCCAGGCAGGTGTCCCAGACCGGGGACTGGCAGGCCTCGATCATCCGGGCGCCGTCCTCGCGCCAGACCGCGAAACGGTCCAGCGAGGCGAGGCCCTCACGCATCACGGGGTGCTGGAGGTCGTAGCCGAGCAGGTGGAGGGCGATGATCGAGTACACGGCCGGGGGCTGGATGCCGCCCCAGCAGCCGTCGTTCTCCTGCCGCTCGATGATCCAGCGGGCCGCCGCGTTCATCGCGGCCTTGCGCAGCCTGCGCGGGGCGACCTTGCGGAACTGGTGCAGCGCCTTGTCGATGCGCTGGAAGGCGCCGTCCCAACTGGCCAGCGGGGCCAGGGGCCTGGCCGGGTTGGGCCGGGCCGGGTCGGTGTGCAGTTCGTCCAGCGGGAAGGGCGCGGGGCGCACCGGACGCTTGGCCGAGACGATGGTGAGCGGGACGATGGTCTGCCGGGCCCAGCATCCGAAGTCGTAGATGTTGAGCGGCATCCAGGTGGGGAACCAGATCAGCTCCGGGGGAAGTTCGGGCAGGTCCTCCCACTTCCACCAGCCGAACAGGGCGAGCCAGATCCGGGTGAAGACGCGGGAGGCGGCGATGCCGCCCCGTTCGCGGATCCAGGCGGACGCCTTGGCCATGTGCGGGGCGTCGGGCGCGTCGCCGGCCAGACGCAGGGCGACGTACGCCTCGACGGTGGTGGACAGTTCGCCGGGGCCGCCGTAGAAGGTGGCCCAGGTGCCGTCCTCACGCTGCTCGCCGCGGATGAACTTCGCGGCGGCCTGCGTGGTCTCCTCGTCCCGGATGCCCAGGAACTGTCGGAGCAGCAGGTCCTCGGCGTCCATGGTGACGTTGGTCTCCAGGTCG
The DNA here is from genome assembly GCF_000716535.1 of Streptomyces flaveolus. GTDB lineage: Bacteria > Actinomycetota > Actinomycetes > Streptomycetales > Streptomycetaceae > Streptomyces > Streptomyces flaveolus_A. Next base: position 10,187 of record NZ_JNWV01000018.1, on the reverse strand, counting down.
CCCTTCCACCAGCCCTGGGAGTCCTGCCGGGAGAGCAGGAAGTCGGTGGCGCGTCGTGCGGCGCGCGCGGCGGCTTCTTGTACCCCGACCGCCTCGGGGGTGGTGAGGGTGGTGTCGCTGGCCGCGGCAGCCCGGGACGGCAAGGTCGCCCCGGTGCTTCCGTCGGTCGTCGCTGTCATGGCTTCCCCTTCGTGCAGTCGTGCGAGTCGTGCTGCTGTGGGTCCGCCGTCGGCCGGTCTCCTTCGAGGTGGGGAGAGACCGGCCGGCGACTACGCGAGGCTCGTCAGGCCAATAGTGATCATCTCTTCCGTACGACGACGAAGTCCGCGAGCGCCGTGAAGGATTCCCGCACCCGGTCGGGCATGTCGACGGCGTCGAGGGCTTCGATGGCGATGGTGTGCTGACGGCGTGCCTCCGCCGCCGTCCACTCGCGGCCGCCGGCCTCCTCGATGAGGGCCGCACGGGCCGCGAACTCCTTTTCGGAGAAGTTCTCGAAGTCGCTGCTCTTGGCGTCGGCGGCGAGGATCTCGCCGAGCTGCTCGGAGGCGGGGCCGCCGGCCGCGAGCGCGGCCACCACGGGCAGGGACTTCTTGCGCTGGCGCAGGTCGCTCCAGGTCTGCTTGCCGGTGGCCTCCGGGTCGCCCCAGATGCCGAGCAGGTCGTCCACGGCCTGGAAGGCGAGGCCGAGGTGGTAGCCGTACCGTTCCAGCGCGTCGGCGGTGGCGTCGTCCGCGCCGCCGAGGACCGCTCCGATGGAGGAGGCGCAGGCGAGCAGGGCGCCGGTCTTGTTGCCCTCCATCTCCAGGCACTCCTCGACGCTGACCCGGTCGCGGTGCTCGTAGGAGATGTCCTGCGCCTGACCGTCGATCAGGGCACGGGTGGCGGTGGTCAGCCGGCGGGCGGCGCGGCCGGCCTCGACCGTGCCGAGTTCCAGCAGTACCTCGCCCGCGAGGGCGAACAGGGCGTCGCCGACCAGGATGGCCTGGGCGGGGCCGTGCACCTTCCAGACGGTGTCGCGGTGCCGGCGCTGCTCGTCGCCGTCCATCAGGTCGTCGTGCAGCAGCGAGAAGTTGTGCACGAGTTCGACGGCGACCGCGCCCGGGACGCCCGCCTCCGGTGCGGCGCCGGTGACCTCGGCGGAGAGCACGGCGAGCGCGGGGCGGACGGCCTTGCCGCCGTCGCCGTCGGCGGGGTTGCCGGCGGCGTCGATCCAGCCGAAGTGGTAGGCGGCGACGGTGTCCATGGGAGGCGCCAGGCGGTCGACGGCCGCGCGCAGCACCGGTGTGGCCAGGTTCCGCCCGCGCTCCAGCAGCGCGGTCACGTCCACCGCGGCCCGTGGAGCGGGCGTCGAGGCCGGGGGCACAGTGGGCACAGTCTCTCCTCTTGTTGCGGTACCGGGGGTGCGGGGACCGGCCGCCTGCTGATCGGGCATCAGGCCGCCTCCTCGAACTCGAAGAGGTGGCGGGGGCGGGGCCGGCCCAGGGCGCTGAGCGCGGCGTCGGCCGCGCTCACTCCGCTGCGGACCGCACTCTCCATGGTCGCGGGCCACCCGGTGGCGGTCCACGCTCCGGCCAGGTACAGGCCGGGGGCTTTGGTGCGGGCGCCGGGCCGCAGCCGCCCGACGCCGGGGGTGGGTGCGAACGTCGCCGTCCGCTCCCGGGTCACGAAGAAGTCCAGCACCTCGGCCGCGCGCGTACCCGGAATCAGTCGTTCCAACTCGGGCAGGTAGCGCTCGCGGAGTTCCGCGACCGGGGTGTCGATCTCGTCCTGCGCGGCCGACTGGGACAGCGCCAGGTACTGCCCCGTGCGCAGCCCGGAGGCGTGGGTCCGGTCGAACACCCACTGCACGGGGGTGCCGAGCGCGGCGAAGAAGGGCCGGGCGAGCACCTTGCGGTCGTACACCACGTGGACGTTGAGGATCGGCGCGGTGCCGATCTCCAGCAGCCGCTCGGGCGCGTCGAGGGCTCCGGGCGGCAGCAGCTCGTGGGCCTCGCGCTGGGGTACGGCGAGGACGACGGCGTCGGTGTCGATCAGCTCGCCGGGAACCTGAACGCTCCACGTCCCGTTCTCGTTGAGAGAGACGGAGGTGACGCGTGTACGGACCTCGGTGCGCACGCCCGCGGAGTCGAGCGCCTTGCGGGCCAGCCGGTCGTGCAGTTCGCCCAGCGGGACGTGGGCCCAGCCGATGTCGGCCGCGCCCGGGTCGGACAGCAGACCGGTTTTGAACACCATCGCGGCGAGCCCCAGCGAGGCGTCGCCCGCAACCGCGTTGAGGGTGGCGACCCCGACCAGGTCCCACAGGGCCTCGATGGCGCGTGCCGACTGACCGTGCGCGGCCAGCCAGCTGCCGAAGTCCTGGGTGTCCAGGGTCGGATCGGCGAGGTCGAGCCCCTTCAGCGCGAGCGCGGCCCGCCCGACGGCCGCGCGCTCGGTGAGCGAGAGGTGCGGATAGGCGGCCAGGCTGCGCCCCAGGTGGAGGGGGACGGACAGCGGGTCGCGCCGCAGTCTGCCGAGCCGCCGCCCCTCGGGCTTGGCGACGTCGACGACGGGCACGTCCAGGCGGTCCTGCAGCGGTGCCAGCGCCGCGCCCTCGATCCGGTCGAGGAACCAGCGGTAGGCGGTGCAGCAGCGCAGGTACACGTGCTGGCCGTTGTCGACGGTCAGTTCGCCCCGCTGGAAGGAGAAGGCGAGGCCGCCCAGCCTGGGCCTGCCTTCGAGCAGGGTGACCCGGACGCCCGCGTCGGCGAGGGCGAGCGCCGCGGTGATCCCGGCGAGGCCGCCGCCGACCACGACCGCGCTGCGGCCTGCCGTCCGCGCGGTGCCGGCCCGGTCCGGTGCGGGGGGTGCGCCGTCGCTCATCGTGCGTCCTTCCGTGCGAGCGCTCCGCGGGCTGGGCCGCTACGGCTCGCCTTTCGTCCGCGGCTTCGTCGTGGCTGGTCGTGCCCACGCGGCGGTAGCCGCAGGTCCGACAGAGCCCCGCGCCCCTGCGGGGCGCGAGTGCGCTGGTTGAACGGTGCACGCTCCGCCGTCGCCGTCAGGGACGCCACGCCGCACGGGAGGGTTGCCTGTCGCATGCCGTCCGGTTCGGCCGGTTCCGGTTCGGTGCGCCGCATCAGGCGCGCCTCCGGACGGAGCGCCTGGAGACATGGCGGGTCACGTGCCGGGTGTCGAGCCCGGACAGGCCGCGCACGGCGACGTAGGCCTTCTCGTGTCCGGGCAGCGAGACGCGGCCGCGCAGCACGGCCTCCGGGTCGCGCTCGATGCGGTCCAGCAGCCGGCGGTAGATGCCGGCCATCGCAGCCACGCAGGCGCCGCTGCGGCGGTCGAGCATGGGCAGCAGCCGGTAACCCTCGGCGAACAGGGCGCGGGCTCGCCGCACTTCGAAGTGCACGAGGCCCGCGAAGTCGGAGCCCTCCGGCGGGGTCGGTCCGTTGAACCCGGCCGAGCAGCCGAACTTGGCGAGGTCGTCGGCGGGCAGGTAGGTACGGCCGCCGGCCGCGTCCTCGCGGACGTCGCGCAGGATGTTGGTGAGCTGGAGGGCGAGGCCCAGCGTGTCGGCGTACTCGGATGCGCGCTCGGCGCCGCGCGCGCCCGGTTCGGTGCCGAAGACGCCGAGCGAGAGGCGGCCGATGGCACCGGCGACACACCGGCAGTAGACCTTCAGATCGTCCCAGGTCTCGTAGGTCTCCCCGCGTACGTCCATCTGGACGCCGTCGATCAGCTCGTCCAGACCGCCGAGCGGGATCGGGAAGGCGCCCGCGGCGTGGCTGAGGGCGACGGCCACCGGGTCGGTGTCGTCCTCCTCGACCTCGCCCCCGCGGATCCGGGCGAGCAGTGCCCGGGTCTCCTCCAGCCGCGCCAGCTTGACCTCGTCGGCCAGTTCGCCGTCGCCGATGTCGTCCACGCGCCGGGAGAACGCGTACAGCGCCGACATGGCGCGGCGCTTGGCCGTCGGCAGCAGCCGGATGCCGTAGGCGAAGTTACGGGCCTGCTGCCCGGTGACGGTCTCGCAGTAGCTGTAGGCGGCGAGTACCGGTGCGGACACGTGCGGCGGAGAATCCACGGTCCGGATCACCCCTCTCCTCGCAGGATCACGCCCGCCTCACGCAGCAACTGGACCTTGCCGGGTCGGGGCGGGCCGGGAAGTACGTCGTATTCGGCGGCGGCGATCGCCCTGATCGCCGCCCTTCCTCCCGCCACGAACCCTGCGAGCAGCAGCTTGAGCCTGCCGTGGACGCTACCCACCAGGGGGGCGCCTTCATTCAGCAGTTCGCGGGCGCGTTGTGCTTCGTATGCAACCAGGGCGCGCACCGATGCGCCCGTGGTTTTCGCGGCGAGGTCCGCTTCCTGGACGTGAAAACGCTTCATGTCCGCGGCGGGGAGATAGATCCGGTCGCGGCCGAGGTCCTCGGCGACGTCCTGGAGGTGCTCGACGATCTGGAGCGCCGTGCAGATCGCGTCGGACAGGCGGATCCGCTCGGGGGTGGAGGTGCCGGTGACGGCGAGGACGAGGCGGCCGACCGGGTTGGCGGAGAGTTCGCAGTAGGCGAGGAGGTCGTCGTAGGTTTCGTACCGGGTGACGAGCTGGTCCTGGCGGTTCGCGGCGATCAGCCCGAGGAACGGCTCGGGGGTGAGGCCGCGACGGCGGACGGTGGGCTGCAGGCGGCGCAGCAGCGGGTGGTGCGGGGTGCCGTCGAAGACGCGGCGCAGGTCGGCCTCGAAGGCGTCGAGGAGGACCAGGCGGTCGGTGGCCTCGGCGGGCGACACGCCGAGCAGCCGGGCGTCGGCGCCGCCGGGGGCGAGGTCGCCGTCGCCGATGTCGTCCACCAGACGGGCGAAGCCGTAGACGGCCATGAGGTCGGCGCGCCAGTCCCGGGGCAGGAAGAAGGGGGCCACCGGAAAGTTCTCGCTCGCGGCCTTGTCCAGGGTGGCGCGTTCCAGGTCGGGCGCCTCGGCGGTGGCCGTCATCGGACGCTGCCCGGGGCGTGGACGGCACATGCTCCGCTGAGCAGGGGAGTTTCCGTAGCCATTGCCGTCACATCTCCCGTTCTACACTGCCGATCCGATACACACTATTTCGGACACGCCGCCCCGCTCCGCGCAGGCGTGCCCACCGCAGGCGGGCGCGCATTATCGCCCCACTTGCCGGTTTCCGACGCCGGTACAGCTTACGTTGTACAACGCGGCGTGGCGCGGCAGGGTGTCCTGCACATCACAACAACACACCGATTGCCTTCAAGATTCCTAACGTCGGGCGGAGTTGACGTTTCCTTTGCAGACGGGAGGGCCCCGCCGGAGGAATTCCGGCGGGGCCCTGACCGAAACGGGTTACTTGCCCGTGAATTTCTCGTACTCCTTGAGGACCTCTTCGGTGGGTCCGTCCATGCGCAGCTCGCCGCGCTCCAGCCACAGCACCCGGTTGCAGGTGTCACGGATGGACTTGTTGTTGTGACTGACCAGGAAGACCGTGCCGGCCTCCTTTCGCAGCTCCCGGATGCGCTCCTCCGAGCGCTTCTGGAACTTGCGGTCACCGGTGGCCAGCGCTTCGTCGATCATGAGGACGTCGTGGTCCTTGGCGGCGGCGATGGAGAAGCGCAGGCGCGCCGCCATGCCGGAGGAGTAGGTGCGCATCGGCAGGGTGATGAAGTCGCCCTTTTCGTTGATGCCCGAGAAGTCCACGATGTCCTGGTAGCGCTCCTTGATCTGCTCCCGGGACATCCCCATGGCGAGCCCGCCCAGAATGACGTTCCGCTCACCGGTCAGATCGTTCATCAGGGCCGCGTTCACACCCAGCAGGGACGGCTGGCCATCGGTGTAGACCTTGCCCTTCTCCGCGGGCAGCAGGCCGGCGATGGCCCGCAGCAGCGTCGACTTGCCGGAGCCGTTGGAACCGATAAGACCGATGGCCTCGCCGCGGTAGGCGACGAAGGACACGCCGCGCACGGCGTGCACCTTGCGCACCCCGCGCGCCGCGTCGTCGGAGCCGCGCCGCAGGATCCGGCTCAGGGCCGCCGTGGCGCTGCCCTTGCCGCTCTTGGCGCCGTTGACCCGGTAGACGATGTGCAGGTCGTCCGCGATCACCGTCGGGCGACGGTCCTGGGTGTTCTGCTCAGCCACGGCCGTACCGCTCCTCAGCCTTCCAGAAGTACACGAAGCCGCCCACGGCGAAGAGCACGGCCCAGCAGCCGGCCGCCGCCCACACATGGGCGGGCAGGTTCTCGGAACCGTAGCCGTCGATCAGGGCGAAGCGCATCAGATCCATGTAGATGGCGGCCGGGTTCCACTGCAGGACCGTCGCGATCCAGTGCGGCTTGTCCTCCAGCATGATCGGGATGGAGAACATCACGCCGGAGGCGTACATCCACGTCCGCATCACGAACGGCATGAGCTGGGCCAGGTCCGGGGTCTTGGCTCCCGCACGGGCCATGATCAGCGCGAGACCGGTGTTGAAGAGGAACTGCAGGGCGAGGACCGGCACGATCAGCAGCCAGGACATGTCCGGATAGCTGCCGAAGCCGATCGCCACGAGGAACAGCACGATCATCGAGAACAGCAGCTGCTGGAGCTGCTGGAGCGAGAAGGAGACGGGCAGCGAGGCGCGTGGGAAGTGCAGGGCGCGCACCAGGCCGAGGTTGCCGGAGATCGCGCGGACGCCCGACATCACCGAACTCTGCGTGAAGGTGAACACGAAGACGCCGGTGACCAGGAACGGGATGTACACGTCCTGCGACATGCCGCGGCTGGCGTGCAGGATCAGCCCGAAGATGAAGAAGTACACGGCCGCGTTCAGCAGCGGCGTGGCCACCTGCCAGAGCTGGCCGAGTTTGGCCTGGCTGTACTGCGCGGTCAGCTTCGCGTGGGAGAAGGCGAGGATGAAGTGGCGGCGCCCCCAGAGCTGACGGACGTACTCCACGAGCGAGGGCCGGGCGCCGCTCACGGCGAGCCCGTACTTGGCGGCCAGCTGGGCCGCCGTCAGCCCCTCGTCGGGCGGCGCGGCCTCGGTCACGGCGACCGTGCCGTCGTGCGTGGTCTCACTCACAGGTGGATACTTTCGTCTTCGGATTCGCGTTCGAGTTCGTCTCCCCGGCGCCCGCCCACGGACGCCCGGGCACTCCAGGGACGAGCTTGTCAGATGACCGGCGGACGGCCCAGTCGGGTGAGTCGCCACACCGTACGCCAGCGCATCGGGCGGCGCGGGCCGCAGGGCGTGGACCAGCCTTCCCGGAAGCCGCCGAACCATGCTTTCAGGGCCGGCCGCGAGGGGCGGCGCAGCAGCGTGAGCAGCAGCCAGACGCCGAGGTACACCGGGACCAGGAGCGCGGGGAGGTTGCGGCGGGCGAGCCAGACGCGGTTGCGGGCGACCATGCGGTGGTAGACCGCGTGCCGCGAGGGCGCGGTCGTCGGGTGGTAGAGCACCATGTCGGACCGGTAGTCGATCATCCACCCCGCGTCGAGGGCCCGCCAGGCCAGGTCGGTCTCCTCGTGCGCGTAGAAGAAGGCGTCCGGGAGCCCGCCGACCTCGGCGAAGACACGGGTGCGGACGGCGTTGGCGCCGCCGAGGAAGGTGGTGACCCGGGAGGAGCGCATCGGGTCGGAGGCGCGCAGCCGGGGCACGTGCCGGCGCTGGGTCTCGCCGGTGTCGGGGTCGGCGATGCGGAAGCTGATGATGCCCAGCTCCGGGTCGGCCGCGAAGGCCTCGCGGCACAGCTCCGCGGTGTCGTGGCGGGCGAGCAGGCCGTCGTCGTCGAGGAAGAGCAATATGTCGACATCTCGCCCCCCGGGCCCGAAGGCCTCGATGCCGACGTTGCGCCCGCCGGGGATGCCCAGGTTCTCGGGCAGCTCGACGGTCCGCACGCCCTCGGGCACGTCCGGGACGGGTGAGCCGTTGCCGACGACGACCACCTGGACCGGGTCACCGTCCTGCTTGGCGACGGAGTCGAGCAGGGCCCGCAGCTCCTCGGGCCGGTTGCCCATGGTGATGATGACGGCACCGACCTTCATGGGCGCGCTCACTTCAGCCTGCTGGAGGCGAGGATGGACACCAGGTGCAGCAGCGTCTGGAGCACGGCGATGCCGGCGAGGACGGCCGTGCCGAGGCGGGTGAAGAACAGGTCGCCGCGGGCCTGGTCCACGATCGCGAGGACGACGATGAGCAGCGAGGCCTCGATGCCGAGGATCAGCCGGTGGAACTTCAGCGCCGAGGCGGCCCGGCGGGCCAGCGCCATGCCGGAGGAGCGCGGCTCCGAGGCGGCTTCCTTGACCGGGGGCTTGCCGGTCTGGTGCCGTGCCACGCCCACCAGGTCGGTCTCGGCCTTGATCAGGATGGCGCCGAGTGCGGCGAGGGTGCCGAGGAAGGCCCACAGCCAGTCGATCCGGCCGCTGCCCCACAGGTCGGCGGCGCGCAGGCCGAGGCCGACCAGGACGGCCGCGTCGGTGAGGTAGGCGCCGACGCGGTCCAGGTAGACCCCGCCGAGCGAGTACTGCTTCCTCCAACGGGCGATCTCGCCGTCGACGCAGTCCAGCAGCAGGTAGAGCTGGGTGGCGACCACGCCGAGCACGGCGCCCGGGATCCCCGGCACCAGCAGGGCCGGGGCCGCGAGCACGCCGCAGACGGTCATCAGGTACGTGAGCTGGTTGGGCGTGACCCTGGTGTTCACCAGGTAGCGGTCGACGCGCAGGGACACCTCACGCATGTAGAGGCGTCCCGCCCAGTGCTCACCGCTGCGCCGGTCCTTCACCCCCGCGGGGTGGACGACCGGACGGAGTTCAGCTACCGATGGCCTTGACATAGTCGGCGTAGGTGTCCTTGATCTGGTTCGTCTTGAGGTCGAGGTGTTCGAGGATCGTGTAGCGGCCGGGCCGGGTCTCGGGGGCGAACTCCACCGCGCGGACGAACTCGTCCACCGTGAAACCGATCTCCTCCGGCAGCACCGGAAGCCCGTGCCGGCGCAGCACCTCGGCCATGTACGCCGACTCCTCGTGGGCGCCGCGCAGGTACATCGCGAAGGCGGCGCCGAGGCCGCACTGCTCGCCGTGGGCCGCGGCGCGCTGGGGGTAGAGCAGGTCGAAGGCGTGGTTGATCTCGTGGCAGGAGCCCGAGGCGGGCCGGGAGTCACCGGAGATGGACATCGCGACACCGGTGAGGACCAGCGCCTCGGCGAGCACCTGGAGGAAGTCGTTGTCCCCGATGCCGCCCGGGTGCCGGAGCACCGCCTCACCGGCCTGCCGGGCCATGGCGGCGGCCAGGCCGTCGATCTGCTCGCCCTTGATCCGGTTCGCCAGCTCCCAGTCCGCGACCGCGTTGATGTTGGAGACGGCGTCACCGATGCCGGCGCGCACGAAGCGGGCCGGGGCCTCGCGGATGACGTCCAGGTCGATCACGGCCGCGATCGGGTTGGGGACGCCGTAGGAGCCGCGGCCCGCGTCGTTGTCGAGGGTGGCGACCGGTGAGCACAGGCCGTCGTGCGCGAGGTTCGTCGGTACGGCGACCAGGGGCAGGCCGACGCGTGCCGCGGCGAACTTGGCGCAGTCGATGATCTTGCCGCCGCCGAGGCCGACGACCGCGTCGTAGTGGTCGGCCTTCATCTCGCCGGCCAGCCGGATCGCGTCGTCCAGGGTGCCGCCGCCCACCTCGTACCAGATCGCCCCGGGCAGGGACGGCGTGAGGCGCTCGCGCAGCCGGGCGCCGGAGCCACCGCTGACGGCGACGGCGAGCCGCCCGGAGTGCGAGATGCGCTGGTCGGCGAGGACGCAGGCCAGGTCGTCCAGAGCACCAGGGCGGATGTCGACGACGACCGGCGAGGGGATGAGCCGGGTCAGTACTGGCACGCGATCACCCGTCCACGGGCGAGGTCGTCGTGGTTGTCGATCTCGACCCACTCGACCTCGCCGATCGGCGCCACGTCGATGCGGAAGCCGCGGTTGACCAGTTCCTGGTAGCCGTGCTCGTAGAACTGCTGCGGGTCGGTCTCCCAGACCACCTTCAGCGCGTCGGCCAGCTCGGGAGCGGCGTCGCCCTCGATCAGGGTGACGCCGATGTACTCGCCGGTGGCCTCGGCCGGGTCCATCAGCTTGGTGATCCGCGTCATGCCCTTCTCGGGGTCCACGACGACCTTCATCTCCTCGTCGGCCAGGTTCTTCACCGTGTCCAGGGCGAGGATGATCTTCTTGCCGTCGCCGCGCGCGGC